>CAVVMT010000016.1:0-18109 GCA_963749395.1 Vulcanimicrobiota bacterium
TTGATCGACTCCCACACTTCGGTCGAGAGTTCGGCGCGAACGCTGAGCGCGTTGCTGCGCGCGATGCGCACGCACGAGACGATCGAGGTGCGGCTCTCGGTCGAGAACGTGCAGTACTCGAAGGCTTTCGACGAGATCTGGGAGCCTTTGAAGAGCGCCAGGTCGACGTTCATGCCCACCAGTTCGGTGACGCTCTGCCACAGCACGAGCGCGCGTTCGCCCTGGGCGACGAAGCGGTCCATCGTGCGGTTGTAATTGACGTCGAGGATGCGCGCGAGCGTCTCGGCGCGCTCAACGTTGCGGGCCAGCCAGTACAGCGATTCGGCGACGCGGCTGAGCATCTTATGGCACCTCG
This sequence comes from Vulcanimicrobiota bacterium, assembly GCA_963749395.1. GTDB lineage: Bacteria > Vulcanimicrobiota > Vulcanimicrobiia > Vulcanimicrobiales > Vulcanimicrobiaceae > CAVVMT01. The sequence continues at coordinate 356 of CAVVMT010000016.1, forward strand.
TCCGCAATGACCCAAGTGTCTTTACTTCCGCCGCCTTGCGACGAGTTGACGACGAGCGATCCGGGCCGCATCGCGACCCGCGTCAGCGCCGCGGGCGGCACGTCGACCTCTTGGCCGTACAGCGCGTACGGCCGCAGGTCGACGTGACACGGGATGATCTCGTCGCCCACGACCGTCGGATGCGTCGAAAGCGGGATCACCGGCTGAGCGATGAAATCGCGCGGCGTCTCGGTGATCGCCTCGGCGAACCGCACGCGATCCGCCGAGGTGGCGTAGGGACCGATCAGCATCCCGTAGCCGCCCGATTGCGACGTGTTCTTCACCACCAGCTGATCGAGGTGTTCCAAGACGTATTTGCGCTCCTTGTCGTTCGTGCAGTCGTACGTCGGCACGTTGGCGAGAATCGGTTCCTCGCTCAAGTAGAAGCGAATCATGTCGGGCACGTACGGATAGATCGCCTTGTCGTCGGCGATGCCGGTGCCGATCGCGTTGGCGATGGCGACGTTGCCGGCGCGATAGGCGTCGAGCAAGCCGGCGATCCCGAGCGCCGAGTCCTGCTTGAAGTAGAGCGGATCGATGAAGTCGTCGTCGATGCGGCGGTAGATCACGTCGACGCGCTGCAGCCCGCGGGTCGTCTTGGCGTAGACGACGTTGTCGCGCACGATGAGGTCTTGGCCCTCGACGAGTTCGACGCCCATGCGGCGCGCGAGCACCGTATGCTCGAAATACGCCGAGTTGTAGATGCCGGGCGTCAGCACGACGATTACCGGCTCGGCCACGCCCGAGGGCGCCGAGTTCAGCAGCGCGTTGCGCAACCGGTGCGGGTAGTCGTCGACCGGCCGCGGCCGGTAGAACTCGAAGATCTGCGGGAACGAGCGCTTGAGCACGTCGCGGTTCTCGAGCACGTACGAGATGCCCGACGGCGTGCGCAGGTTATCTTCGAGCACGTAGAACTGGCCACCGTCGCCGCGGATCAGGTCGATGCCGCTGACGTGGATGTAGATGTCGCGGCTGACGTTGACCCCGATCATCTCGCGCGTGTAGAACCGCGACGAGTAGACGATGCGCCGCGGGATCTTGCCTTCGCGCAAGATCCTCTCTTCGTGGTAGACGTCGCGAATGAATTCGTTGAGGGCGCGCACCCGCTGCGCGACCCCGCGCTCGATCAGCCGCCATTCGTCCGGAGCGACGATGCGGGGGAGCAGATCGAAGGGCAGGATGCGCTCCGTCCCCCGCGAGTCGGCATAGACCGTGAAGGTGACCCCTCGCTGCAGCAGCACCGAGTTGACGAGTTGCACCCGGTGGCGGAATTCGTCCCAGTCAAGCGTGCCGAGGGTCTTTGCGAGCCCCTGGTAGAGGGCACGCGGCACGCCCGCTTCGTCGGCGAACTCGTCGAAAAAGGCCTTTTTGGGATAGCGCTCTATCAGCGACAGCATTTTTGGCACCTTTCGCGGTTCGCCGGCCGCGATCACTTGTCCGAGCGGTGCGAGCATGAAGCCTTTCCCCGCTCGAATCGTGGAAGGAAGATGGCCTACAATCAGCAAGGGCCGCCGGAGGGGCGGCGGCCCTTGCTAACGTTGAGGATCCTAGGCCTAGTTTAGCCCGCGGAGGCCCCTACGCCCACTGGCGGTGGCGAATATGGAACCGGCATCGGGTCGATTCCGTGAATCGCCAGATCTCCGCCCTCGATTTCGCTGCTGCTGGCGCGCAACGGCACGACCAGAGAGACGACCTTGAGGATGATGAAGGTCATGACCGCGTTCCACACGATGATGCACGCCGCAGCTTCGGCTTGCGTCAACAATTGTCCGGGATTGCCGTAGAACAGACCGCTGATCGAGACCGCCGACGTCTTCTTGTCGGTGCTGAGATACTCGATCATGGCCGGATTGGCGACGAGTCCCACCATCAACCCGCCGCAGAGACCGGCCACGCCGTGGGTGTGAATGACGCCCAGCGTGTCATCGACCTTCTTCATGAACGGTGCCTTCGAGAAGTACGTGATCGAGAGCCACGGGATGATCCCGCAGACGACGCCGATCGCGACTGCACCGAAACCGTCGACGAAACCGGCAGCCGGCGTGATGCCGACCAGACCGGCGATCATGCCGTTGATCATCGATACGACGTTCGCATGACCGGTGACGAACATGTCCAGGAACAACCAGCACAGGAGCGCGACCGCGGTCGCGATGTTCGTGTTGAGCACGGCCGCGCCTGCGTCGGCATTGGCGAAGTACGGATCGCCGCCGTTGAAGCCGTTCCAGCCGAGCCACAAGATGCCGGCCCCCGCCAGCGACATGATCAAGTTGTTGGGTGGGAAGTCGGTTTGGTCTTCGAGCAGCCGTGGACCGATGACCGCCGCGGCGACGAAGCCCGAAATACCAGCTGCCAAGTGGATGACGTAACCGCCTGAGTAGTCGGCTGCGCCGAGTTGCGAGAGCCAGCCGCCGCCCCAGATCGAGAATGCTCCGACCGAGTAGCTAAAGGTCGTCCACAAGGGAACGAAGAGCATCCAAGCTTTGAAGTTCATACGGCCGAATACCGAGCCCGCGATGAGGATCGGCGTGATCGCGGCGAACACGAATTGGAAGTACACCATCGCCGACATCGGAAAATGCAACGGCGGCATACCACTTGCGGCAAGCGGAATCGTCGCTTGCCCGATTTCCATATCCGGTGACAACACCGGCGCCGGCATGCCCAACATGTTGGAAAGGATGCCGGGGCCCATCTTCAACGGATTGCCGAACGACATGGAGTAGGCCCATCCCACCCACACCACGAGCACGGCCGCGAACGCGTAGACCACCATCATCGCAGAGTTGAGCGCCCATTTCTTCTTTACGACACCCGCGTAGAGAATCGCAAGGCCCGGAAAACTCTGCAGACCAACGAGAGTCGCCGCAGTCAACTGCCACGCAGTATCACCTGCGTTCAGCCAACTAGGAGCTGCAACGTAGGGATTAGCGTCAGCCAAAAACATCAATAGTCCCCCTCCGAAAGGCGTGAATACCATGTTAGGTTAGCGCCTTCAGACCACTTACGCATTATGCATACAGATGAATGGAAGGGGTGCAGACTGTGATATCGGTGCATTGAACGTGCCACTTGTTCTTGCGCCGCACAGCGAGTTAGCCGTGGAAAAATCTTCCTGGGGAAGCAAGCGGTAAGAGGCATCGCGACCCGGCGCGTCCTAAACGAGCGTCGTGCGTTGGAAGACTATCGTTGCGATCACGTCGGCCGTCGCCGCCGTAGGCGGTTTGCTCTTCGGCTACGACACGGGCGTCATCTCGGGCGCCCTTCTCTTTATAGGGCACTCGATGCCGATGTCGACCGAGGTGCAGAGCTTCGTCGTCAGCTCGGTCTTGATCGGGGCGATGATCGGAGCCGCGACCGGCGGCGGCATGGCCGACCACTTCGGGCGGCGCTGGACGATGTTCGCCGCCGGCGGCACCTTCACGGTCGGGGCGCTGCTGGCGGCGCTCGCCCCCGACGTCATGACCCTGATCGCCGGCCGGATCATCGTCGGCCTCGCGATCGGGGTCGCCTCGTTCGTCGTGCCCCTCTACATCGGGGAGGTCGCCCCGCCCGCCAACCGCGGCGCGCTGGTCTCCCTCAACCAGTTGCTGATCACGGTCGGCATCTTCGCCTCGTACCTCGTCGATCTGGCGCTGGCGCCGATCGAAGGCTGGCGCTGGATGTTCGGCCTGGCGGTCATCCCGGCGCTGATGCTCGTCGGGGGGATGTTCGTGCTGCCCGAGACCCCGCGCTGGCTGATCAAGGCCGGCAAGCGCGACCGGGCGCGCACAATCCTCGACCGGACGCGCGACCCGGCGACCGTCGAGGCGGAGATCAAAGAAATCGACGAAGGGCTCTCGCAGAAGCAGGCGTCGTGGAAACGGCTCCTCGAGCCCGACCTGCGCCGCGCGATGATCATCGGCGTCGGCTTGGCGATCATCCAGCAGATCACCGGCATCAACACCGTCATCTACTATGGGCCGGTCATCTTTCAAAAGGCCGGGTTCGCGTCGGCCGAGGGCGCGATTCTCGCGCAGGTCAGCGTCGGCCTGATCAACGTGCTGCTGACGATCGTCTCGATCCGTCTGATCGATCGGTTGGGCCGGCGCCCGCTGTTGATCTACGGCATGGCCGGGATGGTAGCGGGGCTCGTCCTGCTGGGAGTCACCTTCGCGTTTCCGCAGCTCGGCGAAGCCTCGCGCTGGATCGCGGTCATCAGCCTGATGCTCTACGTCGGCTCGTTCGCGATCGGCCTCGGCCCCGTGTTCTGGCTCATCATCGCGGAGATCTATCCTCTCTCAGTGCGCGGGCGCGCGATGAGCGTCGCGACCCTCGCCAACTGGTTCGGCAACTTCGTCGTGTCGCTCGTCTTCTTGCCGCTGCTCAAGTTGCTCGGCGAAGCGCCGACGTTTTGGCTGTATGCGGCGGTTTCGGTGCTGGGCATCGTCTTCGTCCGCGCCTACGTGCCTGAAACGAAGGGCCGCTCCTTGGAAGACATCGAGAACGACCTGCACCCCGTGAAATCGATCCCGCGCCAGGCGCGCGCATGACCGGCTGGATCGACGTCAGCGTCCCGCTGGAGTCGGGGATGATCCACTTCCCGGGCGATCCCGAGGTCAAGTTCACCCACGTGAAAGATCTCGATCGTGGGGATAACTGCACCGTGTCGCTGCTGGAAATGGGTTCGCACACGGGCACGCACTGCGACGCCCCGTTGCACATGATCAAGGACAATCCGGTCGGGATCGATCTCTTCCCGCCCGAGGTCGGCATCGGCCCGCGCGCGTGATCAAGATCGAAAACCCGGTCGCGGTCACGGTCGAAGAACTGCTGCCGCACGCGATCCGCGAAGGCGAGCGGGTGCTCTTTCGCACCCGGAACTCCGACCGCAACTGGCCCACCCTGCCGTTCGACGAGCAGTACGCATACGTTTCGGCCGAGGCCGCCCGCTATCTCGCCGAGCGCCGCGTGTGCCTCGTCGGAATCGACTACCTGTCGGTCGGAAGCGGCGAGACGAACACCGCGACGCATCAGGCGCTCCTGGGTTCCGGGGCATGGATCCTCGAGGGGCTCGTGCTGACGCACGTCGCGCCCGGCGACTACGATCTCTACGCGATGCCGCTGCGGTACGTGCACGGCGACGGTGCGCCGGTGCACGCCTTGCTTCGGCCGCGTCTGACGGCGTGAAGGCCGGCGTGTACGGGCGCGTGTTCGCGCTCGGCGCCGTCGGCGGTCTGCGCTCGATGATGCCGCTCGCACTGGTGCGGCTCGGCGCCCGCGACGCAAGCTCGCTCGCGTTCGCCGCCGCAGCCCTCGGCGAGTTGGTCGCCGACAAGCTGCCGTTCGTCCCCGCGCGCACCTCGCTGCCGGCGCTCGGCGTGCGGTTGGCTTCCGGCGGGTACGCGGCCGGCGCGGTCGCCAGGGAAGACGGCGCCGACGTTGCGGTGGCGGTGGGGCTCGGCGTCGCCGGAGCGCTCGCGGGGACGTTCGGCGGCTACCATCTGCGCAAGTGGCTCACCACCAAGGGGCACGTGCCCGACATCCTCGTGGCCTTGGCGGAGGACGCCGTAGCGGCCGGGGTGGGGCTCTCCGTCCGCTAGCTCCGCTTAACGGCCGTAATGCCCGATCAGTTGGGCCTGGGCGAGCACGTGGCCGCGGATCGCCGCGACGAGTTGCGGCCCGGTCGCATGGGTGCTGAACTGCCGTACGGTCGCGACGTCGAGCGCGTAGAGCGTGAAAATATAGCGGTGGGGCTTGTCGCCCGGAGGCGGGCACGGGCCGCCGTAGGCGTTCTCGAGGTAGGTGTTCAGGGCGTCCAAACCCGGTCCGCGCTGAGTCAGTGACTGAGCGCCGGCGTCCGCCGGCAGCCCGCGCACGTCGCCTGGAATGTTGAAGCGCACCCAGTGCCACCATCCCGTCGGTTGCCCGGCATCCGGGTCTTCGACCGTCAGGGCGAAGCTCTTCGCCGCCGGCGGGACGCCGCTCCACGCGAGGGCCGGGGAACGGTCGTCGCCTTGGCAGCCGTTCCCGTTGTACACCGTCGAGAGCGGCATCGTCCCGTTCGCGGGGAACGTCGTGGTGGTCAGCGTCATCGCGGCCGACGCGGCCGCCGGCGTCCAGGCCGCCGCCAACACGGCGAACGTGAGGGCCAGGCAAGCTCGCGCGTTCACGAAACGTGCTCGGCGACGCCGCCGTCGACCCGTTGCAACGCCTCGGTGACGAGCGCGATGAGCGACGGATTGACGTAGCGGAACAGACGCCGGCGGCGCAGCGGTTCGATGATGTCGTGCGACGGCGGCAGATGGCGGAAGACGTGCAGGTCGGCGCGCGCGCCGTGCGCGCGCCACATGTGGAGCAGCCGCATGATCGTACGGTTGTTGACCGACGTCTCGCGCGCGTTGGTGACCACCAGCAGCCGCGCCGACGCCGGGCGAGCGTACGCGGCAGCTTGCAGCGTCTCGTGCGCGAGCTGCTGGCACGTTGCGAGCGCGTGCGTCGCGTAGCGCGGATACCCGTGATCGGGCGACTGGCGTTCGCGCGCGACCGGGTCCCACCACATGAAGACGTTCGGCAAACGGTGCGTCAGGCGCGCGATGTACTGTTCGGCCTCGTGCGGCAAGCCGATGATGCCCAGGAACGGCGCGATCGACGTGACGTGCGCGATCCCGCCGCGAAACTGCGCCGCCCACGACGCCAGCAACCCGCCCATCGAGAAGCCGATGACCGCGATGCGCTCGCCGGCGAGCCGCGCCGAGGCGAGCGATTCGTCGATTGCTTCGACCAAGTGCACGCGTTGCAGGTCGGCGAGCGCGGACGTCAGCCGGTCGGCGTAGCCGTGACGCGGGAGGCGCGGCACGATCACCGTGTGGCCGCGCGCCGAGAGGGCGGCCGCCAACTGCGAGAACTGCCGCGGGCTCGCGGTCAGACCGTGATAGAGCACGATCGCCCAACGCGTGCGATGTCCGTGCCCGTAGAATGCGGAACGCATCTCGGGTGCGATGTCGGCGTTCTCGCGCTCGTCGTACGCGCTCAGGCGCGCGATGGCTTGATGATAGGCGTCCACGGAATGACCTTACCTGTTCTGGCTTGCCGTGCGCAGGGCGGAGAGCGAGATGCGCGGGGAGATCGCTTCGGGGTCGAGACGCAGTTCGATCAGCGCCGGGCCGCCGTAGGCTTGCGCGCGGGCGAATGCGGCGCCGAAGTCCTCGGTTCGCTCGACGACCTCGCCGAGCGCCCCGAAGGCGCGCGCGTAGGCGGCGAAATCGGGATTGTGGAGTTCGGTCGCGATGACCCGCCCCGGATGGCGCGTCTCCTGGTGCATGCGGATCGTACCCCACATCCCGTTGTTCACCACGATGACGATCACCGCGACGCCGTGCTGCACGGCGGTCGCCAGTTCTTGGCCCGTCATCATGAAGTCGCCGTCGCCGGCGAAGGCGACGACCGCGCGGTGCGGCGCTTCGAGCTTGGCCGCGATCGCGGCCGGAAATCCGTAGCCCATCGCTCCGCTGGTCGGTCCGAGCTGCGTGCGAAAACCGCGGTACTGATAGTAGCGGTTGACCCACGACGAGAAGTTGCCGGCTCCGTTCGTCACGATCGCGTCCGGCGGAAGCACGGCGCGCAGGTGCGCGACCACGGCGCGCATGTCGACCGCCCCCGGACACGATCCGCCGGCGAGGAAGGTGAGGTAGTCGTTGCGCGCTGCCTGCGTCCACGCCGCCCAGCGCGTCGCATCGAGCGGCTCGAGCGCGCGCGCCGCGGCCGCGAACTCGGCCGGCCCGCTATTGATCGCCAAGGCCGGCGCGTACACGCGGCCCAACTCCTCCGTGCTCGCATGGACGTGGATGAGCCGCTGTTTGGGCGACGGCACCTCGAGCAGCGTGTACTCCTGGGTCGCGATCTCGGTCAGCCGCGCGCCGGCGACCAATAGCACGTCGGCTTCGCGGATCCGTTGCGCGAGCGCCGGGTCGATGCCGATGCCGGCGACCCCGGCGTACAACGGATGCACGTTGTCGAGCAAGTCCTGGCGGCGGAACGATGCGACCACCGGCAGACCGTTCGCTTCCGCGAACGCGCGCAAGTCGTCGCACGAGGCCTGGTCCCATCCGCTCCCGCCGGCGATCAGCAGCGGGCGCGCGGCCTCTGCGAGCAGCGCGCGCAGGCGCGCGAGATCGGCCGCCGACGGATGCGGCCGCACGACGGCGTAGGGCGGCGCATCGGCCGCCTCGACGCGTTCGCGCAGCATGTCCTCGGGCAGCGCGACGACGACCGGCCCCGGGCGGCCCGAGGTCGCGGTGTAGAACGCGCGGCTGACGATCTCGGGGATGCGGCGCGCGTCCTCGATCTGCGTCGCCCACTTCGCGACCGGCGCGAACATCGTGCGGAAGTCGATCTCCTGAAACGCCTCGCGCCCGCGCCATCGCGCGCGGCACTTGGCCGATGAACAGGATCATCGGCGAAGAGTCCTGCATCGCGGTGTGCACGCCGATGCTGGCGTTGGTTGCGCCGGGGCCGCGGGTGACGAAGCAGATGCCCGGTTTGCCCGTCAGCTTGCCGTGCGCCTCGGCCATGTTCGCGGCACCGCCTTCCTGGCGGTTGACGACGATGCGAATCGCTTCCCGTTCGTCGTAAAAGGCATCGAGCGCGGCGATGAAGCTCTCGCCCGACACGCAGAACACCCGCTCGACGCCGTGGATCTTCAGCGCGTCGACGAGGATGCGGCCGCCCGTGCGTTGGCTCATGCCCGCGCGTTCTCCGAGAATGAAGCGGCCTCTTCCCGGCGAACCGGCCGCGCAGGAGGTATCATGACCCAAGCGCAGCCTGCGGACGTCCTCGACGCGCTCCGCCGTTACGACACTCCGACGGTCGCCAACGCGATCGAGACGCTCGACGTTCGTCCGTGGAACGAGGGCTTCATGAGCCCGCAGATCCGCTGCATCTTCCCCGAGCACGGCGTCATGCTCGGTTATGCGATGACCGGCCGGATCCGTTCGCGCCACAAGGCAGCGAGCGCGTACGCGCCCCAGGCATGGCACCACGCGATTCTCGAGGTGCCGGCGCCGCGTGTCATCGTCCTGCAAGACCTCGACGACGAGCCGTGCGGAGCGTTCTGGGGCGAAGTGCAATCGAACGTCCATCGGGCGCTCGAGTGCATCGGGACGGTCACCAACGGCGGCGTGCGCGACCTGAGCGAAGTGCGCCCGTTACGCTTCCATTATTTCGCCGGCTCGATCATGGTTTCGCACGCCTACGTGCACCTCGTCGACTGGGGTGGCGAGGTCGAAGTCGGCGGCGTCCGCGTGAAGCCGGGAGATCTCGTCATGGGCGATCAGCACGGCGTGCAACTGATCCCCCACGACGTCGCCGGGACGATCCCGGCTGCGGCGGACGCGATCGTCGCCAAGGAACGCGAGATCATCGCGCTCGCCAACAGCCCGGAGTTCACGATCGAGAAGCTGGCGGCCCTGCGCCGTTCGTAGGCGTTACTGAGTCTTGCTCGGCGGATTCTCAGCGTTGCTCTGATAGACGTAGATGCGGTCGGCGTGCCGCATCCCGAGCGCCTTCTGATCGTAGTACAGCTTCACGAACTCGCCGGCCTTGACGTTCTTCATCTGATACGTCGTGTTGCCGTCGCTCGAGAAGACTTGATCGAATTTCGGCGTCAGTTCGAAACCGAGCGTTTGCTTCTGGTGGATGTCGTAGATCTTGATGTTGTTCGCCGACACGTGCTCGACGTAGCCATAGATCACGTTCGGCGACTTCGCCATTGCGGGGCTCGTGAAAGGAGCGGCCGCGAGCGGGGTTACGAGCGCGAGCGCCGCCGCCAGGCGCAGCGCCATGCCCCGTCGCGGGCGCATGAGTTCGGATGATTGCATGCCCTCATCGTACCCATGTTTGCGCGCTCCGTTAACCCTTCGAGCCTAGGCTGCTCGCTCCGCATAGGCTTTGAGCCACGCGAAGACCAGCGCCCAGCCTTCGTCGTGTTCTTCGCTGGTGTCGGCGGCGACGAACCCGGAGTGCTGGAGCCGCAGGAGCGTCGAGCCGTCCCGCTCGCTCAGCTCGAAGCGGACGATCGTCTCCGGGATGCCGTCTTCCCAGCTCGGATTCCAGGTGTAGGCAAGGCGCGTCGGCGGGTCGACTTCGAGGAACGTGCCGGCGATCGTCATCTCGTTGCCCTGCGAGCCCCGGGCGACGTAGCGGATGCTCCCGCCGACTCGCAAGTCGATTTCGACGGCGGTCGTGCGATACGAGTCGTCGCTTCCCCACCACTGCACGATCTGCTGCGGCTCGGTCAAGGCCGCGAACACGCGGGCTGCGGGCGCCTCGATGACGATTTCGGACGCGATCGTCCCCTCGGTTGATACGGGCATTTACGGATTTTCCTCCACGAAGCGTTTGAGCCGCCGCAAATTGCCGCTCCAGAACGTGCGGTATTCGTGCAGCCACGTGTCGATTTGCGCCAACGGCGCGGCATTGAGTTCGCAGATGCGGGCGGTTCCGTCGGCGCGGTCGGTGACGAGCCCCGCGTCGCGCAACACGCGAAGGTGTTTCGAGATCGCCGGCCGGCTGACGTGAAAGTTCGCGGCGAGATCGCCGACCGAGAGGCGCGAGCCACGCAAGAGCGAGAGGATCTCGCGCCGCGTGGGATCGGCGATCGCTTTGAACACCGCGTCGGACGCGCGCTCGCGCGTGCGGGTAGATCGTTGCGCTATTGTGGTTTTGACTCCATGATGCCAAAGGTGTTGCCTTCGGGATCGACGGCGTAGGCGAGCATCCCCATGTCGGGAATCGGAATCTTCTCCGTCACCACCTGACCGCCATGCGCCTTGATCGCCGACATCGCGTCGTCGAGCGACGGGACCGTGATCGTGTTGGTGACGCCGCGCAGCATGCCGCGCTTGGTAATACCGCCCCAAATCGCGCCGTCGCCGGCTTGCGGGTTGACGATCAGGTAATCGGGCATGGCGGCGAACGGTTCGGTCGTCCATCCGAACGCCTTGTTGTAGAACTCCGCGAGCTTCGCGGGATCGTCGGCGGGCAATTCGAACCACGAGACTGGCTGTCCCATACATCCTCTTTCATCGGCTTTGGTAACCGTTTGGTTACGCAATCGTAGCGGGGCCGACGAAGATTGTCAAGCTGCCCGGTCGAAAGCATCGAACCGTCATGAGAGCGGTGCAATTTTCGGCGTTCGGGAAGCCGTCGCAATTGCGGCTCGTCGAACTTCCCGACCCGCAGCCCGACGCGCGCAACGCGGTCGTCAAAGTCATTGCGTCGTCGGTCAATCCGAGCGACGTCAAGAACGTCGCCGGCGCGATGGAGGGCACGGTGCTGCCGCGGGTCCCGGGGCGCGACTTCTCCGGCATCGTCGAACACGGGCCGGCCGACTGGCAGGGCGCCGAGGTGTGGGGCGCCGGCGGCGACATCGGGTTCGCGCGCGACGGCGCGCACGCGGAACGGCTGCTCTTCCCGGTCGCGGCGTTGCGGCGCAAACCGCACAACCTCTCGCACGAACAAGCCTCCGCGATCGGCGTCAACTTCCTGATCGCCTGGCTCGGCGCGATCACGTACGCGAAGCTCGAGGCCGGCGACGAGGTCGCGGTGATCGGCGTCAGCGGCGGCGTCGGCGGAGCGGTAACGCAGCTCGCGAAAGCGCGCGGCGCGCGCGTCATCGGCTTCGACCGCACGCCGCCCGCGCACGACGCACCGGCGGCCAAGCTGCTCGACCGTTTCGAGCTGACGAACGTCGACGTCGTGGCCGCCGTCCGCGATTTCACGCACGGCCGAGGCGCATCGCTCGTCTTCGATGCCGTCGGCGGCCCGATGTTCGACACGCGCTGCGCTCGGCCGCGCATCGCGGACGCGTCGTCGTCATCGCGTCGACCGGCAGGCGGCGCGTCGACTTCGATCTGCTCGACTTCTTTCACAACGAGACGCAGCTCTTCGGCGCCGACAGCCGCAAGGTCGACGAACTGCACACGGCCGACATCCTCGAGTCGCTGCGGCGCGGTTTCGAACTGGGCACCTACCATGCCCCCGTCATCGCCGAACGCTATGGACTCGAGGAAGCCGTGCGCGCCTACGAAGCGGTCGAAAGCGGGACCCCCGGACGCGTCGTCATCACCCCGTAAGGAGTATCGTGGAACACATCGTCCTCGTCGGTTCGTGCTCGTGCCCGGTGCAGCCGCCGAATTCGAACGGCTGATCGTCGACAACGCGACCCGCTCGGTCAGCGACGAACCGGGCTGCCTGCGCTTCACGTGCTCCGCCCGCCGGCCGCACCGGACACGATCGTGCTCTACGAAGTGTACACCGATGCGGAGGCGTTCGCGGCGCACCGGGCGAGCGCGCACTTTCTGAGCTTCGACCGCGCCGCGGCCACGCTCGTCGCTTCGAAGCGCATCATCCAGGCCAACTACGTCGCGGGTTCGCCGCCCGCGAAGTAGGGCCGCCGCCGAGCGGCGCCCCACCTGGAAAGGTCAAGAGCCGTACTTCGAGGCCAGCTGGAGTGCCGTCAGGTACCGCTGCTCCAGGTCGTGGATGTGCGGGAGGCCCATGAGGTCGTTGAGCTCCTCGAACGAGACGAGCAGATCGGGGCGATTGACGACCTTGCCCGTGGTCAGCGACTCCTTGAGCGCGTCGATCGCGTTCATCATGCCGCGCAGCGCGGCGGCGGTCAGCATGCGCGGGAGGTTCTCGGCGCGCACGCCGAGGTCTTCGAGTTGCGTGGCCGACATCAGCGGCGTCGTCTTACGCTCGCGAATGCCGAAGCCCATGTTGACCGCGACCGGCTTGGGCGCGTGCTTGACGAACTTTTCGATGTCGGCCGGCGAGAGCAGCGCGTCGGCGAACAGCAGATCGGCGCCGGCTTCCGCGTAGAGGTTCGCGCGCCGGATCGCTTCATCGATCCAGCGGACCGGCGGCGTCGGTACGCGCCTTGATGATGAAGTCGGGATCGTGGCGCGCGTCGGCGGCGGCGCGAATCTTCTGCACCATCTCGTCGGCCGGGATCACTTCCTTGCCCGCCATGTGGCCGCAGCGTTTGGGCCACACTTATCCTCGAGCATCACGCCGGCGACGCCGGCCTTCTCGAACGCCTGCACGGTGTAGTAGGTATTGATCGCGTTGCCGTAGCCCGTGTCGGCATCGGCGAGCAACGGGATGTCGACCGACGCCGCCATCGATCGCGCGCCGGCGAGATTCTCTTCCAAGCCCATCAGGCCGACGTCGGGCTTCGCCAGCCGGCGCACTGGGGTGATGCCTGATCCCGAAATCGCGGCGTGCTCAACAAAGGGATCAAGCGGCAACTGAATCCGTCGCCGTCCCCGGAGTCTACGACGGATTCAGTTGCCGCTTGATCCAAGCTGCCGGCTTCGAGCACGCCGCGATTTCGGGATCGGCGTCGTCGGAGTCGCGGCTGGCGAAGCCCGACGTCGGCCTGATGGGCTTGGAAGAGAATCTCGCCGGCGCGCGATCGATGGCGGCGTCGGTCGACATCCCGTTGCTCGCCGATGCCGACACGGGCTACGGCAACGCGATCAATACCTACTACACCGTGCAGGCGTTCGAGAAGGCCGGCGTCGCCGGCGTGATGCTCGAGGATCAAGTGTGGCCCAAACGCTGCGGCCACATGGCGGGCAAGGAAGTGATCCCGGCCGACGAGATGGTGCAGAAGATTCGCGCCGCCGCCGACGCGCGCCACGATCCCGACTTCATCATCAAGGCGCGTACCGACGCCGCCGGTCCGCTGGGCATCGATGAAGCGATCCGGCGCGCGAACCTCTACGCGGAAGCCGGCGCCGATCTGCTGTTCGCCGACGCGCTGCTCTCGCCGGCCGACATCGAAAAGTTCGTCAAGCACGCGCCCAAGCCGGTCGCGGTCAACATGGGCTTCGGCATTCGCGAGCGTAAGACGACGCCGCTGATGTCGGCCACGCAACTCGAAGACCTCGGCGTGCGCGCCGTGAACTTCCCGCGCATGCTGACCGCCGCCGCGCTGCGCGGCATGATGAACGCGATCGACGCGCTCAAGGAGTCGCTGACCACGGGCAAGGTCGTCAATCGCCCCGATCTGCTCGTCTCGTTCGAGGAGCTCAACGACCTCATGGGCCTCCCGCACATCCACGACCTGGAGCAGCGGTACCTGACGGCACTCCAGCTGGCCTCGAAGTACGGCTCTTGACCTTTCCAGGTGGGGCGCCGCTCGGCGGCGGCCCACTTCGCGGGCGGCGAACCCGCGACGTAGTTGGCCTGGATGATGCGCTTCGAAGCGACGAGCGTGGCCGCGGCGCGGTCGAAGCTCAGAAAGTGCGCGCTCGCCCGGTGCGCCGCGAACGCCTCCGCATCGGTGTACACTTCGTAGAGCACGATCGTGTCCGGTGCGGCCGGCGGGCGGAGCACGTCGAAGCGCAGGCAGCCCGGTTCGTCGCTGACCGAGCGGGTCGCGTTGTCGACGATCAGCCGTTCGAATTCGGCGGCTGCACCGGGCACGAGCACGAACTCGACGAGGACGATGTGTTCCACGATACTCCTTACGGGGTGATGACGACGCGTCCGGGGGTCCCGCTTTCGACCGCTTCGTAGGCGCGCACGGCTTCCTCGAGTCCATAGCGTTCGGCGATGACGGGGGCATGGTAGGTGCCCAGTTCGAAACCGCGCCGCAGCGACTCGAGGATGTCGGCCGTGTGCAGTTCGTCGACCTTGCGGCTGTCGGCGCCGAAGAGCTGCGTCTCGTTGTGAAAGAAGTCGAGCAGATCGAAGTCGACGCGCCGCCTGCCGGTCGACGCGATGACGACGACGCGTCCGCGATGCGCGGCCGAGCGCAGCGCGTGCTCGAACATCGGGCCGCCGACGGCATCGAAGACGAGCGATGCGCCTCGGCCGTGCGTGAAATCGCGGACGGCGGCCACGACGTCGACGTTCGTCAGCTCGAAACGGTCGAGCAGCTTGGCCGCCGGTGCGTCGTGCGCGGGCGGCGTGCGGTCGAAGCCGATGACGCGCGCGCCGCGCGCTTTCGCGAGCTGCGTTACCGCTCCGCCGACGCCGCCGCTGACGCCGATCACCGCGACCTCGTCGCCGGCCTCGAGCTTCGCGTACGTGATCGCGCCGAGCCAGGCGATCAGGAAGTTGACGCCGATCGCGGAGGCTTGTTCGTGCGAGAGGTTGTGCGGTTTGCGCCGCAACGCCGCGACCGGGAAGAGCAGCCGTTCCGCGTGCGCGCCGTCGCGCGCGAACCCGATGTCGCCGCCGGCGCCCCACACCTCGGCGCCCTGCCAGTCGGCCGGCCCGTGTTCGACGATGCCGGAGAAGTCGCGCCCCGGGACCCGCGGCAGCACCGTGCCCTCCATCGCGCCGGCGACGTTCTTGACGTCGCTCGGATTGACCGACGACGCAATGACTTTGACGACCGCGTTGCGCGCGTCGGGCTGCGGGTCGGGAAGTTCGACGAGCCGCAATTGCGACGGCTTCCCGAACGCCGAAAATTGCACCGCTCTCATGACGGTTCGATGCTTTCGACCGGGCAGCTTGACAATCTTCGTCGGCCCCGCTACGATTGCGTAACCAAACGGTTACCAAAGCCGATGAAAGAGGATGTATGGGACAGCCAGTCTCGTGGTTCGAATTGCCCGCCGACGATCCCGCGAAGCTCGCGGAGTTCTACAACAAGGCGTTCGGATGGACGACCGAACCGTTCGCCGCCATGCCCGATTACCTGATCGTCAACCCGCAAGCCGGCGACGGCGCGATTTGGGGCGGTATTACCAAGCGCGGCATGCTGCGCGGCGTCACCAACACGATCACGGTCCCGTCGCTCGACGACGCGATGTCGGCGATCAAGGCGCATGGCGGTCAGGTGGTGACGGAGAAGATTCCGATTCCCGACATGGGGATGCTCGCCTACGCCGTCGATCCCGAAGGCAACACCTTTGGCATCATGGAGTCAAAACCACAATAGCGCAACGATCTACCCGCACGCGCGAGCGCGCGTCCGACGCGGTGTTCAAAGCGATCGCCGATCCCACGCGGCGCGAGATCCTCTCGCTCTTGCGTGGCTCGCGCCTCTCGGTCGGCGATCTCGCCGCGAACTTTCACGTCAGCCGGCCGGCGATCTCGAAACACCTTCGCGTGTTGCGCGACGCGGGGCTCGTCACCGACCGCGCCGACGGAACCGCCCGCATCTGCGAACTCAATGCCGCGCCGTTGGCGCAAATCGACACGTGGCTGCACGAATACCGCACGTTCTGGAGCGGCAATTTGCGGCGGCTCAAACGCTTCGTGGAGGAAAATCCGTAAATGCCCGTATCAACCGAGGGGACGATCGCGTCCGAAATCGTCATCGAGGCGCCCGCAGCCCGCGTGTTCGCGGCCTTGACCGAGCCGCAGCAGATCGTGCAGTGGTGGGGAAGCGACGACTCGTATCGCACGACCGCCGTCGAAATCGACTTGCGAGTCGGCGGGAGCATCCGCTACGTCGCCCGGGGCTCGCAGGGCAACGAGATGACGATCGCCGGCACGTTCCTCGAAGTCGACCCGCCGACGCGCCTTGCCTACACCTGGAATCCGAGCTGGGAAGACGGCATCCCGGAGACGATCGTCCGCTTCGAGCTGAGCGAGCGGGACGGCTCGACGCTCCTGCGGCTCCAGCACTCCGGGTTCGTCGCCGCCGACACCAGCGAAGAACACGACGAAGGCTGGGCGCTGGTCTTCGCGTGGCTCAAAGCCTATGCGGAGCGAGCAGCCTAGGCTCGAAGGGTTAACGGAGCGCGCAAACATGGGTACGATGAGGGCATGCAATCATCCGAACTCATGCGCCCGCGACGGGGCATGGCGCTGCGCCTGGCGGCGGCGCTCGCGCTCGTAACCCCGCTCGCGGCCGCTCCTTTCACGAGCCCCGCAATGGCGAAGTCGCCGAACGTGATCTATGGCTACGTCGAGCACGTGTCGGCGAACAACATCAAGATCTACGACATCCACCAGAAGCAAACGCTCGGTTTCGAACTGACGCCGAAATTCGATCAAGTCTTCTCGAGCGACGGCAACACGACGTATCAGATGAAGAACGTCAAGGCCGGCGAGTTCGTGAAGCTGTACTACGATCAGAAGGCGCTCGGGATGCGGCACGCCGACCGCATCTACGTCTATCAGAGCAACGCTGAGAATCCGCCGAGCAAGACCAGTAACGCCTACGAACGGCGCAGGGCCGCCAGCTTCTCGATCGTGAACTCCGGGCTGTTGGCGAGCGCGATGATCTCGCGTTCCTTGGCGACGATCGCGTCCGCCGCAGCCGGGATCGTCCCGGCGACGTCGTGGGGATCAGTTGCACGCCGTGCTGATCGCCCATGACGAGATCTCCCGGCTTCACGCGGACGCCGCCGACTTCGACCTCGCCACCCCAGTTGACGAGGTGCACGTAGGCGTGCGAAACCATGATCGAGCCGGCGAAATAATGGAAGCGTAACGGGCGCACTTCGCTCAGGTCGCGCACGCCGCCGTTGGTGACCGTCCCGATGCACTCGAGCGCCCGATGGACGTTCGATTGCACTTCGCCCCAGAACGCTCCGCACGGCTCGTCGTCGAGGTCTTGCAGGACGATGACACGCGGCGCCGGCACCTCGAGAATCGCGTGGTGCCATGCCTGGGGCGCGTACGCGCTCGCTGCCTTGTGGCGCGAACGGATCCGGCCGGTCATCGCATAACCGAGCATGACGCCGTGCTCGGGGAAGATGCAGCAGT
>CAVVMT010000017.1:0-617466 GCA_963749395.1 Vulcanimicrobiota bacterium
CGTCTCAGTGACGGTCCTAGGAAAGGCACTCTCCGGCGACCCTGCCGACCTGTTGGAGAGCCTCTCGATCGCAAGGCGATCTCGGATAGCGGCCGAGATCAAGACGGTTAGGGCGCTGGGTTGGCAGATTCGGCAAGCAGCATGAACGCCACCGGGCAAAGCCATCCGCTCAAAGATAGACGCCGCGCCAGCATCTCGGAGAGCGCCGATCGGATGGAAAGATGAGGACGCGTGAGGGCATATTCCCGCGACAATGAGGCCGTCGCAGATTTTCGCAGACGAGTCGGCAGAAGTGCGCCGGGCGACACCAGCGAGCAGTTCGTAGTCGGCGGCGCCTTGGATTGTTCGGCTCCGCTCAGAAGAGCATGATCTCGCCGACGGGAAATGCAGCGAAAATAAGCAAATTCCCGTGTGATGGGCCCGGGCATCATGAAGCGATACGTTAGCTCGGCCAGCCTCGTGCTGGTTTGCGGTTTCCTCGCGACGATCGCATTCTTCCAATATGTCGACGTTTACCATCAGCACTTCTTCACTCGAGGAACGTTGCCGATCGCGTACAACGTCATGCGCCTCGTGTTCGCTTGTTACCTCGGGTGGATGGTTTACTACCTCGGATATGCGGTGTTAGTGGGGCTGAAGTGCGCACCGCCGGATACGACGACGGTGCTCGAACGTGCAGTGATCGGATTTGGAACCGGGCTGGGTACCGCGCACGTCGTGCTTCTCGCGCTCGGTTTGGCTTCGCTGTATTATGCGCCGCTGCTGATCCTGCTCTGCGTATTCGTTCTCATCGCGTCGGCGCCTCAGGCGAGCCGCGCATTCCTTTTCGTGCGCGCGTTGCGCTTCCAAAACGCTGCTTCGATCTGGGGCCTTTGTGGAGCAGTCATCGCCGTTGCGGGACTTTGGCTTTTCGCCGTAAAGGGGCTATACCCCGGTGGCGGACACGACTACTTCACCCATTACTTCTACTACTACCTCGAAGTAATTCACAATCACGGACTTCAGCCTAACGACGTCTGGTACCACTATTACTACTCGAAGGGGGCCGGCCTCATATTTTTGGCTATGGTGCTGACGGATCCCGTGGCACCGGCAATCGCGACGTTTTGTTACGTCTTCATGGCGGGCGTTGCACTTTCAGTGCTGTGTGCGCGGCTGACGCCGCACTCTTTGTGGCCGGCCTTATGCGGCGGCCTGTACTTCGTCTGGTACTGCTTGCCACTCGGAAGTGGTACTCCCTTTGAGTTGACACACGAGGAAACGAGTGCACTGATCGTTTTGACCACGTGGGCGCTCTGCATGCGCATGATTGGGCCCGCAGGTTGGAAGCGGCCTCTTTTCGTCATGTGTGTGGGTACGTTGATCGCGACAGGCATCATCGATGATGCCGCAGCCATCATATCCGGCCTGGTACTCGCGCTCGGGGGCCTAGTAGCGTTTGCTATCGGCAAACGTAAGAACGCTCTTGCCTTGGTATTACTCTCAGTGGTCTCAGGGGCTGCCGCCTTCGCCACCCTCGCAATAGGCTATATCGCCACGGGCTTGGCGTCCGATCAACCGCTCGACGTAATGCTACGTTTCGCAAATCTCGACAAGCTCGCGCAATGGGGCGTCATTCCACAAATCATCATGGTTGAATGGATCCGCGACAACTATGCGGCATCAGCGCCGGCGCTCAGCCTAGGAGCTGTCGCGCAAGAACTGAGTGACTTCCTGCGGTTGGAATATTTGTGGCTGCTCCTTGCGACCGGGCTTTCGGCCGTCACCATTGGACTTTACCGATGGCGATTCGCTAGCGGCGACGCCGTGCGAGTTAGGGACGCGTCGACGAAAGTTGTGCTCCTTTTAGGGTTCGTCATACTCGCGCTAGCTTTGATTTCGATTCCTGCAGCTGGGTCTCAGACGGTCTCGTTTCTAAGGTTTTCCTCGTTTTTCGTGCCTCTGTTGATCCTATGTTCTTGCTGCTGTTGGGGCGTACTGGCTGCTTCATTGCAGCGGCGCTCGACACTCGTGTCCGTCGTGCTGCCATGCCTTTTGTTTTTCGGCGTCGTCGCTTGCTGGCAAGTTCAACATTCTGCATTGAGTCGGGGCGCCGCGGGGGCTCGCACGACGGCACGTTATATCGCGGGCTTTGATAGCTTGGCGGATGCCTATGCCCTCGTCGGCGGCATAAGCGTAGCCGCTGCCGAGATCATGAATCAAGCGCATATCCCGCCGGGCGCTCGTCTTTGGAGCACGAACGTTCAAACGACCTGCATGATTCCCGGATGCGTGGTCGAGAGTGTAGCGTCGTTCAAGATGTCGTCACGCCTCAACGAAATTCTCAATGGATCACCGCAGCTTGCGCGTCAGATCTTGCAGCAGGAAAAGCTGAACTATTTCATATTTTCGAAGGAGGCTGGGCTTCTCGACGTTTTACCCTACAGCCAATTGTTTGCACCGCAGACGATAGGTGACTATCTCGGCGTCCAGTGGACGAATGGATCTGATTTTCTGTTGACGTGGCGCGGTCCGGGCGTCAGGCCCCTCGATGCTAATTTCATGCGCCTCTATGTTGCCGCGCTGGCTGCGCCCGAAAGTTCATGGTTTCGATTCCGCGAGCTTTTGCCGTATATGAATTCGACAATGGAAGCTCTAGAGTCGACGCCACACCCATGGCGTACGCTCCGGTTTACCTGGCGGACTCATTCGTAACTCCGTCTTGCTCGCGCCGCTTCCGCTCCGAGACCAAAGGGTGGCACAACGGTCAAGGCTCTTCCTGCTGGTCAATCTAGCTTAGGGCCCAGTGCGTCGGGTAAAACTCAGGTACTGCATGCCACGGCCAAAATATGACGAGAACCCCGGCAGCCGATCGTTAATGCCGTCGGCGAGCGGCGGACTTTCGAGCACTCGTGCGAGTTCGTCGAGAGCCTGGGCCGTTTCGGGCGAAAGGCCATGCGCTAGCGAAGCTACGCGCCGAATCATAGGGCCCGCTTCATCTGCCGAGCGCCGGCCACCACTCGCTTCGAGGTCTTGCATCGTAGCGTAGATGGAGCGGCACTGCTCCTGGATTTCGCGGCCGAGTGCGGCACCATGCGGTGGTAGCGTGATCCGATAGTCCAAGAAGTTAAGCATATTTTCATGATACGCGCTCACGGCTCGCTCGTTGAAGGCACGATCGTGACCGTACAACTGCTTGTACCAGCGCATGTCGACCGTGAACTCGGGAGAGGAACCGTAAATGACGAACTCATCATCCAACGCCGCAATCGCTTCGTCAATCCCGAACGTCTTACCCACGAACGGGATCAGCACGTTGTCGTAGATCCAGTCTTCGACCGAGCGGCTCATTCCCGTCAGCGTTGCGAGATGTGGTCCGAATACAGGCGTTAGTAGCTGCAAGCGTTCCTCGTCGGTCGAGGTGCCATGTGTAAGATGATAGGCAATGAGTCGACGTCCTATCTCGCCCATGATGCTGGGCGCATCCGCGCAGGTCAACACGAGAATCCCATTGTGATCCACCGAACGGGCGATGTGTCGAATGAAATCGCGGGGATCCATTTGAAACGGGACGAGCCCCTCCGCCAGAACGAGATCGAACCGCTCGGGCGAATTGTATTCCTCAATCAGCGATTGGAGAATCTCGTAGTTGACCGCGTCTGGATATCGCTGACCCAACAGCCGCCGCGTATCTTCGACACCTCTCGGATTCGCATCGACCAGCAAATAGCGCCGCGGCGCAAGATACTGTGTGTAGAGAGCGTTGTATCCAGAACCCGGGCCAAACTCGATGACGCTTCGCCCCTTCGGATAGAGCGGTGGTATCCGTAAACTCCGGTACAAGGACGCGCGCCGTTCGAAATGACGATTCAGGTCGCTGATGTCTTGAGCAACCGGTGAGATGTTCTGGGCGCCGTAATAATCGACAAATGGTCGCATTTGATCTCATCGCCTATGCTGATAAACGAGTGGTTGATTTACCAATTCATCCCAATTTTGTTCAACCCATGCGCGCACGCCGGCGATCCCGTCAGAAAGAGAAATCTCTGGGCGCCACCCCAATTCACGCCGAATCTTGCTAGAGCTAAGGTCCTGGCCTGAAGGCTGGCCGGCGCGATCTTCGCTGGCCGAGGTATTCGCCTCGAAATCCCGGCCTAACTCCCGGCAGATCAAGGCGACGAGATCACGGATGCGGCACGGTTCATCCGGCGACACGTTATACGCTTCTCCTACTCCACCGCGATCCAACACCGCTAAGGCTGCGCGCGACGCATCGCGAACGTGAAGATACATGCGCACGGCATACCCCCCACCGTGCAGTTGTATCTCCTGCCCTTTCTTCAACAATACGATCGATTTTGGAATGATCCGGAAGAGCTGCTGGTGAGGACCATAGAGATTCGGTGGTCTGAGCATCTGCGCCGGGAACCCGATATTCCGGTAATACGACCGCAAGAGATAATCGGCAGCAGCTTTTGATACGCCGTACGGAGAGTCCGGGTCGAGCGACGACTCTTCCGTAACCGTCCGCGCCACATTGCCGTACACGCTCGAGCTCGAGATCTGTAGAAAACGATGAATGTAGGTCCGGCTCTTGAGGCGATCGAGTAAGCGCGCGAGCCCGGCACAATTGGTCTCGAAAAAGTCTGCCGGATGACTCCAGCTTGCCGCGTCGTCACCTTGGGCGGCAAAATTGACGATGTACCGCGGTTCGAAGACGTCGAGCACCGCCATGATCTCATCGACGTCCACGTTCAGATCGAATTGCCGATAGACGTATTGACTCGAACTGCTTAAGGACCGTGGCAGAAAGGCGCCGGCCTTTTCCGGCGACCGGCTTATGCCTATGATCTCGTAACGACCCTGTTCAACCAAAAAATCGACGAAATCGCATCCCGCAAACGAATTGCTGCCTAAGACGGCAACGCGCAATCTCGTCGCCTACTTCAACCCAACCAACTGCATCGTCTTGATATTGAAGTACTTCGGATCAGTCATCGAGTCGGGGATCAGACCCCGCTCGAAGGCATCGCAAAGGCCGCGAACCGCGGTCGCGATATCGCGCTGCGCGGAGAATCCAAGTTCTCGCCGGATCAGATCCGAGTTGATGCGATATGAGCGGTTGTCGTCAGTCGGCTCGACTTTGATGCTTACGTCGGGTCCCACGATACTGCGGACGGATTCCGCGATCTCCGAAATTGTCTGGTTGTAGTAACCCGCGTTATACACTTTTCCGTCGATGAGCTCACCCGGGAGCGACACCGTCTGAACGTATAGATCGGTCATGTCCTCAATGTGAATATTGGGACGCACCTGTGTTCCGCCAAAAACACGAATCGAACGCGTATTCACCGCGTAGTTCGTCAAAATGTTCACAACCACGTCGAGGCGCAGGCGCGGAGCATATCCGCACACCGTCGCCGGGCGCAAGATTAACGTTTCAAATCCCGGCTCGCGCGACTCCATCAAGACATCTTCGCACATGGCCTTGAACTTCGAATAGTCCGTCAACGGTTCAAGGCTCATATCTTCGGTGACGTGCTCCTCCTTCTTAACGCCATAGACGCTCGAGGAAGAAGCGTAGATGAACCGCGTTACTCCGGCGTCCTTCGCGGCTTGGATCAGCCCAGGGAAACAATCGAAGTTGATCGACTTGCCGAGATCAGCATCCAGTTCGAAGCTTGGATCGTTCGAAATGCATGCCAGATGGATTACCGTGTCGATACCGAGCATTGCGTGATTGACGGCAACTGGATCGCGAAGATCTCCACGGACTTCGCTCAGGTTGCTATTTCCGCGAACCCCTGCCAAAGCTGCTTCGCCATACAAGTACAGATCGAACACACGTACTTGGTGGCCGGCCTCAAGCAATTTTGGCACGAGCGCGCTGCCGACGTAACCCGCGCCCCCCGTTACGAGTATGTTCCGCGACTTGCGATCAACTGGCATGCTTCCGTTCCTCTTACTTAAGCAGAGATTCGATGAATTTGTATGTTGCGACACGATCGACGGCGCTGCGATTGCCGACGATTTGCGCAGCCTGCGCCCCGATGACGTTCGCGACGAATGCAATCATGTCACCCGGCAATCCGGCGGCAGCCATCGGAGCCGTCCACGAGAGCACCGCATCGCCGGTGCCTACACGGTCCGTGACGCTTCGCGCAAAAGCCGGGCCTCTGGACCAACCCTCGGCCGCACGATAGAACAAAGTGCCCAACTTTCCTCGCGTCACTAGCGTATCCGCCGCTCGCAACTGCTCCGCGAGGGACGTGATCAGGGGTTCAATGTCCCCGATCCGTACACGTGAATCGGAGCGCAGCTCTCGCTCGTTCGTGCAGACGAAATCAGCGCGCGAGTAACGAGATATCGTATGAAAACCGATGTTCGCCGCGTTTTGCTGCGTGTTGACCGCCAAGAATTTCGCGCTGTTCTGAACCGCTTCGATTGCATTCTTGGTCATTATGCCGTGCCCGAAATCTGCCACGATGACAACGTCGTATTCGGCGGCATTCCTTTCCAACCAGAAGCTGAAGAGTTCGCTCATGCTCGGCTCGAGAAATTCGTCGTTGAAGTTGTAAACTTCGAATAATTTGGACAGCAGGTAACTTTCGACATACCGCCGTTTCACGATGGTCGGTGAGTCGTTCTTGTAAAAGAAGGTCGGCTTCACATTGGAGGCCAGCCTCTCGCGGACGAAGCCCTCGCGACTATCCTTCGTCCCGAGGAAGGTTACGATGTTGACGTCGTCAATGAATGCGGCTACATGATTGGCGATCGCGAGGGAGCCGCCCGCAAACTGCTCCTCTGACGAATAACGCATCGCGAGGACCGGTTCCTTGGACGACTTGCCCATCTGATCGACGTAGATATACTCGTCGATGATCGCTTCGCCGACAACAAGAACACGCATCGACCGGAGGCTGTCGAGCGCCGCGTGTATCTGAGCCGGAGTGTACGTTCGCCTCAGATCAGTCAGATATTCGTTGACTTCCAACGGGAACGACGATAGATGGCGATTGATGAGCGTAGAGCTCGAAAACGACATATCTTCGGTATAAAAGATACGGCCGCCGACCTCTCGAACGGCCGCCTCTTCGTCGGCGATCCGGCCTGTCACGTCGGCCTCGTGGTTCTTGTAGTCTGGGCCCTTCGCGTACACGTGGGGCTGCACGACCCTAAGCATCTCTACGGCGGTAGGCCACTCGTTGAGAGCGACGTAATCTACGAGTTCCAGCGCGGCGAGCATTCGGAGACGATGTTCTTCAGTGAACGCCGGTCGATTCGGACCTTTATTGACATAGTTATCAGGCGTCAGCGTCACAACGAGCGCATCGCCTTGGCGGCGAGCTTCCTCGAAGTGGAGTAGGTGACCGTAGTGGAGCAAATCAAATACGCCGTGACATAAGACGACACTCTTACCGGCTGACTTCAGTTCGGCGACTCGCTTACCGAGCTGATCGATCGATACGATTTTGTTTGTCGCCTGAGATGGCTGCAAAACATTCACCTAGCTGTCGTCTCTCCGAGCTGCTCGAACCATATTTTGGTAGCCCGCGAAATCGACTCCTCGTCCCAAACGGGCGCGGAGCGCCAGTACTCTATGCTCTCTAGCACACGGCGCACGCCTTGCTCGAATGAGATTCGTGGGGCCCATCCCAGTAAGCCGGTGATCTTTGAGGTGTCAGCGTGCGTTGAATCTGGCTCACCAGGGCGCTTCGGGACGTGCACCACCTCTCCACCGATAAGCTCCACGAGGCGGTTGACCGTTTGCGGTTGCCCTGAGCCCACGTTCATCGCTTCCCCACTGACGTCAGACTCCGCTGCCATCACGAACGCCTGGGCGACATCGGTTACATAGGTGAAGTCGCGCGACTGCTGTCCGTCGCCCACGACGGTGAAGGGCTTGCCGGCGAGCTTCTGTGCGAGGAACACGCCGAAGACGCTACCGTAAGCGCCCGAGGTTCGCGAGCGCACCCCGAAGACATTAAAGAGCCGAAGAGAAACTGTCGGAATGCGGTAGACTGCCGACCAGTGAAGGGCAACGAGCTCGCCCAAGTACTTGGTCAGCGCATACGGATACTGGGGCCTGATCTCGGCCGATTCCGGCGTGGGATAATTGTCGGGAATTCCGTAACACGATGACGAGGCAGCATACACAACTCGACGGACTCCGGCCGAGCGAGCAGCCTCCATGACGCTTTGCGTTCCATCGACATTGGCACGAAAGTACTCCGTCGGCCGCTCGATGGAAGGCACGATGTCGGCCAGACCGGCCAAATGAAAGACGACTTCGACCCCTTCGAATATCTTTCGCAAGCGATCAGTTTCGTTGATGTCGCACTGCTCGATGGAAACATGCCCGGTCAAGTGCTCGAGGTTCTCAACACGCCCCGTGGAGAGGTTATCAACGACGATAACTTCCTTGCCACTAGAATTGAGGGCATCGACCAGATGGCTTCCGATGAAGCCGGCACCACCGGTTACAACCACTCGCCCCGCTCGCGTCACGTCGTGCCTGCGATGCGCTCTCGTAATGCTAGCGCGATAGTATGGTTGATGATCAAGTGGGCATCTTCTTGTTGGCAGATGCTGCTCGCCGATACGGTCACGACCGCGTCGGCCGACCGGCAAAGCCGACTCCCAGGGTTTCCGCACAAACCGATTACGAACGCGCCTATACCCTGCGCGTAATTGGCTGCTCGAATCACGTTCTCCGAGTTTCCGGAGCCGGATATAGCGATCAACACGTCATCCGGCAAAAGCAGATTCTTTAGCTGTTCAACAAAGACGTCGGCATACTCGATGTCGTTACTTATGGCCGTCATGTGTGGAACGTTATCGGTCAAAGCGACCGCACGAAAACGGGGGGCTTCGCCTATCGAGGTCATCTTACTAAGGTCGTTCATCATGTGGGAAGCGGTTGAGGCACTGCCGCCGTTGCCGATAATGTAGGTCGTACGCCGGTTCCGCCAAGCCACGAACAATTGTTCGACGATGGCCCGTACATCCGCCCTGGAGATCGATCCGACGACTTCTGCGATTTCGTCCAAGTACGACGATACGCGGTCGTCAATAGTACCGTGATCCATAGAATTTCCAGGCTTCGGTGAGTGATCAGCCGATTCTTTCCGCCGCCGGGCGCGACTTCATCTATGCCAGCGCGCGCCGCGATCGCGTTTCTAAGCCGACGAGCACGCTGCGGGCAATTCCCGGCGGCTGGAGACCCGCCGCTTGCAGCACGGAATCTTGCGATCCGTACGTCCCCACAAACTCGTCGGGGAAGGCAAGGCGCAACTGCGGGGTCCCGATGCCCGCTTCGGCGAGCACGTCGGTGATCGCGCTTCCGAGCCCGCCGATGCGCGTGTGCTCTTCCACGGTGACGACCAGGGAGCGATCGGCGGAGTACTCGCAAACGGCTTGCTCGTCCAACGGCTTCACCGTGTGGAAGTGGACGACCGTGGCATCGACGCCCGCCGCCGCGAGTTCGTCCGCAGCTCGCAGGCAGCGCGCCGTCATGACGCCCATGCTCATCAGCACGACGTCGCCGCCGGAGCGCATGACGATCGCCTTACCCAAGGCAAACGGGTTCTCTGGTGAGGAAATCACCGGATCGCCGCCCTTGCCGAACCGGATGTACACCGGGCCTGACCAATCGAGGGTTGCCTCGACGACCCTGGTCATTTCGGGCGCATCGGCCGGACACACGACGGTCATGTTTGGAATCGCGCGCATGATCGCGACGTCTTCGAGGGCGATGTGAGTCGGGCCCAGGGGCGCATAAACGGCACCACCGCCGCTTGCAAGCAGCCGCACCGGCAAATTGTGCAAGCCCAAGTCGACGGCGACCTGTTCGTAACAACGGCGGCTCAAGAACGTCGCGATCGTGTTGAAGTACGGGATATAGCCGTCCATCGCCAGGCCCGCGCACATGCCGATGATGTGTTGCTCCGCAACGCCTTCCATGAAAAAGCGATCGGGCATTTCCGTCTTGAACTTTTCCAAGACGCCTGCGCCGAGATCGGAGCCGACGAACAGGACGCGCGGATCGCGCTTCGCAAGCTCGTAAACGGTATTGAGCGCGCTCTGCCTCATGAGTTTTGCTCCAGTGCCGCACGCAGCCGGGCGATCAAGGCCTCATCGACCGAAGACTTGTGATGCCACGACGCTTCGAGCTCGGCGAATTTGATTCCACGCCCCTTCAAGGTGTGGGCGATGATGGCGCTCGGCTTTCCGGGCGCCAAGGGAAGCGCTGCGAACGTCTCGCGCAACGCTTCGACGTCGTGCCCGTCGATCTCTCGGGTGGCGAATCCGAAAGCTCGCCATTTGTCGGCCAAAGGCTCGAGCGGAAGCACTTCTTCGATCGTGCTGTACGATTGCAACTTGTTGTAGTCGACGATGACCGTCAGATTTTCGAGGCCGTGCTTGGAAGCCGACATTGCCGCTTCCCACACGGATCCCTCATCGAGTTCACCGTCGCCCGTCACGACGAAGACCCGCGAGGGACGGCCGCGCATCCGCGCGGCCAGGGCGGCCCCGACGCCGATCGAGAGGCCGTGTCCGAGCGCGCCGGTCGACGCTTCGATGCCGGGAATGTGCGCATCGACATGGCCGCCCAGAAGTGCCCCGGGCTTGCAGAACTGCCCGAGTTCACTCTTGGGAAAGAAGCCGTGATCGGCGAGGACCGCGTACAGTGCCAGACAGCCGTGGCCCTTGCTCAAGATGAATCGGTCGCGGTCGGGCCACTCGGGTTCGGACGGGCGGACCTGGAGCACGTCGTCGTAGAGAACGCGGATGATCTCGATCAGCGAGAGCGACGATCCGACGTGTCCTCGTCCAGCGCTCAAACCGTCGATGACGAGGGAGCGAAGGTGCTTTGATCGGCTGTCGAGTGCGGCGACGGTCTGGCCGGCGTTCATGGGATGAATTGCCCTTCCGAGTATTGCTTTATGGCGGTCATTTTTGCGCGTGCTTTCTGCAACTGTACGCGTTTCGCGGCTTCCCAATCGGCCCCTTTGCCTGAGAAGGCGCGTCGCGCCCAGAGCGCCGGCACGAATTCATTGAGAATGATGAGCACCCATCGGATTCCGTACAGCGGAAAACAGAGCTCGAGGCGCGGCATGAAGCGCTCGTCATCGCCGTACAGGCGCACGACTCCCTCGAAGAATTCCGTGCGTTCCGCGCGGTCGAGGTCCATCGCAGGATGGAACAAGAAGTCGGCGACGAGCTTCACCGGATCGTCCCAACCGAAATATTCGAAGTCGATGAAGCAAAGCGATCCGTCCGGCCGGCGCAACGCATTGTGAAAACCAAAATCAGAGGGTGAGAGGGTCCGCTGCTCGTGCGCCAAGACCTTCTGCACGTCCAAGCGCGCCAACCGCACTTTGCACGCTTCGAGCCCGGGGAGCAGTTCGGACCGCATGAATTCGTCTAATTGCGGCTCGTCCGCGGTGACCGCTTGCAAACGTCCCAAGCGAAGTTGTAGTTGCTCGAGCAGATCGCTAACGGCGAACACCGCTTCGGTAGCCGCCGTCAGGGCCGTCGCCCCCGGCCGGCGACCGGCGTCGCGCAGCGACGACATGAATTGCAGGACCTGGCGTATGTCCGAAACGCCGTGCTCGGGAACGCGAACGCCTTCGATCCATTCGTAAAGCGCCGCACATTCTGAGCGGTCGATCGCCAACGCACCCGGAACGGTTTGAATTCCGCAATCTCCGAGAAAGCGCAACCCATCGTACTCATGTCCCAAACGGGCGGGTCCGTTCGATGCTACGGCGCCGTAGAGCTTGAGCGCAAATCGCCCTGAATCGGTTTCGACCCTGTAGACGCGATTATTTCCGCCGCCCGCACAAAAGGATGCGTCGGTGACCGTTTCCCGGCAAAGGCGCTGCGCGATGACGACGGCATCACGTTCGGTCAGCTGCTCGGATTCAACCGGTTCTAAAGGCACGAGCGATTTCGCCGAACGATGCGTAGGTTTGATATGGGCCCAGGGGCTGCGTATCCGAGGTGGCCAAGAGCATGCGCTCGACGCCGGCGGGAAAGCCGGGATCGCAGAACACTTCCTCGAGGTCGTCGATGAAGTGCGTACAGCCCAACTCGGCGATACGGGCCACTTTCTCCTCGCGCGTATCCTCGAAGTAAAGCGCCTCCTCCGGAACGGCGTGCGGTCCGAGCATTCCGCTCGACCGAAGCCACCGGCGCGCGCCTTCGCGCAGATTGAAGTCTTCCGTACCGAGGTTCGAGGTTGCGGTCTTGTGGCTCACGATACTGAGTTGCGCACCGTGCGCGCGCGCGAGGGCGATGAAATCTAGCGCTCCTTCGGTGGCCAGAGCGCGCCCGATTGCCGGACCGTAGACGTGGGCCTGCAGGCGTCGCCACTCCATCTCGCCGTCGAGAAAGCCGCGCACCCGATCGCGGACTTCACGCTTGCTTCCGCTGAAGCCGGCCGGGACGAACCCGCGCTCTGCCGCCACTTGCGCAAAGATCAGGTCGTAACTGATCAAGGTGTTGTCGAGGTCGATCCCGATGTGCGAGCCCGAAAATAGCGCCGTGCGCGCAGGCCGAGCCTCAGATCCCAGGCGTAGGGTCATCGGGCCTCGAGCCAACGAGAGGTTCGGCCGCGTCTGAATGCCTCGAGCCGCTTATGAGCGATACCAACGTCCACTGGGCTGCGGCTTTCGGTAGCCGGTGACCCAACTCTTTTCAAGCGTCGAGCGGCAACCTATGCCAGCGAACGTGGCATTGCGACCGCAGGCGGCGTCGCGGCTCGAGCGGCCCGGCGAAGCCGTTCTTCGCGGCTGCGGCGTCACGGCGAAGAAACATTCCTCGGCTCGCGTGAGAACGCCCCACGCATTCTCCGGTGCGCTGAATGCTAGCCTCCCAATAGTCGCTTGATCCGCCGACGTATGCCGCTCTGCTGTAACGAGGATTCGAGGCGCGCGATGATTTCCAGGCGCTCCGCGGCCGCCTGCCGCTGAACTTGCAGTTCTGCGGAGAGCGTCTCGATGAGCGCGAGCCGCTCGCGCAAGGCGGCATTGAGGACGTCGATCTGCGACCGCAACCCGGCACGCTCGCTGTGGAGGCTCCGGGTTCGTTCCTCCAATTCCCGGGTTACCTGCTCGATCGCGGCCAGCCGCTCGGCAGCCGTTGCCTGGAGCATCTCGATCTGCGACTCCAGCGCGGCGCGCTGAGAGTGCAGCGCTTCGGATCTGCGCGCGAACTCATCCTTCATCTCCTCGATGAGTTGGAGCCGCTCTTCGCACGTGGCCCGCAAGATATCGAGTTGCGACTGCAAGTTGAAGCGCTCGCTTTGCAACACTTCGACCCGTTCGAGATACTGCTCGACGAGCCGGCCGCGCATTTCGACCGTCTCCTCGAGTTGAGCGATTTGCGTCCTGACACGCTCCATGCTCCGCGCGCGCTCGCGCGGATCGTCCAACTCCGCTGCGGCGTCCTCGTGACTCTTGACCTCGGCCGCGAGCTTCTCGATCATCGCGGCTTGCTCTTTGATCGTCGCGGCCTGTTCGACGCCGAGTGAACGATAGGCGGCGAGCGCATTGCGCAGCTCGCCGATCTCGTCATCTCTTTCTCGGAGTTCTTCCCGCAGTTCCGCCATCGACGCAGGCGCTGCACCGGCAGCATCCTGCGCGCCCGGCGCCACATGCGGCACACCCGAAGGCATGTGGTCTTCGCGAGGCTCGGCTTGAGACATGACGAGGCAGAAGCTTCGCTTCCTTATTGGGCGCGCCCCGCTCCACGGGGTGGCCGCCGCTAGGGCGGTCTCCGAGGAGACGACGCTCGGCCGGGGACCCACCCGATCGACCGTTCTCCGCTACCAGGGACGCGTGGAGGTCGCCGGGTCTCAACCCCGAAAATTCGGCACGCACATGCCCAAAGCACAATGTAGATACCTCGCGGGCGGTCTCGCATTTCGGTACGGGACGGTTGCCTCGTGCGGGGTCGTCCACCACAATCGCGGCACCCCGCCTCTCCTCGAGTACAACGGCGGCCCGGTTCCCTTCGACGAACTGATCGAACGCCGCGCCGCCATCGCCGACGGCTCCGATCCGTCGTGTTCGGGCTGCCCGAATCTGGGCGACCTCAATTATCCCGAATCCGAGTATCCGGTCACGTGGCTCGGCATCACCCACTTCAACTTCTGCAACGTTTCGTGCAACTATTGCTGGCTCGAAACCTCGAGCCATAGCCCGCGAAACACCGGCCGCCGTGAAAATCCTTACCCGATTTTGCCGATCGTGAAGAAGCTTCTTGACGAGAAGCTGCTCGCGCCCGACGCGATCATCGACTGGGGCGGCGGCGGCGAGCCGACGATCATGCCGGGCTTCGACGAATCGTTCGCGCTGCTCGAGGAGTACGGGGCGATCCAGTGGCTCCACTCCAACGCGGTCCGCATCCCGCCGCGGGCACAGCGGCCGGGGATGAAGCGCTCGCACGTGCGCATCTTGTGCTCGCTCGATTCCGGCAACGCCGAGACGTACAAGGCGCTCAAGGCGAAAGACTACTACGATCGCGTGGTCGCGAACCTCGAGACCTACGTCAAGAACGGCGCGTACGTCGCCATCAAGTACATCATGGTCGATCGCAACTGTTCGTTCGCCGAGATCGATCGCTGTCTCGAACGGTTGCTCGAGATCGGGGCGGCCGAGTTCATCCCCGACATCGACTACGACAAACCTCAGCCGACGGAAGAGATCGTGCGCGGCTTGGCGTACGCCAAACTGCGGTGCCAGGAACTGCGGATTCCCTTCCAACTCGGCAGCACGGGGATCAACAGCGCTCCCGAGTACATGGTGCAGCACCGGGTGCAGAACGAATTCTACCGCCTCTCCCTCGAAGCGCTCGAGGTGTGATGACCGGGGTCGTCGACACCGAAACCACGATGGCCCTGCGGCGGCTGGGGCGGACGAACTTGATGGTCTCGGCGGTAGGGTTCGGCACCTGTCAGCTCCGGCTCGTTCCGGAGCGGCAGGCGATCGCGACGCTGGTGCGCGGGTTCGAACTCGGCGTCAACGTCGTTCACACCGCACCCGACTACGAAGGCGTCGATGCGATCGTCGCGCGCGCCATCCGCGAGAGCGGGCGCACGGTTCACGTGCTGCCGCAGGCCTACGACGTTCACTACAACACGAAAGGCCGCGTGGAGAATTTCGAGCGGCTCTTCGAAGACGCGCTGCGCACTACGGCGTCGACCGCTTTCCGCTCTTCGGGATCGCCTGTCTCGACGACCGCGAGGCGTACCAGGAGAACGTCTGGGGCACCGGCGGCATGGTCGAGTTCCTGTTGCGCAAGAAGTCTGAGGGCGTCATCGGCGGGCTCTACTGCACGACGCACGGCGGGCCCGACTTCGTCTTGCGCGCTCTGGAAGCCGACGTGTTCGACGCCCTGATGATCGCGTACAACCCGCTGGGGTTCCACCTGCTCTCCTTCAGCCCGCCCGAAGGGCGATCGTTCGAGAACATGAAGGCGACCAAAGAGCAGATCTTCCCGGCGGCGGCGGCCCGCGACGTCGGCATCATCGTCATGAAGCCGCTCGCCGGCGGGCTGTTGTGCGATAGCCGGGCGTTTCCGCCGCGTGCTCCGTTGTCGCCGGAGCACGGGAAGGTGCGCGCCACCGACGTGTTGCGTTCGATCCTCGAAGACCCGTCCGTGGCCTGTGTCATGCCCGGCACGGCGTCGGTCGACGAAGCCGAGGAGAACGCGCTCGCCGGGCATTCGCTGCCGGTCGCGGCGCCCGCGCGCGACGAGGCCATCCGCGAGCGCGTCGAGGTCTTGCGCGCCAACGTGTGCAGCCGCTGCGGCGAGTGCGACGATTCGTGCAGCCAGGGGCTGCGCATCTCATGGCTGTTTCGCGCCGGCTACGTCAACATCCAACCCTCGGAAACGTACGAGACGTGGGACGACGTCGAGTACTTCAACCTGCATCCGAAGCTGGCGTCGATTTGCGCCACGTGTCCCGCGGTCACGTGCGCGTGCCCGTACGGCATCGACATTCCAGCCAGCCTCCAGCAACTGCACGCCGAAATGATCGAACTGGCCGACCGGAATTTGGTTCGCGACGCGGAGTTCTTCGAGCTTCCGTCGATCGGCGACTCGGAGTTCGCGGCGAAGGTCGTGCTTCGCGACATTCCGGCCCGGGCCGAGCCCGGCACCGCGCTCGTCGGCCGCATTTACTTGCAGAATACCGGTCATCGCGGATGGTTTGCCGACGACCGGGAGTTCGCCGGCGCACGGGTGGCCTTGGCCGTATACTTCGACGGGGTCGAAGTCGCCCGCGTCGCCTTGCGGTCGGACACGCACAGCGGCGGCCGCGCTCACTTCCCATTCGAGATTCCGTTCGAGCTCGTGCGCCGGGGCGGCGACTTGGAGCTCGTCCTCTTGGCGGAGCATACGATGTTCGAGCGCGACGCGGGGCTACCGCTCTATTACGCAACGCTCGAGCCGTGCGTGGCCGGCGGCCCGATGATCGCCCAACCGCGGGTGTACGCGGCGCGCTGCCGCGCGCACAACGTCCCGGCCTCGATGCCGGCCGGGACGCTGCGGCAGATGTACGTCGAGGTCGTCAACGAGGGCAATTGGACCTGGCAAACCCAAGTGTGGCCGGCTCCCTCCGTCGATCTCGCCGTGCGCGTCGACGGCGAACTCGTCACCACGATCTCGCTCCCCAGCGGCGTGCTCGAGCCCGGCGGGCGAGCGACGTTCGCGTTCAAGTGGCGTTCGCCCGAGGGCGCTTCGCGCTGCCGCTTCGACCTCGACATGGTCGAGCAGAACGTCACCTTCTTCGAGGCGCACCAAGGCCTGATGCTCAGCGTCGAGATGGAGCTCACGCCGCACGAGCAGAGCGAGTCGGAGCGCTGGTTCGACGTCGCCGCCAAGCGCAACTATTGGTTCTATCTGCCGACCGAGGGGATCTATTGGTCGGCGCACGGAGCGCCCTATCCGCTCTTCGTGCGCGACGGCACCGGGTCGAAGTTCCGCGACGTCGAGGGCCGCGAGTACATCGACTACGTCATGGGTTGGGGCGCCTGTCTCCTGGGCTACGCGCATCCGGCCGTTCAAGCGGCCGTGGCGCGTTCGCTCTCGACGACCCCGCTCGCGACCCTTCCGTACGCTCAAGAACTCGCGCTGAGCGAAGCGCTCGCCGGCTTCTTCCCCAGCGCCGAGATGTCGGCGTTCGGGAAGAACGGCTCGGACGTCACGACCGTGGCCGTGCGGCTCGCGCGCCTGGCGACGGGCAGGACGCACGTCTTGTACAGTGGTTTCCACGGCTGGCAAGATTGGAACACGAACCTGCTCGGCAACACGACCGCGATCAGCGCGTTCTCCTACGGCGATCTGGCGACGTTGGATCGCCTCCTCGACGAGCATAGCGGCACGGTCGCGGCAATCGTGGTCGAAGCGGCGGCGCAAGTCGAGGGCGTCCAGGGGCCGGTCCGGCCGGCCGACGCCGCGTTCTTGCGCGGCCTGCGCGATCGCTGCGACAAAGCCGGCATCGTGTTGATCTTCGACGAGATCTGGACCGGATTTCGCTACCTCGACGGAAGCGTGCAACAGCACGTCGGGGTGACGCCCGATCTGACGTGCTTGGGGAAGGCGCTCAGCAACGGGATGCCGCTCGCGGCCGTGGTCGGTAAGCGCGACATCTTCCGGGCAGCCGTCCATCGGATCGCCTACACGCCGACCTTCAAGGGCGAGGTCTACTCGTTCGAAGCCGCATTGGCGGCGCTCGAAGTGTTTCGAAGCCAGGACGTGCCGAGCGCCGTCTGGGCCTACGGCGCGCGCTTGATGGAGGGGATCACGCGCCTGGGGCGCGAGCTCGGGGTCCCCGTCCGCGCCACCGGCGTTGCGCCGCGCATGGTCATCGCGCTCGACATCGACGACGACGCGATGCGGACCGACGCACGCACGCTGCTCACCCAGGAAATCTTGCGCCGCGGTCTGCTGAATTTTCGCGGCTTTCTCATCCCCTCGCTCGCGCACGACGAGAACGATCTCGACCGCTCGCTCCAGATCTTCGGCGAAGCGCTCGAGATCGTCGGCGACGCATTACGCCGGGACGCGTTCGCCGACCGGATGGAGATCCCGAGGATCGTTTAGGAGCGAACCGAGCGCCGATCGGTGCGCGACGGCACCGATCGGGCGCAGCCCACTTACGCGCGGAACGGCGCGAGGAAAGAGCCGAACACCCGTTTGACTCGTTGCCGGATGCTGCTCTGTTGCAGCTGCGTTTCGAGCCGGGCGATGATGTCGGCGCGCTCCGCGGCCGCAGCGCGCTGGATCTCGACTTCCCGGCGCTGACCGGCGAGTTCGTTCGACATCGCTTCGATCAGCGCGAGCCGCTCGACCGAAGCCGCATTGAGAATCTCGATCTGCGATTCCAAGCTGTCGCGCGCCCGCAAGAGGGCGTTCGTTCGTTGCTCGAACTCGGCCGACATCGCATCGATCACCGCGAGCCGTTCGCCGGAAGCGGAGTGCAAGATGTTGATCTGCCACTTCAAGCTGTCGCGCTCGTTCTGGATCGCTTCGCTGCGCTTTTCGAACTCGCGGGTCATCACCTCGATCAGCTCGAGCCGCTCGCCGCTCGCGGCCTTCAAGATCTCGATCTCCGATACCAAGCACGCGTGCTCGTTCTTGAAATCGACGACGCGCTTTTCGTACTCGCGGGTCATCATCTCGATGATCTCGATCCGCTCGTCGCAGTTCTCGTGCGCGGTCTTGAGCTGCGCCTCCAAACTCAGGCACTCGTCTTTGAGGGCCTTGTTTTGCTTCACCGACTGTTCGATGAGGTGGCCGCGGATCGCGACCGTCTCCTCGAGTTCGCCGATCTGCGTTTCGTACCGGGCAATGATGCGCGCGAGCTCGCGCGGCCCGTCGCCCTGCAGTTCGGCTTCTTCGTGACTCTTCAGCTCGGCGGTGAGCCGCGCGATCGTCGCGGTCTGTTCTTTCTCTAGGGCACGAAACTGGACCAGCGCCTTGTGCTGCTCCTGGATCTTCCGTTCTTTTTCGTCGAGCTCGCTGCGGAGCGCGAGGGTCGCCGCGGCGACCGCTTCCGAAATGTCAGGATTCTGGTCGTCACCGAACGCGACGGCCTCACGCATGAGGACAGCGAGGACAGCGTTCGGTAGCGTCGAGGTCGCGGGGGGCGCTCCGGCGGATCGCGACGACGTCGCAGACGCGACGTTCCGTTACCGCAGAGCGGACATCTCTATCGTGCTTCATGCCGGAATGAATTCGCTTCCTGGGAGAGCACACCCCGCTTCGCTCCCGCGCACGTTGGCGAAAGGGCCCGCGGAAGATTGGGCCATCAGAGTTAATTGCGGCCCTCCGCGTGGGGTCTTGGCCCCGTTCTGGCCATAATGGGCCTCACCCCGCGGCAAGCGCCGCACCGCTTCGTTAACAACCTTATCAAAGCGCAGAGCCCGTCCCGCACCGCGGGCGCGACGAGCGGAAAAACAGCGGCTTGCCTACCTTGATAGTCGGAGTTACCGACGCCGGCCGCAGTAGTTGGCCATGGGCTGCCCCGCAACCACTGTGCCAGCGGAAGTGTCATACCAGGTGCAACATCCGCGCGGGTAGAGTACTATCAAGAGTGCCTCCTTTGGCGGGACACCATATCCTTGAGCGCCGGTAAGCGGCAAGGCCCCTCGGGGCTGGTCCACGGCGCTCGGAAAGTTGAGACTAGAAACCAGATGGCAAAAGTGGTCGGTATCGACCTGGGCACGACGAATTCCGTCGTCGCCGTGATGGAGGGCAGCTCGCCCGTCGTCATCGCGAACGCCGAGGGGAGCCGGACGACTCCCTCGGTCGTGGCCTTCACCAAGACCGGCGAGCGGCTCGTGGGCCAGCTCGCAAAACGTCAGGCCGTCACCAATCCCGACCGCACGATCTCGTCGATCAAGCGGCACATGGGGACGGACTTCAAAGTCAAGATCGACGGGAAGGACTACACGCCGCAAGAGATCTCGGCGATGATCCTCCAAAAGCTCGTCAACGACGCGTCGAACTACCTCGGCGAGCGGGTGACCAAAGCGGTCATCACCGTGCCGGCGTACTTCAACGACGCGCAGCGCCAAGCCACGAAGGACGCCGGCAAGATCGCCGGCCTCGACGTGCTGCGCATCATCAACGAGCCGACGGCGGCGGCGCTCGCCTACGGCCTCGACAAGAAGAACAGCGAGACGATCCTCGTGTGGGACCTCGGCGGCGGCACGTTCGACGTGTCGATCCTCGAAGTCGGCGACGGCGTCTTCGAAGTCAAAGCGACCAACGGCGACACGCACCTCGGCGGCGACGACTACGACAAGCGCATCGTCGACTATCTCGTGTCCGAGTTCCGCAAAGATCAAGGCATCGACCTCACCGGCGACAAGCAGGCCATGCAGCGCCTCACCGAAGCGGCTGAGAAGGCGAAGATCGAGCTCTCGAGCATGGTGCAGACCACGGTCAACCTGCCGTTCATCACGGCCGACCAGAACGGTCCCAAGCACCTCGACCTCACGCTGACGCGTGCCAAGTTCGAGGAGCTGACGAACGATCTGACCGATCGTTGCATCGCGCCCTTCAAGAGCGCGCTCGCCGATGCGAAGCTCGACGTCTCGAAGCTCGACGAAGTCGTGCTGGTCGGCGGTTCGACCCGCATGCCCGTCATCCAGGAGCTCGTCGCGAAGCTGACCGGCAAGGAGCCGCATCAAGGCGTCAATCCCGACGAAGTCGTCGCGGTCGGCGCGGCGATCCAGGCCGGCGTCCTCTCCGGCGAAGTGACCGACGTCGTGCTGCTCGACGTGACCCCGCTCTCCTTGGGCCTCGAAACCCTCGGCGGCGTGTTCACCAAGCTGATCGAGCGCAACACGACGATCCCGACCCGCAAGCAGCAGGTGTTCACCACCGCTGAAGACGGCCAGACCTCGGTCGACGTGCACGTGCTCCAGGGCGAGCGCGAGATGGCGGCCGACAACAAGGAACTCGGGCGCTTCCGCCTCGAGGGCATCCCGGCGGCCCCGCGCGGCGTGCCGCAGATCGAAGTGACGTTCAACATCGACGCCAACGGCATCGTCAACGTGAGCGCCAAAGATCTGGGCACCGGCAAGGAGCAGCAGATCACGATCAGCGCGTCGACCAATCTCTCCAAAGATGAAGTCGACCGGATGGTCAAAGACGCCGAGGTCTCCGCGGCCGAGGACCGTCGCAAGAAAGAGGAAGCGGAGATTCGCAACACCGCGAACTCGCTGATCTACTCGACGGAGAAGTCGCTCAAGGAAGTCGGCGACAAACTCGAGGCGACCGCCAAGGCCGACGTCGAGAACGCGCTGACCGAACTCAAGCGCGTCTCCGAGAACGGCACCGCCGCCGAAGTCAAGACGGCGACCGAAGCGCTGCAGCAGGCCAGCTACAAGATGGCCGAGGCGCTGTACCAGAAGACCGGCGCGGCCGGTGCCGGCGGCGAAGCCGGACCGAGCACCAACGGCCACACGAACGGCGATGGTGCGACCTCGCAGCAAGCGCAGAACGACGACGTCATCGACGCCGAGTTCAAGGAAGCCAAGTAACACCCGCCATGAAGCCGCGGCCGCCGAACCCCAACTGGTCGGCGCCGCGGTTTCTTCGGCGCGTTACACGAGGACATATGGACACGAATACGGATGCGGCCGCGCCCAATAACGGCGCCGGCGGCGCACAAGATCTTGCCGCGGAGCTCGCGGCGGCCAAGGCTGAAGCCAAGGCGAACTACGACAAGTTCCTCTACGCGATGGCCGACCTCGACAACTTCAAAAAGCGCGTGCAGCGCGACTCGGCGGCGATCATCTTGCACGGCAAGAAGTCGTTGCTCGGGAAGTTTCTCCCGGTGCTCGACAATCTGCAGCGGGCGATGGCCTTCGAAGGCGAAGCCGAAGGCGTCCGCGGCGGATTGGCGGCGACGCTCAAGGGGTTCGAAGCGGTCCTTGCGAGCGAAGGCGTGACGGCCATCGAGGTGAAGGGCAAGCCGTTCGATCCGCATACGGCTGAGGCGATCGGGACGCAAGCCGTGCCTGGGGTTGCCGATGATGTCGTGCTTGAAGAGGCACAGCGCGGTTATATGCTCGGCGAAGAGTTGCTTCGGCCCGCTCATGTGATCGTTGCTAAAAACGACCGTTGAGGCGGGTGGCTGGGTGGAGCGACATCGCCGCGCGCACACGCTCGTCGCGCCCCATCAGTTTGAAGGCGCTACGCCCCAGGCTGCGCGCCCCCCATGCGGCGCGGCCGCATGGGGCCCCCTTGGGAGCGCGGCCTGGCCACTTTGCCGTACCAACGATTCCCCGAGGGGCCGCGCAGCGACGATCCCCGCTACACCAAGATCGTTGATTCCACAAGCCACCACGGTGCCAATGGCAACGGCGCCGTTGCGCGGCCCCACGGGGAATCGAACTGTAAGCAACACAGATGAGGCCGCGCGCATCCGGGGGCCCCGCGCGGCGAAGCCGCGCGGGGGGCGCGGAGCCTGGGGCGGAGCGCCTTTAGAATGAATTATAAAGACTACTATAAGATTCTTGGCGTTGAGAAGACGGCGGCTGAGAAAGACGTTAAGTCGGCTTATCGCAAGTTGGCGCGGAAGTGGCATCCGGATGCGAATCCGGATAATCCGAAGGCGGCTGAAGAGAAATTCAAGGATATTCAAGAGGCTTATGAAGTTCTTGGAGATCCCGAGAAGCGTAAGAAGTACGACGTGCTCGGTATGGATTGGCAGCGGGCTGCGCAGCAGGCGGAGCAGCAGCGGTCGTACCGGTCGCAGTACGGCGATGAGACGTTCAACTTTGGCCAAGGGGCGCAACCCGGAGCGGGGGCCAGCGGGTTCTCCGACTTCTTCGATGCGTTCTTTTCGGGGATCGGGCGGCGGCAGACGCCGGGGAGCGGGACGCCGTTTCAGCAGCGCGGGCAAGATCTCGAAACGACGATCGACCTTTCGCTGTCGGAGGCGTACAACGGCGGGGCGAAGTCGATCTCTCTGCAGATCGAAGACGTTTGTCCGAAGTGCAAAGGGACCGGGACGGAGCGCGGGCGGATTTGTCCGACCTGTCATGGGACCGGACGCGTTTTGCAGAACAAGAAGTTCGACGTCAACGTGCCCAAGGGGGTGCGTGAGGGACAACGCATCAGGCTTGCGGGGCAAGGCGGGAGCGGCGTCGGCGGCGGACCGCGCGGCGACTTGTTCTTGGTCGTGCACTTGACCGGCGACGATCAGTTCGAGCGCGACGGCGACGATCTGTATCTCGATCTTCCGGTCAGCATCTACGATCTCGTGCTCGGCGGGGAAGTGCGCGTGCCGACGATGACCGGCGACGTGACGATGACGATTCCGGCCGGCACCCAAAGCCACAAGACGCTGCGGCTCGCGGGTAAGGGCATGCCCAAAGTGCGCAACGGCGGAAGTGGCGATCAGTACGTGCGGCTCATCGGGCAGCTGCCGCAGAACCTCACCGAGAAAGAGCAGAAGCTCTACAAGGAACTCGCTTCGCTTCGCAACGGCAAGGCGTAACGGCAAACCGTCCTAATCGGTCTCCAGCGGGGGTCCTAACACGTCGGCGCCGGTGAACGGGCACTCCTTTGGAAACGTCGCGATCGGAAGCCCCGTCTCCGCGGCGGCTTCGCGACGCGCGATCGCATACTGGCGCTCTAGAGAGGGCTCGATGAGGTGCTTGAGCGACGGACTTGTGTCGAGCGTGTCCTCTATCTGAGCTCGCTGCTCGATAAGGGTGCTGCGCCAGGACCGGCTTTCGCGCTCCGGTTGGTAGCGTAGCTTGAGCAGGTGCAGCATGATGACTCGCAGCCTGCTGCGCACGGCGCTGCGCTGGGAATTGCCCAAGCTCTCGACCTCTTCGATGAGATTGGGGATATCCACGTCGGCCCAGCGCCCGGCGCGCAGCAGCGCTGCCTGCTCGTCGCACCAGGCAACGAGATCGCGTTCGTACAGGCTCTCCACGGCGGCCGGTTCGTTCATCCCTGCGAGTATATCACGCACCGAGCCTTGCGGCTAAAGGTTACGGTGTCCAGCGCAAGCCCGCATTGACGCGGCGCGATGCGTGGGGTGGTTGTTCCGTCGCAGCGAACAGCGCGACGCCGGCCGCGAGCGGCAGCGTCGCGGAAGCCGCCAGATGCTGGTCTGCGTAGACGACGTCGAAGCGGGTCGCTGACGGTGCGTACGTCAGCCACACGAGTTCGCGATGCGTCGGGTTCGCGGCCGAGCCGCCGTCGTACGCATAGGACGCGAAGCTGCTGTGCAACGGCATCGCCCACGCGCGCAAGGCGAGCGCGGGCGCGATTTGCCAGCGCACGGAAAGACCTTCTCCGGCGATCGCGCCGCCGGCGCTGCCGACGGTCTGCTGCGTGAACGCGACCGCTTCAGCGCGAAACCGGCGCGCGTCGCCGTAGGCAAGGGACGCTTCGTACAAGCTGTTGCGATCGACCGATGCGACCCCGGCGCCCGCGAGCGTCACGTCTTCGAACAAGGTCGGCGTACGCAGCGAACTGCTCGCCGATACCGTCGTTTGCCACGCCGGCGAGAGGGTCGCAACGTAGCGGAACGACGGCTCGACGGCGGTGAGGCCGGCATCGTTCCCGTGGACTGCGGCGCGGGCGATCG
The DNA here is from genome assembly GCA_963749395.1 of Vulcanimicrobiota bacterium. Classification (GTDB taxonomy): domain Bacteria; phylum Vulcanimicrobiota; class Vulcanimicrobiia; order Vulcanimicrobiales; family Vulcanimicrobiaceae; genus CAVVMT01. The sequence continues at coordinate 24,611 of CAVVMT010000017.1, forward strand.
TGCTCAACTCGAGGGCGGCAACCGTCGATCCCCAAGCGCCCGATCCGGACGCGCTCGCGTAAACGTCGTATTCCCGCGCGTAGCCGCCCACGTCGTAGACGGTCGACGAACCGGAGCCGTACGCGCTGGTTTCGTAGTAGCCGGTCGCGTTGTGGGCGAGCGCCCCGAACTCGAGCGTCACCGGCGCGCGCGTGCGCACGCGAAACGCGGCGTCGACGTCGCTTGCGACGTCGTTCAAGTAAGTGCCGCTTGCCGAACGGTCTGCGGCCACGCTCGCGAAGGTTTCGTAGCGGCGCGATCCGGTCGAGTAGGCGATACTGCCGGCGACGTCGTTTTGGTACGCGTTCGACGACGCGCCGGCGAGCGCGGTCAAACGGCCGCCGCCCAGCGGCGCGGTGGCGCGCGCGTCGAAGCGGCGGTCGTCGACGCCGTCGGCGTACGATTGCGCGAGCGAGGCACCGAACGCCGTGCCGGGGTACGTGCCGAGCGCGGTGTCGCCGTGACCGGCGAGGAACAGCAGTGCCGGGGCATCGCCGAGTTGATCGAGGGCGAAGGTGCCGCCGCCCGCGCCGGCGCCGTACGCGTAGCCGGCGAACGGGGGAGCGACCGCGACGGCCTGCAGATCGCGCGCCGGGATCGTCGTGAAGACGTTCCCGCCGTCGGTCAGCCGGTACGACGGCGCGCCGTCGGCGAACACGAGTCCGTTGCCGCGGTTGAGACCACGGTCGGAGATGCGCGTCCCCTCGACCAGCGAGAACGGGCGGACCCCGGCTTCGTCGATCGGCCGCGCGTACGGCGAGGCCGCCAGGTCGGCGGCGCTCGGCGCGTCTTGCAGAAGGGCGCCGAAACGGCGCACGACGGTGAGCACCGCCACGCCGGGTTGGGGGCGAACCTCCGCCGTCAGGCAATAGGGGCATGCGACCCGAATCGCGACCGGAAATACGGCCGTATCGAGCGCAAACGTCCCATCGGGGCCGGACGTGGCGACGGCGAGCGGCGTTGTCGCGGGGCCGACGGCGGTGACGGTCGCGCCGGCGACCGCGTAGCCCGCCGAGTCGCGGACCGACCCGACGATCAGTGCGTCGGCCCAGGCGGCGGCCGGAAGCACGGCCAAAAGCGAGACCAAGGCCGCCGCCGGGAAGGCGTTCACCCTTTTTTCAGCGGTCCGTGCTATTTTGGTACGATATGCCACGCATCTTCGGCCGGTCGACCATCGTTCTCACGCTCCTCGCGGTGGCCGTGAGCGTCTTCGGGCTGGGGTTCGGCGTGGCTTCCTCCATCGAGCTCACCGGCACGGGCCTCACCGCCGCCGCCGCCCCGCCGCTCTTGGCCCCGATCGCCGAGGCCGGGCGCGTCGGCTGGACGTGCATCGCCGAACAGGCCGCTCGAGCTACGCATTGGCGCGAGGCCGAGCTGCCGACGCCGTAATCGTGCGCCGTTCCATCCGTGCGGCGGCGCTCGCCGCCTGCGCGCTGCTCGTACCGGGCGCTCCGGCTCCAGCGCAGATGTATCCGTCCCAAACGCCGGTGCCCCGCACGACCGGCGCGGCCGCGCTGCAGGCGCTCGTCGTGCGCCGCGAGATCCACGAGCGCTTCGAGCGCGGCCTCGCGGCTGAAAATCGCGGCGATTGGCAAACGGCGCTGGCGAACTTCACGCGCATCCTCGCGCTGCACCCGGACGAACCGCAGGGCTCGACCGCCGCCTACGACGCGGCGCTCGCGCAAGCCAACCTCGGAGCGCTCGACGACGCGGTCGCATCGCTGACCTTCGCCCTGACCCGCGATCCACAGTTCGTCGCAGCGGCTTCGAACCTGGTCAGCGTGGAGCTGCTGCGCAACGATCTGACGGCCGCGCGTAGCGCCGCGGAACGGCTGCTCGCGATCGCGCCGCGGTCGGCGCGCGCGCAATACCTGCAAGGGCTCGTCGCCCTGCGGCAACACGACGCGGCGGCGGCACGCGCCGCCTTCACGACGCTGCTCGATCTCAACCCCTCGTATGCGGTGGCGCACTACACCCTCGCGCTCGCGGAGCTGCAGGACGGACAACGCGACGAAGCGCGCCGCGAGTTGCAGCGCGCGCTGGCCCTCGCGCCGGATTACGCCGTCGCGCGGCTCGCACTGGGCACCCTGCTCTTGCAAGACGGCAGCGTCGCCGACGCCGCGCGCGAGTTCGATCGCGCGGCGCACGACGCCCGCGACCCGGCGCTGCGCAACCTCGCGACCGCGTTGCACGACCAGGCGGCGAAACCGCAATAGCGTTCACCGCGCCGCGAGCACGCGGGCGGCCGATAGCGTCGACGACAGCGGGAACGTGCGCACGAGATGCCCGCGTTCGTCGAGCAGATAGGCGAAGCTCGAGTGCTGATCGGGGATGCCGCGCTCACCGCTCACGACGGTCACGCCGAAGGCGTGGATCAAGGCGCGGACCGCGCGCGGTGCGCCGCCGGCGAAGCGCCACGTCGGGACGTGCGCCTCGACGGCGCGTGCGAACCGCGCCATCACGAACGGCGTGTCGTAGTTCGGATCGAGGGTCAGGGTCAGCAGCCGCAGGTCGAGCCCGCGCAGTTCGATCTCGGCCTGCATGCGCGCGAACAGGGCGTTCGCAAACGGACATGCGTCGGTGCAGCGCGTCGCGACGAACGTCACCAGCACCGGACGGCCGGCGAGGGACGCCAGCGTGAACGGGTTGCCGCGCTGGTCGAGGATCCAGGCGCTGCGCGCATCGACGATCGGGGTGGCTGCCTGCGCGTTCGCCGTCGCGGCCATGACCGCGACGGCGAACGCCAGCGTGCAGCGCTGCGAGTCGAGCACCTAACGCTGGTAGGGGTTGATCGGGTTTGCCGAGGGCTGGCTCGTCGGGGTGGCGGTGGTCCCGTTCGGGCGCGCCACGTGCCAGATGCCGCCGAACGAGTTGATGCCCTCGCCGTTACCCTGGCCCGGCGCGGAATCTCCGGCGTAGTTGTAGAGCGGGCTCCCGTTGTACGCCCACTGCAGCGAACCGTCGCTACGGGTGAGGATCGAGAAGTTCGCCGCGACCGCCGCCCCGGCGGTGGCGATGAACGGCGGCCACACGCCGGCGCACGCGCCGTTGCAGGTCGGCGTTCCGCCGATCGGGTCGGCCGAGAGCGTATACAGCGTCAGCGAATTTGCCGGACTGACCCAAGCCGCCGCGCCGAGCACGGTGCCGACGTTTGCGGGCGGCGCGACCGTCGGCGCTGCGGTCGGTGCGACGGTGGGCGCGACCGTTGGAGCGACCGTCGGCGCCGCCGTCGGGGCGACGGTCGGAGCGGCCGTCGCGGCCGCCGGGCGCGCGACAGTCCATAAGCCACCAAACGAATTGAGACCGTTGCCGTTCGCTTGTCCGGCCCCGGAATCGCCCGCATACATGTAGAGCGGATGACCGTTGTACGCCCACTGCAGCGTTCCGTCTTGCCGCGCTACGGTCGAGAAGCCGGGCGCGTCTTGCGGCAAGCGCAAACGGGCTTGCGTGCCCGGCGGCGCGACGAGGGGCGGCCACGTAGTCGCGCACGCGCCGTTGCAGGCCGGCGTTCCGCCGACCGGATCGGCACCGAAGTTGTAGAGGGTCAACGCGTTCACCGGGTTGACCCACGCCGGAGCGCCGAGCACCATTTGTTGCGCGGCGCCGGCGGCGGCCGTCGGAGCCGTGGTCGGCGCAGCCTGTCCGGCGTAGGGCGAGGGCGAACTCGAGCCGCCGCCGCTGCCGCCGCCGCACGCGGCAAGTACCGCCGCCGTTCCGACGGCCGCTAATGAAAAGAGCCACCGTTGCATGTTGATCCGTCCTTTCCGAAGACGGGTCGAGCCTAGCAACGGGCGATGAAAGAACTCTGAAGCGCGCTTGCATCGCGATTCAGAGCGGGCTCATCGCCGGCGCGTAGCGTCGCTGCATGAAGAGCACGCTCATCCTCGTTGCAGTCGCGCTCGTCTGCGGCTGCACGCCCGGCGCAACGCCCGCCACGGCCGGTGCGAGCGCCGCGACGACGACCGTCGACGTCAACCTCACCCTCAACGGCCCGTCGAGCACGTCGTTCGGGCAGGGCGGCGGATTCGCGCCGGTCGTGGCGAGCGTCGCGGTCGGCACGACGCTCCGCTTTCTCAACACCGACGGCTTCACGCATACGTCGTCGTCGTTTGCGGGCTCGGCGTTTCCGGCCGCGTCGCCGCTCGGCAACGGCGCGCTCGCGAGCTTCGGCGGCACGCTCTCGGGCGGCTGGAGCAGCGGCAATCTGGCGGCCGGCTCGGCGTCGCAAGTGCTGCTCGCCGACGCTCCGGGGACGTATCTGTTCGGTTGTTTCTACCACTACGCGGCGCCGATGCGAGGTGCGATCGTTGTACACTAAAGCTCGCGCGTGGCGGCTCGCGGCCGGCGCGCTCTTCGTCCTTGTCGCCGCCGGCATCGCGATGCCGGCCGGCGCGATGCCGATCTTCGCCCAACGCTATCGGCTCTTGTGCGGCACGTGCCACCTCGTGCTGCCCGAACTCAACGACTTCGGCAACGCGTTCCGCAACGGCGGGTACCGGCTGCCGCTGCAGAAGCACGGCACGACGGTCGCCGCACTGCGGTATCAGCTCGAGTGGGATCAGAATCCCAGCGACAGCACGCGCAAATGGAATCCGGCCGGGGTCGTGCTGGCGAGCGAAGACGTCGGCCGCATCACCGCGTACCTGCATTACAATCTCGGCGCGGGCGGTGGCCCTGCCGGCACCTATCTCGCGTACGTGGCGACGTACAACGAGAACACCCAGACGCTCTACCGCATCGGCGAGTACGAGTTGCCGCTCCCGCATTCGCCGGGCCAGCGCCTCGACGACCTCACGCCGTACGGCTATGAAGCGACCCGCGTCGGGCTCAACGACCTGCTGTTCACCCAGCCCCGCATCGGCATCGAGGCGGAGCGCGTCGTCGGCGCGTCGCGCATCAGCGCGACCGTCGCCGGCGCCGAATTCAAAGGCTCCGCGTACGGCGGCAAGCCGGTAGCGACCGGTGAGAGCACGGGCGCCGTCGCGCCCGAGATCGGAATCTACGGTGAATTCCCTGCCGGCGGCGACGCGACGATCTATACCGAGACGCTCGAGGGGACGCGCGCGATCCAGCAGCTCGGCCGCCAGCAATTCACCGACGGCTACTGGCGCGCCGGGATCGCCGCGCGCGCGCAGCGCGGCAACGTCGAAGTGCTCGCGCAGCAGTGGCTCGGACACGACTCCAACGCCGACGGCTTCGGCAGCCCGATCTCGTCGAGCGGCGGGTTCGCGCGCTTCCGCTACTTCTTGGGCGCGCACGCGTTCGTGGCGGCTCGTTACGACACGGCGGCGAACCCGGTGGCGTTGCGCGATTGGGTCGTTTACGCCGAGGCGCTGCTCTTCCGCCACACGCGCTTCCTGATCGAGAGCAAACACACGTGGCCGCCGAAGCAGACGACCCTCGAGGGGGCGATGACGATCGCGCTGCCGTGGCCGTGGGGGCTTTGAGGCGCCGGCCCGAACGGATTCAGAAATGCTTCAGAGCTGCGCGGCACGATAAGCACGATGCGCGTGCTCGTCGTCGAGGACAACCACGAGATCGCCGCCGGCATCCGCACGATGCTCGAGCGGCAGAAGTTCGCCGTCAGCGTGGCGAGCGACGGCGAGAGCGGGCTCGAGCACCTCTTACGCGCCGCCTACGACGTGGCGGTGGTCGACATCGTGTTGCCCGGGCGCGACGGGTTCTCGCTGTGCCGGGCGGCCCGCGCGCAGGGGGTGTCGACGCCGGTGCTGATGCTGACCGCGCGCGACGCGATCGAAGACCGCGTCCGCGGCCTCGACGCGGGCGCCGACGACTACCTCGTCAAGCCGTTCGTGTTCGACGAGCTGGCGGCGCGGCTGCGCGCGCTGACTCGCCGGGCGCCGCTGCCGCCGCGCGCGACGGTCGCGGTCGGCGACCTCCTCGTCGACCGCACCGCCCGGGCGGCGGCGGTGCGCGGGCGCGCGCTGGCGTTGGGCAGCACCGAGTTCCGGCTGCTCGAATTCCTAGCCCTCAACGCAGGGATCACGCTCTCGCGGGCGCAGATTCTGGAAGCCGTTTGGGACTACGACTTCGAAGGGCCCAGCAACATCGTCGATGTGTACGTCAGCCAACTGCGTAGGAAGCTCGCCGCCGCCGGCGCCAAGCGGGTCATCGCGACGGTGTGGGGCGTCGGCTATACATTAACCGCGTAGTCGCGCGCCTGTGCGCGTCGTATCTCGCCGTCTTCCTGATCGTGCTGCTCGCGATCAGCGCGGTCGCCTATGCGGTGATCGCGGCGTCGTACCGCAGCCAGCTTCAGCCCGCGCTCGGCACGCCGGTGGCCGACGCCGCGTTCGCCGCGGCGATGCGCCACGTCGCAGGCACGATCGCGGCGTTCGACGCGCCGCTCGTGCTGATCGTCGCGGTCGCTTCGTACGTGCTGGCGCGGGTGTCGATCGCGCCGCTCGCGCAAGCGCGACAACGCGAAGCGCAGTTCGCCGCCGATGCGGCCCACGAGTTGCGCACGCCGCTCGCCTCGATCGCCGCGACCGCGCAGGCGGCCGCCCTCGACGCGACCGGCCCCGCGCACGACGCGTTCGCGCGCATCGCGGCCACCGCGCTCGACGCCTCGGCCTTGGTGGGCGACTTGCTGACCCTGATGCGCATCGAGGCGATGCCGGCGGCGGCCCGCGAACCGGTCGACCTCGCGCCGCTCTTGCGCGCCGTGGCCGATGAGTTCGCGGTGCGCGCCCGGCAGCGCGGCCTCACCCTCGAACTCGACGCTCGGAGCGCGATCGTCCAGGGCGAGGAGGTCCGCTTGCGCCAAACGATGCGCAATCTGCTCGAAAACGCGTTGCGCCACGCGCGCGGGCGCGTCCGTGCGGGGACGGGCATGGCCGGGCGCGAGGCCCTGCTCTACGTGGAGGACGACGGGGAAGGCGTGCCGCCGGAGGCCCGCGCGCGGGTCTTCGAGCGCTTCTTCAAGGCCCGGGAGGACAGCGGCGGGAGCGGCCTGGGGCTCGCCATCTGCCGGTGGATCGCGCGCGCGCACGACGGCGACATCACCCTCGAAGGCGGCTCGCGGTTCGTCGTGAGGATCCCCGCCGTCGTCTGAGCGGGAACCATCCCGATGCCGCCCGGGTCTGTGACAGAGATGTTAGGCGGCGGTCCGACCCATTTGATGTGGTCGAACATGTTCAATCCCGAGAAGCCGAAGATCCCCAAGAAGATCGACTGGCGGCGCCTCGGCAATCTCTTCGCGCCCTATTGGCGCCAAGAAGTGCTGGTGCTCGTCTGCATCCTGGTGGTCGCGCTGCTCGGGCTCATCCCGCCGCTGTGCACGAAGTGGCTGATCGACGACGCGCTGCCGCAGCACTCGATGCCCCAAGTGTGGGCGAATATCGGCGGGATGGTCGGCTCGGCGGTCGCCGCCGCAATAATCGGGGTGTACCAGGGGTATCTGAACTCGGTCGTCGGCGAGGGGATCATGCGCGACCTGCGGGTGCGGCTGGTCGCCCACCTGCACAAGATGCCGATCTCGTTCTTCACGAGCACCAAGACGGGCGAGATCATGAACCGCGTGTCGAGCGACGTCGACAACGTCGACAACATCGTCACCGGCACGCTGGTCACGATCGTCACCAACGTCTTCACGATGGCGACGACCGTGGTGACGATCTTCATCCTCGACTGGCGGCTCGCGCTGATCGCACTCGCGATCATCCCGCTGATGATCCTGCCGCTCTCGCCGGTCGGGCGCCGAATGTACGACATCCGCAAGCTGACCCGCGAACGGCGCGACGAGATCGAGAGCATCACTCAGGAGACGCTCTCGATCTCCGGGATGGTGCTGATCAAGTCGTTCGTGCGTGAAGCATTCGAGAAGAACCGCTTCTACCAAGTGGCCAACAAGCTGATGGGGCTCGAGATCCGGCTCGCGATGGTCGGCCGGTGGTTCATGGCCGCGATCAACGCGATGGTGATCATCGGGCCGGCGCTCGTGTGGCTGGGCGGAGGATGGCTCGCGATCCGCGGCGGCCTGACGATCGGCACGATCGTCGCCTTCGTCGCTTACCTCGGGCGGCTCTACACGCCCGCCTCGACCCTGGCCGGCATCCAGGTGCAGATCGTCAGCGCGCTGGCGGTGTTCGAGCGCATCTTCGACTACCTCGACATGCGCGAAGAGGGCGACGAGCGGCCGGGCGCGACCGTGCTCGAGCACGTCGCGGGCGACGTGCGCTTCGACGACGTCTCGTTCGCCTACATCCCCGAGCGCCAGGCGTTGCGCGACGTGTCGTTCCACATCGAGCCCGGGCAGATGGCCGCCTTCGTCGGCCCTTCGGGCGCGGGCAAGACGACGATCACGCAGCTCGTGCCGCGCTTCTACGACCCGCAGTCGGGCGCGGTGCGGATCGACGGGCGCGACATCCGCGACGTGACGCTCGAATCGCTGCGGCGCAACATCGGCCACGTCACCCAGGAGACGTACCTCTTCCACGACACGATCAAAGCGAACTTGCGGTACGGGCGGATGGACGCGACCGACGAACAGCTCGTCGCCGCGGCCAAGGCGGCCAACATCCACGACTTCATCGCGAGCCTGCCCGACGGATACGACACGATCGTCGGCGAGCGCGGCCACAAGCTCTCCGGCGGCGAACGCCAGCGCCTCGCGATCGCGCGCGTGCTGCTGAAAGACCCGCGCATCCTGATCCTCGACGAAGCGACCAGCGCGCTCGACTCGCACAACGAGTCGCTGATCCAAGCGGCCCTCGTGCCGCTGATGGAAGGGCGCACGAGCTTGGTGATCGCGCATCGCCTGTCGACGATCCTCGCCGCGGACGTGATCTTCGTCGTGGAGAACGGGCGCATCGTCGAACACGGCCGGCATGCGATGCTGCTGGCGCGCGGCGGCGCGTACGCGAAGCTCTACCTCGAGCAGTTCCGCGAGGGCGCGCCGCAGCCCGCACCCCTTCCCGCGAGCTAGCGGCATGCGGTGGTTCGCCGCGTTCGTTTTGGTCTGCGCCCTCGCCGGTGCGCACGTTGGCCCCGCGGGGGCCGTGCCGTCGCCGTTGGAGCCGTGCGGCTTGCTGCACAACGCGGCGGCCGATGCCTTACTCGGCGTTCCGCAGCGTCAGCCCGCTACGGCGGTGCGCTATCTGCGGACCGCGCGGCCCGGTGGCTGGGCGAGCTGCGTCGCCCGCGTGCCCGGCACGAAAGAGGCCGAACTCGCGCTGAGCATCGCCACCACCGCATCGCTGCGCGCGGCCGAAGAGGATTCGACGAGCGCCCGGTACGACTTCTTCTGCCGCTCGATCCCGCAAGCGATGCGCATCGCCGTCGAAGTCGATCCGCCGCCGCGCATCCCGGGCCTCGGGCAGTGGGCGTTCGACTCGATGCTCGGGGTCTACGTGCTCGCCGGCGACGTCGAGCTGCTCGTCTTCGCGGGTGCCGGCGGGCTCTCGAAGATTCAAGGCGCCAATGTCGGCGGGGTGGCGTTCAACGACTTGCGCGCGACCAAGGCGCTGGCGCGGGCGATCCTCGCGCTCCCGCAATTTCCGCACTACCCGCCGGTCACCGCCGGCAAACCCGACTGCGACGCCTGAGGGAAGCCGGAGGCGGCGCTACCGCCGGGCGTCGATCGCGTCGAGGGCTTGCGGGTTCTCGAGCGCGGAGAGGTCGCCCAAGTCGGGCAGGTTCAGGTAGCGGCCGCGGGCGACGCGACGCATCACCTTGAGGTTGCGCGTGCGCGGCAGATCGCCGACGAAGTAGATCGCTTTGGGACGCAACGACTTTCCCATCGCGCGGTCGACGGCCGCGAAGAGTTCGGCGCGCAACGCGTCCGATGCGGCAGCCGGGTCGCGCAGCACGACCAGCGCCACCACGACGTCGCCCTTGACTTCGTCCGGGATGGCGATCGCAGCCGCTTCCTTCACCGCCGCGTGCGTGACGATCGCGCTCTCGAACTCGGCCGGCCCCACGCGCTTGCCGGCCACGTTGATCGTGTCGTCGCTACGGCCCCGAATGAACCAGAAGTCGAACCCCGCCTCGGGCTCGATCTCGCACCAGTCGCCGTGCACCCACGTGTCGGGGAAGCGGTCCCAATACGCGGCCAAATAGCGCCCGTCGTCGCGCGTCTGCGGGTCGCCGCCCCAGAAGCTCTGCGTCATGCCGATCCAGGGTGCTTTGACGACGAGTTCGCCGACCGCGCCCCGAACCGGCTTGCCGTCGGGACCGAACACGTCGGCGACCATGCCCGGGACCGGCCCGTGGAAGCAATTCGGGACCAACGGCAGGGTCGGGAAACACCCGACGATGCCGCCCCCGATCTCGGTGCCGCCGGAGTAGTTGATGATCGGGCAGCGGCCCCCGCCGACCCGGGTGAGGAACCACTTCCAGGGTTCGGTGTTCCACGCTTCGCCTGAGCTGCCCAAGACGCGGAGCGCCGAGAGGTCGTGCTTGCGGGGATGCTCGTCGCCGTGCGCCATCAGCGCGCGGATCGCGGTCGGCGCGATGCCGAGGTGCGTCACCCGGTGGTCGCTGCAGATCTTCCAGAGCCGGTCGGGGCCCGGATAGTCGGGGGTGCCCTCGTAGAGCATGATCGAGGCCCCCAGCCCGAGCGCCCCCAGCACCAGGAACGGCCCCATCATCCAGCCCATGTCGGTGAACCACAGCATCCGGTCGCCGGGCTTCACGTCCATGCACAGATACTGGTCGATCATGACCTTCACTTGGAAGCCGGCGTGCACGTGGACGACGCCCTTGGGCTTTCCGGTGCTGCCCGACGTGTAGAGCAGCAAGAAGGGGTCGTTGGCCGCCGTGCGCTCGTAGGGCGTCAGCGGATCGCCCGCTGCGACGGCCGGCTCCCAGTCGAGATCGCGACCGGCTTGCATCGCGACGTCGAGCCCCGCCCGTTTGAACACGAGCTGGTGGCGCACGCTCGGAACCTTCGCGACGGCCTCGTCGGCGATCGTCTTCATCACGACCGGCCGCCCGCGCCGCGAGACGCCGTCGACCGTCAACAAGACCTTCGCCCCCGCGTCTTCGAGACGGGCCGCGAGCGCGTCGGGACCGTAGCCGGAGAACGCCGGGACCGCGATCGCGCCGACGTAGCCGATCGCCAAGAGCCCGATCGCAGTCTCCGGCAGGAGCGGCATGAAAATCCCGACGCGGTCGCCCTTGGCCACGCCCAAGCCCCGCAGCACGCCTGCCAGGCGTGCGACCGCGGCGCGCAGTTCGGCGAACGTAAAGCGCCGAACCGCCCCGTCCTCGCCTTCCCACACCAAGGCTTCTTTGCCGGCCAGCCCCGCATCGCAGTGGCGATCGAGCGCGTTGGCCGCCGCGTTGTACGATCCGCCCGCGAACCACTGGGCGAACGGCAGGCCGCGGGAGAGGTCGAGCAGCTCGCGGTACGGCTGGTCCCAGCGCAGCCCGAGCGTTTCGACGATCCGCGCCGAGAAGGGGCGCACGTCTTGGGCAACTTCAGTTAGGAGCGCCTCATAGCCGGCGATTCCGCTGCGCTGCAGAAAGTCGGTCAGATTCGCCGCCGCTACTACGTCGGCCGAGGGCGTCCACGCGTAAGCATTGTCGGAAATCGTCACCCGGGCGTCTTCTCCGTCAGCCGGCAAAAGCCGTCCGCGCTCGCTCGCAAGGACGGCTCAGCGGGTCCGCGTAAACATCCGGCGGACGCGACGAAGCAACGGCGCGAGAGAGTTATGTCCATACTGGGAGAAAAGCCGGCAGAGCCTGGACGGGGGATCCGGGTGCGCGCGCGTTCCTCGGCGGTGCTTTGGCGATACCGGCGCCGCCGGCTTCTGCGCGCACTGCGCAGCGACGTGCTGCGCGACGGCAGCATCGTCTTTGCGTCGACGATCTTCTTGTCGCTGACGACCTATCTCTTTCACTTCATCGTCAGCCGCAAGCTCGGCATCGCCGGCTACGGCGAACTCTCGTCGCTCCTGGCCGGCATCATGCTGATTTCGCTGCCGTCGGGCATCGTCACGATGATCTTCGTGAAGTTCGCCGCGGAGTTCCACGCCGTCGGCGACCGCGGGCGGCTGCGGCGCCTGATCGAGCGCAGCCTGTTGCTGATGACGAGCATCGCGGTCGCGGTTTTCGCCGGCGGCCTCGCGCTCTTGCCGGCGATCGCGGCGTATCTGAAGATCGGCGAGCGCATCCCGGTCGTCGTGGCGCTCGGCGTCCTCGCGATCTCGATGATCTTGCCGATCCTGCGCGGCACGCTGCAGGGCACGCACGATTTCAAGTCGCTGGCGATCTCGATGCTCTTCGAAGGCGCCGGCAAGGTCGCGCTCGGAGTCTTGCTCGTCACGCTGGGCATGGGCGTGAGCGGAGCACTCGCCGGCTACTTAGCGGCCTCCGTCTGTGCCGCGGGCTACTCGCTCTTCGCGCTCCGCCACGCGTTCGACGCGCCGCGCATCCGGCTCACGCTCGATCTGCGACGGCTCGCGGCGACGAGTCTCGGGGTCGCGATTGCGCTCGGTTGTTCGACCGTCATCAACTCGATCGACGTGCTGACGGTGAAGCACTACTTCGACGCGCGCCAGGCGGGTTTGTTCGCGATCGTTTCGCTCGCCGGCAAGGGGCTCGCGTACACGCTCGCGTTCGTCCCGACCGTCGTGCTGCCCAAGGCGACCGATCGCGCGCTGCGCTCGCTGAGCGTCCACGGCATCCTGCTGCAAGCCGTGGCGGGACTGCTGGCGCTCGCGATTCCCGGGCTGCTCGTGATGTTCTTCTTCGCGCCCTTCGTCGTGCGCCTCGTCGGCGGTCCCGCCTACGTCGACGCGGCGCCCATGCTCTTCCCCTACGCGTTCGCGATGGTGCTGCTCGCGTTGACGAGCGTCGTCGTCACGTTCAAGATCGGCCTTCACCGCTTCGATTTCGTCGCGCCGCTGCTGATCGTCACGATCGGCGAGGTCATCGCGCTCAACCTCAATCACCACACCTTGGGCGCGATCATCGCGACCCTGATCGTCGGAAATCTGATCGCCCTGCTCTCGACGCTCTACCGGATCACGGCCCCGGTGGCGCGCCGCGTCGTTTCGACCCAGCCGGCCGGCGAAGTCGCCTGACGCCGAGGCGCTAGCGGGCCGCCCGGCAAGGCGGTTTCCGAACTCGGCCGCACGAAGCACCCGGGCATGTCTACCATCGCCGTCATCGGGACTGGCTACGTCGGGCTCGTCACCGGCACGTGCTTTGCCGAACTCGGAAACGACGTCACCTGCGTCGACGTCGACCGCGACAAGATCGCCGCCCTGCGCCAAGGCCGCTTGCCGTTCTTCGAACCGTCGCTGCTCGAATTGCTCGAGCGCAACGTGGCGGCCGGACGGCTGCGATTCGCAGGCGAACTCGGGCCGGCGATCGAGAGCGCGGAAGTGATCTTCATCGCGGTCGGCACCCCGATGGATTCCGACGGCCGCGCCGACCTGCAGTTCGTCGAGTCGGCGGCGCGCCAGATCGGCGCCCACCTCAACGGCCCCAAAACGGTCGTGTACAAATCGACCGTCCCGGTGCGCACCGGCGAATTGATCGCCACGATCATCTCGGAGTACAACACGGGCGCGCACGAGGCGTACGTCGTCAGCAATCCCGAATTCTTGCGCGAAGGCTCGGCGGTCGCCGACTTCATGCAGCCCGACCGGGTCGTCGTGGGCACCGAAGACCCCAAAGCGCGGCAGATCATGCAAGCGCTCTACGCGCCGCTCGACGCGCCGATCCTCTTCGTCGACGTGCGCACCGCCGAGATGATCAAATACACCGCCAACGCGTTCCTCGCGATGAAGGTATCGTTCATCAACGAGATCGCGAACATCTGCGAGCTCGTCGGCGCCGACGTCAAGAGCGTCGGCCAAGGCATCGGCTACGACAAGCGCATCGGCACGCTGTTCATGAATCCCGGCATCGGATACGGCGGCTCGTGCCTTCCCAAAGACGTCTCCGCCCTGGCACACGTCGCCGCGCAACGCGATTACGAGGCCACGATGCTGCAAGCCGTGATGCGCGTCAACCGCCGCCAGCTCTTGTGGAGCGTCAACAAGCTCGAAGCCGCGCTCGGCGGGCTGCGCGGCAAAGCGATCGCGGTGCTCGGGCTCTCGTTCAAGCCGAACACCGACGACACGCGCGAGTCGCCCGCGGTGGGGCTCATCCGCGAACTGTGCAATCGTGGTGCCTCCGTGCGCGCGCACGACCCGATCGTGCGCGAGCTCGATCGCGCCGACGTCCCGCCCGGCTTCACGATTTGCGCGTCGATCGCGAGCGCGGCGCGCGACGCCGACGCGCTAGTCCTGGCGACCGAATGGAACGAGTACAAGTCGATCGACTTCGCCGGCTTGCGCTCGCTGATGCGCGGCAATCTGCTCTTCGACGGGCGCAACGCGCTCGAACCGGGCCGCGCCAACGCGGCCGGATTCCACTACCTCGGCGTGGGCCGCCAAGCACCGCTGGCCGCGTCCCCGGCCGCGATGAACGTCAGCCGGCTCTGACGGACGCTTCGCTGCGAAAGGCGTCGATCGTCAGGCGCAACCCGTCGCGCAAACCGACGGCGGGCTCCCAGCCCAAGAGTTCGCGCGCCACGGTGATGTCGGGACAACGGCGGCTGGGGTCGTCGGGCGGCATCGGCCGCGAGTCGGTCGCGAGCGGAACCCCGACCATCTCGGCGACGATGCGGGCGAACTCGCCGATCGTGTGCTCCTCGGGATTGCCCAGATTGACGACGCGTCCGCGGGCCGCGTCAGAATCGGCGCACGCGACGATGCCGCGCACCAAGTCGCTCACGTAACAGAACGACCGCGTCTGCTCTCCGCCCCCGTAGACGGTCAGCGGCTCTCCCCGCAGCGCCTGCATGATGAAGTTCGGCACGACGCGCCCGTCGTTCGACCGCATGCGCGGACCGTACGTGTTGAAGATCCTGATGATGCGCGCATCGAGCGGATACTTCCGAACGAACGTGGAGACGTACGCCTCGCCGTAGCGCTTGGCCTCGTCGTAGCACGAGCGGGGACCGACCGGGTTGACGTGGCCCCAATACGTTTCGCGCTGCGGGTGCTCGAGCGGATCTCCGTACGATTCCGACGTCGATGCATAGAGGAAACGCGCATTCCATCGCATCGCCGCTGCGACGCAGTTCTCCGTGCCGCGACTGTTGACCAAGAGCGTATCGATCGCGTGACGCTCGTAGTCGACCGGACTCGCCGGAGACGCAAAATGAAGGATGAGATCGACGCGGCCATGCATTTGCTCTACTTGAGCGATGACCGCATTGAATTCGCTGACGACGTCGGCCCGCAAGTACGAGAAGCCGCTGTTGCCGAGCGCGGCAGAGACGTTGCGCACGTCACCCGTCAGTTCGTTGTCGATGCCCACGACGCGGTCTCCGCGCCGGAGATACGCTTCGACCAAGTGCGATCCGATGAAACCCGCGGCGCCGGTGACCAAAACATTCATGCTGGGTAGGCCATTGTATCGGTCTGCGTGATGGTGAAAACTCGCCTTCGTCTTTTGGGAGACGCCGCGGTTGCGGCCGTCTTGTGCGCCGGCTTCGGGGTGCTGGCCGCTCGTTTCGTTCCGGCATTGCGGAGCGATTGGATATGGCGGACGCCTTTCGAACCGTGGTGGCGGCAAGTCCTGTTCGACCTGGGCGGGTGGAATCCGGTCGGCGGCCTCGGCGCCCCGATCGCTTACCCGACCGACTACCTGCTCTTGCCGGCGCTCGACACGCTGCGGATACTCTTTGGGGCGGCGCCGTCGTTCGCAATCTTCATGCTCGCCGTCGCCGCGCTGATCGCCGGCGGAGCGTCGGCCATCGGACGTGCCCTGCACGCCCCGGCCGCGCTGCGCTGGGCGACGATGGCCTTCGCGCTTTTCAACCCGTGGGTCTATGCCGAAACGGTCGCCGGACACACGTACATGACACTGGCCTACGCGGCGACGCTTTGGTTGACCGCCGAAGTGGTCGGCGGCACCTCACGCCCGCGCGTTCTCGTTGCCTGCATGGCGCTCGCGCTGGCGCAGCCGCAATTCTTCATCGTCGATGCGTGCATCGTCTTGGTGGCGGCATGGCGCGCGCGCTGCGTTTGGCCGGCCGTCTTCGCCGGCGTGCTTGCCGTTCCGGCGGCCATCGGCGTCTTCGCCGATCGCCCGGCGCTCAGTGCGATCCCGTACATCGAATCGTGGCAGCAGGCCCAATCCGTCAGCCC
Organism: Vulcanimicrobiota bacterium; assembly: GCA_963749395.1. Lineage (GTDB taxonomy): Bacteria > Vulcanimicrobiota > Vulcanimicrobiia > Vulcanimicrobiales > Vulcanimicrobiaceae > CAVVMT01. Next base: position 40,822 of record CAVVMT010000017.1, read on the forward strand.
GCTGGATGCGCCGCTTCTCGTCGGCTACTTTGCCGGCTATACGAGTGAGTTCGGCGGCTGGGGGCTCACCGGGCCGGCCCTCGCGTTTGCGTGCGTCGTGCTGGCCCTGATCGCTGCGGCCGTGAAGCGGACGCAACTCGAGTCGCTCCCGGCGGTGGCCGCGGCAACGTTGCTCACGATCGTCGCGCTGCTCGTGTCCTTCGGCACGCGCGGCCCTTTTCCGGATGCATATCTGTGGCTCGTTTCCCACGTGCGCGCGTCCGCGCTGTTCCGGGAGCTCTACGACCTGATCGGCTTCGTCGCGATCGGATACGCGGTCGTCGTCAATGCCGCCGGCGCGCGGGTGCGCGCGCTCGCGATCCCGTGGGGGTTGGGCGCGGCGGGCTTCATCGCCGTTTGGATCGCGGCGCCGCCGGCGACCTGGTGGGTGAATCGCGCCGCGATCCCGGGCATCACCGTCACCGTGCCGCAGCACCAGCGATTCGCGCTGATCCCCGCATTTCAGCCGATGCAGTTCGAAGGCCACGGCTCCGGGCTCGATCCGAACTGGGACCCGCTCGGCGGCGGTCGCGAACCGGTGAACGAACTCTTTGCGACGTACCCCGTTTCGGCCGCGCTGGCATCGTTCCAACTCGACGGCCGTACGGAGCAACTCGCCGGACTAGGCGTGGCCGGCGTCGTCGTGCGGCCTTGGCTCGAGACCGACATCGGTAACCTCGGCCCGCAGCTCGCATTCCCCGCAGACCCCTTGCGCCGGGTTGCGGCATCGTCGCAGCGGATCGCCGCTCCGATGCCGCTGCTTTCGCTCGCGGAACCGCCGCATCTCGCGTCGCTCGCGAACGACCTGCGGGCCGACGACGTGCTCTTTTCCGACGCCGCGGACCCGAAGCTGCGCGTGATACTGGGATGCGCGGCGTGCGAAGCGGCGATCCCGATCGCGGCCTCGACGACGTTCCTGCGGGCCTCCGACGGTTGGGTGAGTGCGACGTTCGCGTTCGCGGTGCGGCCCGATCTGGGCGAAGGGCTGGGCGGCGCGATCACGACGTCGCCGGCGGCCGCCGTGCCCGTCCGCGGCGGCCTCGACGCGCTCGTCAACGTCGAAGGGACGCTGCTCGGCCTGGAGACCACCGGCACGCGCACGCTGGCGCACGATACGCACGGCTTCCGCTGGATCGGCGTCCCGGCCGGCGTCTTCGCGTTGCGGTGCCGCGGAACGTGTCTGGCGGCCGCACAGGCGAAGCTTCCCGCCGCGCTGCCGCTCTCGGGGCCGCCGGCGACCGTGGATGCCGCCGCGTTCGCCCAATGGCTGCCGTGGCTCCTCGATGCGGAGCTGCCGCCCAGAAACGACGCGCTCGTGCGTTACAACGTGGCCTACGATCCCGGCTGGCTCGCCTTTGCCGGCAGGGAACGACTGCCGCACGTGCGCATCGATACGGCCGTGAACGGCTGGGTGATCGCACGGCATTCGACGATGCAACACGTGGTGATCCTGCACTGGCCGTCGTTGCTGCAGTTCGTCGCGGAAGCGTGCATCGTCGCCAGTCTGGCGTTGTACGCGCTCGCGCCGGCACTTGACCGGGCCCGTGCGACCGGACGCTGAGCGCAGCGTCGCCACCCTGATCGTCGCGTATAATTCCCGCGCGACGATCGAACGCTGCGTCGAGAGCGTTCTCGGTCAGCAGCGCGACGGCGATCGCATCATCGTCGTCGACAACGCTTCGCAAGACGGCACGGCCGCCTACGTGCGCGAACGCTTCTCGGCGGTCACCGTGATCGAAGCCCCGAACCGCGGATACGGGGCCGGAACGAACCTCGCGCGACGAGCCGCGACGTGCGATCTGCTCCTTGTCCTCAACCCCGACGCGCATCTCGAAAGCGGTTCGCTCGACGTGCTGCGCGGCGCCGCCGACGACGGGAGCATCTTGGCGCCCGCGCAATACGACGCCGGCGGCCGGCTGACCGGCGTCGGGTATCCGGTCGACCTCTTCGGATTTTACGTGCCTCCGGAGGTGTGCTCCAAGCTGTTCTTCGCCGGCGGCTCGAGCCTCCTGATCCCGGGCGCGCTCTTCGATGCCCTCGACGGCTTCGACGAAGACGGTTTCCTCTTTGGTGAAGACGTCGACTTGTCGTGGCGCGCGTGGCTGTACGGGTACCGCGTGAAGGCGGTTCCGGACGCTGTCGTCGTCCACGAACACGGACACTCGATCGAGGGTGGCAAGGTGTACGAGAGCAACCGCAGCACGAGCCTGCGGCGGCGGTTCTGGTCGGAGCGCAACACGATGCGCAACATGCTGAGCAACTACGCGTGGCCGGCGCTCGCGGTGCTCTTCCCGCTCTACGGGGCGCTGCTGGCAGCCGAGATCGCGATTCTGCTCGCGAAGCGGCAGTTCGCAGCCGCGCGCACCGACGTCTGGGCGGCGGCGAGCTTTCTGCGCGACGTTCCGGCGACGCTGCGCCGGCGCGCCGTCGTTCAGCGCCGGCGCCGGCGCGACGATCGTTACGTGCTCGACAAGATGTACTGGGGCAGCGGAAAGCTCGGTCTTGTTCCTGCGCTCGGGCGTCCCCGATTACGTCGAGTGATCGGAGCCCAGCAGTTTCGTGACTTCCGCTCGCCCCACCCGCTCGACGGCTTGACGGTCAGCGAACGGAGCCGCAGCCACGCAAACGAGACGAAGCCCGCCGGATCGGAGGCCGCCGTACGGGCGAGCACCCCGGCGAGCACCTGCGGCGGGATGCGCAGTTCCGCGTCGAGCGCCGCTCCGTAGCGCTTGCGCAAGGCCGCGACGTCGTTGCGGAAACGCCGCGACTGCTGCATGTAGTCGGCGGCCTCGCCCGCCGAGCGGTACAGAACGCGGGCCTCCTCGGCGAACTCGAAGCGCAAGCCGCGTCGCTTGGCGGTCATGAAAACGAATGCGTCTTCCGCAATCGGCGGCGGCGGCCACTCCTCCTCACGTAACGCGGCGATCATCTTCGGACCGTAGCCCAGCAGCCGGCCGTGACACGCGTAGAGGGTCTGCCCACCGAGCGCGACCCGCAGCGATGTTGCACGATCTCCGAAAAGCGCGGGCCGCGCTCCGGCCACGAGCGGGGAGCCAGCGGATACGGCGAACCGCCGACCACATCCGCGCCGCGCTGCAGCCGGACGACGACGCTCTCGAGCACGCCGTTCCCTTGCAGCGCCAGGTCGGCGTCGAGCGTGATCGCGTATTCTTTTGCAACCGTACGGAAGAACCACGACAGGGCGACGGTCTTGCCCTGATTCTTCTCGAAGCTATGCACCGCGAAGCGCGGGTCGCGCGCGGCGAACTCCGCAGCGATTGCGCGCGTGCGATCCGTGCTGCCGTCGTCGATGACGAGGAACCTGACGGCGGCGGAAGCGACGACTTGCCGTTCGAGCGCGGTGAGGGTCGCATGCAGCGACAGCTCCTCATTTTTGCAGGGCACGCCGACGACCAAGTCCGCCATGTGGGCTCGATTTTCGACCGGCCCTGAGCCGACCTGCCCAAAAGGTTCTCGGCCGTGCCGCGTCGTCTGTACTTTCTTGATGGCATCGAAGTACGACTCGTATAACCCGATCCTCGCGCAGTGGATCGGGGGCGGAGACGAGGTGTTGGACGTGTTGGACGTCGGCTGTTCGACCGGCCGGCTCGGCGCCATTTTGAAGCAGCGCAAGTGCGTCGTGGACGGAATCGAACTGGACCCCGAGGCGGCCGCCGCGGCCAAGACCGCCGGCTACCGCGACGTCGCCGTCGCCGCAGTCGAAGAAGCGCTCCCCGCGCGCAACGCGCGGTACGATGCGATCGTGTTCGCCGACATCTTGGAGCACCTGGTCGATCCGCCCGCCGTGCTGTCGCGCTCGATCGCGCTGCTGCGCCCGGCGGGGAAAATCTATATCTCGCTCCCCAACGTCGCAAACTGGATGATCAGGGCCGGCTTGCTCGCGGGCCGGTTCGAGTATGCCGAAAGCGGGATCCTCGATCGCACGCACTTGCGTTTCTTCACCAAGGCGACTGCCGAAGCGATGATCGCCGGCGCCGGGCTACGCGTGCTGCGCTATCGCGGGATGGCAAGCCGCCTCGGCGCGCTGGCGAAGATCGCGCCGACCCTTTCGCCTACCAGCACGTGTACGAAACGGCCAGAAATCTTCCGCGGTGACGACCGACCTCAACCAGCAGCGCTTCTTCAACGCAGATCCCGCCTATCGGACGATCCTCTCGGCCCTGGGATCGGTACGCATATGCCTGTGGATCAACATCGCATGCTCCCTGATCGCCGCCGCTCCGTCGGGTCACCCATTCGACGTGGCCGCGTTCGTCGGCAATGCCGAAGCGTATTTCCGGTGGGGATTCAGCCCGCTGTTCTATTGGAAATTCGGGGCCGACATGGCCGCGTTGGCGCTCCTTGCAAATTGCGCGCGCCAGGCGCTCGAAGCTTTGGGAGTCGCGGCGCCCTATGCGATCCATCTGGCCTGGAAGTTGCCGTTCATCATCGCCAACGTCGGTTGCGCGCTGCTCGCCGGCAAAATCGGGCGGCGCTTCAGCCCCGCCTCGTCGATCTGGCTGACGAATCTGTGGCTGCTCAATCCCGTGGCGATTTGGGTCACCGCGGTTCACGGCCAGGTCGAAGCGATGGCGCTGCTGTGCCTGCTCGGAGGCCTCGAGTTGCTGCTCGCGGGTCGCTACGTGGCGGCGGGCGCAGTGATCGGAGTCGGCGCCAGCGTCGAGTATTTCCCGATCGCCGACCTCCTCGTGTTGTTCGTTCTGCTCGTTCGGCAAGTGATACCATCGGAGCGGCGGTCCGCGTTTTCGTCGCGTTCGTCATCACCGCTGTCGTTTGCTTCGCGCAAGTCTTCGTCGATCCACTGGCTCACGAGTCGCTCGGTTTGGGGCTCGCTTCCAGCGCCGGCCTCGATCTGACGAACGTTTCGGCGATGTCGTTGTGGACGTTTCTTCCCGAGCTCTCCGCCAGGTGGCCGATCGCCTTCGTGACCGTCGTCGCCGCGAGCACCTTGCTCGCGCTGCGCGTATCGAATCCCTATCGGGGCGCCCTGATCGCCCTTGCGTTCTCACTGGCCGCCGCGGTGCTGTTCGACGCGTTGTCGCTGCCGCAGTTCGCCTTCATCGCCTTCGCAGCGCTGGCCGTGCTGGCGACGGTCGTTCCCGTGTCGCCGGTCGCGATGCTCGTCGTGCCGTTGCTGGCCATGGCGACCTACACGCGGGACATTCAAGTCGCCGGTTTTTGGACCGACGTGCTGACTCCCGAGGTGCCGATGGCATTGAACTTCTATCTGCCCGCGGCCACCGGCGACCTGATCGGCGAACTGTTCGTGCTCGCCTACGCCGGCACGTTCGCGTGGTCGTTCGCTCGCAGTGCGCCGGGCGCGGCCGGGTACCGGCTCGCGGGCCTCGCTTCCGCGGCGCTCACGTTCGGGATCCTTGCATTTTCGCTGCAACCGCAGATTTGGTGCAACGCGTTCAACCACAGCCTCAAAGATCTCGGGACCTTCGGCGTTCGCACCGCAATCCAGCGCGCCGGCGTGCAGCCCACGACCAAACCCGGAACCTTTCGCGTGAGCTTCGCTTCGTTGACGTGGCGCTGGTTTCAACGCTCGGACGTCCGGCCGGCTTCGACCTTGCGGTTCAAGGTCGATCCCTACGTCGATACGCTCGTCGCTACACCGGTCTTTCAGCCACTGCGCGCAAACGGACTCTACGCCGTGCGCACGCCGCTCGCACCGCTGCCGCGGGTCGTACGCGACGTTCGCCTGGAAGTGCTGTTGAGCGATCCGGGATGGACCGGCGCCGGAGCCGTCGGCCCGGGGGCCGCCGCGGTCGTCCTCGGACGCAGCCGCTACGCATTCACCGATTACCGCCCCATCGGGCCTGGCCAGGTCGTCTTCGACTTTCCCGTGCCTGCGCGCGAATTGATCGACGCGCGGGGAGTCGCGCACTTCCGGTTGGCGCTGCTCGGGCGCAACACGCTGGTCGCACGGCAAGATAAAAGCTCGACGGTTTGGCTGCGCGTGAGCGCCGGTACTGGGCTCACGAGCGCCGCCGAACGCCTCCCCTACGAGTGTGATTTGGACGGCGACTGCCGCGTTTTGGGGGTGCGATGGGCGCTGACGCAAGTCGTCACGCTCGATCCCGAAGCGCTGCCGAACCCGACCGGGATCGTAGCCGCGCTCGAGTACCCGATGGACCTGCCTCCGATTCACGGCGGACCGTGGACCGTTGCGCTCGGGTTCGTCTATTGGCTCGTCATGCTCGGCGCCCTCGCAGGCGTCGCGTGGCTCGGAATGCGCGCACCGCCCGTTAGAGCGTGAGCGCGATTTCGATCTCGACTGTCGGATCGAACGATGAAGTCTGCGTTTTCCTGGCCAGGGCGACGAGCATCGTCGCCAGCCGCGGAACGTTACGCGCCAGTCGATCGAGATGGCGGCCGATCAGCGGCATCTCGATGCCGGCACCGACGAGCCGTTCGACCTCGAAGCCGTGATTGCGCAGCGCCAACCGCAGCGTGCGAGCGGTGAAGTCGCGCACGTGCCCCGACCGGTACCGTGCCGCCATGTAAGGCGGCAGGTCGAGCAACAGCATCATGCCGTAGGAGATGGGCGTGGCGACGTTGGGCGTCGTGACGATCAAATGCCCGGACGGCTTGAGGACCCGATTGACGTTGTGCAGCAAGTGATCGGTCCGCACGACATGTTCCATCATCTCCGACATCACGATCACGTCGAACGTGTCGTCGGGAAATGGGATGTGCTCTTCGGCGTTGCCCTCGCACGGAATGAGGCCTCGCTCTTGGGCGCGCGCCAACCCGATTGCGGAGATGTCCAGCCCGTGCAGTTCGTAACGATCCGCAAGCGGCGCGACGACCCCGCCGTCGAAGCATCCGATGTCCAAGAGCTTCCCCGGGCCGAGCGACCGCGCGAATTCGCGAATCAGCCGAATGCGCGGCGTGAGGTTGCGCTCGTCCAGGTAGTCCGGCTGCACGGTGCGATCGGAAGCCTCGCGCTGAATATCGGTATTGGTTTTGGGCATCTACAATTGCACCGCGCGGCCGGTCAGATCGATCTGCACCGCGCTCCCTTCCCATGATGATCCGTCCGGCTGCGGCACGTCGGGTTGCGACGCTCCAACGGCCACGACGACGCTTCCCGGTTCCACCCAACGCCGGCCTTGGTCGTCTACGCTGACGAACGCTTCGGGACCGAGCTCGAAGCGGACCGTCCGCGTTTGACCGGGATCGAGTTGCATCCGGCGGAACGCGACCAGCGAACGCAGCGGATCGAGCGGTGCTTGCGGCCGGCGGCGCGCGTAGACTTCGACGACTTCGGCGCCTGCCCGTCGGCTGGTATTCTTTACCGTCACGTCGACGCCGGCGGTGCCTCCGCACGGGATCGCCGGCGGCGCATGCACGTTCGTGAGCGCAAACTGCGCGTAGCTCAGACCCCAACCGAACGGAAACGGCACCGAAGCGCTCGCGTACCGGTACGTGCGACCCTTCATCGAGTAGTCCGCAAACGGCGGTAGCTGCGCGGTCGAAGCGTAGAACGTCTCGGGCAGGCGGCCCGACGGGTCCGCATCGCCGAACAACGTTTGCGCGACGGCCGTCCCTCCTTCTTCGCCGGGATACCAGGCCATCACGATCGCGGCCGCGGCGCGGGCATCATCGCCCAGAGCCAGCGCGGCACCGGAGGTGAGGACGACGATGAACCGCGACCCGCTCGTCGCGAAGGCATGCAAGAGCAAGCGTTGGTCGGGCGGCAACTCGATCGACGTGCGGTCTCCGGGAACGCCCTCTTCGCCTTCGAACTTCGGCGAGATGCCCAGCGCGAGGACGGTCACGTCGGCGGCCCGCGCGGTCGCGAGGGCGCGCTCGATCGCAGCCCGATCGAACGGCGCCTCGCTTTGGGTGCCCCCGTCGGCGACGCTGACGCCCGCAGCGCTCGCCCGCGTCCGCAGCCCGTCCAGCAGCGTCACCAGGCGCGAAGGTTGCCCGTTGTAGTTTCCCAGCAGTACGTCCGGATCGGCGGCGCGCGGCCCGACCGCCGCGATGCGCCTGACCCGCGCCGGATCGAGCGGCAGCGTGCCGTCATTTTGCAGCAAGACCAGTGACTCTTCGGCAGCGCGCTCCGCCGTCAGCCGGTGCAGCGGCGAATCGATTTCCGAAGGCCCGATGGCCGCATATGGAGATGCTTGGTGCGCATCGAACAGGCCCAGGCGGAAGCGCACCGTCAGCACGCGCGCCAGGGCGGCATCGATCGCCGCCTCCGAAACGATTCCCTCGCTCGCCGCTTGGATCAGGTTGCCGTAGGTTCCGCCGCAGTCGAGGTCGACCCCCGCGTTGAGCGCTGCGACCGCAGCGTCGAGGGCCGACGATACGAAATGCAGTGCAACGTTCAGGTCGTCGACGGCGCCGCAATCGCCGACGACGGCTCCCGCAAAGCCCCAATCCTCGCGCAACGTCTGAAGCAACGCGCCGTCGGCGGCCACCGGCGTCCCGTTGAGCGCGCCGTAGGCGACCATGACGCCGGCCGGCGCCGCGGCCCTCACGATCGATCGGAATGGCACGAAATACGTGCTCGCGAGATCGTACGGGGTCGCCACCACATTCAGGCTCGTACGCCCCGCTTCCGGGCCCGAATACGGGCCTAAGTGTTTGATCACGGCCGCTGCCTTGAGGTATCGCCGGTCCGTGCCTTGCAAGCCGCGAACGTACGCGCTTCCCAGGTTCGCGGTGAGCAACGGATCTTCGCCGTACGTTTCTTGCGCTCGGCCCCAACGCGGGTCGCGCACGAGATTCACGTTCGGCGTAAACAAAGTCAGGCCGAAGAAACGCGGGCTTGCCAAGCCCAGGAGGGGATCGGCCTTGGCCCGCGCCTCGTCGGCAATTTGTCCGGCCACCAGGCGCAGCAGTTCGTCGTCCCAGGTGGCGCCAAGCCCGATCGATTGCGGGTACACGGTCGCAATGCCGGCGTTCGCGACCCCGTGCAACGCCTCGTTCTGCCAGTCGTAGGCGGGGATGTTCAAGCGTCCGACCGCGAACGAACTGCTGACGAGTTCGAGCACTTTCTCACGCGGCGTCAACGCCCCCATCAGCCTTGCCACCCGGCTCGCGATCGGATCGCTCGAATTTCCCCAGCCATCGATGACGGCGGCCGGCACGGCCGCCGGCGCCGGCGGCGGGACAGCGCCGGGCTCGTCGGCGCCGGCGGCCGATGCGCCCGCGCCCGCGAAAAGCAGCACCAACAGGGCGATCGAGACGCGCATCAAGCCCCCGGCGCGGCGTGGGGCGGCCAGCGGTAGCTCTCAAACCGCGGCGCCATCCGGTCGGCGGGAAATGAGTAGAACTCTTGATCGGGGCCCACGTACACCGTCCACTCGTTCGTGGGATCGATGCCGTAGAACACGGTCGCGCCGTTCTCCTTGACGGCGCGCCAATGATAGCCGGGCGGCAACGCGTCGGTGCTGTATTTCGTGTGCGGCGAACAACACGCGCTAAGAAGCGCCGCGACCGAAATCGCAGCGATCGTTCGCGCGGAAACTATCATAGCAACTGGGTCCGGCGCGTACCGGAGTCGACTTCGGTGAAGTCGATGTTCCAGCGATCCGACGTGCGGCGAAAGCCGCTCTGGTAGATGCCGCTGACCGCTTCGATCGTCTCGACCATCGATACCGCTAGCTCGCGCGCCGCCCTTTCCCTGCCTGCCACCGGGCGCAATCGCGTCACCCGGTCGTACAGCCGGCGATAGAGGCCGCGCAATGGTCCCGGCGCGGCGTCGGACGGCGACACCACGTAGCCGGGCTTTGCCGAGAATGCGGGCACGATGAACGGAAGCCCCGATTCGACTTCCACCAGCGCCTCGCAGCGCCGGCACTCGATCAGGGCGTACCGCACCAAGAACGCAACCCGCGAGGCGAGGCGCGCGAGCAGCGGCTGCGTCGGATTCGCGCCGTAGTAGCGCGTTTCGTTGCCGCGCGCCTCCCACTCGCGCACGAAGGCGGCGATCAGCGCGGCGGTTGCGCCGTCGAGGCCGTCACCCTCGCGATCGGCCAAGATCAGCACCGACGCCGAGCGTTTCACCGGCATCACCGCATCGCGCGCGAAGTACTCGAAAAAGGGCAAGTGCCGAACGATCGAGTCTTGCAGGCGTAACCGCACCAGCGCGCTGAGCATCGACTTCGATGCGCCGGCGAGCTTGAGCGTGGAGCCCTCGCGGTCGCGCCACTTCGTCGGCATCTCGATTACGTGACACCCGCGCAGATGAAGCTTCCAGAGCAGGTCGATGTCGAATGCGAAATTCGCGAGCTGAAGCTGGTAGAGCACGCCGTCGATCGCCGGCCGCCGGAATACCTTCGCGCCGCACTGCGTGTCGCTGTACGGCAGGCCGAAAAACGCGCGGACGATCAGGTTGAGGACCCTGCTCGCGGCCAGCCGCAGCGGCGGTTGCGGCGGGCTGACGACCGCCCCCCTCAACCAGCGCGAACCGATCACCCCGCATGCATCCTCGTTGCGCAGCCGCGTCCAGAGACGGTCGTACTCCTGCGCCGATGTCGATCCGTCGGCATCGGCGAATCCGACGAACTCTTCACGGCCTACTTTGAAGCCCGCCCGGATCGCCCCGCCTTTGCCGATCTTGCCCGCGACTTCGACGAGCTGCAAATTGGCGAACTCGGCGCTGAGCGCGGCCACGACATCGCTCGTGTCGTCGGTGCAGCCGTTGGCGACGACCGCAATGGTAGCGCGGTCGCCGAAATGCGTGCAGTAGTCGCGCAGCGTTCGAACGATCCGGTGCGACTCGTTATATGCGGGAATGACGATGCGCAGGGAGTGGGCGGCCGGATCGGCCGCTCCCTCCACGCAACGACACTGTGCGGCTCGTCGTGTAGCCAACGTCAAGGTGCGTTCCGGACCATAGAATCTGCGCATGAGCAAGGGCGCTCTAAAGCATCGTGAATCTAACGTCGTCGTTCAGGACGGTTCTCTAGGCTCCCTTCCCTAGATCGTTCTCCAGCCGCCGGCGCGCCGCGGCATTCGGGGACGCGAGCCGTCGCCTGGCCGGCGCTTCGGCGACGCATTGCTTCAAGATCGCCAACAGCCGCGCGGCGGAGGCATCCCAAGAGAAATCGCGCGCGCGGGACAGCGCGCCGGCTGCGAGCCGCTCTCGCAATGAGCGGTCGGTCAAGGTTCGGCTGACTGCATCGACGAGCTGATCGTCGTCGTCGACCAGCAGCCCGCTGACGCCATCGTCGATCGATTCGCTCAGTCCCGGGACGCGAAATGCGATCGCCGGGGTGCGCGCTGCGTTCGCCTCGATCACCCCGATGCCCCACCCTTCCATCTCGGACGGATTGACGAACACCCACGCGCGCGCGAGCAATTCGCGTTTGGTTTCGTCGCGAACGAACCCCGCGAACGTGACCGCCGCGCCGATCCCCAAGCGCTGTGCGTGCTCGGCGAGTCCCTTGCCTGCATCGCCGGTGCCGGCGATGATGAGGGTTGCGTTAGAAATGCGCTCGCGAATGCGGACGAACGCGTCGAGCAGCAGATCGACGCGCTTGTAGCGCTTGAGCCGCCCCAAGTAGAGAATCGTCGGAACCTCGGCTTTCGGGCCGGGCTCGATCGCGGCATCGACGCCGTTATAGACGACGGCAACGTCCTGCGCCGAACAGTCGAACGACGCCATCTCCGCCTTCGTCTGCTCGGACACCGCGACGAATCGTGCGCGGCGGTACAAGCGCGGCATCAGCCAAGTCTCCGCCCAAACGAACGCTTCCGAGACGAGCGCCGGCAGATGCCGCCGGAATACTTCACGATGAACGTGATGCATCACGCATACGACGGGGCGCTTCGTGAAGAGGGGCGCATAGAACGGGATCCCATTTTCGGAATCGACGGCGACGTCGAACTCGCCGCGCAAACGCCAAAGACAGAACAGCGGCGCGAGCGCATATACGGTGACCGCGTTGCCGACGCGCACGATGTCGATCCCGTCGATACGGGCGCGCGGCGCCGCGCCCGCATAGCGGGCAGTGACCCAGGTGACGCGATGCCCGGCGCGCACCCAACGCTTGGCAAGCTCGTGCAGGTACGTCTCTGCGCCCCCGGCGCTCGGATGCGTGACGTCTCGCCAGTTCAGCACCAAGATCGACAGTGGCGGATCGTTCATAGGCGATTTACCCGATTAGCGACCGCCCGAGTGGCTCCTGGCTGCCGGATGAAGCTTCCCGCCGCACGGCGAAGGGCGCTTGCGAACACCGAAAGAGGACATCGACGTTGATCGGATCCGAACTGGCGCCGCATTACGAATACCTGCTCGCTCGCGCCGCGGATGAGTTGCAAGTTCGCCGGCCCGCGCAGCCGCTTGCAAAGCGGATTGCGCCGGCGTTCATTCGCCTTTTCGGCGTTCCCGAGATCGGCGTCCAAATTCGCATCATGACGGTGCTGCGCAAGATTCCGGCATCGGTGCGCAGCATCGTCGACGTGGGCTGCGGCGCGGGCATGCTGCTCGGGGCGATCCACGGCAAAGACCCCGGCGTCACCCTGACGGGGATCGAGATCGACGGCCGGAGCGCGGCCCTTGCACGCCGGTCGCACCCGTATGCTACCGTCGTGACCGGCGATGCGGTCGAGCAGAGCTGCGCGCTGCAAGGCGCGTTCGACTGCGCGATCTCGATCGACGTTCTGGAACACGTCCCCGACGCGCAGCTCGCGCCGTTCGCGGCCGCGATGGTCGGCATGGTACGGCCCGGCGGCCTGCTGATCGTGCACGTCCCGTTCCTCGTCCAGCGCCGGCACCTCAAGCGTTTCGCTTCGTGGGGGCATCACGATCACGAACGTGAAGGGTTCACCGCCGAAGACCTTACGACGTTGTTCGCGAACGCGGGCGCCGACGTCGTGGCGACCGGCGGGACGATGGGATTCCTTGCGTCGCTCGCGTGGGAAATCAACATGCTGGTCGCAGCGAAGCCGCTGCAGGCCGTCGTGTTCCCGCTCGCGCTAGCCGGCGCGATGCTGGGCGAGCGTTTGCCGTCACGGCACCATAACGGGCTGGTGCTCGTGGCGCGCCGCCGCGCAGCCGGCGCCTAGGAGGCGAGCGCACCTGGGATTCGCGCCGCGAGTCGCTGAAGTGCCTACCGACAGGGAGATATCGATCATGGCCATTGCACCACCCACGACCGCATCGACCGACGAAGAGGCGATGATCCTCGAGGTCGTCCGCGAACTTGTTGCCGAAAAAGTCGCACCCCGGGCGGCCGACATCGACGCCTCGGGCGAGTTCCCATGGGACGTCAAGCAGCTCTTCGCCGAGAACGATCTGCTCGGCATCCCGTTTCCCGCCGAGTACGGGGGGCTGGGCGGCTCGTTCCTCACCTACGTGAAGGTCGTCGAGGAAGTCGCCAAGGCGTGCGCCTCGAGCGCCCTGATCATCGCGGTGCAGGAACTCGGCGCGCTGCCGATCTTGATCGCGGGAAGTCACGAACAGAAGCAGCGCTTCATCCCGCCGCTGGCGTCGGGTGAAAAGATCGCCGCCTACGCGCTGACCGAAGTGGGCAGCGGTTCGGACGCCGCCGGCTCGATGCGCATGCGGGCCGAGAAGCGGGGCGACACGTGGGTGCTCAACGGCACGAAAATCTGGATCACCCAAGGCAGCATCGCCGACATCATCACCGTCTTCGCGGTCACCGACCCGACCAAGGGTCCCGGCGGCATCAGCGCCTTCGTCGTCGAGAAGGACGCGCCCGGCTTCAAAGTCGGGAAGCTCGAAAAGAAGATGGGGATTCGCGGCTCTCCGACGTGCGAGCTGATCTTTGACAACTGCGAAGTGCCGGCGGCCAATCTGCTCGGCCCCGAGGGCGAAGGCTTCAAGACCGCGATGAAGGTGCTCGACAAATCGCGGCCCGGCATTGCCGCGCAGGCAGTGGGGATCGCGGCCGGCGCGCTCGACTATGCCGCGCAGTATGCCCGCGAGCGAATCGCGTTCGGCAAGCCGATCGGCCAGCAGCAGGGGCTGCAGTTCATGCTGGCCGACATGAAGGTCGACGTCGAGGCGGCGCGGCTGCTGCTCTACGAAGCGGCGCGCAAGTGCGATGAGAACGCGCCCGACGTGACGCTATGGTCGTCGCTCGCGAAACTGAAGGGCGGCGACGTCGCGATGCGCGTCACGACCGACGCGGTGCAGATTCTCGGCGGCTTCGGATACTCGGTCGAATATCCGACCGAACGCATGATGCGCGATGCGAAGATCACGCAGATCTACGAAGGCACGCAGCAGATTCAGCGCCTCGTCATCGCGCGCACGCTGGTGGGGAAATGGAAGCCCCCTAGCGCCTAGCCGTCTTGCCCGGGAACAAAATTTCAGGAAAAAGGGACCCCTCCTGCAACAGAGAAACGCTCCCATCGAACCGGCTCAAACGGCCGGTTCGATTTACGTGAGAGAGGAGGTGTAACTATGAACAAACTGTATGCAGCGGCACTGGCCGTGGCGTTCCTCGCGGCCGGTGCTGCGATGGGTGCTGCGAACGCTCAGTCCCCCTCGTCGATGGCTTCGCCGTCGGCAATGGGTTCACCCAAAGCGATGAAGTCGCCCAAGGCTATGAAATCTCCTAAGGCCATGAAGAGCCCGATGGCGATGAAGAGCCCGGGAGCAATGTCGTCCCCGGGGGCGATGTCGACCTCGCACTAACCTCATATCGCCATCATCATGCAGACACGCGGCCGGTCGGCCGCGTGTCTTTCTTTAGGCGGCCGGCGCGCCGTTCGCCGCCGCGTACGCCGCCAACTTGGCCAGATCGCCGGCGATCCGCCGGCCCACCTGCGCGGCGCCGAGGCGCAGCGCAAAACCCGCGAGCGGCCCGCTCACTTCGTAGTCGGCGGCGATCGAGCTCGCGTTGTCGCCGAGCGGTGAGATCGTCAGGCGCAGGCGCAGCGTCACGACGGGGCCGAACGACACGGCGAGGGTCAACAGGCGCGGTGGGATCGCTTCCTCGACGCGTAGGGCCGTCTGCCGGCCGCGGCGGGGCTTGACGGTGAACAGCGTGCCCGGCGCCAGCGGGCCTTCGGCCCACGCCCACTCGAAGCGGTCGTTCCACTCGGCCCACCGGCGGCCGTCGGCGAGCGTGTCCCAAATGCGCCGCGGCGGCGCGTCTGCCTCGACCGCGACGTGCTGCTTCACGCCCGCTTCTTCGCCTTCGGCGCCTTCTTCGTCGCCACGATCCGGGTCAGCGGCTTTTGCGCCATCAGCCGCTTGATGATCGGCGGCGTCGGACAGATCGCGCTCACCGGGCAGACGCCGCAGATCGGGGTCGGCGCCTTGCAGATCTGGCGGCCGTGCAGGATCAGCCAGTGGTGGGCGAAGCGCCATTTGACTTCCGGCACGAGCTTCGTCACGTCGTCCTCCACCTGCCGCGGCGTCTTGCCGAGGGTGAGCCCCAAACGGTGGGCGACCCGGAAGACGTGGGTGTCGACCGCGAAGGCGGCGTCGCCGAAGGCGACCGAGAGCACGACGTTGGCGGTCTTGCGGCCGACCCCGGGCAGCGCTTCGAGGGCGTCGCGGTCGTTGGGTACCGTGCCGCCGTGCAGGTCGACGACTCCCTTGGCGGCGTTGATGATGTTACGCGACTTGGTGCGAAAAAAACCGACCGACTTGATGATCGCTTCGACGTCAGCCGGATCGGCGGCGGCCAACGCCTGCGGCGTGGGATAGCGCTCGAAGAGTTTGGGCGTGATCGTGTTGACCCGCGCGTCGGTGCTCTGGGCCGAGAGGATGACCGCGATCAACAGGGTGAACGCGTCGCTGTACGCCAGCGCCGTCTCGGCAGCCGGATACGTGCGCTCGAGGATCGCCAACTCTTCGAGGGCCCGCGCCCGCGTCACTTTGCGGGCCGGGAAGGGGATCTGCGCCATCGCGCGCTCCCTTACGCGAGGAAACGCGCCGCGCCTCCGCGCACCTCTAGGTCCCATGCCGTTCTTCAAGCAGAAAGATCCGTCGGTGCCCCCGGGCCAAACGGTGACCGACGGGTTCCCCGTCCTGCACGTGGGCGACGTGCCGCACATCGATCCGGCCAAGTGGCGCCTGCGCGTCTTCGGGCTGGTCGAGAACCCGTTCGAGCTCTCCTACGACGAATTGCGCGCCGCACCGTCCGCAGATTGGCGCGGCGACATCCACTGCGTCACCCGCTGGTCGAAGAAGAACACTTACTGGCGCGGGCTGCCGTTCAAGAGCATCGTCGAACGCGCCAAGATCAAACCGTCGGTGACGCACGTGATCCAACACGCCGACAACGACTACACGACCAACGTGCCGCTCGAGATCATGATGGGCGACGACGTGCTCGTTGCCTACGAGTTCGACGGCCATGCCCTCGAGCCGATCCACGGTGGACCGGTGCGCATGTTCGTCCCCAAGCTCTACTTCTGGAAGTCGGCGAAGTGGCTGAACGGCATCGAGTTCCTCGACCACGACGTCAAGGGCTTCTGGGAAGTGCGCGGCTACAACAACGAAGCCGACCCCTGGAAGGAGCAGAGGTACAGCGACCTCCCCTCCTGGTTCGGGTAACTCGGCCAGAATCGGCGCGGGGCGGCGTCGCCGCGGGCCTCATGTACTTTGGTGTACACTTCGGCCCGCGGCTCCTTGCCCTGCGCCGATTCTGACCGAGTTACGGCTTGAATCTCTAGTGACTTTGCCGCGCGAACTTTACGGGGTGAAGGTGCCGATCAGCGCTACGCCTGACGTGGTGTCGACGACGTAGGCGGCGAGGTTCGTGTCGTTGCCGTTGAAGGGCATGACGTTGCCGGTGTTCGTCGAGTCGACTTGGCTCGGCGTCAGGGTCGCGAGCGGGGTGCCGCCGGCCGATGCGCTGACCGTGAACGCGATGCCGCCCGACTGCCCCGACTGCGGCGTGATGTTGGTGAACTGTGCGGGCGCGCCCGGCGGAGCCGAGATCGGATTCGAGAACGCGCCGAGATTGTTGACCGTCGTCGATGTCGCCGGCGCCTCGTAGCCGCCGTACACTTGCCCGAGCGCACTGTTCCCGACGACCGCGAGCAGCGCCGCGTGGTGGAAGATCACGCTCGGCTGGGTCGTGTTGTAACCCGGCTCGTTGAAGAACTCACAGAGGTACGGCGCCGCGGTCGTCCCGTTACCGGCGAGCACGACGGTGTTGCGCGAGCCGCTCGTCAGCGACGGAAAGTTCGTGTTGCACGTGTTCGTCACGGCGACTTGTCCGCCGGTGGAATTCGTGAACGTGAGGGTATGGGTCGCCGCCGTCGTCGTCTTGTACGTCGTGATCGAACCGGCCGGAGCCATGCCCTGCGTGCTCGGAACGACGTTCTGGTCCTGTTGATTGCCGTCGATGTACCACGTGACGTTTCCAGCCGACGGCGAGCCGTTGATGAAGCGCAGCTGCGCGTTCACGCCGGGAACGTTCGAAACCGGACTGCCGGTCGACGAGTTGCAGGCAGCGAGGCTTGCGCCTAGCGCAACCGCGGCGAGCGCGGCGGCGACGCGAAATACTTTCATCGAATGACGTTACCTTTCCAATCCAAATCGAAGGGCCAAACGTCACTGCTATACCCGAACCGAGCACCTCTATCGCGGCGGCAATCGCGACGCGCGTTAGCGTCCGATGAAAAGCCGCTGTGAAGGCGACTGGGCGCTCGTCAGGGGGGATTGATCGTGCTGACCACGTCGATCGTGAGGGTCGCGCCGGCCGTTACGGTGCCGCAGTTCTGCAACGCCGCATTGTAAGGGCTCGAGGGCGACCAGCAATACGAACCGGGGACGTCGACGAACGTCACGTAGCCGCCGCCGCCGGTCGAGGCGACCGTCGATGCGTATGGGGAGGCCACCGGGCTCGGTAACGGTCCGATCTGCGTGACGACGACATTTTGGCCGGCGGTCTGAAAGTTCGTATAGAGCACCTGGACGATTGCGATCCCGGTGCTCGCATTGGGCGTCGGCGCGGGGACCAGGACGGGATGCGACCCGCCTCCGCACGCGACAAATCCCATCGCGATCAGCGACGGCAGCAACAGCGCGAGAAACGTGCGGCGCAACAGCATGCGGGAATCGCTTTGACGCCGGTAAACCTGCGTCCCGTCAATTGTCGGCGAGCCGGTACCCCCGTTCCTCGGCATCGGCGCTGACGAGGCCGTCGCGCAAGAGCGCCGTGACGACGCGCTCGACGTCTTCGAGCGAACGCTCGGGAAGCCGAGCCGCCAAGTCGAGCAATGAAACTCCTGCGCCGGGCGGCAGATCGCTCAGGCGCGCCACGATGCGGCCGCGCGCATAGCGGTCGGTGTCCTCGAAGCGCACGGCCGGAGCGGAAGAGCGGTTCGCTCGCTGCGCCGCGGCCAGCACCGCCGGATCGATCGGCGCCGCGGCACATGCAGCTTGCAGCGGGCACAGCAAGCATTTGGGTGCGCGGGCCGTGCACAGCGTCGCGCCCAGGTCCATCATCGCGGAATTCCAGGCGAAGGCATTCCCCGAGGGAACCATCGTGCGCGCCAACTCGTCGACTTCGCGCGCGGTCGCTTTCGGCGGCACCTCGACCCCCAGGCGAAAACGATGGACGACCCGCCGCACGTTGGTGTCGAGCGCGGCGTCGTCGAGTCCGAATGCGAAGGCGCGAATCGCGCCGGCCGTGTACGCGCCGACGCCGGGCAGGGCGCGCAATGCTTCAGTGGCGCTCGGCAGCACGCCGCCGTGTTCGCGCACGACGGCGCGGCTGAGCTCGTGCAGACGAATCGCCCGCGAGTTGTATCCCAGCCCCTGCCACGCGCGCACGACGTCGGAGCGCGAAGCGGCGGCCAGCGCCTCGAAGCCGGGCCAGCGCGCGACGAAGGCTTCGAACAACGGCACGACGCGCTCGACCTGCGTCTGCTGCAGCATGAACTCGCTGACGACGACGCGGTAGGGATGGCGGTCGGTTCGCCACGGCAGCGTGCGGCCGTGCGCCGCGAACCACTCGAGCAGCGCGTTCAGTGCCCGACGGCCGCCCCGATGCGCGCGATGCCCTCCTCGATCGCCTTGCGCGGCACCGGCGTCAGTGCGAGCCGGAACTGGTGCTCGCCGCCCGACGACGGATAGAAGGCCTCGCCGAACAGGAACGACGCGCCACGCCGTTCCGCTTCGGCCAACAGCGCGCGCGCGCGCACTTCGCGCGGCGCCGTCGCCCACAGATAGAACCCGCCGGTCGCGCGCGACGTCCGGAACGCCTTGGGCCAATGCTTCTCGATCGCCGCGTCCGCAATCGCGCGCCTTTCGGTCAACTCCGCGCGCAACGCCGCGACGTGCGCGTCGTATCCTCGCCGCAAGTAGTCGTCGACGCCGGCTTGCACGTACAAACTCGACGCCATGTCGTACGACTGTTTGCGCAGCAGCAGCCGCTCGAAGATCATGCGCGGCGCGACCATCCAGCCCAAGCGCAGCGACGGCGCGATCGTCTTGCTGAAACTGCTCAAGTACACGACGATGTCGGTCGCCCGCGAGACGAGCGGCGGAGTCTTCTCGAGCGCGAGCTCGCCGTAGGGATCGTCTTCGACGATCGGCACGCCGGCGCGGGTCGCGAGCTTGACGAGCCGGTCGCGCCGGTCGGCGTTGGCGGTGACGCCGGTCGGATTGTGAATCGAGGGCATCGTGTAGATGAAGCGCGGCTTGCGGGTACGCAGGATCGCCTCGACGTGGTCGACGCGCAGGCCTTCGTCGTCGACCGGCACCGGAATCGCGCGCAGGCCGGCGATCTGGAAGATTTGCAGGGCTCCGGGATACGTGGGCACTTCGACGATGATCTCGTCGCCCGGCTCGGCCAAGCTCTGGGCGCATAAGGTGATGCCCTGCGTGGAGCCGGTCAGCACCAAGACGTCGCGCGCGTCGACGCGGCAGTCGCGCCGGCGCATGCGTTCGGCGATCGCTTCGCGCAGGGGGCCGTACCCTTCGCTGTCGCCGTAAGACAGGACGAAGTTCTGATTGCCCCCGACGCGCGCGAACGATTGTGCCAGTTCGGCAAGCGGCGACGGGGTGGCCGGGGGTACGCCTTGTACGAAAGCGATCGCATCGCCGTGGGTCGAGGCCGCCAGCTCGCCGAGCACCATCGGGAATTCCCCGACCCGCCACGGCGGAAGGGTCACCCACCACGGCACCCCAGCCGACCGCTCCGACTGGCCCGCCCGGAAGGCGCCCGCCACCCGGCTCCCCGATCCGACCCGCTGCTCGATCAATCCGTCGGACGCGAGATCGCGGTAAGCATGGACGACCGTGCTGCGGTTCACCCCCAGGGCGCGAGCGAGGGTGCGCTCCGGCGGGAGGCGCGTCGACTCCGGGAGCGTCCCGGCGAGGATCGACTCGCGCAGCTCCTCGTAGATCTGACGGTAGAGCGGCACGATGCTTTCCCGATCGAGCGAAGATGCGATTTCAGGCCATCCAATTTGGCGCATTGGCTGGGTGTTTCGGAGCCTCCGCGCGTGGACCTCGCCCGCCCCCGTTCGGCCCCGGAACGCTTTGGCACTAAAGTTCTGACCAACCATTGTCGAAGAGGGGAGCTTCCCAACGGCTCGAATACGCGGTGAATTCCAGCCACGCGGGGAGCGTCTTTGCAATGGTCATCAGTGCCGACGGGGCCTTAGATCTCACGGAGAAGCGGATTTGTGTCACGGGGGGCGCCGGCTTCTTGGGATCGGCACTGGTCGACGCCTTGAGGGCACGTGGCTGCTCGGAGATATTCGTGCCGCGCCGCCGCGATTACGACCTGACGACGACGACCGGCATCGAGCGTCTGTTCGCCGACGCGCGCCCCCAAGTGATCTTTCACTTAGCCGCCGTCGTCGGCGGCATCGGGGCCAACCGCGACAACCCCGGCAAGTTCTTCTATGAGAACGCGATCATGGGGATTCAGCTGCTCGAGTACGCACGCCGGGCGAATGTCGAAAAGACGGTCGTGGCCGGGACGATCTGCGCGTATCCCAAGTTCACGCCGATCCCGTTCAACGAAGAGGAGCTCTGGAACGGGTATCCGGAGGAGACCAACGCGCCCTACGGCATCGCGAAAAAAGCGTTGCTGGTGCAGTGCCAAGCCTATCGCGAGCAGTACGGGATGAACGCCGTCTTTCTGCTGCCCGTGAACCTATATGGGCCGCGCGACAATTTCGATCTGCAGACCTCTCATGTGATCCCGGCGCTGATCCGCAAAGCCGTCGCCGCCCGCGACGCCGGGGCGGAGAGCTTCACGTGCTGGGGCGACGGCTCGCCCACGCGGGAGTTCCTGTTCGTGCGAGATGCCGCCGAGGCGTTCGTCCTGGCTGCCGAACGTTACAACGGCGACGAACCGATCAACGTCGGGAGCGCGCGCGAGATCTCGATCAAGGAACTCGCGGAAACGATCGCCACGCTCGTCGGTTTCCGCGGCCGCATCGAATGGGACGCGACCAAACCCAACGGCCAACCGCGCCGCAAGCTCAACACCGACCGCGCCCGGGCGCAGTTCGGCTTTACGGCGGAAACGAGCTTCGAAGACGGACTGCGTGAGACGATCGCGTGGTTCGAGGCACAATCCGCGGCGCCAGTCGCCTAGAGAAAACTTTGCCCGCGCGCGTGTCGCTCGTCACCCCGGTGAAGAACGGCGCGCAATTCATCGGCGATACGATCCGCAGCGTCATCGACCAAACGTACGCGCCGATCGAGTACGTCGTCGTCGACGGCGGTTCCACCGACGGCACGCTCGAGATCGTGCGCGGCCTCGGCGACTTCCGCACGATCACCGGCCCCGACGCGGGCCAAGCCGACGCCATCAGGCGCGGATTCGCTGCGACCGAGGGCGAGTACATCGCGTATTTGAACGCCGACGACGTGCTGTTCCCGGCGGCGGTGGAAACGCTCGTACGCGCGCTCGACGAGCACCCCGAGTGCGCGGTTGCGTACGGCGGGGCCTGCCACACCGACGCGGCGGGGACGGTCGTCGCTCCGTACCCGACGCGCCCGTTCGACGCCGCGGCGCTGACGCGCGAGTGCTTCATCTGCCAGCCTGCGACGCTGATCCGGCGCAGCGCGTACGACGCCGTCGGCGGGATCGATCCAGGGCTGCACTTCGCCATGGACTACGACCTGTGGCTGCGCCTGGCCGCCCGCTTCCCGCTGCACTACGTCGCCGAGCCGTTGGCGGCGACCCGCATGCACCCGGCCAGCAAGACGCTTTCCAACCGGCGCGGTGTGTATCGCGAGGCCTTCGCGGTGCTCGCGCGCCATAACGGTTACGTGCCGTACGAATGGGTCGCGGCGTACGCTGCGTACCTCCTCGATCCGCAGGACCAGTTCTACACCGCGTCGCGAACCTCGCCGTTGACGGCGCTCGTCGCGTTGGGACTCGGGTTGTGGGTCGATCGCGCCGCGCCGCAGCGATATGCGGCCGATTGGTGGGCGCATCGCTCGGTGGGGCAGCGCGTCTCCTGACACGCCGCGCCGCCCAGGACGCGAGCGCCAGGGGGCAGGCCACCTTTGGGCAACGAATCGGGTCATGCTCTTGGAACGAGAAAGGGAGAATCTTGGCTAGCACGCATTTCGACGCGATCGTCATCGGCGCGGGCCCCGGCGGGTACCATGCCGCCATCCGGCTGGGGCAACTCGGCAAGTCGGTCCTGTGCGTCGACCGCGACGAGGTCGGCGGCGTTTGCCTGAACTGGGGCTGCATTCCGACCAAGGCCTTGCTCCACGTCGGCGAGATCGCACGCCAGATTTCCCACGCCGGCGACATCGGCCTCAAGGTGCCGGCGGCGCGGAGGTCGACCGCGAAGGCGTCGCGGCCTTCAAGAGAAGGTCGTCGCCGGCAACGTCAAGGGCGTCGAGAGCCTCTTCAAAGCCAACAACGTGACCTTCGCGTACGGCGACGCGGCGTTCACCGCCAAGAACGCGATCGCGTTGAAGAAAGCGCGACGGCTCGACCGACGAGTACACCGCGGCGGCGATCGTCATCGCCACCGGGAGCGCCCCGGTCGACGTCAAGATCGCTCCGCGCGACGGCGAGACGATCATCAACTCCGACGACGCCGTGACCCTGCGGCGCATTCCCAAGAGCATGCTGATCGTGGGCGGCGGCGTGATCGGGCTCGAGTTCGCGACCGTCTACACCCGCTTAGGTGCCAAAGTGCTGGTCGTCGAGATGATGCCGCAGGCTCTTGACCGGGACCGACCTCGAGATCTCCAAGACGATGCGGCGCATCCTCAAGAAGCAGGGCGTCGACATCGCGCTCAACACGTCGGTCAAGAGCGTCGAGAAGACGCCCGCCGGCGTCACCGCGACCCTCAACGGCGAATACACGAACAACAAAGACGTCGCGAGCGAGTACGAAATGTGCCTGGTCGCGGTCGGCCGCCGGCCGGTGACCGACACGCTCGATCTCGCGGCTGCGGGCCTCGCGACCGACGCCAAGGGATTCATCGCGGTCGACGTGCAGCGCAAGACCGCCGTCGAGGGCATCTATGCGATCGGCGACGTCACCGGCGCGCCGCTGCTCGCGCACAAAGCGATGAAAGAGGGCGTCATCGCGGCCGAAGTGATCTCCGGCGACAAGTCGGCCGCGTTCGATCCGGTCGCGATCCCGAACTGCGTCTACACCGATCCCGAAGTCGCGACCGTCGGGCTCTCCGAGGAAGAGGCGAAGGCCGCCGGCTACGAGCTGCGATCGGCAAGTTCCCGCTGATCGCCAGCGGCCGCGCGCGCACGATGAACGAGAGCGACGGGTTGATCAAGCTCGTCGGCGACGCGAAGACCGACCTGCTGCTGGGAATGCACGTGGTGGCGCCGCAAGCCGAATCACTGATCGGAGAAGGCGTGATCGCGCTCGAGATGGGGGCGACGCTCGAGGACATCGGTCTCTCGATCCATCCGCATCCGACGCTGACCGAGTCGATCATGGACGCAGCCGAGGCCGCGCACGGCAAAGCCATCCACATCCCCAATCCCAAACCCAAGACCCCGGCCGCCGCTGCGCGCTAGGCCGCGCGCGACTGCCGATAGCCCTCGTGTGTTGACGGGCTCCTCTCGACCTCGGCCGTCGTCCTTATCGGGAGGTGCTGGCGCTCCAACGCGTCGCTTTCACGAATCGGTCGCGCGTGGGCGATGAACCCGACACGTGGCTCGTCGTCGAGCACGATCCGGTCATCACCCTGGGCCGCAACGCCAAGAGCGCCAAACGTGCTGCTCGCGCCCGCGGCGCTCGCCGCGCTGGGCATCGACGTCGTCGAGATCGAGCGCGGCGGCGACGTCACCTTCCACGGCCCGGGTCAACTCGTCGTCTATCCGATCGTCAAGCTGCCGCGCTTCCGCGAGGTCGTCCCGTTCGTGTCGGCGCTCGAGCGCGGCACGATCGCGGCGCTGGAGACGTTCGGCATCGCCGCGCATACCCGCAAGGAGCACCGCGGCGTGTACGTCGGCGAGCGCGCGATAGCGGCGATCGGCATCGCCGTCCGGCAGATGACGTCGATGCACGGCATCGCGCTCAACGTCGACCCGGCGCTCGATTACGACCGGCTCATCACCCCGTGCGGCACGCCGGAATTCGGGATCACGTCGATGGCCGCCGAGTTGCGGCGGCCGGTGACGCTCGCCGAGGTACAAACCGTCCTGCTGAGCGCGCTGCAGGCCGAGCTCGGCCGCACCGTGCTCCCGGCCCGGGCCGGTATCGACGGCATCTGAGATCGCAGCCGGGCGCGACGGCGCAAACCGGAGCCCGGGTCGCGGTGTTCGGCAGATGGCGACGCACCCCGCCTGGAGAACAACTTCACCCCCATGATCGATGCGACCAAGCCCCGCCTGCCCAAACCCCCGTGGCTCAAAGTCCGGCTGCCGCACGGCGACTCGTACCTCAACGTGCGCGAGAACGTCAAGCGGCTCGACCTGCACACGGTCTGCCAGGAAGCGATGTGCCCGAACATCGGCGAGTGCTGGGGCGCCGGGACCGCGACGATCATGATCCTGGGCGATACCTGCACCCGCGGCTGCCGGTTCTGCAACGTCAAGACGGGGAGCCCGCGCGGCGAAGTCGATTGGCTCGAACCCAAGCGAGTCGCCGAGGCGGTCGCCGAGCTCGGCTGGAAATACCTCGTGCTGACCGCGGTCGACCGCGACGATCTGCCTGACGGCGGGGCGACGATCTTCGCCAACACCGTGCGCATGATCCACAAGCTCGTCCCCGGCGCCAAAGTAGAATGCCTCACCGGCGATTTCGCCGGCGACCTCGCGGCCCTCGACATCGTGCTCGACGCGCAGCCCGAAGTGCTCGCGCACAACCTCGAAACCGTCCGCCGCCTGCAGTCGACCGTGCGCGACAAGCGCGCCGGCTACGAGCAGTCGCTCGCGGTCGTGGCACGTGCCAAAGCCAGCGGGCAGGTGCGTTACACGAAGACCTCGCTGATGCTCGGCCTGGGCGAAACCGAAGACGAAGTCGCGCAGACGATGGACGATGCCCGCGCCGCGGGCGTCGACATCTTCACGATGGGACAGTACTTGCAGCCGACCAAGCGGCATCTCGAGGTGGTCGAATTCGTGACGCCGGAAAAGTTCGAACGCCTGCGCACGGTCGGAGTCGGCAAGGGCTTCCGGCAAGTCGTGTCGAGCCCGCTATCGCGCAGCTCGTACCACGCCGAAGAGGCGTTCGCGGCCGACTGAGCTCAGCAGCTAGAGCGGGCGCTCGACGCGGTCGAGCCGGGCGTCGATGTTCGAGAAGCGCCGGTCGAAAAACGCACGGTCTGCGCGCCGATCCGCCTCCGATGCGATAAAGCGCCGCTCGAGGCCATCAAAGCGCTGCTCGAATCGGTCGAAACGCATCTCCAGATTGTCGAAGCGCATCTCCAGATTGTCGAAGCGCGTCTCCAGATTGTCGAAACGCGTCTCCAGATTGTCGAAACGCGTCTCCAGATTGTCGAAACGCGTCTCCAGATTGTCGAAGCGCGTTTCGAGCCGCACGAAACGTTCGTCCACGCGCGCGAAGCCAAACTCCATCGCGCCTTTGAGGTCGAGGATCGCTTCGAGCAGTTCGGTCGTCGTCGGTTCACGTCCACCCATACCCCTAGAGTACGCCACCGTCATTGCCGAATCTTGTCCGATGTGTTTCGGCCGTCATGTCCCGTAAAGCGTCGAATTTCGGCGCAGGCCAAGGCGCCGCCGGCCGAAGTGTACGCAGAAGTACATGAGGCCGGCGGCAACGCAGGCCTGCGCCGAAAGGCGACGCTTTACGCGTAGATTCCGCGGACGCGCATCGACTTCACGACCCGGTCGATCGCGACGACATATGCGGCCGTGCGCAGAGGCAGGTTGCGCTGCTTGGCGAGCTCGCGGACGCGGTGGAAGTTCTCAAGAAGCTGCTCGGCGAGCCGCTCGTTGACTTGCGCTTCGCGCCAGAAGTATCCGGCGCGGTCTTGCACCCATTCGAAGTACGAGACGATGACGCCGCCCGCGTTGGCGATGATGTCGGGCACGACGACGATCCCGCGCTGTTGAAAGATGCGGTCGGCGTCGGGCGTGGTCGGCCCGTTCGCGCCTTCGACGATCAGCTTCGCGCTTGCACGCGCGGCGCGTTGTCGGCGGTCAGTTGCTTCTCGAGGGCCGCCGGAACGAGTACGTCGCACGGCGGCTTCGAGCAGTCTTATTGTGCACGCGCGTCGCCGCCGCGGAAACCGTCGAGCGAGTGGTGCTCCTGCACGTACGCGATCGCAGCCATCGACGTCGATGCCGCGGTCGTTGTAGATAGCCCCCGGTCGACATCCGAGATCGCCGACGATCCTGCAGCCGAGCTTCGCAAACATTCGGGCCGCGACCGAACCGACGTTCCCGAAGCCCTGTACATCATGCGCGCGCCTGTGATCGGCATCCCCATCTCGCGCATCTGATCGAGCGCCACAGCGAAACGCCGCGTCCGGTGGCTTCGACGCGGCCGCGCGAGCCGCCGATCTCGAGCGGCTTGCCGGTCACGACGCCAGGCCGTGTTCGCCGCACGTGCATCGAGTAGGTGTCCATGAACCAGGCCATGATCTGCGGCGTCGTGCCGACATCGGGCGCGGGCACGTCTTTGTCGGGGCCGATCACTTCGATCAATTCGGCCGCGTAACGGCGCGTGATGCGCTCGAGCTCGTCCGTGCGAGAGCGTTCTCGGGGTCGCAGGTAACGCCGCCCTTGGCGCCGCCGAACGGCAGATCGACCACCGCACACTTCCAGGTCATCCAGAACGCGAGCGCCGTCACCTCGTCGAGCGTCACGCCGGGATGATAGCGAATCCCGCCCTTGGCCGGTCCGCGCGCGAAGTTGTACTGCACGCGGTAGCCGGTAAAGACCTCGATTTCGCCCGAGTCGCGCTGGAAGGGGATCGAAAAGATGAACTGCCGCGACGGGTTGGTCAGGATCGCGCGCATCCCGTATCGAGGTCGAGTAAGCCGGCCGCCTCATTGAAGTAGGCGATCGCGTCGCCGAAGACCGAGACTTCCTTAGCGGTGGTCATCCTACGCTAAAATGCCTTCTCTGATAGGCCTCGGCACCAATTCTTATCATCATCGAGGCGATTCCTACCAAATGGCCAACTGCCTAGGCCGTTCCGACCAATGTCGGCGGAATCGTCCCAGGACTTCACACGTTGAAGCGAAAGTTGACGACGTCGCCCTCTTGCATCACGTATTCCTTGCCCTCGCTGCGCACCAGCCCGGCCGCCGCGCAGCGCTCCATCGTGCGCAACCGCGCATAATCGTCGTACGACACGATTTCGGCACGGATAAACCCGCGCTCGATATCGGAGTGGATCTTGCCGGCGGCCTGGGGCGCCTTGCGTCCCTTTCGATCGTCCAGGCGCGGACTTCTTTCTCGCCGGCCGTCAGGAACGTCATCAATCCCAGCAGGTCGTACGCGGCTCAGGATGAGCTGTTCGAGACCGCTGCGTTCGATGCCGAGCTCGTGCGGAATGTCGGCCGCTTCGTCGTCGGAGAGGCCCGGCTAGTTCCGCCTCGATCTTCCCGCAGAACGCGATCGCGCCGCTGCCCTTCGCGCTCGGCGCATACGTCGAAGACGCTGCGCGCCAGCGGCCCGGGCTTGCCGATCTGCGCCTCGTCGACATTCGCGACGTAGAGAATCGGCTTGGCGCTGAGCAGAAGCTTTCGCGCGCGAGCTCGGTCTCGAGCGAATCCGTCGGCGAACGCCCGCGCCGGCTTGCCTTCTTCGAGCGCCGCGCGCAGGCGTTGTGCCGCCTCCAGCTGCGGCGCAGCTTGGGGTTGGCGCGGGCTTCGCGCTCGAGCTTCTCGACCGCGCTTGCAAGCGTCGCCAGGTCGGCGAGCGCCATCTCGATGTCGATGATCTCGATGTCGCGCAGCGGATCGGGCTCGCCCTCGACGTGGATGACGTCGGGTCCTCGAAGCAGCGCACGACCATCGCGATCGCGTCGGTTTCGCGGATATGGCTCAGGAACGCGTTGCCCAGCCTTGCCCGTGCTGGCGCCGCGCACCAGGCCGGCGATATCGACGAAGCGCATCGGTTGCATGGACGATCTTCTGCGACGTTAACGATCTCGCCAGAACCTTCAAGCCGGTCGTCGGGAACGGAACCTCGCCGACGTTCGGCTCGATCGTCGCAAACGGATAGTTGGCGGCTGAGCGCCTGCGCCGAGCGGGTGAGCGCGTTGAAAATGGTCGACTTGCCGACGTTGGGTAGGCCGACGATACCGCAAGAAAGGCCATGCTGAAGTCCGATCCGCGGCTCGGGCCCGCCTCGCGCGTTCGCCTCGTCGCCCGCAAGGAATCGTCCTGGGCGCGTAGGATTTAGTCGGATGATGCGGCAGATGAAGGTCGACAAGCTCGGGATCGATTTGCTGACGCACGACCCGGTCGTGATCCTCAAGGACCTCGAAGGCAAGCGCTACCTCCCGATACTGATCGGGCCGTTCGAAGCGACCGCGATCGCGCTTGCGCTCGAAGGGCACGCAAGTACCCCGGCCCGCTCTCCCACGACCTGATGCGCACGATGCTCGAATCGCTCTCAGCGAAGCTCGAACAGATCGTCATCCACGACATCAAGGACTCGACGTTCTTCGCCAAGCTGGTCGTCCGGCCAACGGCGAAACGCAAGAGATCGACGCGCGTCCCTCCGACGGCATCGCGCTCGCGTTGCGCATGCAAGCGCCGATCTTCGTCTCCGACAAGATCGTGCTCGAAGAGACGGTCGCCGACAAGAAGGCCGAAGAAGAGGAGACGCAGCGCTTCAAAAAGTTCATCGAAGAACTCAAGCCGAGCGACTTCAACGAATAGGCCCCGTCGCCGAGCCGTGCTCGCGCGCGAAAGCGCCAGCAAGGGCGAACGCCAGCGGCGAGCGCCGATTCGAGCCGAGTGTCATGCGAAGGCGGTGCGCCGAAGCGCGGCGCGCATCGTTGACGCTTCCGGAGGGAGAACAGTGGCAAAGGAACGGCCGAGATCGGCGTTTTCGGCGGGTCTGGCTTTTACAGCTGATCGAGAACCCGCGCGAAATCTCGGTCGAAACGCCGTACGGCGCGCCCAGCGATAAAGTCGCGCGTGGGCGAGATCGCGGGCAAGCGGGTCGCCTTTCTTGCCGCGCCACGGCAAGGACCATCGCTTTCCGCCGCAATCGATCAACTACCGGGCCAACGTCTGGGCGATGAAAGACCTGGGCGTCACGCGGATCATCGGGCCGACGGCCTGCGGCTCGCTGCAAGCGCGAGGTCGCTCCGGGCGACATGGTCGTCGCCGATCAAATCGTCGATCGCACGAGCGGGCGCAAGGACACGTTTTACGACGGCCCGATCACGACGCACGTCAGCTTCGCCGACCCGTATTGCCCGCAGTTGCGTCCGATCGCCGATCGATGCGCTGCGAACGCTCGGCATCAAGACGCACGAAACGCGGCACGATCGTCGTCATTCAGGGCCCGCGCTTCTCGACGCGCGCCGAATCGAAGTGGTTCTCAGCAGCCCGGCTGGGAAGTCATCAACATGACGCAGTACCCGGAGTGCTATCTCGCGCGCGAACTCGAGATGTGCTACGTCAACATCTCGCTGATCACCGACTACGACGTCGGTCTCGAAGGCCAGACGGCATCGAGCCGGTTTCGCACGAGGAAGTCATCGAAGGTCTTCACCAGCAACAACGAGCGCGTGAAAGAACGCGATCTTCAAGATCATCGAAACGATGCCGGCCGAGCGCACGTGCGCGTGCGGTCAGCGCGCTCCGGCGCGCGCGGCCCTGAGCCAGCCGCATGCGCGACTGCGCGACGTCGATCTCTCGGTGTACCTGCGGGCGTTCGGGCTGCTGGTGCGCAATCCGTCGATGCTCGTTGCTGCCGTTGCTCATGCGGTCGTATCGGCGTGCTGCGTCGCGCAGTCGGCGGCTCCGGCGACGGCGCTCGGCGGGCATCACCGGCGGCATCGCGGCAGTTTCTCGTCTTCCTGCTCGATTCGTTCGCGCTTCGGCGTTTCGCTGATCATCGCCGACGCGCCTGGCGGCCGCGGCCGCGCCTCGTTCGAAGAACGGCTGGAGCGAGGCGCGCCGCAAGGGCGGCGACATTCTGCTCGCCGCCGTCGGGCTCAATTTCTCATCTTCATCGCGTCCTATGCAGGCAGCATCGTCGGCGGTTACGCCGCCTTATGCCTGCTCGGCGATCGCCCTGTACTTCTTCATCTACGCGATCCCGGCGGCGGCGATCGGCGGCGTCCCCGGCGGCGCGGCGCTGCAGATCTCGATCGATCGCGTGCGCCGTCTCGTACCTCGCGACGCTCTTGGTCGTCGTCGTGTCGATCGCCGCGTACGTCTTGATCGGTTACACGCTGACCGGGTACGTGATCGGCACCGGCCTGGTCGGGTACGGCATCGTCGCCGAGCTGATCGGGGCCGTTTTCCGCTCGATCGCGATCGCGTACATCGCGCTGATCCTGGCGCGCGCATACAACGACGTTTCGTACGGCAGATATTAGACCGAACTGATCGCCATGCGCGCCATTTCGGCGACGAGTTGCGGCGAGACGTTCGTCTGCGCCGTACGCAGCGCGTCGCCGAGCGCGGCCAGCTGTTTGGCGAGCACGGCTGCGTCGACCGCGGGAAGGGCCGCCAGCCCGGCGCGCGCATCGGGTGCCAGCAATCTCGCGTGCTCGCCTTCGAGCGTGAGCGCGATCCGGTCGCGCACCAAGGTGCGGGCCAGCGCGAGACCCTCGTCGAGCGTCGGCCGCGTCGCCCAGCCGGAGTCGCTCGACTCGCCGCGCGAGGCCGCGAAGTACCATTGCATCACGTTTCACGCAGGCTCTCCTCGCCGGTTTCGAGATAGGTGCGCGCGGTCTCGACCGAGCCTTGCGCGAGTGCGGCCGCGCGGGCGGCGTCGTCCGGCGCCACCCCGCCGCGCACGAGGATGCGGGCGATCTCCGCCGGATCGAGCGGCGGGAACCGCACCTCGACCAGACGCGAACGGATCGTCGCGATCAGCCGGCCCGGCGTCGGGCTGGTCAACACGAGCAACACGCCCGGGGGCGGCTCTTCGAGAAACTTCAGCAGCGCATTGCCGGCCTCGCGGGTGAACTCGATGTCGGCCAAGATCAATATCCGCCGTCCGCCGGCATACGAGTGCAGCGACAATTGCCGCACGAGGTCGCGCGCCGTCGTCGTCTCGGCTTCGTGAAAGCCGGCGGCGCCCTCGCGATCGCCGATCTTCAGCTCGCCTTCGCTCTGCAGCAAGTCGGGGTGGGTGCCGGCTTCGATTTGCAAACACGACGGGCAGTGGCCGCAGTACCCGAGGAGGGTCGCCTTCGGCGTCGTGCAGAGCAGCGATTGGGCGAGGCGGCGCGCGAAGGTTCGCTTGCCGACCCCCGCCGGTCCACTGAAGAGGTAGGCGTGGGCGAGTTCTCCGGCCCGCAAGTGCCCGAAGAATCCGAAGCGGTCCGGCCGCCCCGGCGACCTCGAAGCTGCCCTCGACGGGGACCGGAGGGTCAGCCGTGGCGGCGAACCGGCATCAGGGCGCGGTGGTGCTCGATGCGCGCGAGCACGTCGGCGAGGATCTCCGGCGGCGGCCGCGTGCCGTCGATGACGACGATGCGCGGAAAGCGGTCGGCCAGCCGCAGGTAGCCGTTGCGAACTGCTTCGTGGAACGCCGTCGGCTCGCGCTCGACGCGGTCGACGCCGGTGCCGAGGGCTTGGGCGCGGGATTGCGCCCGCGCCATCGACACGTCGACCGGCACGTCGATCAAGATCGTCATGTCGGGCGAGAGCCGGCCGGTGGCCGTCAGACACAGTTCGACGAGGCTCTCCAGTTCGAGCCCGCGGCCGAAGCCCTGGTAGGCGATCGTCGCGTCGAAGAAGCGGTCGCAGAGCAGGTCTTCCCGGCCCGCAACGCGGGGCGGATCACCTCGGCGACGAGTTGCGCTCGCGAGGCGTTGACGACGAGCGCCTCGGTCATCGGATCGAGCTGCATCTGCGGATCGAGAAACAGCGCCCGCAAGGCGTCTCCGACGCGCGTTCCACCCGGCTCGCGCGTCGGCACGACGTCGATTCCCGCGTGCGCGAGCGCCTGCGCCACGCCGTCGATCACGGTGCTCTTCCCGGCGCCCTCGAGCCCCTCGAACGTCACAAACATGTTAGGAAGCCATTCAGCGTCTAAGGTCCGACGTCTTTGCGACGAAGATGGTGGAAAGAGGAGCGATGCTTAGCGAGTTCGTCCGTTTGCTTTCCGGACGCGACCGGCGTACGGCGCCCAGGCGGCGCATCCGGTTCCCCGTCTGGTGGTTTCCCGCTGATAAAGGCCCCGTAGCCGGCCATGGCTTGGAGCTTTCGTCGTCGGGTTTGGCGTTTGCGCTGCCCGTCAGCGTCCCCGATCGCGAACTCAATCTCGCCATCGACTTGCCGTCGCGGCGCCGCATCCGCGCGCGCGTCGAGCTGGTGAACGGGGCCGCGAGCACGTCGGGGGATAAGACGGTCTTCCGCTACGGCGCCAAATTCTCAGGCATCGCGTCAGACGACTGGGATGCGATCGTACGGTTCGTCAACGACGCCCCGGAACCGACAAACAAAGCGGCCGAGCAAGTCGTCGAGATGCAGGGCCGCGACGACGACGCTTACCGCCTTCTGCCCCTGGCCATCCAGCGCAAGATCATCGCGACGCTCGTCGACGTCGGTCGCCTAGCTTCCCCGGCGGAAGGAAAAACGCCACTCCTGAAAATGCACTACGTCGGGCAGATGACGCGCCCCGACGGATCGATCACGGTGCGGGTCAGCGTTCACAGCCGCGTGCGCGTGGCCGATGAAACGCGCGCGTTCGACACGCCGTTCCTCATCAGCGAGGACGGCGTGGTCAAGCGCGAAGCCTAGCGGAGCTCGATACGGTCGACCCGCTTCTCGAGCCGGTCGAACCGCAGTTCCAACAGGTCGAACCGTTGATTCATGTGCTCCTCGAACCCCTCGAAGCGGCGCTCGATTTGCTCGAAGCGCCGGTCGACCGCTTCGAAACGCCGGTCGATTTGTTCGAAGCGCCGGTCGACCGCTTCGAAGCGAAGATCGATCTGGTCGAAGCGCCGGTCGTGTTCGTCGAGGCGGCGGCGGACGTCGGTAAAGCCGAGTTCGACGGCATCTCGCAGCGTGAGAATGGCGTCGAGCAGCTGGGTGGGGGTCGGTTCGCTTTGCATCATGCGAGCGTACGCCGCGAATGTAACGGCCGGGGTTCCGCTAGAAGGCGGCGCTGAAAGCGCCGGCATCGGGGGCGCGGAAGATCTCGACGCGCCGGTTCGGCTCGAGGCCCGTGCTGCGCGACTGCAAGCGATACTTTTCCGCCAGCTGGTGCTGGATCCGGCGAATGTACGAGGTCTGCGGCGACAGTTCGACGGCTTTGTTCCTAAGAGCACCTGATAGACGGCTTCCTCCGCCTCGCGCAGCGCCAGCTCTTCGGCATCGACGGACGGCAA
This sequence comes from Vulcanimicrobiota bacterium, assembly GCA_963749395.1. Lineage (GTDB taxonomy): Bacteria > Vulcanimicrobiota > Vulcanimicrobiia > Vulcanimicrobiales > Vulcanimicrobiaceae > CAVVMT01. The sequence goes on from CAVVMT010000017.1 coordinate 74,740, forward strand.
ATTGAAGACGTCCTTGAGGCGCCATTGAATCTGCGTGGTCGTGTTCGTCTTGATCGAGTAGATCGGGACGTTCTCGGAGGCGATCTGCTTGAGACGGGTCGACTCTTTGCGCTCGAGCGCTTTGAGGGTCAGGACGACGTCGGCATCGTCCCACTTGCGCGCGATGTTTGCGTTCACCCGCAGGTTTTGGATCGCACGCTCGATCTTGTTGCGCGAGACGCCGTAGGGAAAGATCGAGAGCGGCTGCTGCGCATCCCTCGCCGTCCGGCCGCCCGACGCATAGAGCAGTTCGTCGTCGGCCGCGCGCCGCGCTCGTCGGCGGCCCGCACCGCCGCCGAGCCGACGGCCTGCATGTCGGCCTCCTGCACGACGGTCATCGTGCCGCCGGGCATCCGCTGCCGGACTTCGGGTTGCGGCGAGTAGCCGCGCAAGCAGCGCGTCGACCACGTCGGCGACGTTGTTGTGGATCGCGAGCCGGTCGCGATCGACGATCTCGATCACGACCTCGAACGTCGGCGGCGCCTTGCGCTCGAGCACGGTCTTGCGCGTACCGCGGCGGCGCGCTTCTTCATCGGAGAGCGTGACCGCGCTGATGCCGCCCACGAGGTCGGAGAGCGTCGGATTCATCAGCAGGTTCTCGAGGGTCTGGCCGTGCGCCGTGCCGATCAACTGCACGCCGCGCTCGGCGATCGTGCGCGCCGCGAGCGCCTCGGCTTCGGTGCCGATCTCGTCGATCACGATCACCTGCGGCATGTGGTTCTCGACCGCTTCGATCATGACGTCGTGCTGCAGCGCCGGATCGGAGACCTGCATCCGCCGCGCGTGCCCGATGCCCGGATGCGGCATGTCGCCGTCGCCCGCGATTTCGTTGGACGTATCGACGATGACGACGCGATTGCGGTCTTCGCTCAAGATGCGCGCGCACTCGCGCAGCATCGTCGTCTTGCCGACGCCGGGACGCCCGAGCAGGCAGATCGATTTACCGCTGCGCACGACGTCGAGGATGATGTCGATCGGTGCCGAACACCGCGCGTCCGACGCGGCACGTCAGGCCGAGATCTTCCCGGTGCGATTGCGGATCGCCGAGATGCGGTGCAACGTCTGCTCGATGCCGGCGCGATTGTCGGCGCCGAACGCGGAAAGGCGCGACGAGACGTGCGCGATGTCTTCCTGCGTGACGTTGTTATCGCGTCAGGTAGACGAAGTCGTCGTCGAAGCGCGCCTCGGGCGGGCGGCCGAGATCGAGGACGACTTCGATCACGTGCTCGACGTTGGGGAGCCGGACGAGCGCCTGGCGGATCGGGAGCGGGAAGATGTCGAGGAGTTGGGTCAGTTCCCAGTTCGGTGCAATGGACTCGGCGTGAACGGCCAATGTACATCCTCTTGCGTTTTCCGACGCGAGCCTACGCGGTCGCGTTTAAGTCAAGTTTTCAGAATTCCCCGCGCCATCCTCTTCTTACGACGACCCGCACGCTGCGCAACTCCGAATCGAACGGGCCTTGCATCCGCACTCCGGCCTTCGTTCTCGAGCTCGAGGTAGTCGATGATGTCATCGGTGATCTCTTCGCCCGGCGAGATGACCGGAATGCCCGGCGGATACGGCGTGATCACCTCGGCGCAGATCCGGCCGGCGCTCTTCTTGAACGGCACGAACTCCGTCTGTGCCAGAAACGCTTCGCGCGGCACCAGCCGCAGCGGCGGAATTTTCGGCAGCTTGTAGGTGCCGGTCTTGAGCCGCCGCTCGAGCACGCCCGAGGGCGAGAAGACGTCGATCGGCCGGTCTTCGCGGGCGAGTTCCTTCACGCCGTACACGAGCCGGTCGGCCGCCTCGGGCGTCGTGCCGATCGTAAAGAGCGCCAGACAATTGAACAGAGTCGGCCAATTCGACTTGCACGTTGTAGCGGCGCCGCAGGATCTCTTCGGCTTCGTAGCCGGTGAAGCCGAGCTCCTTGACGGTCACCGTGATCTTCGTCGGGTCGAGGTCGAAGACGCCGGCCCGCCCTGCAGTTCCTCGCCGAAGCAGTAGATGCCGTCGATCTCGATTGAGCCGGCGCCGCGTGTCGTTGGCGAGTTCGATCGTGCGCGAGAGCAGCGCGCGGCCTTCGGTCGCCATCTGCTTGCGCGCGACGTCGAGCGAGGCGACCAGCACGAGATTCGGCGAGGTCGACAAGAATAACTTGAGCACCGCCTCGAGGCGGTCGAGGCGGATGCGATCGCCCTGGATGTGCAGCATCGCGGTCTGCGACATGCGCGCCGAGCATCTTGTGCGTCGAGTTGATCGCACATGTCGGCGCCGGCACGCGATCGCGTCTTTGGGCAGCGCCGGATGGAAGTGAAAGTGCGGCCCCCACGCTTCATCGACCAGCAGCGAGCTTGCCGCGCTCGTGCGCGACCGCCGCGATCGCTTCGAGGTCGGCGGCAACCCCGTAATACGTCGGGCTTACGACGTAGACGGCCTTGACGTCGGGATGTTCTTCGAGCGTCGCGCGCACCGTCTGCGGCGTGACGGTGTGATCCATGTGCAGCGCTTCGTCGACCTCGGGCTGCATGTAGACCGGGTAGCGCGCCGCTCATGATCAGCCCGCCCATCGCGCTCTTGTGCGCGTTGCGCGGCAGCGCGATCTTCTCGCCCGGATTGAGGGCGGTCATCATCATGCACTGGTTGCCGCTGGTCGAGCCGTTGATCAGGAAGAACGAGTGGTCGGCGCCGTAGGCCTCGGCGGCCAGCTGCTGCGCTTCGACGCAGCGCTTCGGTGGGCTGCAGCAGATCGTCGAGGCCGCGGATCTGCGTGAGGTCGATCGAGAGCACGTTGTCGCCGACGAACTCGCGGAAAGCGCGGTCCATCCCGATGCCCTGCTTGTGGCCCGGGCGTGTGAAACGGGATGACGCCCGCATCGACGTAGTCGAGCAGAACTTGAAAGTACGGCGTCCGCGTCTGATCGAGCTTGTAGCGCTGGATGAGCCCGTAATCCGACGTAGCGACGCTCATGTCGCGGACGACGATTCGCAGCGTACCGCGATTCACCTGGGGACGCGCGCACAAGGGCCGCGCCCAAGGGTGCGGGAACCCGACCGCCATGCGCAGACCCACCGAACGCGTCGCCGCGCTGGCGGCCGGCCCACCCACGCTTCGCGCGCTCGCGATCCGTGCCGTCCTCGTGATCGCCGGCTCCATGCTGATGGCGTTGGGCGCGAAACTGTCGATCCCGATCGGCCCGGTGCCGATCACGGGACAGACGCTGGCGTTGCCGATCGTCGTGGCCCTCTTGGGCACCACGCAAGGGACGCTGGCGCTCGCGCTCTACCTCGTCGAAGGGGCCGCCGGATTGCCGGTCTTCGCGAGCGGCAGCGCGGGCCCGGCCGTTCTCCTCGGGCCGACGGCCGGCTATCTGTGGGCCATGCCGGTCGCCGCCTTCATGATCGGCTGGATGTTCGACGCGGGGCTCGCGCGTTCGTACGGGGGCCGCGTGCTCGCGATCTTTCTCGGCACCGCGATCGTGCTCGCGGCCGGTATGTCGTGGCTGAGCTACTTCGTCGGCGGCCTACCGCGCGCGTTCGCGCTCGGCGTCGCGCCGTTCGTCATCGGCGACGGAGCGAAGGTTTTGATCGCGGCCGGAGTGCCGGCGCTGTGGCGCCGGATCGCGGCCGCGATCGGCCTATAGCCTAGGCGTGCGGGCTCGGCGGCGGTCCGCCGGGTCCGCGATCGCCGCCCATGCCGGGCGGTCCGTCCATGCCGGGCGGTCCACCCATGCCGTGCGGCCCACCCATGCCGTGCGCCGGGCCGATGCCCATCAGCGCAGTCACGAGCAACGTGGCGCCCGCGTCGGGCGTGCGCGGCGCGAACGAGGGATGCGGACGCGGCGTTTTTCCTGACGGCGGCGGATACTTCGCGCGCATCTGCTCGATCAGCGCGCGCGCCTTTTGGTGGGCTGCCGAGCCGGCAGCGAGGATCGCTTGCGACTCGGCCGGAGTCAAGGCCGCGTCGAGCTTGGCGATCGCGGCTTTAGGATCGGGGCTCGGTGCGATCGCGAGTTGTCCGGCGATCGTGGCGAGCAAGGCCCGGTGCGCGGGGCTGAGCGCGGCGAGCATCTGGGCGCGGGCCGCGCTATGGATCTCCGACATCTGTCCGCGCATCGCACGCATCGCGGCGTACGGCGGCGCGCCCGAGGGCATCGGTCCGGGTGGGGGCGGATCTTGGGCGGCCGCGACGGCCGGAAGCATCGCGAGCGCCATGAGGGCGGGGAAAAAATACGCTTTCATACCGCCATCTTACGCGTGCAACCCTGTGGAATGGCGGTGAAATCGCGTTACGCGGCGGCGCTCTCCTCGGGCGTCGCTTGCGCGTCGTTTTCGAGCCGCTCGGGGAAGTTCACGCGGATGTACAAGCCGTCGCGCGTCTGCGTCGTCACTTCACGCAACTTGGCTTTTTTGTCGTAGATCGCGCGGATGCCACGCTTCGCGTCGTAGGTGCGTTTGTCGCCGTTCTGCGGATCGACGTCGACCGGCAACGGCACTTCACCCTTCGCTTCGACGAACGCGTCGAGCGCGTCGTGCGAGATTTCGACGGTGACGAAACCGTTGGAGTAGCGTAGCGCGAGATCGGGGCGCGGCGCGTCCTCCACCACCGGCACCAGGGAGCGGCCGGTGCGCTCGACGGCGAGCTGCCGGAGCGGTTGGGGGCCGCGATTGATCCGTTGGATCACGGAAGCGCCTCACTCACGATGGGCGTTGGTTCGACGCAGGCCGAGCGCGTCCATCTCGCTCTGATCGAACAGCGGCGGCTCTTCGGGCGTCGCCGAGTCGATCCACCACCGGTGGCTCTTGGTGGCGTCGTCCGCCACGGCGGCGGCGGCCGTCTCGGGATCCTCGAACTCGAAATCCTCGATGCCCTGCAGTTGCGCATCGCCTGCTTCGGTAGCGATCTTGCCGGGGGGCGCCGGGTCGGCGAACTGCGGTGGCCCGTTGGCGGCCGCGTACTGCGCGCGCCGCAGCGCGAGTTCGTCGAGCGCAGCCCGGGCGCTCGCGTCGGCTTCGACGGCCAGCGCGCGCGCTTCGGCGATCTCGCGCTCGGTGGCCAAACGGCGGAACAGCACCCGGCCGGCCGCGTCGGTGACGGTCACGTAGGCCGAGGGAACGCTATCGAGTCGTTGGTCAATCGACACGTTGTACAAGAACAAGAACTTGTGCCACTCGTCGGGGAGCGTGTTGCGCTTGACGCGGATCCATGGTATATACTTCGGCGTTTTCGGCCGGCGGCGGAGCGCCATGTTCGCGTGTTCGGGCGTGCGGTTGTTCTTGCGGTTGTTGCAGCGCATGCACGCGCAGACGAGGTTCTCCCAGGTCGAGGGGCCGCGTTTGCTCTTGGGGATCACGTGGTCGACGGTCATCATCCGCTCGCCGCGCACGCCGCAGTACTGGCACGTGTAGTCGTCGCGCAAGAGGATGTTCTTCTTCGTGAGCGCGACCTTTTGCATCGGGCGCCGGATGTAGTAGAGCATGCGGATGATCGAGGGCATCCGCATCTCGAACGACGGCGACGCGAGCAGCTTGTCGTGCCCGTGCACGACCTCCGCCTTGCCGGAGAAGATCAGCTTGACGGCACGCTGGAACGACGTGATGTTCAGCGCTTCGTAGGTGAAGTTCAGGACGAGGACTTCGGTCAACGCGGCCCCTCTCCAAAACAAAAAAGCGAGGTCATCCGCCTCGCTTCCTCACGACTTTCATCCGTGCTTCGGTCAAAATCTGACCCAGAACGGTACTTTCTTCCGGTTTGAGCCTTGTCCTGACCCTTTCGAACGCGTACGCCGCCACGTCGATGGCGGCCTCAGCCGAAGGCAGCGCCTGGCTTTCGCTCGCGCTCTCGTCGTCGAGATACCCGTGTGCCGCGCTCCCCAGTGCCACCACGACCTCGGCCAGAAGGGCTTCCACCGGGGGTGCGGCGAGCTGGTCAGGACTCGTCGCCATGATAGCCTATGAGTTCAGTTTCGCACCTCCCCGCTCCTGGGCACGGTAGCGGACTTCGAAGGTCGTGCAGCCTTCGGGCGCGGTCCACGGGCCGTGCCGCATCCCGGGCGGACGGCACGCGTACGTCCCCGCGCCGAAGGTCTGCCCGAGCTCCAAGTCGTGCAAGGCCCCTTCGAGGATGTACACTTCCTCCCAGAAGTCGTGCACCTGCACCCCGTTGGGCGTCGTGTCGGTCCCCGGCTCGAAACGGAGCATGCGGGTCGCGACGCCGCCGTGCGGATCGCGGGCGAGGATACGCTCCGTCAGGCCGGCGACGGCGCCGGCGCAAGGGGTCCACGGGACGGTGCCGACCGCGAAGAACTCGAACTCGGGTTTGGCCACGTCAGGCCGGTTCGACGGCCGCGCGTGACGCCACCCGCACGGCGTAGGCCAGGTCGAGCACGGCGCCGCGCACGCTGTCGACGAGCGTCCCCTCGAAGCGCGCGGCGAACGCGAAGGCCCCCGTCAGCAGCGGAACGGTGCCGCAGAACATCACCAGGTCGTCGGCGGCCAGGCCGGTGCGTTCGCGCATCAGCGCGATCAGCCGGTCGAGCGGCATCACCGCGGCCAGCGATCCGTCCTGGTACGGCATGCGATCCGCGCCGCCGGCGGAGACGGAGGCGTGCATGGCGATCGCGTCGGCGTGTCCGTGCACGTCCTCGTATCGCCACACGCGCGTGCCCAGGGGTTTGGGGCACGCCGCCTTGGCGCGGCCGATGTCTTCGCGCTCCAGCTGCCGGTCGGTGTGGTCGCTGCCGACGCCCATGTACCACCGGCCGCGATGCGCGATGAGCACCGGCTCGACTTCTCCCGAGGTGTGCGCCGACGGCACGTCGATCGCCCCGGCCGTCGTCAGCGCATCGACCGGCATCCGGTAGAACGCCGGCGTCTCGGGCGGCGGCGCGATCCCTTGCGCTGCGAGTTCGTCGATGTGGTGCTGGACGGCCGCGCGGTCGCGGCCGGTATAGCCGGCGATGACGACGGCTTTGGGCTCGAACGCGAGCCGCCCGCCGCCGTCGGCGTCGATCGTCAATTCAATCATGCGTTTCCACCCGAGATCGCCGGCCCAGCGGTGCGATCTCCCCTTGCAGATCGTATTCGGCAAGCGCCGACTCGACCATCGCCGTACAGGCGGCCCAATCGAAGTTCTTATAGACCCGCGTGTCGGCGACGTGCTGGGCGGCCGAGTAGAACATCTCGTACTGCCACTGGCGGCCGGCCATCTCGGTTCCGACGAAGTCCCACATCAGCTTGAGAAACTTGACCCGGTCGTGAGCCGAGACGCCCTTGCTCTGGTAGTACCGCTCCACGTCGGGCGCGGTGAGCGGGCTGGTCAGCGATGCGGCCGACGACGGGACGGCGAGCCAGGAGCCGCCGGCGAGTTCGCGCAGCGCGCGCATCAGGTCGATGCACCACTGGCGTTGCAAGTCCATCGCGGTGTAGACGTACTGCGGGTTGGGCGCGAGCACGTTGCCGCGCGCGACCGGCGCGATCGCCGCGGCTGCCGCCAGCGCCTCCATCACGGAGCACTGCGCGGCGATGCTCCCGCCCAGCTGCGCCTGCACCGGCGGGAAGGCTGCGATGTTGTGCAGTTCCGCGAGCTTGGCCGCGAGCCCGGCCGCAAAGTGCCACTTCACGACGAAACGAATGACGGCTTGATAGTTGCCGAGCAGGTGCGCGGCCGTCTCGTGAAACTGGCTCTGCAACAACCCGACGTCCTTGTAGACGAAGACGTTTTCCCACGGCACGAGCACGTCGTCGAAGACGACGAGCGAGTCGGTCTCGTCGAGCCGCGACGAGAGCGGATAGTCGAACACGCTGGTCGCGGTCGCAGCGTACGGCCGGCGCGGATAGAGCTTAAGCCCCGGCGCGTTCATCGGCATGACGACCGAGATCGCGTAGTCTTCGTCGCCGCGCGCGAGCGGCACGATGTAGCTGAGAAAGAGTTCGTCGGCCATGACCGCCGACGTCCCGATCATCTGCGCGCCGCGCACGACGATCCCGCCGTCGCGCTCCTCGACGACGCCCGGATAGAGGAACGGTTCGGGCTGTTGCGCGGCCGACTTCGCGCGGTCGATCTGCGGCGGAACGACGACGTATGCGAAGTACAGCGATTCGCGCCGGGCGCGCTCGTACGTGCGCACGACGTTGTCGCCGAATTGCTTTCCCTTGCGGTCGAACACGTCGCGGGCCGCCGCCATGCCGGTGAGAAAGCACGCGACGTGGTCGGGCGTGCGCCCCATCAGGCCGTAGCTGCACTCGGCCCAGAACTCGTGCACCGCGCGGCGCGCCGCCAGATCGGCCGGATCGAGCGGCGCGAGCCACATGTTCGAATAGCGCTCGCCGCTCGCCGGATCGACCGAGTGCAGGGCCGGCCGTTCGCGCTCGAGGTCGTAGATCGCGGCGATGCGCTCGATCTGCGGCGCGAACCACGGGTGCCGCGTGACGTCGCCGACCCGCTCGCCGTCGAGAAACACGGCTCGTCCGTCTCGCAAGCCCGCGACGTAGTCGGCTCCGCTCCGCATCGTTCCGGCTCCCTTCAGAGAAACGTCGACATGACGCGTTCCCACGCCGCTTCGTACGACTTTTCGGCCGCCGCGTCGAGCGTCCGGTACGCGCCCTCGGCGTAGATCAACGGCGTCCCCTCGTTCCCCAGCCACACCCGCTGCACTTCGGCGACGATCAGCGAGTGCGTGTACTCTTCGTGCACGCGCGCGATCTTGCAGTCGAGATGCGCGAGCGCATGGCGCAAGACCGGCGTCGAAGCGTCAGGGTTGGGCAGCAGCCATTCGTCGCTCAACACTTTGTCGCCGCCGGGCTGCGAACAGTGCCGCGCCACGGCCTCCTGCGCCAGGCCCAGCACGTTGACCCCGAACTTGCCGGCGGTCACGATGTCGGTGCGGCTGCGGCTCGCGCGGTTGAGCGAGGCGACGAGCGACGGCGGATCGGCCGACAGCGAGGAGACCGCGGTCGCGGTCAGCCCGGCGGCGCGTCCCTGCGCGTCGTAATACGTCAGCACGGTGACGGTCGTCGAGTGACGCCGGAAGGCCGCCCGGAAGCGGTCGGCGATGCCGCGCATGTGGTCGGAGAGCATCTCGCCCACGTGCTCGCGCGCCAACTCGCGCGACCGCTCGACGTCGCCCGCGGCCAGCGCGTCGACGAGCTTGGCGTGTTGTTCGGCGATCTTCGGCGACTCGAACGCGACGCTGTCGAAAAACAGGTGGTAGACGTTCGAGCGCATCAGGAGCTCGCGCAAGAACTTGGCCGCGAGCGGATACCGCGCGATCTCGCCGACGCTCGTATGAAAGGCGAACACTTCGCGCAACAGACCGGCCCGGTCGCCGGACTCGAAGTGTTGCCGCTCCCGGGCCACGATCTCGCGGAGCCGCGCGACGTCGGCCGGCGCCGTTTGCGGGGCGGCCGCGGCGGCGATGAACCCCTCGATCTCGCGTCGCAATTCGAGCACCTGGCGCACTTCCTCGGCGCTGGGCGAACGGACCGTCGCGCCTTTGCCGGGCGCGATCGTGACCACGCCTTCCTGCTCGAGCCGCCGTAGCGCCAGCCGCACCGGCGAGCGGCTCACCCCGCAGGCGCGCGCGTACCGCTCCTCGGCCAGGCGCGATTCGGGAAAGATCCGCCGCTGGGCGATCTCGTCGAGAATGTAGGAGTACACCCGGTCTTCCAGCCGGGCTTCGGCGTCAGTATCCAAGGACGGAAAAGTACGGTATCCAAGCCTGCGATCCTGGCGGATACCACTCTCGGCGAGGTATCGATCGTCCCGCCCACCAGGCACCGGCATCCGGTGCGCGTATAGTGCGTTCATGAGCCGTTTTGCGAATCGCGGACTGCGTCTCTTGCTCGTCGTCCTGGGCAGCGCGGCGTTTGCGCGCGCCGCCGCCGTCGCGCAAACGCCGGCTCCCCCGCCGGCGGTTCTCGCAACCCCGACGCCGGTCGTCGTCGGCACGCCGCCGCCGGCGATCGCCGACTTCCAAGCGGCCTGGGCGAGAATTACGAAGTACTCGGTCACGGTCACGCTTTTCGAGCAGAAGGGCGCCAAGAGCGAGAACTCCGTGTACCAGTACACCTTCGCGAAGCCGTCGACCGCGACGGTGCACGTCGTTTCGGGCACCAATGCCGGCAAGACGATCACGTGGAACGGCGGTCCGACGGTCACCGGCACGGCGAAGGGCTTCCTGGGGATCACCGGCTCGAAGACCTTCAAGTTGAACGACCCGACGGTGACGACCGTGCGGGGCGATTCGATCGACCAACTGAGCTTCGGTGAGATCATCCAGCACGTCGAGCAGACCCCGGGCACGTTCGAGCAAGGCGCGGGCGACGCGATCGGCGACCTCAATACGATCGCCGTCACGCTGACGCCGGCCGACCCGGCGGCCGACGGCGGCTACACGCGCGAAGTCCTCGAACTCTCGCCGGCGACGCACCTGCCGCTGCGCGTCCTAGGCTACGAAGGCCCCCTGCTGGTCCGCAAGATCGACTTCAGCGACCTGAAGATCAATTAGGGCCGGCCTGCCGGGGACGCTTCGCCGACGAGGTTCGCGAAATACCGGTGCAAGCGGTCGTCGTGCGTCAGCTCGGGGTGGAATGACGAGCCGATCACGTGGCCCTGGCGCACGAGCACGCCGTGTCCGTCCCACTCGGCGAGCACCTCGACGCCCGGACCCGCGCGCTCGATCCACGGCGCGCGGATGAAGACCGCGGGAAACGGTTGGGCCCCCAAGGCCGGGATGTCGAGCAGCACTTCCGCCGACTCGACTTGCCGGCCGAACGCGTTGCGGCGCACCGTGACGTCGATCAGATCGAGGGTGCGCTGATCGAGGCCGGCGACGTCGTGGGCCGCGACGATCAGCCCCATGCACGTCCCCCACAGCGGCATCCCGCTGCGGACGCGCGCGACGATCTCGCCGTCGAGCCCGAAGCGCGCCAGCAGGCGGATCACCGTCGTCGACTCGCCGCCCGGAATGACGAGCCCGTCGACCTCCGCCAGATCGCTGACGGTCTTCACCGCACGGGCATTCACGCCGGCGCGCTCGAACGCGTGCCGGTGCTCGATCACGTCGCCTTGCAGCGCGAGGATGCCGACGGTGACGGGACGCTCGATGGGCTCAGTTCCCGCGTAACGCCATCAATTCGGACTCGTCGAGCTTGCGAATGTCGAGCCCGGGCATCGCTTCCGCGCCGGCGAGCTCTTTGTGGGCCGCGAGGACGACCGCCGGATCGTCGTAGTGCGTGGTCGCATCGACGATCGCTTTGGCGAACGCGGCCGGATTCTTCGACTTGAAGATGCCGCTGCCGACGAAGATGCCCTCGGCACCGAGCTGCATCATCAGCGCGGCGTCGGCCGGCGTCGAGACGCCGCCCGCGCAGAAGAGCACGACCGGCAGCTTCCCGTGTTCGGCGACGTAGCGGACGAGCTCGAGCGGGGCGCCCAGGTCGCGCGCGCGCGCCACGAGCTCTTCCTTCGGGACGGCGCCCAGGATCGCGATCTCGTCCTTGATCGCGCGAATGTGGCGCACGGCTTCGACGATGTTCCCGCTGCCGGCTTCGCCCTTGCTGCGAATCATCGCGGCCCCCTCGGCGATGCGCCGCAACGCTTCGCCCAGGTCGCGCGCGCCGCACACGAACGGCACGGCAAAGGCTTCCTTCGCGCAGTGATACTTGTCGTCGGCGGGGGTCAGCACTTCCGACTCGTCGATGAAGTCGATTCCGAGGTGCTGCAGCACTTGGGCCTCGGCGAAGTGGCCGATGCGGACCTTGGCCATCACCGGGATCGTCACCGCGTCCATGATCCCTTGCACCAGCGTCAGATCGCTCATGCGGGCGACCCCGCCCATCGCGCGGATGTCGGAGGGAATGCGCTCGAGCGCCATGACGGCGACCGCGCCCGCCTCTTGGGCGATCAGGGCCTGCTCGGGGGTGACGACGTCCATGATGACGCCGCCCTTGAGCATCTGCGCCAGACCGCGTTTGAGGGTCTCGGTCCCGGTCTGCTTCGCTTCTCCGCCCTGTCCGTTCACGTGCCTGGCTTCCTCTCCGTCATCCTAGCTGTCGTCATCCTAACAAGACGCCCCAACCGGTATATTAGTTACACGCGCCCGCTGGGGCGCCGCCCGGCGCAACGGCGGCCGGTGGAAGGGGCTACGGCGGCCGGGTCGCCGGCGGCCCCGGCGAGCCCGGCGAACCCGGGGCAGGCGGAACGCCGGTGTCCGCCCCGGGAGAGGCGGAGGGCGGCGGTTCGGTCGGCGGCGGCGGCTCCGTCGGCTCCGGGGTCGGCGCGGGCGTCGGCGAGGGGGTCGGAGTCGGTTTCGGCGTCGGCGGCGGCGGCGCCGGCGTCGGGGTGACGCGGGGATCGGGGAAAGCCGGATCGGTCGCGACCGTGACGACCTGGACTTTCTTCCAATTGTGCTCGAGTTCGTTCGCGTCGGTCGCCTGTGCCACCGGGGTCGCGAGGGGCTTGCTGACCAGCTGCCGGCTCTGCGTCAACTGCCCGATCACGCGATCGCCCATGTTGTTGCCGACCGCGATGGCGGCCAGCAGCACGAGCCCGCCGAGGATCAGCGAGACCGAGAGGAACGTGCGGGACGGCTGCTCCGGCGGCGGGCTACGACGCATGCATCGACGTCAAAACCGTGGCGGAATTCGCGGCCGCCCAGGGCAGTCCCGCGCGCACTATCTGACGGCGGGCTCCGGCGCCACCGCATAGTCGTGTCCGGCCGGGACCGCCTCGACGTCGAGCGGCCGGCCGGCCGCCACCACCTCGAGCATCGCGCCCGCATCGACCGTGCGGCGCATCGTACGCCCGCGGAACTCGAGCGAGACGTCGCGCGGCCGGTCGTTGGGGTTGCACACGAAGATCCGCACCGCTCCCCGTTCGTCCTCGAACGCGACCGCCCCGACTTCGACCGGCGAGGTCGTCACTTCGTCGCTGACGTCGTTGCCGCAGTAGAGCACGCGATACGGCTCTTCCGCCGAGGCTTCGCGCATGTTGCCGTAGATGACGCGCGCCGGCGCGTCGATCGCGTACGTGCACCGCATTCCGCCCCAGTGCACGCGCACGCCCGCGGCCCAGGCCCAGCCGGGAGGGAGCACCGGCGAGAGATGTGGCCGGCCGCTCGTGCGGTAGCCGTCGAGGCCGCAGATCGTCTCGGCCACCGCCCACAGGTACTTCGCGCCGGTCCAGGGTGAGAGATACATCCCGCGATTGGTCAGCGAACCGCCGTCGAACCATTCCGCGAACTGTCCCGGCACGGTATTGCGTTCGGAGCCCGCCTCCATCGTCGCATAGATCGCTTCGAGCCACTGCGCGCAGCGGTCCGGGAAACCGTTGCGCGCCAAAGCGACCGCGAACCAGAGGGTCAGGTCGGGCCAGACGCCGCCCAGCAAGCCGAAACCGTGCGAGGGGAAGTACCATGAGTCGGCGCTCGAGATCGTGCGCAAGCCGACCTTGGTGACGAAGTCGGGCTGCGAGAGCCGTTCGAGCATCGCGCGCCGCTGCGCCGCGTCGGCGACGCCGAAAAGGATCGGAAACACTTCGTCGGCGGTGAAGTTGTCCTGGTAGTTGCCGTTCTGGTCGTAGTTGAGCACGAACCCGGTCGTGTCGGCGTTGAAGAGCTGCGCCATCATCGCCTCGCGCAGCGCGCGCGCTTCGTTCGCGAAGCGCTCCCAGTTCGCCGCGTCGCCGGTCACCGCGCAGATCATCGCCGTCGCTTCGAGCGCGAACACCGCCTCGGCGTTGATCTCGGTCACCGCGCCGTCGAGCGTGTAGTACGGGATGATGTTGCGCCACGAGCTGATGCCGAACATGTCGACGCCCTTGGCGGTGCAGAACACGAGCCCGTTCTTGTCGCGCTGCGCCAGCAGATAGTCGGCGATCTTCACGCACAGCGGATGCACCGAACGCAGCCACTCCTCGTCGAGGGTCGCGTTGTAGTGATGGAGGATCGCGATCAGGTGCAGGGGCGTGTCGTCGTTGATGTTCAGCTCGTACGACGTCTTGTAGCCGTTGACGCCGCGCACGTATTCGACGACCTGCCCGGTCGGCTCGATGAAACGGTTGAACAACTCGATCGCATCGCGGCTGAACTGCGGCAAGAAGTAGTCGTAGCCGTGCACGAACCACGACGTGTCGCGCGAGACGAGGATGTCGGAGGGCGGCGAGTTCGTCGAGCCCCAGCCCTGCGGATATTCCTTGATCACCCGCAGCATGTTCGTCTTGGCCCATACGACGCCGCGGCTGACGACCGGCGATGGGGTCAACAGCCGCGCGTCGGCGAGCGCGCGCGCGTAATAGCGTTGCGTTTCGTGCAGCGCCTTGGGATCGTGCAGCAGCGCTTCGAGCACCGGCAGCGACCGCGCGTCGCCGTCCTTGTGGAAGACGACCCCGATGCGCAGCGACGCGCGCTCGCCGGGCTTGACCGCGATGCGATACTCGAGCGCACCGAAGATGCGGCTCGAGGCGATCTCCGCCAGGTTCGGGGTGATCTCGGCCAGCTGGTCCTGCGATTGCAGCGACCCGCCGCTCATCGCGTGCAGCAGCGACTGCTCGCGCAGCGCCACCACCGCGCCGTACGGCTCGCGCGACCCGCCCCACCAGCGCACCGCGCCGGTCTCCTCGTTCATCGAGCGAATGTACCGGCCGCGGACGCTGGCGCGCACTTCCTTTTCCGGCTCGCCGTAGAAGCGCTGCCCGATCAAGAGCGCCCACGGGAACACGCGCACGCCGGCGTCGGTGCGCCCACGGTTGTGCAGGGTCACGTCGATCACGAAGCTGACCGCGCGGTCGTGGCGCGGCCCGTGCGGCACGTAGAACGCCTCGGTGACGTGCACGTCGTCGCGCAACGGAAACTCGGAGATCTGCGCGTACGGCAAAAACGTGAACTCGCGCTCGATCTCGTAGGGGAACGCGGTCGGCCCGTCGCCGACGCGATAGGCGATCTGGTGCGAGCCGAAGATGATCTGATCGGTGTCGGCGTCCCACAACCCGCGCACGCCGCCCTTGGGCGTCGAGCTGACGAACGTCTTGAAATTGCCCAATGTCAGCCCGAACGGCGTTTGGGACTCAGGGAGAACGTAGGCGCAAAACTCGTTGTGCTGCGCGTCGTAGCTGGGACCCATTACCGCTGCAACGTACCCCTCCGCGCACCGTCGCGCCTCCCGAGGCAGCCGCCGGCTTCCCGTGCCGGCTCGCCTTTCGGGGCGCAAGCGGGCACCGGCGCCGGCGCGCGCGAAGCGTGCGCGATGCGCAGCCCCGGCACCGTTTGCCTGGAGTCTTCGGCCGGCGACTCGGAGCTCGGATGCTGGCGCATGTGCACCTGGGCGCCGCAGCAGGGCGACCGGTTGTGGGGCAGCGTCGACCACGTCGTGGTATTTCGACGGGACGACGGCTCATCGTCGCGAGCGGGTGTTCCCGAACGGACGCCTCGAGATCGTCGTGCAGTTCGACCAGCCCCATCGTCCCGTCGTCGGGGGCGGTTGGGACGGGCCGTTTCCCTCCGCGTGCACGTCCGGCTTACAAGTGGCGCCGTTCGTGATCGAGGGCCCGCCCGGCCGGATGCGCGTCTTGGGCTTGCGCCTGCATCCCACCGCCGCGTTCCGGTTGCTCGGGGTACCGCTCGGCGAATTGACCGGCGGCACCTTCGACGTCGGCGACTTGCTGGGCCGCGCCGGGCGCGCGCTCGAAGTGCGGCTGCACTGCGCGCGGGACGGGGCGGCGCGGGTGCATGAAACGCTCCTCTGGGTGGAAGAGCAGCTCCAGCGCCGGCCTCCGGCCGATGCGGCCATCGCTTGGGCGGTGAACGAACTTGAACGCGACCCCGCGGTGGCGATCGGCGCGCTGCAGCGCGAAAGCGGGCTCGACCGGACGCGCTTCGGCGCCCGCTTCCGCGCGCACACGGGCGCGTCGCCGAAGCAGTTCGCGAAGATCGTGCGGCTGCGCGAGGCGCTGGAAGCGCTGCGCTGCGGTTCTGTGCCGC
Organism: Vulcanimicrobiota bacterium; assembly: GCA_963749395.1. GTDB lineage: Bacteria > Vulcanimicrobiota > Vulcanimicrobiia > Vulcanimicrobiales > Vulcanimicrobiaceae > CAVVMT01. The sequence continues at coordinate 90,736 of CAVVMT010000017.1, forward strand.
TCGGCGACGCCGCCGCGCGCGCCGGCTACTACGATCAGCCGCACATGAACGCCGACTTCCGCGAACTCACCGGTCTCTCGCCCGGCGAGTTTCGCGCCTCGCTCGGCTACCCGCCGAGCGCGCACACCGCCGAGTAACTGCAATTCTTCCAAGACCGCGGCGCACCGGCATGGTACGCTCGGGCAACGACGCTCGCGCTACCAAAACGAAGGAGCCCAACGTGTCCGACATCGTTGCCTGCATGCGATTCTCCGACGGCGCCGCCCAGCTCGCGTTCCTCGAACGCACCTTGGGGTTCACGCCGACCCTCGTCGAGCAAGGAGAACACGGCCTCGCCCACGCCGAGCTGCAACTCGGCAGCGGCTTCGTCATGGCGCACGAAGGCGAGGACGAGTGGGCCTATCGCACGCCCCGAGAACTCGGCGGCAAGAGCACCGGGATGATCTACGTCGCGCACGCCGGCATCGACGCGGCGTACGCGCAAGCGCGCGCAGCGGGCGCGACGATCGTGCGCGAACTCGCCGGCACCGAGTACGGCTCGCGCGAGTTCGCGGTGCGCGATCCCGAGGGGTTCGGTTGGAGCTTCGGCACGTACCATCCCACGGTCGACGGCATGGCGCAGCCCGGCACGCCGCCGGCCGTCTTCGCCGGCCTGCGCTACGTCGATGCCGGCGCGGCGATCGCGTGGCTCGTGCGCGCCTTCGGTTTCGAAGCGCAGTACGTGGTGCCGGGCGAAGGCGAACAGATCGCGCACGCGCAGCTGCGGTTCGGCGCCGACCTGCTGATGCTGGGGAGCACGCGCGCGGACGAGTTCGACACGACGACGCCTGCGCTCGCGGGCGGCTTCTACACGCACTCCTACTACCTGCACGTCGCCGACCCCGACGCGCACTGCGCGCGGGCCGAAGCGGCCGGCGCCCAAATCCTGAGCGCGCCGGCCGAGCGGCCTTACGGCGCTCGCGATTACGTCGCCCGCGACCCCGAGGGGTACGTCTGGACGTGCGGGACGTATCGCCCGGCGGCGCAACCGGCCCAAGCCGCAGCCGGCTAGCCGCGGATCGGCGACGGGAAGCAAGCAGGATCGCCGCGACGCGCAGCGGACGAAGCTGCGTGGCCTCCATCGACGCCCCCGCCAAAATCAACCTGACCCTCGAAGTGCTCGCGCGCCGTCCCGACGGCTACCATGGCCTGCGCAGCGTCATGATCCCGATCGGCTTGTACGACTCCCTCACCTGGAAGCCGGCGCCGGCCTTCCGGTTCGCGAGCAACGAGGCCGCGGTCGGCAACGACAATCTCGTCGTCCGGGCGCTCGCCGAGATCGGGCTCGAAGACGCCGCGTACGCCTGGACGCTCGAGAAACGGATCCCGATCGGCGGCGGCCTCGGCGGCGGATCGAGTGACGCGGCCGCCGTGTTGCGGGCGGCGATGCGGGGAGACTTCGGGCCGCTGCGCGCGGTCGACTGGCTCGCTGCGGCGCGCCGCCTCGGATCGGACGTGCCGTTCTTCCTCGTCGAGGACGGAGCGCTCGTCGAGGGCACCGGGGAGCGGGTCACACCGATCGGCGCGCTGCCGCCGTGGTACGCGATCGTCTACACCCCGGCCGCCACCGTCGCCACCGCCGACGCCTACGCGCGGCTCGACGCCGCCCGCGAAAGCGGATACGGGGCCCGCCCCCGCAGCGATAGCGAGAGCCTGCGCGTCGTCGATGCGCTTCAGCGCGGGCACTTCGAAGCGGTCGTGGCGCACGCGCAGAACGATTTTGGGGACGTGATCGCGGCCGCCTATCCCCCGGTCGAACGGGCGATCGTCGAGCTGCGCGCGGCCGGCGCCCCGCTCGTGATGCTCTCCGGCTCCGGCGCATGCGTCTTCGGGCTCGTGCGCAACGAAGACGAGGCGAACGCGGTGGCCGCGCGGGTGCGCTGCGGGCGCGACGAACGCTGCTTCATCGCGCCGTTCGTCCGCAGCGGCGCGTGGCGCGGCTGACCGCCGTCGTCCTGGCCGGCGGAGCGCCGGATGCCGTCAGCGCGCTCGAACCGGGAGCTCCCAACAAGGCCTTCGTCCACATCGGCGGCGTGACACTCGTCGCGCGGACGATCGCCGCGCTGCGCGCGAGCGACCGGGTGGGGCGGATCGTCGCGGTCGCGCCGGCCGCGTCGCTCGCGCACCCCGCGCTGGCGGGCGCCGACGAACGGCGCGCCGATGGAGCGCGAATCACCGACAGCCTGCGCTCGGGCATGGCCGGCTTCGCACCCGGCGAGCCGCTGCTGATCGCCGCCTCCGATCTTCCCGTGCTCAGCGCCGCGGCGGTCGACGAAGTCGCCGACGCGGCCGGCGCGCGAGCGCTCGACGTGGGCTACGCGATCCTCGAGCGCCGGCGCCACGAGTCGGCATTCCCCGAGGTGCCTCACACGTGGGCGCGACTGCGCGACGGCACCTATTGCGGCGGCGGCCTGATCGTGTTGCGCCCGCGCGTCATGGAGCGCCTGGAAGGCTTTCTCGAAGCGCTCGGCGCGGCGCGCAAAAACCCGCTGCGCTTGGCGGCGTTGCTCGGGCTGCCGACCTTGGTGCGTTACGCGAGCGGGACGCTGACCGTCGCCGGCGCCGAGCGGCGGGCGAGCGCGTTGCTCGTTGCGCGCGCCGGTGCGATCGCCTGCACGCACCCCGAGGTGGCGGTCAACGTCGATCGGCCCGGCGACGTCGCGCTCGCGCAGCGGCTCGTCGGAGCCCGAGCAGGTGCGGCCGGTTCAGCTTCGTAACGTCGACCGATCGTGACCTTGCTGCTGCTCGCCGACGAGCCGACGCTCATCGCGATCGATCCGACGATCGCGCGCGGCCGTACCGGCGAATCGCAGATCGTCTCTCTTGCGTCGGCGATCGGCCGCTGGTTCGCGCTCGACGTCGTCAACGAACCGGCGCGCCGCGCGCTCCTGCGCCGGCTGGCGCGCGCCCATCCGCCCGAGGTCGCGCCGTGCGCGGTGACGAGCGCGCCGTTCGCGCGCTATGCCGCCGCAGTGCTCGACGGCTTGGCGACCGCGGCCGAACAGCGGGCGCTCGGCGCGCTCGCCCGCGCGTATCGCCGCCTGCTGACCGAAGCGAACCTGCACGACGTCGCGAGCGCTTGCGCGCACCTCGGCCACGACGCCATAGCGGCCCGCGCCGCGCGCGAAGCCGCGACCGCGTCGCCGCCGTCGTTGGCCGCCCGGCCCCGTTACAGCGCCGGCGTCCTGGGCACGCTTCGCACCGCGCTGGCGTGGGCCGGGACGCGCGACGATGCCGCCGCGCGCCGGCTGATCGTCTCGGCCTACAGCCCCGTCCCCGAGATCGACGCGCACGCGCTGCTCGTGGTCGCCGAGCGCCGCGGCACGCTGCTCGAAGCGATCGCGCAACAGCGCGTCGTCCTCTCGGAAGTGGGGCGGCCTGCGGCGATTGCGTTCGCCGGCGCGCTCGAACGGATCGCGCTCGCCTACCGTGCCCCCAATGCGACCGCGAGCGAGACGATCGCCGCGATCGTCACCGATCTGGGACTCGAACGCGGGGCCGGGCCAGGCGAACTCGCCACCCTCGTCGCGGTGCGCACGGTCGCGGACGCCTTCGACCGCGCGGTCGCGCTGACCGCGCCGGAATGGCTGGCCGCGGAGCTGAGCGACGTGCTGTACGCCGAACTCGGCAGCGGCGAGCTGGCGTCGCTGCCGCTCGAGGCGCTCGCGCCGGTCTTGGTCGACGACGAAGCGCCGCGTGGCGTTCCGTCACGGCGCTCGCACTACAGTGCATCGTCGCTCAACACGTTCGCCGAGTGCCGCCGCAAGTGGTACTTCCGCTACGTATGCGCCGCGGTCGAAGACCGGGGCTCGTCGGCGTCGTTCTACGGCACCGCCTTCCATTGGGCGCTGCAAGGTTTTCACGAACGCTACCCGTCGCTCGAAGGGGTCGCGACCGCCGCCTTGCAGCAACACCTCGAGGGCCACGTCAACGCCGCGTTCGAGCGCTACCGCGACGGCTTCGGCTCGACGATCGAGTATGAGTTGCAGCGCCGGCGCGCACAGCGCACCGCGCGCAAGTACGTCGAGTGGCTCGTGGCGCGCGCGCAGCGCGCACCCTTCGTCGTCATCGGCTGCGAACTCGCGGCCGAAGTCGATCTCGAGGGCTATGCCTTCGTCGGCTACATCGACCGCTTGGACCGCGACCTCGCGAGCGGCGGCGTGACCGTCGTCGACTACAAGACCGGCACGATCGCCGAAAGCGCGGCCGAATACCGCGACGACGTGCGCAAGTTCACCGAGTTCCAGCTGCCGTTCTACTACTGGGCGCGCACCGCCGCGGGCGATCGCGTCACCAAGCTCGCGCTCGTGCCGCTCAAGGATGCGTTGCTCGACGTCGCACCGATCGAACTCGAGGTCGTCTTCGGGCCCGGCGAGAACGGCCGGCGCCGCAACGACGCGACGACCGGGACGATCTCCGTGCGCGACCTCGAACTGGCGCGGGCCAAGATGGTCGAGCTGTGCGCGACGATCGAGAGCGGCTCGATCGCCGCGTTCGAAGCGACGACCGACGTGCAGGCATGCCGCTACTGCGCCTACCGCGCGTCGTGCCGCGAGCGTCCGGCCGCGCCCGAGGAGCGCTTCGCGCGGTGATCCAGTCGACGCACGGGGCGGCGGAAGCGATCGACGCGCCGCTCGATGCGGGTCTGATCGCGATCGTCGGCGAGGCCGGAACCGGCAAAACCACCGCGCTCTTGCGGCGGCTCGCCCGCGCCGCCGCCTCAGGCGCACTCGACCCGCGCCGCACGCTGCTCGCATCGCCGTCGCCGTTCGCAGCCGCGCGCTTGGGCGCGCTCGCCGCAGGCGGCGGAAACGCGCTGCGCGGACCGTGGCTCGGCGTCACCCTCGACCGCCTCGCCGTGCATTTGGTCGCCCAGCACGCGCTCGAAGCCGGCGCCGCACTCGACGTGCGCGCGATCTCCGACGCGGAGGCCCTCGACGCGTTCGCCCGCGCGGGGGCGTCGCTCTTCGCGATGGAGTGGCTCGAGTTCGTCAGCGACGAGATCGATCCCGAACTCGCCGGATTGCGCACGCCCGAGCGGTTTGCCGCGGCCGCCCTGCGGCTGATCCGCAAGCTGCGCGCGGCCGGCATCGGGCCCGACGACTTCGCGACCAAAGCGTTGCGCGGGTCGGTCGCGTTCTACGCCAAGCTGCCGAACTTCGCCAACCCGGATCTGCTGATCGGCACGCGCGAAGAATACCGCGACTCGCTGCACGTCTCGGCGGCCGAACTCGAACGGCAGCGCCGCCACGAGGTCGACTTGGCGAAGGTCATCGCGCGCCTCTACCGCTCGTACCTCGACGAACTCGTCGCCGCCGGGCAGTTGACGCGCGCCGACGCGATTGCCGAGGCGACGCGCTTGCTCGGCGCGCACCCCGCGGCCGCGGCGAGCGCGCGGGCCACGGTCGAGTGGGCCTTCATCGACGACGCGCAGGATCTGGGCATCGGCGAATTGCGTTTTCTACAGGCACTCTTCGGCGAGCGGCTCGCGCGCGCGACGTTCGCCGGCGACGCCGCGCAGACGACCCAAACGTTCGCCGGCGCGCGTCCCGAGCGCACGTTCGCGCTCGCCGCACAGACGTTCGTGCTGGAAGCCAACCACCGCGTCCCGCCCGCAGTCGCGGGCGCCGCGCGGTTGGTCGTCGATCCGCGCCACCTGCCCCTGCCGGCGGCAGTCCCGCCGGAGCCGGCGGTGCGCTTGCGCCGTGTCAGCCAACAGGCGCGCGAGGCGCAGGCGCTCGCCGACGACGTGACCGCGCTCCTGGCGAGCGGTACCGCGCCCGAAGCGATCGCCGTGGTCGCGCGCGGCCTCGTCGGCTGCGCGCCCTACGCCGACGCGCTGCTCGAACGCGACGTCGCGATCACGTTCGCGGGCGCATTCGATCTGTTCGACGATCCCGATGCGGAAGACGCGCTCGCGCTCTTGTGGAGTGCCTGCGACCCGTTCCGCCACGACTACCTGCTGCGCGCGCTGCAAGGGCCGACGATGCGGCTCTCCGACGCGTCGCTGCAGATCTTGTGCAGCGAGCCGCCCAACCCGCAGACGCTGCTCTTCGAGTTGCCGGGCGAGGAGGCGAACGCGGCGGCGAGCCGCTGGGACCGGCGGCGCGATCTGCGGCTCGCGATGAACGTCACGCGCGGCGACCGTGACGCGCACCTCGCGCCGGAAGCGCGCGAGCGGCTCGTGCGTTTTCGCGAACGGCGCGCGCGCTGGGCGTCGCTCGCCCGCGCCTACCCGGCCGAGGCGGTCGCCGACGTCGCCTTCGTCGAAGGCGGGCTACTCGAACGGCGCCGCGGCGAAACCGCGGCGCGCCTTCACAAACGCTTGGCGGTGCTCGCACACCTGCGTGAAGAGATCGTCGCGTGCTGCAAGCTCGAGCGCAGCCGCACGCTGGCGGACTTCCTCGCGTCGACGCAAACCCTCGCGGCGTCGGAGGACCGGCTCGTCAACTGCATGCCGTGCGCCCAGGGGGCGGTCGTGATCGGATCGGTCGAAGGCGTCAAGGGCGCGCAGTTCGATCACGTCTTCATCGTCAACGTGCGCGCTGGCGCGTTTCCGCCGTACTACGCGCCCGACTCGTTCCTGTTCAGCCCGAACTACGGCATGATCCCCAAAGACAACGTCGGCGACGCGAGCGCGGCGCGCACCGCGAAGTTCACATGGTACATGCACCACGCGAAGCTGCGCGAGACGTTCGTCGCCGAAGAGCGGCGGGCACTCGCTTGCGCGATGACGCGCGCGCGCCGCAGCGTCACGCTCAGCACGTGGGGGAAAGCGACGCGCGGCATCGCGGCGCCCGAGATCGTCGCCGAATTGTCATCGCGCCGGATCGCCGGCGTCGCCGACGTCTCGCCGAGATGAGAAGTCGGTGAACGCGCAGGCGTGAACCGAACCGTTCGCGCGAACCCGTGCGTTAGCCCAACATTCTCGTCGCCGCAGGTGAGCTCGTGAAACTCGACACTTCGACCGATCCACAAGTCGGCTATCGCCCGCCGGGGACGCTCGATCCGGCACCGCTCGACCGCTACGCCGGGCCGTTCACGATCCGGCAAGCCGCGCATCTGCTGCGCCGCGCCGGCTTCGGCGGCTCGGCCGGCGAGGTCGCCGCGCTCGCCCAGCTCGGCCCCGACGGCGCGGTCAACTCGCTCGTTCATCCGCGCGACCCCGAACCGCAGTTCGCCGACTATCCGCCCGCCGACGATTTGTACGGAACCAAACGGAATGCCGTCGCCCAGCTGTGGTGGCTCGACCGCATGCTGCGCACGCGCCGGCCGCTGGTCGAGAAGATGACGCTGTTCTGGCACGGGCACTTCGCCACCAGCATGAGCAAGGTGCCGCCGCAGCTGATGGTCGGCCAGATCGACCTGTTCCGCAGTCAGGGAATGGGCCGTTTTCCGGCGCTGTTGCTGGCGGTGTCGCGCGATCCGGCGATGCTCGTGTGGCTCGACAACCGCTACAACTCCAAAGCGCATCCGAACGAAAATTACGCCCGTGAAGTGATGGAGCTGTTCGCGCTCGGCCTCGGCAACTACACCGAGGACGACGTCAAGAACGCGGCCCGCGCGTTCACCGGCTGGACCCTCGACGGGGGCTTGAGCTTCGTCGACCGGCCCGCGATCCACGACGACGGCGTCAAGACGTTCTTGGGCCGCACCGGTAACTTCACCGGCCAGGACGTCGTCGACATCATCGTCGCGCAACCGATCTCGCAGCGCTTCATCGCCCGCAAGCTGCTCGAATTCTTCGTCTACTCCGACCCCGAGCCCGAGTTGATCGAAGCGACCGCGGCCGTGTATGCGCTCTCCGGCTTCGACGTCGGCAAGACCGTCGCGACGATCTTGCGCTCCAACGTCTTCTTCTCGCCGCGCGCGTATCGCGCGCTGCCGAAGAGCCCGATCGAATTCGCGATCGGCACGCTGCGCACGCTCGGGGTGACGACCGTGCCGGCGAATCTCCCGGGCTACCTTGCGCGCATGGGGCAGATCCCGTTGCAGCCGCCCAGCGTCAAGGGATGGGACGGCGGCCCGGCGTGGATCAACACGACGACGCTGCTGGCGCGCTTCAATTTCGTCAACGCGCTGGTCGCCTCGGCGCCCGCGGCGACGCCGCTGGTCGCGGTCGCGATCGCGCAGACCGGCGCGTCGTACGACCCCGGCCGCGTGCTCTCGACGTTGACCCGCGCGATCGTGCAAGACGACGTCGACGCGCAGACCCGGCTGACGTTCGCCGCCTATCTCAACGGCGGCGCGACGACCAACCCGCAACCCTTCGGCTACGAGAACTACCAAGAACGCATTCGCGGGGCCATCGCGCTGACGATGAACGCGCCCGTCAACCAGCTCGCTTAAGGACGCTCGCATGCACAATCGCCGCCGCTTCATCGCCTCGTCGCTCGGTATCGCCGTGCTCGGGTCGGTCGTCCCCGACGCGCTCTTCAATGCCGCCGCCGCGGCCCCGGCCCTGCCGTCGTTCGGCACATCGGTCGATCAGCAAAACGTCCTGGTCGTCGTGCAGATGAACGGCGGCAACGACGGCCTCAACACCGTGATCCCGTACAGCGACGACGCGTACCACCGGGCCCGCCCGACGATCGCCGTCGACGAGAAGAGCGTGTTGCGCATCGACGACCGCATCGCCCTCAACCCGGCGCTCGCGGGCCTGATGGAACTGTATCAAGAGGGGCGCGTCGCGGTCGTGCAGGGCGTCGGCTACCCCAATCCCAACCGCTCGCACTTCGAAGCGACGCAGATTTGGGAGACCGCCTCACCCGAGCGACCGGTGCAGAGCGGCTGGCTGGGGCGCTACCTCGACCGCACGATCCCGGCCGGCTCGAAGCCGGGTCCGTTCGTCGCCGCGGCGCTCGGCGACACCCTGCCCGCGGCGCTCGTCGCGCAGCACGTCGACGTCCCGGCGATCGGCGCGCTCGCGACCTACGGCTACAACGCCGGGAAGGACGTCACCGCGAAAACGAGCGCCGGCGTGCTCTACGACGGCGCCCCGCTGGGCCGTTCGCCGTATCTCACCTTGATCGAGCAGACCGCGCGCGACGCCTATCACGGCGGCGACGTGCTGCGCGCCAAGCTCGCTTCGTACGTGCCCAAAGTGACGTATCCGACGGACGCGTTCGCCACCCAGCTCAAGCTGGCCGCGCAGATCATCGGCAGCGATACCGGCACGAAGATCCTGTTCGTCTCGCTCGGCTCGTTCGACACGCACGCCGGCCAGCGCGCGCAGCAAGACCGGTTGTTGGGCTACCTGGGGAACGGGCTCAAGGCGTTCTACGCCGACCTCGCCGCCCACGGCAGCGACAAGAACGTGCTGACGATGACGTTCTCGGAATTCGGGCGCCGGGTCGCGCAGAACGCGAGCAACGGCACCGACCACGGCACCGCGATGCCGCTCTTCGTCGTCGGCGGCTCGCTCAAGGGCGGGCTCTACGGCACGCATCCGTCGCTGACCGATCTCGACAACGGCGATTTGAAGTACGCGATCGACTTCCGCTCGGTCTACTCGACGGTGCTCGCCAAATGGCTCGGGCGCGACCCCAGCGACGTGATCGCCGGCAGCTTCCCGCAACTCGCCTTCGTCTGAGCCCCGCGCTTCGCGCTTGGCGCAGTCGACGGTATGGCCAGATCGGCTGAAGGTCGGGGGTGCCTCGGGGCTAACCCCGGGTGGGTGAAGCTCGTCCCGATTCCGCCGCCCGACTACGTCCGCGAGGTGTTGCCGCACAGCGAAAGCTTGTGGGCCAAAGGGCGTTCGTTCGAGCGGTATGCGGCCGATTTCGAGAGCGTCGCGGCGTCGGGGTACGGCCGGCGCCGGTTCCGGACGCTGGGCGTGCACGTCGACGGGGTGCTCGTCGCGTCGCTCAAGCGGTACGAACGCGAGCTCGGATGCGGCGAGACGACGCTGCGCGCGTGCGGGATCGGCGCGGTGTTCACCCAACCCGGCTTTCGCGGCCGCGGCTACGCGACCGCGATGCTCGGCGCATTCCTCGACGCCGAGCGGGCCGCCGGCACCGACCTCGCGTTCCTCTTCTCCGACATCCATCCGGCGTTCTACGAGCGGCTGGGTTTCGTCGCGCTCCCGTCGCGTCTGCTCGCGCTGCGCACGTCGTCGCTGCCTTCCGAGCGCATCGACTCGCAGACCGTCGCCGACGCCGACTGGGCCGGCGTGCGGCGCTGCTTCGAAATGCAGGAGCGGCGGCGCGCGTTTTGGATGCGCCGCACGCCGCTGGTGTGGGAGTGGATGCGCCTGCGCGTCGAGTCGCCGGAGGATCCCAACGTGCAACTCGTCCACCTCGCTTGCCGCCGCGGGCGTTCGGTCGTCGCGTACGTGATGGGCCGCCGCGCGCCGCGCTTGGACACGTTCGTGCTCGACGAGTACGCCTACGCCGACGACGAGGCGCGCGCGTTGATCGCGCCGCTGACCCGCAACGCCGCCGGCGATTTGGCGAAGGTCGCCGGCTGGCTCCCGCCCGACGGTGCGCGCGAGGCGCTGCCCGCCGGGGCCGTCCGCCCGCGCAAGAACGGCATCACGATGATCGCGCCGCTCTCGCGTCCGGCGCGCGCCGCTTGGAAAGCCGCGGCCAAACGCGTTGGCACGCAACGCGGCGACGTTGTGTGGAGCACCGACCGCGTGTGAAGCATCCCGGAACGTTCCTCCTCGCAGCCGCGATCTGCTGGTCGAGCGGTCTCGCCGCAGCGTCGCCGCAGACGCCGCCGCCGGCCGCGCATTCGGCGCCGGAAACGCTGCGCATGGTCGTCGTCTTCGCGCGCCACGGGGTGCGCTCGCCGACCGATCCTGACGAGCTGACGCGCTACGCGGCGCGCCCTTGGCCGAACTGGAGAGTCCCACCCGGGAACCTGACCGCGCACGGGGCCGCGCTGATCGCGCTCGAAGGCGAAGCGTACCGGCAGCGGTACGCGGCGGCCGGGCTGCTTCCGGCGACCGGCTGTCCCGGCCGCGACACGATCTACGTGCGCGCCGATGCGGAACAGCGCACCGAAGCGACCGCCGACGCGTTCCTCGCCGGCTTCGCACCGGGCTGCGACATCGCCAGGGACGTGGCCGCGGTAAAGCCCGATCCGCTCTTCCACGCCCTCCCGGCGCTGGGCAAAGCCGACCCGGTCGCGTCGCGTGCGTCGGTCGCCGGCGCCGTCGGCAACGATCCCGCGGCCGTCGTCGCCGCCAATGCCGCCGCGTTTGCCAAACTCGAGGCGATCCTCGGGTGCGCGGGCGCACCCTGCACGCCGGTCACGAGCGCACCGGCGGCCTTCCTCACCAACCCCAAGACGGGCCTGACGTCGCTTACGGGGCCCATCGACATCGCCTCGACGGCGGTCGAGACGTTCATCCTCGAATACGCCGAGGGCATGCCGGCGAGCGACGTCGGCTGGGGCCGGGTCGACCGCCCGGCGCTGCTGTGGCTCTCGCAGCTGCACATGCTCAAGTACGCCGTCAACACGCAGACGTACGTCGCGGCGCGAGCCCAGGGATCGAACCTGCTCGCGACCCTCGCCGCGACGCTCGCCCAAGGCGCCTCGGGCAAGAAGAATCCGCACACGCCCGCGCCCGCGCAAGCGCGGTTCGCGGCGTTCGTCGGCCACGATACGAATCTCGAAGCACTCGCGGGGCTGCTGCACGTCACGTGGCTGCTGCCCGGCTATCAGCCCAACGACACCCCGCCGGGAGGCGCGCTCGTCTTCGAACTCTTCACCAACGCCGCCGGCGCACCGGTCGTGCGAACGTTCTATCGCGCGCAATCGCTCGATCAAATCCGCGCCGGCACCTCGCTCGCAACGGCGACCCCGTCGCAAGCGCCGGTGTACGTCCCGGGCTGTCCCGACCTCGACTGCCCGCTCGCAACCTTCGAATCGATCGTCGCCGGCGCGATCGATCCATCGTTCGCCGGTTAACGCAAGAACGCCGGCCGCAGCGCGCGGAGCTACGGTTCTGGCGCGGTCAGCAGCGAGAGCTGGCGGGGTGGCTCGTCGACGATGCCGGCGACGCGCACGCCCAGCAGCCGCACGGCGACGTCCGGCGTCGCGGCGCGTTCCCAGCAGTGCATGACGGCGTCTTCGATCAACCGGGGATCGTCGGTCGGGTTGGCGACTTGCGTTTGGCGCACGACGATGCTGAAGTCGGGATGTTTGACCTTGATGCCGATCGTGCGGCCGTGCAAGCCGTGCTCGCGCAGCCGGCGCGCGACGTCGTGGGAGAGCTCGCGCAGCGCGCTGCGGATCGCGACGTCGTCGCGCAAGTCGTACTCGTAGGTCTCTTCGCTCGACACGGAGCGCGTCTCACGATCGGCGACTACCGGGCGTTCGTCGCGACCGTGAGCCAGCTCGCGTAACTCGCGCCCGCCGCGGCCGAACAACGCGAACAACTGCGCGTCGTCGAGCGCCGCGAAATCGCCGATCGTCTCGACGCCGATCGTCGCCAGCCGCGCCTGCGCCTTGGGGCCTATGCCCCACAAGCGCCCGACCGGCAACGGCGCGAGGAATGCGGCCTCCGTGCCGGGCTCGACGAGGCGCAAGCCGTCGGGCTTGCAGACGTCGGAGGCGATCTTCGCGACGATCTTGCCGGTCGCCACACCGGCGCTGGCGGTCAATCCGATCTCGTCGCGAATGCGCGCGCGCACGGTTGCGCGCGAACGCGACCGCGTCGTCGACGCGCGCGCTTTCCAGCGCGACGAACGCCTCGTCGAGCGAGAGCCCCTCGACCGCGACCGCGCCCTCGGCGAAGATCGCGAACGCGGCTTGAGAGGCGGCTTTGTACTTCGCGAAGTCGGGCGGAACGACTACCAGCTCGCGGCACCGTTCCAGCGCCCGGTACAGCGGCATCGCCGAACGCACGCCGTACGGACGCGCTTCGTACGACGCGGTCAGGACGACCGAACGGCGGCTATTCCAAGCGATCGCGACCGGCTTGCCGCGCAGCGCGGGATCGTCGCGTTGCGCGACCGACGCGTAGAACGCATCGAGGTCGAAGTGCACGACCATCGGTCACGCGGCGAGGTTGAAGATCGTGCGGATCGTCGCCATGTTGCGTTCGTCGTCGGCTTGCGTGCCGGGCGTCTCCAGGATCGCCGGCTTGCCGCGCAGCGCTCGCGTGGGTCGCGAGCGCGCGAAAGCCGCCGTACCCGATCAAGCCGTCACCGATGTGCCAGTGCCGGTCCTTGTGGCCGCCGAGCGGGATCTGCGTGTCGTTGAAGTGGAACAGCATCACCCGCGCAGGCCGATCTCGCGCTCGATCAACTCGAGAAACGCGTCGACGCCGGGTTGCGTGTCGATCGCGTAGCCGGCCGCCCACGAGTGCGCGGTGTCGATGCAGACGCCGAGCTGCGGATGGCCGACCGTGCGGACGAGCGCGCCGAGTTCCTCGATCGTGCCGCCGCAGAGCTGGCCCGCGCCGGCGCTGTTCTCCATCACCAGGACCACCCCCGGATCGATGTCCGCGAGCGCCTCTTCGAGCATCCGGCAGACCTGCACGAACCCTTCGTCGCGGTCGCGTTTGCCGTACGACCCCAAGTGCGTGTTGACGACTTCCATCCGGCCGAGCGCCGCCACCGCCAAATCGTTGCGCAACAAGCGCAGCGAGTTGGCCGCGATCTTCGGATCGTCGCTGGCCAAGTTGATCAGATACGACGTGTGGATCGCCACCGTCGCGATCCCGGCCGCCCGCCGGTCGGCGTCGAACGCTTCGAGGGCCGGCCGGTCGGCGGGGGTGATGCGATACGTTTTGGGGTTACCGCTGAAGATCTGCACTGCGGTGCAATCGAGCCGTTTGGCGTACTCTACCGCCGGACGGAAGCCGCCGGCAACCTCGACGTGCAGTCCGAGGCGCACCGGCGTTACACGGAGCCGACGTAGAGGTACTGGATGAAACTCATGAGGATCGGCGTGTCGGGCTCGCCGAAGCGCTCGCACAATTTGGCGAGGTAGAGGGGCGAAAACTCGTCGACCCGGTCGCCGCAGGCGCGCACCGTCGCGATGCGGCTCGCCTCGTACGCAGCCTCGGCCTGCGGGGTCGTGCGGCTCATCATCGGCACGACGCGGAGCGCGTGCTCGGCAAACGGCGCGCCGTAGAAAGCGGGAAAACCGGCGGTCAGCGGCTCCCGCGGCGGCTCGACGCCGAACTCCCTGAACGCCGTTTCGCGAACTTCACGGACCGGCTCTTCATAGCTGTAGAGTTTCCAGAAGAGGGCCACCCGGCCGCCGGGCTTCGTCACGCGGATCGTTTCCCGCAACGCCTTGTCCTGCTCGACGTGATGGAACGTCTGGCCGCTGACGACGCCGTCGAACGAGCGCGGCGCGAACGGGAGCTCCTCGGCCTTGCCGAGCACGTAGGTGGCGCCCGGGATACGGGCCTTGGTCGCTTCGAGCATCTTCTCGGAACCGTCGAGGCCGGTGACCAGGCAGCCGCGTTCCAACATCAACGACGTGGCCGGCCCCGTCCCGCAGCCGACGTCGAGGATTTTCTTGCCGGGCAAGAACCCGAAGCCTTCGAGCATGTCGGCCAGCTCGGGCGAGAACGCGCGGCGCGCGACGTCGAATGGGGTGGGGACTTGGTCGAAGTAGTCTGAAGTCGTTTCGATCATCGTCTCGTGAAGCGCAATGCTCCTGGGCGCATGCCCCGCGGCCCGAACGAGCGTTTGCGACCGCCGCCGGACCCGCTCTTCGAGGGGTTGCGTTCGAACGTCGTTCCGGTCATCAGCACCGCGTCCGACGGCCGCTCGCGACGCCCCACCCTTCCGATGAGCTGTTCGATCTCTCCTTCGCCGAACGAGTCGGCGTCGGTGATGACGATCAGGTCGGCCGCCGGGACGTCGAGCCCGCTGCCGACGAGGTTGGTCGCGGCCATGATCGAGGGCGCGCGCGAGGTGAACTCGCGCATCATCTCGACCCGGGTCGAGCCGGCGAGGACGCGCAGGCCACGGCGCTGATTGCGCTTGCCGTGCTCGGACGAGTCGGCCATGTCGCCGCGCATCTGCTGCACCGCGATGCCATAGGTCGCCTCGAGGCGCTCGGCCAGGCGCGGCACGTCGCCGCGGGTGCGCCCGATGACGAAGATCCGCGAACCGCGTTCGAGGTGGTCGCGAATCAGGGCCTCGGCGTGCACGAGTTGCTCGGCCGGGGGTTCGCCCCACACGCCTTCGACCTTATGGACCTTCGTCGGCAGCACGTCGAAGGGCATCCCACGCATCGAGATCACGTTGTCCATCGCGCCGATCCGGGTCAGGAACGGGCGCAGTTCGTCCGGGGTCGCGGTCGCGAACAGGAGCGGGCAGTCGAGGTCTTCGAGCAGCCGCAGGTGTTCGCGCTCGTCGAAGGCGTTGACGTCGTCGACGACGAGCATCGCGCTGCGGTCGATCACGTCCCACAGGCGGTCGATCGAGAGCATCATCGCGCTCCCGATGACGAACCGGACCGACCCGTCGGCGAGGCCCGCTTCGGTCGCCCGGCGCTGGCCCGGCGGCACGCCGCCGTGCACTTCGGCGACGCCGAGCCCGGTGCCCTCGAGGCGTTCGGTGAAGTAGGTGTGCGTCTGGCGGACCAGGTCGCGGGTCGGCGCGACGACGCAGGCGTAGCCGTCCTGCGCGAGCGCGGCGTGGACCGCGGCCCGCATCATCACTTCGGTCTTGCCCGAGCCCGTGGGGGCCTTGAGCAGAAACTCGAAATTACCGGCGTCGAAACCGGCGGTGATCTTGTCGATGGCGGTGCGCTGATCGTCCGTCAGGGTGAATTTCTCGCCCGGCTGGACGAGGTCGCGGCGCTCCGCGACGGCTTGGCAGTTCGCTTCGATCTGTTCCCAGATCCGTTCGTTCTCGCTGGGCGGAGCCGGGAGCGCGGGTTCGGTGGAGGTGGCGATAACGGTCTTCTTTCTGGTCATGGTGCAGGCTCGTTTTCCTCGGCCTCCACCGGCGGATCGGGGGCGGCATGCGCCTCGGCGATCGGTAGGGTGAGGGGTTTGTCCCCCTCGAAATCGACTTTCGGCAGCTCATCGAGGGAGCGCAGCCCGAATGCCTCGAGGAATTCGGGCGTCGTCTTGTAGATGATCGGCCGCCCGGCGACGTCCTTGCGCCCGCCTTCGGCGATGAAGTTGCGGTCGAGCAGGGTCGCGATCGTGCTGTCGGAGTTGACGCCGCGAATCTGCTCGATCTCGGACTTGGTGGCCGGCTGCGCGTAGGCGACGATCGCGAGGGTCTCGAGGGCAGCCGGCGACAGCGTCGTCTTCGGCGGCAGCAGGTAGGCTTCGACCGCGGCCCGGGCCGACGGGGCGCTGGCGAACCGGTAGCCGCCGGCGATCTCGCGCAGCACGATCCCGCGTCCGGCGAACTCGGCGTCGATCCGGGCGACCGCGCCGGTAACGTCCTTCTCGTCGGCCCCCGTGATCTTG
Organism: Vulcanimicrobiota bacterium; assembly: GCA_963749395.1. GTDB lineage: Bacteria > Vulcanimicrobiota > Vulcanimicrobiia > Vulcanimicrobiales > Vulcanimicrobiaceae > CAVVMT01. The sequence continues at coordinate 107,174 of CAVVMT010000017.1, forward strand.
GCGAGCCGCTTGATCGAGAGCGATTCGCTCGCGACGAACAAGATGGCTTCGATCGAACGCTGGAGTTCGCCGGTCTCGATCAATTCACCCTGAACCGGCTCGTGCGGCGCCTCGGCCGGCGCGGCCGCGAACTCGTCGGGCCTCACCTCAAGCTGCATGCGACTCCGTTTCGACCGTCGGCAACAGAACGATGTCGGCGCAAGCGGCCTCCTGCTCGTAACGCAGCCGTCCGCGCCGGATCAGTTCGAGCACCGCGAGGAAGGTCACGATGACGCCCGGTTTGTCCTCCCCGTGGCACAGGGCGAAAAAGGACGCCCGGCCGCTGCCGCGCACCGCGCGCATGACCTTGTCCATCTGCTCGAGCAGCGAGACGCGCTCGCGCAGCGATGTGCCGCTTCTCGCTCTTGGTCGAACGCAGCGCGGCCAGCAGGGCCGCCGCGAGGCGGTCGGCCGGGATGCGGTAGCGCTGCACGAGTTCGCTGGTCGGATCGCCGCCTTCGCGCAAGTAGAATGCCGCCGCCAAGGCCAACCGCGAACGCAGGTCGTCGCCGGCGGCACGGTAGCGCGAGTAGACGATCAGCCGCTCGCGCAGCCGTTCCTCGATCGCTTCGGCCGACTCCTCGCCGCTCTCGAACTCGGCCGGCAAGGGCGGCAACAGTGCCTTGGACTTGAGGAACACGAGCGTCGCGGCGACCACGAGATACTCGGCGGCCAGTTCGACGTCGATCGCCTCCATGATGCGGATGTAGGCGAAGTACTGCTCGGCGACGGTCGCCAGGGGCACCGTCATGATGTCGAGCTCATGCTCTTTGATCAGCGTCAGCAGCAGGTCGAGCGGGCCGTCGAACACGGCCAGCGAGACCCGGCAGGCGCGCTCGTCCGTGGGGTCGGCGTTCAACTCGCGGGGCTTTCCCTCGCCGAAACCGTCTCGGGAGGCACGGCCTCGTCGTCGAAGACCGCCGTCCCCTCGCGCTCGAGAAACTCGAGCCCCAGGTCGATGAGCCGCTTCTCGTTCACGTACTTGAGGGCTTTCTTGGCCGCCCGCACTTCGAACCAGGCCGCCTCGTCGACTTCATGGTCGTGGTTGGCCGTATCGCCCGAGAGGTACCGCATCAGATAGAAGTGGACCGATTTCTTGTGCTTGCTCCGGTTCAGGTAGAACCAGTACGAGATATCGGAGAGCTTGCAGATCAGCTCGGCCCAGCACCCCGTCTCCTCGCGGACTTCGCGCAGGGCGGCTTGCTCGTGGGTCTCTCGCGCCTCGACGTGGCCTTTGGGAAGCGACCAAATCCGGGGCGACCCGCGCCCAATGAGCAGCGCTTCGAACGTGGCGCCTTTCCGACGGAGAACCAATCCCCCCGCGGAGACCTCGTATTTGATCCGCATGATCGCTTTCCAGACAAAAGCCCTGAGGTCGCTCGGGCTCTTCGCTACGCTAGTCCGAGGTAAGCCTCTCGTTCCTTCCAGTATATCAGCCGATGCCAAGAAGGAAGCTCGGTTCAGTAGCTGCGCGCGGTGCTGACGAAGCGGCCCTCGGGCATGATCGGCTCGGCCGGATTGCGCGGAGCCTTGCGGACCCTGAAGCGGACCCCAAGCTCGGCAACCGCGTTGGGAACGTGGGCGACCGCGAAGTTGAGATCCCAGCCGCGCGCTTCGAGCATCTCCTTGGCCGCCGGGTAGCACAAGTAGAAGGCCTGCTCCCAGGCGAGGTGGCCCTGCGGCCCGTCGCAGACGCCGTTGCGGAACAAATGCAGCCAGGTCAGGTCGGTGAAGAACGTCTTGCTGCCGGGGAGCAGGGCCGCGTCGGCGCGGGCGTGCGGGGTCCAGATCTCGATCTCCGCCCCGTCCTTGCACACCCGGATCAGCTCCCGCAAGAGCGGGGCCGGGTCGGGCAGCAGGTGGAGGGTGCCGGTGCTGGAGACCCCGGTGACCGTGCCGTCCTCGAAGGGCAGCCGCTGCATCACGTCGGCGACGAACTCGACCCCCGGCAGCGGCAAGATGTCGACCCCGACGTAGCCCGGGCGCTTGCGTTGCCCGCAGCCGATGTCGAGCGGCCCGATCGAGCGAACCGGACAGGAGCCGTTGCGCGAGTGCAAGATGCCCGGCTTTTTCACGACGACCGTGAAGCCGTTGCCGACTTTGTCGTCGACGTCTTGTTGGGCGACGACGTCGAGCCCGAGGTAGCGGCACAGCTCGACGACGTCCGCGGTGATCCAGACGCTGTGATGGGCGGTCAGTTGCTCCTCGGGAAGCACCGGCGCATCGCCCGCATGGCGCTCGAGGAGTTCGGCGAGGGTCGTCCGCGGGCGCGGGCTATCGCCCGTGCGCTCCTTGTGGGGGACGACCATGTACACGTAGCCGCCCGGTCGCACGACCCGCAGCCACTCGCGGATCGCCTTGATCGGGTCGTAGAAGTGCTCGAGGACGTGCGACGAGACGACGTAGTCGAGCGACTCGTCGTCGAAGGGCAAATCGTCGCCCCAAGCGACGACGTCGACTGGGAGCGCCCAACCGCTGGTCTTGCGCTCCTCTTCCTTGAACGGCGTCTGCATGCTGGCGGAGTAATCGACGTTGAGCGCGCCGCGGAGATTGAACGGGTTGTGCGAAGAACCGCCGATCTCGATGCCCACGAGGCCGTCGAGCAATCGGTGTGCTAAAGTGCTGTCGGGAAAAGCCACCCGCTGCCAATTTACGGGTCGCTCGTTGCTTCCTCCGCGCTTAACCTAGTCTTCGCCGTCGGCGTTGACCGGGATGCGCCAACGCAGGTCGGGCTGCCGTGCGGCACGCGTTTCGTCGATGCGTCGTACGACCGTCCGGTTGGGCGCGCTCGTCACCGCTTGCGGATCGGACTTCGCCGTTGCGACGATCTCGCGGACGGCGGCGATAAACCCGTCGAGCGTCTCCTTCGACTCGGTTTCCGTCGGTTCGATCATCAAGCATTCCGGGACGATGAGCGGAAAGTAGACGGTCGGCGCGTGATAGCCGCGGTCGAGCAAAGCTTTGCCGATGTCGAGGGCGCGCACGCCCGTCTCGCGCTTGAGCGGTTGCGCCGAGGCGACGAATTCGTGCCGGCACGGTTCGTCGTACGGGATCTCCAGAACGTCGCGCAATCCCGCCCGCACGTAGTTGGCGTTGAGCACCGCCAGTTGCGAAACGCGGGTCAAGCCGTCGGGGCCGTTGGCGTAGACGTAGGTCAAGGCCCGAACCATGTGCGCGAAGTTCGACCAGAACGAGCGCATCGGGCCGATCGACTTCGGCCGGTCGAAATCGAGCTCGAACTCCATCCCGTCGGCCCCGTGCCACGCTCCGTTCGACGCCGCCGGCACGCCGTTCTCGGCGCGCGTCGCGCGGGCCGTCACGACCGGGGCCGGCAAGTACTCGACCAAGTGCGCCGCGACGCCGACCGGGCCCGCGCCCGCGCCGCCGCCGCCGTGCGGGATCGAGAACGTCTTGTGCAAGTTGAGGTGCATGAGATCGAAGCCCATTTCACCCGGACGGCTGTTGCCCATCAGCGCGTTCGCGTTGGCCCCGTCGTAGTACATCAGTCCGCCGACGTCGTGGACGGCTGCGGCGATCTCGTGGATGTGGTCTTCGAAGAGTCCGAGGGTGTTCGGATTGGTCATCATGCAGACCGCGGTGTCGGGACCGAGGACCGCACGCAAGTCGGCGACGCCGACCCGTCCGCGCTCGTCGCTCTTCAGCGAAACGACCTTGAAGCCGACCATCGCAGCCGAAGCCGGATTCGTGCCGTGGGCCGTGTCGGGGACGATCACCGTCGTGCGCTGCGTCTCGCCGCGGTCTTTGAAATACTTCTTGGCGATCAGGAGGGCGGTCAGCTCGGCGTGCGCGCCGGCTGCAGGATTGAGCGAGAACGCCGCCATGCCGAACAGCGACGCGAGCGCGCGCTCGAGCTCCCACATCACCGCCAGCGCGCCCTGCGCGAGCGCGTCGGGCGCGAACGGATGCAGGTCGCGCAGCGCCGGCAGATTCGCCAGCGCGTCGTTGATGCGCGGGTTGTACTTCATCGTGCACGAGCCGAGCGGATAGAAGTTCGTGTCGATCGAGAACGTGCGCTGCGAGAGCCGGGTGAAGTGGCGCACGACGTCGAGTTCGCTGTTGTCGGGAAGGGGCAGGTCGGCGCGCGCCGCGCCTTCGGGCAAGTATGCCGCGGGGTCGGCCCCGCTCGCCACGTAACGGTTCGCGCGCCCCTCCTGACCCGTCTCGAAGATCAGCGGGATGTCAAGCGTGGACTGCGGCACGGGGCACCTCCGTCAGCGCGGCGGCCAGCGCGTCGATGTCGGCGCTGGTCGTCAGTTCGGTCGCGGATACGAGCATGCAGTCGGACAGCTCCGGATACCAGCGCCCCAGGTCGACCCCGCCGAGGATGCCGCGCGCCTGTAAGTGCGCGAGCACGTCGCGCGCGCGCCCCGGGACGCGCACGGCGACTTCGTTGAACGTGGGCGCCGAAAAGCGCACCGCGTAACCGTCGAGCGCCGCGATGCGATCTGCGAGCTCGCGCGTGCGCCGCAAGTTCAGCCCGGCGGCGTCGCGCAAACCGGTCTTGCCCATGGCGGCGAGATAGATCGTCGCGAGCAACGCGCAGTGGGCTTGATTCGTGCAGATGTTCGAGGTCGCGCGCTCGCGCCGGATGTGCTGTTCGCGCGCTTGCAGCGTCAGTACGAACGCCGGCTTCCCGTCGACGTCGACGGTGCGCCCGACGAGCCGGCCGGGGATGCGGCGCAGATGCTCGTCGGTCGTCGCGATGAAGCCGACGTACGGGCCGCCGTAGGCGAGCGCGACGCCGAACGACTGGGCTTCGCCCACCGCGATCTGCGCGCCCCACTCGCCGGGCGGGACGAGCGCCGCGAGCGAGAGCGCCTCGGCGACGACCCCGATCACGAGCGTGCCGCTCGCCGCGAGCGGCGCGCGCAGCGCCGCCGGCAAGGAGTCGATCGCGCCGAAGAAGTTGGGCGACTGGAGCACGAGCGCGGCGTACTTGCCGCCGCTGCAGCGCGCTTCGATCCCGGCCAGATCGGTCGTGCCGTCGGCCGCGTACGCGAGCTCCTCGATCTCGACGTCGAGCCCCTCGCAATAGGTGCGCAAGACCGCGCGATAGTTGGGATGCACGGCCGAGGAGACCAGCAGCGCGCGCCGGCCGGTCGCGTTGATCGCCATGATCGCGCCTTCGGCGAGCGCGGTGCCGCCGTCGTAGACCGAGGCGTTGGCGACGTCGAGGCCGGTCAGCAGGGCGATGTACGTTTGCCACTCGTAGATCGCTTGCAAGTAGCCCTGCGACGCTTCGGCCTGATACGGCGTGTACGCGGTCAGGAACTCGCCACGCATCGCGAGCGCGCCGACGACCGGCGGAACGTAGTGCCGGTACGCGCCGGCGCCCAGAAACGAGACGTACGACGAGGCGGTCGTCCGCGCGGCGAGCGCGCCGAAACGGGCCGCGATGTCGGCCTCGGGCAGCGCCGGCGGCACCGCGAGCGGGGCGCGCAGTGCGACGGCGGCGGGAACTTTGACGAGGTCTTCGAGCGACGGAGCGCCGACGGCGCGCAGCATCGCTTCGATGTCGGACGGGGTGTGCGGCGTGTACATCGAGCGGCGGTCAACCTGCCTGCGCGATCAGATCGTCGTACGCGTCGGCGCTCAAGAGGTTCTCGCGTTGCGCCGGATCGGTGACCTTGACTTTGAACAGCCAGCCCTCGCCGAACGGTTCGCGGTTGACGAGCGCCGGATCGCTTTCGAGCCCGCCGTTGATCTCGACGACCTCGCCCCCGACCGGGGTGAAGATGTCGGAAACGGCCTTGACCGATTCGATCACGCCGATGTTCCCGAACTGCTTGAGCTCGGCGCCCATCCGCGGCAGCTCGACGTACACGATGTCGCCGAGCGAGTCTTGCGCGTAGTCGGTGATCCCGATCGTCGCGACGTCGCCGTCGAACTTCACCCATTCGTGCTCTTTGCTGTAGAGCAAGTCTTGCGGTTGTGTCAAAGCCGTTTCTCCGTGTGGTCGTTACCGGTCGCGCTTGTAGAAGGGCATCGCGACGATGTGGGCCGGTTGATGGGAACCCCTTACTTCGACGGTTACGGCAGTTCCGGGTTCCGTAACGTGCTTGTCGACCAGAACGGTTGCGACGTTCCGGCCGCCGAGCGAGGGCGCAACCGAGCCGCTGCGCACTTCGCCGACGTCCTCGCCGTCAACGAAGACGCGGTAGCCGCTGCGGGCCGGCACCTTGCCGTCCATCATCAGGCCTGCGATGCGGTGGTAGTCGTCGAGGTCGCGCTGTGACTCGAGGTTCAGTTTGCCGGTGAAATGCGGCTTGGAGAACTTGACCGCCCAGGCCAGCCCGGCCGCGAGCGGGGTGATCTCCTCGGAGAGCTCGTTGCCGTACAGCGGCATCCCCGCTTCGAGCCGTAACACGTCGCGCGCGCCCAGCCCGCACGGCTCGAGGCCTTCTTCGGCACCGCGGGCCAGCAGCGTCTCCCAGACGAACGGCGCGTCGTGGGCGCCCAAGAAGAGTTCGAAGCCGTCCTCGCCGGTGTAGCCGGTGCGGGCGACGACGCAGAAGCGCCCGCAGACGGTGCCGGCTTTGCACGAATAGTACTTCATCGCCGCCAGGTCGACATCGGCGAAGGGGGTGAGGATCGCGAGCGCGCGCGGTCCTTGAATCGCGATCAGCGCGCTGTCGCCGCGGTGATCGACCGGCTCGACGCCCGCCACTTTCTCACCGTGGACGAGGGCCCACATCTTGTCGGCGTTGGCAGCGTTGACGACCAGCAAGAAGCGGTCGTCGAGGCGGTAGAAGATCACGTCGTCGTGGGCGCCGCCGTGGGAGTTCGTGAAGATGTTGTAGCGGGCCGCGCCGGGTTTCATGGTCGCGACGTGGTTGACGGTCAGGGCGTCGGCCCACTCGCCGACATGGTCGCCGAGCAATTCGAACTGCCCCATGTGCGAGAGGTCGAAGAGCCCGGCGCGGTGTCGCACGGCGTCGTGTTCTTTCAAGATCCCGGCGTATTGCACGGGCATCTCGTAGCCGCCGAACGGCACGAGGCGCGCGCCGAGCGAAACGTGCGCGTCGTAGAGCGGCGTTCGCTTGAGGGTCGAAGCGGCCGCGGTCATGATTTGGGCGGCTTTTCTTCGCGATTGCTGTTGAGGAAGTTCAGCGTTGCGTGCGCGACCATCCGCTCCCCGCTCATCACCTTCACCTCGCCGTAGACGATCCGGCGGCCGGCTTTGAGCACCTCGGCGGTCGCGACCAAGTCGTGCGGCGGTTTGGCCGGCGCGAGAAAATTGCACGCGAGCGCGGCGGTCGTCGTCTCCTGATCGGTGCCGTAGATCGTTGCCAGCGCGATGTAGAACGACGTGTCGCAGAGACTGACGATCGCGCCGCCGTGGATCGCGCCGGTGCCGTTGGTCACCTGCGAACGATACGGCATGCGCATGACCGCCGTGCCTTTGCCGACCGACTCGAGCTTGAGGTCGAGCAACTCGACGAAGTTGGCGCGTTGCTTGTCCCATTCGTGGATCGCGGCCCGGGTATCGATGCTCATAGCGCTCCAGTTTCGTCACGCGGTCCCCGAACCATTGGACGGGACCGGCAATTGAGCGGATACCGCTCGCCCCACGGTTGCGAGAAAAGTCGCACCATCAAGGGAAAACGTCGCCCGCCTTGGCGAGTTCGCGGCGCAGGTACAGCGGCAGCGCGAAGAGCCGCTGGTGCGTTTGCGCGTCGTAGAAGTAGCTCTCACCGGAGAGGGCGCTCAGGTAGTTGTCGATCGCTTTGGGCGCCAACTCCGCGACGTCGACCACGTCGCTGCACGCGATGAACGCCCAATCGTTGTCGAACGCCGGGACGTGGGTGTAGAACGAGCTGACGTGCACGAAGTAGCGCCGCAGCGTGCGCGCCATCTTCGCGTGCAGGGCCATGTTGTGAAAGCCGGCCGTGCTGGCTTGGAGCACGTACACGCCGCCGGGCACGAGCCGCGCCTTGATGTCGCGGAACACCGCGTCGGTGAACAGGACGTGCGAGGGCGAATCCGGCAGCGGCTCGGTCAGGTCGGAGACGATCGCATCGTAGAAGGTCGGATCGTCCCGCAGGAACGCGAGCGCGTCGCCGACGATCACGCGGGCGCGCGGATCGTCGAACGCGCCGGCCGACCACTCCGGCAAGTAGCGCTTGCAGAGGTCGACGACTTCGCCGTCGATGTCGACCATCGTCGCGCGCCGCACGCTCGGGGCGCGAAGCACTTCACGCAGCGTCGCGCCTTCCCCGCCGCCCAAGATCAGCACTTCGTCGCGCTTGACGCACGCGGCCAGCGCCGGATGGACGAGGGTTTCATGGTAGATCTTCTCGTCCGCCTGCGAACTCTGCGTGTCGCCGTCGATCACCAACATCTTGCCGAACGCCGCCGTGCGCAGCACCGCGACCGCTTGAAAGGCGGTCCTGCCGGCGAAGTAGACTTCTTCGATCGCGTGCTGGTGCCGTTCGGCCGGCGAGAATTCTTCGACGTACCATTGCCAGTGCTCGGTCTTGGGCATGGGAGCCGACTTTGGCGCGCGCGGGCAGGCGGCCTTTGCGGCGTGCCGCGGCCACGCCAAATCGAACGGCCCGCGCGATGCGCGGGCCGTTTGAGCCAAACCAAGGACCGACTGGATTCCGGAGCAATTCCGGAAGGGAGACCCAGCGGGCTACGTCTATGCGGTCTTGCGGACGAGGCTCTCTTCGTTCTCGGTCGTCACGACGTGCGTGAAACGGCCGCTGCCCGATTCGATTCCTCGTTTGACCTCAGTCGTGAGCATGCTTTTCGCGCCCAGTTGCTTGGCCGCGTACTCGCAGGCTGCCCAGGGGTTCGTGTGGTCGCCGCACGTGTAGAAATCCATTGCGGCGTAACCGGTCTCGGGCCACGTGTGAATCGACAGATGTGACTCCGCGATCACCACCACGCCTGACACACCGTGTGGCTGGAAGCGGTGGAATGCCACCTCCATCACGTGAGCTTTCGCTTCTTTGGCCGCAGCGACCATCATGGCCTGGACGCTTTCGACGTCGGTCAGGGCCTCTGCGTTACACCCCGAAAGCTCGCAGACGATATGCGTTCCGAGTGCTTTCAATTTTTTTTCAGTCTCCTTGGTTTTTGGTTGGGAAATCCCACCTCCAGGCTCGTCAGTCGTCGTCGGACGGTGCCCGATCGTCGCTGACCTATCGGCGTACTCTCTGCAGGCATGCTCCCTTAACATGCGTACGGTCCGCCGCGATGGCGCGTAGGGCGCGCCGTCCCCCTTCGAATGAGTTCGGCCGGCACCGTGGCGCCGGCCGACCCCAATTCCGGACCCCATAATACCCCCTGCATGCTCGTATGTAAAGTGTTGCGGCTACAGAGGAAGGTTAAGATCGGGCGGGTTGAAAGGCGCTCCGGGCCTAGCCCTGCGCGCCCCCCACGCCCTCCAGGGCGTGGAGCCCCCAGACGCACGCGCGCTCACCAAGGGTGGCGAGAGCTCGATTCCCCGGGGGCACGCTCAAGAGCCGCCTTGCCCTTGCCGCTTTTGTCCGGGGCGGGCCAGGCGCGATTAGGGCCGAAGTCAGCCAGGACTCGCCGAGATAATGAAGAATTCTCTTGAATATCTTGACTAACGCCCTGCCGGAGGGTACGGTGGGGCGGCACGGACTCATAATTGGAAAGACGGTATACCTGATGGCGACTGAGTTGAAGACTGCGCCCGGTGAATTGATCGAGGATTATCGCCACGGCTTCCACGACTCTGAAGAGAACTACGTCTTCAAGTCGGGCAAGGGGCTGACGCGCGAGATCGTCGAGCGCATCTCTTCGATGAAGGACGAACCGGCGTGGATGCGGGCCTTCCGGCTCAAGGCGCTGGACATCTTCCTTTCCAAGCCGATGCCCACGTGGGGCGACACCGCCCTGCTCAACGAGATCAACTTCGACGACATCCACTACTTCGTCAAGTCGAGCGAGGGAACCGAGCGCTCGTGGGACGACGTCCCCGACGACATCAAGCGCACGTTCGACCGGCTCGGCATCCCCGAGGCGGAGCGCAAGTTTCTCTCCGGCGTCTCGGCGCAGTACGAGTCGGAAGTGGTCTACCACTCGGTTCGCAAGGACCTCGAGGAGCTCGGCGTCCTCTTCTGCGACATGGATACGGCGCTGCGCGAGCATCCCGACATCGTCAAGAAGTACTTCGCGACCGTCATTCCGCCGGGCGACAACAAGTTCGCCGCGCTCAACTCGGCCGTGTGGTCGGGCGGTTCGTTCGTCTACGTGCCGCCGGGGGTCGAGGTCAAGACGCCCCTCCAGGCCTACTTCCGGATCAACACCGAGAACATGGGCCAGTTCGAGCGCACCCTGATCATCGCCGACAAAGGCTCGAAGGTTCACTACATCGAGGGCTGCACCGCGCCGCAATTTTCGACCGCGTCGCTGCACAGCGCCGTCGTCGAACTGATCGCGATGGAAGGCGCGTCGATCCGCTACACGACGATTCAGAACTGGTACCGCAACATCTTCAATCTCGTCACCAAACGCGCGGTCGCGCACAAGAACGCGACCGTCGAGTGGGTCGACGGCAACATCGGCTCGCGCCTGACGATGAAGTATCCGGCGATCTACCTGATGGGCGAGGGCGCGCGCGGCGAGATCCTCTCGATGGCGTTCGCCGGCGAAGGCCAGCATCAAGACGCGGGCGCGAAGATCATCCACGCGGCCAAGAACACGACCTCGATGGTCACGAACAAGTCGGTGACCGCGCACGGCGGCAAGACGACGTACCGCGGGCTGGTCGAGATCTTCCCCGGCGCGACCGGCTCCAAGACCCGTGTCAAATGCGACGCGATGATCATGGACGCCGAGTCGTCGAGCGACACCAAGCCGACGATGAAGATCCACGAGCAGAACTCGATCGTCGAACACGAAGCGAGCGTGTCGAAGATCGGCGAAGAGCAGCTGTTCTACGCGATGAGCCGCGGGCTCTCGGAAGCCGACGCGACCGCGATGATCGTCAACGGGTTCTTCGACTTCTTCGTCAAGGAGCTCCCGATGGAATACGCAGTCGAACTCAACCGCCTCGTCAAGATGGAAATGGAAGGCGCGGTCGGCTGATCGCGACCGTCCACCGGTAAGCGGCAAGGAGCGGCTGCCCCTCGGTTGAATGCGCTTGCGCATGCATCGACGGCAGTCATTCCTGGCGGCATTTTGGTGCGCGACTGCCTTTGCAGCGGCGGTATGCACCGTCACTGCTGCGGCCGCGGTCGTGCCGGCGTTCGATTGGGCGTATCCGGTCCCGCCGGCCGAATCCGCGACCCCGAACCCGAACGCCGTCGTCACGCTGCCCGGAAGCAGCGCCCGCTACACGCGCGCGCAACTCGACAGCGGATTCGTGGCGGTCGACTGGTGGCCGCAACAACACCCCGCGATGCCGTCCATCGTCGCGGCCGGCCACGCGCCCGGCGTCATGGCGTGCGGATACTGTCACTTGCCGACCGGCGCCGGAAGGCCGGAAAACTTCACCCTGGCCGGCCTGCCCGCGGCCTACATCAAGGCCCAGCTCGGCGAGATGCAGAGCGGTTCCCGCACTCCGGCGCGGCCGGCATGGGCGCCGCTCGCGGGGATGTATCGATCCGCGCACGCGCTGACTCCGGCGGAGATCGTTAGCGCCGCCGGCTACTTCTCGCGCTTGACCTACGTGGCGCGCACCCACGTGGTCGAAAGCGCGACGGTCCCGCCGTTCGCCGCCGACGGATACGTGTACCGGCGCGCGGCTTCCGGAAAGCCCGTCGCCTTGGGGCAGCGCATCATCGAGATGCCGGTCGATTTCAATCGTTTCGATCTCCGCGACGATACGGTCGCGTACACCGCATACGTTCCGCCGGGCTCGCTCGCCGCCGGGCGCAAACTAGCCGAGTCGGGCGGAGGCGCGGGGATCGTCTCGTGCACGGCGTGCCATGGACCGGCGCTGCAAGGAACGCCGATCGCTCCGCCGCTCGCGGGCCGCTCCCCGACCGCGCTGTTCCGCCAGCTCTACGGGTTCAGCATCGGCGCGCGGCGCGACGCAGCGTGCGCGCCCATGCGCGCCGAGGTCGCGCACATGACGCCGGCCGAGATGATCGCGGCGGCCGCTTACGCGGCTTCCCTGCCGTCCAAGCCCGCGTTGCAGTAACGGGCGATCGCGCGCGTCGAAGGCTGACGCGATGAACGCGAACAACGCTCCCGTGGCACGGGTAACCGACATCGCTCCGGGCACGACGAAGAAAGTCGACGTCGGCCTCGTCGCCGTGCTGCTGTGCAATTGCGACGGCGAGATCTACGCGATCGAAGACGTGTGCACGCACGACGGCGGCGAACTCGATCAAGGCGAGCTCGAAGAATGCCGCATCATGTGTCCGCGCCACGGAGCATACTTCGACGTGCGTACCGGCGCGGCGCTGACGCTGCCGGCGATCCTGCCGGTGCCGACGTACCGCGTGCGCGTCGACGGCGACGACGTGTACGTCGACGTCGCCACGCCGGCCCAGCCGTAATCGTCACCGCAGCGTCAGCTGCATCTCGTTGGTCGGCGTGAAGCCCAACCGCTCGTACACCGGGCGGCCCAAGGCCGACGCGTGCAAGCGCACGTGCGTGCAGTCGAGCTCGCGGAAATAGGCGAGCAGCGCCTCCATCAACATGCGCGCGAGGCCGTGGCCGCGGTAGCCGGGATCGACGTAGACGCCCCACACGTACCCGATGCGCTTGTCCCACGGCTTGCGCACGTTGGGCGTGATGCTGTGATCGTGGAGTTGTCCGCCGGCCGAACCTACGAGCCGGCCACCGGCTTCGGCGACGAAGGCGCGAAACGCGCGGCGTTCACGAGCTTCGTGCACGAACGCGTACGTGCGCACGCGCCAATCGGGTTCGAAGGCGACGCCCCCGATCGCGCTCCACATGCGATGGTAGTTGTCGACGAACGCATCCAGTTCGTCGGCGCGGCATTCGCGCACGGTCAAGGTCGATTGCATCTCTCGTTCTCCGGCAATGAGGACAAAACAAAAGCGCGCCGGATGTCCGGCGCGCCCGTGGTCTGCGATCTGGAGGTTCGCTTTAGCGAATCCCTCGCGTTCGAGCTTCGCTCGACACGCGCGCCCGCAGGCCCAGTGCGCAGAGCACGGGTGCGTGACGGGGTCGCGGCAGCGCGAAGCGGATCATGTGCGGTAGTATGCCACCGAAGAAAGCTTGCGTCAAGCGCTCGGTCAGCCCCTCAAACAGAGCGATCCCCATACGTTCATGTTGTCGACTGCGCCGAGCGCGCAGCGCTATAAATGCTCGCCCGGCTCGGCGTGGTTCGCATCGGCCTGGTCTTCGTTCTCGAAACCGTCGGCTTCACCGTAGACCACTTCGTCGATCGGCTTCACGTCGCCGAATGCGCGCGGCCGTTGAAAGCCCATCGCGTCGGCTTCACGCGCCGAGAGCGGCGGATCGTTGTCGGCGATCGTGTGCAAGGGTTCGGGGGTGTCTTCGTCCAGCTCGTTGTCCATGGCTCGTGCTTCGCTCGTGGCCCCGCGCAATCCGCGCGGCCAACCGTGCGCGAGCAGCGTTGAGCGATTACACAATGCCTTCCCGGGCGGCAGCCGTTACACTAGGAGCCATGGCTACCCGGCTCCTCATGTGCCCGCCCAAATTCTACTCGGTCGCGTACGACATCAATCCCTGGATGTCGCGCAACGTCGGGTATTCGGCGCCGGACGCGCAGCGGCAATGGGACCGGCTGGTCGAGACCCTCGGGGTTGCCGGCGACGTCACGGTCGAATGCCTCGAAGCGGCCGCCGACGTCCCCGACCTGGTGTTCACCGCCAACGCCGCCCTGATCACGGGAAATCTGGCCGTGATGAGCAGCTTTCGCCACCCGCAGCGGCGCAAGGAGCAGGGGCTCTATCGCAGTTGGCTGGCGAAGGCCGGATTCGCCACGACGTACCTTCAGCAGACCTACTTCGAAGGGGCGGGCGACGCGCTGTTCGACCGGGTCCGGCCGCAGGTTTATGCCGGCTACGGATGGCGCAGCGAGCGCAGCGCGGTCACGCAGTTGCAAGACCTCGTCGGCGCGCGCGTCGTCCCGCTGCTGCTCGTCGACGAACGCTTCTACCACCTCGACGTCGCCTTGTGTCCGCTCGCCAGCGGCCACGTGATGGCCTACATGGACGCCTTCTCCAGCCACGCGCAGCAACTGTTGCGCCGGGTCGTCGAGCCCGAGTACCTGATCGAAGTCGGCGTGGACGACGCCCTCGCGCTCGCCTGCAACGCGGTCGAACTCGGCGACGCGGTCGTCATGCACGACGCGTCGCGCGGCCTGCGCGAGCGCCTGCACGCGGCCGGATACCGCGTGTTTTGCACCGACCTCTCGGAGTTCATCAAGGCCGGCGGCTCGGCGAAGTGTCTGACGCTGCGCCTCCAGGACGGCCCCGCCGTCGGCGTCGCCGCCGCCTAAGGCGGGTTCCGGCCGGCGCGGGATCGCACCGCGCCCCGCGCCGCACAGGCTGCCCGAGCGCATCGCCGAAGCTCCCCGCATGAGTTCGCCGACCCAACGGCTCGCGGCTTTCGCGGTCGATCTCTCGAGTGACGACATTCCCGCGCACGTCCGCCGCGTGGCCACGGACGGAATCTTGGATACCGTCGGGGTCGCGATCTTCGGCGCCGGCCTGCCCTGGAGCCGGATGCTGATCGACTACGCGCTCCGCTACGGCTCGGGCGGCACCTCGACGATCTTCGGCACCGGCCATCGCGTCCACGCGCCCTATGCCGCGCTCGCCAACGGCGCGCTCTCGCACGCGTTCGAGCTCGACAACTTGCGGCGCCCCAGCGCCGGCGTCCATCCGGGCGGCACGCTGGTCCCCGCGGCCTTCGCCATCGGGGAAGAACTCGACGCGAGCGGACGCGACGTGCTGACGGCCGTCGTCGCGGGCATCGAAGTGATGTCGCGCATCGGCGTCGCGGCGCACAACACGGCGGAGCAGATCGGATTCCATTCGCCGGGACTCACCGGCACGCTCGGCGCGACGGTCGTCGCGGGGCGCCTGCTCGAGCTCGACGCGACGGCGATGACGAACGCGCTCGGCATCGCGGCGTCCTTGTGTTCGGGGATCTTGGCGTTCGTCAAAGCCGGGAACGGCGGGATGGTCAAGCGCCTGCACATGGGGCGGGCGGCCGAGGGCGGCGTGCTCGCGGCGCGCTTGGCGCAAGACGGGTTCACCGGTCCCGACGTCGTGCTCGAAGGGCGGTTCGGATTCTTCGACGTCTTCACGCGCGATCCACACATGGACAAACTGACCGCCGGGCTGGGCACGGAATGGGAGACCGAGCGGTTGTGCACCAAACGGTATTCCGCGCACATCACCGCGCACAACCCGGTGCAAGCGCTCGAAGACCTGCAGTCAGCGTACTCCTTCAGCGGCGCAGACATCGCGGCGATCGAGCTCGCGACCAACGAAAAAGTGCTCAGCCATCACGCCAACGCGGAACCCAACGACATTGCGACGGCGCAGTACAGCGTGCCGGTATGCCTCGCAATCGCAGCCTATCGCGATCCGAACGATCCCCGCTCGTTCCTCGACGATCCCCATCGTGACCCGGCGATTCGCAATCTCGCCGCCCGCGTCACCCTGCGCCTCAACGAGCGAATTGCGACCTCGAAGAACGATACGGACACGGGGCTGACCGTCGTGCTGCACGACGGGCGGACGCTGCATACCGACCGCGACGACTTCAAAGGCACTCCGAGCACCCCGATGAGCCCCGCCGAACTCGATCAGAAGTTCGCCAAGCTCACGGCGCCGGCGCTGGGCGAAGACCGGGCGGCGCAACTCAACCGCGCGCTGCGCGGGCTCGACGAGCTCGACCACGTCGGGAGCATCTGGGCACCGCTCGCCGTCGCGCCCTAACGTCGCCGCGCAGAGGGGCAGCCCAGGCATCATTCTTTGCACTTGACCGACGGGGGGCAAATTGACACCCGTCCGGACGGGTGCTATGATTCCGCAGTTATGTACGCGATCATTGAGACCGGGGGGCGTCAATTCGTCGTCTCCGAGGGTGACATCATCCGCACCGACCTCGTCGACGTCGAGGTCGGCTCCGACGTGATCTTCGACCGGGTCCTCATCGCGAGCGGCGAGAACGCCGTGGCGGCGATCGGCAACCCCTCGATCGAGGGCGCGAAAGTGACCGGGACCGTCGTCGGCCAGAAGAAAGACAAGAAGATCCTGGTCTTCAAGTACAAGCCCAAGAAGCGCGTGCGCAAGCTGGTCGGCCACCGCCAGCGGTTCGCCGAAGTCAAGATCACGAAGATCGAGCTTCCTTCGTAGGTGCAGCGGCCCGCAGGGGCCGGCGCGCTCGGGAAGCCTCGAGTCAGGTCATGCTGACGGTGCATTTTCGCAGGGACGGTCGCGAGCGGCTGTCCTCTTTTTTGCCGACGGCCATGCCGGGTGGGCCGATTCCGGGGAAGATATCGTCTGTGCGGCCGTCTCGGCGATTCTGCAAGCGGCGTGGCTCGGGCTCGAAGAGCACGCCCGCGTGGCCCCCGAGGCGGACAAGTCGGCCGGCCGGCTGGCGCTGCGTTGGCCGGCCGAGGTGCGCGAACGGCCCGACGTCCAAGCGATCGTCGCGACCGCGGAGCTCGCAGTGACCCAGATTTCGCGGCAATATCCGGCGCACGTACAAGTAGTCCGCGAGACCGAGACCGAAGCCGGATGATCCCAGTGACCTTGCATCCTACGGAGAACTGACCAGACCATGACGGATTCATACAACTCGACGACCGGCGAACTGCATCCGCCCGCGGAAGGCGAGCCGCAAGGCTCCTCGGATGCAGGCAAGACCGTGCTTGTCGGGGTCTTGGGCGGTCTGCTCTCAGCCGCCGGCTATCTCGTCTACCAGCGCCTGCCCGAGGACCAGAAGGACAAGCTGCACAAGCAGGTCCGGGCGGTCGTCGAAACCCGCATCGCCGAGATCCGCCAGAACTTTAATATTTAGAAGGCGGCCGCGGGGCTAAACCCGCGAGTCCGGGATCCCGTACTCGTCGGCGGTGGAGAGCTTCGGCTCGCCTGGTTGCGGCCACGGCTCGTAGGCTGGGGGGACGTACGGCTCGTAGGGCGGCGGCGTGTAGGCGGGGGCTTCGTACGACGGCGGGCTGTAGCTCGTGCCGTTGCTCGCGCCGTTGGCGTGGGGCACCTCGTGATCGTCGGCCGCCCGCTCCATCTCGCGGATGAACGACTGCGACGTGTTCTGCACGTCGCGCATCACGTGGCCGACCTTGCGCACGACCTTAGGGAGCTGCTCGGGACCGAACAGCATGAGGGCGAGGGCTCCGACGATGGCCATGTCAGGGACGGAAAGCATAACGGCAGGGCTTCTTCTGCGGTCCGTGCAACAGGACCCGTCCGCGAATTCGCGGGCGCGGCAGGCAGCCCGCCCGAACGCAACTTCATCGCAAAGGCTGGTTACGCCGGTTGAAGATCATCTATACCCGCGGTAACCGAACCGAGACGCTCGCGTCGATCGCGACCCTCCGGAAGATTCTCAACCGGTTCGTCGCGCACCGCGTGTTCTATGAAGTATCGAGCCGCAACAAACGCGGGCACGAATTCTTTTCCACCAAGAACACCTTCGTGATCGGAACGATCGAGATCGTCAATCGCGACTATCTGACGATCACGATCTTCGACGCGCACAATCCCGCGCACTCGATCGAAATTCTCAACCCGGCCGCGATGCGCATCTACGACGAGACGCTCGGCAAGGGTTTCGCGGTTTCGTTCTTGAGCGAAGCACCGGGCGGCGTCGAATCGCGATGCTACCTGCGTGATGAAGGCGACGAGGGCGACGGACAAAAGCAGCGCAACGCGCTCGAGAAGATCACGCTGCCGCAGCTGTTCGAATACCTCGAAGAGATCACGCACACCGACGCGATCGGGACGATCCCCAAGAACGCTACCTAAAGGGCGTACACTGCGGCCGTCACGGCTTGTGGATCGGAGCCCAAGGTCGCGAGCAGTTCCTTGTCGCGCGTCGCTTCCGCGACGTAGCCGTACGCGAGCTGCTTGGGCAGGTACGGCCCCTTCTCGCTGCGCCGCGCGCCCTCCAAAAAAACGTGATAGGCATTGGGATCGAGCCAGCGCGAGCGCGAGCCGTCGCTCGTGCGAAACGCGAGCGTGTCGTAGTCGTCCGGGGGTGCCGCCGGTAGCTCGGGCGTGCCGGCGTCCGGCTCTTCCTCGCCGGCCGGCGGGGCCGGCGGGCGGCGGGGCGCGTGCAGCGACTGCTCGACGGTCGCGCGATCGAGGAGCCCCACGAAACCTTCGGCCACCGACGCATCGTCGAATAGCGCCAACAGGATGTGGCGTGGATCGACGAGCGCCGCGCGATCGGCGATCGCGAGGTCGACCGCCCGGCGCATGACGGCGAGCAGCTCGGTACTCAGGACGACCTGATCTTCCATTGCTCCGTCTTATTCGGCAGCTTGGTTGCCCGGTTTGAGAGCGCGCCGGAAAAGCTGCCGGCTTTCGACTCGCTGGGCGATCCGCAAGTGGCGCACGGCTTCCCCGCGCCGGCCCGTCTGCCGCAGCGCCACCGCGAGGTTCAAGTGCGCGGTCGCGTACTTCTCGTCGTAGCGGATCGCCGCTTCGAAGTGCGCGATCGCATCGTCGAGCACGCCTTCCTCGAACAGCAGGTTGCCGACGTTCGTCACCGCGGGAGCATAGCGCGGGTCGATCTCGAGCGCGGCCGTGAAGTCGGACAAGGCGGCGGGACGATCGCCCCCCCGCACGTGCGCCACCCCGCGCTTGTTGAGGGCGCGCAGGCGCTCGCGGTCGTCCCCGGCATCGGCGAGCGCGCGGGTGAATCCGTGCAGCGCGCCCGCGACGTCGCCGCTCTCGAGCGCCACGACCGCTCGTTCGAACGGCCCGGCCGGGCGATTGCGCCACCCGGCGATCAGGCTCCGGATGTCGAACACCGTTGTGTTTCCATGCTGCACGTCGATGTTATCACGCTTTTTCCGGAGATGTTCGCTCCGTTTGTCGGGCTCTCGATCGTCGGCCGAGCGCTGGAACGCGGGCTCGTCGAGGTGCGGCTGCACCACGTGCTCGACGCGCTCGAGCCGGGCGAACGCGCCGACGCGCGCCCGTACGGCGGCGGCCCGGGGATGGTGATGCGCGTGGAGCCGCTGGCCCGCATCATCGACGGGATCGTCGCGCCGGCACCGCCGGGCGAGCGCCGCGCGATCGTGCTGACGACCCCCGCCGGAGCGCCGTTGACCCAAGCGGACGCCGAACGCTTCGCGCGGCTGGACCGCCTCGTCGTCGTGTGCGGACACTACGAGGGGATCGACGCCCGGTTGGGCGAGCTCTTCCCGCTCGAGGAGATATCGCTGGGGGCCTTCGTCCTGACGGGGGGCGAGATCGCGGCTTTGGCGATCGTCGACGCGACCGTCCGCCTCGTCGAAGGGGCGCTCAATCCGGCCTCGCTCGACGAAGAGACATTCACCCTCGAAGGAGTCGAGTACCCCGCCTACACCCGGCCGCCGCGCTTCCGCGGGGTCGCCGTCCCCGAGGTGCTGCTCTCCGGCGACCACGGCCGGATCGCCGAATGGCGGCGCGAAGAGTCCAGGCGGCGCTCGGCGCGCCGGGCCGCCGGCGACGAGGAAACCGTGAAGGCTCTGCCGGGGAACCGCCGGGCACGTTGCGCCGGCGAGGGGGCCGTGATACAATCCCTGAGTTGTCCGCCGCCGTCGCAGACGGGCGGTTCGGGCCGTGGCGCAACTTTGCCGGCCCAACCCAGTAACAGAGAAAGATCATGAACGTCATCGACCTGATCCAAAAGGAACAGGAAAAGCCGAGCGTCCCGGATTTTCGTCCCGGCGACACGGTGAAGGTCTATTCCAAAGTCGTCGAGGGCGGCAAAGAGCGCACGCAGATGTTCGAAGGCGTCGTCACCGTCCGCAAGGGTGGCGGCAGCGGCGAAACGATCACGGTGCGCCGGGTCTCCCACGGGGTCGGCGTCGAGAAGTCGTTCTTGCTGCACAGCCCGCGCGTCGAGAAGATCGAAGTGAGCAAGCGCGGCATCGTGCGCCGCAGCCGGCTCTACTATCTCTCCGACAAGATCGGAAAAGCCGCGCGCATCAAAGAGAAAAAGGCCGGCAGCTAAGCCGCCTTTGCCGTGACTCCACTCGAACTTCTCGGCCTCATCTGCGTTTTCGCCGTCGTCCGCGTGGCGCTGAGCTTCGCGCCCGCCGCCACGGCGCCGGCGCCGGTCGCCACCGAGCCCGGCACGCCCGCTTCCACCGCCTACGAGCAGCGCCGCTCGATCCGCGATGTGTTGCGCGAGTACCTCGACGCGTTCATCGTCGCCGGGCTAGTCGCGTTGTTCCTGATCACGTTCGTCGTGCGGACCTTCTACATTCCGTCGGGCTCGATGGAGCCGACGCTGCTGATCCACGACGTCCTGCTGGTCAACGAGTTCGAGTACCGCTTCAGCCCGCCGCACCACGAAGACATCATCGTCTTCAAGCCGCCGATTCCCTCGAGCAACGACTTCATCAAGCGGCTCATCGGGTTGCCCGGCGACAAGCTGCGGATCCACGACGGGATCGTCTACCGCAACGACGTCGCGTTGAACGAGCCCTATGAGATGGCCAAGCCGGCGTACGAGATGGAGATCAAGAACTACCAAGTGATCGTCGACGGACGGCCGCTCGACCCGACGGTTTCCAACGTTCCACCGAAGGCCGCATGGCAGGCTCCCGACCGCATTCCCGCCGGCTACTATTTCATGATGGGCGACAATCGCAACAACTCCGAAGACTCGCACATCTGGGGCTTCGCGCAAGAGAACGGTCCGACGTCGCACTTCACCGGCCACGCATTCGTCGTGTTTTGGCCCCTCGACCGCATCCACATCCTGCACTGAAGCCGTCAGACGACGCCTGACGGCTTCAGTGACGATTGGGGCCTGAGTTGGTCAGGAGTCTATTTGCGGCGGGGCGAATGCTCCACGGTGCTCTCGCAGAGCCTTTTGGCCTCGACGCGGTGGCGGACGATCGCGAGCGTGGTGCTGCAGATCATGCTGCTCGCGGTCATCGGCGTCGCATTTTTTCTGCGCGCACCGCAAGTTTCGGGGCTCTCGATGGAGCCGCGTATCGATTCGGGTGAGTTCGTGCTTATCAACACGATCGCGTTTCGTTTAGAGCCGATACATCGCGGCGACATCGTCGCGTTCCGCCACGAACGGTCGGGGCCGAGCGTCTATCTCAAGCGCGTGATCGGGCTGCCGGGCGAGACGGTCGCGATTCGCGGCGGCGTCGTGTACGTCGACGACCGGGCGCTGCCCGAGCCGTACGTGCGCTATCGCGACGTCCAGACGCTCGGCCCGGTGCGCGTGCCGGCTGACGCCTACTACGTGCTCGGTGACAACCGCGCGAACAGCGACGACTCGCGCGCCTGGGGCTTCGTCCCCGGCGACGACGTGATCGGCAAGGCCGTGCTCGCGGTGTGGCCGATCTCGCGCGCCGGCGCACTATGACCGCCGCCGACCCGGTGATCCAGTGGTTTCCCGGCCACATGGCCCAGTCGCTGCGGCGCATCGGTGCGTTGCTGCCCGCCATCGATGTCGTGATCGAAGTCGTGGACGGACGCTTGCCGCAGACCAGCGCCAACCCGGCGCTGGCGGCCCTCGCGGCGCGCAAGGTGCGGCTGCGGGTGCTCTCGCACGACGATCTCGCCGATCCGGCGGTCACCCGCCGCTGGCTGGCGTTCTACGCGGCGGAGGGGCTCGAAGCGATCTCGGTCGAGACCAAGCAGCACCACGGCGCGCGCGCGGTCGCGGCGCGGCTGGCCGCCGTCGCCCCGCCGAAGGCGCGCATCCGGGCGGTCGTCCTCGGCGCGCCGAACACCGGCAAGTCGGCGCTGATCAACGGGCTGATCGGACGATCGGCCGCGAAGGTCGCCGACAAGGCGGGGGTCACCCGCACGCCGCAATGGTTCAAAGTGCGAGGCAATCTCGAGTTGCTCGATACGCCGGGTCAAATGATGCCGAAAATCGCCAACGCGCAGGCGCAGTGGATGCTCGCCCTCACCGGCGCGATCCCGCGCGAGCGCTTCGATCCGGAGCTAGTCGTCGAACGGTTCGGCGCGTGGCTGCGCGCGGGCGGGGTGAGATCGGGGGCGCCCGAGTTCGAAGCGTTCGTGGCGGCGCGCGGCTTCCTGCGTGCGCGGCGGCGAGCCCGACCGCCACAATGCGGCCCTGGCCTACCTGCGCGAGTTCAACGACGGAACGTTCGGGCGTATCTCGCTGGAGGCGCCGCCGGTCGTGGCGGCGGCCGCCGGGTGAGCGCCGCCGCCGAAGCCGCCCGCCGCAAGCAGCGCAACGCCCGGATCCGCGAGCGGCGGCGCCTGCAGCGGCTGCACCGTTTCGAGGATGCGGCCCGCTCGCAGGGGTTCACCCTGGTCGGCGGGATCGACGAGGTGGGCCGCGGGCCGTTGGCCGGCCCGGTCGTGGCGGCGTGCGTCGTCACCAACGGTCCGCTGATGATCGTAGGGCTCGACGATTCGAAGAAAGTCCGCCCCGAGATCCGCAGCGAGCTGGCCGACACGATCAAGGGCGCTTGCACGGCGTGGAGCGTCGGCGTCGCGAGCGTCGCCGAGATCGAACGGCTCAACATCTACTGGGCGAGCATCCTCGCGATGGAACGGGCGTTGGCGGCGCTCGCGGTGCCGCCCGAATACTTGATCACCGACGCCGTCCGCATCCGCTCGCACGCGGGACCCCAAGAGCCCGTCATCAAGGGCGACGCCAAGTGCGCGACCGTCGCCGCCGCCTCGATCGTCGCGAAAGTGTACCGCGACGGGCTGCTCGTCGAACTCGACGCCCTACACCCCCAATACGGTTTCGCCGAACATAAGGGATACGCCACACCCAAGCACATCGAGGCTCTCAGGATGTTCGGACCATGCGAGCAACACCGCCGCGGCTTTTGGCGCGTCCGCGAAGCGATGACGTTGCCCGGATTCGAAATCGAGTGAGCCGCCGCGCCGAGCTGGCTCGGGAGGGTGAGGATGCGGCCGTCGCGCTGCTGCAGCGGTCGGGGTACGACGTCGTGGCGCGCAACGTGCGGCTGCCCGGGGGCGAAATCGACGCAATCTGCCGCGACGGCGGCACGATCGTGTTCGTCGAGGTGAAGGCGCGCGCGAGCGGATCGTTCGGCCCGGCGCTCGCGGGCGTCGACGCGCGCAAGCGGCGCAAGCTGCGGGCGCTCGCCGCCGACTACCTGCAGATCGTCGCCCCCGGCGCGCCGGCGCGCTTCGACGTCGTCACCCTCGACGGCGAACGCGTGCGGCTGCACCGGAACGCCTTCTGATGGCGAACCTGATCGGCAAGGTCTTGGCCAAGCGGTATCGCGTCGACGCGATGATCGGCAAGGGCGGCATGGCGGAAGTCTACCGCGGCACCGACATCGTGCTCGAGCGCGCGATCGCGATCAAGATCCTGACCGACCGCTCCGACGACGTGCGCATGCGCTTCCTGCGCGAAGCGCAGTCGATGGCGATGCTGAACCACCGAAACATCGTCGGCGTGTACGATGCCGGCGAGAGCGACGACGTCTCGTTCATCGTGATGGAGCTCGTCGAAGGCCGCACCCTGCGCGACGTACCGGTCGAGGAGATGACCACCCATCGGGCGGTCCGTTACTTCATCGACTTACTGGAAGCCCTGCACTACGCGCACAGCCACGACATCGTGCACCGGGACATCAAGCCGACCAACGTGATGATCCTGGGCGACGGCACCGTCAAGGTGATGGACTTCGGGCTGTCGCGCCGCACCACCGAGATGTCGAACGCGACGCAGGCCGGCGAGATCGTGGGAACGATCGCCTACATCGCGCCGGAGCGGTTCCTCGGCAAAGCCGCCGACGCCCGCAGCGATCTCTACGCGGTGGGCATCGTCATGTACGAGATCTTCGCCGGCACCGTCCCCTTCAAGCACCCCAACGACGATCTGGTCGCGATCATCTTCTCCCAGGTCAACGACCAGCCGGCCCCGCCGAGCAGCATCAACCCCGGCATCCCGCACCCGCTCGAACGGATCATCATGCGCCTGCTCGAGAAAGACCCCGAACGGCGCTACGCCTCGGCGGCCGAGGTGGGCGCCGAGTTGCGTGCGCTGATCGAACCCCGCGAGGGGCCGCCGGAAAAGGCCCAACCCCCGGCGGCGGTCCCGATAACGAGCAAGCGCCCGCCATCGCGAGCCAATACCGACCCGACGGTCCGCGAGACGCTCAGCCGCCTCCTGGGCCCCAATCAGATCAATTCCGACGCCCAGGCCCAAGTGCTGATGGCGATGCTCGCCGGCCGCCGCGGCCAATGGGCCGACGCCGCCCACGCCTATAGAACTGCGCTCGACGGCTTCATGGCCACCAAGAACGAAGTCGAGTACGCGAAGACCGCTTTCAAGTTCGCCAATATGGTGCTGCAAAAAGTTGCGGCCGGAGGTGCCGGTCGTTCCGACGTCGAGAACGCGATAGCGGTGCTCACGGAATCCATCCCCATCCTGCGCGGGCGTCGGATGTTTGCTGAACTTGAAGAAAGCGAGCGGGCCTTGTACCTGCTGCAGCGCGCCGGGGTAACCTACAGCTAGCAGTGCCTCCTACCGCTGAACCCTCCTTACGGCGCGCCGTAACGCCGTGGGGCTCCTTTTCATGGGGCTACTCCGACGTCGGCGCGGACATCTTCGTCGGCCTGGGCCTCGTGCTCGGCGCCGCGGCCGGGGCATCGAACGTCGCCTTCTTGTTCGCGGGCCTGGTGTACGTGTGCATCGGCTTGGCCTACACCGAACTCGCGGCGACCTATCCGGTGGCGGGCGGCGGCCAGTATTTCGTCATGCGCGGCCTCGGCGACGTGTTCGGCTTCATCGCCGGCTGGGCCGTGCTGCTCGACTTCACGATCGACATCGTCCTGTTCGCCTGGAGCTGCATCGACTACCTGAGCCAATTGATCCCGATCCTGGTCACCGGCGACCATCCGGTCGTGCACTTCCTGGTGGTGCTGTTCGCGATCGTCGGCCTCGCCACGCTCAACGTGGTGGGCGTGCGCGAGAGCACGGCGTTCAACGAGGTCGTCAGCGGGCTCGACGTGCTGAGCGAAACGGCGATCCTCTTCTTCGGGTTCTTCTTCGCGTTCCACCCCGAAGTGCTGATCCACACGATGCAAGTCGCGTGGCCCACGCCGTACAAGCTGATGGAGGGCACGTCGCTCGCGATCATCTCGTTCGTCGGGCTCGAGTCGATCTCGCAGGCGGCGCAAGAGACGCAGCGCCCGGCCTCGATCATCCCGCGCACCTCGATCGGGTTGATCCTGACGATCTTGATCTTCGCGATCTCGTACTCGAACCTGGCGCTCGGCATGGTGCCGGCCCATCCGGTGCCTGCCGACGCCTCGGGGCACGTCCAGATGTTCTTCCAGTACCTGGGCAACAACGACAACAACGGCAAGTCGGTCGCGGTGCTGGCGGCGAACGTCCCGTACTTCGGCGCGCTGGCCGGCTTGTACGTGCCGGTTCTGGGCGCGATCCTGCTCCTGATCTCGAGCAACTCCGGCGTGTTCGGCAGTTCGCGCATCGCGTACGCGATGAGCACCGCCAAACTGTTGCCGAGTGCGTTCAAGAAGGTGCACCCGCGGTTCCGCACGCCGGCCGTCTCGATCATCGCGTTCTGCGGCATCGCGGTGCTCGAATTGATCTTTGCGGCGCTTCCGTCGCTCTCGAGCGCGGCGCGCGGCTGGTACGGGCGCGTGCTCAACGGCGAAGACGGAATCACGTTCCTGGGCGACCTCTACGCCTTCGGAGCAGCTGCGAGCTACTCGTTCGTGTTCATCGCCTTGATCGCGCTGCGCCTCAACGACCCAGCCAGTCCGCGCAAGTTCAAGATGCCGCTGAACATTCCGATGCGCTGGAAGGGCGAACGGGTCGAATTTCCGGTCGTCGCCGTGATCGGCTTCATCGGCATCGTCTCGATCCTCGCGTTCACGATGCTCACCCACGCGATCGGCCGCATCGCGGGGCCGTCGTGGCTGATCCTGGGACTGATCGGGTATCTGCTCTATCGCCACCACAAGAAGCTGCCCGTTTGGAGGTCGCAGCCGCACGACTGGGAGAAGGCGCAGATCACGATTCTCAAGGAGGCCGGCGAGCTCGAGTTGATGGACGAATTCCTCGCCAACTTGCGCCGGCGCCGCGAAGCGGCGGCTGCGGCTGCGGGCCCCCCGCCCCCGTGAAGCGCCTGACGCGCTCCGCCGCGTACGTCCGCATCAAGCTGGTCTTCGGGCTGGCCTTCGCCGCGTTCGGCGTCGTGATCGTCGTCCAAGGCGTCGCCAAAGCCGGCGCCACCTGGAGCGCGCTCGTTCCGGTCATCTTCGGCGGCGCACTGATCGGCCTGGGGGCATTGCGCGTGCGCGATTACCTGCGCTTGCGGGCGCTGCCGTGAACGTCATCACCCTGCACCCGATCGGAGCGCTGTGCGGTCTCGCGGTCGTCGCCGCCATCTTCGGGACGATCTGGTGGATGCTGCACCCGCCGGCGTCGAGCGCCGAGCGCAAAGCGGTGCGCGCCGAGGCGGCGTTGACCGAGATGGTCGGCAGCATCGTCGTCGTGTTCTCCGAGGAAATCCATTCGGAGCACATGATGGTGCTGGCCGCTCGCTTGGCGCACCGCGAGCGCGCCGAGCTGCTCGCGGTGTACGTGATCGAGATGCCGCTCGTGCTACCGCTCGAAGCGGTGCCGGCCGAAGCCGAACGCGAGGCGCTCGACGTGCTCGCGACCGCCAATGCAATCGCACTGCGCAACGGCGCGAGCCTGCGCACGCTGATCGTGCCGGCCCGGCAAATCAGTCAGAAGGTGCTGGAGATCGCGCGCGATGAAGGCGCGCATTTGATCGTGCTCGGCTCGTACCGCGAAGGCAAATATTCCGGTGCGCCGCTCGGCCGGGCGATCGAGCAGATCGCGTCCAACGCGAAGTGCGACGTCTTGATCGGCGTACAAGGACAACACGGCACGCTCTTCGTCACCGAAGAGGGCGGCGCGCCGGCCACCGTAGGAGCGGACCGCTGACATGAACGATCTTCGCATCCCGATGGCGCGGCTGGGCGCGGGCCTGTTGTTCGCCGGTTCACTGCTGGGCGCCGCGGCCCCGGCCTCGGCCGACGACCCGGCGCTGGCCAAATTCGCCGACGCCTGGAGCAAAGTCGATTCCTATACCGTCGTCATCAAAGTGCACGAAGTGCAAGGGACCGACGTCCAAGATCGCACGTACAATTACGCCTACCTCAAGCCTCACTACGCCAAAACCGACATCGTCGCGGGGC
This sequence comes from Vulcanimicrobiota bacterium, assembly GCA_963749395.1. Lineage (GTDB taxonomy): Bacteria > Vulcanimicrobiota > Vulcanimicrobiia > Vulcanimicrobiales > Vulcanimicrobiaceae > CAVVMT01. The sequence continues at coordinate 134,560 of CAVVMT010000017.1, forward strand.
CCGGCAAGGGTGGCGGCGCGGTGTGGACCGGCGGCGACACGGTCAAAGGCCACCAGGGCGGGTTCCTCTCCGGCATCAAGCTGACGATCCCGCTGACCGACGGTCGCGCCGTCTCGCTGCGCGGCGACACGATGGACACCGCGGTCTTCGGTTATATCCTCAACAACTTCGAAAAGACGAAAGGCGACCTGACCGACGCCGCCGGCCCGACGATCGACGGCGTCGCCACCGACCAAGTAACGCTCAAAGTCGCCGATCCGACGACCGACAAAGGCATCACCCGCGACGTGCTCGATCTCTCTTCGACAACGTCACTCCCCGTGCGCCGCCTCCGCTACGTCAACGACCAACTCGTCAAGCAAGAAGATTTCAGCAACCTCAAACTCAACCCCGGCCTCCAGCCCTCGGACTTCTAGCCCGACATCAATCAAGATCCTTCGGCGCGCCCTGGGGGCATGAACCGCAAGAGCACCATAGCGAGCGCGCCGGCGTCCGGGGGCCCCACGCTACGCGTGGGGGGCGCGCAGAGCTAGGCTCGGAGCGCCTTTCAAACCCGCCTTTCAAACCAGCCGTAAGCGCGCGAAGGCGCGCTTACGGCCCGAAGCGGACTGCGAGCGGGTTGGAGATCGTGGTGTTGAAGCCGCTGACCGTGCTGAGCGGCGTCGTCGAACTCGCGGCGGCTCCGTAGAACTGCAGGCTCGACGTCGCCTGGTTCGTCACGTACGTGTTGAGGTTGACGTCCATCGCGATCCCCGACGTCCCGCTGAGCGACGGCGAAGACGCTTGCGTCAACGACGTCGCGGGGGCGACGTTACCGGTCGAGCCGGCAGTGAACTTGAGGATACCGCTCGCCGAAGGTGTCGAGTACACGACGTAGATGTTCTGGCCGGCGTCGACCGCGATGTCCATGCCGGTCATGATCCCGGCAGTTGCCGGAAGCCCGGTGTTCGAGCCCTGGATCAGCTGCGTCGGCGCGACGTTCCCGTTGGCGCCGGTCGCGAACACGACGATCGAGGGCGCGTTGTTTCCGCCGAGCGGAAACTCGGCGACGTAGATGTTCCCCTTCGCGTCGACGGCGATCGCTTGCGGATCGGCGTTGCCGCCGCCTCCGCCCGTCGTCGGCGCGCCGAGGGTCGTATTGTTCGGCACGCCCGCCGTTCCCGCGATCACCCGGGTGGGAGTCGCGTTCGCTCCCGCGCCGACGCCGAAGACGACGACCGCAGCCCCGCCGCCGGTGAGCGGATTGTACGTCACCGCGTAGAGATTGCCGGCGCTATCGTAGGCCAGTCCCGGAATCGCGCCTTGGAGCGCCGAGCTCGTGATCGTGTTCGAGGGCGTGACGGCGACCGAGCCGCTTCCGGTCGGCGCGTTGAACTGGACGATCTGCCCGCTGTTGCCCACCGCCATCGTCCCGAACGAGCCGGCAGCAGGGGTCGGGAAGGCGAGCCCCGCCCGCGTCCCGGTGGAGAGCGAGCCGAACGTCGAGGCGCTCGCGCCGCTGATCACGCGGTTCGGCGCGACGTTGCCGTTCGCGTTCGAGGGGAAGACCGAGAAACTGACGGTCGAGACGGTCGAATTCTCGACGTAGAGTTCTTGCGACGAGAGCGTCGGAGTCGCCGTCGGCACGGGAGTCGTCGTCGGGGCCGGAGTCGGGGTGGGAAGCAGGCTCGAAGGCACCGCCACAGGCGTCCCGGAGGTCCCGCCGCCACCGCATCCGCCGAGCACGGCAACGGGCAAAACGAGAAGCATCAAAAGCCACGACAAACGACTCATGGCGCCCCCTTCGCGACCACACGTCGCCCCGGCCTCTCGAACCGCAACGTCGCCCCCGAGCCTGAGAGCGTTTCTCGGTCCGTCGACTGGAAGCGCGAAGCGCGGGGCGACGGGTTCTGGCGCGCCAAGCGCCGCAGCGAGAAGCCGCGGGTTCCGGCGCGCCAAGCGCCGCAGCGCGAAGCCAACCATTAGGTGCGGGCGAAGAAGCGCTTGCGCAGCTCGTCGATCACGACCGCGAGCAGGATGACGACGCCGAGCACGATCTGCTGCGTGTACGACTCGATGTTGAGCAGGTTCATCACGTTGTTGAGCACGCCGATCAGGAGCGCACCGACGAAGGTGCCGACGATGACGCCGCGCCCGCCCATCAAGCTCGTCCCGCCGACGACGACGGCGGCAATCGCCTGCAATTCGAAACCGGTCCCGGTTTGCGGCGACCCCGAGGAGAAGCGCGCCATCAAAAGCAGCCCGGCAACCGCCGCGCAGCACCCCGAGATGACGTAGACGAGCGTCTTGACGCGGCCGACGTCGATGCCGGCGAGCCGCGCGGCTTCCTCGTTTCCGCCGATCGCGTACACGTACCGCCCGAACTTGGTACGGCCCAACACGATCGCCAGCGCGACCGTGACGACCGCCATCCAGATGACGGCGATCGGGATGCCGGGAAGATGCACGGCCGACAGCAGCCCGGAGAACGCGTAGCCGATGCCGGTGTCGTTGAACGCGCTGCTCTGCACCGGAACCGGTTCGCCGTGCGAGATCTTGTACGCCAGCCCGCGTGCGATCTGCATCATCGCGAGCGTCGTGATGAACGGCGGAAGGTTGAGCCGCACCACTGGAATCGCGTTGATCCAGCCGGCCAGCGCGCCGACCGCGAGCCCGACCGCGAGCGTGGCCGCGACCAGCGCCGGGCCGTCGAAATGCATCGCGTTGGCGAACAGCGCCATCACGACGCCGGTGAGCGCGACGAGCGAACCGATCGAGAGATCGATGCCCGCGGTGATGATGACGAACGTCTGCCCGACGGCGAGGATCGTGTTGTACGTGATCTGCCGCAGGACGTTGGTCACGTTGGTGACGCTGAGGAAATTGCCGCCGGTGAACGCGTTGACGACCAGCACGAGGACGGCCAGCCCCGCGATCACCGCCGCCATGCGCCGCGTCGCCGAACGGCTGCGCTTGGCGCCCGCAGCGTCAGCTTGCGCGCGCAACGCTTCCACTACGCGGCGACTCCGGCCGCGACCGCGATGACGCGGTCGGGCGTCGCTTCGGCGCGCGTGAACTCGGCTGCGATCGTACCGTCGCGAACGACGAGGATGCGATGCGACATGCCGAGCACTTCGGGAAGTTCGCTCGACACCATCACGATTGCGGCCCCATTGCGCGCGAGTTCGACCATCAACGCGTAGATCTCCGCCTTCGCGCCGACGTCGATGCCGCGCGTCGGTTCGTCGAACAGGAAGATCTTCGCGTTGCCGATCAGCCACTTCGCGAGCACGACCTTCTGCTGATTGCCCCCGGAGAGATTCTTGACGGCCTGCTCGGCGCTCGGCGTGCGGATGCGCAATGCCGCGATCTCCTCACCGGTCAGCGTCGTCTCCTTGCGCCGGTCGACGAAGAGCCCGGCGTCGGTCACGCGTTCGAGATGGGCGAGCGTCGTGTTCTCGCGCACCGTCATGCCGAGCACGAGACCTTGCCCCTTGCGGTCCTCGGTGATCAAGGCGATGCCGGCCGCGATGCCGGCGCGCGGCGAGCCGATCTCGGCCGCCACGCCGTCGATCGACACCTGACCGGACGTGCGCCGGTCGGCCCCCGCGATCGCCCGCACGATCTCGGTGCGGCCGGCGCCGACGAGCCCGGCGAGGCCCACGATCTCGCCGGACCGGACGCTGAACGTCACGCCGTGGACGGGCGGCCGGCCCAAATCGCGCACCGCGAGCCGCACCGGCGCATCGGCGGCCACCGCGGGCAGGTCGGGGAACTGCGCTTCGAGCGACCGCCCGACCATCAAGCCGATCATCACGTCGCGCGGCATCTCCGCGAGCGGACGGGTCTCGATCGCCCGGCCGTCGCGCAAGACGGTGATCGTGTCGGCGATACGCGGCAGCTCTTCGAGCCGGTGCGAGATGTAGACGATCGCGACGCCCGATGCCTTGAGGCCGGCGATCGCCGCGAACAGGCTGTCGGTTTCGCGTTCGGTCAGCGCGGCCGTGGGTTCGTCCATCACGATCAGGCGTGCGCGGCGCACGAGCGCCTTCGCGATCTCGACCATCTGCTGTTGAGCGACGGCGAGCCGGCGCGTCCGCACGCCGAGCGGGAAGTCGATCCCCAACTGCGCCAGCACGCCGGCCGCCTTCGCGACGGCGGCTTTGCGATCGAGGAAGAGCCCGCGAACGGGCTCGATGCCGAGCAGAATGTTGTCGAGCGGCCCCAAGTCGGGGACGAGGTTGAACTCCTGATAGATCATGCCGATCCCCAGCGCCTCGGCGGCGCGTGGGCCGTCGATCGTCACCGGTGCGCCTTCGATCAGGATCTCGCCGGCGTCTGCCCGATACGCGCCGGAGAGGATCTTCATCAAGGTCGACTTGCCGGCGCCGTTCTCGCCGACGAGCGCGTGCACTTCGCCGGCGCGAACCGCGAAGTTGACCCCGTCGAGGGCGCGCACGCCGGGGAACGTCTTGACGATGCCGCGCATTTCCAGCAGCGGCGCTCCAGCGGCCGGCGTCCCGGTCAAGCGCTACTTCGCGTCGGCTTTGGTGTACGTGCCAACGACGACCGCGATCTTGGCGGGCGGCGTTTTACCCGCGAAGTAATCGTGGATCGCGTCGATCGTCTTCACGCCGATCTGGTCGGGGTGCTGGATCGCATCGCCGTACATCTGCCCGTTCTTGATCGCGGTGCGCGCCTCCGGGACGGCGTCGTACCCGACGATCGCGACCTTGCCCGTCAAGCCTGCGGCCGCGACCGATTTGCTGGCCCCCAGCGCCGAGTCGTCGTTGATGCCGAAGATGCCCGAGAGCCCCTTGTGGCTCTGCAGGATGTCGTCGGTCGCGGCGCTCGCTTTGGCGCGTTCGCCACCGCCGTCGATGTCGGCGACGATCTTGACGTTCGGGCAGTTCGCCGAGAGGGCCGATTTGAAGCCCTTCACGCGGTCTTGCACGCTCGTGACCTCGGGCTCGTCGATGATCGCCACGGTGCCCTTGCCGCCCAGCGCCGCGCACATCAGCTTCCCGGCCTGGGCTCCGCCCTGAACGTTGTCGGAGGCGATATGGGAGACGACGGTCCCCTGGCTCGACGCGTTGGCGATGTCGGCCGTGAACACCGGGATGTTGGCCTTGTTCGCCTCGACGATCGCGCTCCCGATCGCCTGCGAGTCGTACGGTGTCAGCACGATGGCGGCGACCTTCTGCGCGATGAAGTCTTCCACTTGAGACTGCTGTTTGGAGTTGTCGCGGCTGGCGTCGACGACGTTGACCGTGTAGCCGTACTTGGCGGCCTCGGTCTTCATCCCGCGTTCCATGTCCTGATAGAACTGGGCCTCGCGGTTTTGAATCGAGACCCCGATCACCTTGCCGCCGGCGGCCGGCGCGGCCCCGGTGGCAGCGGCCACAGCGGCAGGCGTGCTCGAGGAGACCGAACTGCTGCTCGAGGTCGAGGTGTCCGAGGAACTCGAGCAACCGCTCACCGCGAGCGCGACGAGAATGGCCAGGGCAAACGGCTTGGTCAACGGCGGTCCTCCAAATCGCCTGGGAGATGCGCGGGCGCGCGCACAAAGCCCTTTGGGGAAGCCGCGCGGGGCCGGAAGCTTAAGGTTCGCCGGCCGCCCAGGGAGCCGTGGAAGCGAGGATTTGCCGGTTTTCCACCGCGACGGTGCCCATGTTCACGCTCAAACACGGTTGCGGGTGCGCGTCTTGCGAACCGTTCTCAAGAAGTCCGGCGGCCCGGGATCCGCCGTGGCGGTCTCGCTCGCGCCACCGCGCCATCCCGTCGCACGAAGGCCGCGTGCCGCCGCTGCCGGGCGGGGGTCCTTCTGGGAGCGGCCGGGACAGTACGCGACGCGGGACGCAATTCTCCCGCGAAATGGGGTGAAGGACGCCCAAAATCGGCAAGAAATGCGATTTCGAGCACTCTCACCCCACACTACGCACCCACGGGGGAGCCGGAGCCCGCTTGGCGCGGGGCGGCGAGTGCGCCGCCGTCCGCCGAAGACTCCGGTGCGTGACGCCTCGATCGCGAGCCGGCAGGATCTGCAAAAACACGCGAATCGTGGCGCCTTCCGGTGCTCGCCGGAAAGCCTTATCCACAACGATGCTCCTTTAGCCTGTGCACCGTGTGGAGAGTGGGAAGGCCAATTATCAACGGTTTAAGGGTTCGTAAAGAAGCCCGTGCCAGCAGGCTTTTTCCGGTTCACGCGCGGCGGAGCCACGCGCGCATACTACGTGCGAAGGCGCATCCGGCGGTCCGAAAGCGCTAACTTTACGACCAAAGTAGCTTACGAGCGGTACGCCTGCTGGCCCGCTTGCCTCGGCGGTTAGCCCGCCGCGATTGCCGGCGCGAGATCGGGCGTGATAGAGGCACCGGAGGCGATCGCCGTTGCTTGCATTGGCCCTTTCCGCCGCGATGCTGGGCATCGACGGGTACGTCGTTCGCGTCGAAGCCGACAGCGCCGCGGGCACCCCGAGCTGCTCGATCATCGGCTTGCCCGACCGCGCGATCGCCGAAGCGCGCGAACGGGTACGCGCGGCGATCGTCAACTCCGGATTTCTCTATCCGCCCGGACGGCTGCTGATCAACCTCTCGCCGGCCGACGTTCGCAAGGAGGGCCCAGCCTTCGATCTGGCGATCGCACTGGCGCTCCTCGCGCTCGACGAACGGGTCGACCGTCTGGCCTTGGGCGAGTTCGTGGTGCTCGGCGAACTCGCGCTCGACGGCGGCCTGCGCGCAGTCGCGGGACTGCTCCCCATGATCGTCGGCGCGCGCAACGCGGGGTTCCGCAAACTCCTCGTCCCGGCAGCGAACCTCGACGAAGCGCTGCTGATCGAAGACCTCGAGATCTACGCGGTCCCGGCGCTGGCCGACGCGGTGGCGGTCGTCCTCGGGCACGGCGCGAAGTGGCGGCGCCGGGCGGCGCGCGCCGCTCAGGCGCCGCCCGGCGCCGATCCGTGCGGCGGCCGACTTCAGTGAAGTCCGCGGGCAGCATGCGGCGAAGCGGGCGCTCGAGATCGCCGCCGCCGGCGGCCACAACGCGCTGCTCGTCGGGCCGCCGGGCTGCGGCAAGACGATGCTCGCGCAGCGTTTACCGTCGATCTTGCCGGCGATGACCCGCGACGAGGCGCTCGACGTCACGAAAATCTACAGCGTCGCCGGTTTGTTCGCTGCCAAACCGTCGATCGCGACGCGGCGGCCGTTTCGCGCCCCGCACCACTCGATCAGTCACGTCGCCCTGGCCGGGGGCGGATCGGTGCCCAAGCCCGGCGAGATCAGTTTGGCCCACGCGGGAGTCCTGTTTCTCGACGAGTTCTTCGAGTTCAGCCGGGGCGCGATCGAAGCGATGCGCCAGCCGCTGGAAGACGGCACGATCACGATCGCGCGCGCGGCCGGCACGTTCACCTATCCCGCGCGCTACATCCTCGTGGCCGCAATGAATCCGTGCCCGTGCGGATACCGCGGCAGCCGCACGCGCGATTGCCGTTGCGACGACGCGACGGTCGCGCGGTATGCGGCGAAACTCTCGGGACCGTTGCTCGATCGCATCGACCTGCAGATCGATCTCGAGCGGGTCGACTTCGACGATCTCGTCAGCGCACAGCCGGCCGAGCCCTCGGCGGCGATCCGCGCACGCGTCGAGGCGGCGCGGAGATTGCAGCACGAGCGCTATGCCGGGACGAGGATCGCGTGCAACGCGCACGTGCCGGCGGGGCGCCTGCGCGTGCTGTGCGCGCTCGACGGCGACTCGACCGAGTTGCTCAAGCGCGCGTTCGCGCGCGGCGCCGTTTCGGCCCGCGGCTTCGACCGCATCACGCGCGTCGCGCGCACGATCGCCGATCTCGCCGGCAGCCCCGCGATCGGACGTGCGCACGTCGCGGAAGCGCTGCGCCTGCGCCCGACCGCGGCCGGGGCGGAAACGGCCGCTGCGCTACCGGTCTGAGGGCGGCGGCGGCACGGCCGGATTGTGGATCACGCCGACGACGTGCCCGCCGGGGTCGCGAAAGAGCCCGATCGTGATCCGGTCGCCGACCTCGCGTGGCCCGAACATCACCGTGCCGCCGCGCTTGCCGACCTCGTCGAGCGTCGCCGCGACGTCGCCGACCGCGACGTAGAACGTCGCGTGCCCGTCGTACCCCGGCGGCGCTTCGCCGATGCCGCCTTCGATGCCGAATCCGGTGTCGACGCGCGTGTAGTCGGCGATGCCGGCCCCGGCGATGCGCTCGGCGACCGTCCACCCGAAGACCCCGCCGTAGAAATCACGCAGCGCCGGCGCGCCTTTGCCGACGATTTCGAAATACACGACCGGATTGCGCACGTTCGCATCCCCCTGCGCCGGCATCGCTTCAACCGCCGACGAACAACTCCCACCGGTATCCGTCCGGATCGTGGAACCACACCCCGAGGCTCGCCGAACCGGGCCCGACCGGACCGATCTCGTTGCCGGGGTCTTCGAGGTCGACCCCATGCTGCTTCAGCGTCGCCGTTGCCGAGCGCAGCGCTTCGACGTCCTCGACCGCGAACGCCATGTGGCCCAGCGCGCGCGGGTCGGGCTCGCCTTCGAAGAGCACGATCAGGATCGCGTCGTTACGGAGCGCGAGCCTCCCCTCGTGACGAAACGCCTCGACGAGATCGAACGCTTTGCACCACCACTGCGCGCTCGCGTCCGGATCGCGGACCGCGAGGCTGAAGTGATGCACGGCTCCCAGCGCCACGCGGGCGTTCGCGTCGCTCACGTCCGGCCTCCTACACCCTCGAGCGCCCCGGCGACGCCGTCGCGCAGCACGAGTTCGCGCGCGAGGTCGACCAGTTCGTCCTCGCCGAGCGAGCGGCCGCGCACCTCCATCGCGTCCTTGAGCCGCGCGAGCACGCTCGTCATCTGCTCGTCGGCCACCTCGACGCCCTGCTCGGCGAGCCTGGCCTGGATGAAGCGCGCGCCGCTGACTCCGCTGAAGCGGCCAAGCGCGTAGCGCGTCACGTTGCCGAAGAGCTCGGGGCTGACCGACTTGTGGACCGGCGCATACTCTTCTTCTTCCCACATCGCCTCTTCGGTGTAGGTGAAGGTCTGCGAACCGGTCACGGCTTTGTTCTGCGCCATCGGCACGCCGGTGAGGTCTTCCACGAGCTCCTTGAGCGGCGTCAGCTTGGAGAGGTCGACGCCGGTCGAGATGCCGCTCAGCACTTCGGCCGCCGCCACGACCTCGGCGAGATCGGCCTGTCCCGCTCCCGAGCACAGGTGATTGACGGCGACTTCGGCCACTTTCGCGCCCGCGGTGAAGCTGACCATCGCGGCGGCGGTGGCGAGACCGAAGGCGTTGTGCGCGTGAATCGAGATCGGGATGTGCGGGATCGCTTCGTGCACGAGCGCCACCATGTAGCGCCAAGCGTCGAGCGAAACGCCGCTGGCTCCGTCGTTGAGGCCGACTTCGTCGGCTTCGACTTCGGCGGCCGCTTTGGCGAACGTCAGCAGCGACTCGCGGGTCGCGTAGTGCAGCATGCTGACGCGCATCCCGGCGCGCAGTCCCAAGCTCTTGGCGTATGCGACGTCTTCTTGCTGCCGCCGCAGGTGCTCGGCCTCGTCTTTGGGATACGCGACCGTCTTGCGCCAATCTTCGCCGCGCCGGTGCGCGCGCAGAATCTGCCGCCCGTACACGCCGTAGATCATGTGGAACTCGGGGATCGCGGGTCCGTACGTGTTGTAGATGTCGGCGCCCGCGTCGGCGGCGACCTTGGCTTGGGCCTTCGACGAACCCTCGACCGCGATCTCGACCTGCGGATTCAACTTCTTGAGCAGCGCGATCTCGGCCGCGATGTCGTGATCGCTCTCCACCGCGAGCCACGCGACCTGAATCGACGAGACCCCCGCGTCGATCAAGGCCTCGGCGAGGTAGCGCCGCTGCGCCTTGCTCAGCCACACGCCCGCGCATTGCTCGGCGGTGCGCAAGGTGATGTCGCGAATCGTCACCCGCTCGGGCATCGCGCCGCCGCCCCACTGCGCGATGACCGCCGGATCTTGGTTGAGCGGGGAGACGCTCCACTTCCCCTCGACCAGCGTCTTGGGCGTCCGGCGCGCGGCGACCGCCGCCTTGACGCGCGCCGCTTCTTCGTCAGTCAAATGGCCCATGTCATCGTCCTCTCTGGACCGTCAGCGACGGCCGGCCGGCAGTATTTCGCGCAGCGTCAGCTCAACTTCCCGGCGTACTGTTCCAAAAGCGTCCACGCGGCCGGCCCGAAGTTCTCTTTCCAGCGCCCGTAATAGCCCGTCGACGCGAGCTTCGCCTTGAACGTCGCGACGTCGACGGCGTTGAAGGCGAGGCCCTGGCGCTGCATCTTGTCCTGCAACGACGCGGTCAGCAATTCGTTGTCGCGGCGCTCGCGCAGGGCCGACGCGTTGAGTTCGCGGCTGACGATCGCCTGATAGTTCGGCGGCAGTGAGTTCCACTTGTCCATGTTGATGATGTTCCAGTAGCCGGCCCACATGTGGTGCGAGAGGCTGCAGTACTTCTGCACTTCGTAGAACTTTTGCGTTTCGATCAGCGGCAACGACGTCTCTTGTCCGTCGACGACGTGGGTTTGGAGCGCGGTGTACAACTCCGACGGCGCGATCGGCGTCACCGATGCACCGAGCGACTTGAACGTGTCGACGCGCAGCTTCCCGGGCGAGACGCGCAGCTTGAGGCCCGCCAGATCGTCGACGTTGCGGATCGGTTTCGGAAAGGTCGTGAACTCTCGATAGCCGTTCTCGTAGATCTTGTCCATGACCATCATCCCGGCGCTCTTGATCTGCGCGCGCACGTATCCGCCCAGCTCGCCGTCCATCGCTGCCAGCGCGACCGTGCGCGTGGGGAATGCGAACGCGACGTTCTCGATCGATGAGACCGGAACGACCGTGTCGAGGATGCCGCCGCCGTAGGCGAGCATCTCGAGCGCTCCGGAACGCAGTTGCGTCAGCATGTTCGGATCGGCGCCGAGCGCGCTGTTGGGAAAAGCGCGAATGTCGACCTGGCCGTCGGTCGCCACGCGGATCTTGCCGAACGCCTCGATCGCGCGCACCGAAACCGGGTGGTCGATCGGCGTGTCGCTGCCCCACTTCCACGCGTACTGCGCGGCCTGCGCCGGTTTCGCGACGATCGCAATCGAGGCGAATGCCGAAGCGGCGCCCACGGTAAACCGTCCGCGAGAAACGTCCATCGTGAATACTCCTTGCGAAGTCTTCAGCTTTAGACCCTGACGCTCGAATTACTGCGCGGGCCGGCAAACGCATCTCGCACTCCGGCCCGACGGTGCGGCGTCCCGACCGTACGGCCGTGAGGTCACTCGTGTCGCTTCGCGCGGCACGCCCGCCCCGGGGGCGCCGGGCGGGCGTGCCGGCGAAAGGCTAGGCGCGGATCAGAACGCGATTGGCGATGAACGTGCCGTGGCTGTAGTAGCCGACGATCGCGACCCGTTCGTTCGGGAGCGGCGTCGCGCCGGTCGGCAGGATGACGGTTCCGTTCTTCAGATCGATCATCTGCACGTTGCCGTTGGGCCGTGCGACCTGGAGACGGTACGGAGCGAATGCGGTGACGGTACCGAGGACGACGTGGCGGCGGTCGAACTCGTAGCGATCCCAGGCGGGTTGCCAGTGTTCGTAGACGGGGACGCCGTTGGCCCCGTAAATGACGACTTCGTCGGCCGAGGCCGGCGCAGCCGCGAAGAGTGCGACGCTGCATGCCATCGCCAGTCCAAGGGCAGTCAATCGAAGATTCATGGCAGCATGTTCCTTTTCGATGGCGGATTCGGAAGAAGGTGACCGCTCCGGCGGCCCGACCATCTTACGCCCTCTGCGCCCTCGCACGTTGCCGGTCTCCCCGAATCTTTATTTCGCTTTCATCGCGCGTTCACTCGGAGCCCGAAACGTCCGCCGAAAAGGCTTTTGTATCGTGCGTTGAACCCGAAGTCGCGATGAAGGAGGATACGCGCTGATGGGAACGCCGCTGACCGCCGCCGAGAAGATCTTTTCGACCAAAGCCGGCCACGAGGTGCACGCGGGCGAGATCGCGATCGGCTCGATCGATTGCGTGCTGCTCAACGACATCTCCGGCCCGCTGTCGTTTTCGCAACTCGAGGTGATGGGCGCGTCGCGCGTCGCCCGCCCGGAGACCGTCGTGCTGGTCGGCGACCACTTCGCGCCGCCCAAGGACGTCGCGTCGGCACGCGGCCTCGCCTCGCTCGCCGAGTTCGCGCAGAAGCACGGCATCGCGCATCACTACGACATCGGCGACGGCGGGATCGAACACACGCTGCTGCCCGAGCGCGGTCTCGTCAAACCAGGCGACCTGGTGGTCGGCGGCGACTCGCACACGTGCACGGCCGGCGCGTTCGCCGCGCTCGGCACGGGCATGGGGTCGAGCGACATCGCGGCCGCGCTGGCGCTGGGCGAACTGTGGTTCCGCGTCCCCGAAACGATGCGCTACACCTTCACCGGGCGGCGCGGGCCGTACGTCGCCGGAAAGGACTTCATCCTGGCGATCCTCGGCCGAGATCGGGACCGACGGCGCGATCGGCGCCTGCCTCGAATTCGTCGGCCCCGGCATCGAAGCGCTCGACATGGACGACCGCATGGCGGTCTGCAACATGGCGGTCGAAGCCGGCGCCAAGACCTGCATCGTTCCGGCCGACGACAAGACCAAGGCGTGGGCCTCCGCGCTGAACGATCCGGGGACGTTGTATTACAGCGACGGCGACGCGACGTTCGCGCACGACGTCGACGATCGACCTCGACGCGCTCGGTCCGCTCGTCGCGCAGCCGTTCTCGCCCGACAACGTCGCGCCGATCGAACACATCCGCAACGTGCGCGTCGATCAAGTCTACATCGGGAACTGCGCCAACGGCACGCTCGCCGACCTGCGGCAAGCGGCGAGCATCTTCCGCGGCCGGCGGGTGGCGCGCAGCGTGCGCTGCATCGTCGTCCCCGCAACCTCGCGCATCTACCGCCAAGCGCTCGACGAAGGGCTGATCGCGACGTTCCTCGACGCGGGCGTCACCGTTTCGGCGCCGACCTGCGGCGCCTGCGCCGGCCTGCACAACGGCGTGCTGATGGAGGGACAAACCTCGGTGGCGACCACCAACCGCAATTACCGCGGACGCATGGGCGACCCGCGCTCGCAAGTGTATCTCGCCAACGCCTACGTGTCGGCCGCGGCCGCGGTGGCGGGCGAACTCGTGCCGCCGGCCGACGTCGCCGGAAAGAGTGCCGCCTGATGCGCGCGCACGGCAAGGCGCACGTCTTCGGCGACGCCATCGACACCGACATCATGATCCCGGCGCACTACCTCACCTCGCGCGACGAAGCGTTCCTGGGCTCGCACTGCATGGAAGGTTTGATCCCCGACTTTCCGTCCAAGGTCGCCCGCGGCGACGTGATCTTGGCGGGGAAGAACTTCGGCTGCGGCTCCTCGCGCGAGCACGCGATCCTCGCCCTGCGCGGCAGCGGGATCGCCTGCGTCGTCGCCAAGAGCTTCGCGCGCATCTTCTTCCGCAACGCGATCAACCTCGGCTTTCCGGTGCTCGTGTGCCCCGAGGCGGTCGACGCCGCGCACGACGGCTCGGCCGTCGAGATCGACTTCGCGTCGGGTACGGTCGCGGTCGACGGCCAAAGCTTCACCGCCGCACCGTTCTCGCCGTTCGTGCGCGAGTTCATCGACAACGGCGGCTTGATCCCCTACGTCCGCAACCGCCTCAAAGCGAACGCTCCCGGCTGAATGGACCGCGTACGCGTCAGCTACCTCATCGCAGCGAGCGCCGCCGACGTCGAACGGCAAGCCCAAGCGATCGCCGTCGAACAGAGCGTCGAGATGCCCTTGCAAGCGGTGCGCAGCGAGTACGTGCGCGCCGAGATCGTGGGCCGCGTCGAGTCGATCGAGCCGGTGGCGGGCGGCGTGTTTCGCGTCGTGGTCGGCCTCTCGGCGGCGACGATCGGCTCCGACGTCGCCCAGTTCGCGTGCATGGTCTTCGGCAACACCTCGCTGCAGGAGCAACGTCAGCCTCGAAGACGTCGACGTCCCGGAGGCGATGCTCGCGGGCTTCGGCGGCCCGCGCGGCGGGCTCGCCGGTCTGCGCGCGCTCACCGGCGTCGAGGGCCGTCCGCTGACGAACACCGCGCTCAAACCGCAAGGGTCGTCGGTCGAAGAGCTCGCGGCACTGTGCCGGACGTTCGCGCTCGCCGGCATCGACATCATCAAAGACGATCACGGCATCGCCGATCAGGCGTATTCCCCGTTCGCCCAGCGGGTCGTCGCGTGCCATCGGGCGGCCGAGGAAGCGGCGCAGATCACCGGCCGCCAGGCGTTCTATGCGCCGAACCTCGTCGGGCCGCCCCGCGCCTTGCACGAGCGAGCGCGGATCGCGCGCGAGCTCGGCATCAAAGTCGTCATGCTGGCGCCGATGGTCGTGGGGCCGGCCGTCTTCCACGAGATCGTCGCGAGCTATCCCGAGTTTCTCTACCTCGCGCACCCCGCGTTCGGCGGCGCGACGCGGATCTCGCCGGCGTGGCTCTTCGGCCGCTTCTTCCGCATGCTCGGCGCCGACGCGGTCATCTACGTGAACCACGGCGGCCGCTTTACCTACAGCCCCGAACTATGCCGCGACATCGCGACTGCGGCGCGCGCTCCGTGGGGTTCGCTCCGCCCCACGTGCCCCGTGCCGGCGGGCGGCATGACCCTCGACCGGATCGACGAGATGGTCGCCTTCTACGGGCGCGACGTCATGCTGCTGATCGGCGGCGGGCTGCTGACCGCGGGCGACGCGCTCCTGGAGCGCAGCCGCGAGTTCGTCGAGAAAGTCGCCGCCGCATGAACGGCGAGCCGCGCACGTTCGCAGCCGACGGCGGCGAATATCGCTGGTCGGACGTCGACGTCCTCGCCTACAAAGCCGAGGGCTCGGCGCCGTTCAAAGACGTCACCCGGCAGGTGCTCTTCGACGAGCCGGAGCTGGGGTGCCAGTGGCGCTATTTCGAGGTCGCGGCGGGCGGCCATACGACCCTCGAGCGGCACGAACACGTGCACGCGGTCATGATCCTGCGCGGCAGCGGGGTGGCGCTCGTGGGAACGCGCGTCACGCCGTTCGGCCCGTTCGACCTCTTCCGCGTTCCGCCGATGACGTGGCACCAATTTCTCGCCGCCGAGAACGCCCCGATGGGCTTTCTCTGCCTCGTCCGGTCGGAGCGCGACCGTCCGCAACTGCCCAGCGACGAGGAGCTCGCACGACTGCGCGCCGACCCCGCCCTCGCCGCGGTGATCCGGACGTGAACTAAGCGGTGGCGGCGGCGTGCTCGCGGGTCACCGGCGTGCCGTCGGCGAGGGCGGCGAGCAGCACCTCGCGCGCGACCGCGAGCCGCTCGAGGTCGATGCCGGTCGCGAAGCCTTGCGCTTCGACGTAGCGGGTCAGCTTTTCGAGATCGAGATTCCCGGGCGCGTCGGGCGCGAACGGGCAGCCGCCGATGCCGTTGAGCACGCCTTCGAAGCGCCGCACGCCGCCGTCGAGCCCGGCCTGCACGTTGGGCAGCGCGCTGCCGCGCAAGTCGTGCAGGTGCATCGAGAGCTCGGCGCCGCAACGCTCGCGCACGGCGGCGACCGTCCGCGCGACCGTCTCCGGTTCGGCTTTGCCGATCGTGTCGGCGAGGCACACGAGGTACGCGCCGCCGGCGGCGTACCGCTCGGCCATCGCGGCGACCGTCTCCAGATCGATCGACTCGTCGGGATAGGGCGACGCGAACGCGCACGCGACCGCGCCGCGGAAGCGCAAGCCCTCGGCGCGCGCGCGGGTGGCGATCGTGTCGAAGTAGGCCAGCGTTTCGTCGACCGTGCGGTTGTTGTTCGACTTGTTGTGGCGCGGGCTGGCCGACGCGACGAACACCAAATCGTAGGTGCCGCGAGCGAAGCCGGCGCCGTCGAAGGCGGCGAGCGCCCGCTCGAAGCCGCGGTCGTTCATGATCAGCGCCGAGTACTGTGCCCGGTGCGGCAACATCGCCACGAGCGCTTCGGCATCGGCCATCTGCGGGACCCATTTGGGGTGCACGAACGAGGTCGCTTCGATCTCGGTGACGCCGGCCGCGATCAGCGCGTTGATGATGTCGAGCTTGCGCGCCGTGGGGACGACGACGTTCTCGTCCTGCAACCCGTCGCGGGTCGTGACGTCGAGGAGCGTGACGCTTCGGTCGTTGGGCATGTCGTTCGAGCCTCCGTGCGACCAGGGTACGACGGGCCGCGGCGGGGTCCATCTATTCGCCGGACGGAGGCGGAGCCCGGGCCGCGGAATCATTGCACGGCATGACGTTTTCAGCGGCCGCCGCTCGCGTTCTCGATACGGCGTCGAAATCCGGCGCCGGCTACGCCGACGTGCAATTCTGGACGATCCGGCAAGAGCAGATGTACGTGCGCAACGGCGACGTGCGCGCGACGGTCGACGACCGCTCGGTGGGATATTCGGTGCGCGCCTACGTCGACGGCAGCTGGGGCTTCGTCGGCAGCGACCAATTCAGCGCTGAAGCACTCGACGCGGCGGCCGCGCAAGCGGTCCTCATCGCGAAATCGGGGACCGCGGTTCCCGGCCGCATTCGCGGCGTGATGCCGGCGGAAAAGATCGTGACCAGCTGGGAGACGCCCGCGACGGTCGACCCGGCCGGCGTCTCGCTCAACGACCGCGCCGCCCTGCTGATCGCGGCCGAAAAGGCGACGCACGTCGCCAAGACGGTCTTGACCGGATATGCCTACATGTCGTTGTGGACGACGAGCAAAGAGTTCTATTCCACCACCGGCAGCGCGGTATCGCAGCTGCTGCGGCAGGCCGGCGCGGCGGTGGGCGCGTCGGCGATCGGCAAGGACCGAGACGTTCAGGAACGCGGCGGCCCCGGCGACTTCGGACTGTTTGCGGGCGGCGGCTACGAGGTGATCGAGCGCGCGCAACTCGTCGAGCGGGCGCCGGAATACGGTCGCGAAGCGGTGATCCTCGCCGACGCGCCCGCGCTGTCGACGGCGGTCACCGATTTGATCTTGGACGGGAGCGTGCTGAACCTGCAGCTGCACGAATCGATCGGGCATCCGCTCGAACTCGATCGAGCGTTGGGGTGGGAAGCGAACTTTTCGGGCGTTTCCTGGGCCACGCCGGATAAGGCCGGCACCTTGCGCTACGGCAGCCCGCTCTTGAACGTCTACGCCGACAACACGCTCGAAGGCGGGATGGCGACGGTCGCCATCGACGACGAAGGCGCGCGGCCGCAGCGCGTCCCGTTGATCGAAGGCGGCATCCTGCGCGCATTTCTCTCGTCGCGCGACACGGCGGCGCAGGTCAACCTGCCGCAGACCGCGTCGGTGCGCGCGCAGGACTGGGGCAGCATCCCGATCGTCCGCATGACGAACATCGTGCTCGAACCGCACGAGGGGACGCTCGAGTCGATCGTCGCCGACACGAAAGACGGCGTCCTGGTGTCGGGGATGCGGTCGTGGTCGATCGACGATCATCGTTTGAACTTTCAGTTCGGTCCCCAGATCGGCTACGAGATCAAGAACGGGAAGCGCGGCAGGATCTTCAAGCAGCCGACGTATACCGGCGTGACGCCGCAGTTCTGGGGCTCGATGGACCGGGTCGGCGGTCCCTCGGAATTCGTCGTGTGGGGAACGCCGAATTGCGGCAAGGGCGAGCCCGAGCAGAACGGCCGCACGACCCACGCCTGCAGCGTCGCGCGCTTCCGCGGCGTGACCGTCGGGGTCAAGACGGATGCGTAACGAAGACGAGGCGCTGACGCTTGCCGCCCGGACGCTCGCGGCTGCCGCGGGCGCCGATCAGGCGCAGGTCACCGTCGCCATCACCGACTCGTCCTACGCGCGGTTCGGGCAGAATTTCGTCACCGAGAATCTCGAGTCGCGGCAGACGAAAGTCACGCTCACGTACTACAGTGGTAAACGGTCGGCGACCGTTTCCAGCGGCGACGTGACTGCCGGAGCCGCCGAGCGGCTCGCGGCGCGCGCAAAGGCGATCGCGGAGCGGGTTCCGCCCGACAACGGGTTCGTGTCGCTGCCGAAACCCGCGCCGTTGCCGGCCGGGGCCAAGAGTTACTTCGCGTCGACCGCCGATGCGACGCCCGACGAACGGGTCGCAAAGCTGCTCCCGGTCTTCGCGCGCATGAAGCGCTCGAACCTCACCACCGCCGGCTACACGACCACGCAACTCTCCACGGTCGGGATCGTGAATTCGCTGGGCGTGCGGGTTTCGTTCTCCGGCACCACCGGCGGGATCGAGATCAAGGCGATGGCTCCGGCGACGAGCGGCTATGCAGCGTCTTACTCGCCCGACTACGCGGCGATCGATGCGGTGCCGCTTGCCGAGCACGCCGCCATGAAGGCGACGGTCGCCTCGAACCCGTCCGACTTGGCACCGGGCATCTACACGGTCGTCATGGAGCCCAGTGCGTTCCAATCGGCCCTCAAGGCCCTGCTGGAAGGTTTGGACGCGCAGAGCGTTCTCGAAGACAAGGAATCGTGGCTGACCGGGGCGATCGGACAGCCGATCTTCTCCTCGAATTTCACCTTGCACGACGATTGGTCGAACCCGCTGCTGGCCGACGCGCCCTTTGCGTCCGACGGTTCGCCCGCCGACGTCGTCACGCTCGTGGAGAACGGCGTCCCCAAGACGTACCTCGCCGATACGTACGCGGCCAACAAGTATCACGTCAAACGGGTCAACGGGAACTCCGACTTCGTCGTCGCTCCGGGAACGAAATCACGCGATCGCTTGATCGCCTCGGTCGAGCGCGGCGTGTTGATCTCGCGCACGTGGTACGAACGCGTCGTCGATCCGCACAAGGCGGCGATCACCGGGCTCACGCGCGACGGCGTCTTCCTGATCGAAAACGGCAAACTGACGAAGACCCTGAAAAACTTCCGCTACTTCGTGTCGATGCTCGACGTCATGCGGAACGTCGAGTTCTCCGATACCCCGGTGCGAACGGCGCCCGAATTGGATCTGGGCACGTCGATGGTCGTTCCGGACGCCAAGTTCGAGCGCTTCAACCTCTCCGCCCAAACCTCGTACGCGTAAAGGACGATCATGAAACGATCGCTATTTCTGTTCGCGGCGTTCGCATCGGCGACGGTGGCGCATTGGTGGCCGCCCCGCGAGCGCGCCGGATCCGCCGGTCGTTCACGCGGCCGGCGGTGCCGCAGCGAGTTCGAAGCGCGGCCCGGCGGCTGCGCCTCGCATCGTCAATCAACCCGCTGGGGAGCCTTCACGCAACGCGAATTGCTCTCGTAGATTGCGCCGTCGTTCGAGCAGCACGATCGGCTGATCGTTGTATCTCGTGCGGCCGAACTCGACGAATTGACATCGCTGCGCGACCCGCAGCGAGGCGGCGTTCGCGGGGCCGATCAGGCACACGGTTCGGGCGCTTTCGAGGTTGTCGTCGCCCCATGCATTGACCGCTCGAACGGCCTCGGTTGCATAACCCATGCCGTGAACTTCCGGCACGAAAGCCCAACCGGCTTCAGGAACGCTGCGCATCCGCTCGTCGATCTCGCGCTTGAAATCCGCAAAGCCGGCTTCGCCGACGAACGTGCCGCTCGCGCGTTCTTCGATCGCCCAGTATCCGTAGCCGAGCAGCGCCCACAGGCCGGCGTAGCTCAAAACGCGCGCCCAAGCTTGCGGCGGCGTCGACGTTCGGCCGCCGACGTGCCGCGTGACGATCTCGTTGCCCCACATCGTTGCCGAGGCCTCGAAGTCGTCGACCCGGTGACCCCGTAGCCGCAACCGCGGCGTGTCGATGACCGGAGCGTCCGATGCGCCAATCACGAGTGTTCCTCCGATCGTGCCGGCAGGCGTTCGAGCCTGCCTTCGCTCCCGTCGTCGAGCACCATTCTTCTCGCGCACGTGGTGTCAGTACGCAAGTTTTGTGGGTATGACACGAACCTCCAGAGAGGGGGAACTTCATGAGTCAAGTTATTACCGGCACCTTCCGGGATGCCGCAGAGGCCAACGAGGCCGTCGACGAACTGATCGCGTCGGGCTACGACCGCAACGACATCAGCGTCATCATGAACAACGACGTGCGCGAGCAGAACTTCGGGTCGGGGACGCACCTCGACGCGCACAACGACGATGCCGGAGCGCGCGTGGCCAAAGGGGCCGCCGGCGGGAGCGCGATCGGAGGAACGATCGGCGCGATCGTCGGCGCGTTCTTGCTGACCGGCGCGGTCGGCGCAACCGCGGCGACCGGCGGCATCGCGGCGCCGTTCATCGCCGGCCCGTTGGCGGCAGCCCTCGCGGGCGGCGGCGCAGGCGCGGCGGCCGGCAGCCTCGTCGGCGCAATCGCCGCGGCCGGCGTGCCGCACGACCGGGCCGAGCGGTTGCAGCACGACGTCGAGGGCGGAGCGATCGTCGTCGCCGTGCGCGCGCAAGAAGGCGACGAGCCGGAAGTGCGACGCATCCTGCGCGAATCGAGCGATGCGACGGCGACCACGGCCGGCACGAACTGGTAAGCCGCAAACCCACGCGCGAAAATGAAAAGAGCGGCCGGATGAACCGGCCGCTCTTTTCTTCGCCTCTTCGCCGGCGATGCGCGGCTACGGCCACGACGGTTCGGTCGACGGGGTGACGATCAGCTCGCGAATCTCGCAGCCGGGCGGTTGCGCCAGCGCGAAGACGACCGCACGCGCCACGTCCTCGGGACGATTGAGTTGCGCGTCGGGCCCCGGCTTGTATTGCTGTTCGCGCCCATCGAAGAATCCGGTCCGCATCCCGCCCGGCACGAGCAGCGTCACCCCGACCCTGCCGCCGAGTTCGAGCATCAGCGCGCGGGTGAACCCGACCACTGCGAACTTGCTCGCGCAGTAGGCGGTCGCGTCGCTCAGCGTCCGCAAGCCGAGGGTCGAGGCGACGGTGACGATCTTCCCGTGCGACCGTTCGAGGTGCGGCAGCGCCGCGCGCACGAGCGACGCCGTCCCGACCAGGTTCACCGCGATGACGCGTTCCCACGCGTCGGCCGGTACGTCGGCAAAGCGCCCGCATGCGTCGACGCCGGCGTTGGCGACGATCGCGCCCAGGCCGCCGTGCCGCGCGGCGATGTCGTCGATCGTCCGCTCGACCGCGACGCGGTCGGCGACGTCGACCTCATGCGATTCGACCTCGGCATCGGTTGAAGCGTTGACGTCGAACACGACGGGCGTCCCGCCGGCCTCGGCGACGGCGCGCGCGATCGCGCGCCCGAGCCCGGATGCGCCGCCGGTGACGATCACCGGCCCGTGGCCCACTTCGAGCGCGAGCGCGATCCGCTCGCCACGATCCGCAATCACTGGGTTACCTCCTCTGCTGCAGCCGCTAGGCGGCCGGGTCGAGCACGAATTTGATCGCGCCGCGGCTCTTGGCCGTGAAGTCGCGATAGAGTTTCGGCGCTTGCGCGAGCGGCGCGCGCTGCGACACGATGAACGAGGGATCGATCTCGCCCGAGGCGATGCGCTCGAGCAGCGGACCGACGTAGCGGTGCACGTGCGTCTGGCCGGTGCGCATCGTGAGCCCCTTCTCCATGAACGCGCCCACCGGAAACGTGTCGACGTAACCGCCGTACACGCCCGGGACCGAGACGACGCCGCCCTTGCGGCACGCTTGGATCGCCGTCCGCAGCACGTGCGCGCGGTCGGTCTCGAGGCGCACGAGCTGCTTCGCCTTGTCGACCAGCGCGTCGGGCGCGTGCCCGGCAGCCTCCATCCCCACCGCGTCGATGCACGCGTCGGGCCCGCGGCCGGCGGTCATCTCGTCGAGGGTCACCAGCACGTCGTGATGGTCGAAGTTGACGGGTTCGGCGCCGGCGGCACCCGCCAGCTCGAGGCGAGCGTCGATGCGGTCGATCGCGATCACGCGCGCCGCGCCGAGCATGAACGCACTGCGGATCGCGAACTGCCCGACCGGTCCGCATCCCCACACCGCCACCACGTCGCCCGGCGCGATCGCGCAATTCTCAGCCGCCATGTAGCCGGTGGGGAAAATGTCGGTCAGGAACAGCACTTTCTCGTCGGGCAATGCGTCCGGGACGACGAACGTGTTGACGTCGGCGAACGGGACGCGCGCGAACTGCGCTTGGCCGCCCCAGTATCCGCCGGTGAGGTGCGAGTAGCCGAAGATGCCGGCGGTCGCGTGACCGAAGAGCTTGTCGGCCATCATCGCGTTGGGATTCGTGTTGTCACAGAGCGACCACAAGTCGCTGCGGCAGAACGAGCACGCTCCGCAGGCGATCGCGAACGCGACGATCACGCGCTCGCCCACGCGCCGGTCGCGAACTTGCGGCCCGACCGCGACGATGCGCCCCATGAACTCATGGCCCATGACGTCGCCGCTCTGCATCGCCGGGATGTAGCCGTTGTAGAGGTGCAAATCCGAACCGCAGATCGCGGTCGAGGTGATCTCGACGATCGCATCGTGCGGGTTGACGATACCCGGATCGTCGACCCGGTCGACGCGCACATCGTGGGGCCCGTGCCAAACGACCGCCTTCATGGACGCGGCCTCGCAGTGGCGATCTCGCCGGTTTCGAGCAGCATCTTCATCTTGCGTAACCCCTCGCGCAGGCGTTCGCGCGTCAGCGCGCCTGGCAGACCGCTCTTGCGCGAAGCGATCCGTACTTCGACGCCGCGCGCGCCCGGGGCGGGGTCGACGCGCACGGTGCCCCACCGCCACGCCAAGCGGTTCTCGCCCTTCTCGTGCGGCGCCGCGAACGCGCGCGGATCGAGGCCGGCGCTTTGGATCTGCTCGGGGTCGCACCAGAACGCGTGCGCGCGCGCCGGATCGACGTTGAGCGTGATGCCGACGCGCGAAGGATACGCGTCGTCGTCATCGTCGTCGCGCGGCGGTCGCAACGTCAGCGCGCCGGCGACGCCGACGAGAGCCAACGCGCCGACCGCGGTCACCAATGGTCGCTCTTGCATGGGCGTAGCTTTCCCGCGCCCGCCCCGAACGTAACCGCGAACAAATCGATCCCGGTGGGAACAGGGCATCCATGAAGATGCCTTTCGAAATCGCGGGGAAGACCGTCGCCGTCACCGGCGGCTCGCGCGGCCTCGGGTTGCAGCTCGCGCGCGAATTCATCGCGCGCGGCGCGTCGGTCGCCCTGTTGGCACGCGACGGTGACGAACTGGGCCGGGCGGTCGCCGAATTGCAGACCCGTGGGAACGCCGCCGCTTTCGCCTGCGACGTGCGCGACCGCAGTGCGGTCGAGCGCGCGATTGCCGAGGTCGAACAGCGCTTGGGACCGATCGACGTGCTGGTGAACAACGCCGGCGTCATCGAAGTGGGGCCGCTCGACGCGCTGACGCTCGACGACTTCAGCGAAGCGATGAACACGCATTTCTGGGGCCCGCTCTACGCGATGCGGGCCGTGTTGCCGGGCATGCGGGCGCGGCGCAGCGGGCGAATCGTCAACGTTTCGTCGGTCGGCGGGTTGATCGCCGTCCCGCACCTGATCCCCTACTCGGCGAGCAAGTTCGCGCTGACCGGGCTCTCGCAGGGAATGCGCGCCGAACTCGCGCGCGACGGCGTTTCGGTGACGACCGTCTGTCCCGGCCTGATGCGCACCGGCAGCCCCGACCATGCGACCTTCAAGGGGCGCAACGTGCTCGAATACGCATGGTTCGCGATCTCCGATGCGCTGCCGTTCGTTTCGACGTCGGTCGAAGAGGCGGCGCGCCGCATCGTCGAGGGGGTCGGCGACGACCGGGCGCTGATCGTCACGAGCGTCCCAGCGCAAATCGCGACGGTCGCGAACGCGGTGCTGCCGGAGCTCACGGCGCGCGTCTTATCGCTGGCGGCGGCGCTCCTGCCCAAGAGCTCCGACCGGCGCGCCCGCAGCGGCGCGCAGAGCCACTCGCCGGTCGCCCCTTCGCCGCTGACGTTCTTGAACGAACGAGCCAAACGCACGCAGAACGAACTGGCATGACGCAACCGGCGCAGCCCGGCGTGCGCGGGCTCGCGCCGATGGAGATGCGCTCCGTCGAAGCGATCCCCGAGGGACCGGGCTGGCTCTACGAACCGAAATGGGACGGCTTTCGCTGCCTTGCGCACCGCGACGGCGACGACGTCGCGCTGCAGTCGAAAGCCGGGCAGCCGCTCGCGCGCTACTTTCCCGACGTCGCCGAGGCCGTGCGCAACCTGAGGGCCGATGGGTTCTCTCTCGACGGCGAGCTGGTCGTCCCGGTCGCGGGCGCGCTGTCGTTCGATGCGCTCCAGCTGCGAATTCATCCGGCGGCGAGCCGCGTCGCGATGCTGGCGCGCACGAGCCCGGCCCTCTACCTCGTCTTCGACCTGCTGCGCGAGGACGGCGAAGATCGCACCGCATGGCCGCTGGAAAGGCGGCGCCCCGCGCTGGAGCACTTTCTGGCGGGGGCCGCGCACGAACCGCAGTCGACGGTGCGCCTGAGCCCGGCGACCGGCGAACGCCGGCTGGTCGAAACGTGGCTGGCTCAGACGGGCGGGGCGCTCGACGGCGTCATCGCCAAAAAGCTCGGCGTTCCGTATGCGAGCGGGCGGCGTGACGCAGCGGTCAAGGTGAAACGGCAGCGCACCGCCGACTGCGTCGTCGGCGGGTTTCGCTTCGCCGCCGGTCACGACGACCGCGTCGGCAGCGTGCTGCTCGGGCTCTACGACGAGCGGGAGCGCTTGAACTACATCGGCTTCTGCAGCGCGTTCTCCGATGCGCAACGCCGCACGCTGCTCGAGGCGCTCTCGCCGCTGACCGGCGGCTCGGGCTTCACCGGAACGGCGCCCGGCGACGCGCCCTCGCGCTGGAGCCGCGACCCGGAGCGCGACCGCTCCTACGTCGCCCTCGACCCGCAGCTCGTGCTCGAGGTCGCCTTCGATCAGGTGACGGGCGGCCGCATACGGCACGGCACCAAGCCGCTGCGCTGGCGCAGCGACAAGCCGCCGCGCAACTGCACCGTCGATCAACTCGAGAGCGCCGGCGCGGTGTTGAGCCTGTTGGAGTGAGCCCTAACCCAAGCCCTTTACGACGCGTTCGAGCGCCACGCGCGGACCGTTGACGACCGGCGCCCACAGGTCGCCGCGCTGCGCGAAGCGCGCGCGCACGTTCTGCATGTCGAATGCGTCGAGCGCGAGCCCGCGTTCGACTTCGTCCCGCACGTCACCGGCGTCGAGACGCCCGCATTCGGGGTGGAACGCACCGAATAGACCGACGCGAGCGTCCGGCCCCACGCGTTCTGGTTGTAGTCGACGAGGACGCGCTCCGGCGGCCGCTTCGCAATGCGGTATTCCGCGGTCACCAAGTCGGGACGGCGGGCGAACATCGCTTGCGCGAACGCCTTGGCGAACCGCCACACTTCCTTCTGCACGAGCGTCGGTTCGATCGGCACGTACACGTGGATGCCGCGCGAACCGGTCGTTTTCGCATACGCCGGCAAGCCGATCTCCGTCAAGCCGTCGCGCACGAGCAACGCCGCTTCGCACACCCGTGCGAAGTCGACGTGCGGACCTTTGGGCGGATCGAGGTCGAAGTTGAGCACGTTGGGGTAGTCGGTCGCGCCGCACAACGAGTACCACGGGTTGAGGTCGATGCAACCGAGGTTGACGATCCACAACAGTGCGAGCGCGTCGTCGACGACCGGGAAATCGATCACGCTCCCCGAGCCGTGCTCGATCGCGCAGGTGCGCAACCAGTCGGGGTGTGGATTGGGCACCCGCTTCATGAAGAAAAAGTCGCCGGCCGCACCGTTGGGGTAACGCTTCATCACCATCGCGCGGTCGCGCACGTGCGGCACGAGCAACCCGGCGACGTCCGCGTAGTAGCGCAGGACGTCGCCCTTGGTCAGTCCGCGTTCGGGAAAGAATGGCTTGTGGAGGTTGGTGAGCCGGATCGAGCGCCCGCGTGCGCCGACGACGGCCTCGCCCTCCGCGGGAATCGAAGCCGCTAGGCTCGCGCTAGATTTCGCCGCGCCCCGCGATGTCACGTTGGATGGCGATTGCCTCGGGGGTATCGGCAGACCCTGCCGCTGCGCCGATGCCGGCGACCGGATTGGGGATTTCCAGGGCGTCGCGATCGTTGCGCGTGGCCTCGTCCACGTCTTCGGGATGCGGCGCGACCCGTTCGTCGTCGTCGCGCTCGAGCGGGCCGGTATGCTGACTCATCGGTGCTCCTTCGGAGGGCGTCAAGGGTCGTGAACCTCACGCTTCGCGTACCCGGGGAACGGCCCGTTAAACGGAGGCCGGGCTGCTCTTAGCAAGCAGGTTTGAACCGCCCCGCACTTCGGGGAATTCGTCGTGCATGAAAGTGCTCGGCATCAATGCCGTCTTTCACGATCCGGCGTCTGCGCTGGTCGTAGACGGCCATATCGTCGCGGCCGCTGAGGAAGAGCGGTTCACGCGCCGCAAACACGGGAAACGTTGCGTGCCATTCTCGACGTGGGAACTGCCTGAAGCATCCGCCGCATGGTGTTTGCAACAGGGCGGCTTGCGCCCCGAGCAACTCGATGCGATCGCATACTCGTACGATCCCGAACTGGCGCCGGCGGCCGACCCGGCCGATCTTCCGGCCCAGGAGTACGAGGGACTTCGCACCTTCTACGTACGCCGTGCTCCCGGGTTCCTCGCGACCGCGTTTCCCGGTTTCGAACGCTCGCGGACGCGTTTCGTCGCCCACCACGTCGCTCATGCGGCCTCGGCGTATCTCGCCGGGCCGCACCGCTCGTGCGCGGTGATGGTGATGGACGGCCGCGGCGAAGGGACGTCGTACCTCGCCGGCCGCGTCGTCGACGGTGAACTGCAGGTGCTGGAACGCCAAGCGCTGCCGCACTCGCTCGGGCTGCGCTACGAAGAGTTGACCGTGCACATGGGCTTCATGCGCTCGTCGGACGAGTACAAGGTGATGGCTTTGGCCTCGTACGGACGAGCGCGATTCCTCCCCCGCATGCGCGAGCTGATGTCCGTGACCGGCGACGGATTTCATGCCCCGCCGGTCGACTTCGGCGAATTCTGTCCGCCACGGCCCGAAGGAGCACCGTTCGCGGACGTGCACGCCGACGTCGCCGCCAGCGTGCAACGGCGGCTCGAAGAGATCATCGTCGAGCTGGCCACGCGCCTGCACGCCCGCACCGGGGCGGAGGCGCTCGTCATGGCCGGCGGCGTAGCGCTCAACTGCGTCGCCAACTCGTATCTCGCCGAGAACGGTCCGTTCCGCTCGGTGTGGGTGCAGCCGGCGGCCGGCGACGCCGGCACCGCCCTCGGCGCGGCGCTCTACGTCGCGCGCGAAGGCGGCGACCGCATCGTGCCGATGGCGACGGCGGCCCTGGGCCGCGGCTGGAACGACGGCGCGCTGGGCGATTGGCTGACGGCCGCGGCGCTCGAACACGCGCGGCCTGACGACATCGCCGAGGCGGCCGCCGAGGTCCTGGCGCGCAACGGGGTCGTGGCCTGGTTTCAGGGCCGTAGTGAATTCGGTCCGCGCGCGCTCGGCCATCGCAGTTTGCTCGCCCATCCCGGATTCGCCGCCAACCTCGAACGGCTCAACGACATCAAGGGGCGCGAGCAGTTCCGCCCGGTCGCGCCGATGGTGTTGCTCGAGCGCGCGCCCGACCTCTTCGACGGACCGCTGCCCAGCCCGTACATGCTGTTCACGCACCGCGTGCGCGATGCGTGGCGCGACCGCATTCCGGCGGTCGTGCACGTCGACAGGTCGGCACGCGCGCAGACGGTCGACGCCGGCGCGGAGCCGCTGCTCGCGCGCCTGCTGCGAGCCTTCGAGCGGCGCACGGGCATCCCGGTGCTCGTCAACACGAGCCTCAACACCGCAGGTCGCCCGATGGTCGACGACCCGCGCGACGCGCTCGAATGCTTCGGCTCCGCACCGATCGACGCGCTGGCGCTGGGCCCGTATCTCTTGACGCGCAGCGCGCGGGCGATGGCGATCGCGTGAGCGCCGAGCCGTTCGACCTCGTGATTCCGACGCTCGGGCGTCCTTCGCTCGCGCGCCTGCTCGGCTCGCTCGCGGCGGCGCGCGGGCCGCGGCCCGAGCGCATCGTCCTCGTCGACGACCGCCGCGATCCGGCCGCGGCGCTCGACGCCGGCGCGGCGGGCGAGTTGCGCGCCCGGATCGCCGCCGTCAGCGGCAAGGCCGCCGGTCCGGCAGCGGCGCGCAACCGCGGCTGGCGGCTTTGCGACGCGCGCTGGATCGCATTTCTCGACGACGACGTAACGGTCGACGGCGACTGGTTCGAACGGCTCGCGGCCGATCTGGCCGCGGCGCGCCACGCGGCCGCGACGTACGGCAACGTGCGGGTCGAACTGCCCGCGCATCGCGCGCCGACCGATTGGGAGCGCAACGTCAAAGGCCTCGAAGGCGCGCGGTGGATCACCGCCGACGCCGCGTTCCGGCGCGACGTGCTGGTGGAACTGCGCGGCTTCGACGAGCGGTTTCCGCGCGCGTACCGCGAGGACGCCGACCTCGCGCTGCGCGCGCTCGATGCCGGCCATGCGCTCGTCGACGGGACGCGCTTCGTCACCCACGAGGTGCGCCCGGCGGATCGCTGGGTCAGCGTTCGCTTGCAGGCGGGCAACGCCGACGACGCGCTGATGGAACGGATGCACGGCGCCCAATGGTACGAACGGGCGGGCGCGCGACGGGGTGCGTTTCGCCGGCACGTCGCGACCGCGGCGCTCGGAGCCGGCGCGCTGCTCGCCGGCGGCGCGTGGCTCGGCGCGACCGCGCGGTTCGCTTGGCGGCGCATCGCGCCCGGCCCGCGCACTCCGGGCGAGATCGCGACGATGCTCTCGACGAGCGCCGTTATTCCCTTCGCCGCGGTGTACCATCGCATCGCGGGAACGCTGCGCGCGCGCCGGCTTGCGCGCGGCGGGCGCGTCGCGCGCGCAGTGTTGTTCGACCGCGACGGAACGCTCGTGCACGACGCGCCGATCCTCGGCGATCCCGCGCGGGTGCGGCCGGTGGAACGAGCCGCCGAAGCGATCGCGCGTTTGCGCGAAGCCGGCATCGCGGTCGGGGTCGTCAGCAATCAAGCCGGGATCGCAGAAGGGAAGTTCACCCACCGCGACCTGCGGGCCGTCAACGCGCGCATCGAGGAGACGCTCGGCCCGATCGATGCGTGGTCGATGTGCACGCACGGCGCGGATGCGGGCTGCGGCTGCCGCAAACCCGCGCCGGGCCTCGTGCACCGTGCGGCCGCGGCATTGGGCGTGCGTCCGCACGATTGCGTCGTGATCGGCGACATCGGAGCCGACGTCGCCGCGGCGACCGCCGCCGGGGCGCGCAGCGTGCTCGTGCCGACGCCGGTCACGCGGGCCGCGGAGATCGCGGACGCGCCGGTCGTCGCCAAGAGCGTCATGGAAGCGGTCGAACTCGTGCTGGCCGGGGCCGTGTGACGATGCGCCCGCGCGCGTTCGCGATTCGCCAGGACAACAACGGCGACGTGCTGCTCGCCGGGCCGGCGCTGCGCGCGCTGGCAACGCGTTTCGAGGTGATCCTCGTCTGCGGGCCCTCCGGTGAGCCCGCGGCGCGACTGCTCCCGCACGTCGCCGCGGTCGAAGTGTTCCGCGCGGACTGGATCGAGGCCAACCCGCAGCCGCTCACGCGAGCCCATGCGGACGGCTTCATCGCGCTCGCGCAGCGGCTGGCGCCCAGTGACGCCTTCGTGTTCACGTCGTTCCATCAGAGTCCGCTGCCGATGGCGCTCCTGTTGCGTCTCGCCGGCGTGCCGCGCATCCATGCGATCAGCGTCGACTATCCCGGCTCGTTGCTCGACACGCGGCTCAACGTCCCCGACGACATCCACGAGGTGACCCGCGCGCTGCGCCTGGCCGCGGCGGCCGGCGCGCACCTGCCGCCGGGCGACGACGGTGGTTTACGCCTGTGCGCGCTGCCCGCCACGGGGCACCTCGCGAGCGGGGATTACATCGCCGTTCAACCGGGCGCAACCGTGCCGGCGCGCACGTGGGCCCCGGCGAAGTGGCGCGCGCTCGTGCGCGAGCTGAGCGCGCGCGGCCGGCGCGTGGCGGTCGTGGGCAGCGCCAACGAACGCGAGCTCTGCGCGTTCGTCGCCGGCGACACGGCCGCGCTCGACTTGAGCGGCCGGACGACGTTCGCGCAATTCGCCGGCGTCGTCGCCGGCGCACGCGCGCTGGTCGTCGGGAACACCTCGGGCGTGCACGTCGCGTCGGCGACCGGGACGCCGGTCGTAACCGTCTTTCCGCCGACGATCCCGCCGGTCCGCTTCGCGCCGTGGCGGGTCGACCACGTGCGGCTCGGCGACGACGGGATCGCGTGCGCCGGATGCCGGGCACGCGCGTGTCCCGTCCCCCAACAGCCCTGCATCGGCGCGCTCGACGCAGGCGACGTCATCGGCGCGTTGCGCGCCCTCAACGTTCTCTCCGCATCCGCCTCGCGCGCGGATGCGGCGCTCTCCGAGGTTTCGCTATGAACATCGCCATGGTTTCCGAACATGCCAGTCCGCTCGCGGTCATCGGCGGCGTCGACGCGGGGGGCCAGAACGTCCATGTGGCGGAGCTGTCGGCGGCGCTCGCGGCGCAGGGTCACTACGTCGTCGTCTACACGCGGCGGGACGATCCGGGCTTGCCCGACCGCGTCACGATGCCGGGCGGAGCGGTCGTCGAGCACGTGACCGCCGGGCCGCCGCGCGCCGTGCCGAAGGACGAGTTGTTCGGGTGGATGGACGAGTTCGCGCTGCGGCTCGAGCACGCACTCTTGCGCGACCGGGTCGACCTCGTGCACGCGCACTTCTGGATGTCGGGTTATGCGGCCGCCAAAGCGACGCGCGCGCTGCGCTTGCCGTTCGTTCAAACGTTCCATGCGCTCGGCACCGAGAAGCGGCGGCATCAAGGCGCGGCCGACACCAGCCCCGGTGCGCGCATCGACGTCGAGGCGACCCTCGCCCGTACTGCCGACCGCATCATCGCCACGTCGAGCGCCGAGGTCGTCGAGTTGCGCGAACTGGGCGCGGACTCACGGCGCCTGCGCATCGTCCCGTGCGGCGTCAACTTGTCGTTCTTCGACAAGAAACGCTCGGCGTTCCGGTTACCGCGGCGCCGCGCGCACCGCATCGTGACCCTCAGCCGGCTAGTTGCGCGCAAAGGGATCGAAGACGTGTTGCGCGCGCTCGTCGACATCCCCAGCGCCGAACTCCTGATCGGCGGCGGCGGAGACGCGACGTCGATCGAAGACGATCCGGAAGCGCGGCGCCTGTGCGCCCTCGCCGGGGCGCTCGGAGTCGGCGACCGCGTCGTCTTCCTCGGGCGCATTCCGCGCGCGCAGGTCCCGTCGCTGTTGAGTTCGGCCGACGTCGTCGTCTGTGCACCATGGTACGAGCCGTTCGGCATCGTCCCGCTCGAAGCGATGGCGTGCCGGGTGCCGGTCGTCGCGTCGGCAGTCGGTGGACTGCGCGACACGGTTCGCGACGGCTGGACCGGGATCCACGTTCCGCCGCGCACGCCGGCGGCGATCGCGCACGCGGTGCGCACCTTGCTCGACAACCGCGACACGCGGAAGGCATTCGGGGCGCGCGGACGCGCCGACGTCGAAGCCCGCTTCACGTGGATCAAGGTCGCCGAACAGAGCGCCGAGGTGTACGACGGGCTGCCGCACGCGGCGCCGGCGGCGGTCGAACGCCTGGCGTAGGATGGCGGCCGTCGTCGTCCTGCGGGCACTGGGGCTCGGAGACTACCTGACCGGCATCCCGGCCTACCGCGCGCTGGCCCGCGCCTACCCCCGGCACGAACGCATCCTGGCCGCGCCGCGCTGGCTCGGGCCGCTGGTCGCCCACGAAGGCTCGTTCGCGCGGCAAGTTCCGGTCGGACCGCTCGAACCACTCCCGCCGGAAGTGCACCGGGCCGACCTCGCGGTCAATCTGCACGGGAGCGGGCCGCAAAGCCACCGCCTGCTCTTCGCCGCGGCCCCGCGCCGGCTCGTCGCCTTCGCGCACGACGCCGTTCCGGCCATCGACGGTGCACCGCAATGGAACGACGGCGAGCACGAAGTCGCGCGCTGGTGCCGGTTGCTCGAGGCATTCGGCATCGCGGCCAACCCGCGCGACCTGGCCCTCGAGCCGCCGCCCGAGCCGGTCCCGGCGCCGCTGCGCGGGGCGACGATCCTCCATCCGGGCGCATCGAGCGAAGCCCGCCGCTGGCCGCCGGCGCGCTGGGCCGAAGTCGCGCGTGCCCGCCTGCGCCGCGGCGAGTGCGTCGTCCTCACCGGCAGCCAAGCCGAGCGCCCGCGCGCGCTACAGATCGCGCGCGACGCCGGGATCCCGCCCCGCTACGTGGCCGCGGGCCGCACGACGCTGACCGAACTTGCCGCGCTCGTCGCGGCGGCCGGGCGCGTCGCCAGCGGCGACACCGGCGTCGCCCATCTTGCGACTGCCTTCGGCACGCCGTCGGTCACGCTGTTCGGCCCGGTGTCTCCCGACGTGTGGGGACCGCCGCCGCACTTGCGGCGGCGCCACCGCGTGCTGTGGGCGGGGCGTCTAGGCGACACGCACGCGGCCCGGGTCGACGCGGGTTTGCTCGCCTTGACGCCGTCGATGGTCAACGCCGCGCTCGACGGCGTGGCCCTCACGTCGTCGGTCGCGCGTTGAGCCAAAAGCGGCGCGCCGCTTCACGCTCGACCTCGATTGCCGCTTCGACGACCGCGGCGTGAGAGCGGCGGCACGGACACGCTCGCCGTCCGTTACAACGCCGATCGTCGTGGGCCTCGAGATAGTGTCCGCAAGGGCACAAGATTAACCGTTCCATGCGCGTCGTTTTACCCGCTTCGCCGCCATCAAACCGCAGACGGGTACGAATCAGGCTAGACCCTAGTCTTAGGTAGTATCAGCGTACGATATCACACACAACGCTTGCACGATACGCGGCAAGAACGCTTAGACGACATGCCCCACGCGAGAGTTCCGGCAGTCTACGCGCCGACCGGCGCATTGACGCAGGTCCGGTCCACTTCGGCGAAATCGCGGAATACCACCCGGCCCTGGGGCGCCGCCGCAACCCGCGGTTCGCCGTCGCGCAGCATCAGCGCGCCGCGCCAGCCGGCTTGTTCGGCGGCCGCGATCTCGGCCGGATGGTCGGAGAGCAACAAGATCGCAGCGCCCGGCACGGCGATCGCCTCGGCGATGCGGCGATACGACCCGCTCTCGATCTTCGCACCGATCGCGGTGTCGAAGTTTCCGGCGAACAGCGCGCGCAGATCGCCTCGCACGGTATGTGCGAACAGCATCCGCTGCGCCGCGACCGAGCCCGACGAATACACGTACAAGGCGATGCCGGCTTCGC
The DNA here is from genome assembly GCA_963749395.1 of Vulcanimicrobiota bacterium. Lineage (GTDB taxonomy): Bacteria > Vulcanimicrobiota > Vulcanimicrobiia > Vulcanimicrobiales > Vulcanimicrobiaceae > CAVVMT01. The sequence goes on from CAVVMT010000017.1 coordinate 167,852, forward strand.
GCCAGCGGCGCAGGTAGTCGAGCGCGTCGGCGAACGTTTCCGCCGTCAACTCGCCGCGCGCGTAGCCATCGGTCCAGATCAGGCCTTGCAACGTTTTGAGCGGGGTCGCCTTGCGGTCTTCGTCGCTCCAGCGCAGCAGCGTGCGAATCGCTTCCTCGACGTCGGGCGCGCCTTGCGCGCGCGCCGCGAGCGGATCGTCGTCGCCGGGCGCGAGCGGGGCGACGTCGCTCCAAGCGATCTCGCGCATCGCGGCGAGCAGCTTGCGAATCGACGGTTCGTGCGCGTGCTCGCGCACGAACGCCGGCAAGCGGCGCCGGGCGTACGGGAAGAGGGCTTCGCGCACGAACGCGATCGGCGTGACGGTTCCCTCGACGTCGACGACGATCGCGCGCGGAGTCATCCGACGAGCTCGAGCGTCGGAAAACGCTCGGCGATAGGATCGCCGGTGAAGTTCGCGATCCAGCCTTCTTCGTTGGTGAACAACCGCAGGGCGGTGAACTCGGGATCGGGGCCCATGTCGAACCAATGACGCGTGCCGGCCGGCACTGAGATCAGATCGTCGCGTTCGCACACCACCTGGTGCACGCGTCCGTTGGTGCGCAGATAGAACGCGCCTTGCCCTTCGACGAAGAACCGCACTTCGTCGTCGTCGTGGGTGTGCTCGGCGAGGAATTTCGCGCGCAACGCGGCTGTGCCGGGCGTACCCTTCGCGACCCGGATCACGTCGACGGTGCGGTATCCGTACTCGCGTTGCAGCCGCTCGATCGAGGTGCGGTACGCGAAGATGACGGCGGCGTGATCGGTGACCGCCGGCAACGCGACGCCGGCATGCCAGCGCTCGAAGCGCACGCCGATCGCCGCGAGTTCGCGCGCGATCGCCTCACCGTCGGTCGTGTCGAGCACGACCGCGCCGGGAGCATCTTCGGGAGCGACGATCAAACGGCTCATGCGGCGTTCCCCTGGCGCATCCGCACGTGCAGGTCGAACAGAAATTCGAGCGCTTCGAGGTGGCGCCGGGCGTCGGCCATCGTGCGGCCCCACGCATACACGCCATGCCCTGCGATCAAGTATCCGACCGGCCGCGCGACCGCGGCGAGCGCCTGCGTGGCCGCCCGCGCGAGGGCCTGCGTATCCTGTGAATTCGGCAGCACGGGCAACGACACGTGGGCGTCGTGCGTCTGCACGCCGGCGAACGCCTTGAGCAATTCGTAACCGTGCAGTTCGAGCGAGCCTTGCGTCAGGAGCGACACGAGCGTCGCGTTGCGCGAGTGCGTGTGCAGGACGGCGCCGCATTGGGGATCGGCGTACAGTGCCGCGTGCAGCGGACCTTCGGCGGAGACGCCCGCCGGCAACGGCCGCGCCAAATCGACGACGAGCACGTCGCGCACCGTCAGCGACGCCTTGTCGGCGCCGGAGCGCGTGACGGCAATCCGCGATCCGTCGATGCGGCGTGAAAAGTTTCCGCTCGTAGCGGGAACCCAACCTGCGGCTCCAGCCCACCGAGCCGCGTCGACCACTTCGGCGACCGCGCGTTGCTCCTCGTCGATGCGCGAGAGGAGCGCCGCCGTGCTTGCCGGCGATGCGTTCACAGCAACCTCCCGTTCAGCGGCCTCCACGCAGGGCGCCGCAGACCACGAAGTATAGCACCGCGCGTCAAGCCGCGCCAGCGTTCGTTGCTTAATGTTTACCGAGGCGCGGCCGACGGCTCGCGCCGGCCCCGCGCGAGCTCCGCATCGACTTCGGCCTCGAGCGCTTCGGGCCGCTCGCGATACTTCGCCCACAGCGCCGGCATGTGCGCGATGTCGCTGAGCACCCGCGCGAACACCGCGTTGACCGGCGCCGCGACGCCCGCTTGGGCGGCAGCCGCGGCGACCGCGCCGTTGAGCACCTCGACTTCGGTGACGTTCTTGCCGGCGCGCAGATCTTGCAACAGCGACGGCGGCTTGCGCCCGCGCGCGCTCGCGATGCGATTGGCAAGCACCGCCTTGGCGACCGGGGTCGGCAAGGCAGTGATGCCGAGCAGCGCCTTGACCGGATAGCGCGGCAGATCGACGGGCGCGAGGTGCAGCGCTTTCATCACCGCCGCGACTTCGCGGATCGCGCGAATCTCGAGCGCGAACACGTCGCCGAAATGCACGAGCCGTTCGGGCAGCACGTTGAGGATCGCGCACGACGCGTTGGCGACGATGTTGAGCGCGAGCTTCGACCACTTCATCGCGCGATAGTCGGGGCACGCCTGCACCGTGAGGCCGGCCGCGGAGAACGTCGCGAGCAGCCAGTTGTGCGCGGTGTCGCCGACCGGCGCGAACGCGATCCCGCCGCGGTTGGTTGCGCTCGCATGACCGCGCGGGTCGACCCCGACCGGCACCGTCAACGCACACGCGACCACCGCGTCGGCACCGAACGCGGCCGCCAGCTTCTCCTCGTTGCCGATGCCGTTCTGCGGGGTGACGATCGTCGTCTTCGCGGGCTCGCGCAAGGCCGCGCGCAGGGTCGCGATCGCGCCGTCGGTGTCGTACGCCTTCACCGCGACGATCGCCAGATCGGCGTCGATCTGCCCGATGCGTTCGACGTCCTCGAGCGAACGCGGCGCGTACGAAACCTGATTGCCGTGCGCGGCCAGCAGCTCGCCGAGGTACGTGCCGACCGCGCCGGCTCCCACGATGTAGACGTTCAGAGCGATGCCTCCCCCGCGATGCCGGTGCTCCCAAATCCGCCGCTTCGCGCCGTTTCGGCCAGCCCCTCGACCGGGACGAGCGTGGCCCGCTCGACGCGCGCCAAGATCATTTGCGCGATCCGGTCGCCCCGTCGCACGACGAACGGCTCCGTCCCGAGGTTCGCGAGGATGACGCCGACCGGCCCGCGGTAGTCGGCATCGATCGTTCCCGGTGCATTCAGACACGTCACGCCGTGGCGCAGCGCGAGCCCGCTGCGGGGCCGGATCTGCACTTCGTAGCCGTCGGGCACGGCCAGGCTGAAGCCGGCGGGAATCAACGCTCGCTCCCCCGGCCCGAGCGTCACCTCTCCGGCGACCGCGGCGAACACGTCGGCACCGGCCGCGCCGGCGGTCATGTACTGCGGAAGCGGGAGCCCTTCGCCGTCGGGAAGGCGGAAAAACGGAACGGCGACCGGTTCATTTGGCAAGCAGATCGGCAAGCTCCGCCTGGAAGCTCTCGACGTCGCGGAACGAGCGGTACACGCTCGCGAAGCGGATGTACGCGACCTTGTCGAGGGTCTTGAGCGCCTCCATCAGTTTCTCGCCGACGAGCGCCGACGACACCTCGCTCTCGCCGCGCGAGAAGAGCTCGCGCTCGAGCGACGCGGTGATCTCCTCCATCTGGGCGTCCGAAATCGGACGCTTCTCGCAGGCGCGGCGCAAGCCGGAGAGCACTTTGTCGCGATTGTACTGCTCGCGGCGCCCGTCTTTCTTCACGACGAACAGCCGCGGGGCTTCGATCCGCTCGTACGTGGTAAACCGGTGTTTGCATGCCAAACACTCGCGCCGCCGCCTGACGACGCTTTCGTCGTCCCGCGAATCGACGACGCGGGTCTCGCTTTTGCGGCAAGTGGGACAGATCAGTGTGCGGGTGCCTCTGAGCGCGGCGAGCGCCCCAATATGTAGTGGTCTACCACAGTATACGGCACAAGACGAAAGGCGGCAAATCTGCCGCCCTTCTGCAATTCGCTGTGCGCGCCGCCAGGCGCGCCGCCGGGCCGCTCCGCTTAGGAGGCGGCGCCGATCTTGAACATCTTCGTCCCGCACTCGGGGCATTTGCCTTCCGTTGCGGGGCGGCCGTTTTTCATCGTGATCTGTACGGCGTCTTTCATCTCGCGCTTCGTCTTGCACTTCACGCAGTACGCTTGGGCAGCCATTGTCCTCACTCTCCGACTGACTCGCCGGCGCCCGCAGCCGCAGGCACCCCGGAATCGGGCCGACAGATTCCCGGAGCAAGGAGAGTTTCCTCGTGAACGAGCGGCAGGAAGAGCGGGGCGCGGCCCCTTGCCGGCGCACGAATCGGCGTGATCGCCCGTGCGAGATGGGCTTTTCGACGCTCGACGACCCTTGCTTCCTCGATCGAGCGGCCTGCGAAGGAGCGCTCGGCAGACGGTCGCCGCCCGGTCCCTGGGCCGGGCTCTACGTTGCCGGGACGCTCGCCGCGCTGGCTGCGCCCGCCGTCGCGGTCGTGGGCTCCCGCGCGCCCAGCCGGCCCGGGCGCCGGCTGGCATTCCGCTTGGCGGCAGATCTGGCGGCGGCCGGCGCGTGCATCGTTTCAGGCTTGGCCTTGGGCATCGACGCGGCTGCCCACGAGGGTGCCCTGGCCGCCGGCGCCCCGACGATCGGCGTCCTCGGGGGCGGTCACCGGCAGTTCTTCCCGCCGGCCAATCGCGCGCTCGCGGAGCGCATGGTCGCGGGCGGAGGAGCCGTGGTATCGCCCTATGCGCCCGGCCATCCCGCCTACCCGGGGCAGTTCCTGGCCCGCAACGGGCTCGTGGCGGCCCTGTGCGACGCCGTGGTGGTCGTCGAGGCCGCCGCCCGCAGCGGCGCGCTCAACACGGCCGCGTGGGCCGCGGAACGGGGCGTCCCCGTGCTGGCGGTCCCGGGCGACGTCGACCGCGCGAAGGTCGCCGGCTGCCTAACGCTGATCCGCGACGGCGCGACCCTCGTGCGCGACGCCGCCGACGTGCTCGCCGCGCTCCCGGCCGGCTGTTGCGTCCCGGCGCCCCGGCCGGCGGCCGGACCGCCGGGCGTGCCGGCCACCGGGCTGGGGGCGGCGTTGCTGGCCCTGCTGAGCGACGGCGAGCGGCACGTCGACCGGCTCATCGAGCAGTCCGCGGCCCCGGCCCACGAAGTGATGGCGGCGCTTGCCGAACTCGAGCTCGACGGATACGTGGCCGTCGACGGCGCAGTCGCCGCGCGCTCGCCGGCGGCCGCCTCCGCCCGCCGGGCCCGACACCCGACCCGGCGCTAGTCCATCCGGGTGACCATGAACGTGCCGGCATCCCAGTAGCCGTGTGCCTCGACCTGACGGCCTACCGCGACCCGGCCCGTGGCCCCCCGCTCGAGCGCCGGCGAATCGTTGACGACGATCGTCCGCGTGCTCTGCTGGAGCGTGACGAGATGCCCCTTGACCGAGATGATCGTTCCGTTGATGCGCTCCATCATGCGGGCCGGGCCGGCCTGCGCCATCGCCGGGGGCGGTCCGCCGTTCTGGCTGGTCGTCACGGTCGTCGTAGTCGTCGTTTCGTCGGTGCAGTTGCCGTTGGGCGTCCAGGTGCCCGCCTGCCAGGATCCACAGTAGGATGAATGCGGGCCGGTGGTGTCCATCGTCTGCGCCGCCGCCGGGACGGCGATGGCGGACGCGAGGGCGACGGCCGCACCGAGGCCGAGAATGCTTGGGAAGGTCGTGCGCATGGGGTTGATGCCTCCTCTTTCGGTTCGAGCCGCGCGATGCACGGCGCCCGAGACTGTACCCGTCCGGAAGCGGGACATGGCCAAGCGAGCTTGAGGCATCGGCCCGGCGCGAAGCGAACGGCTGCACGCGATGCACCTGCACCTCATCGCGGTCGACCGCGTTCGCGAACGCTACGTGGCCGAGGCCGTCGCGGATTTCAGCAAACGGCTCGCGCCGTACCACCGGCTCGACGTCACCGAGATCAAGCCGGCGCGGGGCGAACGGGGCGCCGTCGTCGAGCGCGAAGCGAGCGCGATCCTCGCGCACGTCGCCCCCGAAGCGACGCTGTGGCTGCTCGAACGCGACGGCGCGCAGCTCTCGAGCGAGGAACTCGCGGCACGCCTCGACGCGCTGCCGACGGCCGGGATCTCGCGCTTGACGCTCGCGATCGGCGGCGCGTTCGGCAACGGCGCGGCGTTGCGCGCGCGCGCCGATTTCACGTGGTCGCTCTCGCGCTTGACGCTCCTGCACGAGTGGGCGCGCGCGATCGTGCTGGAACAACTCTACCGGGCGACGAAGATCGCGCGCAATGAACCCTACCACAACTGAGCTGCTGACGCTCGACGGCGTCGCGCACCATCTCGAGCAAGCCGCGCGCGCGCTCTATCCGTCGGCCGAGCCGGTGGTCGCGTTCGAAGCGCCGCGCCGCGCCGAGTTCGGCGACGTCGCGACCAACGTCGCGTTCACGCTCGCGAAGGCCGCCCGCCGGCCGCCCCAGGAGATCGCCGCCGCGATCGTCGCGCAAGCCTTTGCCGGCGCGCCCGGGCTCGACGCGACGGTTGCCGGCGCCGAGCCGGTGGCAGGCTTCATCAACCTGCGGCTGACGCCGGCGTTTTGGCAGGCAGCGCTCGCAACGCTCTTGCGGGATGGTGCGAACTACGGCCGGCCGCCGCGCAGCGGACAACGGATCTCGCTCGAGTTCGGCAGCGCCAATCCGACCGGGCCGCTCGTCGTCGTGCAGGGGCGCACGATGAGCATCGGCGCGACCTTGGCCGCGGCGCTCGATTTCGCCGGCGACGACGTGTTCACCGAGTGGATCATCAACGATACGGGATCGCAGATCGAAACGCTCGCGCGTTCGCTCTACGCGCGCTACCGCCAGCTGACGCAGCCCGATTTCCCGTTTCCCGGCGACGGCTATCCGGCCGGCTATCTCGTGCCGATCGCACGACGGATTCGCGAGCGCGACGGCGACCGGTGGGAACGTGCGCCCGAGCCCGAGTGGATCCCGTACTTCGGGACGTTCGGCCGCGACGTGATCGTCGCCGAACAGCAAGCGACGGTCGCGCGGTTCGGCGTACGCTACGATCTGTGGCAGAGCGAGAAGGCGCTGCACGAAGCGGGCTTGGTGAAAGCCGGGCTCGCGGCGCTCGCCGAGCGCGGCTTGACCTACGTCGAAGACGGCGCGACGATGGTGCGCACCGCGCAGTTCGGCGACGACAAAGATCACGTGATCGTCCGCTCCGACGGGCGCCCCGCGTATTACGCGGCCGACGTCGCCTACCATTATGAAAAGCTGCGCCGCGCCGACCGCGCGCTGTTGATCCTGGGGCCCGACCATCACGGCTACGTCGGGCGGCTGGCGGCGATCGCGGCCGCGTTCGACCGGCCCGGCGCCATCGAAGTGCTGATCGCGCAGCAGATCACCCTGATGCGCGGCGACGAGGTCGTCTCGATGAGCAAACGCGCCGGCGACATCTTGCCGCTCGACGAGATCATCGACGAAGTCGGCGTCGACGCCGCGCGCTTCTTCTTCGTCATGCTGAGCCCCGAGCAGCCGCTGACGTTCGATCTGGCGCTGGCGAAGAAGCAGAGCAACGACAATCCGGTGTTCTACGTGCAGTACGGGCACGCGCGCATCGCCTCGGTCGTGCGCCGCGCGCGCGAGCGCGCCGACGGCGCGACCCTCGTCGCCCGGGCGCAATCGGGCGAGGCCCTCGACCGCCTCGTCGAGCCGTCGGCGCTCGCCCTCATCCGCAGACTCTCCGCATACGGTCCCACGATCGTCGGGGCGGCTCGGGCGCGCGCCCCCCACCGCCTGCCCAAGTACGCGCGCGACGTCGCGGCCGACTTTCACGCATTCTACGACGAGTGCCGCATCCTCGGCGACGACGCCGACACGAGCGTCGCCCGGCTCGCGCTCGCGCTCGCGACGCAGACCGTCTTGGCTTCGGTGCTCGCGATGTGCGGCGTCGCCGCCCCCGACCGTCTAGACAATAGCCCGGCCGGCTAGCGCCCGCGGAGGGACCCGCACAGGGCGCCTCGCATCGTGGCGGAATAAAGTTCCACCGCCCGGGCCGAGACCCCACCATGCGAGAGGATAGCAGTCGTGAGCGTCGAGTTGGACACGCCAGCGCCCCAGCGCAAGACTTTTCCGGTGATCGACTGCGACGTTCACCCGCTGACGAAGAGCGGCATCACGAGCGTGTTCCCCTACATGCCCGAAGCGTGGAAGGAACGTTTCGTGCGCAAGGGCGCGGTGGTGGCGGCCGAAGCGCGCTCGCTCAAGTATCTCCATCCCAACGGCACGGTGCCGCGCATGGATGCGCGCCCGCCGTGCGGGGGCGCCGCCGGCTCGGATGCGCGCTACATGATCGACGACCTGATCGAAGGCAACAAGATCGACTCGGTCGTGCTCAACTGCCTGCAGACCGGATCGCTGTGCAGCGCGCTCGCGAGCACCGACGAATCGATCGTGCTCGCCTCCGCTTTCAACGACTACTTCGTGCATGAATGGCTGCCGCTCGACCAGCGCCTGAAGTTCGCGATCACCGTCCCGTCGCAAGACCCGGCCGCGGCGGCCGCCGAAGTACGGCGCCTCGGCAAGCACCCGCAGGTCGTGTGCATCTCGCTGCCGCTCGTCAACACGCTCGTCGGCAACCGTTACTGGTGGCCGATCTACGAAGCGGCGCAAGAGATGGAGTTGCCGATCCTGCTCCACGTCACCGGCGCCGACAGCGTGTTCCTCGGCGCGCCGACGCAAGCCGGCGGCATCCCCGACTCCTACGTCGAGCGCTACGTCATGCTGACCCAGATGGGCGAGTCGAGCGTCAACAGCCTCGTGTTCAGCGGCGTGTTCGAGAAGTTTCCGCGCTTGAACTTCATCTTCGTCGAGTACGGCTTCTTGTGGCTGCTGCCGCTCTTGTGGCGCATGGACCGCACGTGGCGCGAACTGCGCCACGAGGTGCCGTGGGTCAAGCGGTCGCCGATCGACTACGTCGCGGAACGTTGCCGGTTCACGACCCAGCCGCTCGACGAGCCACGCAATCCCAAAGACCTCGACACCCTGATCTCGCTGCTGGGCTTCGACCAGTTGTGCTTCAGCACCGACTACCCGCACTGGGACAACGACATGCCGGGCCAGTCGCTGCGCTCGCTCCCCGAAGCGGAAAAGCGCAAGATTTTCTACGACAACGCGGCCAAGTTTTTCCGGTTCTCGTAAGCCGATGAAGCATCGCACGACCGCGGCGTTCGCCGGGCTCTTGATCGCGGCGCTGGTCTTTTCTCATGCCGCGGCGGCGAAAACGAAAATCACCCTTGCGCAAGGCAGCAAGTCGATCGCGTACCTGCCGTTCTTCATCGCGCAGGCGAAGGGGTATTTCGATCAGGAAGGCATCGACCTCAACACCGTCTACATGCAAGGCGGCAATCCGACCGTCGCCGCGGTGATGAGCGGCGACGCGCAATTCGGGGCTGCGTCGTATCCGGTGATCGTGCCCGCCGTTCAAAAAGGCTCGCCGCTGATGGCGTTCGCGGTGCTGCAGACCGCGGACACGGTGATCGTGACGATCGCCAAAACGGTCGAAGCGAAGCACCCGTTCACGAACAAGACGAAACTCGACGACCGGCTGCGCATCCTCAAGGGCCTCAAGATCGGGATCACGTCGCCGGGTTCGGGCGCCGACCTGACGGCGCGGCTCTTGCTGCGGCGGGTCGGCTTGAATCCCGACACCGACGTGCAACTCGTCCCGCTGCAGGCGACGCCGGCGGCGATGGTCGCGGCGCTGAAGGCGGGCGTCGTCGACGCGGTCTGCTTCGACTCGATCACCGCCGCCGAGGCCGAGCACGAAGGCATCGGCGACGTGCTCGTCAACGTCAACGGCGGCGAAGTGCCGGAGGAGCGCAACTTCCTCTACATGCTGCTCTTCGGCAAGAAGGACTATCTCGCGTCGAACAAAGGCGACGTCGTGGCCATGGACCGCGCGCTCTATCGCGCGCTCAAGTTCATGCACGAACACCCCGGCGAGATCGCCGCGACCGTGCAGCCGGTGTACGATTCGATCGCGCCCGACGTGCTCAAGCGCGCGATCGAGCTCGTGCTGGCCGGCTTTCCCACCTCGCCGGTGATCACGCCCGCGATGCAGCAGGTCGCGAACACCTACTTCAAGCTCGCACGCGGCGACACGGTCGACATTCCGTTCGATCAAGTCATCGACACGTCGGCCGCGCGGCAAGCGGTCAACGAAGTCGATCACCCGGCCAAAGGCCACGGACCGTGAGCCGGTCCGCGGTGCCGCCGCTCGCCCGCCGACTGGCGCGCTTCATCGCCGCGGCGCGGCTCGACGACGTCCCCAAACCGGTGCGCGAACTCGTCTGCGACGACTTGCTCGATATCGCCGGGGTCGTCGTGTTCGGCTTCGAATTGCCGTGGGGCGTCGCGATCGCCGATTACGTCGGCAGCCTCGCCGAACCGCCGCGCGCCGGCGTGTGGGGAACCAGCGTCCGCGCCGGCGCCCCGTCGGCCGCGCTGGCGATGGCGCTGGCCGGCCATGCGTTCGAACTCGACGACTACCACGCCGGCGCAAAGCTGCACGCGGCGACCGTCGTCGTTCCGGCCGTCGTCGCGGTCGCCGAATCGATCGGCGCGAGCGGGGCCGACACGCTGCTCGCGACGATCTTGGGCATGGAAGTGATGGTGCGCTTGGGCTTGGCGTGCGACGCGGTCGAGACGATGCTCAACGGCTTCCATCTCACCGGCATCTGCGGCGCGGCCGGCACGGCCGCCGGGGTGGCGAAACTCCTGGGCCTGGGCGAGGACGAGATCGCCCACGCCCTCGGCTTGGGCGCCACCCAGGCCGCCGGCCTGATGGGCTTCCTGCACGACGGCTCGGAGTCGAAGCGCCTGCACGCCGGGCGCGCGGCCCAGAACGGCATCGTGGCCGCCGAGCTCGCCAAGCGCGGGATGACCGGGCCGCCCCGCGCGTTCGAACTCGAACACGGCGGGTTTCTGCACGCTTTCTCGCCGGCCCCGAAACCGGAGCTGCTGGTACGCGATCTGGGCACGCGCTGGACGACCGGCGAGCTCTCGTTCAAACGCTACCCCGTGTGCGGCGCGATCCACTCGACGGTCGACTCCGTGCGCCAGGCGCTCGCGGAGCGCGACGGCCGCGCGATCCGCTCGGTGCGCGTCGGGCACAGCCCCGCCATCGTGCGGCAGAACGGCTGGCCCTACGAGCCGTCGGACCAGCTCCACGCGCAGATGAGCTTGCGCTATTCGGTCGCGGCCCTCATCGCCGAAGGCGAGCTGCTGCCGCGACAGTTCCGCCCCGAACTGATCGCCGACCCGCGGGTGATGGAGATCGTGCAGCGCGTCGACGTCGTGGCCGACGATCGCGTCGCAGCGCTCTATCCGCACAAGTCGGCGAGTTGCGTGACGGTCGAATTCGACGACGGCACCGCGCGCGAGTACTTCGCGGAAACGCCGAAAGGGTCGCCCGAAAACCCGCTCTCGTTCGCCGAACTCGAGGAGAAATTCCGCCGCCTGGCCGAGCCGTTGCTCGGCGAGGAACGCTGCGCGCAGGTCGTTGCCGCCACCCGTGGGTTCGAGGGGCTCGACTCGGTGGAGCCGTTCGTCGCGCCGCTACGCGAGCGCGCGCCGGCGCTGGCCGCCGGGTAGTCTGCGAACGGCACGATGACCGACGCGCTGATCGCCTTCCGCGGAATCCGCAAGAGCTTCTGGCGCGGGCGCCAAGAGGTGCCGGCGCTCGCGCACGTCGACCTCGAGGTGCGCAAGGGCGAGTTTCTCGCGGTCGTCGGGCCGAGCGGCTGCGGGAAGTCGACGCTGCTCAACATGACCGCCGGGTTGATGCGCCCCAGTGCGGGCGAAGTGCACTACCGCGGAGCGCCGGTGCGCGCGCTCAACTTGCGCGTCGGATACGTGACGCAAGCCGACAGCCTGCTGCCGTGGTCGACGGTCGAGGAGAACATCGCCGTTCCGCTGCGCATTCAAGGCGTCGACGCAACGGAGCGCCGGCGGCGCGTCGCCGAACAGGTGGCGCTCGTCGGTTTGAGTGGCTTCGAGCGCGCGTATCCGGCGCAGCTCTCGGGCGGCATGCGCAAGCGCGCGGCGCTGGCGCGCACCCTCGTCTACGGTCCCGAGACGCTGTTGATGGACGAGCCGTTCAGCGCGCTCGACGCGCAACTCCAACTCGTCATGCAAGAGCAGCTGCTGCAGATCGTCAAGACGACCGGCGCGACGGTCGTCTTCGTCACCCACGACCTCGAGGAAGCGATCGCGCTCGCCGACCGGGTGGCGGTGCTCTCCGCGCGGCCGAGCCGTCTGCTCACGGTGTACGACGTGCCGTTCGCGCGCGAGCGCGACGTGTACACGATCCGCCACACGCCCGAGTTCGACGCGATCTACAAGGATCTGTGGAACCTGCTCGCCCCGGCGGTGCGCCAGGAGCAGGCATCGTGAAAGACGTCACGCAGGAGGTGCCGGGTCTCGTCCAGCCGGTGTTCGACGTGCCGCTTCCGGCCCGCCAAGGCGAGGACGACCGCGGTCAGTCGGCGACGTCGGTCCTCCTCGCGCGCATCGCCTTCGGCATCGCACTGCTGCTCGCGTGGCAAGGGCTCGCGCACGTCGTCGGGACGTACTGGATCAGCCAGCCGACCGACGTCGCCGCCAAACTGGTCGCCTGGATCAAGGACGGGACGCTCGCGCGCGCGCTCGGCATCACGCTGTTCGAGGCGCTCTCGGGATTTTTGATCGGCGCGTCGGCGGCGACCGTCGTCGGCTTGCTGCTCGGGCGCCTGCCGCGCATCGCGGTGGTACTCGATCCGTACATCAACGCGGTCTATAGCTTGCCGAAGATCGCGCTCGCGCCGCTGTTCATCTTGTGGTTCGGCATCGACATCAAGCCGAAGATCGCGCTCGCGGCGGTCACGGTGTTCTTCCTCGTGTTCTACTCCACGTATTCGGGCGTGCGGGACGTCGACGTGAAGCTGATCGAGCAAATCCAGTTGATGGGCGCCAAGCGGTGGCACCTGTACCGTTTCGTCATCATTCCCTCGGCGCTGACGTGGATCATGGTCGGGCTCAAGCTCTCGGTGCCCTACGCGCTGATCGGCGCGGTCGTCATGGAGATCGTCTCGTCGAATCGCGGGATCGGCTATCTGATCTCGTCGGCGGCGTCGCAATTCGACACGAGCGGCGTGTTCGCGGCGCTCGTCGTGCTCATGCTGCTGGCGATGGTGCTGCACGGCGCGATCGTTCGCGCGGAGGAGTACTTCTTACGATGGAAACGCTGAAGCGGACCGCACCGACGCTCGCGTTCGCGGAGTTCGTCGCGAACCTGCGGCGCGCCGGCGTGCCGCCCGATGTCGCGGCGCGCGCGAAGGAGCTGATCCTCGATCATCTCGCGACCACGCTTGCAGGCTCGCGCCACCCGACGGCGGCGCTCGTGCGCCGCTTGAGCGGACTGCAGGAGCACGGGGCGGCGACCGTGATCGGCACGACGCTGCGCGGACGCCCCGCCGAAGCGGCGACCGCCAACGCCACCGCCGCGCACAGCGTCGAGATGGACGACCTGCACGCCAAGGGCGTCGTGCACGTCGCCGCGCCGACGATTCCCGCCGCCCTCGCGATCGCCGAGACGCACGGCGCCTCGGGACCGGCGCTGTTGACCGCCGTCGTCGCGGGATACGAAGTGATGTGCCGGGTCGGGATGGCGACGGTCGAACCGCAGATGGAGCGCGGCTTCCACCCGACCGCGACGACCGGGCCGTTCGGCGCGGCGGCCGCGGCCGCGTCGCTGCTCGGGCTCGACTCCGCGACCGTCGCCGACGCGTTCGGCATCGCCGGCAGCCTCGGCGCCGGCCTACGCGAGTGGAAGAAAAACGGGTCGGCGACCAAGCCGTTCCAAGTGGGCCGCGCCTGCCGCACCGGCGTCGAGGCGGCGCTCTACGCGCAAGCCGGATTGCGCGGACCGCACACCGTGCTCGAAGGCGAACAGGGCTTCGCCCACGCCTATGCCGGGGTTGCGTTCGACGAGTCGTTCGGCGCGTCGCTGGGCACGCGGTGGGAGACGCTGCGCGTCGGCCTCAAACCGCACGCGAGCTGCCGCGGCACGCATCCGCCGATCGACGGCGCGCTCGAGCTGCTCGCGAGGCACGGGCTGGAGGCCGGCGACGTGCGACGCATCGACGTCGGCTTGCCGAGCGAGATGTACCGCGGCGTCATGTGGCCCGAAGAGCGCAAGTACCGGCCCGAAACGGTCGCCGACGCCCAGTTCAGCCTGCCGTTCTGCATTGCGACCGCGGTGCTCGAGGGGCACGTCGACCTGCGCTCGTTCGCGCCCGAGCGCCTGGGCGACGAACGCACGCTGGAACTCGCGAGCCGCGTGCACGGCCGCAAAGACGCGTCGTGCGACGCCGTGTTCCCGAGCACGATCGGGGCCGTCGTCACGATCCTGACCAACGACGGACGCACGCTCGAAACGCGCATCGACCAAGCGCGCGGCGAGCCGGAGAATCCGCTCGCCTGGGACGGCGTCGTCGCGAAATTCCTCGGCTGCGCCGACGCGGTCATCGCGCCGGAACAAGCGCGGAGCGCGATCGCGGCCGTTGCGGCGCTCGACGAGACGGCATCGCTCGACGCGCTCTGGACGGCGCTGCGTCCGGCGGCAGCGTGCGGGTGAAGCGAGCGGCCTTTTGTGCGGCGGCGTTTGGCGCGGGCTCGATTGCGGTGATCGGCACGCGCGCGCTCGCGGTTCCGACGCCGGCTTCGACGGGCTCGTTGAGCGCGACGATGGCACAGGGCGGCGGCTCGACGTCGTTTCTTCCGCTCGCGGTCGCCTCCGGTAAGGGCTACTACGCGCAAGAGGGCCTCGACCTCACGATCAAACAGGCGACCGGGCCGAATGCGGTCAACGCCGTGCTCGCCGGCGATGCGCTGCTGGGCGCATCGTCGTTTCCACTCGCGTTTCCGGCGATCGAGCGCGGGCAGCCACTGGTGTTCGTCGGCGCGGTGATGACGGAAGACGTCGCGGTCTTCATGATTTCTGCCGCCGCCGTCAAACGCACCGGCTTCCGCTCCTCGATGACCCTGACCCAGAAGATCCAGTTGCTCAAAGGCATGAAGATCGCCATCACCGCGGCCGGAGCGGGGGTCGACGTGACCCTGCGGTCACTCTTGAAACAGGCGGGACTCGCGCCCGACCGCGACGCGTACATCACGCCGGTCGGGTCGGTGATCGCGAGCATGCTCGCGGCGTTGAAGTCGGGCGCGGTCGACGCCGCCGTGTACGACGCGGTCACGGCCGCGCAAGCCGAGAAGGACGGCATCGCCGAGATCCTCTTGAGCGCGGTCAGCGGTGAGATCCCGAGCGAGCGCGGCGAGTTCTACATCGGCATCTACGCGCAACGCAGCGCACTGGCGGCCAACGCCGATGCGCTCGTCGCGATGAACCGCGCGCTCTATCGCGCGCTGCAGCTGCTGCGAAAGGACCCCAAGAGCGCCGAAACCGCGGCCCTGCCGTACTTCCCCGGCATCGACCCGGACGTCTTCCGCCGCGCGCTCGAGCTGGCGCGCAACGCCTACCCGCCGACGCCCGTCATCTCCGACTCCGCGCTCGCCACTGCGGTCAAGGTGTTGGGCGCGGCCCAGGACCGGCGCATCGATACCCCGCCGTCGCAATTCGTCGACAACACCTACGCCGCCAAAGCCGTCGCCCAAGTCGACGCGCGCAAATAAGGAGCGTTTCATGCCTCAACCCCGTGCCACGACGCGTCTGCGGGAGGTTCTGCGGGCCGAGCCATTCGTCTACATGCCGTGCGCCTACGATCCGATCGGCGCGCGCATGGTCGAAGAGGCCGGGTTCTCGGCCGCCTACACCGGCGGATTCGTCACCGGCGGCTCGCGCGCGATCACCGAACCGCTCCTGACGATGACCGAACAGGTCCAAGTGGCGGGCGACGTCGCGAACGCGACCCGTTTGCCGGTCGTCGCCGACGCGGGTGCGGGGTTCGGCGAGCCGTTGCACACGATGCGGACCGTGCGCGAATTCATTCGCGCCGGCGTGGCCGGGATCCACATCGAAGATCAGCTCTATCCCAAACGCGCGCACTACCACAAGTACGTGGCACACGTGATCCCGCGCGACGAATTCATCGACAAGATCGCCTTCGCGTGCAAAGAACGCGACCGCGTCGACCCGGATTTCGTCATCATCGCGCGCTCCGACGCGACCCGCTCCGACGGCTTCGAGGAAGCGATGGAGCGGATCAACCTGGCGGCCGACGCGGGCGCCGACATGGGGCTCGTGTTCCCGCGCAATCCCGACGAGATGAAGCGCGCACCGGGCCTCGCGAAGATCCCGCTCGTGTACGTTCAGAGCCGCGGCAATCGCGACGGGCGCCCGCTCGAGTCGGCCGCCGCGATGGCGGCCATGGGCTACAAAGCCTGCATCGACGCGCTCGTGATGCTGCTCGTGCACTACCACTTCGGCCGTCAAATGCTGCAAGAACTCAAGGCGACCGGCGACTACACCGCCATGTCGAACGCCGAACTCGTCGACTCCCGCCACGCGATCGAAAAGCTGATCGGCCTCGAAGAGTTCTACGAGATCGAAGCGCAGACCGTCGAGGCGCACTGACGGCGCGCGCCTAGGTCGGGAGCCGCTCCTCGACGTTGACGACGACGGTGACCGGGCCGCCGCCCGGCTCGCTGACCGCCTCCACTTCGACCGGCGGAGGGTCGGCTCCGAGCGTCGTTTCGCGGCGCGCTTTGTCGGCTTCGCGCGCTTCTTCGGCAGCGTGCATCCGATCGACCGCGGGGCCGAGCGCGTACTTGAGCACCACCTTGATGAGCGCCGCGGCCGGAATCCCGAGCACGAGCCCGGGAATGCCGAACAGTTCGCCGCCCGCGAAGACCGCGAACATCACGCCGATCGGCGAGACGCCGACGCTGCTCGCGAACACTTTGGGCACGATGATGTTGTCGGAGATGCGCGCGACGACGAAGATGACGACCGACACCCAGATGACCATGCCGGCGCCCTGCGGGATCGCGAGCACCGCCCCGATCACCTGCGCGACGAGCATGCCGACGAACGGGATCGCGTAGAGCAACCCGCTGACCACCGCCACGAGCAGCGCGAACTTGAACCCGAGCAACGCGCACGCGACCCAGATCACTACCCCGGTGATCGTGCAGACGATCACCTGGCCCGAGACGAAGCTGCCGAAGATGTGCACGATCTCGAGCAACAGCGCGCGCGCCGAGCCGCGGCGCCGCAACGGGACGAGCGAGAGCAGCGCGTCACTGACGTCGGCGCCCTGCGTGAGGAAGAAAAACGACAGGATGATCGCCGAGATCGTGATGAACAGGCCGGTCAGGGTGTCGAGGACGACCGACCCGATCGACGCGAATCCCGTCGTCAGCACGGTGACCGTTTTCGACCCGATGTACTCCTGAATCGAGGTGACGTCGATCGAGAACGGCGTCTTTCCGAAGCGCGCCCGCACCAATTCCGAGTAGTGCTCGAGCGCGTGGTTGAACGCGGTGAGATAGTCGGGAGCATTGAGCAGCAGCGACTGCACTTGCACGAACGTGGCCGGCACGATCAGCAGCACGACGACGACCGACGCGCTCAGGAGCGCGACGTAGACGATCGCGATCGCCAGCGCCCGGTTCATGTAGCGTTCGAGGCGCGAGGTGATCGGATACACGCCGAACGCGATGAACCCCGCGATCGTGAAGATCGCGAGCGTCCGCGGGATTCGCGCCGCGACGACGAGCATCACCGCGATCGCGACGATGGCCGCGGTCCAGGTGACGATGCGCCGCGCCAAGCCGCGGTTTACAAGCGTTTGCACAGCAATCGCCGCTCGGTGAAGAAGCCGGCGCGCTCGTAGAGGCGCAGCGCCGCCTCGTTCTCTTCGGTCACCATCAGCGCCATGTAGGGCAGTCCCAGCTTGCGCGCGTGTTCCTGCGCCGCTTCGAGCAACGCCATGGCCACCCCGCGCCGGCGCGCGCGCGGCTCGACCGCGGTGTAGGCCACGAAGCTCTGCGGTTCGAGCGTCGCTTCGTCGGGCATCCCGTCGATCAGCAGCAAGAAGCCGAGGCGTTCGGCGCCCTCATCGGCGACGAAGAGCGAATGGCGTTGCGAGTATGCGAACGCCAGCAGCCGGTCGTAGGCGACCTCGACCAAGCCGCGGATCGGATTCCGGAACGCCGCCACGCTGTCGAGCACCGTCCGCCGGCCGAGATCGACGACGAACGGGTGATCGCGATCGTCGCCCAATCGCACCGCGAACGTGCCGCTCATGCGTACGTCGGTCGTTCGGCGGCCCACTGCGCCAGCAACGTTTCGAGCGCGGAGAGGAACGCGTCGTTCTCCTCGGGCAGCCCGACCGTCACCCGCAGAAAGTGCGGCAGACCGAGGCCGTCGCCGGAACGGACGACGATCCCGCGCTGCATCAGCTCCGTGTAGGCGCGGTTCGCTTCGACCGGCACCCGGACGGCGTGGAAGTTCGCCGCGCTCGGGTACGCGAAGGTGCCCAAGCGCGCCAACTCGAGCGCGACCCGCGCGCGTTCGCTCGCGTTGAGCGCGATCACCCGCTGCACGTGATCGGTGTCGGCGAGCGCGGCGCGGGCGGCGAAGATCGACGGTGCGGTGACGTTGAACGGCACGCGCACGCGCCCGATCCAGTCGACGATCTCGGGGTCGGCGATCGCGTATCCGATGCGCAGCGCGGCCAAGCCGTACGCCTTCGACATCGTGCGCAGCACGATCGTGTTCGGACGGCGGCGGGCGACGGCGACGCCGTCGATGCTGCGGGCCGGCTGATATTCGCGGTACGCCTGATCGATCAGCACGAGGACGTCGTCGCCGATGCGCGCGAGGAAGCGGTCGAATTCGGCCGGGTCGATCTGGGTCGACGTCGGGTTGTTCGGATCGCAGATCACGACCATTTTGGTCGCCGGCGTCACCGCCGCCGCCATCGCGTCGAGGTCGTGCACGCCGTCGGGGCCCAACGGCACGAGCGCGAGCTCGGCGCCGCACAGCTGCGCGTCCTTGCGGTAGAGCGAAAACGTCGGATCCGCGACCACGACGCCGTCGCCGGGATCGATGAAGGTCGAATAGATCAGGCGCGCCAGCTCGTTGCTGCCGTGCCCGACGACGACCTGCGCGGTGTCGACGCCGGTCCGGCCGGCGAGGTCGGCGCGCAGCTCGGCATAGTCGTCGTTGACGTAGATGTGCGCCTCGTCGACGCGCGCCATCGCGGCGAGCACGCGCGGCGACGGCCCGATCGGGTTCTCGTTCGACGAGAGCTTGATGATGCGGGCGAGGTTGTAGCGCCGGCGCGCTTCTTCGACGGTGGTCCCGGCGCGGTACGGATGCTGGCTGCGCACCGACTCTCGCACCAGGCGAGAGAGTCTGGAGGTCATGGCGCGCCTTTCGGCGCCGGTGCTACCCCGTCATGCGCCCGGCGCCGTCCCGGGGCCGGCCAGGAAACGCGAACCGGGCTCGGTGAGCGGCGCGCCGTTCGCGCACTGCGGACACTCCGCCGGGGCGAACGATTCGATCGGCAGCTCGAGCAGCGCCACCGTCGGAACGCCGAAGTCGGCCGGCTCGCGCACGACGATCACGCCGACCGCCGCGACCCGGGCCGCATGCGCCCGCACGACGCCCAGCACCTCGCGCACCGAGCCGCCCGTCGTCACGACGTCTTCGACCACGAGCACGCGGTCGTGCTGCTCGAGCGAAAAGCCGCGCCGCAGCACCGGCACGCCGGCCTCCTTCTCGACGAAGATCGCTTTGGTCCCTAACTGGCGCGCTACCTCGTAGCC
Organism: Vulcanimicrobiota bacterium; assembly: GCA_963749395.1. Taxonomy (GTDB): domain Bacteria; phylum Vulcanimicrobiota; class Vulcanimicrobiia; order Vulcanimicrobiales; family Vulcanimicrobiaceae; genus CAVVMT01. Next base: position 187,379 of record CAVVMT010000017.1, read on the forward strand.
GAGCACGATCCCGCCGACGGCGGCACTGCACACGATCGTCGGCTCGTAGACGGCGACCGCGCGCAGCAGCTGCGCGGCCACCAGCGAGACGAGCGCGGGATCTTCGAGAATGCGAAACTTTTGGATGAAGCGGTCGCTGTGGCGCCCGGACGACAGCCGGAAATGTCCGCTCAGCAGCGCGCCGCGCGCGACGAGTTCCCGCTCGAGATCGAATTCGGGCACGCGCTCAGGCCGCCGGCGCGGCCAGCTCGTCGAGGATCGCGCGCACCGCCGCGACCGGGTCGGCGGCTTCGGTCACCGGACGGCCGACGACGAGGTAATCGGCGCCGGCGGCGAGCGCGGCCCGCGGCGTCATCGTGCGCTTCTGATCGCCGGCCGGCGAGCCGCTGGGACGCACGCCGGGGCAAAACGTCTTGAAATCGCTGCCGAAGAAGCGCTTGATGTCGGCCGCTTCCTGCGGGCTGCACACGACCCCGTCGCAACGCGCGTCGCGCGCGAGCGCCGCCAGCCGGATCACGTTCTCACCGGTTCCGCCCGAGAGTCCGAGCTCACCGAGTTCCGCCGGGCCGATGCTCGTGAGCACCGTAACCGCCATCAGCTCCGGGGGCCGCATCCCGAGCTCGCTCGCTCGCTCGGCGGCAGCCTCGACCGCGGCCGCCATCATCTCGTTGCCGCCCAGCGCGTGCAGGGTGAGGACGCGGACCCCCGGCCGCACGACCGCGCGGACCGCCGCCGCGACCGTGCGCGGGATGTCGTGCAGCTTGAGATCGAGCGCGTAACCGGCGCCGGCGGCGTCGAGCTCGGCGGCGAGTTCGGCCCCGTACCGGTAGTACGCTTCGTACCCGACTTTGAACGTGACCCCCAGCGTTGAGAGCGACGTGACGAGCGTGCGCGCGCGCTCGGGCGCGGGCACATCCAAGGCTACGACGAGGTCAGCCATCGCTCGACGGTTCGCCGGGGAAGAGAAGAATCATCGCAACGCAGCCGCGCGTGTGTTACCCACGTTTAACCGCCATCACCGAAAATTATCATCGTAAACATGGAACCGTAGTCCATTCTTGCCGTTAATGCAGTATGGGTGGGAAAGGAGGACCGACGGAAATGGCAGGTCTCGTAGTCTTCAAATCGCTAGCCGACGCACTGAGAGCGGGCTATCAGGTTTACGACCGTACGGAGAGCGGCTATCTGGTGCGAACCAAAACTGCGTCGGGATGGGCGATGGCGCTGGTCGCCTTCAAGTAACCTCATCTTCATCGGCACCACGAATGTGAAAGAGGGACGCTCCGGCGTCCCTCTTTCACGTCTGCGGCGGCCCGCGTTCGATCGGCGGCTTGAATCGCGACACCGCGTCGCGGTTGGCGCTCGGCTGCGCCTGCTCGGGCGGCCAGGGGCGGCCGTAGGGCTGCGCGGCGTTCGGCGGCGGCGCGCCCGCGGACGGCATTCCGAACCGGGCCCCGGAGAGCAGCGCGATGATGATCTGCGAGATGCCGACGAACATCGGAATCAAGCCGCCCAACAGCCACGGCCCCGGATGAAATTCCGGGCCGCCGAACGCCCCGCCGTGGGGCGAGTAGTCGATGAATGAGAGGCCGATGAAGATTGCCAAGCCGATCAGGGTCAGCCGAATCCCGCGCGCAAGGCTCCGCCTGGCGGAGAACACCTCGGCGATCACCGGGTCGAGGCCCGGATCGTTAGGGTCGAAACCTCTGGCTGCCCGGCGCCCGTACTGCGCTTTGAAGAAGGCGCGCGCGTCGCCGGGCGGGACCATCCCCTGCCGGATCATCTCGATGCGCTCGCGGTGGGCGAGCACCCGCGTCACGATCAGCGCGATGATCGGCAACCCGAACACGAAGAAGATGCCGAAGATCGGTACGAGGATGTCGTCCATCAGCTAGATTTTAGGCCCCCAGCCTGGGAAGGTGGTCCGCACCTGGCGGATCGGCACGCGCCGGTCGGGGTAGGGATTTCGCGGCAGGATCGGAAGCGGGGATTCGACGATGGGCATCAGTGCACTCCTTGCGACGTGAGACTGCTCCATGTACGGCGGGCCGGGGTCGTTGTTTCGGTGCGGCCGCGCGAAACACGTCGCGCGCTGCGGCGTAGATACTGACGACACGTGGCACTTGCACAGATCGCGGCGATGCCGCCGCTAGTCCGGGACGACGAACTGGTCGCGCAGACGCTTGCCGGCCGGCGCGACGCGTTTGGCGAGCTCGTGGCGCGTTACGACCGCGCCGTATACCACCTGTGCGTTCGGACGCTACGCGAGCCCGAGGACGCCAAGGACGCCACCCAGGAGGCGTTCATGAAGGCTTACCGCTCGCTCCACACGTTCCGGCCGGGGGCCAAGTTCTCGACCTGGATCTTCTCGATCGCCTACCATGCGTGTTGCGACCGGTTGGAACGCCGCAAGAAGCAGTCGTTCGACGAGATCCCCGAGCGCGCCGATCCGTCCGCAGGCCCGGCCCAGCTGGCCGAACGCCGCGACGAGGCGGCCCGCTTGCGCGCGGCGATCGCCGCCTTGCCGGAAAAGTATCGCATCGCGATCACCCTGTACCACTTGCAGGGCAAACAGTACGAGGAGATCGCGAAGGTCCTCGATTTGCCGATGGGGACCGTCAAAACCCACCTCTTTCGCGCCAAGGAACTGCTGCGCAAGCGGCTTTCCGGCGACTATGCGGAGGCCTGAGCCATGATGGATGACGCCGCCCTCGACCGGGCCTTGTTCGCGCTGGAACTCGAGGAGCCGCCGCCGGGCTTGCGCGCGGGGATCCTCGCGGCCACCCTCTACAAGCCGGCGTTTCCACTTTCGGCCTGGGACGCGCTCGCGATCGGCGTCGCGGCCGCGGTCGCGGTGTGGCTCGCGCTGTGGGTCGTGTTCGTCCCGTCGTCGGTCGCCGGCTTGAAGCAGGCGGTGTCCGAGGCGATCGTTTGGAGTGCGAGCGCCACGCCCAGCTTGGTGACGATCATGGCCTGGCTGCTGCTGGGCGTTGCCTCGACGATGACGATCCTGCAGCTTTCGCCGGCCCGGAACTCGACCGACCGTTGAGCACCTGACCGATGCCCGACGAGCGCCGCTTCAAGATCTTGCTCGTCGAGGACGACGTGCAGATCGTCCGCGTCCTGCAGCTCGAACTCGAGCACGAGGGCTACGTGGTCGAGATCGCACGTGACGGTTTGAGCGGCCTGGAGAAAGCCCTCAAGGAGCCCGACCTCGTGATCCTCGACCTGATGCTGCCCAAGATGGACGGGATCGAGATCGCCAAGCGCGTGCGCCTGAAGAGCACGGTGCCGATCATCATGCTGACGGCCAAGGATCGCATCCCCGACCGCGTGACCGGCCTCGATTCGGGGGCCGACGACTACGTGACCAAACCGTTTTCGATCGAGGAGCTGCTGGCGCGCATCCGGGCGCGCCTGCGGGAGAAGCATCCGACCGAGAACGTGCTCCACTGCAAGAACCTGACGATGGACCGCGACCGCCACGAAGTCGAGCGCGGCGGCAAGGCGATCGCGCTGACCGCCAAGGAGTACGCGCTGCTCGAGTACCTGCTGCTGCATCGCAACAAGGTGCACACGCGGGACGAGTTGTTCAACGGCGTTTGGGGCAGCGATTTCCTGGGCGACTCGAATTTGATCGACGTGTACATCCGGTACCTGCGCGGGAAGATCGACGACGGATTCGACGACAAGCTGATCCAGACGGTGCGCGGAGTCGGGTACGCGCTGAAAGATTGACCTCGCTCCGCACGCGCATCGCGGTCTTCTACGCCGCGTTGCTCGTCGGCGTGGTGACGATCGCGTCGCTGGCGATCGCGTTCGGCTTCCGTTCGTTGCTGCTCGATCAAACCGAAGTGCGGGCGGCGCAAACGGCCGACCAGATCGTGCAGGTGGCGCGCCAGTCGAACCAGATCGCGGTGCTCGACGAAGTCCCGGTCGAACAGGTCCTCGCCAATCAGTACAACATCGAGCACTGGTCGTCGCCGACGACGATGGTGCAAGTCGACAGCCCGGCCGGCGACGTGATCGGCAAGAGCTCGAATATGGGGAACCTCAAGTTTTCCGCCTCGCACGATCTCAGCGCCGCCCACGACCGCAGCTTCACGACCGCCGAAAGCGACTTTGGCGACATCCTCGTGCTCAACCGCGCGATCGTCTCGGGCGGCAAGGTCGTCGCCGTCGTGCACGTGGGGGAGAAACTCGATCTGATCGGCGTGACGCTGCGCCGTGCGCTGATGCTGCTCGCGATCGTGACCGTGGTGGCGGTGATCGCGGTCGTCGTCGCGTCGTTCTTCCTCGCGCGCGGCGCCATCGACCCGATCGAACGGCTGACCGCCGCGATGCGCCAAATCGGCTCGGAGGGCCTCGACCGGCGGCTGAACTGGACGAACCGCAACGACGAAGTCGGCAAGCTCGCGGCGACGTTCGACGAGATGCTGGCGCGCTTGGAAGAAGCCTTCGCGCGCGAGCGGCAATTCATCTCCGACGCCTCGCACGAGTTGAAGACGCCGCTGACGGTGATCAATGCGAACGCGCAGATGCTCGCGCGCTGGGCCGACCGCGACCCGCAGATCCGCAAGGACAGTTTGGCCGCGATCATCGACGAGAGCGCGCAACTCGCCCAGATCGTCAACGGCATGCTGACCCTCTCCAAGGCCAACTCCGGCGACGGGATTCCGCGCGAACCGGTCTCGCTGCCGCACATCGTCAACGACGTCGTGCTGCACATGCGCGACCGCGCCTCGACCAAAGGCCTCGAACTCGATGCCGAGATCGCGCCGGAGGCCGCAAGCGCGATCGTCGTCGGCGACGAAAATCTGCTGCGCCAACTCTTCGGTAACCTGATCGACAATGCGATCAAGTTCACCGAAACCGGGCGCATCGACGTGCGCGTGCTCCCGCCGGCGAACGGCAAAGTCAAAGTGGAAGTCGAGGACACCGGCGCGGGCATCGAACAGCAGGTGGCGGACCGGCTCTTCGACCGGTTCTTCCGCGCCGACGCGGCGCATTCGCGCGCCGTGGAAGGGACGGGGCTCGGGCTCGCGATCGTGCGCAGCATCGCGCGCGTCCACGAAGGCGAGGTCGGTGTCCGTCCCGGGGTTCCCGCGGGGTCGATCTTCACGGTGACGCTGCCGCTCGAAGCAGCCGGATGAAAGTCTCGTGAAGAAGCGCTAAAATCTGTATCCGCGCGGCGCGCGCGCGGTAAACTGTGAGCGTGCACAGGTCCGGGATGCGCCGTTATCTGCCGGGGCTCGCGCTAGCTTTGCTGCTCGCGTGTCTCCCTTGCCGTTCCCTCGCGCAAGTCCCGGCGGGCGCCGGGCCGACGGTGTTTCCGGTGCTCGACCAGGCGGTCGTGCGCATCTTGATCGCCCACGGGGACGTAACCGTGCGGACCTGGGACCGCAACGCCGTGCAGATCGAGTCGGTCGACGACGTCGACACCCGCAAGACGGCGGTCCGGTTCGCCAACACGCCCGAGGCCGGCGCGCAGCCGCTGACGATGCAGATGATCTCCGGGACGGTGCAGTCGCGCGACGGCCCCGTGTCGCTGCCGGCCGAAGACTTCGTCGTCTCGACCGTGACGCCGGGCATCCACGACGCCGTCGTCGTCAACGGGCGGCAATTGACCGGGCCGCTGACCGTCACCGTGCCGAGCACGGTCGGCCTGGTGGCGGTCGGGGTCGGCGCCGGGAAGCTGACGATCACGGGGCTGCACTCCGGCACGTTCGTCGCCCAGGTGCGGGGCGGTTCGGCAACGTTCGACGGCGTGGTCGCCGACGGATTCGTTCAGGTGCTCAACGGTCCGATAGTCGCCCTCGACTCGACGTTCAACCGCATCCGCGCGCGCACGGCGCTGCGCAACATGTTCTTCGAACGCTGCCGGGTGCGGCAGATCGAGGCGACCAGCGTCGAGGGTTCGATCTTCTTCGACGACGGCGCATTCGACCCGGGCTTGGCCCGATTCGAAACCGACCAGGGCAACGTCGCCATCGGCGTCTCGAACGGTTCGGGCGCGCGGATCGGCGCGCTGACGGCCGGCGGCCGAGTCTATGCCGCGTTCAACGGCCGCGGCGTGCTCGACCAGCCCCGCCCCGGCGAGGCGAGCGCGGTCATCGCGGCGGGCGGACCGCTGGTCAACGTCAAGACGGGGGCCGGCTCGATCTATCTCTACGACGGCCCGCTCGCGGGCAAGCGCGTCCTGCCGCCGGAATGGGCGGCGGTGCGGGGTCCGCTACGCTACCGCCTCGACCACCTCGAAGGCGACGTCCCCAATGCGCCGGGCCCCAACACCGTCCCGGCGTTCCGGCGCCAGCTGCGCGAGCTGCGCGACCGGCCCGCCTGACCGGAAATACGTTTCGCGGCCTTGAAGCGGCATCGGGTGAAAAGATTCGCGGCCCTGGCCGCCTTCGTCGCCCTCCTTTTCCCGCCGCCCACGCTCGCGCAGGCGCCGGGCCAGATGATCGCGCCGCCGACGCCCCCCGCCCTGCCGGCCGCCGCGCCGGCCGGCACGACCGACGTCCTCGCCCGGATCAAGCGCACCGGCGTCATGCGGGTCGGGCTCACCGGCGACTACAAGCCCTTCAGCTACCTCAACCCGTCGACCGGCGCGTTCACCGGCGCCGACGTCGACGCCGCGCAATCGCTCGCGCGGTCGATCGGCCCCACCGTCAAGGTGCAGATCGTCAAGACGACGTGGCCGACGATGACCGCGGATCTGGTGGCCGACAAGTTCGACATCGCGATGGGCGGCGTCTCGCGTTCGCCCGACCGCGTCGCGGCCGGCACGCTGTCGCACACGTACTTCGTCGACGGCAAAGTCGCGCTCGTGCGCAAAGCCGACGTGACGAAGTACGCGACCCTCGCGGCGATCGATCAACCCGGCGTCACGGTCATCGACAACCCCGGCGGCACGAATCAGAAGTTCGTCGACGCGAACCTGAAGAACGCCCACGTCGTCACCGTCGACTCGAATCTCGCCATCCCGGGCATGATCGCGAGCGGCAAGGGCGACGTGATGATCACCGACGGCGTCGAAGCGGCGCTCGCTGCCAAGCGCGATGCGCGGCTCGCGGTCGCCAACCCGAACGCGCCGTTCACGCGCGTCGAAAAAGTCTACTACTATCAGAAGAATCAACCCGGTCTCGACGCCGCCGTCGACGCGTGGGTCGACACGATGCAAGCCTCGACCAAGCCGTACGGCACGCTCGTCGACCAATGGATCAGCGCGTTCGCATCGATCCCAGACCCGAGTTAGACATCCGCACCGGCGTCGTGGTACGCTTCCGCCGAAATGTGCCGCTACGCCGCCCCCGCGTGTTGTTGCCCCGCCATCGTTGAACGACGGTGAGGCTTCGCTTTTCGCACGGGTGATCGTGATGGAATGCCGCCTCAACGGGCGGCATTTTTTTTTGTTTTGTTCTTCCGGTGTTCCGGTTTTCCGATGGAAGGAGTCGTGACGGCGTAGCCAAGCGGTAAGGCTGGAGCCTGCAAAGCTCCGAGCGCGGGTTCGATTCCCGCCGTCGTCTCAAGCATTCATGTTGTATTCGAAGACCCGGCTGAACGGATGGACCTTTGATGCGCTCGAGCACGCGCGCGTGGCAGAGCGCGACGTGCGCCTGGAGCGGGACCCTCCGCCGGAGCCGCCCAGCGGCGATCCCGCCATCGAATTGCGCGGGATCAGCAAGTCGTTCGCGGTGCGCGGTGCGAATGTCGCGGCGCTGCGCGACGTCACGCTGACCGTCGAGCGTGGGGACGTGTTCGGGATCGCCGGGCGCTCGGGCGCCGGCAAGAGCACGCTCTTGCGCTGCATCAATCTGCTCGAACGGCCCGACGGCGGGTCGGTCACGGTGGCGGGACAACGGCTGTCGGCGTTGCCGCCGCCCGCGCTGCGGGCGGCGCGAACCCGCATCGGCATGATCTTTCAGCACTTCAACTTGCTCTCGTCGCGGACGGTGGCGCAAAACGTCGCGCTGCCGCTCGAGCTCGCCGGCATGCCCCGCGGTGCGATCCGCGACGCCGTCGAGCCGCTGCTGGAATTCGTCGGCCTCGACGGACTCGAAAACCGCTATCCGGCGCAATTGAGCGGCGGTCAGAAGCAACGCGTGGGCATCGCGCGGGCATTGGCGAATCGGCCCGACGTCCTGCTCTGCGACGAGCCGACGTCGGCGCTCGATCCGCGCACCACGCGCACGATCCTCGACTTGCTGCGCGGCGTCAACGAACGCTTCGGCGTCACGATCGTGCTCGTAACCCATCACGTCGACACGATCCGCGCCCTGTGCCGGCACGTCGCCGTCATGGACGCCGGACGCATTGCCGAGATAGGGCCGGTCGTTCCGGTCTTCGCGGCCCCGGCTACGGCAGCGACGCGCGCGCTTGTTTCGCGTGGGGATGAGGACGACGATGGTTTCGCTGGTCGCTAACGCATTGCTCGAAACGCTCGCGATGGTCGGCGTTGCGGCAGGCGCGGGCACGCTGATCGGGGTGCCGCTGGGCGTGGTGTTGTTCGTAACCTCCGGCGACGGTATCGCTCCGCATCCCTGGGTCAACCGAATCGTCGGCGCGGTCGTCAACGCGACCCGTTCCACGCCGTTCATCATCCTGATGGTTGCGATCATTCCGTTCACGCGCCTGCTAGTCGGCACGTCGATCGGCACGCGGGCGGCCATCGTGCCCCTAGCGCTGGCCGCCGCGCCGTTCATCGGCCGGATCGTCGAAGCGGCGCTGCGCGAAGTCGACGGCGGTCTCGTCGAGGCCGCCGTCGCAATGGGCGCCTCGCCGCTGGAAGTCGTCGTCAAGGTGCTGCTGCCCGAAGCGCTGCCCGCCGTCGTCGGAGGGTTGACGATCACGATCGTCAGCCTGATCGGGTATTCCGCGATGGCCGGCGCGGTCGGGGGCGGAGGGCTGGGCGATCTGGGCATCCGCTATGGTTACGAGCGCTTCGAGCCCGACGTGATGATCGCCGTCGTCGCGGTCTTGATCGCTCTGGTCCAACTCGTCCAATCCGCCGGCGACGCGATCGTCAAACGCGTCGATCACCGCGCGTAAGTCACCGTCTGAAAGGAGCCACCGTGTCATCCCCCACTCTCTCGCGCGACGTTCATCACCGCTGTCACCGCCGCGACGGCCGCAAGCGGGACAGGGCTCGCGCGCGCCGCGAACCCGACGCTCAAAGTCGGCGTCACGCCGGGTCCGCACGCGGAAATCATGGAAGTCGTCAAGACGCTGCTCGCCAAGAGCGGCATCGACGTGCAGATCGTCGAGTTCAGCGATTACGCCGTCCCCAACGCCGCGCTCGACGCGGGCGATCTGCAGGCGAACAGCTTTCAGAATCAGCCCTACCTCGACAATCAGATCCAAAACCGCGGCTACAAGATCACCTCGATCGCGCGCACGGTGCTCTTTCCGATGGGCGTCTACTCGAAGAAGGTCAAGAGCTTGAACGAGATCGGCGACGGCGCAAGTTTCGCCTTGCCGAACGACCCGACGAACGAAGGCCGCGCGATCAAGCTGCTGGCCTCGCTCGGGTTCGTCAAGCTGCGCGCGGGGGCACCGTTTTCGCCCACCCCCGAGGACATCAGCGACAATCCCAAGCACGTCAAGCTGATCCCGGTCAACGCCGCGCAAACGCCGCGTTCGCTCGACGACGTGCAGTTCGCGGCCATCAACACGAACTACGCGATCGACGCGGGCCTCAACCCCGCCAAGGACGCGCTCGGCATCGAGAAAGCCGGCGACTCACCCTATACGAACATCATCGCCGTGCGAACGCAAGACAAGGACAAACCCGAGTTCGCCAAGCTCGTCGCCGCGTATCACTCGCCCGAAGTCAAAGCCTTCGTCCTCGACCACTTCAAAAACTCCGTCATCCCCGAGTGGTGACCCGCCCCCAGCGCTGCACGGCCGCGATCTCCGACTCGACGTCGACTTCCCAGCCGTCGTGGGCGGCGCGCACGCGGATGCCGAACTCGTCCTCGAGGGCGCGGGCGAGCCGGTCGGGATGCTGTTCGAGCATTTTCGTGCCGAAGTGCGTCATGATCGCCATGCGCGGGCGGATCTCGCCGATCAGCGTGCGCGCTTCGTCGAAGGTCAAGTGGTCGACGTTCATCGAGTCGCGGAAGCGCAGCGTGTTGACGATCAGCACGTCGGGCGCGTGGCTGCGGTAGTCGTCGATCAGCTCGGGGAAGAAGCGCGTGCACGGCAAGTACGACACGGTCGTGCCTTCGTAGCGGAAGTGCAGGCCGTACGTCTCGACCGGGTGCCGGTGGCGGATCGAGGTGCGCACCTCGACGCCGTCGATGTCCCACGGGCCGCCGCGCTCGGTCAGCACGATTTCGCGCGGCACGAATCGCCGTGCATACGGCAGGATGACGAACTCGCCTTCGAACGCGTCGAGCGGCGCGACGATCGCCCCGCGCGGTTTCCAGCCGCCTTGCGACATCGCTTCGATCATGACGTTGACGTCGCTGGCGTGGTCGAGATGTTTGTGCGACAGCACGATCGCCGCGAGTTTTTGCGGCTCGCACGGCGGCACGCTCGCGAGCGCGCGCACGAGCGCTCCGGGCCCCGGATCGACGTGGAACTGCGCGTCGCCGAAGCGCATCCAGATCCCGCCCGAGGCGCGAATCTGGCGCGCGACGACGAAGCGCGCGCCGCCGGTGCCGAGAAAACGAAGCGCGATCACGCGCGCTTGGTCAGATCGAGGTGCGCTCCGGCCGCTTCGAGCAGGGGACGGTTGGCGGCGACGTTGAGCCCCAGCGCCGCGAGGTCGTACGTCGTGCCGTCGCTGCCCTTGGCGTGATCGAGCAGCAGCCCTTCGTGCCGGAAGCCGAGCTTCTCGAACACGCGGATGCTCTCGCGGTCCTCGACCGCGATGCGGGCCGCGATCTTCTCGGTCTTCAGATCGAGCGCGTTGAGGATCGCATCGCGCAGGAGCTGCGTCCCCAGCCCTTGGCCGCGCACGCTGGGATGCACGATCGCGACGATGTCGCCGACGTGGCGCAGCCACGGCACCGTGTTGTGCTGCACGTAGGCGATCGCGAGCACGGTGCCGTCACGCTCGGCGATCGTGGCGACCGTCTCGCGCGGACCACCGGTCGTCGCCCACGACCGGATCACGTCTTCACTGGAGACGTCTTGGCGAAAGAACAGCAGATCGCGTTCCGGCATGGTCCGCAGGAACGCCACGACGTTGGCCGCATCGCCCGCCGCCAACCGGCGGACCGTCACGGGCGTGCCGTCGCGAAGCGTGTAGGTGTTGGTCGTGGTCGTCATCGCCCATCTCCTCTGCGCGCGGCGCAGATGCTCGCGCTCCGGTCAGGCCGCCGGACTGCGAGCCGCAAGCCACTCTTCGACGGCGGGCCACAATGACCGCGCGGCCGCGCGGCCGGCCACGATGCCGATGTGCCCGCCGGCGAGTTCGAGCAGCCGCCGGTCGGGCGAGGCGACCCGCTCGACGAGCGGCCGGACCGAGGCCGGCGGGGTGATCTCGTCGGCGTCGGCCGAGACGGCGAGCAGCGGCGCTTCGATCGCACCCAGCGGCGCCGGCATGCCCCGCAAGCTGAGGGTCCCCTCGAGCAGGCGGTTCTCGCGGTAGAACCAGGTGACCCACTCGCGCGCCGCGCGGCCGGGAAAGGGGATCCAGTCGCCGGCCCAGCGTTCGATCGCGGCGCGGGTCGGGTCCTCGGCCCCGGGCGCCTCCCCGAGAGCGCTCAATCGCGCACGCAGTTTGGCGGTGGGCCGCAGCAAGGTGAACGCGCACTCGACCAGCGTCGCGGGCACGTTGGGGAAGATCGCGAGCAGGCGATCGAGATCGAGCGTGTCGGCGGCGCACCAGCGCGCCAGCCGGCCGCCGTGCGTGAAATCGACCGGGGTCGCGAGTACCACGATCGCATTGGGCGCGCGCCAACGCATCGCGGCCGCGTACGAGAGCGCCAACGTCCCGCCCATGCAGTACCCGAGCAGGGCGACGCCGTCGGCGCCGGTGCGCGCGCGAACGCGTTCGACCGCGCCGCCCAACTCGTCGAGGATCACCTGCTCGAGCCCGACGGTGCTGTCCTCGTCGCCGGGGATTCCCCAGTCGATCAGATAGACGTCGAACCCTCGCTGCGCCAGGAACTCGAGGAACGAGGCGCCCGGGTGCAAATCGAGGATCGTCGGACGGCCGATCAGCGCCGGCACGACGACGAGGGGCATGCGATACCGCAGCCCCTCGGATCGATAGTGAAGCACCGTCACTTTGCGACGGCGGAAGATGACCTCGCAGGTCACCGGGACGGTCCGGCTACCACCCCATATAGAGACCGCCGTTGATGCTCAACGACTGGCCGGTCATGTAGTCCGCTTCGGTAACCAAGAACCGTACGACGCGCGCGATCTCGACCGGCTCCGCGACGCGGCGCTGCGGGATCCGTTCGATGATCTTCTCCTTGATGTTGTCGGGAACCGACTGCCACATCTCGGTGTTGACGAATCCCGGACACACGGCGTTGACCGTGATCCCGGTCTTGGCGTACTCGAGCGCCAGCGATTTCGTGAAGCCGAGGATCCCGGCTTTGGCGGCCGCATAGTTCGACTGTCCGAAATTGCCCTGTTGGCCGACGAACGACGAAATGTTAACGATCCGGCCCGAGCCCTTCTCGATCATCAAGGGCATCGCCGAATGGCAGCAATTCATCACGCTCGTCAGGTTCGTGTCGATGACCTCGTGCCAATCCTTCATCGTCATCTTCTTGAACGTGCGGTCGCGCAAGATGCCGGCGTTGTTGACGAGGATGTCGATCGCGCCGAACTCTTCTTTGATCCCGGTGATCATCGCGTGCACGTCGTCCCAGTTGGAAACGTCGGCGGCTTTCGTGCTAGCGCTACCACCGTCTTTGATGATTTCTTCTTGCAGTTCGGTCGCTTTGTCCGACCGGCTGACATAATTGATAACCACGTGCGCCCCGCAGCGCGCAAGCTCCGTGGCGATCGCAGCCCCGATCCCACGTGAACTCCCGGTGACGAGGGCGACTTTGCCGGTCAGCGAACCGGCACCGATCTCGATGGGCTTTGCGAACGTTGTAGTCATGAGCGCTACGTTCGCAAAGCACCCCCGGGTGTTCCTTAGTGCAATTCGCAGTTAGAAGAGCGGCCTAGCGTTTCCGTGCGCGCTTCGCCGGCGCCGGCGAGGCCTTGCGGGCGGCGGGAAGTTTCACCGGGCGCTGCGTCGCGCGAAATGCTTCTTCGAGCGCGTCGACCGCAGCGGTCAGCGCGTCGATGCGGGCGCCGAGCGCGGCGATGTCGGCGCGCGTCGGCACGTCGGCGACTTCGAGCGCGCGATCGACTTGCTGGCGGGTGGCCTGCGCGTTGCCCAAAAACTGCTCGAGCGAAGCGGCCAGCGCTTTCGAAAACGACTCCGTCGACGAGGCGCGCTCGAACATCTTGCTCCACTGCTCTTCTTGCAGTGCGAGCGCCCTCCGCCACAGCGAGAGAAGGTCGGTGCCCGACCCGCTCCCGCTTTCCTGCGAGGTGCTAATTCGCGCTTACGCCGGTGCGCGCTTGGATGTCTTCGACGCGCTTGGTGATGCCTTCGAACTGCTGGTCGGTGGTCTCTTTGACGTAGTTGAGGTTCGAGATGAACGTGCGCACCATGCCGCGCGAGCTCTCGAGGCTGTTCTGCTGCAGCTTGGTGTTCTGCGCGACGAGCTCTTCCACGACGCTCGAGAGGTGTTGGCCGGCGGCTTGCATCTCGGAGACGGTCAGGTCGAGGATCTGCTGCGCGCGGTCGAAGTTCTCGCGATAGGTCAGCTCGGGCGTGTTCGAGGTGTACGGACGGGTGAGGATCTCGAACAGCGATTTGCCGTAGCCCAGCAGACGCTGGTTGGCCTGCGCGTAGGCGTTGACGTAGGTCGTGTAGACGTTGTTGCCGAGGTCGACGTAGTTCGACGCTTGCGTTTGGTTGTTGTCAGTCATGATTGTCCTTCTCTTTGACCCATTGGCCGGTGTACAAACTGAAGAACGCTTCGAGGTTGCGCTGGTACTGCTCCAAGGCCGAGCTCCAGAGCTTGAGCGCGTCGTTGCCTGCGTCGGTGAGGGTGTAGATCCGCCGCGCCGGTCCTTGATCTTTGGGGTCCCACCACGAAGTGATGTAGCCGTCGCGCTCGAGTTGCCGTAGCGCGCGGTACACCGTACCGGGGTCGGAAACGACCGCAAAGTTTTCCTTGAGTGCCTTCATGATCTCGTATCCGTGGAGGTCGAGGTCTTTGAGCATCACCAGGAGCCAAGCCATCAGATAGTTCTTGGGCGTTCCCCGGGGGGGAAGTCCAGCCTCGGTCTTGCCGTTGGTCGAAGTCTCTGTGGCGTTCTTCATAGTTGTGTTTGTGATATATGCATTTTACACATATATGGCTCCTTCGTCAAATGACCCCCTGTCCGCCGGCGCCGAGGCCCGGCGTTACTCCCGCGATCGCGACGTCGGTCACCAGGCAAACGGCCTGGCCGTCGACGACTTTCTCACCCGCTTGATTCCAGCACTCGGTCACGAACGTCACGATGCCCTTGTCCTCGCGAAAGCGCGAGACGGTCACGGTCGCCGTGATCGTATCGCCCAAGAAGACGGGCTTGAGGAAGCTGACGTTCTGGCTGAGATAGATCGTCCCGGGCCCCGGGAACCGGGTCCCCAGGACCGCGGAGATGTAGGATACCGCTAGCATCCCGTGCGCGATGCGCGCCCCGAACCGCGTCTCGGCCGCGTAGGCCGCGTCGAGATGCACCGGGTTGGTGTCTCCCGTGATCTGCGCGAACGCCTCGACGTCGTGCGCCGTGACGACCCGGCTCAGCGAGGCGCTTTGGCCCTCCCGAAACTGCATCCGTGTTCGACGTCTCCCTCGCGAACGAAGCGGCCGGTGGAATCTATCTGGCAATTCCCCCTATCGGCCGCGGGTTCCCGTGCATTTTCCTTCGGGAGCATCCATGCCGCGACGGAAACTTCGTTCGCGCCGCCCGGCGCCGGATGGTCTACGCGAGCAGCGGTATGGTCGGAAACGTACCGGCGACGATCGGCGCCGACGGCCGCCCGAACCACTTCTCGATCACCGTGGCGTAGACGCTGCGGAAGTCGGTCGAGTAGACGATGTCGCCGTTGTCGAGGTGGTCGAGTGACGGATGGGTCCCGTAGACGCCGCCCTTCACCCCGCCGCCGATCATGAACACCGGGGCCGCCTCGCCGTGGTCGGTGCCGGCGCTGCGTTCTCGGCAACCCGGCGGCCGAATTCGCGAGAACGTCATCGTCAGCACGCGCTTGTCGTTCCCGTGCGCGGCCAGGTCGTCGTAGAACGCCTTCATGCCGTCGGCGAACTCCGCCAGCAGGCGGTCTTGCGTGGCCCGCTGCTGCACGTGGGTGTCGAACGAGCCGTGCTGCACGTAGAGGACGCGCGTGCCCAGGCGGCTGCCGACGATCTGCGCGGCGAGCGCCAGGCTGCGGCCGAACGGGGTCGCGGGATACGCGCCGCTCGCGGTGTAGCCCGCGACGAGCTTGGGCAGCTCTTCCGAGCCGCGCTGCGCGTGGTCTTCGATCTCCGCGACCACGCGGCAAGTACGGCGAGGCGAACGGGACCGTCGTGTCCTTCGCCATCGAGCTGAAGGCGGCGCGGCTGGCCGGATTCTTGTCGCTCGAGAGACCGTAGGCGCCGATGCCGCCGATTGCCGGCACGTCGGTTTTGGCCGCGATCAGCACCTCGGGCAGCACGGTCGCGAGGGCGACCGCGTTGAACAAGTTGTCCTTGGGCAAGCCGGCAGTGTCGAGGTAGCGCCCGAGCCACCCGGTGTGCTCGTAGCGGTCGGGCGCAGCCGTCTGCCAGATCTCGGTCGAGCGGAAGTGCGAGTGGTCGGGCTGCGGGTAGCCGACGCCCTGGACGACCGCGACCATCCCCTTGTCGTACATCGCCTTGAGCGACTGCGAGTTTGGGATTGAAACCTACTTGTTCGTTCAGATGCATCACGTCGCCCGGAGCGATGCCGAGCGTCGGCCGGTACTTGTAGTACTGCGGCATCGCATAGGGCACGACGGTGTTGAGCCCGTCGTTGCCGCCCTGCAAGTTCACGAGCACGAGCACGCGATCGTCGGACGCTGCGCCGACGCCGGAGAGCGGAGTCTGGGCGAGCGCGCGAGCGAGGATATGGTCCGCGCTCGCAACCACGGTCAAGCCGCTGAGACGCGCCGAGCAGAAATCCGCTGCGTTTCATCATCTGTGTTTCGTGCTTCCTAAGCGAGTTGGTAGGCGGGCATGGCCATGGTGAGATACGCGGCACCACGCACGCGTTCGTCGAAGTTCTCGTAGGACAGCATCCCCAAGGCCGAGGTGGCCGTCGCCGTTCAGATACGCTTCCAGCTTGGCGACGCGAGGCCGCCGACGCATCGCCCTGCAAGATCGTCGCCGACACAGCCGCGCCGCGACCGCATCGGGCTTCATCGTGCCGTACTGCGTCAGCCACGAGTTCGCGGAGCGCCATCTGCGCCGATTGCACGAGCGCGCTGGCGAAGTTTTCGCGCGACGAGCACGGTCGCGCTGTTGAGCCACGCAGCGCCGCCGTCCCAGCCTTTGACGTTGGGCGGATACAACAGGATCTGTCCCATGCGCGAGAGCGCGCCCGAGGGTGATCCGGTCGACGTCCTTGATGCCGAAGAGCTGCTGCGTGCCCACGACGAATTCGACCGGGCTCTTGACGAGCGCACGATAAGCGCGATCGGAGTAGAGCACGTTGCTGCGCAAGATCGTCGCCATCACGGGGCGCAACTCGAAGTTGTTCTTGCGCAGCAGCGCCGCCACCGCGTCGATCAGTTGCGGCTCGGGATCGCTGTAGACGAAGAACGCGAGCAGCTTCTCGGCGAAGAACCGCGCCGACGCCGGATTGGCGAAGATGATGTCGACGACGTCCTTGCCGTCGAAGTTGCCGGTTTGGCCGAGGAACGTCTTGGTCCCGTCGTCGTGATTGGCGGCGTTGAAATAGAACGCGCTCGGGCGGCCGCGCACGGTCCAGCCGGTGAACGCGCGGGCCGACTCGCGCACGTCGGCTTCGGTGTAGTTCCCGATGCCGAGGGTAAACAGCTCCATCAGTTCGCGAGCGTAGTTTTCGTTCGGATGCGCTTTGTCGTTGCGGGCGTTGTCGAGGTACTTGAGCATCGCGGGATCTTGCGAGACCGCGAGGGTCAACGCGTGGATGTTGCCCAGCGCGTTGGCGCGGAACAGCTGGTTCTGCGCGAGCGCGTCCTGCGGCGTGATGCCTTTCGCGCCGTACGCCGAGGTGAAGTGCCCGTGCCAAAACAGGGTCATCTTCTCTTGCAACGGCGCCGGGGTCACGAGCATCCGTCCGAGCCACCACTCGATCAGCGCGACCCCCGCCTGGCGCCGCGCCATCCCGAACTGCTTGCGCAACTCGAGCGCCTCGGGCGAGCCGGCGGCGGGCAGCGCGCCCATCTGGCGCGCGGTCGCGTACACCGAGAGCGGATCGGTCAGGTTCGGCGGCCCGCTCGGCAGTTGCGCGGTGCTCGGGAAGTTGACCAAACCGTCGACCGCGTCGTGCATCGGCATGCCGGCGAGCCGCCGGACGTCGTCGGGCGAGCCGCCGAAGCCGGCCCGGCGCAGCAGGTGCGCGGCCAGCTTCGAATTCCAGGGGCCCCGATAGGGTTCGAGCGCGGTATCGGCGTTCAGCGTCCCGGCGGGACGAAACGACGTAGCATTCATGCGGAGGGCGGCCTCGTGTCGGTTAGGAGCGATGCCATTGTAACGCAGCGCGCCGGCTCGCGTCGGCGCCCGCCCCCATATCTAACGGGGCTCTCACGATGGTCCCGCCTAGCGGCGCGGGGCAACCGGCGGCGGCGTGGGGGCGACCGGCGCCTCCGTCTTGCGCTGGGGGGTCACGTTCGTCTGGGTGACGACCGCGGTGAGGCTCGCCGTCTGCCCGGCGTCGGTCGCGACGCTGATGGTTGCGCTTCCCGCGCCCACGCCCGTGACCGTGAAGCTGTTGCCCGTGGGACCGGTCACCCGCGCGACGGCCGGATTCGACGAGCTGGCGCTGAGGTTCCCGGCCGCCCCGGTCACCGTGAACGAGGCGGTCGCTCCCGGGCCGAGGATCAGAGCGACGTCGTGCTGAGCCCGAGGGTGGCGGGCGGTGGGCTCGGGGGTGCAGGCGCGGTTTTGGCGGTGGCGGCCGCGACGCCGCCCGCCACCGCGGCGGTGCCGGCAGCCGCGGCGGCCGCCACCGACGAGCTGGCCGCGGCCGCGCCCGAACTGGCCGCCGCGCCGCTCGCCGCGCCTCCGGCCGCACCGGCGCTCGACGATCCGAGCGTGCCGCCGAACTGCCCCATCGCCGGCGCGTTCGCGACGCTGCTGAGCGGGGCGACCGCCGCGGTCGCGGTGGCGGCCGACGAGCCGACGATCGTGAGGACCTCGCCGGTGACGACCGCAAACGTCTGCAAGCCGATCGTCACCGTCACGTCGCCTTTCGCGCAGGCGATGCACGCGACTTGGGTCTGCGTCGAGCTGACGGTCAAAATGCCGACCGTGCCGCGCACGGCGATCTGCGACGTCGGCGTTTGGAACGAGTAGTTCGCGCGGCCGCCGGCGGGATGCTTGATGTCGAACTTCAACGCGCCGTTGTTGACCGTGATCGTCGAGCCGGGGCCCTGCACGCCGGTCGTGAACGCGCCCACGACGATGTTCGTATTCGACCCGAGCGAAACGACCGACGAGTCCGGCAGCGTCAGATTGGCGGCGGAGTTGGATCCGGTGATCGCGGTGGCGTTGTCGGCGACGATCTGCGTTCCAACGACCGGGACCGCGCCCGCGCCGGGAGCCTGATAGCTCACGCTGCCCTTGACCGCGGCCAGCTCCTTGTCGGCGGCGGCGAACGCGCTCGGCGTGAACTGCACAAAGAAAAGGAGGGCGGCAATGAACGCTGTCGCCGCCCGGCGAGAGAACGATGCAACCTGCGAATACGCCACGGGGCTC
This sequence comes from Vulcanimicrobiota bacterium, assembly GCA_963749395.1. Classification (GTDB taxonomy): domain Bacteria; phylum Vulcanimicrobiota; class Vulcanimicrobiia; order Vulcanimicrobiales; family Vulcanimicrobiaceae; genus CAVVMT01. The sequence continues at coordinate 206,368 of CAVVMT010000017.1, forward strand.
GCCTCCTTGTGCGGAACGGCGGTCACCGAGCGCTGCCTTCGGTCCGGTGCAGGCCGAACCTTGCGCCGACCCGGCTGGGAGCGTCACACCTTCGCGCCGAAACGCGCCCCGTGATGACAGCCCTGCGGACCGAGCTCGACGCGCGCGACGAGAAGTTCGAGCGAAACCGGCGCGCCATGGCTCAGGCCGTCGCCGGATTGCGCGAGCGTCTGACCGCCGTCCACCAGGGCGGCGGGGCCGATGCCGTCGCGCGCCATCGCAAGCGCGGGAAGCTGACCGCGCGCGAGCGGATCGACCGGCTCGTCGACCCGGCGACCGCGTTTCTCGAACTCTCTCCGCTTGCGGCCGGCGGCATGTACCACGACGCGGCTCCGGGAGCCGGCATCGTCACCGGCATCGGCACGGTCGAGGGTCAAGCGTGCGTGATCGTCGCCAACGACGCGACCGTCAAAGGGGGCACGTACTACCCGATCACGGTCAAGAAGCACTTGCGCGCCCAGGAGATCGCCGAGCAGAACGCGCTGCCGTGCATCTATCTGGTCGACTCGGGCGGCGCGTTCTTGCCGCTGCAAGCCGAGGTCTTCCCCGACCGCGAGCATTTCGGGCGCATCTTCTACAACCAGGCCCGCATGTCGGCCAAGGGGATCCCGCAGATCGCAGCCGTGATGGGGTCGTGCACGGCGGGTGGCGCGTACGTCCCGGCGATGTCCGACGAAGCGGTGATCGTCAAGGGGACCGGCACGATCTTCCTGGGCGGCCCGCCGCTGGTGCAGGCCGCGACCGGCGAGATCGTCACTGCCGAAGAGCTGGGCGGCGCCGACGTGCACACCCGGCTCTCCGGGGTCGCCGACTACTTCGCGCTCGACGACGAACAGGCGCTGGGGATGGTGCGCCGCATCGTCGGCAACCTGCACCGCAAACCCGCGCCGCACTGGGACGTGCTCGAGGCGCGCCCGCCGGCGCTCGATCCGCGCGACATCTACGGCATCGTGCCCGCCGACACGCGCACCGGTTACGACGTGCGCGAGATCGTCGCGCGCCTCGTCGACGCCTCGGAGTTCGACGAGTTCAAGGCGCGCTACGGGACGACGCTCGTCACCGGCTTCGCGCGCATCGAGGGGCATCCGGTCGGGATCGTGGCCAACAACGGGATCCTCTTCAGCGAGAGCGCGCTCAAGGGGGCGCATTTCATCGAGCTGTGCGCGCAGCGCGGCACGCCGCTCGTCTTCTTGCAGAACATCACCGGCTTCATGGTCGGCAAGGAGTACGAGAACCGCGGCATCGCGCGCGACGGCGCGAAGCTCGTCACCGCGGTCGCGTGCGCGGGCGTCCCGAAGTTCACCGTCATCATCGGCGGCAGCTTCGGCGCGGGCAACTACGGGATGTGCGGGCGCGCGTACGATCCGCGCCAGCTGTGGATGTGGCCCAACGCGCGCATCTCGGTGATGGGCGGAATCCAAGCCGCGACGACGCTGCTGACGGTGCGCATGGAGGCCGACAAAGCGAAGAAGCACGCGCCGCTCGACCAGGAAGCGCAGGACGCGTTCAAGGCCCCGATCCTGGCCAAGTACGACAGCGAGGGGAGTCCCTACTATTCGTCGGCGCGCATCTGGGACGACGGCGTGATCGACCCGCTCGACACGCGGCGCGTGCTCGGCATCGGATTGCGCGCCGCGCTGCACGGCCCGCCACCGGAGACGCGCTTCGGCGTCTTTCGCATGTGACGCCGTGAGCGGCACCATCGCGGTCGTGCTCGCTTACGCGGTGATGGTGACGATCTGGGGCACCACGTGGCTCGGCATCAAATACTCGCTCGAAGGGATGCCGCCGATGACCGGCGTCGGCGCGCGCTTCCTGGTTGCGGGGACGTTTCTCTACGCGATGGCGTTCGCGTGGCGCGTCCCCGTGTTGCGGCAGGCGCCGCCGTGGCGGCTGGTGTTCGTGCTCGCGCTGATGCTCTTCGGGGGCAACTACGTGCTGACGTACGTCGCCGAGACGCACCTGGCCTCGGGACTGGTCGCGGTGCTCTTCGGAACGCTGCCGTTCTTCGTGTTCGCCTTCGGACGGCTGTTCTTGGGCGAGCGTTACGGCATCGCAACGGTCGCGGGCGCGGTGCTCGCGCTCGGCGGCGTCGCCTTGATCTCGCTCGCCGGCGATCTGCGCGCCGACGTGTTGTACGCCGCGGCTGCGATCGCCGCCGCGCTGTCGAGCGCGTTCGCCAACGTGTACCTCAAACGCCACGCCGCGAGCGAACCGCTGATCGTCCTGCCGCCGGCGATGCTCGTCTCGGGAATCGCGGTGATGGCCGCCGGTCTGGCGTTCGAGCGCACCGACTGGCATGCGGCGCTTGCGCCGGCGTCACTCGCCGCGCTCGCCTATCTCGCGCTGTTCGGCAGCGGGATCGCGTTCTTTCTCAACCACTGGCTGTTGCAGCGCTTGGCATCGTGGATCGTCGGGTTGTCCGCGCTGATGATTCCGGTGATCGCGGTCGTCGTCGGCGCAGTCGCGGGCGGCGAACGCCTGACGCTGCGCGAGGGGGCCGGCGCGCTGCTCGTCATCGCCGGCGTGGCGCTGGCGCTCGCGCGCAAGCCGCAACTCGAACGGTACGAACAACTCGTCGAAGAGCCGTTCTAGCGTGGGGAGCAGCTGTCCCGAACGCCTCGCTGTGCAGAGGGTCGTTCGAGCGGCAAAGGGAACGCTCGGTCGCGGAGGATGATGATGCGGCGAGTGTCGATCCTGGCCGGTCTAACCGGCTTGGCGCTAGCGTTGGCGGGGTGCGGCGGAAGCGGTGGCGTTTCGGTCCCGCCCGCGCCGGGGCCGACGGCGACCGCGACCTTGCTGAGCGCGGCCCCGCCGCCGACGGAGCCGGTCGCGCCGGTCGCGGGCTCCGCGGTGCCGGTGACCCTGAACGTCGTGATCCCGGCGGCGAATCCGAACGTCACCGGGCTCACGGTGACTGCGGGGCTGATCGACGAGCCGCGGGCGACGACGAGCGGTCCGTGCGCACCCTCGGGCTGCTCGCTGACCGTCACCACCCCCGCCGGGCGCAGTTCGTTCACCCTCGCCTTGACCGGCTCGAAGGGCATCATCGACGCGGGTACGTTCAACCGCTTCGTCCTCAATGCCGCGCAGACGCTCGGCGTGTCGTTCGGCGGGACGGTCGCCACGATCGGCATCTCGGCCGATCCGACCCAACTGACCGCGGGCACGGCGGGCTCCTCGCAGTTGACCCTGATCGCGAACGACGCGTCGGGCAACCGCATCATCGGCCAGAGCGCGCTCGCCACGCCGGTGACCGTCGCCGCCTCCGACAATCAAACCCTGGCGCAGCTCTCGGCGACCGCGATTCGCACCTTCGATCAGCGCATCGTCGTCACGTACCAAGGCAGCGGCAGCGGCTACGTCACCTACACGCCGGCGCTGAACGGCACGGCCGGCCTCGTCGCCGGCATCGGCATCGGGCCGGCCGAAGATGACGAGATCGTCGGCGGCCAATCCGAAGCGATCAGCGGCGCGATGGCCCCGAGCAACGAGATGAACCTCGCACTCTATCCCGGGGAGCGTTCGTACATGGGCCACGCGGCGCGCGTGGTGCAAGCGAATTTGCCGGCGAGCTTCTCGCTGCTGCCGCAGATGCCGGTGCCCGGCAACCAGGGGAAATCGAACTCGTGCTCCGGCTGGTCGGCGTCGTATGCGGTGATGTCGACCATCGTCGCGGCCCACACGAAGCTCGGGCCCTTTGCCAATCCGGTCGACCTTACGGAGGTGTACAGCCCGTCGTTCGTTTACAACCAAATCAACGGCGGCAAGGCCGGGTACGCCTACATGGACGACGCGTTGACGATCTTGTTGAAAAAAGGCGACGTCACGTGGTCGGTCATGCCGTTCTCGCCGGCCGACTACCTCACGCAGCCGACCGCCGCGATCCTTTCGGCAGCGACGGCGGAAAAGATCTCCGACTGGTCCGAACTCGCGCAGGGCATGGGAAACATCGCCGCCGTCAAGACCGCGATCAGCTCGGGAACTCCGGTCCTCGTGCGCACCTCCGTCGACGCGGCCTTCGAAGACCTGGGGCCGGGCGAGGTGTGGAACAACGTGGAGACCGCGAACAGATCCGGTCACTTCATGGCGCTCGTCGGCTGGAACGACGCGCAGAGCGCGTTTCTGCTCTACAATTCGCATGGGACGACGTGGGGAACGAACGGCGTCGGGCTGCTGTCGTACGAGGGCTGGGCCAACGGTTTGGGCACCTACACTTGGACGGTGGAGCCCTAAGCATGCCTCAAGGCGCCTGCGCGCGCCGGCGTTCGAGGAAGGCCGACCGCTTTGGCGCGGTTGCCGCAGACGGCCATGTCGCACCAGCGGCGGCGCCGGGTTCGCGAGTCGTCGTAGAAGTACCGCACGCAGCCCTCTCCGGCGCACTTGCGCACCGGCGCTTCGCGGTCGGCGAGCAAGTGTGCCGCGGCCCGCGCCACCGGCACGAGCGCGCTCGCGAGGGGGTCCGCGCGCGTCTGACGGTATGCGACCTCGTAGCCCCGCCGCCGGTTCGGGACGAGTTGCTCGTAGCCGGCGCCGGCGCGCAAGACGTCGTTGAGGGTCGCGAGGGCCCGCTGCGGAATGGGTTTCGCCGCTTCGAAGGCGGCAAGTGCGGCCGTCAGCGCCGCGCGAAGTGCGAGCGCCCGGTCGAGGAACCGCCGGGACTGCTCTTCGCCGGCAACCCTGCGGCGCAACTCGGCTGCCCCGGCGGCATCGAGCGCCTCCGTCTCGGCGAGGAACGCCACGACGTCCTTGGCCGAACGCAACGAGCCCTCGGGATGCTCCGGATCGTAGACGGTGTTGACGAAATCGGTGGCCAGATGGTTGCCGACCCGGTGGAAGCGGCCGGAAGCGGGGGGCGTGGCAGGCATGTCTCTTGGTTTAGCCGCCCGTTCTGCCCCCCTGCTCCGTCACCCAGTCGCGCCAATACCGGGGCAACTCGGGCACCAGCATCTCGTCGAGCCGCTCGTGCTCGAACAGAAAGATGCGCGCCATCGTCGCCACCGTGAGCGTATGGGCCGGCTTGGATACGATCGCGACGGGGTCGCCCGCGGTCACCGTCCCCGGCTCGACGATCGCGAGGTACGCCCCCGGGCGCAACTCGCGCGCGAAGCGCTTGATGAACCCCGGGTCGTCCATCGTCATCGCGAGCTTGTAGCACGGGACTCGGGGCGACGTGACCTGCACGACCGCCGTTCCGACGCGCCATCGCTCGCCGATCAGCGCACCCGTAACGTCGACGCCGTGCAGGGTGACGTTTTCGCCGAACTTCCCCGGGGAAGCGTCCGCCCGAGCGACGCTTCCCACCAGCGATAGTCCTCTTCGGCATACGCATAGAGCGCGCGATCGGGGCCGCCGTGATTGCGCCGATCGGCTTGGTCGTCGCCGTGAAGGTTGACGCCTTCGACGGCGACGGGTCCCGCGACCGGCATCTTTGAAAATCCCGGTCGTGACGTTCCGGCCGCGGTACTCGACGGTGCGGAGCGCGGAGACGTTGACCGAGACGACGTTCACGCGCCGTACGCACCGGCGGCGACGCGATCGGCGAGCGCACGCATTTCCGCGGCGACCCGGCCACTGTGCTCTTCGAGCGCGAAATGTCCGCCCTCGAGGAGGATCACGGTGGCGTTGGGGTTGTCGCGCCCGATCGCGTCGGCGCCGGCCGGTAAGAAGAACGGGTCGTTCTTGCCCCACACGACGAGCATCGGCGGCTTGCGGGTGCGCAGATACTCCTGCCACTGCGGATAGAGCGGCAGATTGTTGCGGTAGTCGCGGAACAGGGCGAGCTGGATGAGGTCGTTGCCCGGACGGTCGAGCCGCGCTTGATCGAGCGTGTACGCGTCGGGGCTCACGCGCTCGGGATGCGCGGCGCCGTGCAGGTATTGGAACCGCGTCGTTTCCAGCGTCAGCAAACCGCGGATCGCGGCTTCGTTCTCCGCGTTCGGATCGCTCCAATAGCGCGCGAGCGGCGCGAGGTTTTCAGAGATCGCTTCGAGGTGAAAGGCCGCGTTCTGCACGACGATCGCGCGGACGCGCTCCGGGCGGCGGGTCGCCACGCGCATGCCGATCGGACCGCCGTAATCTTGCACGTAGAGCGAGTATTTCACCAGGCCGAGGGCGTCGATGAATCCATCGACGATCTCCGCGAGATGGTCGAACGTGTAAGCGAAGTCGCCGGGTGCCGGCGCGTCGCTGAACCCGAACCCCGGGTAGTCGGGCGCGATCACGCGGAAGCGGCCGGCGAGTTTGGGCATCAGGTCGCGAAACATGTGCGACGACGACGGCCAGCCGTGCAACAGCAACACCGCCGGGCCGTCGGGCGGCCCGGCTTCGCGATAGAAGACGTTCGTGCCGTCAACGGCGAGCGTGCGATACGCAACGGCGGTTTGGTCGGGGGAAGATTCGAGAGCCACGGAGATTCCTTCGGTCGAAAAAGTGACGATGCCGGCGTCGCGCGAGCGCGACGGTGCGACGTCCCAACCATACCTGCTCCGCGATTGCGTGTCAACCGTTATTCTTGATTAAACCGGTTAAACGGTTAAGCCGCGTGCGGCTCTCGCGCTACCCGGCGACGAATCCGGTGCCGTCCCAACGAGGGACGACCGACAGACCGTCGAGGTGCGAGCACCGCTCGACGTCGGCGACGAAGCCTTTCTCGATGAGGCGGCCGGCGTGCTGTCCGCGCGCCAGCAGCTCGAACAAGTTCTCGCGGTACGCCTGGAACAGCGCGACGGCGGAGCGCACCGCGTCGTCGCAGTCGATCGCGCCTTCGGCCCAGCCGGAGAGGGCGGCCACGATCGCGCCCGCGCCGACGACGTCTTCCATGCTGACCGCACCCTCGGTGCCGCCGCAGACGAGCACGAGATCGCGACGGTCCGAGGTGTCGGCGTCGAACGCGACCGCACCGGCGTTGAGCAGTGCCCCGCATGCTAGACTCGGGCGCGGACCGTGGGCGAGGATGGCCGCGATCGCGCGCGTGCCGTTAGTCGTCGTGATGACGACGGTCTTGGCGGCAACCGCTTCGGGCGTGTACTCGGCCGGCGAATTGCCGAAGCGAAAGCCCTCGATCCGCACGCTGTCGCGTTCGCCCCCCAAGATGGCGCCGGCGCCGACCTTAGCGGCCGTCTCGAACGCCGCTTCCGGGGTCGATACGGGGATCACCCGCTGCGCGCCGTTCGCAAGCGCCGTCGCGATGACCGAGGTCGCGCGAAAGACGTCGATCGCGACGCACGCCGCGCCGGCCACCCGCGCATCGACCTCATCGGGCGTATAGAGCAGGGTCGCGCGTTCGATCACGAGGAGAGCGAATCGAAGAACTTCATCAAGGCGTGGCGGTTCTCGGCGTAGCCCTGCGGGTCCCGGTCTTCGCGCAAGGTCGACGCGCCGTGCACGCCCTCGAGCGGCACGTACTGATACTTCGCGATCGAAGGACTGGTCGAGAAGATCAGCCGCACGGCTTCGATTTCGTCGCGCGCCGCGGCGCTGTCGGCGAACATCGGCAGCGTCAGCTGCGCCGCCGCGTGCCGGATCAGGTTCGCCGGCTCGAAATACTCTCCGGGCGAGAATGCCGCGATCGCCGCGACGTCCTTGGGATGCGCCTGCGCCAACAAGAACACGAGCGACGACGAGTAGCTGCTCCCGATCGCATACACCGGCACGTGCGGATACGTCGTCCGCGCCCACGCCAGCGCCGCCTCGAGATCCGGCAACGCCGTCAGATACGGCCGCGTGCCGCCCAGCTTCTCGACGGTCTGATTGACGACGCCCCACATCGTCCCGCCGGCCCGCTGATCGATCGCGATGCACGCAAACCCGCGCGCCGTGAACAGCGGAGCAATCGGCTCGTACTCCGCATGATTCGACCCCGCCTGATGAAACAGCAACACCACCGCCCGAGGCCGCTCCACCCGCCAAGCCTCCCCAAACACCGAAACCCCATCCCCCGCCACCAAAGTAACCGGCACCGGAACAACCCCCGCCACATCAGCGCGAGCAGCCCCAAAGTCGCAAATCACCATCGCAAGGCAAAAGAAAAAAGCCACCAAGCCCGATGGGATGGCCAGATTTGCCGCAGGGCGAGGCGCCGAGGGGCGAAGTGGCCTATGGGCCATGAGCCCCTCGGCAACGAAGCCCTGCGGCAAATATGGCCATCCCCGCACTATATCCCGGCGTACCAGGAGTAGCCGCGATCTTCCCAATAGCCCCCCTTGCCGTCGTACAGCGTCTTGTAGTTCGCGACGACCTCGATGCGGTGGACCCATTTCGCGGACTTGTACCCTAGCTGCGTCGGCACCCGCAAGCGCACCGGGGCGCCGTGGTCGGGATCGAGCGCCGCGTCGTTGAGATCGAGCGCGAGCAGCGCCTGGGGATGGGCCGCTTCGTGCATGTTCAGGCTCTCGTAGTAGGGCGCCCCGCTGTCGTCCTTGTCGAAGCAATGGAACACGACGTAGCGGGCCGCGCTCGTGGGCGCGGCCATCGCGAGCACGTCGGCGAGCCGCACGCCGCGCCACTTGCCGATCGCGCTCCAGCCTTCGACGCAGTCGTGCCGGGTCGTCTGCGTCTGCAGCGGCATCTTGCGCAGTTGCGCGAGCGGCATCAGCTGTTTGTGGTCGACGAGCCCGTCGACGATCAGCATGTACTGCGCGAACGATCCGTGCACGAGGCCCTGGTATGCCGAATCGCTGGGCGTGTCGAGCCCGTTGACGCGAAAATCGCGATCGACCGCTGAATCGGGATATTCCTTGGCCATGCCGCGCGTCCCGATCACGACGTGATTGAGGCCCTGCGCCGAGCCGAGGATCTTCTGCACCGTCTCGTTCTGCGAGAGGGTGTTGCCGAGCCCGCAGCCGGTGAGGGTGGCTGCCGACAACGTCGAGGCGACGAAGAGCCGGCGCTTCACGGCCCCACCCCGTCGTGCGGTTTGAGCACGTACCGTCCGGTGATCATCGAGCGGATGTTGTTCCAAGCCCCCGTCGAGAACACCAGCACCATGTGGGTGATGAAGTACAGAATGAACAGCGACATGATGACGAAGTGCCAGAGCCGCGCGAACTGGCGTCCGCCGAAGAGCGATGTCAGCGGTCCGGCGATCGCGTCGACGCCCGGCGAGAGCGCCAGCCCCGTCAGCACGACGAGCGGAACGAAGACGAACAGCACGATCAAGTACGTGAACTTCTGCAGCGGATTGTACTTGCCGTGCGGCGGCGGCTCTTTGCGCAGCCGTAGATAGTAGAGCTGCATCGGCACGAGATTGCGCACGTCGTCGGCCGTCGGCCACAAGTCGCGCAGGTCTTTGCGCACGATGCCGCCCACGACGTAGGCGACGATCGCGATCGTCAGCACCCAACCGAAGAAGAAATGCCACAGCCGGCCGCCGGCCAAATCCTGATACGACGGCAAGGTCGCCCACCCGGGGAAGGCGCGCGGAGCCTTGCCGCCGGCGCCGTCGTCGGTGTACCCGAGCACGCCGGTGGTCACGAACTGGTGGCCGAAGATGCGGGTCACGCCGATCGGGGCCGGCGCGCCAGGGGGCTGCATCGCGCCGATCTGGAGCACCCGCCGGGCTTCGTCGCTCTTGTCGGAGGCGTCGAGGGCCGGCGAGGCATTGAAGATCTGCAGGCCGCTGAGTACCAGGACGAAGATCGCCAGCGCCCACGCCCAGTGCGTGATCCGGGCGATCAGCGAGTGTCGCGGGACCGTTATCCCTGGCCGGGGAGTACCATGCGCGTTCGCCATCCACGATATGTTAGCGCACTTTGGGTCGGGGGCCCGTAAGCTCGCCCACATCGAGCGGGAGAATCTCCGGCTGCCCCGATAAACGGGTGAGCGTGGGAGAGCAGTCGGTAACGGTCGAGGTCAGTGGAGCGCTTGCCCGGGTGACCCTGCGTCGCCCGGACGTCCGCAACGCCTTCAACGCCGAGCTGATCGGGCGCTTGCGCGACGTCTTCGCCGCCTTCGCCGAAGACGCGGCAGTGCGGGCGGTCGTGCTCGAGGGCGAGGGCAAGGTCTTCTGCGGCGGCGCCGACCTGAACTGGATGCGCGCCTCGCTCGAACTCTCGCGCGAGGAGAACGTCGTCGACGCGAGCCGCATGTCGGATATGTACCGCGCGATCGACGGCTGCCTCAAACCGGTGATCGCGCGCGTCCAAGGCGCCGCACTGGGCGGGGGCGCCGGCCTGTGCGCGGTGGCCGACATCGTCGTGGCGGCCGACACGACGGCCTTCGGCTTCACCGAGACCAAGCTCGGCATCTTGCCCGCCACGATCGGCCCGTTCGCGATCGCGAAGATCGGCTACTCGAATGCGCGGCGCTATTTTCTCACCGGCGAGCGCTTCGATGCGGTGACGGCCCAGCGGATCGGCCTCGTCCATGAGGTCGTCCCCTTCGAGGGGCTCGATGCGCGCGTCGACGCGGTGGTCGAGGAACTGTTGACCGCTTCACCGACCGCGGTCGCCGCCGCCAAGCACGCGATCGCGACGGTCCGCGACGCGACTTACGCGCAGACGCGCGACCTGATGGCCGAGGTGCTGGCGTCGCAGCGGGTGAGCGGCGAGGGCCAGGAAGGCGTGCGTGCCTTCCTCGAGCGGCGGAAGGCGAGTTGGATCAACCGGTGACCGCGGCGCGCCCGATCCGGCGGCTCTTGATCGCCAATCGCGGCGAGATCGCGATCCGGATCGCGCGCGGCGCGCGTGAACTCGGCATCGTGCCGCTCGGCGTCTATTCCGCCGCCGACCGCGACGCGCTGCACGTGCGGGCGATGGACGCGAGCGTCGAGATCGGGCCGCCCGAAGCGCGCGCCTCGTACCTCGATGCCGGGCGCATCATCGCGGCGGCGGCGACCCTCGGCGCCGACGCGATCCACCCCGGCTACGGCTTCCTTTCCGAACGCGCGCCGTTCGCGCAGGCCGCGCTCGACGCGGGGCTGATCTTCGTCGGGCCCACCCCGGCGGCGCTGGCCGCGATGGGGAGCAAGATCGAGGCCAAGCAGCGCGCCCGCGACCACGACGTGCCGGTCGTCCCCGGCTACGACGGCGCCGATCAGACGCCCGCGCGCTTGCGCGCCGAAGCCGAACGCATCGGGCTGCCGGTGCTGATCAAAGCGAGCGCCGGGGGCGGCGGCCGCGGGATGCGCGTCGTCGCCGCGATGGACGGCTTCGACGAAGCGCTGGCAGCCGCCAAGCGCGAGGCGCTCGCGTCGTTCGGCGACGACGCGGTGCTGCTCGAGAAGTATCTCGTGCGCCCGCGCCACATCGAGTTCCAAATCCTCGCCGACGCGTACGGCACGACCCTGCACTTGGGCGAACGCGAATGCTCGGTGCAGCGGCGCCATCAGAAGCTGATCGAGGAAGCGCCGTCGGTCGCCCTCGACGAAGCGTTGCGCAACCAGATGGGCGCGGCCGCGATCGCGGCCGCCGAATCGGTCGGGTACGTCAACGCGGGCACCGTCGAGTTCATGCTCGACGCCGACCGGCGCTTCTACTTCCTCGAGATGAATGCGCGGCTGCAAGTCGAGCATCCGGTCACCGAAGTTGGCCCACGGCCTCGACCTCGTGCACTGGCAGTTGCGGATCGCGGCGGGCGAGCCGTTGACCCTCGCGCAGCGTGACGTGCGCGCGCGCGGATGGGCGATCGAAGCGCGGCTCAACGCCGAAGATCCGGCCACGCTGCTTCCCTCGACGGGGCGCATCACCGCGTGGGCGATCCCCGCGGTGCCGGGGCTGCGGGTCGATGCCGGCGTTGCGGCGGGCAGCGAGGTGACGGTGTACTACGACTCGATGCTCGCCAAGGTCATCGCCTGGGGTCCCGATCGCGCGACCGCGATCGGCCGCCTCGACGACGCGCTCGCGGGCGCGCTGGTCGGCGGCGTGCAGACGAACCTGCCGCTGCTGCTCGCGATCGAACGCAGCCCGGCGTTCCGCGCGGGCGAGACGACGACGCGCTTTCTCGAAGAGCACGTCGACACTGCCGCGCTCGCCGGGCAAACGGTGCCCGACGACGCGGTGCTCGCCGTGGTCGCGCACGATCTCGCGGCGGGCCGCAACTGGCGCTCCGGCGGCGTCGGCGTGCCGATCGCGGTCCGCATCGGCGGCCGCGAAGTGCGCGCGTCGGCGACGCTCGACGGCGAGGCGCAGCATTGGACCGTGGCCGGCGACGTGAGCGGTTCGATCGCGGTGCATCCGGACCGCGCGCGCGACGGCGCGCCAGCGCGAACGCTCGTCGCGGGCGCCGGCCCGTCACGCGAACTGCTCTTCGGCGGACGACGCTACCTCGTCGAAGACATCGCGCCGCCGAGCGCGGAGGGCACGCACGCGAGCGCCGAGATCGCCGGCACCGTCACCGCGCCGATGCCCGGCAAGGTGCTGTCGATCGCGGTGCGCGAGGGCGAGCACGTCGAGGCCCGCACGCTGCTGATCGTGCTCGAAGCGATGAAGATGGAACACCGCATCGAAGCGCCGGCGGCAGGGACGGTCGCCGAACTCTTCGTGACGCCCGGCGAACTCGTGACCGGCGGCGCCCGCCTCGTGCACCTGCGCGCTCGCGAATAGCGGCTCAGCTTCCCGAGACGATCCTTGCGAGGGCGAATGCGGCGCCGGCGGCGAGCGCGCCGATCAGCGCGGTTTGGAACGCGCTGCGGAACGGCTTCGTCCCGGTGAAGCGGCCCTTGACGTAGCCGAAGATCAACAGCGCGCACAGCGTGATCCCCACCGACCAAGGCAGCGCGGCCTGCGGCACGCCGATGACGAAGTACGCGCTCAGCGGAATGAGTCCGCCGATGATGTACGACGCCCCGATCGTCAGCGCGCTCGTGGTCGCGCGCTTGGGGTCGGGCTTCTCGAGCCCGAGTTCGAAGCGCATCATGAAGTCGACCCACTGTTCGGGCTGGCTGCGCAACGCGGCGATCACCGGCGCGACCTGTTCGCGCGTGAGCCCGTAACGCGCGAACACCTCTTCGACTTCGGCGACTTCATCTTCGGGGATCTCGACGATCTCGCGCGTTTCGGTCGCGTGTTCGTGCTCGTAGTGCTCGGCGTCGCTGCGCCCCGCGAGATACCCGCCCAGGCCCATCGAGATCGCGCCGGCCGCGACTTCCGCCAAGCCCGCGGTGACGATGATGTGGCCCGAGGAGGTCGCCCCCGAGAGCCCGGCCGCGAGCGCGAAGGGCACCGTCAGCCCGTCGGACATCCCGATCACGACGTCGCGGACGATCTCGCTGCCGCCGAAGTGGCGCTCGGTGTGGGGCGTTTGGGGCAAGCAATCCTCCGGAGGCGAACCCGTGCGCGCGCCGGACGGGTCTTGAACGTCGCATCCTGGCGCGTTTCCGGCTCTTAGTCAAGCCATAAGCAGACGCAAGGGACACCTAAGATTTGACTCGGAAAGTACGGCTATGAATCCCACCGCCCTCACCCACTTGCCGCGCCGCGTGAAGATCTGCGAAGTCGGCCCCCGGGACGGATTGCAGAACGAAGCGCTGCCGGTGCCGACCGACGCCAAGGTGCGCTACATCGATATGCTGACGGCGGCCGGCTTGCCGTTGATCGAGGCGACGTCGTTCGTCAGCCCCAAGGCGATCCCGCAGCTCGCCGATGCCACCGAGGTGTTCTCGCGCATCGAACGGCGTCCGGGGGTCACCTATCTCGTGCTGACGCCGAACGAGAAGGGCCTCGATCGCGCGCTCGAGGCCGGCGTCGAGGCGGTCGCGGTGTTCACGGCCGCTTCGAACACGTTCACGCAGCGCAACATCAACATGACGATCGACCAGTCGCTCGACGTGTTCGGGAAGGTCGTCAAACGCGCCCGGGCGAGCGGCATGTGGGTGCGCGGCTACATCTCCACCGCGTTCGGATGCCCGTACGAAGGTGAGGTCCCGGTGGAAAACGTCGTCGCCGTCGCCGAGGCGCTGGCGGGGATGGGCGTCGACGAGATCTCGATCGGCGACACGATCGGGATCGGCACGCCGAACCAAGTCGTCGAAGTCGCGGGCGCGCTGCAAGAACGCCTCCCGGTCGAGCGGCTGGCGATGCACTTCCACGATACGCGCGGCACGGCGCTCGCGAACATCCTGGCCGCGTTGCAGATGCAGATCTCGATCTTCGACGCGTCGAGCGGCGGGCTGGGCGGCTGCCCCTATGCGCCCGGTGCATCGGGCAACGTCGCGACCGAAGACGTGCTCTACATGCTGCACGGCATGGGCATCGAAACCGGCGTCGACCTCGACCGCGTGCGCGCCGCTTCGCGCTACCTCGCAGCGGTGCTTTCGCGCCCGCTCACGTCGCGCGCGTACCAAGCCCTCGAGGCGCAAACCGTCGCTCCGTGAACCTGCGCGCACGTCCCCTTTAAGCCGCCCTTAAGCTTGCGCCGATAGCCTTAGGAACGAGCGCACCACATCTTGCGCAGGTGCGGCTCTTCCTTTTGCTTTCTTCGCCCAAATGAGGATGCGCGTGCAGAAGTTTCGAGCCTTGAAATGGATGATCTCCGTCGCCGCCGTCGCGCTCGGATGCGCGATCGTTTCGGCCTGTGGAGGCGGGAATACCAGCGTCCCGACGATCTACGTGTCGTCGCCCGCACCGTCGTCGCTGTTGCCCACGCCCGCACCGTTGCCGACGATCGCTCCGAATTCGACCGTGCTCACGCCGGGTACGGCGGCCGTGACCTCCGTTCTGACGGTCGCGAACGGCATCGGGACCGGTCTCACGCTGCCGCCCGCAACCAGCGGCTCCGGGACGATCTCCGTCCAGGCGATCGCACCTGCGTCCGCGCCCTCGTTTCCGCCCCTGCCCGCCGGGTCGACGCCGCTGGCGTACTACACGGCGACGGCCTCGGCCGCGCTCACCCTCGGGTCGAGCCCGCAGTTCAACGTGACGCTGCCCTCGGCGCTCGCCTCGAGCGGCAATCAATACTACATGGCGCTCTACGATCCGACGAAGCCGACGCTGGGCTGGCAGTTGCGCACGCTCGGCCCCGGCGGCGTCAACGGCTCGCTGATCATGCTGCGCGGCTCGACGCTGCCGGCGACGATCGCGTCGGGCGTCGCCTACACGTACGTGCTCTACCAGCAACCCGCGACCGGGCCGATCGCGACGACTCCGATTCAGCACGTGATCGTCGTGATCCAAGAGAACCGCACGTTCGACAACCTCTTCGACAAGACGCTCTACTACAGCAACAACGCCCCCGCGATTCCGTATCCCAACGCGAACACCGTCGACGGCACGGGCTTCGTACCGCAGCAAAGCAACGGTTCGCCCGCGCCGCTCGCGCAGGTCGACTTCACCGATCCTTACGACCCCGAACACGACACCGCGCACCTGCATACCGAGTGGAACAACGGCGCCCTCAACGGGTTCAACCTCGACACGATCGACCGCGTCATCCCGGCGCCGTCGCCGCCGGCGACGTACCCGTACGCGTACGTCAACCCGCAAGAGACCTACCTGTACACCGTGCTCGCGCAACACTACGGGGTGGCCGACAACTTCTTCTCCTCGAAGCTCGTGCCGACGTTCCCGGGCCACCAGTTCCTGATCTCGGGCCAGAGCGGCGCGGCCGACGATCCGGTCAACCCGTCAACCAATCCGGCGGTGCAGCTCGCGGTCAGCCTGATCTGGGGATGCGATTCGCCCCCCGGCTCGACCGCGGCCATCCTCCAGGGATCGCCCGAAGTCGTCGTCACGCCTGGGCCGTTCCCGTGCTACGACTATCAGACGCTCGGCGATCTGATGGACGCCAAGGGCGTCAGCTGGAAATATTACACCGGAACGATCGGCGGCCTCGACGGCGCGATCGACGCCTACGACGCGATCCAGCACATCCGCAACGCGGCCGACTGGACGAGCAACATCTCGACGCCGGAATACAACATCTTCAGCGACATCCAGAATTGCAATCTGCCCTCAGTCTCGTACGTGACGCCGCCGGCCGCCGTTTCCGACCATGCCGGCACGCTCAATCCCGGCGGCCCCGGCTGGGTTGCGAACATCTACCTCCAGATGGTGCAGAACTCGCTGATCCAAGCCAACCCGAGTTGCCAGTACTACAACAACACCGCGGTCCTCATCACCTGGGACGACTCGGGCGGCTGGTACGACCACGTCACGCCGCCGCTCGACAACCAGGGCAATCCGTGGGGCTTGCGCGTGCCGCTGATCGTCGCGTCGGCATGGGCGTCGTCGGCTTACACGAGCGCCGCGCCGGTGCCCGCCAAGCCGTTCGTCTCGCACGTGCAGCGCGACTTCGGCAGCATCATCCGGTTCATCGAGAACAACTGGAATCTCGGCCAATTGCCGGGCAACCAGCGCGACCAGGGCGACGGCCTCACCGACATGTTCAATTTCGCCGGGCCGCCGGTGCCGCCGATCGCGTTCTCCGCATCGGCACTCTCGCAAGTCCGCTCGATCGCGTCGATCAAAGCCCTCGACGCAACCTACACCCGCCCCCTCGACGACGCCCACGAATTCCAAGTGAATTCCGGTCCTCGTAATTGAACCGGCTCGACGCCGGTTCAATTGCTAGGCCGGAATTCGTCGCGTTCTCGCGGTGGATTCCGGTCCTCGTATTGGAACCGGCTGAACGCCGGCTCCAATTCTAGGCCGGAATCCTTCGCGTTCTCGCGCCTATGGCGCTGCGATCCGCCCTCGATGGTGAGATAGGGGGCCTGCTTTGCGGGCCTCCTTTTCTTTTTTGGGTAATGTCGGGTGATGAGCGATCTTTCCGGGTTGCGGCTTGCGGTGTTGGCGCCGATCTCTTGGCCGACGCCGCCGGCGGGGTACGGGCCTTGGGAGCAGATTGCGTACAATATCGCGCGGGGGATGGGGGAGCGCGGGGCGGACGTCACGTTGTTTGCGACCGCGAACTCGCACTCGCCGGGGAAATTGCACGCGGTGGTGCCCGTTGGTTTGAACGAAGATCGCGCGCTCGACGACGACGTGTTCACCTCGCTGCACGTCGCGTCGCTCTTCGAACGGGCCGGCGACTTCGATCTCATCCACAACAACCTCGATTGGAAGCCGTTGACGTACGCGCTCGCGACGCGGCGGCCGCCGCTGATCACGACGGTGCACGGGTTCAGCCGGCCGCCGATCCTGGGGGCGTATTATGCCGCGGCCGAGCGGAGCTTCTACTGCTCGATCAGCGATGCCGATCGCGATCCGGGGCTCGCATATCTCACGACCGCGTACAACGGCATCGACGCCGATGAGTTCACGTATGTCGACGAGCCGGGCGATTATCTGGTCGCGCTCGGGCGCTTTCATCCCGAGAAGGGCATCCATCTGGCGATCGAGATCGCGCGGCGCGCCGGCGTGCGTTTGAAGATCGCCGCCATTCCGCAGGACGAGGAGTATTTTCGCACCCAAATCGCGCCGCACGTCGACGGCGACCGCGTGCAGTTTGCCGGCAGCGTGGAGCGCGAGGCGCGCAACGCGCTGCTCGGCGGCGCGCTCGCGCTCGTGCACATGACGACGCGGCCGGAGCGATTCGGGCTCGTGCTGGTCGAAGCGATGGCGTGCGGAACGCCGGTGCTCGGCGCGCGCATGGGCTCGATTCCGGAGATCGTCGTCGACGGCGAAACCGGCTTCCTCTGCGACGACGTGGCCAGCGCGGTGGCCGCGGTGCCGCGCTTGGCGTCGCTCTCGCGGCGGGCGTGCCGCGCGCGCGTCGAAGCGGAATTCACGGTCGCACGGATGATCGACCGCTATGCCGGGGCGTACGCGACGGCGCTGCGCCTGGGCGTCCCGCCGCCGCCGACCCCAGAACAACGGCGCTGGCGGGAACACGACTGGTGGGACCGGCCGATGGCCTTCACCGAGATGGGGCCACGGCCCGCGAGCCTGCGTTTCTCGAGCGGATGACAGTCGTCACCTCCAGCTGCTGAGAGTCGCCTCTGACGCCGAGCGTCCCGATCTGCGACCATGGCAGCGGAGGTGACACGATGGATGACGATGCGGCCAGGCTCGACCGGGCGTTCAAAATGTACGGAAATCACGCTGCGCTGCGCGGGGTCAGCCTGCATGTCGCGCGGGGCGAAACGTTGGCTCTGCTCGGGCCCAACGGGGCAGGCAAGACGACCGCGATCCGGTGTTTGCTCGGGCTGATCCGCCCGACGGCGGGCACGGCGACGATCTTCGGCGCGGATCCGGCCGTGCCGCGCCACCGCGCGCGGATCGGGGCAATGTTGCAAGTCGGCAGCGTCCCGGGAACGCTGACCGTGCGCGAGCACGTGGCCTCGTTCTCGGCGGCGTACCCGCATCCGTTGCCGCTCGACGAAACGCTCTCGATCGCCGGGCTCGAAGCGCTCGCGAAACGGCGCTTCGCGCACCTCTCCGGCGGCGAACGCCAGCGCTTGTTCTTCGCGCTCGCCATCTGCGGCGATCCGGATCTGCTCGTGCTCGACGAACCGACCGCCGGGCTCGATCCGGCTTCGCGGCGTGCGCTCTGGAAGCGCGTCCGCGAGTTCGTCGCACGCGGCCGCAGCGTGCTGCTGACGACGCATTATCTCGAAGAGGCCGACGCACTCTCCGACCGCGTCGTCGTCATCGACCGCGGGCGGATCGTCGTGGAAGGAACCGCGGCCGCGATCAAATCGCAGATGCAGGCCGCATCGCTCGAAGACGCTTTTCTCGATATCCTGTCGCTGCGCGCGGCGGAGGCCGTGTGATGAGCACGCGCGTCTACGCCGCCGAAACCCGCACGGAACTGCTCAAACTCATCCGTTTGCCGGCGTACGCCGTGCCGACGTTCTTCTTTCCGCTCGCCTTGTATGCGGCGTTCGGAATTGCGATCGGCGGCCGGTTCCATCAAGGGATCGAAGCGTCCCACTACTTGCTCGCGACGTACGGAACGTTCGGCGTCGTCGGCGCTTCGCTGTTCGGCTTCGGCGTTTCGGTCGCGGTCGAACGCGGATACGGCTGGCTCGCCCTCAAGCGCACGACCCCGATGCCGCCGCTGGCGTACTTCGTCGCGAAGATGGTGACCGCGAGTGCGTTCGGTGCGACGATCGTGCTCGCGCTCATCGCGATCGGCACCGCGTTCGGCGGGGTCCGGCTCGAACCGGCCGAGTTCGCGGCGCTGTTCTGCGTCCTCGTCGCCGGCACGATCCCATTCTGCGCGCTCGGGCTCGCCATCGGCGCCATCGTCAAACCGAGTTCGGCCGCCGCGACGGTGAATCTCGTCTACCTCCCTATGTCGTTGTTCGCCGGACTTTGGATGCCGATCGACGTCTTGCCGCCGGCAATGCAACACATCGCGCCCTTTCTTCCTACCTACCACCTCGCGCAATTGGCGCTGGGCGCGATCGGCGCCGGTTCCGGCTGGCCGCTGATGCACGTGACCGTGCTGGCGATCTGGGCGGCGGCCGGGCTTTCGGCGGCAGCAGTCGGCTTCCGCCTCGACGAAGGACGCGAGCATGAGTGAGCTGGGGGCTTTGGAGCGAGTGCGGGCGTGGCTTCGCGAGCCGGGCCTGCCGGCTTATCTTTGGACCGCGTATCTGGGCTTCTTGCTGATCGATCCGTATTTCGGCCGGGCGCCGGCGTGGGTGTGGCTTCTGACCTGGGCGAGCATCCCGGTCTTCCTCGTCCTCTACATCTCGGCGTTCTCGCTCGAAGGCCGCGCGCGGCTTTGGATCGTCATCGCGCTCGCCGTGCTCGGGGCGATGATCTTTCCCGTCAACACCGGGGCCATGACGTATTTCATCTTCGGAGCCGCGTTCATCGGCTACGCGGCGCTCGCGCGACGGGCATATTTCGTGCTGGCCGGCTATGCCGCCGCCGTGACGCTCTATACGTGGCTCACGGTGCGCTTCCCAGGGCTGTGGTTCGAAACGTTCGCGCTGGTCTCGCTCATCGGGATCGCCAACATCGCACTCGCCGAATCGAACCAGCAAACCGCCGCCTTACGCCGAGCGAACGAGGAGATCGAGCGGCTGGCGAAGCTGGCCGAACGGGAACGGATCGCGCGCGACCTGCACGACGTGCTGGGACACACCCTCTCGGTGATCGTCCTGAAGTCGGAACTCGCGTCTCGCCTGGCCGAGCGCGATCCCGCGCGGGCCGCCGATGAGATCCGCGCGGTCGAGCAAATCGCGCGCGAAGCCCTCGCAGACGTGCGCAACGCCGTCGCGGGCTACAAATCCGCGGGAATCGGCGCCGAGATCGACCGAGCGCGCGCGGTGCTCGCGTCGGCCGGCGTGGCGCTCGAGTATGACGGTGCCGCCTCGGAGGAGGCCGCCATGACGGCGGAACAGGAACGCGTCGCATCGCTTGCGATTCGCGAGGCGGTGACGAACGTCGTGCGTCACGCGCATGCGACGCACTGCCGGCTCACGCTCGCGCAACAAGACGGAAGCTGGCGCATCACGATCGACGACGACGGCGTCGGCGCGCGCGGCCCAGAAGGAAACGGCCTCGCCGGGATGCGCGAGCGGATCGAAGCGATCGGCGGCCGCCTGACGAAGACCGTCGCGCAAGGGACGCAACTCGTGCTCGAGCTGCCGTCCTGCGCGACGCCGTGATCGACGTCATCGTCGCCGAAGATCAACAGCTCGTGCGCGGCGCGATTGCCGCCCTGCTCGAGCTCGAAGGCGACATCCGGGTCGTGGCCCAAGCGCGCGACGGCGACGACGCGCTGGCGCTGACCGCGGCCCACCGGCCGCACGTCCTCGTCACCGACATCGAGATGCCGAACAAAGACGGGCTCGCGCTGGCGGCCGACGTGAAGGCGCAGTATCCGCACACCCGCACGATCATCGTGACGACCTTCGCGCGGCCCGGCTATCTGCGCCGCGCGATGGACGCGGGAGTGGCCGGCTACCTGCTCAAGGACCGGCCCGCGACCGAACTCGCGGAGGCCGTGCGCAAAGTGCACGCCGGCGGCGTCGTCATCGACCCGGAGCTCGCGGTCGATGCGTGGCGCGAACGCGACCCGCTGACCGACCGCGAGCGCGAGGTGCTTCGTCTCGCCGGCGACGGCAGCTCCGCCCCGGCGATCGCGCAACGGCTCCATCTGTCCGAAGGTACGGTGCGCAACTATCTCTCCGAAGCGATCGGCAAGCTCGGCGCGAGCAACCGCATAGAAGCCGCCCGCCTGGCCCGCGAAAAGGGGTTTCTCTAGGAGTTGCGCGCCGCCTCGAGTGCTGCACGCAGGGCCAGTTCGCGCGGCAACGAGAGGTCGCGCGCGCGTCGCTCGAGGATCGGGGCGGTTTCACGATTCAAGACGCGGCGTTCAGCCGGATAGTCCCATAGCGCGTCCGCGACGATCGCCGGAATGCGCGCGCTCCACTCAGTGGCTTTTTTTTTGAGTTCAGCGGCGGTCTGCTGTTGGATATCCTGCGCGAAAGCCAACAATTCGTGACCATCGAGGGGTACGAGCAAAAACGCCTCGCCCTGGGGCGGCGGGCTTGCGATCTTCAAAAACTCGTCATAGGCGATCGGAACGCGCTTGCGCTCCGCTCCGGCAAACATTTCCGCCCACGAGAAACGCTTCGCAAGGTAGTACAAATCGACGAGGTCCTTCCACTCGCGACGGTCCTCGTACGCGCTTACCTTGTTGGCCGCGATGTCGGCCAGCGCATGCATCCACGTTCCATTCGGGGCACGCACCGGTGCCTCGATGCGCGGCTGATCGACCACGATATCCATCTTCATCCGCGTCGACCCGTCGGCGACATACATCCGCACATGATATTCGCCGGCCCGTTCGACGTCCACGGTAAGACCTTGGCGCGAATAGACGGCGCTGAGTTCGTTCGCGATATCGCGCACGCTTTCGCCGGCGACGAACAAATCCAGATCGTCCGATAGGCGATGCTGGAAAACGAAACGGGTCAGCGCCGCATCGCCCATCAGCACGACCGCATCTCCATAGGACGCAACGCTCCGCAGGAGCCGGTCCTGGACGGGGTAGACCACATCTTGGTACCGCGCGCGCTCAGCGTCGGTCGCGACCCGCATCACCATGCGATCTAGCATACCATGCGCGTGGCAGTGCTCACGGCCGTCGAGGCCGGCGGGAATTCAGCGTCGTTCCGATTCCACGAGCCGTCACGTCGCCGAGGACACGATGCGCCGCGCTTTAGCACGCGGACGCGCTGCTACACCGGCAATTCTCGGCTTCTTCTCTCAATCTTCATCGCCTCGTCGCATCATCGGCGAGTACCAGGTCGCGTCGTGAACCAGCCGTCCCTGGAAGCCAAGGAGACGCACGCATGAACAGGCGCAATCTCATCGCCGGGCTGCTTGTCGCGCCCGCAGTGATGCAACCGAGCGGAGCGCCGGCATTGGCTTCTGCGGCTCCGCCTGGCGACCCACTTTGCTACGCCTCGGTCGACGACCTCATCGCGATCTTCAAGACGGGAAAAGCCTCGCCGGTCGACCTGCTGAACGCGCAGTTCAAACGGATCGAAGCGCTCAATCCGAAGGTCAACTGCATCACGTATGCACATTTCGATGAGGCGCTGAAGGAAGCCAAGCAATCCGAAGAGCGCTACCGGCAGGGTAACCCAAGGCCACTCGAAGGCATTACCGTCGGCATCAAAGACGAGTTCAACCGGCCCGGCTGGCGCACGACGCAAGGCTCGCTCATCTACAAGGACTCGCCGCTCGCTACGGAAAGTTCGGCGATCGTCGACTTCCTCGAAGCCGCCGGCGCCGTCATGCCGTTTCAGACGACGGTCCCCGAGTTTTATCTTTTCCTCGGCGCCTCGACCCGCGCGTGGGGCACGACGCACAATCCATGGAACCTGGAATACTCGCCCGGCGGTTCGTCCGCAGGATCGGCCGCGGCCCTCGCCGCCGGCTTCGCGACCCTCGCGATGGGTTCGGACATGGGCGGCTCGATACGCATCCCCGCCTCGCAGTGTGGCATTTACGGTTTCCGGCCACCCTTCGGGCGGGTCGCGGGTGGTGAGATTCCGTTCTCGACCTCGGGCCCGCTCGCGAGGCGTTTCGACGACCTCGTGCATTTCCAAAACGCGATCGTCGGACCATCCGAGAAAATCATGGCCGCGATGCGGCCTCGCCTCGACTATCCCTATCAATACGCAAATTTTTCGGGTTGGCGCATCGCCGTGGATTGGGGCGCGGGCCTTGCCGACCTCATTCCCTCGGTCAAGGACGCGATGCGCAAGGGCATCGAAACGTTGCGCGCCGCCGGCTGCACCGTCGACGAAGTCGACTGCGGCTTCTCCAAATCGGATAAATGGATCTACATCCGGGGTCTGCTGGCGACGTCCATCGGAACGTTTGTCGAGACCGCAAACGCCCACCGGGATCTGCTCTCACCTTACATGGCGGAAGTCCTCGATCAAACGGGACCGATCGGACCGCGCCAGGCCGAGGAAGCCGACGCATTGGTGGAGCGATATCACCAAGCGGTCCAGCAACGCGTCTTTGACAAAGGCTACCGCGTCCTTCTCATGCCGACAATGGCGACGCCCCTCGTTGGCGCCGACATGTTCAAGAGCAAAGCGAAGGGCGTAGATGTCTGGTCGGGCACGGGCTTCGGGTTCGCGCTGACCTGGCCGTGGAATCTTCTCAACCGTTATCCCATCGTCGACGTCCCACTCGGCCTGGTCGAAGACCATATGCCTTCCGGCATGCAGGTCATCGGGCAGACGTATGCAGACCTCGACACCTTCCAATTCGCGTCCAACTGGTCTCGACTTCAGCCGGCGATGTTCGCCGGCAGCCGATTCCCGGCATTCACCTGACATACAAGCCTTCATGAGGCTGCGCGTCAGAAATCTAATCTCGCCGGCACTTTCGCACGCGGATGGGTCAACCTCGTACGAACAGCGCCAGCGTAAAGAGCTTCAATGGGGCCGTGCCCTTTCGCACGCGGATGCGGCGCAAGGGAGAAGTGCAGCCAGCACAAGGGATTCTCCTATGCGTTTCGAGCGGTCCCAGAATGGGCCCGCGACCTCGGTGAGGGTTGGTGCTCCGTGCACCAAGTGCCGTCAGTGCGGCGTCGAGCGCCGAAGCGCGAAGTCGCTAGCACCTCGCTGCTCGAACCGAAAATTCGGGAGTTGACCCAGCACGATCCGGTCGGGTGATGATTCGGTTGTGGGAAATCAAGGACGAGACCGGCGCGGAGCATGACGAGCGCGGCCGCTTCACCGGTTCTGGAGGGTCCGGCGCAGCCGATCAGCCGAAGGATGCGCCCGTGGCGAACGAAGAGCCCGGTGCAGGTGGTGTCACCGAGAGCGACGTGCGAAGCGCGTTCGAGCCTACAATCGCGGGCATTTCCATCCGCACGCATATCGAACGGCACGGCGATCACGGTTGGGAGATCCTAGGGCTCGTTCATGAAGCGGGCGGCACGATCGTCGGGAATTTCTCCCGATCGATCCAGACCCGGTCGGGCGCGCTCCGCGCAGTGCATAACGAGCTGCGCCTCGACCGTGAATACCGCGACCAGCGAATCGCGAGGCGAATGCTGCGAGCTTGCTTCGCCCTCTATCTGAAAGCGGGTGTCCGGCACGTAGAGCTCGTGGCCGTGGACGATGGGCTGTTGACCTGGCCCCGATACGGTTGGACGTTCGTGGGTGACGGCGCTGACGAACTCCACCGAGAGATCCAGACGATCTACGAGATCCGATACGGTCGTACGATGGACAACGGTGAGGCGGCCGAGCTGCCTACCTTCGGCCCTGCGGTGCTCGCCCTGGAATCCGAAGAGGACGGGTACAGGATCGGAGCCAAGGCCATCGACCGAATACGAGAGGTCGGTGGATGCGCCGCGATGGATCTGGATCTTGAGGATCCGGCCGTTCAGGCCGAACTGAGGCGTCCCCACCGAGGACTGCTCGATCCTTCCGCCAAGCCCGAGAATGAGCTATAATTCGCACATGGACGACGAACGCGAGATCAAACCCGCGGAGCCGAAACCCGACATCCGCTTCGAGAACT
Source organism: Vulcanimicrobiota bacterium (assembly GCA_963749395.1). Taxonomy (GTDB): domain Bacteria; phylum Vulcanimicrobiota; class Vulcanimicrobiia; order Vulcanimicrobiales; family Vulcanimicrobiaceae; genus CAVVMT01. The sequence goes on from CAVVMT010000017.1 coordinate 231,300, forward strand.
ACCGCCAACTGAGTGCGGAAGTTCGCGAAGAGCTTGCCGCTGGTGGCTTCAAGGTGACGATCCCCTGCGTGAAGGAGCCGGCCTCTACCTAACCCTCCTCGTCAGCAGAAGTCACCAAGCGCCCCGGGAAACCGGGGCGCTTCGCGTTGGAGGCCCGTGTCGGCGCCCCATCGGAGCGCCAAGCCGAGCGTCAACGGCTCGTCGAGGACCCGATTGCCTACGCCGAGGAGCCTGACCTACGAGCCCCGGCGGCGCACGCTCACACTGCGGCCGGATCGCGGCGGTCGCGCCACGAGAGCAGGGCTTTGCCGCGCTCGGCTTTGCGCAGCGCGGTCTCGACGTCGGCGCCGAGGACGGTGAAGTGCCCCATCTTGCGGCGCAGCGCCGCGTGGGCTTTGCCGTAGAGGTGCAGCTTCGTGTCGGGGTCGCGCAGCAGGTCGGAGATGCCGCTCAACCGGTCGCCTTCGCCGCTGCCCAGGATGTTGATCATCACCGCGTCGGCGAGCAAGTGCGGCTGCACGAGCGGCAAATCGCAGATCGCGCGCACGTGCGCTTCGTATTGCGAGATTTGGGTTGCGTCGAGCGAGTAGTGCCCACTGTTGTGCACCCGCGGGGCGATCTCGTTGACCATCACGCCGTCGGGGCCGTGAAAGAACTCGACTGCGTACGCGCCGACGATGCCGAGACGCTCGCCGATCGTCGTGGCGATCGCCCGCACCTCGGCCGCGACCGGCTCGTCGACGCGCGCCGGGATGATCGTCGTCGCGAGCACGCCGCGGTCGTGGATGTTCTCGGTGACCGGAAAAGTCACGCTCTCGCCGAGCGCGTTGCGCGCCGCGATGATCGCGAGCTCGCGTTCGAAGGCGATGAACCGCTCCCAGATCAACGGTTTACCCTTGGCTTCGGCGAGCGCGCGGTCGGCGTCGGCGCGTTCACGCACGACCCACTGGCCCTTGCCGTCGTAGCCGCCGAAGACCGTCTTGAGCACCGCCGGCATGCCGACCGTCGCGATTGCCGCGTCGAGATCGCCGGGCGAGCGCACCGCGGCGAACGGTGCGGTCGCGATCCCGGCGTCGCGCAAGAACGTCTTCTCGAGCAAGCGCTCCTGCGTGATGCGCAAGACGTTGCTGTTCGGGCGCACGAGGCGGCGGTCGGCCTCGAGCGCGAGCACGCTCTCGAGCGGAATGTTCTCGAACTCGTACGTCACGACGTCGCTGCGCGCACCGAGTTCGCCGATCGCGCGCAGATCGTCGTATGCGGCGACGATCTGTTCGTCGGCGACTTGTCCGCACGGTGAATTCGGCAGCGGTTCGAGGGTGACGATCCGGTAGCCCATCCGTTTGGCTTCGAGGGTGAGCATGCGGCCGAGCTGGCCGCCGCCGAGAATACCGATCGTCTCGATCACAGGACGGTCGCCTCCACCTCGCGGGCGATGCGCGCGCTCCGTTCGGCGAGCCGCGCCGCCAGCGCCGGATCGCCGAGCGCCAGGATGCGGGCGGCGTAGAGCGCCGCATTCGCCGCGTTGCCGATCGCCATCGTCGCGACCGGCACGCCGGCGGGCATCTGCGCGATCGAGAGCAGCGAGTCGATCCCCTTGAGCGCGCGCGATTCGACCGGCACGCCGATCACCGGCAGCTGCGTCTTGGTCGCCGTCATGCCGGGCAGATGAGCGGCGCCCCCCGCGCCCGCAATGATCACCTGCAATCCGCGCTCGGCGGCCGTCGCCGCGTACGAGAACATCAGGTCGGGCGTGCGGTGCGCGGAAACGACGCGCATCTCGAACGGAATTTCCAGCTCTTGCAAGGTGGTGGCGGCCGCGCGCATCGTGTCGAGGTCGGACGTGCTGCCCATGATGATGCCGACCAAGGGTCCGGGTTCCATGATCCTCGCTCTTCGGCCCCCAGACTTTCGCGCCTTCGCCCTTCCAGCGATGCGCGGCACCGGCGACGTCCCTCGAACAGCGAGGCGGTGATACGCGCAAAGCGCTAGAAGCCGGCGCCGCCGTCATCGTGCCGACCGTCGTCGTTGCTGAATCGACGACGAACGGCGGCGCCAGAGGCGCAGCGGTGAACCGCGCTCTGAAGATCGCTCGAATCGCGGACTGCGACCTGGTGACTGCGCGCCCGGCCGCCGCACTCCGTTCCCGCGTCGGGGCTCGAGCCGGGACCGTCGACGCGATCATCGTGGCAACGGCCGATCGAATCCCTGGTTCGACCATCTTGACCGGCGACGCCACCGGCCTGCGACGGCTCGCCGCGGTCCGGGACGTATCAGGCGTGATTCCGATCGAATAGTTCGATTCTCAACCGGAAGGCGTCGCCTCCTCAGCTACGCGTGGTACGATGCGGTGGTGCAACGCTTCTCGCTTGGAATCAATTACTGGCCGCGGCGCTCGGCGATGGCGATGTGGCAACGCTTCGACCCGGGGGAGATCGACGACGACTTCGCGCGCATCGCGGAACTCGGCCTGGACACGGTGCGGTTCTTCCTGCGCTGGGAAGACTTTCAGCCCCGCCCGGATGCGGTCGACGCGACCGCGCTCGCGCGTTTCGACGTCGTGATGGACCGCATCGCGGCGCACGGTCTGCGCGCGATGCCGACCCTTTTCACCGGCCACATGAGCGGCGTCAATTGGCTGCCGGAGTGGACGCTCGACCGAAGCGCGCCGGCCGGACGATTCCGTACGATCGCAGGCGGGAAAGAATCGCGCTTCGGCATCGGCGACTTCTATTCGAGCGGGTTGCTCGGCGCGCAACTGTTGCACGTGCGTGCGGTCGGCGAACGGCGGCGCGACGATCCGGCGATCGTCGCGTGGGATCTGGGCAACGAGTTCTCCAACTTGCGCGCGCCCGCATGGCCGGGTGCCGCGGCGCACTGGAGCGATGCGCTCACCGACGCCCTGCAGAAGGCTTCGAACCTTCCGGTGACCGCCGGAACGCACGGCGAAGATCTGACGCAAGACCGCAACATCCGTCCGTCGTCGCTGTGCGCGCCGTATCCGTTCGCGACGATGCACGGGTATTCGGTTTACAGCGATTTCGCGCGCGACCGGCTCGACCCCGACGTCGTGCCGTTCCTCTCCGAACTGATGCGCGCGTGCGCGGGCAAACGCGTGCTCTTCAGCGAGTTCGGCAATCCGACGTGCCCGCCCGGCACGGTGTCGCCGGGCGACCGCGTGGCGCTGCCCGGCGAACGCATCGCAACCGCGGAAGGCAGCACGCCGCCGACGCTGTTCGATGTGACGCAGACCGCGCCGTTCGCTTGTTTGACCGAGGACGAGATGGCGGACTACGCCCGCAATGTCCTCGAAAGGTTGCACCGCGACGGAGCGCTGGGCGCCTACTGGTGGTGCTGGGCCGACTACGATCCCGATCTCGCCTTCATGCCGCCGTTCGACCGTGCGCCGCACGAACTGACCTTCGGCATCGTCCGCGGCGACGGTTCGTTCAAGCCGGTCGCGCGCGCGCTGCAGGCCTTCGCGGCCGAGCGGCGCGAGGTGCAGCGCACGCCGCTGCCGCTCGCCGACGAAGCCGGGTACTACGCCCGCCTGCCCGAATCGACCGGCGAAGCTTACGCGACCTATTTGGAACGGACGGAACGATAGCATGGAACCAGTGCCACCTGGGCGAGTCATCGTCATCACCGGCGCATCGTCGGGCATCGGACGCGCGCTCGCGATACGCGCCGCGAAAGCGGGCTATGCGGTCTTCGCCACGGGACGCAACGAAGGTGCCCTGGCCGCGCTCGCGGCCGAGATCGGCAACGCGGGCGGCGAGTGCCGCACGCTCTCCGCCGACTTGGGCGAGCGCGACGCACCCGAGCGCATCATCGACGCCGCGATGGACGCGTTCAAACGGATCGACGTGCTCGTGAACAACGCGGGGATGGTCGCGCGCGGGCCGCTGGTGCTGCAAAGCGAAGCGGCACTGCGCGCGCAGTTCGAGACCCACGTGATCGCGCCGCTGCGGCTCACGCGCAAAGCGCTCGTCCCGCTCGTGTACGCGCGCGGGCACGTCTTCATGCTCGGCTCCGGCGTCGCGCGCATTCCGGTGGGCGATCTCGGCGCATACCCTGCCTCGAAGGCGGCCCTGCGCTCGGCGACCACGACGCTGCGCCGCGAGCTGCGGCCGTTCGGAATCGCGGTGACGTACGTCGATCCCGGCGCGGTCGACACCGCGTTCATGAAGCGCGCCGGCATGCCGGGCGCCCCCGCGTGGCTGCTCGCCAGTCCCGAAGAAGTGGCCAAACGGATCTTCCACGCGATCGGGAAACGCCCGCGCGAAGTGAACGCCGTGCCCTGGCAGACGACCTTCGTCGCGCTCGCCGAACGCTTTCCGCGCCTGCTGGACGCGGTGCTCGAACGCGCCCCCGGGCTGGTCGGGGGCTCCGAGGAAGACCGCCTCTCGGTCGATGGCCTCATGCCCGCGCCGCCCGATCCCTTGCCCGCAGCCGAAGCAACGCCCGAAGCACCGGCTGTTCCGGCCGCACCGGTGGAAACAACGCGCGCAGAGGTCGCGCCGCCCGAAGGATTCGCGTTCGCGAACGATGTCACGCTGCGTCAAGCGTTGGAGCCGGTGGCGGGACGCATGACGCGGCTCAAGCTCTCCGAGTCGTTCGTCGCGGGACTGCTCGTCGAAGGCGCGCGGCTCGAAGCGGGCGAGGTCGCACTGCGCTGGGCCGGCATGCCGAACAAGAACGAACGCGCGGTGACGATCGAGGTCCTCGAAGCGCTAGAAGCGGCGGGCTATCTGCGCAGCACCGGCCCGGCGGAGTGGACCGTCATCCGCGACGCGTAGGCGTCACGCGGGCACCGGAGCCAGCGGCCAAATGAAGGCGTCGGGCAAGTGTCCTGCATCGACGAATTGCGCCGTCAGCAGGGCGTGTAGGCGCGCCCATTCTTTCTTCACGTCGGCGGCCGGCTCGCCGTGCACGAGGTTGGTCAACTGGCCCGGGTCGTTCTTGTTGTCGTAGAGTTCGTACTCGAGGCCCGAACCGTCGAGCCCGAAGTACACGGCGTAGGTGAAGTCGTCGGTGCGCACCGCCCGGATGTGGCCGCCCGGCGCGCTCGCGGGCAGAAAGAAGAGGTCGTCATACGAAAACATCGTATGATCGGCAATCGCAGCCGCCGGATTGCGCATGACGGGGACGACGCTCTTACCCAAACCGTACGTGTTGGGATCGGCAACGCCCGCGATGTCGAGGATCGTGGGCAGCAGATCGAGATGATCGTAGAAGGCGTTCGTCGTCCGCGGCTCGGGATAGAGCTTGGGATTGTGCACGATGAACGGAATATGGATCATCTCCTCGTACACGGTGTACGCCTTCTCGCGCATCCCATGCGAGAGCCCGCCTTCACCGTGGTCCGCGTAGCGGATGAGCACGGTGTCGTCGGTCAATCCGGTCTCCTCGAGCGTGTCGAGGATCGTCGTGATGTGCTTGTCGACCACTGTGTGTAAGTACGCGTAGAAGTTGACGTACTGCAAGCGCTTCTCCGGCGTGTCGAGGGGCGCGGCTTTATCGTAGGCAGCGCGAGCGGCTTGCTGGATTTGCGGCTTCGTCGACAGATCGTCCGCATAATTGGGCGGCAGCGAGATGCCCATGCCCGCAAAACTCGCGGGGTCATACCCGGCTTGGCCGTACCAGTTGGGAAATGCACCGATGTCGTGCGGATTGACCAGCGAAATGAAGAGACAAAACGGCTGGTCGCGCTTCCCGCGGCGGCTCCGCAAGAAGTCGACGACCGACGTCGTGCCCGCGACGCCCGGCGTCTGGCCGGGCGCGGGCGGGTTCGCCCCGAGCACGTAGCGCCCGTCGTTGTTGGGTTTGGCGCCCCCGAGCGTCGACACGCCGCTGTAGCTGCCGAATTCGTTCTTCTCGACGGCGGTGATCGCGTCGCCCGCGTCGGGCGGATTCCAGCCCTCCCAGCCGTAGCGGTCGCGCATCGCTTGAACGTCGTACGGGGTCCAGTCCTCGCCGGCATTCCCCGCCGCCGCGTTGGCGGCGAAGCTCAGGTGCCACTTCCCCTTCCACACGACGTCGTAGCCGGCTTTCTCGTGCAGCAACGACGCGACGTTGGGCAGCCGGTTCTTGTGCTGCAAACCCGGCCAGATGAACGTCTGCGTCACGCGATTGACGGGTGCGAAGCGGCTCGACATCATCACGGCGCGCGACGGCGAACATTGGCACGCCGCCGTGTACGCGCGCTCGAAGGACAGACCGTGCCGGTGGATCCGGCGCAGCGACGGCAGATGCTGGTCGGCCCATCCCGGCGGCCAGTGCATCACGTGGCGCTCCTGGTCGGTCATCAGCACGATGATGTTCGGCGCTTTGCGCAGCGAGCCGGTTTGGCGGCCTTGCGTCACCGCGACGGTGCCTGGCGCTGCCGCGGCGGGAGCGCCGGCCGCCCCGGCATACGCCGCCGCGAGCCCGGCACCGCCGGCGCGCAGCGCGTCTCGACGCGTCAGGCTCTCAGTGCCGTTCTTCATGCGCGACGTTCCTTTGCGAGCGAATATCGCGCGGCGTCAATGCGCGGCGCGATCGAGGGCGGTCATCCTTTAGCAACCGGGCCCGGGGCACCTCGTGAGGCGCCGAGGAGCACGCTCGCGAAAGGTCAGGATGACGGAACGGCGGATACATCCTCGTGCAACATCGAACCGTGACGGTGAACGGGGCCCGCATCCACTTCGTGCGGACGGGAGCGGGACGGCCGCTGCTGTTGCTCCACGGGTGGCCGGAATTTTGGCTGACGTGGGAACCGGTGATGCAGCGCTTGGCGGCGGATTTCGACGTGATCGCTCCCGACCTGCGCGGCTTCGGCGATAGCGACAAGCCACAGGGTCCCTTCGGCCCTGCGGATCACGCCGGCGACATGTTGGCGCTTTTGGATGCGCTGGGGATCGAGCGCGCCGGCGTCGTCGGACACGACGTGGGCGGAGGCGTCATGCAACCGCTGGCGCGCAGCGCGCCGTGGCGGTTGACCGGGCTGTTCTTCTTCGATTTCGTCTATCCGGGAATCGGCGCGCGCATGGGAGCGCCGGACCGCCTGAACGAGATTTGGTACCAGTCGTTCAACCAGCTCGATTTGGCGCCCGCGTTGGTCGGCGCGAGCCGCGCGACCTGCGGCACGTACATCGGACATTTCCTGCGCCACTGGGCGTATCGCAAAGACGCATTCGACGACGTGCTCGACGCGTTCGTCGACAATTTCTGCAAGCCGGGAAATCTCGAAGGCGGCTTCGCGCATTACCGTGCGTCGCATGCGGGCCGCATCGCGATGATGCGGGGCGATGCGCCGCAGTTACCGCCGATCGCGACGCCCACCGGCGTGCGGTGGGCCGAGCACGATCCGCTCTTTCCGTATGCCTGGACCGATCGGCTCGGCGAAACGTTCAGCGATCTCGACCTCGCGATCTTTCCCGGCGTCGGTCATTTCCCGCACCGCGAAGCACCCGCTCGCGCAGCCGAAGAGATCGCGGGCTTCTTCGACCGGCTGGCCCGCCGCTAGCTAGCCGGCTTTGCTTCCTCGCGCCAGTTACGCCGCGCGTGGAACCGCTTCTATGCGCTCCCGCCAAGCGCCGTACGCGCGCAGGTCGTGCGCGGCGCCGGCTGATCGCTCAGAGCGTCATCGGTACGACCGGCGCGAGTTCGGGGCGTTCGCCGATTTGGTCGGTCGCGATCATCACGCCGGCCGAGCCGTGGCGAAAGAACACGCGCAGGATGCTGTCCGACGCTTTGCGGGGCAGCAGCGTCCGCCAACTTCCCAGGCCCGACCGCAGCTGGTCGAGCGGATCGTCTTCCATCGTGCTGCCGAGATTGAACTCGTTGTCGCTCCAGTCTTTGCGCGGCGAACCGAACGGTTCGAGCTGCCGCCGCAGGTCCGCGACCAGCACCCCCAGCGGCGCATCCGGCGAAATCGACGGCAAACTCCGCAGGGCCGCGAAGAGCGCGCGATTCGAATCCTGCGAACAGTTGTTTGCGGCGCCGACGTACGTGCCGCCCGTGCCGTCGCCGATGCGGTAGCGCGCGGTCATCGCTTCGAGCTGCAGGAGCAGCGCATCAGACGCCGGCCCCGCGAAGGCGTCGTTGCGCACGACGATGTTGCACGTGGGGCGTAAGCCGAGCCAGCCGAATTGCCGGTCGCCGAGGTAGCGCGACATGTGCAGCGCGCCTGCGATCAGGCCGTCGGTGTTGTGCGTGTAGACTTGCTCGAAGGTGAGATCGAAGCGTAATTCGCCGGAGAGCGCATCCTCGACGACGGCTGCGAAGCCGAACGCGAAGTGTCCGAAGTACACCGGCCCCTTCGCGGCGCGCTCGCCCTTGGGGCCGCCGACGCCGCCGTACGTGTGCACGAACAACGCGCGGTCGCCCGCCTTCCACTCGGCCTCGCCGAACGCGGCGGCGGCCGTCGTGCCCTTGGCGGCGACGATCGCCGGCCACGCCTGACGGCGCACGTACCGATAGGCATCGCGCGACGCGACCGCGACCGCAGCGCCCGGCAGCGCGGTGAACGCGCGCGGCAAGAGCGCCTGCACGACGAACGTCCCCTCGGCGTCGGGCGAACCGTACACGTACCAGCCCGCATCGTTGACCGGCCAACCTTCGATGCCGCGGTCGTCGAACGGGACGTTGCCGCCGAGATCGGCAACGGGCGCCGGCATACGGACCGTCTCCTTCGCGCCGACGAACGAATGCGAGGCGCGATCGAAGTGCACGACCTCGTAGCGATCGTCGCCGGCGCCGGCGGTGAATCGCACGAGGCCGACGTAACGGCCGGAGATCTGCACCGGCTGCCGCGCGATGCACAACGTCAGCCCGTCATCGTCGGTCGCTTCGACGTCGCCGGCCAGCATCACGACGACGTCGTCGACCGGATGCGAACCGGCGAGCGACTCGAGCGGGTCGACGAGCTGCCAGTGATTGACGCGCACCGGATGGACGAGGCCGCCGTAGCGGCTCGTGAAGTTCGCTTGCGAACTGAAGTGGACGTCGTGGGTCACCGCCTGCACGACCGCCTGCACGCGCGGATCGGACGACCAGCGCAGCTTGACGGTCGTTCCGACCGCGTCCGCATGGCCCTCGGGCGCATGGTGCACCTCGAACAATGCGCCCTTCACCCGCACGCGCTCGTCGCGCTGCGGGAGCACGAGGCGGCCCATCCACGGCGCGATCGGCTGGTACCGGCTCGTATCGACCTGCGCCGCCAGCGGATAGAACTCCGGCCGCGTCCACGGCGCCTCGACATAGCGCGCGTAGTTGCTCGGACGTTCGGGATACGGCGGCAGCGTGCTCTCGATGCGCCCTTCGAGCACCTTGACGACGTCGTCGATCGACTGTTCGAGCGACGTGCGGCCGTCGGGCAGACGCAGCTTCGGATCCATGATGCCGCCCGGCACTTGATGACCGACGGGCCCGAGGTCGAAGATACTGATCCGCCCCAAGCGCAAGCGCGATTCCAATTCGAGAGCACGGCGATCTTCCAGCGCGAGGGAAACAAGATCGGGCCGAGCCGTTGGACGTTGTCCTTTTCGCCGTGAAAGTGATAGAGGTGCTCGAGCTCGAGCAGGCGGCAGTTCCCGCTGATCACGCCGCCGAGCGAGATGACGTCGACCGGCGCGTCGATCGCGCGGCGGATGAACGTCGCCGAGCGGCCGCCATTTGCCCTCCGCCGCTGAACCCGAGCAGCGTCACCGGAATCCCGCTCCGCGGCGGTACCCGTTGGCGACCAGCGCGTCGTAGACGACTTGGCGCTACCGAGTAGTTGTACATCGGACCGTAGCGCGTGTCGGCCGAAACCGCGACGATCAGGACGTTGCGCAAGTTGACGATCATGCCGAGCAGGCTGTTCGGATTGCGAAAGCGCAACGCGTCGATCAGCCGCCACAGGCCGGAGAGCACGGGATCGTCCTCGAGCGGGCGGTTCATCACCGAATAAGCCATGACCCCGCGCACGAGGGTCGCCCGCTTCGGCAGCCGCGGCGCGAGCGCGTCGAGAAAATTCTCGACGTCGGGCATGTACTTCGAACTCGACTGCGAGATGCCGTCGAGGTACACGACGTAGCGCTCGACGTCGCGGGCATCGCTGTCGCTCGCGGCGGCCGCCGCTTCCGTTCGGTGTCGATCTCGTCGCCGTACCAGCCGGCCCACCAGCCGATCGTCTCGAGCGGCGCGAGAAAGCCGGCGACGATCACGCCGACGATCCCGATCCACAGCAAGTCGAGCGGTAAGCGGGTCGCGCTTGGCAACCCTTCTTCCCAGCCGAAGACGGCGTGGTGCACGGGGCGCCAGCGTCAGCGCTACGACGTAGGTCAGGGCCGCGATCGCGCCCAGCCCGAGCCCGGCTTTCCACCACGCCGATCGACGCGGGGCGCGCGTGCCCATCGGGGTGGGCGAGATCGGGCCGGCCGCGCCGCCCGGCACGGCGGCCGGCGGAGCGTCGTCGGCGCTGAGACGGTCGATCGCGAGCTGCGCGTTGCCGGCGACGGCAACCCCGGCGGCGGCATCGAGCGCGCGCGCTCCGAGCGCCACGATCGGCCGTCCGATCGTGGCCTGCGCAACCGTCAGCACGAACCACCCCAGGCCCACGTACGTCAGCGCGACGTAGAGCGGCGCTCCCGCGAGCGCCCCGACCCCGACGACCATCGAGAGCAGATGCCAGATGCGCAGCACCGTGACGACGGTGACGCCCAGATACGGCAACGTGCCGAAGAACGAGAACACCAGCGGCGCGTAGCTGAGCGCGATCACGAGCGCGAGCGCGTCGAGCGGCGCGTGATGCTGGCCGGGCAGCGCCATAACGGCCCACGTCGAGAGCACCGTGAACGCGTAGCCGAACACGAAGAGCGCGACGTTGACGAACACCGACATGAGGAAGCGCGCCGCGCGCACCCGGTTCGCGAACAAGACGATGCTTTCGGCGATCGTCTCCGAGAGGCCGGCGATCACGACGACGCCGACCGCGACCGCGATCGCGTCGCCGGCGTGCAGCGCGGTGAGGAACGCGTTGCCGTCGAGCTTGAAGATGCCCGACAGCGCGGCCCAGAGGTCGGCCCACCAGGCCGCGGCGGCCGTCATGTTAAGGAGCGATCACCAGTAGATGTCTTCGACGGCCTTCGTGTTTTGGAACGATCCGAACGTCTGCGGGTCGCTGGCGAAGAGATGCTCGAGATCGGCGATGCGCGCCGAGTCGAACGGGTGCGACCGCTCCCAGAAGGCGCCCTTGTCGCCGTACGTCTTTTCCATGATCTCGAAGAACCACACCATGCCCCAGGGATTGTAGACGCCGGACGCGGCCATGATCCGCGCACCTTCCTCGTCGGCTTGCGCCTCGATGTGGCGCGACATGTTCATGTCCTGCGCGGTCAGCGCCGTCTGGGTCGCGTAGTCGCTCGCCAGGCTGCCGATCGGACCCAGCAGCACCTGGCCGAGAATTTGCCCCAGCGTGCCGAGGATGCCGAGGGTGTTCGCGTTGCGGATCGATTTGGCGACGTGATGCAGCACCATGTGCCCGGTTTCGTGCGCTAGCACGCCGGCCAGCTCGTCGCGATTGTTGGCCATCCGCAGCAACGGTTCGTTGATGTAGATGTTCCCGCCCGGCACGGAAAAGGCGTTCGCCGAGTCGCCCCGGACGACGAAGTAACGGATCGGATCGGGATAGCGGCTGCGCACGGTCTGGGCGATCACGTCGCCGATCTCGTTCATGTGCTCGTAATACGGCGAGTCGAAGAGAATCTCGCCGTCATCGCGTAGGGAAGCGAAGACCTCTTTCCCCAATTCCCGTTCGTCGAGGGCGGCCGCGGGCGCGGCCGTTCCCACCGGTCCGCACACGGCGGCCGTTGCAGCGAGAGCTTTGAGCAGAGTACGGCGTTTCATGATCGTCATCGGCGATGTCTGAGCATACTTCCAGGACCGCAAAGCAAACCTTTCGCGCGTGCGCCGCCGCGCTCGTCCTGCTGGCGGGCGTCGCAGGCGGCGTCTCGGCCCAGGCGAGCAAGTTCGCACTTCCCACGGGTATGCTCGCGGGATGACGCACAGCGGTTCGGCCAGCGCCACGCACCCGCTGCACCTGGTCGTCGAACTGCTCCCCAAGGATGCTTCGCTCGAGACGGCGGCCCTCGCCGCGGTCGATCCGGCGTCGCCGGCGCACCGCGCGTACCTGACGGCCGATGAGTTCGCCGCGCGCTACGGCCGCAGCGCGAGCGAGCTGCAGACCGTCGCCGGCCTCTTGCGTGCGACCGGCGCCCGCGACGTGTACGTATCGCGCAACCGGCTGCTCGTCGGCGCCACGATGACGATCGCCCAAGCCGAACGCGCCTTCCACACGAAGTTCGGCGAGTTCGTCGTGCCGGGGCGCACCGCGTTCGCCCCGGTCGAGCCGCTGACGTTGCCGGTCGCCGGGGTGCGCGCGGTGCGCGGCGTCGTCGGCGTCACGATCCCGCGCTTGGCCGACGTTCCCAAGTTCACCGACTTTCGCGGGAACTGGTACGTTCCGCAGCGCTTTCGGGCAGCGTACGACGCAACCAACGAGGGCGGCAACGGGCAGCGGGTCGCGTTGATCGAGGCCTCCGCCGATCGTTTGGCGCCAAACGACATCGACGCGCTGATCGACGGTTTTGGAGCGCCCCCGGGAGCGAGTGCGAGCCGAGTGCAAACCGAAGGCGACACGACGGCAGCGCAATCGACGATTTGCGGGCGAGACGACCGCGGCCAGGAACCGACCGTCGACGCCGACGCGATCCTCACGATGGCGCCGCTCGCCTCGGTCGATCTGCGATACGAAGACGTGTGCGAGCAGGGCGACGAAGGGGTGCTCGCGTTGCAGCGCGCGCTCGACGCGTCGCCCGCGCCGACGGTCATCGCGTTTCCGTTCGTCGTCGCGCCGCTGTTCGGAACGAGCCGCGACGCATTCGGGCCGCCGCCGATACCGTATCTCGAAGCGGCGCTGCGCGGCATCCCGGTCGTCGTGCCGGCGGGCGACGACGGCGCGTACGGCATGCGTCTGGTCGGCATGGACCGGGCCGCGGTCACCTATCCGTGCGTCTTGCCGTTTGTCATCTGCGCGGGCGGAACCGAACTCGGCGACCGCAGCGGCGTCATCGACGAAGGCCCGTGGAACGACGGCGTCTACGCGACCGGCGGCGGCATCTCGGCCGATCCGCGGCCGAGCTGGCAGATCGAGAACGAAGGCTTCGAGTTCTCGCCCGACTTCGTGAAGAACCGCCTCGTGCCCGACGTGTCGGCCGACGCTTCGGGCCACCTGATGACGTATTGGCACGGCTACCAGGCCGGCGGCGTCGGCGGGACGAGCGAGAGCACGGCGCTGGTCGCGGCCCAACTCGCGGCGATCAACGCGCAGGTGCCCGGCCGCGCACCGGCTGATCTCGGCCGGCGATCTCTACGCGCTGGCCAAGGCCGCCCCCGCGGCGTTCCGCGACGTCGTCAACGGCAACGACCGCGGCTACAACGACAACACGCTGCGCCCGCGTCCCTTACCGCTGCCGCTCGACTACAAGGGCATCATCCCGTCGCCGCGGCCGCTCGCGCGCGGGTGCGCGCCGGCGCAACCCGACGGCTGCACGGTGCGCAGCGGCTACGACGCGGTGACCGGCATCGGCTCGCTGCGCGAGCAGAGCGCGATCAACGCGCTGCGATAGCCATGGCGGCGCGGCGCCACCCGAGCGCCGCGAAGAACACGAGGGTCGCGAGCAACACGATCGTGGCGCCGCTCGCAGCCTGCAGATAGTACGACAGGTACAGGCCGCCTAGCGAACAGCCGGCGCCGATCAGGGCTGAAACGACCATCATGCGGTTGAAGCGCCGGGTCAGCTGCGCGGCCGTGGCGGGCGGGGTGACGAGCAGCGCGGCCACGAGCACGATGCCCACCGATTGCAGCGAGATGATGATCGTCAGCGCGAGCAGCACGAGCAACAGGTAGTCGATCGCGGCCGCGTTGATGCCGCTGGCTTGCGCCACGACCGGATCGAACGAGGTGAAGACGAGCTGACGAAAGAGCGCCGCGACCGTCAGCGCCACCAGCGCCGCCAGCACGACCACCGTCACGAGGTCGGAGGGCGAGACGGCCAGCAGATTGCCGAAGAGAAAGCCTTCGAGATCGACGCTGTACCGCGGCGCGCGGCTCATCAGAAAGATGCCGAACGCGAACGCGCCGGTGAAGAGCACGCCGATCGAGGTATCGAGCGACACGTTGGCACGCCGGTGGATGAAGCCGATCCCGAGCGCCGTCAGCACCGCGACGATCCCCGCGCCGACGAAGTAGTTCGCGCCCCGTAGATACGCGACTACGATCCCGGCGAACGAGGCGTGGGCGATGCCGTCGCCGATGAACGAGAGTTTGCGCAGCACGACGTAGGTGCCCATCGTCGAGCACAGCGTTCCGACGACGAGCGCGACCAGAAACGCGCGCTGCATGAAGTCGTACTGAAAGGGGGCGACGAGCGCGTCGATCACGAGACGTCGACCCGCGCGTGCCCGTGGGTGTGGGTATGCTCGCGAATGCCCGCGTACGCGCCCGAATCGAGCACGGCGTCGGGTGCGCCGTCGGCCAGCAAGCGCCGGTCGACCACGATGAGGCGGTCGAACCACTCGGCCGCGCGGTCGAGATCGTGGGTCGTCATCATCACGGGCAGGCCGGTGGCTACCCGCGCGCGCACGAGGTGCAGCAGCGCGTCCTCGGTCTTCGCGTCGACCCCGGTCGTCGGTTCGTCGAGCAGCAACAGGCGCGGCTCGAGCGCGATCGCTCGCGCGACGAACACGCGCTGCTGCTGGCCGCCGGAGAGCTCGGAGATGTGCCGGCCGGCGAAGCGCTCCATGCCGACCGCGGCGAGTGCATCGCGCACGACCGCCCGGTCGTGGCTCGAAAAACGCCCGAACATCCGCATCTTCGGAAAGCGCCCCATCGCGACGACGTCCCACACCGAGGCCGGGAACGACCAGTCGACGTCTTCGATCTGCGGTACGTAGCCGATCGTGCCGGGTGCGAGCGTGCCGGCGCGCTCGCCGAACACCTCGACCTCACCGCTCGCCGGCGCGATCAGCCCGGCAACGCTCTTGAGCAAGGTCGATTTGCCCGAACCGTTCGGTCCGACGATGCCCAAACACTGGCCGCTCTCGAGGCTGAAGCTCACCGAGTCGAGCGCGGTGACGGCCCCGTATTTCACGACCAGGTCGCGCACGGCGACGGCGACCGTCATTTCAACGCCTTGACGATCGTGTCCGTATCGAGATCGAGCATCGCGACGTAACCCTGTTCGGCGGCGGTGGGCGGCAGCGAGTCGTCGAAGAGCATCGCGACATTCGGAATGTTCGCGCTGTGCGCGACCTGTTGGACGAGCTTGGGGTTGTACTCGGGCTCGGCGAAGATCGCGCGAACGTGCTGCGCGCGCGCCGCGTCGATCAGCTGCGCCAGATGCGCGGGACTCGGCTCCTGGCCGGGCGAGAGCTCGATGACGCCGACCGTGCGTAACCCGAAGCGGGCGTTGTAATACTCCCACGCGTTGTGGAACACGATCATCGCGCGATTGGCCGGCGGGATCGTCTCGATCTTCGCCTGGATGCGCTTCTGCAACGCGACGAGTTGCGCGTCGAAGGCCTGCGCGCGCGCACGGTAGCCGCTCGCACCGCCGGGATCGGCGGCCGCGAACGCGTCGCGGATCTTGGCCACGTACTGCCGCGCGAACGCGGGATCCATCCACAGGTGCGGGTTCTCGTCGCGCACGGGCAAACCGTCGGTGCACACGACGATGCGCAGGTGCGCGTTGCCGGCGTTGGCGATCGTGCGCGCCAGCCACGACTCGAGGCCCGCGCCGTTCTCGATCAGCACGTCGGCGTCGTGCAGCGTCGCGATATCGGCGGGGGTCGGCTGATAGTCTTCCGGCGACGCCCCGACGGGGACGAGGGTCGCGACCTTCGCCCCGTAGACGGGTTCCGCCAGCGCAGCGAGTGTGGTCGTCGTCGCCAGCACCTTGATGCCCGGCGCAGCCTGCGCACGCGCGCCGAATGCCGGGAGCAGCACGATCGCAGCCGCGAACGCCGCAAGGAAGCGCATCATTGGCAACGCCCGCAGAGGCCGTAAAACTCGACCGCGTGGGCGTCGAGCTTGAAGGCGTGCCGGCGGCGCAGCGCCGACGCGACGTTCGCCATCGCACCGCAGCCGACGTCCTCGACGTGGCCGCACTTGCGGCAGATCGCGTGGTGGTGGTGATCCGCGCTGCAATAGACGTACGTGAGTTCACCGTGCTCGTCGGTGCGCGACGACGCGATGCCACGCGCCGTCAAGAGGTCGAGCGTACGGTAGACCGTCGATAAGGCGATGTCGACACCGCGCGATGCCAGCGAGCGATGAATGGCAGTCGCCGACAGATAGCGCCGCTCGCGCTGCAGCAGCTCGGAGATCTGCGTGCGACCGCGGGTCAAATACAAATTGCGAGGCATTCTCAAATTCATTCCGGTGCGGAATGAGAGAAGCCTCTTTTGGGTATTCTCGCTGCTCGAGCAATCCGGAACGAAACTTTCGCCGTTGTTCTTGTAAACCAGAACCCCAAATGAGGTCCTGATGCGACGTTTGCCGCCGGTCGTGATCTTGGCAATGTGTGCCGCAATCGTCCTGGGCCCTTCGCGGGCGGGTGCTCATCCGCTTGGCAACTTCACGATCAACCATCTCGACCGCATCACGGCCGCCGGCGGCCGCGTGACCGTCACGCACGTGGTCGACATGGCCGAAATTCCCACGTTTTCGCTGTTGCGTGGTATTACGAGCGGCGGCGACGCCTCGCCGGTGCGCGCATTGGTGGAGTGGTCGCGAACCGAAGGCGCACGGACTGCTTCCGACCTCGTGCTGACCGCCGACGGAGCGGCCGTGCCGCTCCATTTCGATGACGGACACGTGCAGTTGCGACCGGGAGCCGGCGGTCTTCCGACGCTCTATTGGACGGCGCACTACGACGGCTCGGTCTCGCGCGGCCGCGCTCACGTCCTCGCCTTTGAAGATCGCACGTATCCGGGGCGCCTGGGTTGGAAAGACGTCGTCCTCGGCGATGCGCCCGAGCCGACCGACGCGCTGCGCCACTATCCCAGCGCCTTGATCGGCTCGCCGCGCGACCGCACGGCTGTTTCGATCGCGCTCGATGCGCGGGGCGGATCGCATGAAACCGCGAGCGCCAAACCGGCCACGAACGACGCGGCGGCGCAACCTTCGGCCGCGCGCTCCGGCACGCTCTCCGACATGCTCGCGCGCGGCACGGGCAACCTGTGGATCGTGCTGCTGACGATGCTCGCGGCGGTCGCACTCGGCGCGCTGCATGCCCTCGAACCCGGGCACGGAAAGACGCTCCTGGCGGTGTCGCTCGTCGGCGCGCGGGCGACTGCGGCGCAGGCCGCAATCCTGGCCGGCGGTTTGACGTTCGCGCACACGATCGGCGTCCTGCTGCTCGGGATCGTCGTGCTTTTCGCCAGCCGTTGGATCGTCCCGGACGCGATTTACCCGTGGGTGACGCTCGTCTCGGGCGTCGCGGTCGCGTTCGTCGGGGCCCGCGCCTTGGCTCGCGTCGTCGCAACACTGCGGCCTCGCGCGCACGCTCACGTCCACCACCACCTCGGCGCGCACGAGCACGACCACGTGCACGCGCACGGGCTCGACGGCGACGAAGCGCATGCCCGCCATCACGCGATCCCCGGCACCGCGCCGCTGACGTTTCCCGGCGTGGTGGTCGCCGCGATGAGCGGGGCCGTCGCCCCGTGTCCGGCCGCGATCGTCGTCTTGATCGCGGCCGTCAACCTGCATCAGATTCCCTACGGCTTGACGGTGATCGTCGCCTTCAGCTTGGGCCTCGCAGGGGTGCTCACGGGCCTCGGAATGGGGGTCGTTCGCGGGGCCGCCTGGCTTGCGCGACGCCCGGCCTTCGATCGCTTCACGCGTTATGCGCCGTTCATCTCGGCCGGCGTCATCGCGACGATCGGGGCCGTGATGGTAGGCGACGGCATGGCGGCGCAACAGGGGCTGCCCGCCATCGGCGTCGCGGCTTTGGTGTTGTGCGCGATTGCCGGGTACGCGCTGACCGCGCTCGGGCACGGACACGCGCACGCCGGCGAGCACAGTCACGCGGAGTCGCACGCATGACCGCGGCCACCGGAATTCTCGCCGGCGCGTTCGCGGTGTTCGCGCTCGGCCTGCGTCACGGCGCCGACCCCGACCATCTCGCCGCGATCGACAACGTCACCCGCAACGCGTTTGCCCGTTCGCCGAGAGTCAGCCGTTTCGTCGGGACGATGTTCGCGGCCGGACATTCGCTGATGGTGTTGGCCATTGCAGCGCTCGTCGGCTTCCTCGGCACGAGAGTGGCCGCGCACGGCGCGCTGATCGAGGCGATCGGCACGTGGGTCAGCATCATCGTGCTGCTGTTGATCGCCGCGCTCAACATCCGGCAGCTGCGTGCGTCCGGCGACGGCCGCGTCGCCGGCGCCAAGACACGGCTTTTGCCCAAGGCTCTGCGCGAATCGACGAACCCCTTCATCGCGGTCCCGATCGGATTCTTGTTCGGGCTCGGCTTCGAAACGTCGAGCCAAATCGCGACGTACTCGGTGGCCTTCTCGCTCGAACGCGGCATCGTCGGCGCGCTCTTGATCGGCGCGGCGTTCTGCATGGGCATGATCTGCACCGACACGCTCGACAGCCTCTTGGTCCACCGCCTGATCTCGTACCGCTCGAAGCGACTGCCGGCCGTGATGCGCATGTGGCTGTGGTCGGTCACGCTGCTCGCGATCGGCGTCGCGGCCTATGAGATCGCGCAAGTTTTCGGATACCAGGCCCCGATCGGCGACCTCGGCGTCAGCGCCGTCCTGGTGACGATCCTCGTCGCCGTCTTCGCCTACATTTTCATCGCAACTGCGGCGCCGCGAGGTGATGCAGTATCGCCCGGCTCGGCGCAAGCGCGCCCACCCTCCGCTTGACACCAACCCCTCAAAGGACACCACATGCAACGCATAACGTACCTCAAACGGGTCGCCGGTACCGCATTGGCGGTCTGTACCGTTGCCCTGGCGATCTTTCTCTACACCGCGCACGCGGCTCGGAGTTCCGACCATCAGGATACCTACAACTTGGCAAATCGCGCCAACACGTCGGCCGACATCACCGACGTCTACGTGTTCCCGTCGCCTGCCAACCCCGCCAACGTCGTTCTGGTGATGGACGTCTCACCGCTGATCCCAGCGGGAATGGGACCGGCGAAGTTCTTCGATCCCTCGGTGATCTGGCAGTTCAAGATCTCACATAGCGCCTCCGGCGGCCCGGAGGACGAAGTGATCCAGTTCGGCGTGAACGGCACGAACGCGAGTCAGACGATCACGATGTACGGTCCGGCGGCACCCAATGAGGTCGGGACCAACAATACGCTCGTGAAGCCCACTGGTTCGTTCGCGTACAATCAGGCCGCCACGCTTCCCGGCGGGATCCAAGTGTTCGCCGGTCCGCGCGCCGACCCGTTCTATTTCGACCTCTTCCGCTTCTTCTCGTTCCTGGGCGACCGGTACTATGCGACCCATGCTTCGCAGTCCGATCCCGGTTACGGCAACACGCTCGCGAACGGCAACAACGTCGGCGTCGCGGCGCAAGTGGCTCCGGCCTACGACAAGAGCGCGAATCCCGCGATGCCGTCGTTCAACGGTTTCGCACCCGGCACGACGTCGGGCGCGAGCGGTTCGGGTTACGCCTGCAGCACGAACCCCTCGATGGACGCTTTGACCGACATCGGCGGCGGCTTCAACGTGCTCTCGTTCATCGTCGAAGTGCCTCGCTCGCTACTGACGAGCGGGTATCCGAGCCCAGTCATCCACCTCTGGGCCACCGCCAACTCGTCCACCGGGACCTAATGGATTCACGTCCCGTGAATCTTTCAAGTTCGGGCTGCGCCCGATCCGTCTCGTCGTCGCTTGTCGGGCAAAGCCCGGCAAGCTCCTAGGAGCGATCACTCATGAAAAAATATCTTATCGGAATCGCCGGGCTCGGAGCGTTGTGTGCCGCCCTTGCCGGCTGCGGCGGAAGCAACAGCGGCGTCAACATCCCGCCGCAACCCACCAGTGCCCCCAACACCCAAGCTTACCAGCAGATCGAAGTGCTCTCGCGGCCGGCCGTGAAGGAAGTCTTCGAGCGGTTCGTCGACCACCAGATCACCAACGCCGCGGAGCCGTACAACGACCCGACGCTCCAAGGCGAGATCATGTCGTTCACCGATGCGCTGCGTCCGCCCGTCGCCTCGATCGGCAGCGACTACGGCAAGGCGCTGCAAGGGGTGCTCTATCCCAACGAGATGATCGCCGACCTCTCGCAGACCGGGAAGGCCGCGTATCTCGGCTACGAGACCAAGGGGGCTACCGGGGGAGGCAGCACGTTCGGCGGACGCGCCGTCAGCGACGACGTGGTGACGATCTCGCTGGGTGCGCTGTTCGGCAACACGTTGCCGGCGCTCGGACTCCAGCCCGACGACAAGCAAGAGAACAACTGCCTCACCACCGACAACGTCGCGCAAAACCCGACCCAAGCCACGAGTTCGACGTTCCCGTATCTCGCAGGTCCGCACTGACCTCATGACACGGTACGCCGCAAGGCGGGTTGGGTCATGGCGGCGATCGCGCTCGTAGCGATCGCCGCCTGGCCGGCCTTCATGAATCGCAAAGTCGACGTCGTCCACGCGCAAAGCCTGCCGACAATGGCGCCGGTCGTCGCCGACTACGCGACGCGCCCGAAGCTGATCGCGTTTTGGGAGCGCGCCGTGCGCCAGCGCCACGCGGGCGACATGCTGAGCCCGCGCATGTTGGCCGAGCAGTATCTGCAGCGCTATCGCGAGACGGGTGACATCGGCGACGTCCTGCGCGCCGAACACGAAGCGCAACGCTCGATCGTCGCGCAGCCCGTGGGCAACCTTCCCGCCGAGACCGAACTCGCGACCGTCGACCTCACCCTGCACCGCTTTCACGACGCCATCGCGGTGACGCAGAACATCGAGTCGTGGGATCGCGGCGACGATTCGCTCTATCCGCGCGAAGCCAGCTTGCAGATGGAAGTCGGCAACTACGCGCGCGCAGCGCACCTGCTCGCGGCCGTGCCCGAAAAGGATCGCAACGACGAGTGGCGCGTCGTCGAATCGCGCTATCTCGAACTGACCGGACACCTCGCGCAAGCGCGCGACTTGCTCGCGCTCGTCAGCGCCTATCAGAACGGTGAGTTCGACGTGCCGGCCCAGCAGCGTGCATGGTACTTTTTCCGCCAGGGCGAGATGGCATTCGAAGCCGGCGACAACACGGCGGCGCTCGCCGACGAGCGCGAAGCGGTGACGGTATTCCCGTACTACGCCGACGGCTACCGCGCGCTGGCCCGCGTCGAATGTGCCATGCACGACTGGAAGCCGTGCCTCACCGACGCGACGAAATCGGCGATCGAAGTGCCGTATCCCGAGACGCTCGGGTACGAAGCCGACGCCCAAGCGGCGCTCGGCGACAGGGCCGGGGCTGCTCGCACCCGCGACCTGATCGGCGCGGTCGAGCGGATCGGAAACGCCTATCATATCTCCGACCGTCTGCTCGCGGTGTACTATTCCGACCATCAGGTCCGCACGGCCGACGCCTACGCGATCGCGAAGCGGGAGCTGAGCGCGCGCGACGACGTCTTCACGGAAGACACGCTCGCTTGGGCCGCCGCCATGGACGGGCGCTGGGGCGAGGCCCGCGCCCGCGAGCGCAACGCGCTCGCCTACGGGACGCAGAATTCGCTTCTGTATTACCACGAGGGCGTCATCGCGCTGCATTTCGGCGACCGCGTCGCGGCGCGCCGCTGGCTGCAAAAAGCGGTCGACCTCAACCCCGACTTCCACCCGGTCTTCGGCCCCCGGGCGAAGGCGATGCTCGCCTCCCTCTAGCCCGGAAGGAGTCTCTCCTCGGCCTCGGAAGCTCCAGAAGCCTTTGACAGGCACCCACCAAGGCCGTATACTATCGGTCGTCCCCGGGGATGTAGCTCAGCTGGTAGAGCACTTGCTTCGCATGTAAGGGGTCAGGAGTTCGAGTCTCCTCATCTCCACCAATTTGAATGCCCCCGCACTGCGGGGTTTTTCTTATCTGTTGAGTCTCGAGAGCGAGTCACGCCGAAGCCGGCCGATTCGGTCGTCACGCGAACGCTGCGACTATTTGATCGTTGCCGCCCCCGCCGCGCATACGGTCGCGTCTTGGTCGCCGGTTCCACCGCTGCACCCGACGGCCCCGATGATCTTGCCGTTCTCGATCAGCGGGTATCCGCCCGGAGATGCGACGAGTGTCGGGTCGAGCGTCCCCACGTAGGGGTGCCCGGTCTCCTCGGCATTGTAGAAGAGACGGGTCTCGCGCCGGTAACGCACCGCCGTGCGGGCTTTGCCTTGTGAGATGTTGATCGAGGCGATCTGCGTGTTCGGCATTCGGTAGAAGTAGACGAGGTCGCCCGCCGTGTCGACGACCGTGATGGCAAACTGCCAGGTCGGGTGCTTCGCCGCCTCAGCGAGGACCGCATTGGCGACGTGCACCGCGCGGTCGGCGGTGATCGATGTCCCATACGGCGTCGCGAACGGCATTTGTTCGGGCGTGCCGCCGGATGGCGGCTGCGCGGGCGGCGGCGACTGCGCGAGTGCGGAACCGGTTGAGGAAAGCGCAGCAAGCGCGAGGGCCATAAGGAGGAGACGCATGGGGAAGCTCCTTTGTGATTCGTCAGCGGGTCAGGAAGCTTTTCTGCGCCCGGCCGCTCTGCCTTCAACGCCCTCGGCGGCTTCAAACGCAGCCCGACCATACTTGAGGGTGCTGCGAGGGAGACCCCAGATGTTCAGCGGTGCTCGGTAGGGCAGACGCACTTGTCGCGACGGGACCACCAAAGTCACGGCATTGGTCTCAGGGCGTGTTGATCACTTCGTTTTGCGAGATCGCGGCCGACGGATTGCTCACGACCGTCGAGCCGGCTTCTTTGTAGTAGTGCAGATCGGAGTACTGCGCCGTGTTGATGCGCGCGTAGGTGAGGAACGCGACGTCGGTGATGCCGTTGACACCGTTCGCATCGACCGGATTGCCGTCCAAGTCGGTGGTGACGAAGTTGACGCTCCAGATCGGCGACGACGGTTGTCCGGTCGGGCTCGGCACGTTCAACAACGACCGCGCGAACGTGAGGGTGAACTCACCCGGCGCAATGCTGCTCGTGATCGCGAACTGCACGGACTGCGGCGGCACGACGATGGGCCGCGTCTGCAGGCCGTTTCCGGAGCCGGGAGCCGCATAGTACTGCAGGAGGTGCGGCCCGGTAATCCCGCCCGATTCGCCGACGACCCACGCGAACGAGTAGTTCAGGAGACCGGTGATCGGATTGGCGTAGGGCTCCATGCCGTTGCCCGTCGTGTTGAAGAGCATCACGTAGCGGAACTTGGCAAAGTCGAGCGGGCCTTTGACTTGAAAGCGCAACGTCATCGTGCCGGCCGGGCCTAACGCGGCGGCCGGCAACGTGGTCGCGAGCGCGAACGCAACCACCAGCGACACGGCGCGCGCCCACGCTCCGAGTCTCATGCTCATCGTGAAAACCGCTCGGCGGAACGCGCCTTCGCGCGGGCGGCGACCTCCTCGCGGTCGCGCGGCGACGCGGTCGTGACGAGCGCGTCGATCAGATGCCGCGAGGACGCGGCGATCTCGTCGACGGCGCGATTGAACGCCGCCTCGTTGGCCTTCGACGGGTGATCGAAGCCCGACAGTTTGCGAACGAACTGCACGGACGCCGCGCGAACCTCGGCGTCGCTCGCCGGCGGCTCGAAGTTGAACAAGGTGCGAATGCTCCGGCACATGAGCGTCCTATACGACGCTCCGGCCGCCTTCTCTGCTCGCGAACGCGCCCCGAGCGCCACGGCCGCGCTCGGAAGCGGCAGAGAATCGTCGCCCCTCCCCGAAGCACCGGTGATGCCGGGATGGAGGGAGCCCTCATGGTGACTGCGAGCCGCGACCGCACCGCGCGCGATGCGACGCTTGAAACCGAGCACTCGCTCGAAGCAATCGAGCGCCTCAATCCGCAACTGAACGCGATGCTGGCAATCACTCGCGAGAGCGCGCTCGAAGCGGCGCGCGCGGCCGACGCGGCGACGGCGCGCGGCGAGTGGCTGGGCCTCTTGCACGGAGCGACGCTCACCGTCAAGGACTGCATGGACGTGGCGGGCCTGCCGACGACGTTCGGCTCGGGCGCGCACCGCGACAACGTCGCCGCGAGCGATGCGACGGTGGTGCGCCGCTTGCGCGATGCCGGCGCGGTGCTGCTCGGGAAGAACAACCTCCACGAATGGTGCTTCGGCGGCACGACCCAGAACGATCACTTCGGCGCTTGCCGCAACCCGTGGGATCCGGCGCGCATCCCCGGCGGTTCGAGCGGCGGTTCGGCGGCCGCGGTCGCTGCGGGGATGTGCCGCATTGCGCTGGGGACCGACACCGGAGGATCGGTCCGCATCCCGGCGGCGATGTGCGGTGTCACCGGCTTGCGTCCGACCGTCGGCCGCGTTCCGAACACCGGCGTCGTGGAAGTCAGTGCCGGCTTCGATACGGTCGGACCGCTGGCATATCACGTGTCCGACGTCGCGCGCGCGTTCGCGGCGATCGCGGGCTACGATCCGCGCGATCCGCTCTCGTCGTCGCAGGCCCTCGAAGACGTGCTGTGCACGATGAAGGGCGGGATCGCGGGCTTGCGCATCGGCGTCCCGTATCAATTCTATTTCGACGACACGCAACCCGGCGTCGCCCAAGCGGTGCTCGACGCGCTGCGCACCCTCGAGGCGTGTGGCGCCACGATCCGGGAGATCGCCCTCGACGGTGCGGCGCAAGCGCAAGAAGACTGCGCATTTACGGTCGCCGTCGCCGACGCCGCCGACGTGCATCGGGCGCGCATCGAATTCGAGCCCGAGACGCTGGGCCCGGAAACGCTGCGCCGCCTGCAGCTGGGTTTGGCGGTATCGGCGATCGACTACGCCGCCGCGTCGCGGCGGCTCGCACGCTGGAAAACGCAGCTGCGCGCGGCGTTCGACGACGTCGACGTCATCCTCACCCCGACGTGCCCGTTCGTGGCCCCCAAGATCGAGAGCGCGGCCAACATGATCGAGACGACGCGCGGCCTCACCCGCTTCACCTTCGCGCTCGGCCACACCGGCGCACCGGCCCTTTCGCTCCCGTGCGGCTTCGACCGCGACGGCATGCCCGTCGGCATGCAACTGGTCGCGCCGTGGTTTTCGGAGGGCGTCCTCTTTCGCGCCGGCTTCGCCTATCAAACCGTTACCGACTTCCACCGCCTGCGTCCACCGATCGCTACGGGCGAAGCCTTCTTCGGAGAACCTGCATGAGCATCACGAACGCTTCCCGCAGCACGTTCATCGCGGGCTCGGCCGCCGCGATCGCAAGCTTCGCGGTGGTCCGCTCGCCGGCGCGCGCGGCTGAATTCAACTACAAGTACGCCCACAACTTGCCGCTCGAACATCCGGTGAACGTGCGCAGCATCCAAATGTGGAACGACGTCGCGCGCGAGACAAACGGCCGGCTCGTCGTGCAGACGTTCGGCGCGAGCGTCCTCGGCGGCGACGCGGCGCTGCTCTCGCAGTTGCGCTCGGGCGCGATCCAGTTCTTGAACTACAACGCCGGATTCTTGGCGACGCTCACGCCGGCCGCCGAGCTGGAAAACGTCGCCTTCGCCTTCAAGGACGAGAAGACGGCATTCGAAGCGATGGACGGCGATCTGGGCGCGTACCGCAACAAGGAACTCGCCGCCAAAGGCATCTTCACGTTTCCGAAAGTATGGGGCTTCGGTTTCCGGCAGATGACGTCGGGCACGAAGCCGATTCGGGCGGCCGACGATCTGATCGGTTTCAAGATGCGGGTCCCGACGATCGCCATTTGGGTCAATCTGTTCAAGGCGCTGGGAGCCTCGCCGACGCCGGTCGCGGCCAGCGAGATCTACACCGCATTACAGACGCATCTCGTCGACGGGCAAGAGAACCCGTACCTCGCGATCGAGACGTTCAAGATCTTCGAAGTGCAGAAGTCGTTGAGCGAGACCAACCACATGTGGACCTCGCAGAGCATGTTTGCCAATCCCGATGCGTGGACGGCGCTGCCGCCCGACATTCGCGACGTCGTGATGCGCAATGCGGCCAAGGCCGCCATCGCCTCGCGGCGCGATGCGGAGCTGCTCAACAACGCACTCAAGGACAAGCTGCAGCGGCAAGGCCTGACGCTCTACAAGCCCGATACCGCGCCGTTCCGCGCGAAGCTGGGCGGCTATTACGCCGCACTCAAGAACGAGATCGGGGCGACCGGGTGGACGATCCTCGAGAAATACGCGGGCAAACTCGGCTAGCATGGCGTCGATGGCGAAATAGCTATGGAAGTCGCTTCACAAACCGGTTTCGCGGGGTACGCTGCAAGAGATGCTGTACGCCCAGATGCCGGTGGAAGCGCGCCTCATGGTGCTCGACGAAGTGCTCGCCGACCTCGGCCGGGAGATCGAGCCGCCCTCGGTCCTCGTCGCCCTGCGCTGCGAAGCTCGCGTCTGCGGCATGGAGCCCGGCGAATTGCTAGCGCGATTGAGTGCTGAAGACCTCGCCGAACTGCCCGACAGCATTCCGTAGACGCGAAGCGTCATGCTTGCGTTCGGTGTGATCCCCGCACGCCTCGACCGGCTTGTCAAACGACGCCGTAAGCCGGTACCATAGACGCATCATGGCAGGCATCGGTTCGGCAACCGGCGCGGCGGAGGCTCAGGCGCTCTTCCCCGCTACGTCGCTCTTCCCGTCGGTCGGGGTCGCAGGCAGCCTCGGAGTCGCCGGTGCGGCGACGCCGGTCGACGTCGCCCCGGGCACCGACCAGTATCAGACCGCGCAGTTCGAGATCAACGCCTTCGCGAGCGCGACGATCGCCGATTCGCTGGGGGCGTCTCAAGGCGGCCCGCCTGCACTCGGAGCGCTCTCCGTTCCCGGTGAGTCGCAAAGCCAGACGATCGGGAACGCGCTGTCGGCGCAGTCGCTCCTCATCCTCAGCGGAACGGTCGACACGACCGCGTAGCGAACGGGAAGTCCGCGGCGTCGCGGGAAAACGTGACCGTCCGGTAGGCTGTGGAGGGTCACCATGAGCGACGAATCCGTCAAGTACGTCTTGAGCGAAGAGCGCATTCCCAAGGCGTGGTACAACCTGGTCGCCGATCTGCCGGAGGCGCCGCCGCCGGTGCTGCATCCGGCGACCGGCGGGCCGATCGGGCCGGGCGACCTCGCGCCGCTCTTCCCGATGGCGATCATCATGCAAGAGGTCTCCACGGAGCGGTGGATCGAGATCCCCGATCCCGTGCGCGACATCTACCGCATGTGGCGGCCGTCGCCGCTCGTCCGCGCGCGGCGCCTGGAAAAGGCGCTCGACACTCCGGCCAAGATCTTCTTCAAGTACGAGGGCGTCAGCCCGGCAGGCAGCCACAAACCCAATACCGCCGTCGCACAGGCGTTCTACAACAAAGAAGCCGGCGTCAAACGCTTGACGACCGAAACGGGCGCCGGCCAATGGGGCTCGTCGCTCGCGTTCGCGGGGCAGTTGTTCGGTCTCGAAGTCGACGTCTTCATGGTGAAGGTCAGTTACGGCCAGAAGCCGTACCGGCGCGCGCTGATGGAGACCTACGGCGCCCGCTGCGTCGCCAGCCCGTCGACCGAAACCGCCTCCGGCCGCGCGATCCTGGAACGCTTTCCCGACTCGACCGGATCGCTCGGCATCGCGATCTCCGAAGCGGTCGAAGTCGCGGCCCAACGCGAAGATACGAAGTACTCCCTCGGTTCTGTGCTCAACCACGTGCTGCTGCACCAAACGGTCATCGGCGAAGAGGCGATGTTGCAGATGAGCGACGCGGATGCGGAACCCGACATCGTCATCGGCTGCGCGGGCGGCGGCAGCAACTTCGCCGGGCTCGCGTTTCCGTATCTGCGCGAGAAGATCGCCGGCCGTTCGCGCGCGCGGGTGATCGCCGTCGAGCCGGCGGCATGTCCCACGCTGACGCGCGGCACCTACGCGTACGACTTCGGCGACACCGCCCACCTGACGCCGCTCGTGAAGATGCACACCCTGGGATCATCGTTCATCCCGCCCGGCTTCCATGCGGGCGGCCTGCGCTATCACGGCATGTCGCCGCTCGTGAGCCACGTCAAGGAGCTCGGCCTGATCGAAGCGCGCGCGTACCATCAAGTCGAGTGCTTCGCCGCCGGCGTGCAGCTCGCGCGCTGCGAAGGCATCGTGCCGGCGCCCGAATCGACGCACGCGATCAAAGCGGCGATCGACGAAGCGCTGCGGTGCCGGGCCGAAGGAAAGGCCGAAACGATCCTGTTCAACCTCTCGGGCCACGGCCACTTCGACATGCAAGCCTACACCGATTACTTCGCCGGCAAACTCCAAGACGTCGCGCTCGAGCAAAGCGCGCTCGACGACGCGCTCGCCCACCTGCCGGCGCTCGAAGCGGTCGCTTCGGCATGACTCAACAGGGAGTTCCCGGTGCACCTTGGATCCTCAAGACGCCGCCGGGGACGTCGGAATTCGAGGCCTGGCGCGACGAGGCGCTCGACCCGCCGGCGCTCGTCGTGCAAGTGGGGAAGACGCAATTGCGCTACCATTTGCGCTGCATCGACGATTTGCACGCGATGCTCCGGGCTCAGGGCGATTGGGTGCCTCTCGGAAGCGCCGACGAGCAAAAGCCCGCCGCTTCCGGCACGGTCGAGGCGTGGGGCCGCTCAGACGACAATCCGGTCAAGGGGTGGTACGGCCTGAAGAAGGGGCTGCGCGGGCGCTTCGGCATGTACGTGCCGCCGGTGCTCGAGGCGTTGGGATTGGCCGAAGTGGAGCACAACGCCAAGAACAATCGCATGCGCGCGAAGTAGCGAGCGCGCCCGGCGCGCCGCGGTTTGGGTCGCCGTCGCATCGGAAAGAACATGCGGCATGGCCAAACGCAACGGAAAATCCGCGCAACAGCACGACCAAACCGACCGGCGCGGCGAGGGCGGCGAGACGCACCAAGTCGCCGGGCCCAACGTCCCCACCCTCACGACGCAACAAGGGACGCCGGTCGCCGACGATCAGAACTCCCTGAAGGTCGGCGCTCGCGGGCCGACCGCGCTCGAAGATTTCCACTTCCGCGAGAAGATCTTCCACTTCGACCACGAGCGCATCCCCGAACGCGTCGTGCACGCGCGCGGGTACGGCGCCCACGGCTTTTTTGAAACGTACGAGCCGCTCTCCGATCTCACCCGGGCCGACCTGTTCGCGAAAGCCGGACAACGCACGCCGGCGTTCGTGCGCTTCTCGACCGTCGCCGGCAGCAAAGGCTCGGCCGACCTCGCGCGCGACGTGCGCGGCTTCGCGGTGAAGCTCTATACGAACGAAGGCAACTGGGACATCGTCGGCAACAACATCCCGGTCTTCTTCATCCAAGACGCGATGAAGTTTCCCGACCTGATTCACGCTGCCAAGGACGAACCCGATCGCGGCTTCCCGCAGGCGCAAACCGCGCACGACAACTTCTGGGACTTCATCTCGCTCAACCCCGAAGCGATGCACATGGCGCTGTGGATCATGTCCGACCGCACGCTCCCGCGTTCGTTCCGCTTCATGGAAGGCTTCGGCATCCACACCTTCCGCCTCGTCAATGCGCAAGGCAAGTCGACGTTCGTCAAGTTCCATTGGAAGCCGAAGCTCGGGATGCAGTCGGTGGCGTGGAACGAAGCCGTGAAGATCAACGGCGCCGACCCCGACTTCCACCGGCGCGACCTGTGGAACGCGATCCAATCGGGCGACTTCCCCGAATGGGAGCTGTGCCTGCAGCTCTTCGACGACGCGTTCGCCGAGAAGTTCGCCTTCGACATCCTCGACGCGACGAAGCTGATCCCCGAGGAAGAAGTGCCGCTACGTCCGGTCGGGCGCCTCGTGCTCGACCGCTGCGTCGACAACTTCTTCGCCGAAACGGAACAGGTCGCGTTCTGCACGCAGAACGTCGTGCCGGGCATCGACTTCACCAACGATCCGCTGCTACAGGGGCGCAACTTCTCGTACCTCGACACGCAAGTCAAGCGGCTGGGGGGCCCGAACTTCACCTATCTGCCGGTCAATGCGCCGAAGTGCCCCTTCCACACGCTGCAGCAAGACGGGCACATGGCGTACATCAACCCCAAAGGCCGCGCGAACTACGAGCCCAACTCGTGGAACGGGGACGGCGGCCCGCGCGAGTCGCCCGAGCGCGGCTTCCGGTCGTACCCGGCGGAGGAAACCGGGCCGAAGGTGCGCGCCCGCTCCGAAACGTTCGCCGACCACTACAGCCAAGCGCGCCAATTCTACGTCAGCCAAACCGAGATCGAACAAGCGCACATCGCGGCGGCGTTCACCTTCGAACTGAGCAAGGTCGAGACGCCGGCGATCCGCGCGCGCATGGTCTCGCATCTCCTCAACGTCGACGAAACGCTCGCGCGGCGCGTCGCCGAGGGGCTGCGGCTGCCGGAACTCCCCGAACCCGCCGCCGCCGCGCGGGAGACGCGCACCGATCTGCCCGCCTCACCGGCGTTGAGCATCGTGGGCAACGCCAAGCAGACGTTCGCGGGCCGCAAAGCCGGCGTGCTGATCACCGACGGCGTCGATGCCGGCCTGCTGCAGGCGCTGCAGGCGGCGCTGGAAGCCGAAGGCGCGACCGTCGAACTGGTCGCGCCGATGGTCGGTGGGGTCGAAGCGAGCGACGGCACCTCGATCGCGGCGCAGCAGAAGATCGACGGTGGTCCGTCGGTGCTCTACGACGCGGTCGCGTTGCTCGTCTCGCCCGAGGGCGCACAGCTCCTGGCCAACGAGGCGACGGTGCGCGACTTCATCGCCGACGCGTTCGCGCACTGCAAGTTCATCGGCTACGTCGACGCGGCGCTGCCGCTGATGGCGAAGGCCGGGGTGAGCGAACGCGACGGCGGCTTCATCGCGTTGAAGAAGGCCGCCGATGCCAAGGCGTTCGTGAAAGCGTGCCGCGCGCTGCGGTTTTGGGAGCGTGAAGCGAAGACGAAGATTCCGCTGGGAGTCTGAGGCCGCTACCAGGCGGGATTCGAGGACGGGACGTTCAGGCGCCGGAGCACGTTGCGAATCCGCGCCGGAACACGCCCGCGGGCGAGGATGCGGCGCAGCCGTTCGGGCACGGTGCGCCGCTCGCGTTTGAGCCAGTGCGCGAAGTCGGCGAGCCCGTCGTCGAGGGGAACGCACGGGCTCCACGACCAGCGTTCGCCCGCGCGCTCGATGCTCGCATAGGTGACGTTCATCTCGCCGGGCGGCCGCGCCACGAAGCGGACCCGCGGCCGCACCTCGAGCGCCTTGGCGAGCTTCTCGACGAGCTCGAGCACGCTCACCGGCGAGGCGTTGCCGAGGTTGACGATGCGGAAGCCGGCCCGTTCGTGGGCGGCTGCGGCGATGCCGCGCACGATGTCGCTCACGTGCGTGAAGTCGCGCGCCATCGAGCCGTCGCCGAACACCGTGATCTCTTCCTTGCGCAACATCGCGGTCGCGAATTTCCGGATCGCGAGATCGGGGCGCTGGCGCGGACCGTACACGGTAAAGAGCCGTAACACCGTGATCGGGGCGCGCGAACGTTTCCGCCGCCGACGCGCACAGCAGTTCGCCCGCGCGCTTGGTCGCCGCGTAGGGGCTGGGAGGCGCATTGCACGGAGCCGCTTCGTCGAACGGCGGCACCGTGTCGTTGCCGTAGGCCGAGCTGCTGCCGGCGAATACGATCGGCACCGGATGCTGGCGTGCGAATGCGTCGAGCACGTTCTGGGTGGCCACGACGTTGGCGCGCACGTAACGCGCGGGCTCGGCGACCGAACGGCGCACGCCCGGCATCCCGGCCAAGTGGATCACGACGTCGGGCCGTTCGCGAGCCGCGAGACGCTGCGTGGCGCCGGGGGCCGCAAGGTCGATCACGTCGAGCTTGAAGCGCTCGTCCCGCAGCGCACCCTCGATGTTGGCGATCTTCAGCCGCGGGTCGTAGTAGTCGTCGAACGAGTCGATGCCGTGCACGCGATAACCGGTCGCGAGCAGATGTTCGACGACGTGCGAGCCGATGAAACCGGCGCACCCGGTCACGAGGGCTCTGGGGAGCGGGTTGCTCATGCGGGCCTCGCTTTTGGCTTGCGCTGCGAACCACGGCCCGTCAGCGCATGTTTGAAGATGTCGCCGGAGTAGACGGCGCTCGGCAGCACTTCACACTCCGCCCAGCACCCGGGGCACGCGCGCACCCACTTCCGGGCCGAGCCGGCGCGTTTGCCGAACCACAGTTCCTCGAACGTCGATTCGCGCAGATTGCCGATGCGGCGGCTGTTGAACTGACAGATCGGCACGTCGCCGTTGGGGAAGATCCGCAGGTGCGCGTGCACGGCGGCGCACACGGGGTTCGGACTCGCCGTTTGGGCGAGCAGACGGTTGCGAATGCCGTCGAGGTAGTAGCGCTTCGCCGCCCGGTCGACGGGCGGGTAGGAGTCCAAGTCGGACTCGATCGCATCGAACAAGTCTTCGAGTTGCGCCGGCGAGAGATCGTCGAATGGTTCGAACGCGCCGGGATAGCTCGGCGCCACGTTCGTGACCGGCGTGACGGAGTAGGTCGCGCTCTCGCGGTACGCGACGACGACCTGATTCTTGACCCCGAATTCCGCCAGCATGGCGTGCAGCTCGCCGTACTGGGCGGCGCCGGCGGCGTCGACGATCGTCTGGTTCACCGCCAAGCTCATGCGCAGTTCTTTACGCCGCGGCGCGAGCGCCTCGACCGTGCGCATCGCGGTGCGAAAGGCGCCCTTGTGGCCGCGAATGTGGTCGTGCGTCTCGCCGACTCCGTCGATCGACACGAGCAGGTTGAGCGGCACCGTCTTGGGCCGGCGCTCGCAAAAGTCGACGATGCGGTCGGTGAGGAAGCCGTTCGTCGTCACGTGCAGCAGCGTCGGCTCGAGCGATACGGTCGCCGCCCGCGCAATGTCGACCAGATCGCGGCGCACGAACGGTTCGCCGCCGGTGAGCCGCACCGCGTCCATCCGGGGCAGTTGCCGGAAGATCGCCTCGATCTCGGCCAGCGTCAGATCGCCGTGCGATTCCTTGCGCCACGAATCGCACATCATACAGCGCGCGTTACAGGTGAACGTGACCGTGTACGTCAGCATCCGCGGCAGGCACGGTTCGCCGCGGCGCGTCTTGTCGATCGTGCGCGCCAAGGCGGCCGCGCGTCCGAGGCCGTTCACGACCGCGACGCCTCGAGCGCCGGCGCGCACGCCGGCTGCGGCAGATAGCGGCGCAACTCGGCGAGCGCGGCGGGATTTCCGTTCATGCGTTCGCGGACGATGCGCGAGCGATAGAAGTCCACGCGGCCGAGAAAGCGCGTCACCACCGCCGCGTCGACGTGCTCGAAACCGATCCACTCGCCGGTGAGCCCGCTCGCGAGCAGGTGGGCGTGCAACAGCTGCTCGGCATTGTTGGGTTCGGGCAGCGCGAGGATCGGCTTCTGCAGGTACAACGCCTCGCCCAGCAGCTGATTCCCGGCGGTCGTGACGAGCGCGCACGACGTCGCGAGATCCTCGACGAAACGCCGTTCATCGATGGCGAAGAAGCGAAGGTTCCCACGGGCAGGCTGTTCGCCCAAGCCGTAGACGCGCACGTCTCGGCCGGTGTCCGCGAGGGCCGCGAGCAGCCGCTCCGAGCCGAATTTGCGCAGATAGACGACGAGATGCGCGCCGTGTTCGGGCTGCGCGGCGAGCACCTGCGGCCGCAAGAGTGGGCCGACCTCGACGGCGCGGCCGATCCCGGGGCGCAAACCGGGGAAACAGAACGACGAAACGATCGTGCTCGCCTGTCCCTGATAATAGAGGCCGACGAGCTTGCCCAGCGCGGCCGCGCGCAGGCGCAAACCCAGGCGCAGATGCGAGAGATCGCTGGCCACCAGAAAATGCTGGTGGTCGAGGCTGACGAACGGGACGCCGCGGCGCCGCGCCGCGCGCGGCAGCGACGGTTCGAAATCGGTGACGACCAGATCCGGCGGTTCGCGATCCATCTCCGCTTCGAGCCGCGCGACCAAAGCGGGGAGCCGCGCCGCGTACTCGGCGACGCCGAGCGCGGTACGCCACGGCGAGAGCGAACGATCGGCGCCGTAAGCAAAATGGAGTCCGGGGATGTGCACGACGCGAACGTCGGAGTTCGCATACGCGGGCGCCAGCATATCGAAGGCATCACCCGGCGCGAAGATGACGAAGCGATGTTCGGTGCGCAACGCTTCGACGATCGTGCGCACCCGCGTCGCATGCCCGCGACCCTCGCCGGCCAGACTGTAGAAGATGGTGGCCATCCGCTACCGCGTGCGGCTGGGGAACTGCATGATGAGCGCACCCTTCACGCTTCTCGCGCCCACTCCTCGGCGCGTCAAACCTCAAATATAACTTCGATTGACCTAATTCGAAACGGATGAAGTCCTCATGCGCCGAGGAGTTGCGGCGTGCGCGGAAAACACTGACGCCGTGCGCGACGTGACGGCCTGAACGTGGCCGATTTCATCATCCGGCCGGTGACCGCCGCCGACGAACCCGCGTGGCGCGCCCTCTGGAGCGCGTACTGCACGTTCTATGATGCCGACGTGCCGGCGAGCGCGACCGACGCGACGTGGGCGCGCATCCTCGAGCCCGCGAGCACCGTGCACGCGGTCGTGGCGCTCGGCGAGCGCGGCACGGTGCTCGGCTTCGCGAACTACGTCGTGCACCCGTACACTTGGAGCACGAAACCAGCGTGCTATCTCGAGGATCTCTTCGTGTGGCCGCAAGCGCGCGGGCACGGCACGGGGCGCGCGCTGATCGAACATCTGCTCGCGCTCGCACGCGTTGAAGGCTGGGACCGCGTCTATTGGATGACGCGCGAAGACAATGCGACCGCGCGCCGGCTCTACGACACCTTCACCCAGCGCGACGAGTTCGTGCGCTACGTCGTCACGCTGGATCGCGACTAAGGAACCCGGGCCGCGTCGAGCCGCGCGCGGGGGCCGTCGTGCTCGAACCCGAGCGTGTGCTGGGCCCACCGCGCCAGCGCGAGCAGGCGCGCGTCGTCGCCGCGTTTGGCGATCAACTGCATGCCGATCGGCAAGCCGTCGTCGTCGAACCCGACCGGAATCGCGATCGACGGGTTGCCCATCGTCGTCCACGGCCGTAGGAATGCGGCGCTGCCGGTCGTCTGCGGACCGGGGACCTGTCCGGCAGCCGGCATGACGACGGCGTCGTACCGCGCGAGGAGCGCGTCGAAATCGTCGCGCATGCGCAGCATCGCCGCGCGCGCGTCGCGATAGGCCGCGAAATCGACGCCCGAGCCGTCGCGGACGACGCGCGACACCAGCGGCGGCGCCGGGTGTTCCTCGATGACGGCGGCCAATGCGGCGTTCGCCTCGTACTCGACCATCGTCAACCAGCCCGACTCGCAGCCGCCGACCGATGCCGGCAGCGGCTCGCGTGCGGCCCGCGCCCCGGCGGCGCGCAGCGTTTCGAGCGCGGCGCTCACCGTCGCGATCACGGCCGGTCCCGAGACGTCGGGGCGAAAATCGAGCGCATCGAGCAGCGTCGGCGCGCTGGGTTCGGCCGCGGGCACGGTGGCCGGAGCGTACAGTCCGAAGAGCAGCTCCGCGTCGGCCGCATCCCGGCAGATGATGCCGACGGTGTCGAACGACGGCGCGAACATCGAGACGCCCGCCGTCGGGATCGTCCCCCACGTGGGCTTGAACCCGACGACGCCGTTGAAGGCCGCCGGCCGCAGGGTCGAGCCGCCGGTCTGCGTCCCGAACGCGAACGGAATCTGCCGCGCGCCGACCGCGGCGCCGCTGCCGGAACTCGAACCGCCGGGCGTGCGGGAAAGATCCCAGGGGTTGCGCGTCGGGGCCGGGTCGGACGAGGCGAATGCGGTCGTGTGCAACTTGCCGAGCGGAATCGCGCCGGCGCGGCGCACGACCGCGACGCACCACGCATCGAAGGGCGCCGGTGAGGCGGGCAAGTTCACCCCGTAGCGGGTCGGAAGGCCGCGGACGTCGATGACGTCTTTGGCCCCGAACGGGACGCCGCCCAGCGGCAGCGCGAGGTCGACGGTGCGCGCGGCGCGGCGCGCGCACTCGCGGTCGAGTTCGACCCACGCCGCGAGCTTCGGCTCGTCCCGCTCGATGCGCGCGAACACCGCGTCGACGGCTTCGAGGGCGGAGATCCGGCGCGCGACGAGCGCGTCGCGGAGCGCATGGATCGAACCGAAGGGCAGGTCAGCGGCGAGCGACGGCGTCGGCATGCGCCAGCCTTCGCAGCCGCGCAGGGTAATCTTCCTCGCCGTTCAGGTGTACAGCGCGAACGGCGGAAACTCGCCCTTGGCCGGCAACGGCACCGCTTTGACGTCGTGCAGGTTGAAGTCGATCGTGTCGAGCGCGACGCGGCGCGGAATCGGATCGCTGAACGTCCGGATCGCGTACGCCGGATGCGTCAAGTTGGCGATCGTGCTCCACACGGTGTAGTCCTGGTCCGACGCGTCGCCGTCGTCGCTCATCATGCCCGGAAGCATGTCGAAGTTGTTGAGCAAGTGCAGGGCCGTCACTTCGGCTTCGGCTCCGGTCGCCACCGGCTTCATGCGCGTGACGTAATGGGCGGCGCGGAGAAACCGCGAGGCCGAACTTGCGTCGGCGGGCAAAACGGCGGCGTGGTTGCGCACGTTGGTCGTATGCCAATCGAAATTCGGCGCGTTCGTGGTGACGCCGAGCGGATTGTCGAACACGACCGGCTTGGCGTCGATCCATTCGATCACGATCGACCCGCCGGCCTTGTCGTGCACGACGACGTGCACGGGTGGCGCCGACCCGCACACGACGATGCCGTCCATCGCCGCACGCACGTCGTCGACCGACTCGCAGCTCCCCAAAAGGTAGGCCAGCACGTCGTGCACCGCCATCGAGCGCTCCGGCGGGACGCCTTCGGCCTCCGGCAGCGCGCAGCCGCCGGCCATGTATTGCAGGTTCGCGTAGAGGCCGCGCTCGTTCAGCCCGTCGGTCAACGTCTGCGAGCCGCCGAACGCAGCCACGCCGACGAAACCGTGCGCGCCCTTCCAACGCTTGCCATCACCTTCGGCTGCAGCGCTGCAACCCTCCGCGCCGCGCGGGACGATGGCGATGTGCGCGTCGAGCAGGTTCGGAAATTCCATCGTGCGCCCGACGATCACCGACGCGTCGGTCGCCTTGATCCGAAAACTCGTGCACATGGCAAGCGCGTCCCCGCCCGACGGCGGCGCTAAACCCGCCGGCCGTCAAGTGCCACTTCGCTGGCAGCGCGTCAGCGCTGGAAGGTATCCCGCCGCAGCTCGATCGCCATCGCGAGATTGCGCGTTCCCGACGTCCATGTGCCGTCGCCGCTGAAGAGCCCGTTGAGGGCGATGCGCGTCGGGACGACCCCGGTCGCGTCGTATACGAGCGTTCCGTTCCAGCGCGTGACCGCGCCGTCGCCGTTGACGCTCTCGCGCTGCACGGAGAGCTGCACGTAGCCTTGGCGCGCGTCGAGCACCGTGTAGCGCGTGCGGTTGTGCCGCCCGGGCGAGTCGGTGAGCCGCTCCCAACGGTCGCCGCGGCCCACGCCGGTCATGTTCTCCGACTCGAGCCCCATGAACGAGCAGATCAGATCTTCTTCCGCCGACAAGGCGAGCGCGGCCTCGGAACGCAGCGAGCCGGAGCGGTCGATCGCGATCGCGGGCGCGGGACGCTCGCCGATGCCGTCGATCTCGTCGACGTCGACGACGACTTGATCTTGCGCGCTGCCGCCGACGAAATCGACCCGCACGACGGCGTGCGAGACGAGCCCGTCGCGCACCGCGGTGACCCGGTACTCGACCTCGCGCAGCGGCGGATCGGCGGCCGCCGGCAACGCGGTCAGCAAAAACAGAGAAACGAGTGGTACGGCAAAGAAGCGTCTCACGATCTGATCGAACCAAATCGCGCCGCCCCCGTCATTAAGCTTCCGAGAGAAAGCGTTTAGCTGCCGCCGCCCATCTCGCGCTCGTAGTCGGTGCTGGAATATCCGTGGAAGAGGACGTTCGGCTTGAAGATCGCCCGGCGCTCGGGCCGGTCGCGCGGCGGATTGGTCGCGAACCGCTGCTCGAAGATCTCCTGGCCGTTGCCGGAGCGCACGACGACCAGCAAGCCTTCGAGGATGAGCCAGTGCTCCACCGCCCCGGCTTCCGCGAACGGCGTCTGGGTGGCCGTGGCCGCCTCTTCGAGGCTCGCGCGGGGATCGTTCTTGAAATGCATCCACAGCGCCAGCGCGTGCTGCCGCTCGTGCAAGGCATCCGGAATCGCTTTACGGCGTTCTTCGGTCATGAACGATGCTTCTTGGTCGTAAGAACGCGTAACTGCTATGCCGAGCGCGGGTCGACGATCACCCCGGCCAGCGCGCTCGCGGCCACGGTCGCCGGGCTGCCGAGATAGACGAACGACTCGCGATTGCCCATGCGGCCGTGGAAATTGCGGCTGCTCGAGGCGATGCACACCTCGCCGTCGCCGAGGATCCCCTGGTGCATTCCGGCGCACGCGCCGCACCCCGGGGTCGTCACCGTGCACCCGGCATCGACCAGCGTCTCGATGACGCCCTCGGCGAGCGCGCGCCGGTACACCGCCCGCGAGGCCGGGGTCACGATCATGCGCACCCCCGGAGCGAGGTGCTTGCCGCGCAGCACGCCGGCCGCGACTTCGAGGTCTTCGAAGCGCCCGTTCGTGCACGTTCCCAGGAAGGCTTGATTGATGGCGACGCCGGTGACCGCGGCCGCGGGCGCGACGTTGTCGACGCGGTGCGGACGCGCGACCATCGGGGCGACCGCGTCGAGGTCGAGCTCGACGGTGCGCGCGTAGACCGCCTCGGGATCGGGCGCCAGGGTCTCGCCGAGCTCGATGCCCAGCGCCGCGTAGTGGGCGCGCGTCACCGCGTCGGCCGGAACCATCGCCGCCTTGGCCCCCATTTCGATCCCCATGTTGCACAGCGTCATCCGCTCGGGGATCGAGAGGTGCGCCAGGGCCGGCCCGGCGTACTCGATCGCCGCGTAGGTCGCGCCGCGCGCGCTCAAGGTCCCGAGCAGGCTCAGCACCGCGTCCTTCGCCGCCGCGGGCGGCCGCAAGCGGCCCCGCAGCACGATGCGGATCGTCTCGGGGACGCGAAACCACAGCGCCCCGGTCGCAAACGCGTAGGCCATCTCGGCGCCCCCGATCCCCATCCCCATCGCCCCCACGGCGCCGAGGGTGATCGTGTGCGAATCCATGTTGATCACGAGTTCACCCGGGCGCACCAGCCCCGACTCGATCGCGACCTGATGCGAGATCCCCATGCCGACGTCGTAGACGCGCTCGATGCCGTGCTTGGCGGCGAACTCGCGCCCCATGCGCTGCAGGTTCGCGTGCAGCGCGTTGTCGGCCGGCGCGTAGTGATCGAAGAAGATCGCGATCTTGTGCGGCGCGGCGAGTTCCGCGATGCCGTGCTCCCGGAACGTGCGCAAGATGATCCCGACCCCGTCGTCGAGGCAGAACGTACGATCGGGGACCGCTTCGATCATCTCGCCGGCGTACACCGCCCGCCCGGCACCGCGGCTGAAGATCTGCTCGGCCAGCGTTTGCGGCCGGGGCGCCGGCACGCGCGTTGCGGGCCGCTCCGGCGCCGAACTCGCGGCCGGCACGTCGCCGCTCCACAGGCCGCCCCGCTCGACGATCGCGCGCAGCGCCGGCGGCAGCGACGGGAACGCGATCGTGCGCGTGCCGGCGCGGGCGGTGCCCGCCGATAGATCGACTTCGAGTTCCGCGCCGTCCTCGACCGCCGCCGCCAGTTCCGGCGACGCGATGACCGGCAGGCCGTTGTTGATCGCATTGCGGTAGAAGATGCGCGCGAACGACGCGGCCACGACGAGCCGCACCCCGGCCGCCAACAGCGCCGTGACGGCATGCTCGCGCGAGCTGCCCATGCCCAGATTTTCGCCCGCGACCAGGATCGGCCGGCTGCGGACGCGCGCGGGCATGTCTTCGCCGAGCGTCTCGAACACGTGCTTGGCCTGATCGGCCGGATCGACGAGCCCGATGTATTTGCCCGGATAGATGATGTCGGTGTCGACGTCGTCGCCGACGCGCAGCACCGCGCCTTTGACGATCACGACAGCTTGCCGACCGATTGTTCGAGCAGCCCGAACGCTTGGGCGCCGACGAGCTCCTTGGCGACCGCATAGTAGGGCCCGAGTTTCGCCTTGAACGAGGCCGCGTCGGCCGTGTTGACGGCCATCCCCTGCGTCTTGAGCTGGGCGAGCGTTTCGGTGGTCATCTTGGCGACGTCGGAGCGCTCGAGGAGGGCATACTTGGTGGCGTTGCGCGTGACGACCGTCTGGATGTCGCCCGGCAGTGCGCTCCAGGCGTCGCCGTTGGCGATCAACCAGAACCCGGTCCACATGTGGTTCGTGATGCTCAAGTACTTTTGCACTTCGTAGAACTTCGCCGCCTCGATGATCGCGAGCGGGTTCTCCTGGCCGTCGACGATGTGCGTCTGCAGCGACGTGTAGAGCTCGGCGATGTTCATCGGCGTCGGCGACGCGCCGAGCGCTTTGAACATCTCGACCCACAGTTTGCTGGCCGGCGTGCGGATCTTGAAGCCCGCCAGATCGGCGTCGGTCTGGATCGGCTTGGTGCCCGAAGTGATCTGCCGGAACCCGTTGTCCCAAATCTTCTCGAAGGCGAAAATACCCGCTGCCATCAGGTCTTTTCGCACCAGCGCGCCGAGCGGGCCGTCCATCGTCGCGAACGCCTGCTCGCTGTTCTTGAACGCGTAGCCGACGCCGTCGACGGCCGCCGAGGGAACGACCGACGCCATGATGCCGCCGGTGAAGTTGAGGAACTGGATCGCGTTCGAGCGCAACTGCGTGAGCACCGCGGTGTCGCCGCCGAGTTCGCTGTTGGGGAACACCTTGACGTCGAGCCGTCCGCCGGTTTCGCTGCGCACCGCGTCCCACATCTGGATCGCGCGCAACGTCAGCGGATGCGTCGGCTGCGTCGGCGTTCCATACTTGTAGTTGAACTGCGCGGCTTGCGCCGGGCGGGGCGCGGCGGCGAGCGCGAGCGCCGCAGCGACGCCGCCGCCCGCGAACTGGACTCTCTTCACAGTAGCTCCTTACGAACGAACGCTGCACGCCCGGGGACGTGCTTGCGCGATGGCATACCGCGTGCGACTGCGATTCCCCCGCGCGGGCGGCGTCAGCCCCTGGCTGCGCGCGCGGCGCGCGAGGCGGCTAGCGCAGTCCAATGCTCTTCCGACAACCATGCCGTGGCGAACAGTTCGGCTTCGCGTTGCAGTTCTTCGTCGCTGTCGGTCCCGCGGGGCGAGTCGATCATGCGCTTGATCGTCCCTACCGCGAGCGCCGAGTGGGCCGCGATCTGCTGGGCGATTTCGAGGGCCGCGGCCATCACTTCGCCCGGCGGGGCGAGCCGGTCGACCAGGCCCCATGCGAGCGCCTGTTCGGCGCTGAAGCGTTCCCCGGTGGCGAACAGCAGCAGGGCGCGCGAGCGCGGCAAGATTTCCAGCGCGCGCGAGACGCCGCGCCATGCCGGTGTGATCGCGAGCTTCACCTGGACGAAACCCATGCGCGCGGTCTGATTGGCGACGCGAATGTCGGAGGCCAGCGCGAATTCGAAGCCGCCCCCGTACACGTCGCCGTTCATCGCGGCGATCACGACCGCGGGCGAACGCCGGATCGCGCGCGAAAGGCGCTGCACCTGCAGCGACATGCCGACCGCGGCTTCGCGCGTCTGCAGCGCGTCGAACTCTTTCAGATCGCCGCCCGAACAGAAGGTGCGGTCGCCGGAGCCGGTGACGACGATCGCCGGCACGCCGTCGCGGCCGGCGTCGTCGACCGCGCGCGCGAGCTCGCCGACGGTCGCCAGGCTGAGGGCGTTGTGGACGTGCGGGCGGTTGAGCGTGATCGTGCGGACGCGGCCGGCATCGCCGACCAAGATGTTTTCGAAATCCGCCACGTCACGCCGCTCCTGTCCGTTGGTTCGCTGTATCCGCGGCTGCTAGCCGCGTCGCACTCGTCCCTTTCGCCGTCCCGCGGCTAAGCTTTGCCCGCCGGCTCGCGCTCGCGGCATTCGACGCCCACCCACGCCTCGTAGTGTTTGACCAGCTCGCTGTAGTCGCTGTCCGGCCCGCTCTGGTTGTAGTGGTACTCCCAGATCGAGCGGACGGCATTGGTCACCCACATCGTCCCGCCGAGCTTCTCGGACTCTTCGAAGAACAGCTTCATGTCCTTCATCATCAGCCCGGTCGCGAAGCCGTAGTGGAACGTGCCGTTGAGGATCGAACGCGGGAACTTATCCATCGAGGCACTGCTGCGCCCGCTGCCGGCGTTGAGCGCCTCGATCAGCCGCCCGGGCTCGAGCCCGGCCTTGACGCCGACGACGACCGCTTCGCACGTGGCCGCCATCGTCGCGGCGGACAGCACGTTGTTGACCAGCTTCATCATCTGCCCGTCGCCCGGATTCTGGCCGATGTGGAAGATCTTGCCGAGGGTCGCGAGGATCGGACGCGCCCGCTCGAGCGCTTCGTCGGAGGCGCCGGCCATCATCGCGAGCGTGCCCGCTTCGACGCCTTTGATCCCGCCGCTGACCGGACAGTCGACGGTCGTGATGCCGCGCGCGGCGAGCCCTTCGGCAACCTCGCGCGCGGCGATGCGGCCGGTCGTGGAAAGGTCGATGTAGAGCCCGATCTTCGTGCCGCCGGCAAGCCCTTCGGGGCCGAGCGCCACCGCCTTGATCACCGCCGGCGACGGAAGGCTGACGGCGACGGTCTCCGCCTGCGAAGCAACGTCCTTGGGCGAGGTGGCGATCGTCGCCCCCCGCGCCCGGAACGGCGCGAGCGCCTTCTCGCTGATGTCGTAGACGACGAGCTCGTAGCCGTGATCCATCAGGCGGGAGGCCATCGGACCTCCGATTTGGCCGACCCCGACGAAGCCCAGGCGTTTCGAGTCCATACCGTCCTCCAGCGCAACGATGAAGAGAGCGAAAACATTTCTTTCTCAGGAAACCGCTCCTGCCTGCGGGGCGGCCAGGCGTCCCTCGCCGTTGCTTTATGCGATTTCGACTGATTTGCAAGAGGCAATCACACGGTCGAAGCAATATTGTGAAAAAACTTTTTCTGCCGCTTCCCTTGGAGGATCCCTTCATGAGGACTTGGATGAAGGTCGCCGCCCCGCTCGCCGCGGCTGCGGTCCTGCTGCTCTCGGCCCCCCGGTCGCTCGGAGCGGAGCCCCCTCCGATCGTCGTCGGCGCCCTCTTCCCGCTGACCGGGACGATCGCGACCGGCGGTCAGACCTCGGCGCAAGGCGTGCAGCTGGCGGTCGACGAGATCAACGCGTCCGGCGGCATCAAGTCGATGGGCGGAGCGAAGATCAAACTTGCGCTTGCCGACAGCACGAGCGATCCCGCCGCCGCCGCCGACGCGACCGCGCGGCTGATCGACGATCAGCATCCGATCGCGATCGTCGGGTCGTATGCGAGCGGCTTGAGCATCACGGTCTCGCAAGCGGCGGAGCGGCGCGGCATCCCGTTCGTCACGATGTCGTTCTCCGACGAGCTGACCTCGCGCGGCTTCAAGAACGTCTTCCAGATCACGCCCAAGGCGTCGGTCATCGGGACCGACACGCTGCAATATGCCTCGCAGCTCGCGCAGCGCGCCGGCCAGAAGCTCAACGACATCGCGATCGTCTACGAGAACACGCCCTACGGCACCGCGCAGGCGACCGGCTTGAAGAAAGAAGCCGACAAGGAACACGTCAACGTCGTGCTCTTCGAAGAGTATCCGCAAGGCCTGACCGACGCGACCCCGCTGGTGCAAAAGATCGTCGCCGCCAAACCGCAAGTGATCTTCCCGATGTCGCTCTACACCGACGCGGTGCTGTTGATCCGCGGCCTCGCGCAACGCAACTACAAGGTGCAGATGGTCGGTGGTTCCGGCGGTTTCGTCATCCCGGCGTTCTATCAGGCGGCCGGCGCACTCAGCAACGGCGTCATGAGCATGAACTCGTCGAACTACGACACCTACGGCGCCTTCGAAAAGCAGTACTTCGCCAAATACAAGACCTTCGCGCCGCACGAGGCCTACGAGAACGGCGTGTGCATGTTCGTGATCGCGGCCGCGCTCGAAGCCTCCAAAGCGACGACGTCCGACGCGTTGCGCCCCGCGATCGCGGCGCTCAACGTCAAGGGCGGCCCGTTCGCGGGCATGCCCGGCGGCGGGATCAAGTTCGACGCGACCGGCCTCAACGTGCTCGCGTACCCGATCATGGTGCAGTGGAACGACGCGCAACTCGTGACGATCTGGCCGCAAGCCAAGGGCACCGCCGGCGCCACCTGGGCCGGTAAACCGATGAAGTGACTTCCCCCTCACGCTCGATCGCACACAAGGAGAAAACCATGGACCGCATCGCGCAAGGTGCCGCCCTCCGCCGCCAAGTCGTCGGCGCGGAGTACACCGATCCCGGCGATAAACTCGCCGACCAAGACCCGTTCTTCCGGAACTTTCGCGACTTCACCGTCGAGCACTGTTGGGCCAACGTGTGGCTGCGCCCCG
The DNA here is from genome assembly GCA_963749395.1 of Vulcanimicrobiota bacterium. GTDB lineage: Bacteria > Vulcanimicrobiota > Vulcanimicrobiia > Vulcanimicrobiales > Vulcanimicrobiaceae > CAVVMT01. The sequence continues at coordinate 275,996 of CAVVMT010000017.1, forward strand.
GGCTCAGCCTCAAGACGCGCAGCATGCTGAACCTCGCGATGTTGACGGTTGCGGGCCGTTTCGACGAGCTGGCGATTCACACGCGCGGCGCGCTGAACAACGGCGTCACCGAAGAAGAGATCGCCGAAATTCTGCTGCAGGCCGGCGTGTACGGCGGCGTGCCGGTGGCCGCCGAGGGCTTCAAAGTCACGCACAAAGTCGTGCTCGAGTACCGCGAAAAAGCCCGCGCCGCAAAGACCTGACGCCGGCGATGGACGTCTACGCGGTTTTGATCGGAACGGCCCAGCGCAAGCGGCACATGGTGTTCCACTTCTCGCAGGACGCGAGCGAGATCACGCTGGCGTTCCCGTACTGGGTGCTGGTGGAGAAAGGCCATCCGCCGGTCCTGGTCGACACCGGGTTCGCCCCCGGCCCGGCCAAGCAACACGGCATCGTCGGGTACCGCGATCCGACCGACAGCCTGGCCGAACTCGGCATCGATCCGGCCGAGATCAAACTCGCGCTCGTGTCGCATCTGCATTACGATCACTTCGGCGTGCCCGAACGTTTTCCGAACGCAGAGTTCGTCGTGCAGCGCGAGGACGTCGACTACTACACGCGCCGCGGCGTCGGGCACGCTGCGTGCCGCCTCGCCGATCCGGAGAGCCTGAGCGCGTTGGACGGCCTGCGCGCTGCCGGCCGCCTGCGCGAGCTCGACGGCGACAGCCGCATCTCGGCCGGCGTGCGCGCGGTGCTGGTGGGTGGTCATTCGCCGGGGATGCAGATCACGGTCGTCGACACCGGCGCCCGCCGCGTCGTGCTCGCGTGCGACGCAGTGCATTTCTACAGCAGCATGGAGACGAAGACCCCGACGACCGTCATCCACAACTACGAGAACTACATGAACGGCTTCGACACGATCGCGCGCGAAGCGGCCGCCGGCCCGCGCGGCATGTGGATTCCCGGACACGACCCGGCGATGCTCGACACGATGACGCAGGTGGGCCGAGGCATCTATCGCGTCGAGCCGTGAAACTGACGAGGAGGGTGCTGGTGCAGATCCGCGATGCGATCATCGCCGGCAACCTGCCCCCGGATCGCTGGCTGCGGCTCGCCGACCTCGGCCGCCGGCTCGGGACGAGCACGACGCCGGTGCGTGCGGCCCTGGCGGAGCTCGAAACGCAAGGCTTGGTGGAGGTCGCGAAAGCGCGCGGGTTCCGCGTCATTCCGCCCACGCCCGAAGACGTCCGTGACGCGTACCTCGTGGTCGCGTTCGTCAGCGGCGAACTCGCGGCCCGGGCCGCCGAACGCATCGACGAGGGCGCGCTCGCGACGTTCGAAGCGCTCCGCGACCGCGTGCGCCACGCGTACGAGACCGGTAGCGGCGAAGACGTCGACACCGCGAACTGGGCGTTCCACCGCGCGATCACGCTGCTCGCCGATTCGCCGCGGCTGGCCCGGGTACTCGGCGCGACGATGCGGAGCGTGCCGCACGACTTTCATCGCATCGTGCGCGCTTACACGCCGCGCGCGCTCGAACAGCACGACGAGCTAGTCGCGGCGCTCGCGGCCCGCGATCCGGGGCGCGCCCGCACCGCTGCCGCGCGCCACGTCGACGACGGCTGCGCGCACTTGCTGCGCTACCTCGACGCGAGGCGCGTGAAGCCGGCCGGGCGGCGGCGCACCCCGTGACGTCGAAAACCCGCTCCCGATGTGCTAGGCTACAAACACCCACGCTCCAGGCCCAAGGAGACCGGTCACGTGTCGATCACCGAACCCCGCGAGAAGCAACGGACGACGCCTTCGGGCATCGAGCGTAACGCCGTCTACACGGCCGCCGACTGGAATCCCAACGACCGCGCCGGCGAGGCGCCGCCGCCCGGCGAGTATCCGTTCACGCGCGGCGTCGTGCGCGACGGCTATCGCCGCAAATTCTGGACGATGCGCCAGTACTCGGGCTTCGGCACCGCGCACGAGTCGAACCAGCGCTACAAGTTCTTGCTCGCTCAGGGGCAGACCGGCATCAGCGTCGCCCTCGACCTTCCGACCCAGCTCGGCTACGACTCCGACGATCCGCGCTGCGAAGAGGAAGTCGGCCGCGTCGGGGTCGCGATCGACACCCTCGCCGACATGGAGACCCTCTTCGAAGGGATCCGGCTCGACGGCATCACGACGTCGTTCACGATCAATGCGACCGCGAGCGTGCTGCTCGCGATGTACGTGGCCGTCGCGAAGAAGCAAGGCGCCGATCTCAAGCGCATCTCCGGCACGATCCAGAACGACATCCTCAAAGAATACGTCTCGCGCGGCACCTGGATCTATCCGGTCGAGCCCTCGTTGCGCCTGATCGTCGACACGATCGAGTACTGCGCTTCCGACATTCCGCGCTTCAACGCGATCAGCGTCGCGGGCGCGCACTTCCGCGACGCCGGCGCGACCGCCGTTCAGGAGCTCGCCTTCACGCTCGCCGACGGCGTCGCCTACGTCGAGCGCTGCCGCGCGCGCGGGCTCGACGTCGACAGCTTTGCGAAGAACATCAGCTTCTTCTTCTACACCCACAACGACTTCTTCGAGGAAGTCGCCAAGTACCGGGCGGCGCGGCGCATCTGGGCGCGCCTGATGCGCGAACGCTTCGGCGCGCAGCAAGAACGCTCGCTGCTCTTCCGCTTCGGCCTGGTGTGCGGCGGCAGCACGCTGCAAGCCGCGCAGCCGCTGAACAACGCGGTCCGGGTCGCCTTCCAGACGCTCTCGTCGGTGATGGGGGGCGCGTCGTCGATCTTCACCGCCGCGTGGGACGAGCCGTTCGCGATCCCGACCGAGGCCAGCGCCGAGCTCGCGCTGCGCACGCAGCAGATCCTCGCCTACGAAACCGGCGTCGCCGACGTGGCCGATCCGCTCGGCGGATCGTATTACGTCGAGTCGCTGACCGACGCGATGGAGCGCGAAGTGCTGCGCCTGATGGCGATCATCGACGAGCACGGCGGGATGGTGCCGTGCATCGAGACCGGCTTCGTGCAACAGATGATCGCCGACGAAGCCTACCGCAAGCAGCGCCGGGTCGAGGCCGGCGACGACGTGATCGTCGGCGTCAACAAGTTCAAGACCGAAGAATCGCGCGAGCTGACGCTGTTCTCGCTCGACGAAAGCTTGCAGAACACGCAGATCGCCAACCTGCGCGCGGTGCGCGAACGGCGCGACGAGCGCGCCGCGCAGGACGCGCTCGTGCGCCTGCGGGTGGCCCTCGAGAGCGACCGCAACTGCATGCCGGCGCTGATAGCGGCGGCCGAAGCGTACTGCACGGTCGGCGAGATCTGCGGCCTGATGCGCGCCACGTTCGGCGAGTTCCGCGAGCCGATCGTCGTTTGATGCGGGTCATCATCGCCAAACCGGGTCTCGACGGACACGACCGTGGAGCCAAAGTGATCTCGCGCGCCCTGCGCGATGCCGGCGTCGAGGTGATCTACACCGGGCTGCGCCGCACTCCGCAAGAGATCGTCGTCGCCGCGATCCAGGAAGACGTCGATGCGATCGGGCTGAGCATCCTCTCGGGCGCGCACGTCGCGCTGACCCGCAAGATCGTCGCCGGATTGCGCGAGCAGGGTGCGGGCGACATCCCGCTGCTCGTCGGCGGCGCGATCCCGCCGAGCGACGTGCCGGTGCTGCGCGAGGCGGGCGCCGCCGAGGTGTTTCCGACCGGCGCCCTGCTGCCCGACGTCGTCGCCGCCTTCCTGCGCCACGCGCGGACCGCGCGATGAGGCCCAACGTGCAAGCTCCCCTCGAACCGTACACCGCGCTCGGCGACGGCATCCATCAGATCCGTTTGCCGATGAACGACCACGTGCTGCGCTACATCAATGCCTACTTGATCGAGGACGACGGCGGCTACACGCTGGTCGATTGCGGGTGGGGACTCCCCGACGTGCTGGCTGCGCTCAAACGCTCGCTGGCCGACATCGGCGTGCCGGTCGACCGCGTGCGCACGGTCGTCGCGACGCATTTCCACATGGATCACTACGGGCTGGCCGGGACGCTCGCGCGCATCGCCGGCGCGCAGGTGATGATGCATCACGCCGACTGGCTGATCCTCGACGAACGCTATCGCGACGTGCACGCCGAGACCGAACGCCGCGACGCGTGGCTGCGGCGTCACGGCCTGAACGAAAGCGGCTTCTCGGGCGAAGAGCGGATCCGGTACGTGACCGAACGGTTCACGCTGGTCGCACCCGACCGCGAGCTCGCCGACGGCGAACTGCTGCAGATCGGCGCGCACCGCTTCCGCGTCGTGTGGACGCCGGGGCACACGCCCGGCCATATCTGCCTCTACGACGAGGAGCGCCGCACGCTCATGAGCGGCGACCACATCCTGCCCGGGATCACGCCGCACATCGGCTTCTGGGAAGGCCAGGACGAAGATCCGCTCGGCTCCTACCTCGCCTCGCTGGTCAAAGTCGCGGCCCTCGGGGCGCGCAGCGGGCTCCCCGCTCACCGCGAGCCGATCGCCGACCTGCCCGGGCGCATCGAAGAGATCCTCGAACATCACGCCGACCGCGAAGCGCAAGTGCTCGCGGCCCTCGGCGATCGCTGCACGAACGGAACGTACGTCGCCTCACGCTTGTCGTGGCGCAAGAACCGCGTCACGTTCGAGCAACTCGAGCCGCAGCAGAAGACCCAGGCGCTCTCCGAGACCCTCGCTCATCTCGAACACCTCTGCAAACGCGGGCTCGTCGACCGCGAGGTGAACCCCGAAGCGGTTCGCTACAAAGTCGCGGAGCGCGAATCAGGGCCGGCCGAAGAGGAACACGAGTAGCTCAAGCGGTCCCGGTGGCCCGCATGCGCACGACCGCCCCCTGTCGCGTGACGGCCGGGGAGGCGCTGCGTCCCGCCTCGACCAGATCGGCCGCGACCGCGCCGATCTCGTCGGCGCTGATCCACGCGGCGGCCGCGACGCCGTCGTTGTAGCGCGTGCGAACCGGACCCTCGACGAGCAACTCGAGGATGTCGACGGCCGGCTCGGGGATCTCCAGCCGCATGACGCGGGTCATCATCGCTTGGGCCGCGGCCGCCATGCATACCGGGCCGGAGAGCGGAATCGCGATGTCGGCGGCATCGCCGCCGATCCCGATGTACCGCCCGTACCCTTGCGCCTGCAGCACGGGCACGAACGTCCGCGCGAACACGAAATGCGTGCGCAGCATCTCGTTCATCACCGTATCGAAGACCTCGGGCGGGATGCGCGTCAACGGCTCGCCGCTCCACCAGCCGCCGAGCGACGCGATCGCTGCGTCGAGCGCTCCGAACTCGGCGAGCGCACGATCGCGCACCGCCGCCGCACCGGCGACGTCGCCGACGTCGCCGGCGATCGTCGTGAGTCGCGGATCGCGCTCGCCGAGGCCGAGGCGCGCGCGCAACTCAGCGAGCTTCGCCGCGCTGCGCGAGGGAACGATCGCGGCGTGGCCGCGCGCGAGCAATTGGCGCACGATCCCTTCGCCCACCCCGCCGGCGCCGCCGGCGACCAGGACGCGCTTCACCGTTCCGCTCTTGCGTCCGCCGGCGCGCGCATCCTGTGCGCGGGCCCGTCCGTGCGCAAGCAAATTGCGCCCCGTCCGTCGAACGGCCGTGCGGTGGAACCGATCGTCCCGCTCCTCAGTTCGAGCGTCACCGGCCCGCTAGGGGTCGTCCATCTCCCACGCTTCTGGTACAAGGTGCTGCTGCACGCGTGCGGCCGTCTACCCGAGGGCTATTGGCACGGCAGCGGCCTGTTCGACGAGCGGACCTGCGCCGACATCGGCCTCGACCTGACGGCGGCAGTCGCCTATATCGAAACGGAAAAACCCGACTATTTGACGTTCGAAGCCTGGGTGCGCACGAACGCGACCAAGCTCGACGCGGCCTCGATCGCCGCGCACAACGAGTCGATCCTCGGGCATCCGATGCGCGAGGAACTCGCGAGCCAACGGCGCGCGCGCTTCGGCATCGAGGATCCGTCGTTCAACAACGGGGTGCGGCTCAACGACCTCGACGATTGGGACTGCCTGCACGAGCTGCTCGTACGGTCGAAGGAAGCGCCGGCGATCTGACGCGCTAACGGTGCAGGACGAGCCAGAGGCCCGTCTCGTCCGTCATCGGCAGTACGACGTCGGCCGGCGTCGCGAGCGCCACGCCGGAGTTGCGGTCGACGCGCGCGCAGGAGCGCTCCGCGCGCACGATCGCGGGATCGGCGAGATTGACGGCCGCCGAAACGTTGCGCACGCGCACCGCCTGTGCCGGAGCGACCCCGATCAGCTCGGCGCTCGCATCGTCGGGCAACGCGACGCCGCCGGCCCGCAGCTCGGCCGCGACGTTGCGCGCCAGCGTCGCGAACGTTTCGGCACTGGGTTGATCCGCAAGCGTGTCGACGTAGTCGGCGGCCCGCCGTGCCAGCGGCGCCGACAGAGCGACCCGGGTGAAATCGCGTTCGAGCCGCTCGCGCACGACGTCGACCACCAGCTGTTTGTTCAAGCGGCAGAACAGCGTTTCGGTCGAATCGAAGGTGCCGTTCTCGAACAGCTTGTTGGCCGGCGCACCGCCGCCACACGAGCCGAAATACGCGCACGCCGCCTTGCACTTGGCGACGCCGGCGGCGACGTCGGCGGCGGCGCGGCGGTACGCTTCCGACGCGACGATCGCATCGAGCGACCCGTCGCGGATGTTGCCGAACGTGAAGGTGTCGTAAGCGGCGTGCGAGGCGCCGAGCAGCTCGGGTGAAAAGGTCGAGACGTTGCCGTCGATGTCGATCGAGACGATGCCGAACGGACGCGCCTCTTGCGACACCTCCATCGGACGCCAACCGGGCGCCGTCAGATCTTGGATCGCACCCTCGAACTCGCGCACGCGCAAGCGGTTCTCCTCGGCGGTGACCAAGTCGAAGAAGCGCTCGAGGAACGCGCGGAAGCGAGCCTCACCCGCTCCGCCTGCGAGCGACGATGCGGTGTTCGGCCCCTCGATCTCCTCGACGTTGAAACCGATGCTCGTGATGCCGTTCTCGCGATAAAACGCGTACAGCTCGTCGGCCCGGTCGAGCGACTCGCTCGTCAGCACGGTGATGACGTGGAACGGAATGCCGTGCTCGCGCAACTTGGCCACCCCTGCCATGACGCGCGCGTGGGTGCCTTTGTCGTCCCACGTGCGGCGCCGCGCGTCGTGCAGGGCCGCCGGTCCGTCGACGCTGACGCCGACCGCAACCCCGGGCTCCTTGAAGAACGCGCACCAGGCGTCGTCGATCAGGGTCCCGTTCGTTTGGAACGAATGCCGCACGAGCGCGTCCGGGCGTTTGCGCGCTTCGCTCAGTTCACGCGCGCGGCGGTAGAAGGCGACCGGCATGACGAGCGGTTCGCCCGCATGCCAGACGAAGGTCAACTCGGACCCGACCTTTGCGCTGGCGAAGACGGCGTCCATCACCGCGACCAGCGTGTCGTCGCTCATGCGGCGCGTGACACGCCGGTCGGGGAGGTAACAGTACGAGCAGTTGAGGTTGCAGAACGGCGTCGGCTGGACGATCAGCAGTTCGATGGCATCAGGCGCCACCGGCTCACGCATCAGCCTACAGGTTTACCGTGATCCCGCCGTTGCCCCAATTGTGGAAGCCGTTGCCCCAATTGTGCCAACCGTTGCCCCAGTTGTGGAAGCCGTTGCCCCAGTTGTGCCAGTTGCCCCAGTTGCCCCACGCGATCTGCTCGGGCACTGCGACCGCGGCCGCGGGCGCCGGAGCCAATACTTGAACGGCGGGGTTGGTGGCCGGCGCGGCCGAGGCTTGCGATGCGGTCGCCGCCAAGGCGCCGCCGGAGATGGCGGCGGAACTGATGACGACGACTCCGGCACCGTTGATAAGACGCTTTACGCGATCGTTCATGCCGCTCATTTACCCCTGTTCGGGCCCGCGCCCTCTCACCTTAGCGACGTTTAATCTGCGTCTCCAGGCCACAAGCAGTGCAAACGGGATCGACTGTCTAACCGTCCTTCAACTTCTTCCCTGAAAGGCCACGAGACTATGTTCGTTCGTCGTTCTTCGGCCGCGCTGGCGGCGTTTCTCGTAACACTCGCCTGCTCGGTGCCCGCGTTCGCCCAGACGCCGGCTCCGATTCTCGTCCAGCGGATCGACACGAACTGTCTCGTCACGGCCAGCGCCGCAAAGTCTTCGCCCAACGTGTGGATCGCACATCAGTACAACGGCAGCGACACGAAGACGCCCTGGACGAAAATCACGATGACGCAAGCCCAGGCGATCCTCAGGAATCCGGCCGCGCACGGCGACGTCGCCCGCATCTATATGCAGAACAACAAGGTCGCGTGGGCGCAGTTGATTTCGCTGCATACCAGCGGGCGCAGCTTCGCCGACTACTGCTTCCGCCTCGACGGTTCGCTGGCCCAAGTCAAACAGTACGCGGTGCTGGGCCATCACGACGTGAAGCTGCGCCAGATCGTGTACCTCGACGACAACGGCAACGTGCTCCAGCGCCAGTTCGCGGCCACCGACGGCGACGCGGCGCTCTTCGTGACGACCGCGAAACTGCCGTTCTACAACACCCTCACCGGCCAGGCGCCGTAAGACCCCATCCCCACCGCAAGTCGCCGCCGCTTCTTGATGCTCTCCGCGGCCGGCCTGACGGCCTGCGGCAGTTCTTCCACGGGCTCCGGCGTCTACGTCGCGACACCGCCGACGGCGCCGCCCACCACCAACTACGGTTCGCTCGTCGACCGTAGTGAGTTCCAGACCGTCTCGTTCGCGCTTCCGCCGGAAGTGATGAGCGGCGTCGCCTCCAGCCCGGCCCATCCGCCGCTGCTGCAGACGACGCCGCCGATGACCGTGCTGACGAATCTGCCGGCCGTCGCGACGCAGGGTGCGGGCCTCACGCCGAATGTCATCGGCGATCCTGGGACGTGCGAGGCCCAGTCGTTCGGCTACGGCCTGGGGTCCTACACCGCAGCCCGCAACCCGAACGGCACGATCAAGTGGAACCCGTCGAATCCGGTCTATCAGGCGAGCGCAGCGTGGCTCTTCGCGGAGGCGGTGTCGCACGGCCAGGCACAGTGCCCGCCCGGTGGTTTAGCCCTCGAATATCTCGGCCGGCTCGTCGACGTCGGCTGCCCGAGCGCGGCCGAGGTGCCGTACAATCCCGGCGGCTTGACCACTCCGGCGCAGTTCTGCCACTACTTCAGCTCGATCGATCTCACCCAGACCTTTCCCGACCAGACGAACTTTCTGCTCGGGAGTTATCGCACGCTGCTCTCGACGGGCAACACGTTCTCGCGCAGCTTGCTGCCGGTGCTGCGGCGCTTCGTCGCGTCCGGGTATGCGATCGCGTTCTCCGGGTTGGTCGCGCCCTACTACGGCCTGCTGCAGCCGCCGCTGGCGAACGACGTCTTCTATCTGCTCGGCACGGCCAGCGGCGGACACGGCCAGCTGATCGTCGGCTACGACGACGGACGCGGCGACCCGTCCGATCCCGGCGCGTTCCTCGTGCAGAACAGCTTCAGCCCGCTGTGGAATCCCGGCGACGCGAACGATCCCGGCCGCAACGGACGCGTGTGGTACTCGTACTCCGCGTGGTTCGCGACCCAGAGCCTGGTCGCAATCGCCTATCCGGTTCCGCCGGCGCCGCCGGCCGGGAGCCCGCTGAGCCCGTATCCCGCGAACGCACCCGCCGGGACGCTCAGCGGCGCCTACAATTGGTACGACCCCGTTGGCGGCGCGAACTACCTCGTGCTGCAGTTGTGGTTCGCCCGCGCGCTCTACAACCCGCTGCTGACGATCGTCGACGCGGCCGGCAACACCTACACCGAATTCGACTCGTCGACGTTTCGCAACGGCTACCTGTACGTAGCAGCGGGACGACCCTTCCCCACCGGAACATACACCGCCACGATCGCGGCGACGACGGGCAACAACCTCGCCGTCAACTATACGGTGACCTTCGGCATCGTTACGCCGTAGTCAGGAATCCGCGCGCGTCGCGGTGAAGGCGAACCCGTGAGTTTCCGTTTGTCCGCACGCGCGTTGCGCGCCGCCTACGTCGTGGCCCTTTGCCTGCCCGCGGCCGCGCTCGCGCAGACGGCGGGATTGGGCCGGCCGCCGGTCGGAATCGTGTCGTGCGACTTCCAGTACACGCGCCCGCGGATGATCGACTTCGTTCGTGCCGTCGACATCGGCTTCGTCAACAACACGGCGACCACGGCGGCGGCGGTGCGGATCAAATGGAGCTACACGACCAAAGCGGGCAAGACCGTCGGCGGCTTCGTCAACGACGCGGGCTCGTTCGCGGGCGGCGCGCAGGTGCGTCACACGTTCACCCTCGACATCGATCCCAACGATCAAGCCGGCCGTCAGAACGCCGTGTGTTCGGTCGTCGGCGTGCGCTTCGCCGACGGGACGGCGTGGCGGCCGGGGATGCGCGGCATCGTGACCCCGCCACCCCCGACCCCCACGCCGACGCCCACCCCCGAACCGCCGACGCCTTAGGGCTAGGGGAGCAGTCGCGGCGAATAGCCGCGCGGCGGCGTCGCCGACGCGCCCGGAACGTCGACCGGTTTGATGTTCAAACTCGAACACGACATCTTGGGCGGGAACGTGTTGACGACGTCGTCGGGGATGATCGCTTCCGAAGCGGGGACCGGCGGCGTGCGGCCCGCTAGCCGGTCGGGATCGAACGCGCCGGTCAAATCGGTGAGCAGCGCCGCGGTGTCGCGCGGGCCGCGCGGCATGTACTGCTTCTCGTCGGGCAGCGTCGCGAGCGGCGGCAGATCGAACAGCACGTCGAGGAACTTGACGAACGACGCGTGATCGCCGACGTCGCGCACGACGGCATGCGTCTTGGCAAAGGGCGAGATGACGATCAGCGGGACGCGCGGCCCGTCGCCGCAATTGCGGTTATCGGGGCAGTGCCCGTACTGCGGCGGCGGTACATGATCGTACGAGCCCTCCGAGTCGTCCCACGTGATGACGATCGCGGAGTCGTTCCAATACGGGCTCTTCGCGATCGCGTTGACCATCGTCGCGACCAGCGACTCCGAGAGGTGCGAGTCGGCGTAGGCGGCGTGGTCGTCGTCGCCGCGGAACGCCTTCTGCACGGCCGGATCGGGATTGGCCGGCTTCCAACCGAACGGATTGACGTATCCGCCCTTCATGAAGTAAACGCCGCGGTCGCCGAGCGTGCCGCCTTTGATCGCGGGCAGCAAGTCGGTCAAGTCGTGAACGTTGTTCCACAGGGCCGGATTCTGGCGGATGTATCCGAAGTATTGGGGCGCGTTGTGATGGGTGATCAGCGCCGGGTACTTGCCGCTGCCGTCGTCCTTGAGCCCCTCCTCGTACCAGCCCCACGCGACCGGTGCGTGATTGCCGTGCACGAGGACGCCGATGTCGTGCTGGATCCAATCGCTGTCGTCTTTGGCCTCTGAGGCGTCGCGGCCGCCGAGCGTCAGCAGCACGTTGGCGTACGTCTGATCGTATTGCTTCATCTTCGGTTCGCCGTTGTGATAGGGGCCGAAGGCCGGATACGTGTCGTTGACGACCGGTTCGCCGGGTCCGTTGTCGTCTTCGGCGGTCGCCTGTTTGGGATCGCGGGCGGCTTGCGTTTCGCCGGTCTGGGCCGCGATGATGTCGATGTTGCCCGGCGTCGACGGCCCGTACATCCCCTGGAAGAAATGGTCGAAGAGGGTGAACGAGTTCGCGTACTTCCACAAGAACGGGATCGTATCGCAGTCGTTGTAGGCCATCGTCAGCAAGCCGAGGATCTGCGCGTTGCGCTGCGAGGCACCGCCGGCGGCGCGCGTCTGTTCCTCGTTCTCGACGAACTTGTCCATCCGTCCGCCGTCGACTTTGGCGTAGAGCGACGGGCGCGAGTGGTTGACGTCGGCCATGTCGGGCTCGGCGATGCGGAAGGGCGTGACGTCTTGGTCGCCGATCGGGTCGTGCTGGTGGAAACCGTGCAACTGCGCGTCGGCGCTGGCGAGGTTCTCCGCTCCCGGAAACGTCCCGAAGTACGAATCGAACGACCGGTTTTCTTGATACAGGACGAACACGTGCTTGACGTGCGCGCGCAGATTCGCGATCAACTCCGCTTGCGGGTCGGGCGCACTGCGCGCCGGGCCGGCAAATACGAAGAGCGCGACGATGAGAAAGAAGGCAACAAAACGGCGCATGCCGTTCGTTCCGGCGAACGCCGGGCGGCGTCCTATTGCTTGTTAAGGGGCCTTAAGGTTCAGGCCGGTATCGCTCCGCTGTCGAGTTCGGCGAACAGCCGTTCCGTCGCGGCGGCGTCGAGGGCGCGCAGCGGCGGGCGAACTCGGGTCCAGCCCTCGTGCCCGGTGCGCCGGGCCGTCATCGCCTTGAGCGAGGCGATCACCGGGAACTGCTCGATGACGCGCGAGCGCGTGACCATCCGGGCGTGCAACGCCTCGACGGCGGGCTCCCGCCAGCGCTGGTACACTTCGCCGGCCGCCGCGCTCTGCACGTTGGCGATCGCGGCGATGCAACCGACGCCGCCCGCCCGCAAGATCGGCAGCAGCAAGGATTCGGTCCCCGCGAACACGCGAAAATCGGGGATCGCGCAGAGCGGCTCCATCGTCTCCCAGTTCCGCGAGCTGTCCTTGATGCCGGCAATCGTCGCCGGGTAGGCCGCTTTGAGCCGCGCGATCAGCGCGGGGCTGATCGCGACCCCCGAGACCTGCGGGATATGGTAGAAGTACAGCTGCATCCGCGGGTCGGCGACCCCTTCGATGATGTGCGCGTATGCGTCGTACAGTCCGTCGTCGGTCGCGATCTTATAGTAGAACGGCGGCAGCACGAGGACGTCGCGCACCCCGAGCGCCAGCGCCGCTTTGGTCAGCCGCACCGTGTCGCCGATCGCGCACGCGCCAGTGCCGGGCATCAGCGCGAGCGGCGGAATGCCGCCCGCGACCAGCTGCTCGAGCAACACGATCTTCTCGTCGACGGTCAGCGAGTTGCCTTCGCCCGTCGTTCCGAACACCGAGACCCCGTCGCACCCGTTGGCGAGCAGCCACCGGCAGTACTCGACGAGGGCCGGCCCGTCGGGCGAGAGATCGGCGTTGAAGGGCGTCAGGACGGCGGTGTACACACCATGCGCTGCGGTACTCATGTTGCGGGGTTCCGAACGCCCGCGAGCGTTTCCCGCCGCAGGCGCGCGGCGCTCCCGCCACCAATGAGCGCTGCGACCCATGCTCATCGGCATCAACATCGGCGGAACCACCACCACGACCGTGCTCGGCGACGAAGCGGGCGCGATCGTCGCCCGGCGGAGCTTCCCGACCGCGACGACGCAGGCTGCCGAGGCGATGGTCGACGCGCTCGTCGCCGACGTCGCCGCGCTGCGCCGCGAGGCCGTCGGCCCTATCGAGCGCGTGGGCGTTTCGGTCGGCGGCCCGCTCGACGCGCAGCGCGGCGTGCTGCTGAAGCCGCCACACTTGTGGTGGTTCGACGAGTTCCCGCTTCGCGACGCACTCGACGCTCGGATAGGGCTTCCGGTGATGCTGCACCACGACGCGGCGGCGTGCGCGCTCGCCGAGTATCGCTGGGGCCCCGACGCGGGCGCGCCCGGGCTCGGCTATCTCACGTGCGGGACGGGCTTCGGGGTCGGGCTCGTGCTAGGGGGACGGGCGCATTACGGGGCGGGCGGGCTCTCGCCTGAGATCGGGCACATCCGCTGGCGCGACGACGGGCCCGCGATGTTCGGGAAGCCCGGCTGCTTCGAAGGTTACGCATCGGCGAGCGCGCTCGCGCGGGTCGCGCAGTGGCGCGATCCGGCGCGGTTCGGCGCGACCGGCGCGCCGGCCATCGCCGCGCTGGCGGCGGCCGGCGACCCGGAAGCCGCCGCGATCGTCGCGCTCAACGCCGAAGCGGTCGGCGCCGCCTGCGCGCTCTTGGTCGACCTGCTCGGGCTCGACGTGATCGTGCTCGGCAGCGCAGCCCAATATCTCGGGCCGCCGTGGGTCGAAGCGGTCAACGCCGTCGTGCGCCGCGAGGCACTCCCGCAAAACGTCGCCCGCTGCACGATCCGCGGCTCGCCGCTCGCCGCGCTGCAAGACCTCTCGGGCATGGCGGCGGCTCTGTATCCGGTAACGTAACGCACCGTGCCGCGGAGGGCGGATCGAAGCGCGTAGCGCGAGAACGCGATGCGTTCCGGCGTCCCGACCGGAACCCGCTCAATGCACGTTGCTGCCGATGTCGTTGACGTAGGTGCCGTTGGGGTTGCCGGTGACCGTCTTGTTGTCTCGGTCGAGGTCCCAGATCATGATGCCGTGGTAGCCGTTGGCCTTGACCCACTTGGCGTAGTTCGTCGCGGCCGTCGGCGAGAGCACGACGCCTGAGTCGTCGGCCGCGATCATCAGGCCCATGACGAGTTTGTTCGCCGGGAAGACCTTGGCGAAGTCGCCCATCACGTCGGTGTAGCAGTCGTCGGCGCCGCCGATCGTGCACGACGGATGATCCGACGGATGCCAGCCGTAGTAGTCGTAGTTCATGACGTTGACGTAGTTGAGCGCCGCGCCGGCCTGCTGCATCACCGCGATGTCCTCGCCTTGGTGGGTCGAGAGATAGACTTGCGGGTCGCCGCCTGAGGCGAATGCGTCCATCGAGATGATCGCGTTCGGGAACGCGGCGCGGGTCGCGTTGATGACGTTGATCAACTGCGCTTGACCGTTCCACGGCATCACTTCATCGTCGAAGTCGAATCCGTCGTACCAGCCCGGATGCGCCTCGACGTACGCGGTCAGATTCGCTTCGAATTGGGTGACGTTCGTGATCGAAAACTGCGAGGTCGCGCCGCCGAACGAGAGCAGCACTTTGCCGCCCTTGGCATGGTACGCGGCGATGCCGGCTGCGAGCGAATACGTGTTCTGCGGATCGCCGATCGCGTTCGACGAGGCGACGCTAAACGCGACGTCGGCGGTCGTCACGGTCGCGGGGATCTGGTCGATCGTGTAAAACGCGTCGTTCGCGTTCGTGTCGCTCCACGATTCCCAGAAGCCGACGAATTCGCGCGAGCCCGGCGGCGGCGCGGTCGGCACGGCGGTCGGAAGCGGCGTCGGGGTCGGAGCGACGGTCGGCGCGGGCGACGGCGTCGCGCTCGGCGCGCCGGTCGGATGCGCGGTCGGGCCGGTGGTCGGCGCGACCGTCGGCGCCGGCGACGCGCTATCCGCGTAGGCGCCTTTCAAGACGATACTGGCCGCCGACGCGCCCGCCGCCGGCGTGAACTGCACCGTCATGCTCGAGCCGGCCGCGAGTTGCGTGCCGTCGTTCGTGCCGCCGGTCAGCGTGTAGGCGTTCCCGCTGCGCGCGATCGTCCATGCGATCCACGGCGTGCCCCACACGCTCGCGATCGAGCCGGCATACGTGAAGTCGAGCTCCAAGCTGCGCAGCGCGATCGGGTGCCCGCTCGAGTTGGCGATCGTGATCGTGCCGGCGCTCTCGCTCGCGCCGACCGCGAGCGGGACGAGCGCAGGCGGCACGATCGCGGAGATTTGTTCGTTCGCGGGCACGTTCTTGCTGTTCCACGGGACGGTGAAGCTGACGGTCAGCGTCGCGCCGTTCTTCCAGACGGAATACGGCGTGCCGCCGGTGAGCGTGTACGTCGAACCGCTGTTTGCGATCTGCCAGTTCATCCACGGCGATCCCCACACGCTCGCGATCTGATCGGGATCGGTGAAGGTGAACTGCACGTTGGCCAAGCTTTGATCGTGGCCCGACGTGTTCGTCGCGGTGATCGTTCCGTTGGCGAACGTGAACGTTGCGGAGATCGGGCTCAGCGTCGAACTCGCCGCTGCTGCCTCGGTGCGCGTTGCGGACTGCGCGACCGTCGACGCCGCGGCGGCTGCGGAGCCGGAGGCCACGCTTGCGGGCGCGGGTGCGTTTTGCACGGACTGTGCCTGGGGGATAGGCGGTGCGCCGCCTTGCTGGCCGACCGCAAGCGACGGCGCTCCGCCCGAGAGCGCACCTCCCGAACATGCCGCGAGCGATACGGCGATCGACACGGACACGAACGCGCGCGCAATGGAAACGGCGGAGCGACGAACCATAAGGCCCTCCTGGCAAAGCGTCTTGCAACGCCGGAACGCGCGAGTCCGCACGCGAGTTCCGCTTCGACCAAGAATGTTAAGCCGGTGTAACGGCGCTCACGCCTGCGCCGTTAGGCCCGTCACACTTCCTTACGAAGCGCCGATCAAAACGACGTTGCCCCCTCGGGCGGTTCGACGTCGTACGCGTTGAGCACCGTCCCGATCAGCTGGTAGAAACCGACCAGCGTGATCAGTTCCAGCAACAGCGCGGCGCCGAGTTCTTCGGTCGCTTCGGCGTGCAATTCGGGCTCCATTTGATGGCGCCGCACGATCGCGCGCGGCACCTCGATCAGCACGCGTTCGCGGCGCGAGAGTCCCTCGGTCGATCCCTGCGTCCGCACTGCCTCGATCGCCGCCGCGCTCGTGCCGACTTTTCGCGCCAGTGCTTCGTGCACGAACCATTCGAACTTGGCCTCGAACTCGCGCGCGGTCGCAATGATCGCGAGCTCGCGGTCGGGGTCGGGCAGCGCTCCTTCGAAGCGCAACTGGTGCCCCAAGCGGCTCACGTGCACGGCCAGGCGCGGCGCGTTGAGCAGCACGAGGAACGGCCCGATGATCTTCCCGCGCGAACCGAGCACTTCGTCGTAAACGGCTTGCCCCTCGGCGTCGAGCGCTTCGCGCGTGGCCGGCGTGATGCGCATCTACCGTTTGTCCTTGACGCCGGAACCGTGGCCGGTGGCCCACACGATGCCGTCGGAGCTGGCCTTGTGCTCTTGGTGCAGGGGTGGCGGCGGCACGTGCCCGGCCGGCTCGGGCTCATCGCCGAAGTCCTCGGACACCAGAGACCGCGCGCGGTCCAACAGCGGGTCGTCTTCGCGAATGAAGCGGCTCTCCCCGGAGAGCATCTCCTCGGCAACGTCGTCTTCCATGAACTTCCTCCGTTCGTGTGGGGCCTTGCTTCGCGCGCCCTCGGCCGTGCCCTGGATGCGGGCGATGGCTTTACGCTCCAAGGGCGAAGTGAGGGCGTCCCATGGCGCACGTCCGCATCACGATCGACCGCACCCGCCCCCTGCGCGAGGAGCCCGGCACGGGCCACAACCGCTGGCATCCCGCCATTCCGGCGATCGCGACCGCCGGCAGCGGCGATACGATCGAGCTCGAGGCGCGCGACTCGCAGGACGGCCAGATCGCGGCCGCTACCACGATCGCCGATCTCGCGCACTTGCGGCAGCACGTCGCGCACCCGTTGACCGGCCCGATCGCGGTCGAAGGGGCCGAGCCGGGCGACCTGCTCGCGGTCGACATCCTCGACGTGGCCACCGAACCGTCCGCGTTCACGGTGTTCGGCCATCGCTACTACGCGCTCTTGCGCGACGATGTCAAAGGCCCGTTCGTCGTGCACTGGCGGATCGCCGGCGGGTTCGCGACCTCGGCCGACATCCCGGGCGTGCGCATCCCCGGCGCGCCCTTCATGGGCACGATGGGGACCGCGCCGTCGGTCGCGATGCTCGAGGAATGGAACCGGCGCGAAGCCGAGCTCGCGGCGCGCGGCGGCCTCGTGGCGCTGCCGACGACGGTAGGCGCGGTCCCCGAAGATCCCGCGATCGCCGCGGTGGCGGCGCGCACCGTCCCGCCGCGCGAAAACGGGGGAAACCAGGACGTGCGCCAGCTCGTCGCCGGCACGACCCTCTTCTTGCCGGTATGGCTGGCCGGGGCGAACTTTTCCGCCGGCGACGGACACTTCGCGCAAGGCGACGGCGAATCGTGCGGCACCGCGATCGAGACCGGGACGACGCTGCTGGCGCGGCTACGGCTCCTCAAGGGCGAAGCGGCCCGCCGGCGCCAGCGGTTCGCGACCTTCGAATGCCGCACCGCGAGCCCGCGCACGATCCGCTCCGCGCCGTATTTTGCGACGACCGGCACCGCGGTGCGCGCGGACGGGTTTAACGCGAATGAGGATCTGTGGCTGGCCGCGCGCAATGCCCTGCTCGCCATGATCGATCATCTCGGCGATCGATACGGATACAGCGCCGAGCAAGCCTACGCTCTCTGCAGCGTGGCGGTCGACTTACACGTCAGCCAGATCGTCAATCACCCGAACGTGACCGTGTCCGCGTTCCTTCCGCTGGATATCTTTGCATGATCACGACCGCCGAACTCCGCTCGATCAAAGCGTTCGCACAAGTGACCGACGAACACCTCGAGCGCTCGCTCATCCGTACGGCCGAAGTCGAACTCGACAAGGGCGATTGGCTGATCCATGAGGGCGACACCGCCGCCTTCTACGGCGTGATCAGCGGACGCGTCTCGGTGCTCAAGACGATCGGCGGCCATGAGTTCGTCATCACCGAGTACGGCCCCGGCGATTCGTTCGGTGAGGTGCCGCTGCTGCTGGGAACGGCCGCCGTCGCGAGCATTCGCGCCGCCGAGCCGACCCGCGTGGCCCGGCTCGAACCGACGATGTTCCACTACTTGACCGACGCCGAGCCGACGTTCGCGCGCCACGTGTTCCGCGCGCTCGCGGTGCGGGTGCGCGACATCACCCGCCATACCCTCGAAGAGCACGCGACCGCGGCGGTGGTCGTCGGCCACCGCAGCGATCTGGTGTGCCACGATCTGCGCGACTTCCTCGCCCGCAACCTGATCGCGTACGCGTGGATCACGCCGGAAGAAGCGTACACCGAGAAGATCCTCGATGCGAACGAGTATCCGGAGTCGGCGATGCCGGTCGTCGTGATCCAGACCGCGAAAGACCCCAAGATCCTGCGCGAACCGTCGATGCGCGAGATGGCCGTGGAGCTGGGTTTGCGCACCGCGCCGTCGCGCAAGGATTTCGACCTGGCGATCGTCGGCGCAGGGCCGGCCGGGCTCGCGGCCGCCGTGTACGGCGCGTCGGAAGGGCTGCGCACCGTCGCGATCGAGCGCGAGGCGCCGGGCGGACAAGCCGGCACGTCGTCGCGCATCGAGAACTATCTCGGCTTCCCCAACGGGATCAGCGGCAGCGAACTGGGCTCGCGCGCGCTCGAGCAGGCGCAACGGTTCGGCGCCGAACTGGTGCTGACGCGCGAGGTCACCGCGTTGCGCACCGATCCCGAATGCCATACGCTCGAACTCGACGGCGGCGAAACGCTGTGCGCGGCAGCCATCCTGATCGCGATCGGCGTCTCGTACCGCAAGCTCGACGTTCCCGGCGCCGACACGCTGCTCGGCCGCGGCGTCTTCTACGGCGCGGCGCGCACCGAAGCGATGACGATGCTCGGCAAGAAGATCTACCTGATCGGCGGCGGCAACTCGGCCGGCCAGGCGGCGGTGTTCTTCTCCGACTACGCGGAGCACGTGACGATCGTGTGCCGCGGCAAGCAGATCGAAGACACGATGTCGGCGTACCTGATCGAACAGTTGCACCACAAACGTAACGTCGACATCCAGATGCGCAGCCAGATCGTCGCGTTCCGAGGCGAGGGCGAACTGCACGAGATCGATGTGAAGGACGATGCTGCGGGCACGGTCGAACGCCGCCCGGCCGACGCGGTGTTCGTCTTCATCGGCGCCGACGCCAATACCGATTGGTTGCCGCCGGAGATCGCGCGCGACGAACACGGGTACATCTTCACCGGCCCCGACGTCCGCGACAACGACGAGATCATGCGCGCGTGGCCCGAGCGCGACCGCTACCCCTCGCGGCTCGAAACCTCGGTCCCCGGCGTCTACGCCGCCGGCGACGTGCGCCACGCGTCGATCAAGCGCGTCGCCTCGGGGGTCGGCGAAGGCAGCATGTGCGTCTCGCTCGTGCACGATTTCCTCGCCTCGCGCCGGCGCGCGCCGGTCGCGTAGCGAGGGGAGCCGGGCACCGTTGGTACGGCCGGAAAGCAAGCTGCGACAAAGGTCTTATCGGCATGCGCAACAGCGCGCCGATGCGCCGAGGATGCGGGCGACACAGCGCAGTATGTGCAGCGGATGACCTATCAGAGCGGCCGCCACTTCCTGCAAATTCCCGGTCCGACGAACGTTCCGGATCGCGTGCTGCGTGCGATGGACATGCCGACGATCGATCACCGCGGGCCGCAGTTCGCGCGCCTGGTGCTCGAAACGCTGCCGCTCATGCGGGCCGTCTTCCAGACCGAATCCGACGTCGTCATCTATCCGGGTTCGGGGACGGGCGCATGGGAAGCCGCGCTCGTCAACACCCTCTCGCCCGGCGACCGCGTCGTCATGTTCGAGACGGGCCAGTTCGCGACGCTGTGGTGCGCGCTCGGGCGCAAGCTCGGGCTCGACGTCGTCCTGGTGCCCGGCGATTGGCGCCACGGCGTCGATCCCGACGGTCGTCGAGACCCTGCTGCGCGACGACCGCGACCACGCGATCAAAGCCGTCACCGTCGTGCACAACGAAACCTCGACCGGCGTGACCAGTCGCATCCCCGAGATCCGCGCCGCGATCGACCGTGCGGGGCATCCGGCCCTCTTCATGGTCGACACGATCTCGTCGCTCGCGTCGATCGATTACCGCCACGACGAGTGGGGCGTCGACGTGACCGTCGGCGGCTCGCAAAAGGGCTTGATGCTTCCGCCGGGGATGGGCTTCAACGCCGTCTCGGTCAAGGCGCGGGTCGCGTCGTCGCACGCGCGTCTGCCGCGCGCCTACTGGAACTGGGACGACATCCTCGAACACAACCGCAACGGCTTCTTCCCTTACACGCCGCCGACGAACATGCTCTACGGCCTGCGCGAAGCGCTGCACATGCTGCACGAGGAAGGGCTCGCGGCGGTGTTCGCGCGCCACGCGCGCTTGGCCGAAGCGACGCGCCGCGCGACCCGCGCGTGGGGCCTCGAAATCCAGTGCCTCGACCCGCGCGAGTATTCGAACACCTTGACCGCGATCGTCTTGCCCGACGGGCACGACGCCGACGCGCTGCGCGCAACCGTGCTCGAGCGCTTCGACATGTCGCTGGGCACGTCGTTCGGCCCGTACAAGGGCAAAGTGTTCCGCATCGGCCACCTCGGCGACTTCAACGCGCTCTCGCTCGCCGGCACGCTGGCCGGCGTCGAGATGGGCTTGACCCTGCAGAACGTTCCGCACGGCGACGGGGTGCGTGCGGCGCTCGACTACCTGACGGAAACCGCCGACTTGAAGGTTCCCCACATGGCGTCTGCGTGACCGCCGGCGCGCTCGCCGCGCGCTTGCGCGCGGAGGTCGCGGGGGAGGTCCGTTTCGACGACGTCACGCGAGGGCTCTACTCGACCGACGCGTCGATCTACCAGATCGAACCGGTCGGCGTCGTGATCCCCGCGCGCGACGAAGACGTCGCCGCGACCCTTGCCCTGTGCGCCGAGGCCGGCGTGCCGGTGCTGCCGCGCGGCGGCGGCACGTCGCAGTGCGGGCAGACCGTCGGCGACGCGGTCGTCATCGACACGAGCAAATACCTGCGCGACCTCGTGTCGGTCGACGTCGCCGCGCAGACGGCGCGGGTGCGCCCGGGGATCGTGCTCTCGCAGCTCAACGCGCAGTTGCGCGAGCACGGGCTGTTCTTCCCGATCGATCCGTCGACCGCCGACCGGGCGACGATCGGCGGGATGACCGCCAACAACAGCTCCGGCGCGCACTCGATCAAGTACGGCACGATGGTGCACAACGTGCGCGGCATCGACGCGCTGCTCGCCGACGGCACGCGCGCCTACTTCGGGCCGCTCACGCCGGATGCGTACGACGCGCTGCCGGCGGCGGCACGCACGATCGCCGACCGTGCGCTCGCGATCGCGCGTCGCGAAGCGACCGAGATCGCAACCCGGTTTCCGAACGTGCTGCGGCGCGTCGGCGGCTACAATCTCGACGCGCTGCTGCCCGATCCGCCGAATCTCGCGCGCTTGCTCGTCGGCTCGGAGGGGACGCTCGCGTACTTCACCACGATCGACCTGCAACTCGCCCCGCTGCCGGCCCACAAGGCCTTGGGCATCTGTCACTTTCCGACGTTCTACGACGCGATGGCCTCAACGGAGAAGCTGGTCGCCCTGGGGCCGGTCGCGGTGGAGCTCGTCGACCGCACGATGATCGAACTCTCGCGCGAGATCGCCGCGTTCGCGCCGACGATGCGGAAGTTCGTGCGCGGCGAACCCGGCTCGCTCTTGCTGGTCGAGTTCGCCGGCGATGACCCCGAGGCGAACCTGCGCGCGCTCGACGCGCTCGACGACACGATGGCGAGCCTCGGCTTCGCCGGCGCGGTCGTCAAGGTCACCGACCCGGCGGGTCAGGCCGAGATGTGGTCGGTGCGCTCGGCCGGCTTGAACATCATGAGCTCGATGAAGGGCGACGCGAAGCCGGTGTCGGTGGTCGAGGACTGCGCCGTTCCGCTCGAGCACCTCGCCGAATACACGAGCCGCCTCAACGCGCTCTTCGAGCGGCACGGCACCAAGGGCACGTGGTACGCGCACGCGTCGGTCGGGTGTTTGCACGTTCGCCCGGTGCTGAACATGAAGCGCCCCGAAGGCGTTCGCACGTTTCGCGCGATCGCCGAGGAAGCGTTTGCGATGGTGCGCGAGTATGGCGGCTCGCACTCGGGCGAGCACGGCGACGGCATCGTGCGCTCGGAGTTTCCCCGGAGATGTTCGGCGAGCGGCTCGTGCACGCGTTCGAGGAGGTCAAGGACGCCTTCGATCCGCGCGGCCTGTTCAACCCAGGCAAGATCGTGCGCCCGCCGCGGATGGACGACCGCAGCCTCTTCCGGTACGGCCCCGGCTACGAGCCGGTCGACCTCACGACCGTGCTCGACTGGAGCGCGTGGGGCGGCTTGAGCGGCGCGGTCGAGATGTGCAACAGCAACGGCAGCTGCCGCAAGGCCGACGGCGTCATGTGCCCGTCGTACATGGCGACCCAGGACGAGAACGACGTCACCCGCGGCCGCGCGACCGCGCTGCGGCTCGCGCTCTCGGGCCAACTCGGGCCCGATGCGTTCACGTCGGACGCGATGTACGGCGTGATGGACCTGTGCGTCGGGTGCAAGGCGTGCCGGCGCGAGTGCCCGACCGGGGTCGACATGGCGCGCATGAAAGTCGAGTTTCTCGCCCATTATCGCAAGCGGCACGGTTTACCGCTGAAGGACCGGATCGTCGCGAATCTGCCGCGGCTCGCGCCGTTTGCCGCCAAGGCGCCGTGGCTCGCCAACGCGCGCGACCGCGTCCCCGGGCTCGCGCAGCTGTCGGAGCGCGCGGCCGGCTTCAGCGCGCGGCGCTCGCTGCCGAAGTGGTCGTCGCAGCCGTTCCGCGACGACTTCGTGACGACGCCGGCGGCGCCCGGGGACGACCCGCGGCGCGACGTCGTGCTGCTGGTCGACACGTTCAGCCGCTGGTTCGAACCGGCGATCGCGCGCGACGCGCTGCGCGTGCTGCGCGCCGCCGGCTACCGCGTGCGGTTCCCCGCGCAGTCCGCGCGGCGTCCGCTCTGCTGCGGACGGACGTTCCTCTCGGCCGGCTTGGTCGACGAAGCACGCGCCGAGGCGCGGCGTACGCTCGCGGCGCTCGCGCCGTTCGTGCGCGACGGCGTGCCGGTGATCGGGCTCGAACCGTCGTGCCTGCTGACGCTGCGCGACGAGTTCGTGGCCCTGTTGCCGGGCGCGCCGGCGCAGGCGCTGGCGGAAAACGCCGTGCTCTTCGAGGAGTTCGTCGCCCGCGAAGCCGCGCGCGGCGCCTTCGCCGCGCCGCTCGAACCGGCCGCGCAGTCGCGCGCCGTCGTGCACGGACACTGCCACCAAAAGGCTTTCGGCGCGATGCCCGCCGTCATGCAAACGCTCCGCCTCATTCCGGGACTCGAGGTATCGGAGATCGCGTCGAGCTGCTGCGGCATGGCGGGCACGTTCGGTTACGAAGCCGGCCACTACGACGTCTCGATGAAGATGGCGGAACGCTCGCTCTTACCCGCAGTGCGCGCGGCCGGCAGCGATACGCTGATCGTCGCGGACGGTTTCAGTTGCCGCCATCAGATCCACGACGGCGCGGCCCGCGAAGCGACCCACGTCGCCTCGGTGCTCGCCGCGTCGCTCGCGCCGACGCGGTAAACCGGCGTGGCGACCTTCGTTCAACTGATCGTCGCCGGCCTCACGGTGGGCAGCGGTTACGCGTTGACCGCGCTCGGCTTTCACATCATCCTGCGCGCGACGCGCATCATCAACTTCGCGCAGGGCGAGTTCGTCATCGTCGGCGGCCTCTTCGCGCTGACGTTCGTCAGCATGCTGCACCAGAGCATCTGGGTCGCGCTCGCCGGCGCGACCGTCCTGGGGTTCGTCTTGGGGCTGGCGTACGACGCGTTCGTGCTGCGCCCGGCGGCAAGGCGAGCGAAACGGCGGTGACGATCTCGACGATCGGGTTCAGCTTCGTGCTGCTGTACGGCCACGCGCTCGTCCCGGGCTGGGGCAGCTTGCCGCAACCGCTCCCGCCGTTCACCGGCAACGCCGGCGATGCGATCGCGGTGGGCGCGGTGCAGATTCCCGTGCAGAGCGTGTGGGTGTTCGCGATGCTCGTGCTGATCGTCGTCTTGCTCTACCTGTTCTTCGAGCGCACGCGGTACGGCAAGGCGATCCGGGCCGCGGCGAACAATCCGCTGGGCGCCGAACTCGTCGGCATCGACGTCGGGCGAGCGCGGATGATCAGCGTCGCGTTGTCGTGCGCGCTGGCGGCATTCGCCGGCACGATCCTCGGCCCGATCACCCTCGTCGGCGGCGCCGGCGGCGTCGGCATCGCGATCAAGGGCTTCTGCGGCGCGATCGTCGGCGGGATCGAGTCGCCGCTGGGCACCGTGCTCGGCGGCCTGCTCGTCGGGGTCGTCGAGAAGCTGATCGAGGGCGTCTTCTCTTACGGCGTCGCCAATCCGACGGTGTACGCGCTCTTGCTGATCTTCTTGCTGGTGCGTCCGCAGGGACTGCTGGGCACGCGCGGGCCGGTGCGCGATTGAACGCCCGCTTTCGCGCCGACGCGCTGCTCGTGCCGGCGTTGCTCGCCGCCGCGGTCGTGTTCGGCGCGGTCGCGTCGTCGAACGCGAGCTTGATCCAAGCCGGCACGTACGGCGCGTGCTATGCGATCGCGGCGATCGGTTTGTCGATCCTGATCGGCAATACGGCCCAAGTCTCCGTCGGCCAGGCCGGGTTCTTTGCGATCGGCGCCTATGCCGCCGCCTATTTCACGACCGCCCTGAACTGGAACTTCATCCCCGCAGCGCTGGCCGGCACCTTGCTCGCCGCCGTGGCCGGCATCGCGGTAGGCTTCGTCTCCCTGCGTTTTCGCGGGCACTTCCTCGCGATGGCGACGCTCGCGTTCGGCCTGCTCGTCACCGGCATCGTGCACGAAGCGCCCGCCCTCGGCGGCCCCAACGGGATCAGCAACGTTCCCTATCCGGCGTTCGGCAGCATCACGATCCTGGGCACGAGCGCGTTCTGGTTCGCTTGGGCCGGCGTCGCGGCCGTCGCCGCGATTTCGCTCGCGCTGTTGCGCAGCAAGACGGGGCGCGGCTTCGAAGCGCTGCGCAACGACGAACTCGCCGCCGAAGTCGTCGGCGTCCCGACGCGCCGCTATAAGATCGTCGCGTTCACCTACTCGGCAGCGCTCGCCGGGCTCGCCGGCACGGTCTACGCCGCCTACTTGGGCCTTGTGATTCCGGACGCGGTCAGCATCGGCCTCAGCGTCGACTTGCTCCTCATGGTGATGCTCGGCGGCGCGGGCGGCGTCGCGGGCGCGATCCTCGGTGCATCGATCGTCGGCATCGCCAACATCTACGGCCACGACTTGATCAACTGGCGCCCCGTCATCTACGGCGCGCTCGTGATCCTCGTCGTCACCTACGTGCCCGGCGGGCTCGCCGGCTTCTTGAAACGCTTGGTGCCGGTGCGCCCCTCGGCACGGCCTGCCCGCGTCCCGGCCGCCGTCGTCGACGCGCAGCCCGCGCGGTTCGCGGCGACGCCGGCGCCATGGCTCGCGGTTGCCGGCGTGACGAAGCGCTTCGGTGGCCTTACGGCGGTCAGCGACGTGTCGTTCACGCTCGAGAACGCGAAGGTGACGGCGCTGATCGGCCCCAACGGCGCCGGCAAGACGACGCTCTTCAATGCGATCTCAGGTGTGGCAAGGGTCGACGCGGGGGCGGTGCGCATCGCCGGCGTCGACGTGACCGGGCGCCAGCCGCACGCGATCGCGCAGCTCGGCGTGAGCCGCACGTTTCAAAACGCGCGGCTCTTCGAAGAGATGACGGTGCTCGAGAACGTGATGGCCGGCGCGATGCGCATCGAACGCGCGGGCGTGCTCGCCGATTTGCTCGCGCTTCCGCCCGCGCGCGCCGAACGCCGGCAGCTGCAGGATCGCGCGCGCGCGATCCTGGCCGATCTGGCACTCGAACCGTTTGCCGCCACGAACGCCAAGGCGCTCCCGTTCGGCGTGCGCCGCCGCGTCGAGCTCGCGCGCGCGCTCGCGGGTGACCCGGCCTCCTGCTGCTCGACGAGCCGGCCGCCGGCCTCAACGCGAGCGAGCGCCGTTTGTTCAGCCTCGAACTGACGCGCCTGCGGGAACGCGGGGTGACGATGTTGCTGATCGAGCACGACATGCAACTCGTCATGTCGATCAGCGATCGCGTGATGGTGCTCAAGTTCGGCATCACGATCGCCGACGGCAGCCCGGGGGCCGTCAGCCAAGACCCGGCCGTCATCGAAGCGTACCTCGGGGCCGCCTCATGACCGCGCTGTTGAGCTTGCGCGACGTGCACGCCGGCTACGGCGACATCGACGTATTGCGCGGGGTGTCGATCGACGTCGGCGCGGGCGAACTCGTCGCGGTTTTGGGGCCGAACGGGGCCGGCAAATCGACCTTGCTGCGGGCGATCTCGCGTTTCATGGCGACGATCCGCTCGGGCACCGTCACGTTCGACGGCCACGATCTCGCCCGTGCATCGGCCGCGCAGGTCGTGGGTTTGGGACTCTCGCAGGTCCCCGAAGGGCGGCAGCTCTTCACCGAGTTGACGGTCGACGACAACCTGCGCCTCGGTGCGCACCTGCAACGCACGATCGACGCCGCCGACGTCGACGCGATGTACGAGCGCTTTCCCGCGCTGCGCGCGCGCCGCACCGCGGTCGCGTTCTCGCTTTCGGGCGGCGAGCAGCAGATGCTCGCGATCGGCCGCGCGCTGATGGCAAAACCGAAGCTGTTGTTGCTCGACGAGCCCTCGACCGGGCTCGCGCCGCAGATCGTCACGCAGATCTTCGACATCATCAGCGATCTGCGCGCCCGCGGCACCGCGGTGCTGCTCGTCGAGCAGAACGCCTATTTGACGCTGCGCCACGCCCAACGCGCGTACGTACTGGAAAACGGCGAAGTGGCGCTTTCCGGAACGACGCAGGAACTGTCGGCGGACGACCGCGTGAAGGCCGTGTACCTGGGCGGAACGACGCACGCACCTTGACGGTCAAGAGCGGCGGCGCTATGATGAAATGTGACCCATACGAACTACGAATCGAGCGAACGATGCCGATCGCCGCATCACCGTCGCGCCGCGCTGCCGTAAACCTGACGGAGTCGGACGCGTTTCCCGCCATTCACGGAGTGCACCATCAAGCGTTCCGCTGCCGCGACGCTGAGGAGACGCGCCACTTCTACGAAGACGTCCTGCGGCTGCCCCTCGCGCTCGTCGTCTATCACGACAACGTCCCGAGCACCCGCGAATACAAGCCGTACTACCAGCTCTTCTTCGAGATGGCGGACGGGTCGTATCTCGCGTTCGTCGATCTCCTCGACGGCCGCGCGTGCGCGCCCGACCCCGGCACGCCGCCCTGGCTCAACCACGTCGCGCTCGAAGTCGGGTCGCGCAGCGCCCTCGACGCCGCCAAGCATGCCCTTGGGGAAGAGGGCATCGACGTCGTCGGCCCGATCGATCACGCGTTCATCGAGTCGATCTATTGCTTCGATCCCAACGGCATCCGCCTGGAACTGACGTACCGCACGGCGACGCCGGAAGCGCTGGTCGCGCGGGCGCGACAAGCGCCGCAAAAGCTCGCCGAACGGCGCGAGCTCCTGGCGGTCCGGCGCGAACTCGCGGGCGGCCGCGCCTAAACCGAGAGCCGCGCCATACTCTCGACGCTGGCGAGGATGGCCTCTTCGCGCGAACGCGGCGACCAGCCGAGCAGCCGCCGTGCCTTCTCGCTCGTCGCATTCTTCGCTTTTCCGAGCTCCGGCAACACCTGACGCGCCATCGGGTTCACGATTGCGCCCAGCCGGACGACGATGTCGGGAATTTCGCGGCGCGGCAATTTCGCAGCCGCCGCGCCAAGCTGCGGGCGCAGCACGTCGCAACGTCGAGGATCGAGATGAAGTCGCCGGCGACGGCGAGGAAGCGTTCGCCCTTGGCGGCCGGAGCTCGTCATCGCGCGGAGGTGCAGATCGACGACGTCGCGCACGTCGACCGCGCCGAACGCGATGCGCGGGCAGCCTTGGGCCATCATACCGTCGATCAAGCTCTTGAGTAAGGCGATCGACGTCGAGAAGTCGGGGCCGAGCACCGGACCGAAAATGGCGACCGGATTCACGGCCGACAGTTCTAGGCTGCGGCCTTCGCGCGCGATGAAATCCCACGCGGCGCGCTCCGCGAGCGTCTTCGATTTGACGTAGGCGGACACTCCCGCGGTCACGTCCGTCCACGAAGCCTCGTCGAACGGCGCCGCCTGGGGCGGGTGTCCGTAGCCGACCGCCGCAAACGACGAGGTCAGGACGACGCGCTTGACGCCCGCGTCACGCGCGGCCCGCAGCACCCGCAGGGCGCCGTCGCGCGCGGGCACGATCAGCTCGTCGTCGTCCTTGGGGACGCCGGCCGGAAACGGCGACGCAACGTGCAGCACGAACTCGCAGCCGGCGACAGCTTCCGGCCAGCCCGCGTCGCCGGTGAGATCGGCGGCGGCGAAGCTCAGGCGCTCGCCCGCCTCGACGCCGCCATGCCGAAGCATCGCCCGCACGTCGGGCTCGCGTTTGAGGTCGCGCACCGTGGTCCGCACGGCATAGCCTGCGTCCAAGAGCCGTAGGATGCAATGGGCGCCGACGAACCCAGAGCCACCAGTCACGAGAACCGTACTCATCGCTGTTGTGATCGCTACGCCTTGAGCACGGGTTTCACCGCGGCACCGCCGCTCGGTGAATGGCGCACGAGCGAACGCGGCTCCGAGGTTGCAACGGCCGGAAGGGCCGGGAAGGGCGCGGACGGCTTGGGGCGCGCACGCCGGGTGCTGGCGAGGACGAACGGCAGCGCGGCCGCGGCCATCGTCACCAGCGCGAAGAACTGCGTCGCGTGTTCGGCCGCGAGATTCAGCGCTTGCACGCCGACGAGCGCGTCGAGCGACCCGATCGCGCCTGCGCCGTGGGCCTGCACGAACGAAGCGATCGCCGGATGCGCGAGCGATATCGACGGGGCCAGCCCGGCGCGCGCATTCGCGTAGCCGCGATCGAGCAAAGTTGCAGCCAACGCCGAACCGACCGATCCGCCGATCTGTTGAACCAGGCGCGTGAGCGCGAGCGCCGACGCGATCGCCGGCCCCGGCACGGTTTTGAACAACAGCACGCTGAGCGGGACGAAGATGAACGCGTACCCGACGCCGCCCAAGGCCTGGGTGGCGAGCAACGCCGCGAACGGCGTCTGGGTCGTCATGACGAACGACTGCAGCCAACTCGCCAGGCCGGCGAGAAAGTGCCGCCGGCCGCGAACCAGCGCATGTCCCAATCCGCTTGCGACGTGACCCACGTCGTCACCGGATACAGCAGTACCAGCACGCCCGCCCGCGCCATCAAGAGCAGCCCGGCCAACGTCGTCGTGAAACCGAGCGACGATTGCGACCACTGCGGCTGAATGAACAGGATCGCGAAGAAGCCGCCGGCGACGCCGAAGTAGATGACCGACGTTCCCCACACGGTCCGGTTGGCGAACGTGCGCAACGCGACCGCGGGATTCTTGGCGCCGAACAGCTCCCATACCACGAACGCGGCGAGCGAGACGAACGCCGTGAGGGCCGTTAGCGCGATCGTCGCGTCGTCGAGCCAGCCGTTGCGCTCGCCTTCGTCGAGCACGTATTGCAGGCACCCGAGTCCCAGGGCGAGCAACGCGACCCCGAAGACGTCGAACGACGTGCGGCGCGCGGGCGCCGGATCGCGGACGAAGATCAGCACGAGCGCGGTCGCCGCCACGCCCGGGATGAGATTCACGAAGAACACCCAGCGCCACGTCAGATCGTCGGTTAGGATGCCGCCGAGGGTCGGGCCGATGGTCGGGCCCAGCACGACGGCCAGCGCGAACAACGATTGGCTGACCGCGAGTTTGGCGGGCGGAAACGTGTCGCGGATGATCTGCTGCGCGGGCACCATCAAGCCGCCGCCGAACGCCCCCTGCACGAAGCGCAACGCGATCTCGGCAGTCGCATCGTTCGCCAGCCCGCACAGCACCGAGGTGAGAGTGAAGCCCGCGATCGAGATCGCGAAGTAGCGCTGACGCCCGAAGAGCGTCTGGAACCACGGCGAGAGCGGGATGACGATGACGTTGGCAATGATGTAGGCGGTGACGAACCACGCGCCTTGATCGGTCGATGCTCCGAGCGCGCCGTCGATCGTCGGGAGCGCGACGTTGACGATCGTGGTGTCGGCCAGCTGCATGAGCGCAGCGAGCATGACGGCACAGACGACGGCGACGCGGCGCGCGCCGTACTCGACGACGGAAACCATGGAGACCTTTCGGGTGGCGCGCTCCTACGGCGGGCGCGACGACCTGCGAGCCCAGGAGATCGCGGTTCTCGCTCACGATCTGCTCGAAGAAAGCATGCGCCTCGCGCTCGGTCGCATTGAGGTCGACGATCGGCTCGATCGAATCGACGTGCCGCTTGAGCGCGTCCGCCACGTGGACGAAGTCGGCCCATGCGCCGGGCGTCGTCGCCGCCAGCGCTTGAAAGTACGCCTCTGCAGCGTCTTGGGCCTCACGCGACAAGCTGGCGGAGAGTGCCCCGAGGAGCCGCGCGTTGCGGCGCAGGGCCTGATAGGAGAGCCGGGCGTCCGGGGAGAGGTCGCCGGCGGTAGACACAGCCGCCTTCGGCATAGTACAATACATCTTGTACCGATTATAGTACAACGATTATTTTACTGTCAAGGCCGATCTTGCACGAATCTCCCGAAGCCCCAGTCGCGCGGACGTACTGGTATCCCGAGCGCGAAGACATCACGATCTACGGCATCCTGGCGGCGCTGAGCGATCCGACGCGCCTGGCCGTCGTGCGCGCCATCGCCAAACGCGAAGAGTGCTGTCCCTTCGATTTCCTCGAGATGACGAGCAAGCAGAACTTGACCCACCACTTCAAGGTGCTGCGCGAGTCGGGGCTCATCACGTTCCGCTACGAAGGCCGTCAGAAGTACGCGTCGCTGCGGCGCGACGTGATCGACGACCTGTTCCCGGGCTTGCTCGACGGCCTGCTCAACGCCGTCGAGGCCTCGGAGAGCCGCTCGAGCTAGCGCAGGAGCGCGCGCAAGAACGACTCGTGGCGCCACGACGCGCTCTTGCCGAAGTGCACCGCCACCAGGTCGAGGGCCGGCACCAGGTACATCGCCTGGCCGCCCGAGCCGCTCGCATACATGACGTCGGGCGCATCGAGCGGGCGGAGCCACCAACCCAAGCCGTAGCGCGGATTGACCGCGCTGCCCGCGAAGCAGGGCGCGAGCGCCCGCCCGCGCGCGAGCACGGACACGCCGTACTTCGCCCACTCGCGCGCGGTGACGAACGCGCCGGTCGGGAGCGGGTGCGTGCCGTCGCGCAGCGTGCGCCACGAAGCGATCGTCATCCCGATCGGATCGAGCAGGCGCGCGCGCAGATACGCGACCGGATCGAGCCCGCGCGGTTCGAGCTTGCGCGCGAGCACCGCGCCGAACGCTTGGAGCGGAATCCCGCCGTAGGTGAACGTCGTGCCGGGATCGTTCTTCAACGGCGTGGCGAGCGCTTTGGCGTAATCGGGCACCGCATTGCCCAGGCCGCCGAAGCCGAATCCGCTCGTCAGCTGCAGGAGCTCGCGCAGCGTGACCGTCGCTTTGCGCGCGTCGTCCTTCCACTCGGGCACGGTGGCAGCGACGCGCTCGTCGAGCCGCAGCAAGCCGTCTTCTTCAGCCGCCACCGCCACGACGCCCCAAAAGCTCTTCGTGCCGCTGTAGAGCGCATGCGGCGTATCGGCCGCGTAGCCGCCGCCGTACGACTCCGCGATCGTCGCGCCGCCGCGCTGCACGAAAAACGCGTGGAGGTCGTGGCGCTGGGCGTAAGCGAGCGCGGCGTCCGGATCGATCGCAGCATGCATGCACCGAAGCTTCGCGCCCGGACAGGGAATCCGTTGCCGCGCAGGCGATTTCAACGTCTATGAAGCACCGCTCCAGCCGCCGCGCATTCGTCGCCTCGGCCGCCGGCTTCGCCTCGATCGCGTTCCTGCGCTCGCCCGCGAAAGCCGCTCAGTTCCAATACAAATACGGCAATCCGCTGGCGGCCGATCATCCGCTGAACACGACCGCGGTCGACGCGTTCGCCGCGATCAAGAGCGAGACCGGCGGCCGGCTCGAGATCGACATCTTCCCCGACAACCAGCTCGGCGGCGACAGCAACATGATCGCGCAGCTGCGTTCGGGCGCGCTGCAGTTCCAGTCGATCGCGGGCGGCAACTTCTCGACGGTCGTGCCCGCGACCGCGATCGAGAGCATCCCGTTTGCGTTCAAGAACAACGACGAGGCGTGGCGCACGATGGACGGGCCGCTGGGCGAGTACATCCGGGGCGAGATCCTCGCCAAGGGGCTGCACGCGTTCAAAGGCAGCCAGGAGAACGGCTTCCGCCAGATCACCTCCGACACCAAACCGATGAAGACCGTCGACGACCTGCAAGGCTTCCGTTTGCGCACGCCCACGTCGCAGCTCTTCATCGATCTCTTCAAGACCCTGGGCGCGTCGCCGACGCCGATGAACTTCAACGAAGTGTACACCGCGTTGCAAACCCACGTGATCGACGGCCAAGAGAACCCGTACGCGGTGATCGAGACGTCGAAGCTCTACGAGGTGCAGAAGTATCTCGCGGTGACCAATCACATGTGGAGCGGCTTCTGGTTCTGCGCAAATCTCGACGCCTGGAACGCGCTGGGCCCGGACATCCAGGGCGTCGTCGAGCGCAACGTGACCAAGTGGACCGCGAAGCAGCGCGCAGCCACGGTCGCGCTCAACGCCTCGCTCGCCGCGAAGCTGCGCACCCAGGGGCTAACGTTCGTCGACGCCGACACCGCCGGCATGAAGGCCAAGCTCGGGCCGCTCTACGTTCGCCAGAAGGCCAACTTCGGCGATAAAGCGTGGGGGCTGCTGGAAGCGTCGGTCGGCCGGCTGAGCTGACCTCCGGCCTCCCGAGGGCAGCAATCTTGGGGGCGGATTGCGCGTTGCGAGGGAACATCTCGCCACGCGAAAAAACTTCTGCCTCCCCCTTTCCGGAGATTCGGCTTGGACCTGGTTCTCGAAAGCGTCTCGAAAGTGTACGCCCTGCCCGACGCATCGACCGTCGTCGCGCTCGACAAGATCGAGCTGGCGATCCCGCAA
Organism: Vulcanimicrobiota bacterium; assembly: GCA_963749395.1. Classification (GTDB taxonomy): domain Bacteria; phylum Vulcanimicrobiota; class Vulcanimicrobiia; order Vulcanimicrobiales; family Vulcanimicrobiaceae; genus CAVVMT01. The sequence continues at coordinate 309,612 of CAVVMT010000017.1, forward strand.
GGCGAGTTCGTGGCGGTCATCGGCGCCTCCGGATGCGGGAAGAGCACGCTGCTCGAGCTCGTGGCCGGGCTCCAACCCGTGACCGACGGCCGCATCCTGCTCGGGGGCGACCGGGTCACAAGCCCGCATCCGCGGGTGGGCGTCGTCTTCCAAGAAGACTCGACCTTTCCGTGGCGGACCGTGTACGACAACGTCGCCTTCGGGATGCAGATGCGCGGCAAGGACAAAGCCGCGATCAAGACGACCGCGCAGGCGATGATCGACCTGGTCGGCTTGCAAGGCTTTGAAGGCGCGTATCCGCATCAGCTCTCGGGCGGCATGCGGCAACGGGTCGCGATCGCGCGCACGCTCGTGCTCCATCCCGACGTGCTGCTGATGGACGAGCCGTTCGGCGCGCTCGACGAGCAGACGCGCTTCGTGCTCGGCGACGAGTTGCTGCGCATTTGGAACGAGACCCGTTGCACGATCATGTTCGTCACCCACAGCTTGCAGGAAGCCGTTCAGCTCGCCGACCGCATCGTCGTGCTCAGCCCGCGCCCCGGACGCATCGCGCAGATCTTCACCAACGACTTGCCCCGGCCGCGCAACGAGCTCGACAATCCCGAACGGTACGCCGAGCTGATGTCGGGGCTGCGCGACGCGATCGGGCTCACCCACGGGCGTGGCGGCGAGCCGCGCTCGATCCGGAGTGCCGCCTCCTGAAGCGCGGGAACCGCGCGGTCGCCGTCCGGCTCGCGATCGTCGTCGCGTTCATCATTGCCATCGACTTGGTGGCCCGTGCCAAACTGCTCGGCCCGACGCTCTCGGTTCCGCCCGGCACGATGGTCGTGCAACTCTTCGCCTCGTTCGCGAGCGGCGACATCTATCCGCACCTGCTGCGCACGTCGGCCGAGATCTTCATCAGCTTCGCGATCGCGGTCGTCTTCGGGATCCCGAGCGGCGCGTTTCTCTGGCGCAACCCGGTCGTCGCCGAAGTGATCGAGCCGGTGATGCTCGGCTACTACGCCGTGCCGCTGTTCACGCTCTATCCGCTGTTCATCGTGCTCTTCGGGGCCGGGCTGTGGCCGATCGTGGCGATCGGCTCGCTGACCGCGTACGGGGCGATCGCGATCAACACGCTGGTCGCACTGCGCGAGATCCCGCGCGTGTACGTCGCGGTCGGCCGCACGAACGGCGTCTCGCGCTGGCAGATGGTTCGCTACATCATCATCCCCGCGACCGTGCCGCAGGTGTTCGTCGGCCTGAAGCTGGGCTTCATCTACTCGCTGATCGGCTGCATCGCGGCCGAGTTCATCCTCGCGACCGCCGGGTTGGGCTACGAGATCAAGTTCTTCTACGACAACTTCGAGTCGAAGGAGATGTTCGCGGTCATGCTGCTCGTCATCGTGCTCAGCGTGGGGACGAACTACGTCCTCTCGGCGATCGAAGAGCGCCTCTCGCGGCACCGGAAGCTCGCGCGATGAGCCGGGTCGGCTGGGGACGGCTGATCTTCGCGGTCGCGGTGCTGGCGCTGTGGCAGATCGCCGCCATGACCTTTGCCAGCTTCGTGCTGCCGACGCCGCTCAAGACGTTCCAGACGCTGTATGCCGGTTTCGCGCAGGGCTTCTTGCTCGACGCGACCCTCGTGACGCTCGGCGAGACGATCCCGGCCTTCATCCTGGCGGTGATCGTCGGCCTCTTCTTCGGGTGTGCGCTCGGCGTCGCACGCTTTTGGGGCGAAGTGTTCGAGCCGCTGATCTTGGGCACGTACTCGATCCCCAAGATCACGCTCTATCCGATCTTCTTGCTGCTCTTCAAGGTCGGCAGCGCGTCGAAGATCGCGTTCGGCTTCTTCCACGGCGTCTTTCCGGTCGAGATCGTCTCGCAGGCCGCGACCGAGAATTTGCGCCCGGTCTACGTCAAGGTCGCGCGCACGCTTGGGCTCTCGCCGTGGCAGACCACGATCCACGTCGTGCTGCCGGCGATCTTGCCGTCGCTCGTCGTCGGCCTGCGCCTGGGGTTCAGCCTCACCTTCATCGGGGTCGTGCTCGGCGAGATCATCGCGAGCAAAGCCGGCCTCGGCCTGCTGCTCAGCGCCGCCGACGCGACCTTCGACATCGACCGCACGCTGGCGGTCGTCATCATCCTCGCGTTCATCGGCATCACGGTCAACCAGCTCTTCTACGCGTGGGAGCGGCGCGTCAGCCCCTCCCGTTCGCAAGCCCGCCAAGCACCGCTCGCACTCTGAAGGAGACGCAGTCATGACGCATCCCACCCGTATCTCGCGCAAGCAGTTCGCGCAAACGACCGGCGCGCTCGCCATGGGGTTGGCGGTGACCGGCGTCGCGAGCGCCGCCGACATCACCTCGATCGACATCGTCGTCACGCACTATCCGGCGCAAGACTACGCGATGCCGGTCGTCGTCGCGCAGCAGCTCGGCTTCATGGCCAAGCACGGCATCAAGGTCAACTCGATCACCGGCTCCGAGGGCGGCGGCACGTCGGTCCGCAACATCGCGCAGGGCGGCCTGTTCTTGGGCGCGGTCGCGACCCCGGCGGCGATCAAAGCGATCATGGCCGGTGAAGACCTGCGCATCATCGGCGGCTCGGTGCAAACCCCGGGCACGATCTCGTGGTCGGTGAAGAAGGACTCGCCGATCAAGACGATCCACGACTTCGTCGGCAAGAACGTCGGCTGCACGAACCCCGGTTCGGCCAGCGAAGCGGTGATCAAGCTGTGCCTGATGGCGAACAAGATCGACGTCAACTCGGTCAAAATCAAAGCGGCCGGCGGGATCGGCGAGAACCTGACGCTGCTCAACACCGGCGGCCTCGACGTCGCGTTCACCGTCGACCCGTCGCTGACGCAGCACGCGTCGGAGATTCGCACCGTGTTCTTCGCGCGCGAATATCTCCCGAGCTTCATGCAGACCGTCTGGATCGCCGGCACCGACGCGCTCAAAACGAAGTCGAGCCTGATCGCCAACTTCTTGGCCGCCTGCGCCGAAGCCGTCGACTACATCCAAACGCATCCGATCGACGCGGCGACGCGCTACGCCAAGGACACCAACGCCGACCCGCAGTTGATCGCGATCTGCCTCGGACACGAGCGGCCTGCGTCGTATTTCGGGCGCGGACAGATCACCCAACAAGCGATGGAAGTCGTCATCGAGAGCATGCGCCTGGGCAACGTGATCGGGCCCAACGAGAAGGTCGCGCTCGGGAAGATCGTCGACCTGAGCGCGCTGCCGCCGTCGATGCGGGTCAATATGAACGTCACGGTTTGATGACCTAAGCGACCTAACAATTGGTAGTCTTCGTACCAGTTTTGCGCGGCAGGTGCGCAGAAAACCGTTACGAATTGGCTGCCCCGTTGTCCCAAGCCGCGCTCGGAGCGGTTGTCGTTCAGGGGGCCGCGGGTGTCGATAACGACCTATTCCGGTACGCTCGATGCGACGCTCTCGGTCGATGCGAGCGGATGCGCCCGCTACAGCATTCAGCTCGACTTGCCGCCGGCGACGCACGATGTTGCGCCTACCTTGGGCCTGCACTACGCCAGCGGTTTGGGGAACGGGATCTTCGGCGTCGGGTGGTCGCTGAGCGGGCTGTCGTCGATCGTGCGCGCGGGCCAGACGCCGGCCCAAGACGGTGCGCGGCGCGGGGTGCGCTACGACGGTGGCGATCGCTTCGTTCTCGACGGCGACCGGTTGATGGTCGTGCAAGGAACATACGGTCAAGCCGGAAGCTCGTACCGGACGGAACTCGACACCTACCAGTACGTCGAGCCGGTGTTCGAAGCGGGCATCGACGGGCCGGCCGCGTTCGTCGTGAAGCGCAAGGACGGCCGGGTGCTGCAGTTTGGCTCGGCCTCCGGACGGATATTTCCGGCGCCCGGGTCGAACATCGTGCGAGCCTGGGCTCTCGACCGCGTGACCGACCCGCTCGGCAATTATTACACCGTCAGCTACACGAACGATCCCGCGACGGGCGCATACTATCCGGCGCGCATCGAATACACCGGACATCCGGCGGCGCCGTGCCGGCGCGCGGTGCTGTTTACGATAGAGCCGCGCACCGACGTCGAGCCGCGTTTTGAAGGCGGATTCGCGGTCCATCCGACCCGGCGCGTCGCCGCCATCGCCACGACTGTCGACGGCGACACCGTCACGACCTACGCGCTGAACTATGAGTACGGCGCCGCCACCGGGCGGAGCCGCATCGTGGCGGTAGTGCGCGCCGATGCCGCCGGCACGCAACTCGCGCCGACGACGTTCGCCTATGCCGACATCGCCAGTCCCGGGTTTGCGGCTCCCGCCACTGCGGCGACGGTCTCGGGCGGGACGATCACGCCGCTCGACGTGGCCGGGAACGGGCACCGCGACTTGCTGGCTGCGTCGACGACCGCCGCCGGCAGTCTAGGTTTGGAGCTGACGTGCGCGCTGCCCGATGGAAGCGGCTTCGCTGCCCCGGTGCCGATCGCGACGTCGGGCCTGGCGGCGAACGGCAACCTCTACCCGATCGACGTCGACGGCGACGGCTTCATGGAGGTCGTGTACGTTTCGACGGCGCCGACCGGGAACTTCGGCTTTACGATCTTCACGCCGCAGGCCACCGCAGGCGGGTGGACCTTGCAGCAGGGCACGCCGTTTGCCGCCGGCCCGGACGACTTGCTCTCCGGCGGCATTCTCGTGCCCGGAGACTTCGACGGCGACGGAGCGATCGAATTCGTTTCGTGCACGACGACGACGGCGGGGAATCTCGCCCTCGAACTCCTGAAATGGGACGGCGCGAAATTCGTTCGCCAAGGCGAGACGGCGACGAACGTCTTCTATGGCGGCCAGCCGTTGGCGATGGATTACGACGGCGACGGGGCGATGGAGCTCGTGTACGCGATGCTCGCGGCCGACAACAGTTCGCTGCAACTGGCGAGTTTCGCGCTCGCCGGCACGTCGATCGTCGCCGACAGCGACGACCTCTTGCCGTCAGGGGCGCGGCTCACCTACGGCGGCACGCTGGTGCCGGTCAACTTGACGGGAGATCAAAAGGACGACCTCATCTACGCGTCGCCCGCGGCCGACGGAACGCTCGTGTTGCACCCCTGTCTCTCGAGCGGCCTCGGGCTGCTCCCCCAGGCAGCGCTGTCCACGACCCTCGCCTACACCGGCGCACTCACGCCGGTCGTTGTGCGCGGCAGCTCGCTGGTCAACATCGTGCTCGCGTACCCCGATGCCGCGTCGAATCTGGCGTTTTCGACCGTGCCGTTTGCGAACGGGACGTTCGGCGAACCGTCGGCCGTATCGGCCGGCCCCTCGCCGCCGCCATACAGTGGTACACTGTTCGCAGCGGACGTCGCCGGTTGGGGGACCAGCGATCTACTCTACGCCACCGGGGACTCGACGCAGGTCGTCTACCGCATGGCCGCGCCGGCCGCCATTCCCGACGTGATCGTCGGGATCGAAAACGGTGAGGGCCGCCACGATGCGTGGACGTATCTGCCGCTCACGCTCCCGAGCGTCTACACGCGAACTGGTACCCCCGGCCTCGATCCCAGCGGTTTCGTCAACGCGACGGTCCGCGGAGCGACTTGGCAGTTCGGCATCGGCTCGACCACGGGCATGTCGTCGGCCGTGCACGTCGTCGATTTCGCGCGCTTCGTCATTGCCGCACACACGATCGACGACGGGCGCGGGAATCTTTCGCACCACAGCTACCGCTACGAAGATGCGCGCGTCGACCTCGACGGCCACGGTTGGCTCGGCTTCGCGGCGATCGATCACCGCGACGCCGAGGCCGCAACGACACAGCGGCACGAATACCGCCAAGACTTTCCGTATGCCTCGATGCCGCAACTGCGAACGATCGCGCGCACGGTGGACGGCGCGCTGATCGAGCGGCACACTGCGACCTACGAGAGTACGGTCGCGAGTGGCGTGTGGCAAGTGACCACACCGCAGACGCGTACGGAACGGTTCACCTACGGCGTCCTAGACTGGGCTAGCACCACGAGCAAGACGTTCGACGCTCTCGGGAATGTGACAACGGAGGTATGGGAGGCCGGAGGCGCTCCGCCGCTTTACACCTTCAGTGATTACGTGATCGATCTCGACCGCCCGCTCTGCCTTCCAACGTCGGTCAAGACGTCAGCGGACGCGAACGGCGAGCGCGTGCTCTCATGGTCGCAGCACGTCTACGACCTCGATACGACGCTCGCGCGCGCATCGCGCGTATGGAACGATGCGAACCAGACCTGGCTCGAAACGACTTACGCATACGATGAGTTCGGCAATCGCACGAAGATCGACGATCCGGCCGGCGGCGTCACCGTCGTGGGCTTCGACGACGCGTATCACACGTTTGTCGTGCAGCGTACGGTGCCGGCGAACGAATCGGGCACGGCGCTGACGGTCGCGTATCAGGTCGAGCCCGCATTCGGCAAAGAGATCGCACGGACCGATCCCAACGGCGTCACGTTCGGCTCGACGTACGACGGGCTTGGGCGTCCGCTGACCCAAACGGGGCCGCACCCAGGCGGCGGCACGGCGGTGTTGACCGAGCGGATCTACGGCTCCGGCACGATGGGGTACTTCGAAGAGACGCGCCGCCTCGTTTCTTGGGACGGCCTCGTGCAATGGGAGCGCCGGTACTACGATGGCTTGCATCGCGAGGTTCGCCGTGAGTGGCTCGCCGACGACGGGTCGTCCACCGCGGTTGCCGCCTGGGAGTACGACACGCGGGACAACGTCCTTTCGCTCGCGCTGCCCACGTATTCCGGAACGCCCCCCGCCGTCGTCACCCGCACGTACGACGAGTACGAGCGGATGACCAGCCAAACAGAGCCGCTCGACGGCGGCGGCACGACGACCCTCGCCTGCGCGTATCCGACGGTGCTGCGAGAAGTGCAGACCCAAGCCGCGGGCACGCCGCTCGCCCGCACGACGGTGCGCGATTACGCGACGTTCGCCGGCAACCGGCGCGAGCTGGTGCAGTTGGTCGATGCTGCCGGCGCGACGACGACGTTCGTTTACGACGCCGCGGGCCGGTTGACCGGGGCGACCGATCCGGGCGGCGTCACGAATACCGTCGCCTACGACTCGCTCAACCGCCAAGTCGCGCTCTCGGTCGCCGACGGCACGCGCGTGTACTCGCAGCGCACGCTCGACTACCGCGACACCGATCGCTCCGTGCACGTAGCGGATGCCGCCGGCAACCGGATCGCCTTCGCCTTCGACGCGCGCGGGCGCGTCACGCACAAGGATGTCTCGACTGGCGGCGGCCCGTTCGAGTCGACGACGTTCGCATACGACGACCCGGCCGCGGCCTTCGGCTTGGATCGCCTCTGTAGCGTGCTGCTCCCCAGCGGCGACGGCGAAGCCTACGGCTACGACGCGTACGGCAACCTGGCGAGCCATGTGCGGCGCATCGGCGCTGAATCGTACGCAGTGCGGCGGACGTTCACGCCGCAGCGCTTCGTCAGCGCGACCGAGTATCCGGATGGCGCGCGCTCCCTCACCGTGTACACGCCCGCAAGCCGGATCGCGCGCCTCGCCTTCGCGCAGCACCCCGATGCGCCGCTGCAGACCCACGTCGAGTACGGTGCCTTCGATGCGTCGGGCAACCCGACCGAGGCGACGTACGCGAACGGCATCACTGAGGCGCGACCGTACAATGCGTTGGGCCAGATCACTGCGCTCGCATTCTCCGGGCCGGCCGGCCCACTCTGGCAACGCACCTACACGTGGGACGCGCTCCGCCGGCTCACCGCGATCGATGCGCCGCAGGCGCCGGCGCAGTCGCAAACGTTCTCGTACGACGCCGTCGGACGGCTCGTCGGATCGAGTGGGCCGTACGATACTCAAGCGTACGAGTACTCCCCGGCCGGCAACCTGACCGGGAAGAGCGGGGTCGCGTTTACCTACCAGGGGCATCAGGTCGTTGCCGGAACGGCGGCCGACGGCACGACGATTTTCGAGGCGCAGTACGATCCAAACGGCGCGATGACGGCGGCTACGCGCAACGGGACGACCGCGCAGTACGCGTACGACGGTGAAGGACGGCTCTCCAGTGCGCCGGGGCTGAGCGCGACGTACGACCATGACGGCATCCGCACGCGCAAAATCGCCTCCGACGGCACCGATACCCGCTACGTCGCGCCCGACTTCGAAGTGACGCGGTTCGCCGCAGGCGCCGTCCAACACACGTACTATCTGGAGGGACCGGGCGGAGCGGCCGCACAGATCACGCGGCTCGTCGAGGGAACCGATCCGGGGCCCGTCACGGGCGTGCCTGCGCGCGGCACGATGTACCTCCTCAAAGATCAAATCGGGAGCACATCGCTCGTTGCCGATGAACGCGGCACCGTCACTGCAAACGCGCTCTACTTGCCTTACGGCGAACCGTTGAGCGGCACTCGTGCCGGTTACCGCCTGACGTTCACCGGACGCGAACTCGACGACACGTCGCAGCTGTACTATTTCGACTCGCGATATTACGATGCGGGCATCGCGCGTTTCATCGGGGCCGACGACCGGCCGGCGGGCGACGTCGGCGATCCCGACACGCTCAATCGCTATGCGTATTCCCTCAACGCGCCGATCGCCATGATCGATCCCGACGGGCACTTCCCGTGGTCGATTCTGATCGATGTCGGACTGGTCGTCGCCGGCATCGCGCTCGGCGCGCTGACCGACGGCGCGGGATTCGCCGTCGTGGCCTCAACGTTGACCGGGGCGGGGACCTCCGGAATCTCTTACGACATTCGCAACGGCACGCACGACACCGATGCCGGCACGTGGGGGAAAACCGTCGGCATCGGCGCTGCCTTCGGATTCGCGTCGGGCGCCTTTAGTGAAGCCGTCGATGCCGGAACCGAAGCGGTGGCGCTCACGCGGGGCATCGCCGCGGGCCGCAACGCGGCCACGATCGCGGAGCAGACCCTAGTCGCGCGGGCCGCGATCGGCGCGATCGTCTCCTCGAGCCTCAACGTCGCGCAGACCGCCGCGACCGACAGGGCGCTGGGCCAGAAGCCGGGCACGGATCTCGCGGTATCGGCGGCGACGGGTTTGATCTTCGGCTTCACCAAGGGCATAGCCAAGCGCGAGATTCGCTTCGGCCGCCTGCGCGACGACGTTCAAGCGCGCATCGACCTCGGCCGCGCGCGGACGGTGGGGCAGCAATTTCTGCGCATCGCGGCGCGACGGCTGACGTTTGCCGCACCTCCCGGCGCGCCGTTGCCGCCGGCGATCCAACTCGTTCGAGTCCAGCCTTTACCGGTGGCCGGGGCGGCCCTGGCCGCACCGGCGGTCAACGCCGCGGCCGGCAACGGCGCGGCGATCAATTCCACTTAACGTCAAACGGGCAAGGAGCAATCAATGGGCATCGACGGCTCGAAACTGGCCGGATACTGCGTCAACATCGTCTCGCAACAAGTCTGCAACGGGCGACATCTGGCGGTCGCCGTCAACCTCGACGCGCTCACCGGACAAGCCGTCGTCGCCCCACTCGATCCGACGCAGCCCTCGCAACTGTGGCTCCCGATCCTGTTCTGCGAGTTGTCGAACCCGGCGATTATCGAAACCGCGACTCCGGCTTTCGTCAACGTCCTCTCGGGCCAAGCGCTGTATTACGCCGGCAGCGGCAACCAGCCGATTCAGCAGATCCAACTGTCACAACTCTCGCTGAACGCGACGTGGACGATGGCCGACCTCGGCGGCGGGTGGGCGGCGATCCGGGCAGCCGTCGACGACGATCAGAACTGGGGGATCGCCAGCGCCGTCATCAAGGCGGGAATCAGCACCGTCGGTTGGGACGGCGGAACTATCTGGGACTCTTGGACGTGCGTCTACCCGACGCTGCCCAGCGACCCGGCGCTGACCGCATACCTCACGGCGCTCGTGCCGAACCTTCCGCTGCTCTCGATCATCGATCTCGACTCTATGGCGCTCTCCGACAACGGCGCGTCGAGCAACAACATCGTGATCGCAACGCCGAGTTCGACCGACGCTTCGCAACAGTGGTTGGGACTGCCGAACTGGCGAAACGACGGGAGCGGCGCATTTCAGAACTGGGTAATCGCGTTTGCTAATGCCTCGACCGGAAATCTCGTGCGTTACTCCGGATCGCAGGGCCAGCCGCTCACGAGTTGCGCGCTCGACAAGGGCGACGGAAACTCGACGTGGACGCTCGCGCTCTGCCCCGCCGTTTTCGGTGGCACGGCGGGCTTCGCCGTCCGTCCGGCCTGCGACGACGACCAGAACATCAACGTCACGGGAGAATCGTACGTCGCCCGGCCAATGGGTATCGACGTGGGGATGGGGCGGCGACGATCCCGCCAGCTACGACGTGTGGACGATCCGCTCGCTGACGTCGTCGGGAGCGCCGTATCCGGCGCCCGCCTACAACGGCTCGATACCCAGTCCGGCGTTACCCACGGACACCAACTCGTGCCGCCGCTGGGCGCTACCTGGGGCCAGGCCTCATCCGATACAACCTTCAACACGTCGCCGATGTCGTGGAACGACGATTCGGTGATGAACGGCTCGCAAACCGGCAGCGCCGCGCTGCAAAATCAGTTCTACGTTTATTGGGTCGACGGCGTCTCGACGCCGTACTACATCGCCCTTCAACGGCAGACGCTGGCGTTTGCGCCCGGATCGCTGCTCGCGCGGGCGACGAATTCGTATGGTTTCTTTCAATACCTCACTTCGATCACGAACACGGTCACCGACGGAAGCGGAAACCCATTCGCCGCCGGCGTCGCGTCCCTGCTTTACTACAGCCCGACGTCGTTCAATCCGAGCCCGGCCAAAACCCGCCGGTTTCGATCAACGTCCCGATGGTGCTGCTCACGGTGCAGAGCGGGCGCAAGATCCCGACCCAGTTCAATGCCAGCGACACGGAAACGGTGACGCTCGCCGACTGGGCGATCGCTGACGGCACGCAGGGCCTTTCGCAGGCGCTCACCTTCCATCAGGTGACGACCTGGGATCCGACCCACAATGCGCCCGGGGATTGGGCAAAGTTCTACCTCGATCAGTTCGACGGCTCGGACGCCGTGATTGCGCCGCCGGCGGCGTCGACCGGTTCCCTCCAGCTCGCCGTCTTGAGCGCCTGGAAGTTCAACGTGCCGAACCCGAGCACGACGCCACCCTCATTTGCAGTGAACTTCAGCAGCACGCTCGCGCAGCGACTGGCGGCATTCCACAGCCCGACTGCCTGCAAGACGGTCATCAAGGGGTTCGGTCAGTTCTCGAGCATCGCGGGCGGCCACCACATCAGCGACGCCGAGAACGCGTACACGGCGTACGTGACCTCGCTCGATCTCGGTTCGGTCGTGAAGCAGTCGCATCATGCGCTCGTGACCTCCTAGTAGACCTTACGCCCGTCCGGGCGTGAATGCTACCGGGCAAATCGAGCGGACGGTCATCGGGAACACCGGGCGAGCGCGGCGAAGGCTTCGCACTCTGCGGCCATGAACCGCCCACGCCACACTTTGGAGGCCCCGATGATCCTTCACGCGCCGACCGAACTCCGCCGCCTGATGCAACGCCCCGGGCTGATCTGGGGCCCGGGCGTCTACGACGGCATCTCCGCGCACGTGGCCGCATCGGTCGGGTTCCCGATGATCTACATGACGGGCGCCGGCACGGCTGCGAGCCGCCTGGGCGAGCCCGATCTCGGCTTGACGACCGCGACCGAGATGGCCGACAACGCGCGCACGGTCGCGCGGGCCGCCAACGTCCCGGTCATCGCCGACGCCGACACGGGCTTCGGGGGGCCGGTCAACGTCGCGCGCACCGTGCATCTCTACGAAGCGGCCGGCGTCGCGGGGCTTCACATCGAAGACCAAACCTTCCCCAAACGCTGCGGGCACCTGCAGGGGAAGGTCGTCGTCCCGGTCGCCGAGTTCGTGCAGCGCATCCGGGCGGCCGCGAACGAGCGCCACGACCCCGACTTCGTCATCATCGCGCGCACCGACGCGCGCCAGCCTAACGGCATCGACGACGCGATCGAGCGGATCAAACGCGCGTTCGACGCCGGTGCCGACGCCGGCTTCGTCGAGGGGCCGCGCTCGGTCGCCGAGATGGAACAGATCGTCGCGCAGGCACCCGGGCCCATGCTGCTCAACCTCGCGACGTTCGGCGACACCCCGAACCTGCGGGTGCGTGAGGTCGAAGAGCTCGGCTTCAAGTTCGCGATCTGGCCGGCGGTGTCGATGATCTCGGCGGCGCTCGCGATCCGGCGCGCGCTCGAAACCCTCAAGCGCGACGGCACCGACATGGAGCCGCTCGAAGGACACTCGCCGCGCGACTTCTTTGCGATGGTCGGGCTCGATCAGGCGCTCGACATCGACCGGCGCAGCGGCAGCGCGGCGCTCGTGGAAGCGTAAGGAACGTACCGATGGCGGCGACGATCGAGATCCCCGACAGCGTCGCGCGCGAGATCGTCGCGATCCGGCGCGATTTGCACGTGCACCCCGAACTCGGCTTCCACGAAGACCGCACCGCCGGCATCATCGCCGCGCGCTTGCGCGAGCTGGGCGTCGACGAAGTGCACGAGCGGATTGCGACGACCGGCGTCATCGGGGTGCTGCACGGCGGGAAGCCGGGCCGCACGGTCATGCTGCGCGCCGACATGGACGCGCTGCCGATGCCCGAAGAAAAAGACGTCCCGTATCGTTCGCGCACGCCCAACGTCATGCACGCCTGCGGCCACGACGGCCACGTCGCGATGCTGCTGGGCGCGGCGGAAGTGCTCGTCAAGCGGCGCGCCGAGGTCCCGGGCACGATCGTCTTCTGCTTCCAGCCGGCCGAAGAGGGCGGCGGCGGCGCGCGGGTCATGGTGGAGGAAGGCGTGCTCGAGCGCTTCGGCGTCGAACGCGCGTACGGCTTGCACCTCGTCTCGGTCGTCCCGACCGGCGTGATGACGTTCCGCGGCGGTCCGTTGATGGCGTCGGTCGACGAGATGCGCGTCGAGATCACGGGGCACGGCGGGCACGGCGCGATGCCGCATCACTCCGTCGATCCGATCCTGGTCGCGGCCGACTTCATCACCTCGGTGCAGCGCGTCGTCAGCCGCCACCTCGATCCGACCGAACCCGCGGTCATCAGCGTGTGTTCGATGCACGCCGGCACGACGTCGAACGTCATCCCGTCGACGGCCGAACTGCTCGGCACGATCCGCACCTTCTCCGAAGCGACCCGCGACGAGATCCCGCGCCACATCGAGCGCATCCTCAAGGCCAGTTGCGAATCGGCCGGAGCCTCGTACCTGCTCGACATCACGCGGCAGTACCCGGTCACGATCAACGACCACGCGCAGACGGCGTTCGCCAAAGACGTCGCGCAGCGCTATCTCGGCGCCGACCTCGCGGTCGACGGGCCGGCCGTGATGGGCGCCGAGGACTTCTCCTACTTCGCGCAGCGCGTGCCGGCGAGCTTCATCTTCCTCGGCTGCCGCGGCGGCGAGAGCACCGGGTACCCCAATCACAACGCACGCTTCGACATGGACGAGCGCGCGCTCGAAACCGGCGCCGCGATGCACGTGGCGCTCGCGCTCGAGGCACCCGCCGGGTCGCCGGGCTGACGGTGGGCGAACGAGCAAACGTCGCGGCGCGCCGAACGGCGGCGCTGATCGTCACGGCCTGCTTCGTCGCCGGAGCGTGGTCGAGCGCGCTCGCGCAGCCCAAGACCCTGACGGCCGGTACGATCACGAACAGCCCGCCGCTCGTCGCGTATGCCACCGACGGCACGACGCTGCAGGGGATGATCGTCGACCTCGCGGCGGCGATGTCGAAGCAGTCGGGAACGACGATCGCCTTCACCGGCATGCCGTTCCCGGGGCTGCTGCCGGCCCTCGAAGCCAAGCGCATCGACATCGTCTTCACCCTGATGAACGACACGCCGGAACGCGAGAAGGCGGTCGACTTCGTCGATTTCTTCACCCTGACCACGACGCTGCTCGTCAAGAAAGGGAACCCCGACGGCGTCGCCGGGCTGGAATCGCTGTGCGGCAAATCGGTCTCGACCGTGCAAGGGTCGACGCAGGTCGCGCTCGTCGACTCGGCCAGCGCGTCGTGCACGACGGCGGGCAAACCCGCGATCGCGAACATGCAGTACGCGCAGCCCGCGGAAGCGCGCCTGCAAGTGCAGTCGGGCCGGGTGTCCGCGTTCTTGGGCAACACCCCGGTGCTGCTGTATCTCGCGAAGACCGCCGGCAACGGCACGCTGTTCGACGTCGTGCGGACCAAGGAATACGATCCGTTGCCGCTCGGCATCGCGGTCCCCAAGAGCGAGCCGCAGCTCCGCGACGCGTTGCAGAAATCGCTGAACGCGCTGATCGCCGACGGCACGTACCGCAAGGTCCTCGCGCAGTACGGCGTCGAGAGCGGGGCGGTGACGACGGCCACGGTCAACGGCGCCAAAAACGTGAAGATGTAGCTGCGCTCGGGTGATACGCGCGGTCCCCGTCCGCCGGCCGGCCCTGTGGCTCGCGAGCGGACTCGTCATTGCGGCGGGTCTATGCGTCGCGGTCGCGGTCGTGCGCAATCCGGCGATCGATCATGCGACGATCGCGCGCGAACAGTTCGCGCCGGCGATCCTCGCCGGGTTGCGCACCACCGTCGTGCTCGCCGTCCTGGCCGAGATCGTCGGGGTCGCGCTCGGCATCGCGCTGGCCCTGATGCGCCTGTCGGATACCGCGGTGTTGCGCGCGGCGAGCGGGTTCTACGGCTGGCTGCTGCGCGGCACCCCGTTGCTCGTGCAGATCCTCGTGTGGGGCAACCTCGCGCTGCTCTTCCCGCGCCTCGGGCCGTTTTCCACCAACGCGCTGATCACGCCGTTCGTCGCCTCGGTGATCGCGCTTTCGACCAACGAGGGAGCGTACATGGCGGAGATCGTGCGCGCCGGCATTCTGTCGGTCGAACGCGGACAGCTCGACGCGGCCTTGGCGCTCGGCATGTCGCGCGGCCTCGCGATGCGGCGCATCGTGCTGCCGCAGGCGCTGCGCGTGATCGTCCCGCCGGCCGGGAACCAATTCATCTCGCTGCTGAAAGCGACGTCGCTCGTGTCGGTGATCGCCGGCGGCGATCTGCTGACCGCCGCGGAGAACATCTCGTCGGCCAGCCTCAAGACGATCGAGCTGTTGACCGTCGCGACATTTTGGTACTTGACGATCACGACGCTGGCGAGCCTCGGACAGGCCTACATCGAGCGCCGGCTGGCGCGTTCGGGCGCGGGGTTCCATGGCTGAAGCGATGCTGGAGGCCACCGCCGTCCACAAGCGGCTGGGGCACCACGACGTGCTGCGCGGCGTCGACCTGCTAGTCGGCACCGGCGAGGTCGTGTGCCTGATCGGGCCGTCGGGCTCGGGCAAGAGCACGTTTCTGCGCTGCGTCAACCACCTCGAACGCCTCGACGCCGGGCGCATCACGGTCGGCGGCGCGCTCGTCGGATACCGCGAGCGCGGCGGCGCGCTCTACGAACTGCCCGAACGCGAGTTGTGCCGGCAGCGCGCCGCCATCGGCATGGTGTTTCAGCGCTTCAACTTGTTCGCCCACATGACGGTGCTCGAGAACGTGATCGAAGCGCCGATGCGGGTCGCGGGGCTCTCGCGCGCGGCGGCGACCGAGCGCGCGCGGCGGCTGATCGAACGGGTCGGTTTGAGCGCCAAGCTCGACGCCTTCCCGAGCCGGCTCTCCGGCGGCCAGCAGCAACGGGTCGCGATCGCGCGCGCACTCGCGATGGAGCCGCGGCTGATGCTGTTCGACGAGCCGACCTCGGCGCTCGATCCGGAACTCGTCGGCGAGGTGCTGGCGGTGATGCGGGCGCTCGCCGAAGACGGGATGACGATGCTGGCCGTCACCCACGAGATCGCGTTCGCGCGCGACGTCGCCGGCCGCATCGCGTTCATGGACGAGGGTCGCATCGTCGAGGAGGGAGCGGCGCGCGACGTTCTGACGCGACCGCAACACCCGCGCACGCAGGCTTTCCTGCAGCGCGTGCGCGAGGCGCACGGATGAGCCGCACGCGCTTGATCCTCCTGGGCACCGCGGGCGGTCCGACGCCGAAGGTGACGCGCGCCGCCCCCGCGCAGGCGGTCGTCGTCGACGGGGTCGCCTACGTCGTCGATTGCGGCAACGGCGTCGCGCGCCAGCTGGCGCTCGCGGGCGTGCCCTTCTCCGCCTTGCGCGCCGCGTTCATCACCCACCATCACAGCGACCACAACGCCGACGCCGGCAACCTGCTCCTGCTCGCGTGGGCCGCCGGTTTGGACACCCCGGTCGACATCGTCGGGCCGCCGCCGCTCGCCGCGATGACGGCCGCGTTCCTGCAGCTCAACGCCTACGACATCGCGATTCGCGCGCTCGACGAAGGGCGTCCTCCGCTGGCGCCGCTCATGCGCGCGCGCGAGGTAACCGCCGGCGGTGAGATCTTCAGCGACGAACGCGTGCGCGTGACGGCGGCGCTCGTCGAACATCCCCCGGTCGAACCGGCGTTCGCGTTTCGTTTCGATACCGCAGACCGGTCGATCGTCTTCTCGGGCGACACCGCGCCATGCGACGCGCTGGTCGAACTGGCGCGCGGTGCCGACGTCCTCGTGCACGAGGTGCTGTACGAACCCGCGGTCGACGCGATCTGCGCGCGGCTGTCGAATGCGCCGCGCTTACGCGAACACTTGCTGCAGAGCCACACGACGACCGACCAAGTCGGCGCGATCGCTCGCCGCGCCGGAGTCAAGACCCTCGTGCTCTCGCACTTCGTGCCCTCCGACGGTATCGACGATGCGACCTGGCGCGCCGGGCCGGAGCGCGATTTCGACGGTGAGATCGTCGCCGGCCGCGATCTGATGGAACTGTAGGAGCCGGGTCCGGCCCGTTGGCGAAGCGGCGCGCTTCCAGGCTACTTTCCGCTCCAGTGGATCAGGCGTTTGTCGATCAGCATGAAGCCGAAGTTGAGCAGATAGCCGAGGATGCCGGCAACGATGATCGAGGCGTACATGTCGCGGACGTTGAGGATCTGCTCCCCCTCGATGATGCGGTGCCCGAGGCCCTGATCGCTCCCGATGAACATCTCGGCGACCACGACGATCACGAGCGCCGTGCTGATGCCGTTGCGCAGCCCGACGAAGGTCTGCGGCAAGCTCTCGAGCAGCAGCACGTCGCGGAAGATCTGGAAGCGGTTCGCGCCCATCACCTTCGCCGCCAGCACGCGCGAGCGCTTCGCGTTGATCACCCCGTAGGCGCTGTTGAACACGACGATCAAGAACACCGAGAACGCGCTGATCGCGATCTTGTTGATGTCGGAGATGCCGAAGAACAGGATGAACAGCGGGATCAGTGCGCTCGCGGGCGTCGAGCGGAAGAAATCGATCACGAACTCGACCGAGCGGTACAGCCGCTCGCTGCTGCCGAAGGCGACGCCGACCGGCACGCCGAGCAGCGCGCCGATCGCGAAGGCGGCGAGCGTGCGCGTCAAGGTCACCATCGCGTCGGCACCCATCGTGCCGTGCA
The DNA here is from genome assembly GCA_963749395.1 of Vulcanimicrobiota bacterium. Classification (GTDB taxonomy): domain Bacteria; phylum Vulcanimicrobiota; class Vulcanimicrobiia; order Vulcanimicrobiales; family Vulcanimicrobiaceae; genus CAVVMT01. Next base: position 327,097 of record CAVVMT010000017.1, read on the forward strand.
CGATCGCGTCGAAACCGTACGCGAACGTCGCGCCCGGAGTCGGCAAGAGCACCTGGCGCACGACGTGCGCCGCGCAGATCGCGTACCAGCCGGCGATGACGGCGGCGAGACCGGCGAGCGGCAAGAAGACGTCCGCGTCGAAGCGCTTGCGCGGGATCCTCGGCCCAGTGACAGCGACCTCGGTTCGCGTGCCCGCGACGCTCACGCCGTCACGCGGCGGCCATCTCGCGGCGGAAGACGTCGAGCGCGCGGCCTTTGACGGCGACGAAGCGCGGATCGCTCAACAAGTCGAGCGTCCGCGGACGGGGGACGTCGAACGCGACGGTCTCGGCCACCCGCGTCGGCCGTTTGCTCAACAAGACGACGCGGTCGGCGAGATAGACGGCCTCCTCGAGATCGTGCGAGACGAGCACGGTCGTCAGGTGCGAACGCATGAAGACGCTCTGCAGCCGGTCGCGCACGTAGAGCGTCATCTCGTAGTCGAGCGCCGAGAACGGCTCGTCGAGAAAGAGGACGTCGGGTTCGCACGCGAGCGCGCGCAGGATCGCGACCAGCTGGCACTGGCCGCCCGAGAGCTCGTAGGTGTAGCGCCGCAGATCGAGCTTGATCTCGAACGCCGCGAGCAACGCCTCGACCCGCGTCTTCTGTTCCGCGCGCGGGATGCCGCGGATGCGCAGCGGGTACTCGATGTTCTCCAGCGCCCGCGACCAAGGGAACAGCGAGTCGCGGTAGTTTTGGAACACGTACCCGATCCGCGCTTTGGACAGATCGCGGCCGCCGATGCTGATCGTCCCGGCGTCGAACGGCACGATCCCGCTCATCATGTTGATCAGGGTCGATTTGCCGCAGCCGTTGGGCCCGAAGATCGACGTCAGTGCTCCCTTGGGCAGGTCGAGGTCGAAGCGGTCGTAGAGCACCTGGCCGGCGAACGACTTGGCCAACCCGCGGACGCGAATGAACGCGTCGTCGCCGCTCATCCCTTGTAGAGAAGCGACGCGACGCTGACTTTCGCGCTCAAGATCTTTTGATCGTAGAACAGGTCGTAGTTCTTCTGAAAATACCCGACCTGCGCCGGGCTGAACTCGTCGTAGAGGGTGTACTGGATCGGCGGGATCGCTTCCGAGAGCGCGACCGTGAAGCTCGTGTACGTGGGATACACGGCGCGCGACTCGTTGATGTTCTTGCGCACCTCGTCGAACCCGCGCCGGAGCCCCGCGATGTAGGCTTTGGCGGCCGCCGGATTCGCCTTGATGAAGTCGGACGCCAGCACGCCGGCGCCGCCGTACCACGGGGCGTCGCCGTTGCCGAGCAGATACTTCGAGCGCACCCCGTCTTCGAGCACGTCGGTCTGACCCGCGAGCCGCCCCACGGTGCCGTTCGGTTCGTACGTGTAGGCGGCGTCGATCTGCCCCGACGCGATCGCGGCGACGTGCTGCGCGGGCGAGAGCTCTTGGATCGGGTCGTCGACGCCGTTGCGGGCGAAGATCAGCTTCGCTTCGAGCACGGCCTGCGGCCCGACCCCGGTCGCGAGCTTCTTGCCCTTCAGATCGGCGATCTTCTTATAGGGTGCGCCCTTGGCGACGATGATCTCGTCGAGCACGGATTTCTCGCTGCTCAGGTTCGCGCCGAGGATCTTGAAGAGCCCCGGCTGGGCGATCTCGGCGGTCGCGAGCTGCGTCGATCCGGTCCCGGTCGCGGTCGCGTTGATCCGCCCGGCGATCAGCGCTTCGGTCACTTTGACCTGATCGGAAAACTTGACGAGCTGCACGTCGGCGCCGGCGTCCTTGAAGAACCCCTTCTGCGCCGCGACGTAGTACGGCAGCGCCGCGGAGATCGGCCAGTAACCGACGAGCACCTGCGCGGACTGAGCGCGTGCAAGATCGCGGATGAAAAACGGACCGGCCGAAGCACCGGCCACGCCGCTCAAAAACGTGGTTCGTTTCATGTGGGTGTAGCGTATGAAGCGCGCGGCACTTGGTCAATCGCCATTTGTTTAGCGCGAAGCCGGGGAGCGTCACGTCGCTTGGTCGCCGCTCGGCGTCGACTCCCATCCCAGCACGCGGGCGATCAGTTCGCTGCGATTGCGGCTTTCGGTCTTTTCGAGCATCCGGCTGATGTGGTCTTGGACCGTCGACGACGTGATATAGAGCCGTTCGGCGATCTGGTCGAGATGATTTCCGTCGAGCAGCAACGCGAGCACTTGGACCTCGCGCGGCGAGATGTGGTATCGCGACGCCGCGCCGGTGAGCGAATTCGGGGGCTGAAAGCGATCGATGCGCACGCCGATGAACAGCCCCGCCGGCCCCGACATCGGCTGCGTTCGCACGACGAGGAACGGCACCGGCTGCGCGACGCCGGGCTCTTTGACGGCCTGGGTCGACCAGGCGGCGGTCAATTCGCGCACCGTCTGTTCCAGCACGATCGGCAGGCGCTCGGCGATACGGGTGTGCAGCCCGGTCAGCGCGATGCGGCGCTGATCCTCGGCGTTCCACGCCAAGACGATCTGAAGGTCGCTGTCCAACACGTAGAAGGCGCCGTCGCCGGACTTCGGATCGGCGTCTCGCGCGGAGGCGATCCCCGGGCGGGCGGGCGGCCGCGGCGCCGGCTGCAGGCGCAGCGTCGAGAACCGCTCGGAGACCGCGTCGAGGGCCAAGGTCAGCATGCTGATCTCGCTCGACGTGAACGGCCCCATCGCTTCCGTCCGCAGGAGCGTCAGGATGCCGAAGTTCGTCTGCGCGTCGGCGAACAGCAACGTTATTCCGCTCGCGAACTCATCGAGCGGTCCGAGCATCGCCGCGATCCGCGGGCCCTTCGGCGCCTTCGCGCGCTGACGCCGGAACTCGGTCTCGAGCGCGGCTTGCGCGTCGCCGTTCGCATGCGACCCGAAGAGCGAGGCGAGCTCGCCGTTTGCGCCGGCGCGGGCGAAAGTCCAGCGCGCGGCCGGCACGACGCCGAGAATCCCTGTGAGAATCGGATATGCCGGATCCGACTGGGGCATCGCAAGCGGTGACGCGACCCGATCGGCGCCTTGCTTCTCCCGATCGGCCTTTTTCACGGTGTGTTTGCCTCAACCCGGGTGGTAGAATACAGATAGGTTCGACGCGGCGGGACTCAACGACCCGCCGGGAACGGGCTGCTCCCGTCGCTTCGATCATGAAGACGTCGCGATTGAAAGCGTTCTCGCATGGCCCGCTCCTGCTGTTTGGCCGGCATCGACGGCACGAAGGTCGCGATGTTCAGCGCCATTCTAAAGACGGCCGGGTTTCCCGCGTTGGCCACGCTCGCAGCGTTAGACGTGCGCGAACTGGGGAGCGTCAACCCCGATGTGCTCGTGTGCGACGTCGATGCAGCCGCCGTCGACAAGCTCGAACTGCTACGAAGGATCCGGTTCGTGATCCCTGATTGTTTGATCGCCGTCTACACCGGGAGCACCGAGCGCACGTGGGGCCTGGCATGCCATCTCGCGGGCGCCAACTGCCTGCTCTCCAAAGCGTCCAACGAGCGGCAACTGACCAAGGCCGTGATCGGCGCGATGCGGACCGGCTGTTATACCGATCCTCGCTTCGCCGCATGAGCGCAGAGAACGCCCCCGAGCGCGCCGCATGGGTTGACGACATCTCGGTCTTCAGGTCTTCCGCCTTTGGCGCGCGCGCCGGCGGCGATTGGTGCGAAGCAGTCCCGCTCTCCGAACACGCCGTCGGCTTGACGGTCGGCGACGTGTCCGGTCACGGCACCGCCGTCGCCGGAACGATGGAGGCGATGCGGGCTTCGGTGTTGCTGGCGTTGCGCGCAACGCGCGTCCCCTCGGAGATTCTCTCCGCGGCGAACAAGGTGGCAGCGGCCTGGGACGGGGGCACGATCGTGACGGCGGTCGTCGCGATTCTGGACTACAGCCGCAACACGTTCGCGTTCGCAAACGCCGGCCATCCGCCGCCGCTCTTGCTGACCCGCGACCGCCACGCGTTCTTGGAGCACCCGCCCGCAGACTTGCCGCTCGGGATCATCCCGCGCCACTGCGCGGCCGACTACGTGTTGACGCTGCCCCCCGATCCGCTGCTCATCCTGTACACCGACGGCATCACCGAACATGCCCGGGATCCCCTGCGCGGCGAGGCCGAACTCGTCGCCGCCGCGCGACGCGTATACGACCGGCGGGTGCAAAACCCCGCGCGCACGATCGCCCGCCTCGTGCTCAAACGGACCCGCGGCAACGACGACGCCGCGGCGATGGCACTGCGTCCCGGACGGACTACTCGGTCCGCTTGACGTCGTTGCCCTGGGTCAAGAGCAGAATGCGGTCGGCGTGGCGCGCGCCCAACATCTTCTGGTCGTAGTAGACCTTGACGTACTGGCCGGCTTTGATCGCGCTCATTTGATACGTTGTCTTCCCGTCGGACGAAAAGACCTGATCGAACTTCGGTAAGATCATGAAGCTCAAGGACTGATGGCTCACGGTGTTGGTCACTTTGATATTGTCGCTCGAGACATGATTCACGATACCGGAGAAGTTTGCACTGCCGACGGTGGCTTGCGCCCCGCTCGGCGCAAGCGCAGCCGCCGCGACGGCCGCGGCAAAAAACAGCGAAGAGCGTCTGTTCATGCGGCTAATGACCCTGCTGGCCATTGTGCTCTTGTTGGCCGTTGTGCTCTTGTTGTTGGCCGTTATACTGTTGTTGGCCGCCGTACTGCCCGTCGTTATGCTGCGGGGAACCGCCATGGTTGTTGTAACCGTGACCGTTCTGCTGCTGCGGATAGTGGGCCCGGTAATACGTCGCCGTGTTCTGGCTGACGTAGATATGCCGGCCGTTGTTGACGTAGTAGGGCTGGTTGTTCGAGTCGACCAAGATCGCGCCGACGATCACGGCCGCGAGCGCGGCGATCGCGACCGTCGACGTCGTATCGGCTCGAGCCGGGGGCGCGGCGGGCACGGTCGCGATCGACGCGATCGTCGCCGCTAGGAGAAATGCGTAGGGCTTTTTCACGAGAGTTTGCCTCAGATGGGCGGCGGTTCGAACCTGCCGCGCCGAAACTGCAACCGGCGAGTTCGCCCACTCTCGTTGGTTGCAAAGATGCTCGCGGTCGCATCGCGAGCGATGTCATCGCGGCAACCCTGGCGGGGTCGGCTTCGCGATAAGACGTTACCTTTGGGAACGTACCCACTCGCAGACGAGATGAAGCACCTAATTGGGCTCAGCGCGCGCGACCGAAACCCGTCCTGGACGATCGCGACTGCACCGGTCGTCAGACCGCGAACGAGATTACTGGAAATCGGCATGCGGGGGCTCGACGCCGTGTGAGATGTACGCCTTCGAAACAAAGGCAATCAGCGTCCCGCGCCCGTTACGGAATTCGTGCAATCGTGAGGGATCGCTCAAACCGCGCCTCTTGAACTTGGCGAGTTGCTTGACGAGCGCAGCGCGATCTTGAAATTCCAGATCGAGCGCCCCCGACCCCGTGGTCCGTACGACAAGGCGAAATGAACTGGGCATACGCAGCTTTCCGGCCTCCCGTGACGAGCGGCCTCGCACAGATGTGGCGTGACGTTCGCCGGTCAACCGACGAGCGTGCGCCTGTTCCCGCCATGCAGCTCGGCATGGATCTTCGCGCCGTCGGACATGAACTCGCCCGCGTGTTGCATGTGCGCGTGGGCCAGCAGCGCGTAGTGCGCAGCCTGCTCGTGATTGCCGTGCGAGTACTGATCGGCCGCGCGTTCGCTATGGTCCGCTGCCGTGCGCAGGTGCGATGCGGCGTTGTTGAGGTGATCGATCGCTCGATGGGAGGCCATGTGAAGCTCCTGACTGGGGAAACACTTCGCCGAAACACGAGGCGCAGCGGACGCGATCCGTGCGATCGCCGAAGGGCGTGTCGGCGCAGACCCAAGGAGCCGCCACGACCGTGAGGCGCGGCCGCAAACTGCTCAACTCCTCTATCGCCCGCTTGACGCAGGCCCGGTCGATGTCGCACGACTCGAGCAGCGACAGGATGACGCGACCATCGGATTCAAGCGCAATCGCGCGAATCGTCTGAACGAGCCGGGCTTCTGACGCCGCCGTAAAATCTTCGAACACGTGGATGATGCGCAAGTTACCGACTCGGTCGACACTATGACCCTGCAGCGCCTTGACTTGCGCCGGGGCCAACTCTCTCATTTCCATGTGCGCCTCCAAGCGTTCGGACCCCTGATAGCCTCATTATAGCTCGCTCTCCCCGCGGCGGGTATCGTGAGAATCAAGGAGCGACGACCAGCTTCGGCAGCGCGGCGGCGGCGTATGCCGAGGCGGCGAGTGTGCGGCCGGTCGGCTGATGAACATCCACACGTCGCCGGTCAGGACTCAACGCGTGGCGTGGACGCGATTCGCGATCCAGGCACGTGCGGCCGTGGCTTCTGACGTTGGGAACACTCTCACGTTTCCAAGCAAGACAAAACTGAAGAGCCGCGTCGCCTGTTGCATCCATGCGACATCCGTGACGACGGCGACGCGATCCCAGCGCCCCACATGTTCCATTCCGGCCGCGAAATCTTCCCATATGCCGCCCGCGTCGATTCCCGTGAAGTCCGGCGCGGTTTCGTAGTAGAGCCCGATCTTCGCGTGTTTTTTTAGCGCCTCGACGACGGCCGGGATGAAGATGCTGTCGTAGTCTGCCTTGGTCACCTGCCCCTTGAAGACGAACGCCGGCACGTCGTCGGGAAAATTCGATAAGTGTTCGATCATTGTGAAACCCCTTACGTATGCGGAATGGCTAGCTATCGCTGAAGATGGCTGCGCGTGGATGTCCCTTGGCGAGCGGCGGCGGCGCGTTCGGCTCGCTGAAGTCGGCCGTCCAGTGCCAGTTGCGGATCTCCGGCATGTCCTCGAGGTGCTCCCGGATGTAGCGGTGGTGCTCGAAGAGCTTCGCGTTGAACGTATCGATCGCGCCGGATGCTTGAGCGCGCAGCCGCGGGACGTGCTTGAGTGCTTCGATCGCCAGATGATAGCGGCTCATTTCGTTCAGCACGACCATGTCGAACGGCGTGGTCGTCGTGCCGCGGTCCATGTACCCGCGAACGTGGAAGCGCGCTTCGTTGGAGCGCCCGTGGACCATCGAGTGGATCAGCCACCGATTGTTGTGGAACGCGAACACGACCGGCGCTTCTGTCGTGAAGAGCGCGTCGAACGACATCGTGTCCATGCCGTGCGGATGGTCGGACGGCATCATGAGTGCCGTCAAGTCGACGACGTTGACGACCCTGACTTTGATGCCGGGGACGTGCTTTCGGAGCAGCCAAGCGGCGGCACAGATCTCGATGGTCGGCACGTCGCCCGCGCACGCCAGCACGACGTCGGGTGCGTCACCGCCGTCGTTCGTTGCAAACTTCCAGATCGACGCCCCGCGCGAGCAGTGTTCGCGCGCCTCGTCCATCGTCAACCACTGCAACTGCGGCTGCTTGCCGCAGGTCACGACGTTGACGTAATTGCGGCTGCGCAAGCAATGGTCGAAAACGCTCAGCAGGCAGTTGCCGTCGGGCGGATAGTAGACCCGGATCGTCTCGCTTCGGCGCGCGAGCGCGTTGTCGACGAACCCGGTTGCCTGATGGCTGAACCCGTTGTGATCGTTGCGCCAGGCGTGGCTCGTGAGCAGAACGTTGAGCGAAGCCAGCGGCCGGCGCCATGCGTAGTCGTGGCACTGCTCGAGCCACTTCGCATGCTGGGTGAGCATCGAGTCGACGACTTGCGCGAACGCCTCGTACGACGACCACATCCCGTGCCGTCCGGTCAACAGGTAGCCTTCGAGCCAGCCCTCGCAGCAGTGTTCGCTCAGGACTTCCATGACCCGTCCGCGCGGACTCAACTCGTCGTCGATCGACACCGTCTGGGCCATGAACCGGCGCGTCGTCGCCTCGAAGACGGCGTTGAGCCGGTTGGAGTTCGTTTCGTCGGGGCAGAACATGCGAAAGGTCGCCGGATTGCGGCGGATGATTTCTGCGAAGAACTCGCCCAACTTTCGCGGCGCTTCCGCCGCCACTTGGCCGGGCCCCGGAATTTCGAGCGCGTAATCGGAGAAGTCGGGCAGTTCGAGCGCCGTCAAGAGCCGGCCGCCGTTCACGTGCGGACTCGATCCCATTCGATGGTCGCCGGCCGGCGCGAGCGTCGCCAGGTCCGCGATGAATTTGCCGTTCACGTCGAAGAGCTCGTGCGCTTTGTAGCTCTTCATCCACGCTTCGAGGATGCGCAGATGTTCGGGATTGTCGCGGACGCCGGCGAGCGGCACCTGGTGCGCGCGAAACGTGCCTTCGATCGGAATGCCGTCGACTTCCTTGGGGCACGTCCAGCCCTTGGGCGTGCGAAAGACGATCATCGGCCATACCGGCTGCTTCGTGAACCCGCTCGTGCGCGCTTCGTGCTGGATCGCGCGGATGTCCGCATAGCAAGCGTCGAGCGTCGCGGCCAAGAGTTGATGGACCACGAGCGGATCGTCACCTTCGACGAAGTACGGCTTGTAACCGCGGCCCACGTAGAGCGCCGCCAGGTCTGCATCGCTCGTGCGCGCTTGCACGGTGGGACCGGAGATCTTGTAGCCGTTGAGGTGCAAGATCGGCAGCACCGCGCCGTCGTCGACCGGGTTGAGGAAGTTGACCGACTTCCAGCTCCCTTCGAGCGGGCACGTCTCCGACTCGCCGTCGCCGACGACGCAGGCGACGATCAGATCCGGATTGTCGAATGCTGCGCCGAACGCGTGCACGAGCGAATACCCGAGTTCACCGCCCTCGTGCATCGAATTTGGTACGTGCGGTCCGCAGTGGCTCGGCACGCCGCCGGGGGTCGAGAACTTGCGAAACAGCAGCCGCATCCCGTTCTCATCCTGCGTGATCTCGGGGTGCACTTCGGTGTACGTGCCCTCCAGATACGAGCTCGCGTTCAGCGACGGGCCGCCGTGGCCCGGGCCGGCGACGTAGATGATGTCCGCGCCGTGCTCGACGATCAGCCGGTTGAGGTGGATGTAGAGCATGTTTTGGCCGGGCGAGGTGCCCCAGTGCCCGAGCAGCCGCGGTTTGATGTGTTCGGCCTTGAGCGCCTCGCGCAAGAGCGGATTCTCGAACAGGTAGATCTGCCCGATGCACAAGTAATTGGCGGCGCGCCAATACCGTTGCATCCGATCGAGCATGGCCGCCGAGAGCGGCCCCTTGGGAATGGGCGGCGCGGCATGCGGCGTGCCGTTGGCCGCGACCGCGGTTGACAAGGCGACGTCGAACCCGAACGTCTTCGGCTTCGCGCCGTTGTGTTTCGCTGCGGGTGCTGACTCGATCGCGCTCATGATGGACGTTCCTTCTCTGGAGGCGGGGCATGCCCGCGGGCGGGGCGGTTAGGACGGAACGGGGACGGCTCGCGGCGCAACGCCGCCGTGCGTCGTGGTTGCCGGCCGCGAGCCGGCGGGATCGAAGATGCGATATGCGAGCAGTTTGACCGGGTCGGTCAGGAGCGCGCAGACGAGCGCGTATCCCCACACGAAGCCGGCCCAGCCCCAGCCGATGGGCGCCATGATGTGTAGGCCGTACACGGCCATGAGGGTGGCAAACGCTTGCGTTCCCAGCACGGCGAACAAGAGGATCTTCGCGGGGCGTATCGACCACCACGGACCGCGCGTGCGCGTCAGAAAGATCGTCAGGTGCCCCGCGACGGACAGCAACAGGTACATGAGGGTCTGGAGCTGCGGATGACCGAGATGAAAGACCCGGTCGCCGGCAAAGAACAGGCCGAATGCGACGACGGGACCGATGAGGCCCAACACCGTCGCGATGCAGAGCATCAGGCGCATGTTCCACGTCTCGGGACGCCGGCTGTAGATCACGTTGTCGTATGCGATCGAGAGGATCGCGCCGTCGTTGAGCAGCGCCAGCATCACGATCATGACCGCGGTGAGCGGATAGAAGTTGAACGCGAGAATCGCGAGCGTCATGAAGCACAGCACCCGCAAGGTTTCGGCGATGCGGTAGATCGCGTAGCTGTTCATCCGTTGCACGATGCGCCGGGCCTCTTCGATCGCGTCGACGATGACGGTGAGGCCGGGGGTCATGAGCACGATCGAAGCCGCGGCGCGCGCCGCATCGGTCGCTCCGGAGACGGCGATGCCGCAGTCGGCCTTTTTCAGCGCCGGAGCGTCGTTGACGCCGTCGCCGGTCATGCCGACGAAGTGGCCGCGCTGCTGCAGGACGTCGACGATGTGATACTTGTGCTCGGGGAACACCTGGGCGAAGCCGTCGGCCTTCTCGATCGCGGCTCCCTCCGCGGCGGTCGCAGGAGCCTTCGTGTCACCGAGCGCGGCGGCGTCGAGGATGTTCGTGCCCAAGCCCAGCACGCGCGACGTCTCCTCGGCGATCGCGAGCGCGTCGCCGGTGACCATCTTGACGTCGACGCCCATCTGCTGTGCGCTAGCGATCGTCGCTTTTGCAGTCGGACGGGGCGGATCGAACATCGGCAGTACGCCGAGGAACTTCCAGCGATCCTTCTCGTCGGCCACGGCGACGCCTAAGGAACGAAACCCGCGCGCGGCAAACGCGTTGACGGCCTGGTCGGTCGACGCCCTCGCCGCACCGGCGTCGCTCGACATCGTCAGGATGACTTGGGGCGCACCCTTGGCGACTTGGAACTGTTTTCCGTCGGCACCCTTGACCGTCGCCTCGGTGCGCTTGTGCACCGGATCGAACGGCTGGAAGTGGACGACGGCATAGCCGTTGAGCGCGGCCTTGTCTTTGACGCCGCCGATCACGGTCAGGTCGATGATGTCCTTGTCCTCGGCGCGCGATGCGAGCGCGGCGTAGAGGATGATTTTGTCCGCGGGCGTCCCTCCGTAGCAGAACGGATCGCCGAGGGTCAACCTGTTCTCGGTGAGCGTGCCGGTCTTGTCGGTGCAGAGGATGTCGACCCCGGCGAGCTCTTCGATCGCCGACAACCGGGTGACGATCGCTTGTTTCTTCGAGAGCAGGCGCGCGCCGACGGCCATCGTCACCGAGAGCACCGTCGGCATCGCGACGGGGATCGCGGCGACGAGCAGCACCAAGGCGAACTCGAACGTGTCGAGCAGCGGATCGTGACGGAAGATGCCGATGCCGACGATCAGCGCGACCAGAGCGACGGCCAGGACGATCAGGTAGTTGCCGATGCGCAGAACGGCCTTCTGGAAGTGGCTGATCGCGCGCGCCCCTTCGACCAGGGCCGCCGTCTCGCCGAAATAGGTCTTCGTCCCGGTCGCATAGACGATCGCGTCGGTCTCGCCTTGCCGCACGATCGATCCGGAGAAGACGGCTTGACCGGGCCCGCGCGACACCGGCAACGACTCACCGGTCAGTGCGGACTGATCGACTTCGATCGTGTCGCCCGCCAACAAACGCGCGTCGGCCGGAACGACGTCGCCGAGCCGCACGCGGACGACGTCGCCGGGGACGAGTTGCGCGACCTTCGGATTGACCCATTTGCCGTCGCGCAGCACGCGCGCGTCGACTGCGAGCTGCGACTTGAGTGCGGCAATGGCGTTCCCGGCTTGGTGCTCTTCCCAAAAACCGACGACGGCGTTCGAGCAAAGCAGCAAGAGGATGACCCCGAAGTCGAGCCAGTGCCGGACGACGCCGGAAAGGATGACTGCCGCCTCGATCATCCACGGGATCGGTCCCCAGAAATAGGTGAGGAACTTCAGGAACGGATTCTCGGTTTTCTCGGCGATCGCGTTGGGGCCGTACTGGATCAGCCGTTTCTCGGCTTCTGCGGCCGACAAGCCGTCCTTCGTGGACCCCAGTTTGCTGAAGAGGTCCGGCATCGAGATCGATTTGAGATCGTCCTTGGTGGCCGGCGCGGGTTCAGCGTTGCGGCTCATGCAGCTCCTTGGACGGTTTGATGACCGCCTTCACGGTGGCGCGGTACCGGACGTAACGTTTGGTCGGGGGCTCCGTTTGTGCGTGCAGTCGAAGGCCTGCCGGGCGAGCTGCGCGGGAAGCCGGCAACGCCAGGGGCAGATGCACGCGCGCCGCTGCGATCACGTGGTCGGCCGCGCCGTAGTAGACGTCGATCAGTTCGTCGGATCGCAGATCCGTTGCCGACGGAAACACGACGTCGTCGACGAGACCGTTGCGCTCGTAAGCCATTTGCGGTTCCAGGACCGGTGCCGGAGTGCGATAGAGAACCCGCGACGGCCGCTCGAGATCGAGAATGGCGATGCCCATGCAATACCGCGAACGCCCTTCCACCGCTGAGACGGCGTGATAGGGCAACACCCATCCATACGGCAGCCGTACCGGCGGCGCGCCCGTTCCCACTTTCTTGGCCTCCCACGGCTGCTCCGGAGCCATCACCCGTTCGTGGCGCCTCACCGACGTCAAGTTCGCAATGTCCGCGGCCACCGAGTCGACGGGGATGTACGAGATCCAAATGTGTTCTTGCGTCTCATCGCCGCTGGGCGGCCTCGTGACCGCGGTCCCGCTGTGGTGCCTGCGGAAGTGAACGCGCGTCGTCGGCCGGTGCAAAATCGCGAAAGACGGCACGCCCTTGGGATCGAGCACGACGTCGGAAATCATGGCCGCGTCCTTGTTGCCGCAAGAGTTGAGATCTCGCCCCTCGGGCTTCACCTCGTAGCGCAGCACGCCGAGCCGCCGCCAACTGCACAGGTCGTCGGACACCGCGACGGCGACCCGCGGCTCGTACGGAACGAACGCCGTATAAGTCATGACGTACAACTTCAGAAGCGGAACGTAGACGACGCGCGGGTCTTCCACGCCCCCGCCGCCGGAACTGACCTCATAGGTTTCGTGCGGTTCCAACGCGACCCCGAGCCGCTCGACGCCGTTCGGGCGGCCGCCGTCGAAATGCACGATCGCGTGACCGATCCGCGAGTAGTTGCCTTCGGCGATGAGACGCGGGAAGAGGTGCAGCGCGCCGTCGGCCGAGCGGACGCCGCCCGGATTGAGCACACCCCAAGCTTCGTGCGGCCGATCCGCTTGCGGGCTCATCATGACGCCGAGACGCTCGACTTCGAAATCGACGCTTCGCGCGCGAAGTTGCACGGCGGCGACGTTACCGCAGCGATCGTCGTACGACGATCGCGCGAGCCAGAAAGCCCATCCACAAAGCCGCGATGAACGCCGGCAACACCCATGGCTTGGCGACCGCGCGCGGGAACAGCGACTCGACGATCGTGAGGGCAGCGAAGGCCCCGGCCGCGACCGCGAACATATGCCAGCTCGAGACCGGTTTTGCCGCAACGGCAGCCTTTGCGGGCGGCGCCGGCCGCGTGTCGCCCACTACGACGGCGCGCGCGCCGGAACCGGCCACGGCGGCCAGCAACGAGGCGGCGGGGACGGCGGCATCGTGAGCGACCGTGGCACCGTCACCGGCCGCGTTCACTTCGGCGAGCAACACGCCGGGGACGCGCTGCAGCGCTGCGATCAATCCCGCGAGCGACGCTGCCGGGAGATTCGCGTCGATCTGCAACGTCGTCCGGGTCAGCAGATCGACGCCGGCGGGACGAGCCGCCGCGAAGCTCACGACGCCGCGGCTTTGAGGCCGTTCGAGACCGGAGCCGGCAGCGCGGCCGGGTGCGCCGCGTCCTTGTTGAGCAGATCGAGGAACGGTTTGACGATGTCGATCGGCATCGGGAAGACGACCGTCGAGTTGTTCTCGCCGCCGATCTCGGTGAGCGTTTGCAGGTAGCGAAGCTGCATCGCGGCCGGAACCGAAGAGAGGATGCTCGCCGCGTTGGTGAGCGTCTGGGCGGCTTGAAACTCGGCGTCGGCGTGAATGATCTTCGCTCGGCGGTCGCGCTCGGCCTCAGCTTGCTTGGCGATCGCTTTGACCATGTTGTCGGTCAGCTGCACGTCGCGGATCTCGACGGCCGTGACCAAAATGCCCCACTCGCTGGTTCGCGTATCGAGGATCTCTTGAACGTCGGAGTTGAGCGTGGCGCGTTTCGAGAGCAGTTCGTCGAGTTCGTGCTGGCCCAGCACCGAGCGAAGCGTCGTCTGCGCCAGCATGTTCGTAGCCGCGATGTATTGTTCGACCGCGATGATCGACTTCTCCGGGTCGACGACGTGAAAGTACAGGACCGCATCGACCTTGACGGAGACGTTGTCGCGAGTGATGAGGTCTTGGCTAGGAACTTCCATCACGACGGTCCGCAAATCGACGCGTACCATCAGTTGAATGAAAGGAACGAGGAAAATCAGCCCTGGGCCCTTGACGCTGGAGAAGCGTCCGAGGGTGAAGACGACGGCCCGTTCGTATTGCCGTAAAATCTTGATCGACGCGTTCGCGAGCGCCATCAGGACGATGACGACGATGAACGGGGTGATCAGGGCGGTGAGCGCGAGCATGGGCGACCTCAGCGGCAGTGGAGCCGATACGAGCCCGCTCGCGCCGAACGGCGTCGCTTCGGCAACGCGTTGCGCTAGACGGACCGGCCGGCAGCCGCAGGCTCATCCTATCCCAACGCGCTCGCCGATACTATCGTGAAATAGATGGTAGGACGTGGTCACGCCGTCGACCGTAGCACCGCTCGGCGTCCCGCGCCATAGTGAAATTCACAGTGCCCTGGCCCCGCCCAACGTGCTAGAGTCGAAGCGTGGACATGACGAAAACGTCGACGCGACAGCACGTCCTCGCCCCGCTTCCCGCGGCGCATCGCCTGCTGCAACGATACCTGAACGAACACCCCGGGCCCGGCGGATCGGCGCGCATCGTGCTCCGTGCCGCCGGTCAGGAGCGAACCGTCATCGTGACCGTGATCGCGGCGCATCGCCCGCAGGACATGGAGCCGAGGTACGGCGTTCATTGGCAACCGGAGGAATCGGGCCCCTATCCGGCCTTCGAGGGTATCCTGACGATCGGTGCCGACGACGATTACCAATCGTTCGACCTCGATCTGACCGGTGAGTACGAGCCGCCGTTGGGATTGCTCGGGAAGACGTTCGATTTGGTCGTGGGGCATCGCATCGCCGACGAAACGATCCAAACGCTGCTGGCGACGATCAAGGACGATATCGAGGCCAACTTCGGCGCCGAGGAAGCTGCAAAGCACCGGTAGCGGCGTGATACTTTCCTCGCCCACCAACGGCAAGACGACCGCAATTCCAAGCGTCGCACCCGTCCGGAAGCGGCCGGGGCGTTGGCTCGTCCTCGCGTGCGCGCTCGTAGCCGCCATCGCCGTGGCGGGGATCGCCGTTTGGCGACTGACCCTCCCGGCGCCGGTTGCGCTCGTCACGACGCCGGTGGAGCAAGGCACGCTGGCGCGCTCGATTACCGCCTCGGGAATCGTCAACCCGCAGAACACGATTCTCGTGGGTTCGCAAGTATCAGGGACGATCTCGGAGATCGACGTCGATTACAACAGCGTCGTGCGCACCGGCGAAGTGCTCGCACGGATCGATCCGACCGCGTTTCAAGCGGCTTTGAATCAAGCGGTATCGACCCTGGCGCAAACCCGCGCCAACGCTTCGGTCGCGGCGTCGACCGCCGTCGGCGCCGAGGCATCGATCGGCGTGCAAGCCGGCACCGCGAACGCTGCTTCGGAAAACGTCGGAGTCGCTCAGGCGGACGTCACGGCGCTGGCCGACGCGATCGTCACCGCGCAATCGAACGTGGTCAAAGCACAGAGCGCGCTCGTGCTCGCGCAGCAAACGATCGCGCGGGATACGAGCTTAGTCAGCCAAGGCTTCATCGCGCAGAACACGGTCGATGCCGACCGTGCGACGCTGGAAGCAGCGCAGTCGGGAGTGACCGGCGCGCAAGGCTCGCTGACGCAGGCGCGCTCGCAGAAGTTGGCGGGCGTCCGGCAGATGAACCTCACCGTTTCGCAGAGCGCCTCGCAGGACGCGCAAAATACGGTCGCCGGCGCGCAGGCCGCAGCGTCCCAAAGCGGCGCCGCCGCCGCCAAGGCCGCGATCGGGATCCAGACCGCGCAGGTCGCGACGGCCGCGTACAACCTCGCCCATGCGACGATCACTTCGCCCGTGAACGGAACGGTGATCGCGCGTGACATCTCGCTAGGCGAGACCGTGGCCGCCTCGTTCAGCACGCCGACCCTGTTCACGATCGCTCAGGATCTCTCGAAGATGGAAGTCGACCTCGCCGTCGGCGAGCCCGACGTCGGCGCGGCCAAAATCGGTGACCCGGTGACGTTCACGGTGCTGGCCTACCCGACGGTCTTCTCGGGCACCGTTTCGATGGTTCGCCAAAATCCGACGACGGTCAGCAACGTCGTCACCTACACGACCGTGGTCGTCGTCGACAACAAAGCCGGACTACTGCGGCCCGGGATGACCGCCAACGCATCCGTGCAGACCCAAAGCGTCGCCGGCGCACTGATCGTCCCGCTGCAAGCGCTGGAATGGAAGCCGTCGGCCGCGATCGCGTCGCAGTATCATCTCGCTCCCAGGGCCAAGTCCGCCAAGCCGGGCTCCACCAAACCCGGCATCGCGGCCGGCTCGCAATTCGGGGCGACGATGGGGGCCGGCGCGACCGCCCTTCCGTCGGGCTCGACCGGGCGCATCTTCGTCGTGCGCTCGGGAGTGCTGGTCGTCGTACCGGTGCAAATCGTCTTGACGTCGGCCACGCAGGTCGCCGTCAAGCCGGCGACGGGTGCGCTGAGCACGAGCGACGCAGTCGTCACGGCCGACAGCACCGGCCCCCAAGCGAAGGCGAGTGCGAAGGCCGCATCTCCGGCCTTCGGCCAGTCGTCGCAGAGCGGCGGGGCCGCGCGAGCGGTCCATTGAGCGCGCCGGTCGTCCGCACGATCGAACTGCGCAAAGACTACACGATGGGCGGCCAAGTCGTTCACGCGGTCGACGGCGTGTCGCTGACGATCGAAGCGCGCGAGTTCGTCGCCGTCACGGGTCCCTCAGGCTCGGGAAAGTCGACGTTCATGCACATCGTCGGCCTGCTCGACGCGCCGACGTCGGGCCGTTACGAACTCGACGGCGTCGAGGTCGGAGCGCTCAGCCGCAACGTCCTCGCCTCGTTGCGCAGCCGCAAACTCGGCTTCGTTTTCCAAGAGTACAACTTGCTGGCGCGGACGTCGGCGGTCGAGAACGTCGAGCTCCCGCTTTTGTATGCCGGCGTGCCGTCCGCCGAACGCCGCCGCCGGGCGACCGCGGCGCTGGCCGTCGTCAACCTTTCCGACCGGCTCGCCAGCGAACCCAACCAGCTCTCCGGCGGCCAGCAGCAACGCGTCGCCATCGCGCGGGCAATCGTCAACAACCCGAGCCTCATCCTCGCCGATGAACCGACCGGCGCACTCGACAGCGTGGCCTCGAAAGACGTCTTGGCGCTGTTTCGGCGCCTCAACGCGGAGAGCGGGATCACGATCATGCTCGTGACCCACGATCAGGGGATCGCCGCGCTCGCCGACCGCTTGATCTCGTTCCGCGACGGCGCCGTGGTGGGCGACGTACGCGCTGCCGGCGCGGTCGCGCCGTGAATTTTCTCTCGACGCTGAAGACCGCGTTCAGCGCCCTCGTGCGCAACCGCGCGCGCTCGTTGTTGACGATGCTCGGGGTCGTCATCGGCGTGGGGGCGGTGATCGTCACGGTCGCGATCGGCGCGGGCGCGCGCGTCTCGGTGCAAAACCAGATCAGCAGCTTGGGCAGCAATCTCATCATCATCTTGCCGGGAAGCATCACCCAAGGCGGGACGCGCACGGGCAGCGGCGGAGCGTCGACCCTCACGCCCCAAGACGCGGTCGCGATCGCCGCCCTTCCCAGCGTCGCCGCGACGACTCCGGTCGTCACCCTGCGCACGCAGGTCGTCGGCGGCGGACGGAACTGGCAAACGTCGGTCAGCGGGGTCGCACCCACGTACACGTACGTGCGGCAGTGGCCGCTCGCCGAAGGCACGTTCTTCTCCGACGCCGACGTCGCAACGGCCGCGAAAGTGTGCGTTCTCGGCCAGACGGTCGTCGGCAATCTCTTTCCCGGCACCGACCCGATCGGCAAGACGATTCTGGTCACCAACGTCCCGTTCACGGTCGTCGGCACCCTCAGCGCCCGGGGGCAAACGAGCGTCGGGCAAGATCAGGACGACACCGTCATCGTCCCTTACTCGTCGGCGTTGCAGCGCCTGACGGGCGGAACGTTCGTCAACGAAGTGATGGTCTCCGGAAACGACGCATCCGCTACGGACGCGGTCCAGACGGAGATCACCGCGCTCCTCGAGCGACGTCACAACATCGCCAAGGGTCAACCGGACGACTTCATCGTCCGCAATCTCGCCGACATCGCGAGCGCCGCGACCGCGAGCGCCACCGTCATGGAGTATCTGCTCGCCAGCGTCGCCGCCGTTTCGCTCGTGGTCGGCGGCATCGGCATCATGAACATCATGCTCGTATCGGTCACGGAACGCACGCGAGAGATCGGGCTGCGCATGGCGGTCGGTGCGCCGGGCTTCGCGATCCTCTCGCAATTCC
Organism: Vulcanimicrobiota bacterium; assembly: GCA_963749395.1. Taxonomy (GTDB): domain Bacteria; phylum Vulcanimicrobiota; class Vulcanimicrobiia; order Vulcanimicrobiales; family Vulcanimicrobiaceae; genus CAVVMT01. The sequence goes on from CAVVMT010000017.1 coordinate 345,517, forward strand.
TCATCGAATCCGTCGGGCTCTCGCTCGCCGGCGGGGCGATCGGCGTGCTCGTCGGCTTCACCGCCACGTATTTGATCGCGATTTTCGCGCAGTGGCCGATGGTGATCTCACCTGACGCCGTGCTGATCGCGATCTTCTTCTCGGCCGTCGTCGGCGCGTTCTTCGGCTACTATCCGGCGCTCAAAGCGTCACGTCTGAATCCGATCGACGCGCTGCGCTTCGAATGAGACCGATCGCGCGCAGCTAGACGGCCGGCGCCGGCTCTTCGGCGACGACGCGGTCGATCGCACTGACGATCCGGTCGTAGCCCTTGTCGCCCGCTTGACGATGGCGCAGCTTGTGCTCGCGATCGAACACGTAGAACGCCGGCACGTATTCGTTCTCGAACCGGTCGACGATCGTGTGCGCGTTATCGATCGCGAGCGGGGCGTCGATGTGCATCTCGCCGGTCGCGTCGGCCGTCACGCGCGCGACGTCGAGCTCCGCCGGACCGCGCGGCTGATGGATCGAGACGAACTTCACGCCGAGCGGTTCGTACTTCGCGCGCCACGCTGCGACTTGATCGGCCGTCTCGTGGCAGATGTGGCACGTGACCGACCAGAACTGCACGACGACGGGGTGACCCGCGAGATCGGCTTCGCTGACCGGGCCGCCGTTGATCCAGTCCCGCACGCCCTCGAGGGACGGCAGCGGACTGCGCATGTGAAGAGCCATCGATTAGACCGCCAGCAGTTCCTTGCCGGGCTTCCACTCCGCCGGACACAATCCGCCGGTCTGGAGCGCTTGCAACACGCGCAGCGTTTCATCGACGCTGCGGCCGATGTTGTCGGCGGTTACCGTGATGTAGCGCAGCACGCCGTCGGGATCGATGATGAACAACCCGCGCTGCGCCTTGCCGTCCTCTTCGTCGAGCACGCCGTACGCCCGCGCCGTCTCTTTGTTGTAGTCGGCGACCAGCGGATACTTCAGGCCGGCGATGCCGTTCTTGTCGAGCGGGGTGTTGATCCAGGCCCAATGGCTGAACACCGAATCGGTCGACGCACCGAGCACCTCGGCGTCGAGGTCGGTGAATTCGTCGAGGCGATCGGAGAGCGCGAGGATCTCGGTCGGACAGACGAACGTGAAATCGAGCGGATAGAAAAAGAAGATGAGCCATTTGCCACGGTAATCCGAGAGCGAGATCTCCTTGCCGAGATCGCGCGGACTCGTGGCGTCCTTCGTGCTCTTGAGCGTAAAAGCCGGAGCCGGCTTTCCTACTTGTGCACCCATGACGTCTTGTGTTTCTCCTGACAGCGTCTTACTATAAGTGAAAGTGATAATCACTTCCTTGACGATACCACGCAGGTATTCGCCTGTCAAACGCCCTTCTACCGTTTGGTTGGAGGACCTGGTACAATGAAAGTCATGATGAACGCGAAAGGTCGCCGCCTCCCGAAAAACTACAACCTTGTGTACGAACTCATACGCGACGCCGGGCCGGGGCATCACTTCTCGACGCAAAATCTCTACGACTTGGCCCGTCAGCGGCAGCCGCGCATCGGCTACTCCACGGTCCACCGGGCGCTTCAGCGGCTCGGAGAACTCGAGATGGTCGGAAAAGTCTCGTTACCGGGTGCCGACGCGGTCGCATACGAGATCGTCTCGAGCGAGCACGCCCACTTCCACTGCGAGCGCTGCGGAACGATCCTCGACATCGAGTACGCCCTCCCGCCGCGCACCCTGGCCGCCGTGAGCATGCGCCACAGCGTCGAAGTCCACAGCGCCGCGGTAGCGCTATCCGGCACCTGCGCCACCTGCCTCGCCCCAGCGAACTAAAACACTGTAGCGTGTTTCGCTCGGCGAAGGCCGAGCGAAACACCTAGGGTCCGATCGCGACGCCCGAAACCGTCCCTAGCCCGATGCCGCCGCCTTCGGTGATCGTCGCGCTCGGCGTCGTGCTGCCGGGGGCATAGACGGTGATGCTGTCGGGCGTCGTCGGGGTCGCTTGATTCGCGACGTACACGTTGAAGTTCGCGTCAACCGCGATCCCGACGCCGTTCGTGACACCCGTCGTCGCGGTCAGCGTCGGGCCGATCGCGCCGTTGGAGCCGGCGGGATACATGCTGAAGCTGGTCGCGTTGACGATGTAGATCCGGCCCTTCGAGTCGAGCGCGACCCCGGTCGGGCTGGTCAAACCCGATAGCGTGCGAAGCGGCGTCGGCGCCCCGAAGGTATTGTACGTGATCGTCACCATCGTGCCGGCACCGGCGTTGACGACGTTCATGTTGCCGTCCGGCCCGGCGGCGATCGCGGTCGCTCCGGAGAAGCCGCCGCCGGCAATCGCGCCGATCGGCTGTCCGTTGCCGCTGGTTCCGTACAAGAACACTTGCACGCTGCCGACCCCGGTTGCACCCGTATTGAGGGCGTAGAGACGCGCGTAAGGGTCGAATGCGACCCCGACGGTCTGCGCCAACCCGGTCAAGCCGCCGGTCAACGTCAGCGCGGGCGAGACGTTACCGCTGAGCCCAGGCGCGTACTCGGTCACCGCCGACGGTGCGGCTCGCGAGCCGAAATTGGCGACCCACAGGTTGCCCGCGTAGTCGAACGTCATGCCGACCGGGGCCGAGAGCAGCGTGAAGTTTCCGGTGATGACACCCGTCGGGCTCGCCGTCCCGCTCGACCCGAGCGGGAAGATCGCGATCGCGCCCGGCAGCGGCGAAGCGTTGGACACGTAGATGTGCGCTTGCGTGTAGGCGGCCGTCGGCGCGACGGTCGGCGCATTACTGGGAATCGGGCTCTGCGACGGAGCGCCGTACGGTCGGCGTCGGTGAGGGACAGGAAATGCCGGTCGGGCACGGGGTCGGCGACGCGTGCGGTAGCGCTCGCACCCGGTGACGGCGATGCCGTCACGACGGTGACCGGCGCGCCGGCCGTTCCATTGTTCTTGCTGCATCCCGAGGCAAGCAACGCCCCGATCAGCACGACCAACAACCCGGTGGAAAAATGAAGCGGCAAGCTCCGTCGTCTCGACATCGGGTCTTACCGTACCGCCCAAAGCTCGGTAAACCCTGGCCCGTTACGGCAAAACTCATCTATCCGCAACCGCTCGCAGCAAAGCCGAACCACCGTAGCGAAGGCCTTCCGACCGCTCTGTAAGCGGAGCACTACCACAAAGGAGGGCAAAGGCCGTGGAAGACACTTCCCGCCTTAGGAACGTCGCCGTCATCGGGACGCACCACTCCGGAAAGACGACGCTCGTCGAAGGCATTCTGGAGCACTGCGGCGCGATCGCACGCCGCGGAAGCGTTATCGACGGAACGACGACGACCGATTACGAGCCCGAATGCATCGAACACGCGCAATCCACTTGCGTCGGATTCGCCCACACGTCGTGCGGCGACATCGACATCAACGTGATCGACTGTCCGGGATTCATCGACTTCTTCGAAGAGACGAAGACGGCGTTGCTGGCCGCGGATGCCGCGGTAATCGTGCTCGAAGCCGATCCGGGACGCATCCCGCAGACCCGCGCGCTCGTCGACTTCATCGAAGCGCGTCGCATGCCGCACCTGTTCGTCATCAACAAACTCGACCGTCCCGGGGCTGATTTCAACGCGACGCTCGCCGCGCTGCAAGATGCGTACGGTTTGCACGTCGTCGCGCAGCACGTGCCGATCGGCAGCGGCGAACGGTTCCGCGGATTCGTCGAACTCTGCGACAACATCGCCTACGAATACGACGGCAACCGCCAGCGCGAGATTGCCGTCCCCGATGACGTGCGCGCGCAAGCGGAGGCCGAACGCACGAAATTGCTCGAGGCGCTTGGCGACTTCGACGATCACCTGCTCGAAGAGTTGCTCGACGGCGTCGAACCGAGCCGCGAAGAAGTCCAAACCGACCTGTGCGAGGACTGTTCGCACGACAAGATCGTCCCGGTGCTCGTGGCCGCCGGCGTGCGGGGCAGCGGCGTCGCCGCGCTCGTCAGCGCGATCGAGCGCGAACTTCCCTCGCCGCAAACGCAGCCGCGGAGCGACATCGAAGGCCGTCCGCTCGAACCGCGCAGCGACGGACCGGTCGTGGCGCAAGTGTGCAAGACGATCGTCCATCCCCAGTCGGGGAAACTCTCGATCGTACGCGTCTTCACCGGCACGCTCGCCACCGACACGGCACTCGTCGACGCGTCGCGCGGAAACATGGCGGTGCGCAGCGGCGGGCTCTACCGGCTGCAAGGCAAACGCCAAGACGCGATCAAGTCGGCCGGCCCCGGCAGCATCGTCGCGATCGGGCGGCTCGAATCGGTCGTCACCGGCGACACGCTGACGACGCCCGGCGCGAACGTCGTGATGCCGACCGTCGTGGTGGCCGACCCGGTGTTCGCGCTCGCGATCAAGCCGCGCGAAAAGCTCGACGAAGCGAAGCTCTCGCAGATGCTCGCGCGGCTGATCGACGAGGATCCGGCCTTGCGCGTCTCGCGGGCCGAGTGGACGAACGAGTTGCAACTCCTGGGTTGCGGCGAAATCCACGTCAAGACCGCGACCGAGCGACTGTCGCGCAAGTACAACCTCGCGCTCGAAACGCATGCGCCGACGATTCCGTATCGCGAGACGATCACTTCAAGCACCGAAGTGCACTCGCGCTACAAGCACCAAACCGGTGGCCACGGCCAGTTCGGCGACGTGTGGCTGCGCATCGAGTCGCGCCCGCGCGGCCACGGCGTCACGTTCGAAGAGAAGATCGTCGGCGGCGTCGTGCCGCGGCAGTTCTTCCCCGCGGTCGAAAAAGGCGTCCGCGAAGCGTTGCTGCACGGACCGGTGGCGGGATTCCCGGTGGTCGACGTCCACGTCACGCTGTACGACGGCGCCTACCACACCGTCGATTCGAGCGAAGCGTCGTTCAAGACGGCCGCCTCGATGGGCGTGCGCGAAGGGTTGCCGAAATGCGGCCTCGTCCTGCTCGAACCGATCGTGCGCGTCGAAACGTTCGCCCCTTCAGCGAACGCGTCGGCGGTCGTCCAAATCCTGACCGGAAAGCGCGGCCAGATCCTCTCGTACGAAACCGCGCCCGACCGGCCCGGCTTCGAGCGGATCGTCGCGCTGGTTCCGCAGGTCGAGTTGGCGCGCTACATCACCGAGCTGCGCACCGCCTCGCAAGGCCTGGGCACCTACACGTGGCAACACGAACGCTTCGACGTCGTCCCCGACAAGCTCGTCGCGACGATCAAGGAGCCGGCCCTAGCCTGATCTCCCAGCCGGCTCACGCTCGATCCAGCTCTTGCGCGGCGGCGCCCTGGAGCGAGCGTGGGCCGGCGCGGGGCTCGTTCGGTCGCCGGTTCATCCGCGAGCAAGAGAGCCGCGGGCATCTTGCAGGCCAAAGGTAGCTAGAATTCCTAGCAACTGAGATCACTTTTCGCAAGGGGTTGGTAACGCAATCGCCGATATTTGGCCCATGCGACGATTCCGCGCTCCGCTTATGGCGGCGTTTTCTGTTTTATTGTCGGGCCTGTTGATCTGCCCGCTCCCCGCAGCCGCCGACACGCCGCTCTTCAATCCGGTGCTGCTGTACGCCCAAGTGCTCCAGCACATCAACCCGAAGCTCGCCATCGCGCAGGCGCGGGACTTCGCCCTCGAAGTGCTCCGCGACGCGCAGAAGACCCATCTCGATCCGCGCCTCCTGGTCGCGATCGTGACGGTCGAATCGCATTGGAACACCAAGGCGCTCTCGCCGGTCGGAGCCGAAGGCCTCGGGCAGCTCATGCCGGGCACGGCCGCGGGCCTGGGCGTCGATCCGTTCTCGCCGCATCAGAATCTCGCCGGGACCTCGACGTACCTCAGCCGTATGATCCAGCGCTTCGGGAGCAAGCCGCGGGGTCTCTCGATGGCGATCGGGGCCTACAACGCCGGCCCGGAAGCCGTCTCCAAGTACGGCGGCATCCCGCCGTATCAGGAAACGCAGCAATACGTCAAGCGCGTCCTGCACGTGATGAACCAGCTCAAGCACCGCGTCCCAGCGGCGGTCCTGAGCGCGGGCGAGCTCGATACGGCCGACAGTTACTGGACCTCGCCCAGCGCGTCGCCGACTGCGCCGCTGCCCGACAGCGACGTGCCGGCCTCGACGCCGGCGGCGCCGCCGGCCGATCCGGGAGCGGCATCGCCCGCTTCGGTGCCGGCGAGCACGCCGGCCGCGGATGCCTCGGCGCCGGGATCATCCACCAATGCAGATGCCGGCGCCCCGCCGGATGCCGGCGCTACGCGTTAGCGAGCGGTCCGCGCCCTAAGCCAACTCCCGGAACGCCCTAAGAGGCCGCTGCCCTTTACGAAGGCGGTGTGCTGCTCGCGCCGCCGGACGCGCTGCTGCTCGCCGTCGCGCTTGGCGAGCCGCCGGTGGCGGAGGGCGCCGGCGAACCGGTCGCAGAGCCCGACGCGGCCGCGCCGGGCGAGCCGCTCGCGGCCGGCGTGCCGCTCGACGCCGCGGCCGGGCTTCCGGATGCCGACGGCGAGGCCGAGCCGGCGCCGCTCGGATGCGGGCTCGGACTGGGCTCCGGCAACACGACGTAGAGCACGAAGGTGTAGGTCTTGCCCGCCTGCAGTTTCAGCGGCGTGGCGGCACTGGCAAAATTGACCGTCACTTTCGGCGGCGGCGTGGCCGCGAGCGCGGGCGGGAACGTGGGCAGCTTGTTCCCGGGTGACAGGCTCGGAACCGGGGTCGGCGTCGGCGAGGGGCTCGGCGAGGGGGTGGGAGTTGCGGCGCCGGAGCCGGTCGGCACCGGAGTGGGCGTCGCGGCGATCCGCTCCGCGACCGCCATCTTATATGGCAGGCCCTTCACGGTGCTGTCGAGGTACGCCAGCTCGAGCTCGGGAGTGCCGCCGTATTTGTCGAGCGCCGGCTGCGGAACCATGAACGACACCTTCGGCAGCTCGTCGAGCTCGAGGGTCGTCGACGGCGTGATCGACACGTACACCAGACCGGCGTACGGCTTGCGGGGCGACTTGCCGTGACCGAGCACGCCGCGCTTGCTCTTGTCGCTCGGGCCGGCGATGTCGGGGACGCTGTCGCTCGGAACGAGCGAGGTCGTCGCGGAGATCGTGTAAGGGCTCGCCGTCGTCTTCGGCAAGGCAATCGTGATCGAATAGTCGCCGGCCGACGGCAGCGTGACCGAGCCGCCGCCGTTGACGGTGAGCTGCGCGCTGACCGAATCCGGCGTCGAGCTCGGCTTGACGGTCGCACCGCCGGCGGGCGCCACGCCGCCCCCCGGCCCCTGCTGTTGCAACGGCGGTTGACCGCCGGGCAAAGCGGACGAACCGCCCAGGCTGCCGGAGCACGCCGCGAGCAGCGCGCCGAGCAGAATGACCGTCCCGAGAAAGACGTTACGCATCGGGCGCAGGCTTATGCTAGGCCGTTGAAGGTTCCTCGACATAAATTTCCGAGCCGCTTGCCTTGAATTCCGCCGACTTCTCAGCCATGCCGCGTTCGGCGAACTCGCGCACTTCCTGCGTGATCTTCATCGAACAGAAATGCGGCCCGCACATCGAGCAGAAGTGCGCGATCTTCGCGCCGTGCGCGGGCAGCGTTTCGTCGTGGAAGTCGCGCGCGGTTTCGGGATCGAGGCCGAGGTTGAACTGGTCTTCCCAGCGGAACTCGAAGCGCGCCTTCGAGAGCACGTCGTCCCAGTGCCGCGCGTGCGGGTGGCCCTTGGCGACATCGGCCGCGTGCGCCGCGATCTTGTACGCGATCACGCCGTCCTTGACGTCCTTCTTGTTGGGCAAGCCGAGATGTTCTTTGGGCGTCACGTAACACAGCATCGCAGTGCCGTACCAGCCGATCATCGCCGCGCCGATCGCGCTCGTGATGTGATCGTATCCGGGCGCGATGTCGGTCACCAACGGCCCGAGGGTGTAGAACGGCGCCTCTTTGCACACCGCGAGCTGCCGGTCCATGTTCTCTTTGATCAGATGCATCGGCACGTGCCCGGGGCCTTCGATCATCGTCTGCACGTCGTGCTTCCACGCGATCTCGGTCAACTCGCCGAGGGTGTCGAGTTCGCCGAACTGCGCGTCGTCGTTCGCGTCGGCCGTGCAGCCCGGGCGCAGCCCGTCGCCGAGCGAAAACGTGACGTCATACGCCTTCATGATCTCGCAGATCTCGTCGAAGTGCGTGTAGAGGAAGTTCTCCTGGTGGTGCGCGAGGCACCACTTCGCCAGGATCGAACCGCCGCGCGACACGATGCCGGTCACGCGCTTGGCGGTGAGCGGGACGTAGCGCAGCAGCACGCCCGCGTGCACGGTGAAATAGTCGACGCCCTGTTCGGCCTGTTCGATCAGCGTGTCGCGGTAGATCTCCCACGTCAGATCTTCCGCCTTGCCGTTGACTTTTTCGAGCGCCTGATAAATCGGCACCGTCCCGATCGGCACCGGCGCGTTGCGCAGAATCCACTCGCGGGTTTCGTGGATGTTCTTCCCGGTCGAGAGATCCATGACGGTGTCGGCGCCCCAACGCGTCGCCCAGGTCATCTTCTCGACTTCTTCTTCGATCGACGACGTGATCGCCGAGTTGCCGATGTTCGCGTTGATCTTCACCAGGAAGTTGCGCCCGATGACGATCGGTTCGATCTCGGGATGGTTGACGTTGGCGGGGATCACCGCGCGGCCGCGCGCCACTTCGTCGCGCACGAACTCCGGCTTGACGCCCTCCCGGATCGCGATGAACTCCATCTCCGGCGTGATCTCGCCGCGCCGCGCGTAATGCATCTGCGAGACGTTCGCGCCGGGCTTCGCGCGCCGCGCCTTGCGCGCGGCGGTGAACCGGATCGCGTCCAGCTCGGGCATCGCTTCGCGTCCGAGACGATACACCGATGAGGCCTTCGCGAGCTCGACCGTATCGCCGCGCCCGAGGATCCACGACTCGCGTAGCGGCTGCAGCCCCGCGCGCACGTCGATCGCGGCGTCGGGATCGGAATACGGCCCGCTCGTGTCGTAGACGACGTGCGTCTCGCCGTTGGTCAGCGAGATCTCGCGCATCGGCACGCGAATCGACGGCTGCGAACCTTCGACGTAGATCTTGCGCGAGCGGGGAAAGTTCGTGCGGTCTCCGCCGGAGAGCGGCGACTCGATGATGACGGCCATGCTGTTCCTCACGGTGGCGGAGGAAGGTGCCTTGGCCTGCACTCCCTCCGCCGGCATTACCCGGTTCAGGTTCAACGGTCGGCGAACGCTATCGCCCTCTCAGCCCGGTTCCACCGAGCTCCCGCAGGGGACAGAGGTTCCCTTCGGGAGAGGGCATTCCTCGATGCGCTCGATGAAACGTCGATGAATGATTGACGACGGGCCGAACGGACGGCGGCTTGCATCGGCGTACGCGGCGCTGTTCTCGGCGCAGCTGGCGATCGGGGCGGCGGCGATCTTCGCGCGCTTCGCGCTGGTCGCCGCCGGGCCGTTAGCGGTGTCGGCATTGCGCTTGGCGATCGCCGCGGTGCCGGTCGTCATCATCGCGCGGATGCGCGCTCGGTCGGCGGCGCGCAACCGGCGTACCGAATGGTTGTTAGCGGCGGCCGGGGCGGTGCTCGCGGTGCACTTCGCCACCTGGATCGGTTCGCTCGGCTACACGTCGGTCGCGATCGCGACGTTGCTCGTGTGCACGACGCCGTTGTGGACGGGTCTCTACGAAACGCTCGTGCTGGGCCGCCGCCGCTCGCCGCGCTTCTGGCTCGCGCTGGCGCTTGCGGCCGTGGGCTTGGTGTTGATCGTCGGCGGACGCGGCGGCGGCGGCGCGGGAACGGCCCCGGCGACGGCCGCATTCGGCGACGTGCTCGCGTGGCTCGGAAGCATCGCGATCGGCGTATACTTCGTCATCGTGCGGCGCGTCGGCACCGCGACGAGCGCGTACTCCACCGTGGCGATCGTTTCGCGCACGTACACGTGGGCCGCGCTCTTCTTGATCGCGGGCGCGCTCGCCGCGCACCAGCTGCCACCGCCGCCGGCGGCGACCGGCGCATGGGCCGGCATCCTCGCGATGGCGCTGGTGTCGCAGCTGTTCGGCCACACCGCGCTCAACTACGCGCTGCGTTCGGTCAGCGCGAGCACGGTCGCGACCGTCACGCTGCTCGAACCGATCTTCGCCGCACTCTTGGCGGCGGCGATCTTCGGCGAGTCGATCAGCGGCGCGGCGGTCGCGGGCGCGATCGCGGTGCTGATCGCGATCGCGCTCGTCTTACGCGAGGAGCGAACCTAGGGCTCGTAGTGGACGGGCCGCTGTTCGCCGTTGGCGAGTTGCGGTTGTCCGCTGAGGATCCAGGTCGTGAAGCCTTCTTGCCGCGTCACGTGCAGCTTGCCGTCTTGGTCGAAGTACCCGGCGAGGTGCAGCTTGGGCTGGAGGCCGTTCCCGATGTCCATCACGATCCGGTCGTGGCCGTCGAGGATGCCGGTGACCGTCGTAAAATTGCCGCGCCCGTAGTCGGTGCGGTAGATCCCTTTGACGACGCCGTCTTGCGCGACGTTGAGGGTCATCGTGCCTTCGATGCCCCCGCCGCCGTCGCGGTAGATGTAGTAGAACGTCTGCAGGTTATAGGTCTTGATGCCCGCGCTCGGATCGGCCGCGCGGGCGGCCACGGGGACGGAAAGGAGCACGCCGAGCGCGATCCCGGCGGCGAGACGGCTGAAAGCGGCTTTCATCATGCCTACACACTACAGCGTTCCGGCGGCCCGAGCAAGAACCACCGGCGTTTCTGGGAAGGTACCGCGCCTAAGCAGCGCCGCCCAGCACGCGCCCCAGGACCGCGCGGTCGACGTTGCCGCCCGAGAGGACGACCGCGACCCGCCGCCCGCGCATCGCGTCGCGCTCCGCGAGCAAACCGGCGTAGGCAATCGCGCCGCCGCCTTCGGCGACGTTGTGGGTGGCGACGTAGATCCGCCGCATCGCGTCCTCGACGGCTTCCTCCGGAACCGCAATCACCCGCGCGGCACCCCGCGCGATCACCGCGAGCGCTTCGTCCTCGGGGACACGGCAAGCGACCCCGTCGGCGACGGTCGGTGGGGCCGCCGCGGTCGTCACCTTCGCCCCGGCCTCGAACGATCGCGCGTAGGCCGGATAACGGTCGCTGACGACGCCGACGATCTCGGTCGAGAGACCGAGCACATCGCGCGCGGCGATCAAACCGCAGATGCCCGACCCCAAGCCGATCGGCACGTAGACCGCGTCGAGGTGGCGCACTGCGCCGAAGAGCTCGAGCGCGTAACTCGCCACCCCGCGCACGAGCTCGCGATGGAACGAGGGGACCATCGACCAGCCGCGCTCGCGCGCCAGCGCCTCCGCGTATTCGCGCGCCGCTTGATAGTCCTCGCCGTGTTCGATCACGGTCGCGCCGAAGGCCCGCATCGCCGCATTCTTCTCGACGCTGTTGCCGTGCGGCACGACGACCGTCGCGGTCAGGCCGCGCGAAGTCGCTGCGAAGGCGACGCTCTGCCCGTGGTTGCCGCGAGTGGCGGCGACGACGGCCCGCACCGCGGGATGCTCGCGCGCCAAGAAGTCGAAGAACACGATCCCGCCACGGACCTTGAAGGCCCCGGCGGGGGTGTGGTTCTCGTGTTTGACCCACACCTCGAGCCCGGCGTCTTCGCAGAGCAGCGGCCAGCGATACTGCGGCGTCGGCGGCATCACCGCATGCACCATCGTCTGCGCCGAACGCAGTTCGTCGAAGGTCAGGCCCAGCGGATCGGCAGCCAGCGGCATGACGCGGCGCTTCGGGCTCGTCGCGCGCGGCCCTTCGTGTGCCACCTTTCGGGCTTGGCGTGCGAACGGCCGCCCGCTATACTCGCCCCATGAAGACGCTCGGAATCTTCGCCCTGGCCGCGACGGCACTCACCGCGCTCGGCGCCAGCCCGAGCCCGGCGCCCAGCCTGCTGCAACACGCCCTCGACCCCAACCCGACGCTGAACTCCTACGTCGCCGCCGCTGCCCTATCGGCTGACTTGCATGCGGTGATTCCGCTCCACAAAGACGTCACCGGGACGGCCTATTACCTGCGACCGAGACGGACGATCGTGTTGGACGGGCTCACCGGGCCGCTCAGCCGGTTTCGCGAGTTGAGCGCGGCCGTGCCGGCGTACGGCGACGTCGTCGCGCAGTATTCGATCAAGCCGGTGAGCGACGACGGAACGACGTCGACGATCCTGTTGACGCCGTCCGGTTCGGGCCGGCGGGTGAAGACCTTGACGGTGAAGATCACCGACGCCACGGGACTGATCGCGCACGCGCAGTTCCTCTACACCAACGGCGGCACGCTCAGCGTCACGCCGGCGTACGGCACCGTCGGAACCTTCGCGCTCGCGACCAGCGAAGCAATTTCGGCGCGCTTCCCCGGCTACAGCGTCGACGGCACGTTGCGGCTCACGCACTATCAGCCCAACGCCCCGGTATCGCCTTCGGTGTTCGCGACCCCCTGATCAGCCCAGCGCCAACACCTGCCCGGCCGCCCGCCGCCCTTCGGCAGCGGCACGGCGCCAACTCTGCCGCCCCGACAGCTCGGAGTGCCCGAATGCGACGCGCCCGTAGGGTTGGCGAATCACGGTGCTCGGCGCGGGCGAGCCGTCGCGCGGGAAGTAGAATCCCGGCTGCGGGCTCAGGTAGGCGTGCCCCCAGCGGTTGAGGACGATCGCGCCGATGTCGCGCTTCGCGTCGAACCCGTAGGCACCGAACATCGTCTGCAACTGGCGGCGGATCTGGCGCTCGAAGCCGGCATAACTCGTCTCGAAGAGCCGCGCGCGCCCGGCCGCGGTCTGCGCCTCGACCGGCATTCCCGGTTGCGGGAAACCGACGTAGAAGGTCAGCATCGCGGGGTAGCGCGGGTCGAACGGCGGGGCAGCGGGATCGCCCACTTCCATCGGCTGACGCACGTTGACGTAGAACCCGAAACCGTCGAACCAGCGCGCGGCCGTGATCCCCAGTTTCGCGAACGGCATCCAGTTGCGCACTCCGACGTTGGCGACCAGGATCGGCCCGTGGTGGAACTGCGCGTACGCGGTCGCGTACGCTGCCGGCAAGTCGCGGACGACGTGCCGCGCGATCCATCCGCCGATCGCCACGACGACCGAGCGCGCTTTGACGGCGGCGAGCGTGCCGGCCGTCGCGTACGTCACGCGCACCGTCGCAGCGTTCGCCGGGTCGCCTTCGTGCCGCACCGCGACGGCGGTTGCGCCCAGCCGCAGGCGAAGCGCGCTCCCCGGCACGTCGAGCGCCGCAAAGTCGATCGGCGCCTGCGCCACGTCGTGGAACGCGGTCGTGCCGGCGATCGCCGCCGGCAGCATCTTCTTGACGAGGTGCCGGTAGATCGTCGCGTTGCCGCCCGGGAACGCGAAGATGTCGACCTTGGCGAACTCGCCGGTCCCGAAGCCCGGAAGGTCGAGCAGCTTGGCGGCGTACGCGGAGACCGCATCGGAGCTGACCCCGAAATCGCCGACCGCGATCAACGGATCGGCGAACCGGTACGCTTCCTTTCCCGCGCCGAGCACGCCGACGATGAAGTCGCCGTACGACATCGTGTCGAGCCAGCGGTCCGTCTCGTCCGCCGTTCCATGCACGACCGGTTTGGCGAAACGCCACGCGTTGAGGCTTGCGCGCACGTGCGCCGGAAGCGGGGCGCGTGCGAGCCGGTCGCGCCAGATGTCGCGATACCAGCCGCGCTGCGTGCCGAACGTCGTGCCGTCGAAATAGTATCCGGTCGGGTAGTCGAGTTCGTTCCAATACATCGGCGTGTAGTGGTCGTGCGCGAACTGCAGGCCTCGCACCGCGGCGGCCGGCGGCGCATACGTATACGCGTCGGGCAGCCCGAGTTCGCCCCACACCTGATGCGGATAGGCATCGTCCGGAGCCGGGACGGTCGTATCGTTCGAGCCTTGCGGACCCGTGAGATGATAGCCGTCGACCATCACGTCGTTCTGTTTTGCTTCGCCCCCGAACACCGGATGGTTCTCGAGCACGAGGACGCGGGCGGACGGACGCGCGCGCAGGAACTCGTACGCGGCGAACATCCCGGAGAATCCACCGCCCACGACGACGCAATCGTACACCCCGTCGACCGTGGGCGCTGACGCGAGCGCGGCTTCATACGTGCCGTCGCGCACGCCGTGCGCGGCGGTGACGACCGGCCCGATGTTCCCGTTCGAGCGCGCGTAGTCGCCGGTTCCGCCATATCCGGTCCACGCGGCATCGAGTTCGGCAGCGGCCGCGGGACAACGCGCCGAGAGCAGTGCGGCGCCCGAACCGATCAGAGCCGTGCCGATGAAGTCACGGCGCGTCACTCCGGAATCCAGGCCCAAGATGCGGTCGTCGTTCATCCCGCCGTCGTACGCGCCGCGCGCGACACTCCCTTCGCCCGCCGTGCAATCCGCCGGCCCGAATCCGCCGTACTGCTAGGCAGCGCACCGGATCGCGCTGATTTCAGCGCAGGCCTAGGCGCCGAAGGGCGCAGTGTGCTTTAGCACATAAGCCCTTCGGCAACGACGGCATGCGCGAAATCAGTGCGATCCGGCTTTGAGTTGGCGGAGGACGTACTGCAATATCCCCCCGTGGCGGAAGTACTCCGCTTCATCCGGCGTGTCGATGCGGACGAGCGCTTCGAAGCGCTTCTCGGTGCCGTCGGCGCTCTTGGCCACCACGGTGACGGTCGATCCCGGTTTCGCCGCATCGGCGACGCCGGCGATCGTGTAGAGTTCCTCGCCGGTGAGGCCGAGCGTGTGGCGCGACTCACCGTCCTTGAAGACCAGCGGTAAGATGCCCATGCCGATCAGGTTGCTGCGATGGATGCGCTCGAACGATTCGACGATCACTGCGCGCACGCCGAGCAGCATCGGGCCCTTCGCGGCCCAGTCACGCGAGCTGCCCGAGCCGTACTCCTTGCCGCCGATGAGGATCACCGGCGTGCCGTCGGCTTTGTACTTCATCGCGGCGTCGAAGATCGACATCTTCTCGCCCTTGTGCGGCTCGTTCGAGGCCGCCGGCATGTAGCGCGTGACGCCGCCCTCGACGCCGTGCACGATCTCGTTTTTCAAGCGCGTGTTCGCGAACGTGCCACGCATCATCACTTCGTGGTTCCCGCGGCGCGCGCCGTACGAATTGAACTCGGATTGGTTCACGCCTTTGGAGACGAGGTACTCGGCGGCCGGGCTGTGGCGCGCGATCGAGCCGGCCGGTGAGATGTGGTCGGTCGTCACGCTGTCGCCGAGTTTCGCCAGCACGCGCGCGTCGACGATGTCGGCCGCGGGGACCGGCTCGGCGGTCATGCCGTCGAAGTACGGCGGACGCTTCACGTACTCCGACTTTTCGTCCCATGCGAAGCGGTCGCCGGTCGGGACCTCGAGCGCGCGCCACTCGTCGTCGCCCTTGAACACGTCGCTGTAGCGCGAGCGGAACATCTGCTCGCCGATGACGGTCGAGATCGTCCGCTCGATCTCTTTGTTCGAAGGCCAGATGTCGCGCAGGTACACCGCGTCGCCCTCTTCGTCGTAGCCGATCGGCTCGGTCGTCAGGTCGACGTCCATCCGGCCGGCGAGCGCATACGCGACTACGAGCGGGGGCGAGGCGAGATAGTTGGCCCGGACTTGCGCGTGGATGCGGCCTTCGAAGTTGCGATTGCCCGAGAGCACCGCGGCCACGATCATGTCGTTCTCGGCGACCGCGTGCGCTACGGCTTCGGGCAGCGGACCGCTGTTGCCGATGCAGGTCGTGCAGCCGTAGCCGACGAGGTTGAAGCCGAGCCGGTCGAGATAGGGTTGCAAGCCCGCTTTGCTCAGGTAGTCGGTGACGACTTTCGAACCTGGCGCAAGGCTCGTCTTCACCCACGGCTTCGTGTGCAGGCCACGCTCGATCGCGCGCTTCGCGAGCAGCCCCGCGCCGACCATCACGGCGGGATTGCTCGTGTTCGTGCAACTCGTGATCGCCGCGATGACGACCGCGCCGTCGCTGACCTCGGTCTCGGGACGCGCCGCAACCGCCGTCCCGCCGCCGCCTTCGCTTTCCATCTGCGCGACCGCGCCACGCGTCGCTTCGCGGGCATCTTGCCAGTCGCGCAGATGCGCGGCGAACGACGTCTTCACGTGCGAGAGCGCGACCCGGTCTTGCGGACGGCTTGGCCCCGAGATGTTCGGCACCACCGACGAGAGGTCGAGTTCGAGCGTGTCGGTGTAGGTGGGATCGGGCGTCTCGTCGGTGCGGAACAGCCCTTGCGCTTTCGCATAGTGCTCGACGAGCGCGATCGTCTCGGCTGGGCGCCCGGTCAAGCGCAGGTACGCGAGCGTCTGATCGTCGATCGGGAAGATCGCGATCGTCGAGCCGTATTCAGGCGACATGTTGCCGAGCGTGTTCCGATCGGCGACCGGAAGATCGTTCAGCCCGCTGCCGTAGAACTCGACGAACTTGCTGACGACGCCCTTCTTGCGCAGCATCTCGGTGACCGTCAGCACGAGGTCGGTCGCGGTGACGCCTTCGCGCAGGTTCCCGACCAGCTTGAAGCCGATCACTTCGGGGATCAGCATCGTGACCGGTTGGCCGAGCATCGCGGCTTCCGCCTCGATGCCGCCGACCCCCCAGGCCATCACGCCCAAGCCGTTGGCCATCGTCGTGTGCGAGTCGGTCCCGACGACGGTGTCGGGGTATGCCCAGGTGCGGCCCTGTGCGTCTTTCGTGTCGTCGGTGGCACCGAAGACGACGCGCGTCAAGATACTCGACGTTGACTTGATGCACGATCCCGGTGCCGGGCGGAACGGCGCGATAGTTGCGCAGCGCGTGTTGCCCCCATTTGAGGAACGCGTAGCGCTCCTTGTTCCGGCCGAATTCGAGCTCGACGTTTTTCGCGAACGCCGACGGCGACGCATAGTTGTCGACCTGCACCGAATGGTCGATGACGAGTTCGACCGGCTGCAGCGGATTGATCGCCGCGGGGTCGCTGCCCATCTCGGCCATCGCGTCGCGCATCACCGCCAAGTCGACGACCGCCGGGACGCCGGTGAAGTCTTGCAACAGCACGCGCGCCGGCCGGTACGCGATCTCGCGCGAAGGCGGCGCCTTGGGATCCCAGCCGGCGACCGCGGCGACGTCGTCTTTCTTGACCGTCACGCCGTCCTCGTAGCGCAGTAGATTCTCCAAGAGAATCTTCATCGAGTACGGCATGCGGCGCAGGTCGAAGCCGGCGGCTTCGAGCGCGCCCAAGCGTGCGTACGCATACGTACGAGCGCCGACCGTCAGCGTGTCGATGCTCGAAAAGCTATCCGGATTCGTCGATTGCATAGCCCGGCGCTATTCGGCGAAGGTCGCGCGCGGCACTCCTTGCGCGTAGCCCGCAACGCGCAGCGCGTTGCGCCCGGTGGCAAGCGACCACAGCGGCCGGGCGACGAGATCGCGCCGCCACGGCGTGAGGTCGAGGACGTCGATGAAGGTCTGCTCGTCCGGCGGTAATTCGCGGGCAATTCGTTCGAGCGCCGCGCGCGGAAGCAACAGCGCGGGCGGCAGATCGTTCTCGGCCGCCAGCGCGCCCAGCAAGACCGCCAACGTCGCGACGAACGCCTCGCGGCCGGGCGGCAGCGGGCGCGAGGCGCGCTGCGGCAACTCGTCTTCGGGAAGCGCCTCGCCGCGGGCGACCGCGTCGAGAATGCGTGGGCCCAGCTGCTTGCGCATCCCCGCATCGAGCCGCCGGAGCTGCGTCAAGTCGTCGATCGAGCGCGGGCGCAAGGTGACGATCCCCGCCAGCACGTCGTCAGCGACGACGTATTTCAGCGGGACGTTGCGCTCGCGCGCCACCTGATCGCGCAGCACCGCCAGTTCGCGCAGAATTCCCAGCTCGCGGCGGTTCATGCGCGCGTTTCCCGGGACGCGCTGATAGAGTCTGCGCGGGTCGGGACGGTAGCGGTCGATTTCGACGAGGCTGCGGCACTCTTCGATCGCCCACTCGAGGCGCCCGCGCTCCTGCAGTATCGCGGTCAGCCGCTCGCGCAGGGTGAAGAGGTAGCGCACGTCGTCGACGAGGTAGTCGATCTGCTTGGGCGAGAGCGGCCGCCGGCTCCAGTCGCTGACGGTCTGCGACTTGCGCAGCGAAACGCCGGCCATCTCGCGCACGAGGTCGGCCAGTGAGACCGACAGCCCGTACCCGCAAAACGCCGCCGCAACTTGGGTGTCGAATGCCGCGCGCGGCAGCACGCCGAACATCTCGGCGAAGATCTTCAGGTCGCTCGTCAGCGCGTGGCCGACGATCTCGGTGTGCGTCAGCGCGGCCGCGAGCGGCTGCAGGTCGAGGGCGGCCAACGGGTCGACGATCGCGACGCCGTCGCGGAACGCGATCTGCACGACCATCAGGTGCGCGGTGTAGGTGCGCTCGTTGTGAAACTCCGTGTCGATCGCGACGGCGTCGGCCGCGGCGATGCGCTCGCACAGCGCGTCGAGCGCAGGCGCGTCGCTGACGACCGTCACGCTCACGGCGCGGCCGGGCCTCCCCCGGGCGGCGGCGCCGGGACTTCGGCGTGGGGATACGGCAGATGCGGCGCCAGCTGGATGTGCACGTGCGGAAAATGCGGCAGGTGGGGGTGATGGCGTTCGATGTAGCGGTGCACCGGCGCGCTCACGTGCTGGTCGAGAAACGTCGCCGCGCGGTCGCCGAAGATCGCCAAGATCGTGCAGATCGGGATCGCGATCGCCGACATCGTCCACACGTGGACCCACACGGGCACGCGCAGGGCGGCCGCGGTTTGCGTTGCCACCGTCCCGCCGAGGCCGGGGATGACGCGCACGACGAGCAAGAACATCGGCGACCCGACGCGGTAGCGGCGCACCCAGGAGGGCAGCTTTTCGATCTGCCGGTCGATGTCGAGCAGCTTGCACGTCCGCATGGCAACCGCGTAGCCGATCAGCGCCGCGGCGATGATCCCGAGCGCGTTGACCACCGAGCCCCAGAGCGGCCCGAACAGCACGCCGTTCATGATCGCGAGTGCGTCGGTGACCGAGAACGGCGCCGAGGCGACGATGGCCATGATCGCGACCGCCAGCGGCATCGCGAACGGGCCCAAGCCGTTGAGGATACCCTGGACGTGGTCGCGATAGCGCACGACGACGGCCGCGAGCACGAACGAGCCGGCGAAAATCGCTACCGCTTCCACGCGCCGCCAAACGATGTGCGTGCGAGAAGTCGTGATCTGGGCG
Source organism: Vulcanimicrobiota bacterium (assembly GCA_963749395.1). Classification (GTDB taxonomy): domain Bacteria; phylum Vulcanimicrobiota; class Vulcanimicrobiia; order Vulcanimicrobiales; family Vulcanimicrobiaceae; genus CAVVMT01. The sequence continues at coordinate 364,669 of CAVVMT010000017.1, forward strand.
GAACTCACGGTGCCTGGGGTTCGGGCTTGGGCGTCCCGGCCCCCCGGAGGGCCGGCGCCCGGCATCAGGGGATTTTCCACTGTTGCAACGTCGAGGAGCGCTAGATATACTCTCCTATCAGATGACAAGCGCGTACAAGTGCCCGACGTAGCAGTCCACCGCTCGGCCGCTGGTAGCTCGCTCTACGAACAAGTGACCGAACGCCTCCGAGATCGCATCCTCAACGGCACCCTGTCGGCGGGTGAGCGTCTCAAGGGGGAGCAGGAGTTGGGCCTGGAGTTCGGGGTGAGCCGGCTGACGATTCGACGCGCCCTGGCCACCTTGCAGGGCGAAGGCCTCGTCCTCAAGCGTCAGGGTGTTGGGTCGTTCGTGCGTCCGCCCCGCGTCCGGCAGGTGCTGGCGCGCCTCGAAACCCTCGACGAAACGCTGTCCGAACACGGGCTCGCCCCGCATTCGCGCATACTGGAGTACGGCTTTGCGCCGCCGGCGGACGACGCCCGCCGAGCCCTCGCCCTCGAGCGCGGCGAGGACGTCCTGTTCTTGCGCCGGGTCCACGCAGCGGAGACCGGCCCGATCGCGGTCGCGCTCCTGTCGGTTCCGCCCGGCATCGGCGCGCAGCTTGCGCGCAACGATCTGGAGCAGCATCCGATCTTCGAGATCCTGCCCCGTTTGGGTTTGCACACCGGCCGCGCCGTGCAGAGCATCCGCGCCGAAGCGGCTCCGGCCGATGTCGCCGCGGCCCTGGAACTCGCGCCGGGAGGCGCCGTTCTCGTGTGCGAGCGCGTCACCTATTCCACCGACGAACAGCCGCTCGTCTACGCCGTCTTCTACTATCGCGCGGACCGCTTCGAATTCCGGGTCACGTTGGCCGGGCACACGCGCGACTTGACGTGGGCGCTGCCGGGCCTTGCTCCACTCCCCTCGACCGAAGCGCCCACCTGAGGTAGCCGCCATGACGGAAGTCGTCAGTCCCATCGCGCAGGCGTCGGGCACTCCCATAGCGCCGGCGCCCCGTCCGCAGCACGGCGGCGGGACACTGGGCGTCCTGATCAACGGCAAGGAGTATTCCGACGTCGTCATGGAGCGGCTCGGAAAGCAGCTTGCCGATCGCTTTGGTGCCTCCGCGGTCCTCTGGTGGAACAAGCGCTACCCCGCGACGCCCGCGCCGTTCCTCGACGAGATCGCCGAGCGGTGCGCGTTCGTGCTCAACGGCGTCGGCCATTGAGGATCTAGCACGTCGTGGAGTGTCCACGACTCCGTCGAACTGGAACGCCGCGGCGTTCCGACCGTCACCCTCTTGAGCGAGACGTTCGCTCCCGTGGGGGCGGCGTTGGCAGGCCAACGCGGCTTGCCGGCCTTGCCGATCGCGCGCATCGCCCATCCCGTCGGCGCGGCGACCGCCTCGGGCGTGGAGGCGAAGGCCGACGCCGCCCTCGCAGCCGTTGTCGCCGGCTTCACAACGCCCGTTGCCGACCGGCAGGCCGGTCGCACCGGCGCTCCGGCGATCGTTGAGGTGCCCGACACGCCGGCAGAGGCCATGGAGTTCTTCTTCGATGCCGGGTGGACCGATGGGCTGCCGGTCGTACCGCCCCTCCCGTCGCTCGTCGCCGCCGCGGTGGCGGCGACCGGCCGCGATCCCGAAGCGCTCGTGGCGGTTCTTCCGCCATTGGAAGGGCGGGCTACGGTCGCCAAGATCGCTGCGAACGCGGTCATGGCGGGTTGCCTGCCGGAGTATCTCCCGGTCGTCGTCGCCGCGATCGAAGCGTTGGCCGATCCGGCGTATGGGCTCTACCACCGGCAGATTACGACCCACGCCGGAGCTCCGCTGATGATCGTCAACGGACCGATCGCAAGGCGCGTGGGGATCAATAGCCGCACCGGTGTCTTCGGCCCGGGTTGGCGCGCCAATGCCACGATCGGACGGGCGGTGCGCCTGATCCTGATGAATCTGGGCGGCGCAATTCCCGGAGTGACCGATATGTCGCAGCACGGCCATCCCGGCAAGTTCAGCTTTTGCATCGCCGAGGACGAGGAGAGCAATCCCTGGGAGCCGCTCCACGTCGAGCGCGGGTTCAGGACCGAACAGAGCGTCGTCACGATGGTCAATGCGGAAGCGCCGCACAGCATGACCGACAATTTTGCGACCCATGCACGGGAGATCTTGACGACCTGCGCATCGACGCTGTCGGCGCTGGGCTCGAACAACTTGTACTCGCAAGGCGAGCCGGTGCTCGCGCTCGGCCCCGAGCACGCCGCTTATATCGCGGCCGACGGCTGGTCGAAGAGCGACGTCAAGCTCTTCATCTACGACAAGGCGCGGCAGCCTTGGCGCCTCGTGACGGGACGCGGCAAGTCGCTCGGGCCGAAATTTCCCAAATGGCTCGATCGCCCCGAACCGGACGACATGGTGCCGATCCTTTCGCATCCCGACGAGTTGATCGTCGTGTGCTGCGGCGGCGCCGGCGGAAAGTCGATGGGCATTCCGACCGCCGGCCGGATGAGCCGGGCCGTGAGCCGGGCGATCGCAGAAACGGAGGATCGCGGTGGCAATTGAGTCCGGCGCGACGCTGCGCCTTGCCGGTTGGGCGTCGCACCTTACCTACGAAGATTTACCGGCCGACGTCGCCGCCCTCGCACGCACGCTGGTGCTCGACTTCATGCGCGCGGCCGTGATCGGCGCGCGCACTCCTTGGGGCAGTGCGATTCGCGAGGCCTCGCGAGAGTTGGGCGGCGCGGCGACGAGCACGGTGCTGGTGTTCGGCGACCGCACCGACGCGGCGCGCGCGGCATTCGTCAACGGGTGCTTCGGGCACGCCGCAGACATCGACGACACTCACGTCGGATCGATGTTCCATCCCGGCGCGGTCATCATCCCGGCCGCATTCGCGGCCGCGGAACGGGCCGGCGCAAACGGGCGCGAGACGCTGGCGGCGATCGTAGCCGGCTACGAGGTGGCGATCCGCATCTCGCTGGCAGTGCAGCCGTCCCACTTCCGGCGCGGTTTTCAGGCGACCGGTACGGTCGGCGTGTTCGGTTCCGCGGTTGCCGCGGCCAAGCTGTTCGGGACCGATCCGCGACGCTTGGCCGGCACCCTCGGGACGGCCGGCTCGATGGCCGGGGGGCTCGCTCAATTCTACTACTCAGGATCGTCGGTGAAGCGGATTCACGCCGGGCGGGCATCCGAGGCCGGCGTGTTGGCGGCGCTGTTCGCGCAATCCGGTGTCGACGGACCGCTCGATGTCCTCGAGGGCCAAGCCGGTTTCGCCCACGCATACGCCGACGCGTTTGTCCCGGAGCGGCTCTTCGATGAACTCGGCGAGCGCTACAAGTTGGCCGAGGTCACCCTCAAGCCGCACGCGACGAGCGCGCGATTGCAAGCCTCGGTCGAGGCGATCTTCGACCTGGTGCGCCAAGCGCCGATCGATCCTGCCGACGTGCTGGCGATCGATGCAGCGATCCCGAGCGTGATCGCCGGCCGGTTGACGCAAGCCGATCCACCCGACTGCTCGGCAGCGCAGATGAGCCTTCCGTTCACCGTTGCGCTCGCGCTCGTGCTGGCCAACGAACGCGGCCCCGGCGCCCCGCTATCCGTCGACGACTATCAGGCTCGGCTCGACGACGCCGCCGTACGCCGCATCGCGCGGGCGACTGAGTGCCGCGTCGATGCTGCCGTCGAAGCGATGACGACGGACGAGGTGGTGCCCGCACGGGTAACGGTGCGGTTGCGCGACGGCTCCGAGCGCGTCGCCGCCGTCGGGCGCCCACTCGGGGCGCCCGGCCGGCCGCTGGCATTCGACGATGCGATCAGGCTCTTCCGGGCCGCCGGGGCGGGGTTCCTCGAGGCGGGATCGCTCGACGCGGTCGTCGACGCGGTCGATCGCTTCGCGGTGTCGGGCAGCCCGCGGGAAGTCGCCGCGAGTTTCTCGGCCGTCGCCGCCGGCAGCGCCCGATGAAGCGGCTCGACGCCCTGCGGGTGATGGCGAGCACGTCGGCCGCGTGTCTCCTCGGAGCAGCCCCGTCGCCGGTGCCGTCGCTCGGGACCGCCGTCCTTCTGCAGGGAACCGAGTCACTGCTCTACGGGCCGATCTACGTCGCACGAGCGAAGAGCTACTTCGCTCAAGAGGGACTGGATCTGCAGGTGACCCTCGTCAGCGGCGGCGGCCAGGCACTCGCGGGCCTTATCGGAGGAAGCGCGCAGATGGCGGTCGCGGCCTTTTCGGTCAACGTCGAGGCGGCCGTCAAAGGACATCCGCTGCTAGCCTTCGCGGCCGTGCAGGACGAATCGGCACAGCACCTGGTGATCCGCAAGGACGTAGCGCTCAAGAAAGGGATCGGCCCGCGCACGAGCCTTACGGATCGCATCAAGGCCTTGCGCGGGACACGCATCGGCATCACTTCACCGGGTAGCGCGACCGACGACTTGGTGCGCTGGCTGCTCGTACACTACGGAAAGATGGACCCCGACCGCGACGTCGAGATCGTCGCGCTGCACGACGAGGGGACGGCGCTCGCCGCGATCCACCAAGGGGCCATCGACGCGATGATGTTCGCCTCGCCGGCGCCCGATCGCGCGATCGCAGACGGCACCGCGATCTCGCTCGTCGACCTCGCGCGGGGTCAGGTGCCGGAATTACGCGGCTTCTTCATCGCCGTCATGGCGACGAGAGAATACTTGGCCGCCAACGCACCGGTCGCACTCGCATTCACGCGCGGGCTGGCGCGAGCCGAGCGCCTGATCCAAACTGATCCGGCGGCGGCAAAAGAAGCGATCCGCCCGTATTTCGCAAGTCTCGACGCGGCCACGTTCGACCTCGCCTTCGCCGGCAATCTTCCGGCGTACGCCAAGACGCCCGCGATAACGCGCTCAGGCGTAGCCGCGGTCGTGAACTTCATGACCAAACCGGGTGAACCCGCGCCGAACGTTCCGTTCGATGCGGTCGCGACCAACCGGTTCGCCGACGGCGTTAAGCAACATTGAGCTCCGCCCTCATCGAATGGAGCGACGTCCGCAAACGTTTCTGGAAGAGCGGCCGGCCGTTCGAGGCGCTCGGCGGGGTTACGCTCGACGTATCCGAGGGCGAGTTTCTGGCAATCGTCGGGCCGAGCGGATGCGGAAAGAGCACCCTGCTCAACATGACGGCCGGCCTCATGCGGCCCAGCGGCGGTTGCGTGGCGTACGCTCGCCAGCCGGTCACGACCGTCAACACGCGCGTCGGATATCTGACCCAGAAGGACGGCTTGCTGCCGTGGCTGTGCGTGCAAGACAACGTCGGACTCGCACTCGAAGTGCGCCGCGTGCCCGCGCCCGAGCGCAAGGCCACGGTCGCGCGCCTGATCGAGGTCGTCGGACTGCAAGGCTTCGAACGCCACTATCCGCACGAACTCAGCGGCGGCATGCGCAAGCGCGCCGCGATGGCGCGCACGCTCGTGTACGAGCCCCAAACGCTGCTGATGGACGAGCCGTTCGGCGCGCTTGACGCGCAACTCAAGCTGATCCTTCAGGACGAACTGTTGCGGATCTGGCAGGCATCGCGCAAGACCGTCGTCTTTGTTACCCACGATCTGGACGAAGCGGTGACGCTCGCCGACCGCGTCGTCGTCATCTCGGCGCGGCCCGGCACGATCAAAGCCGTCATCCCGATCGATCTGCCGCGGCCGCGCGACGTCTTCACGGTCCGGCGCGATCCGCGCTTCGGCGACCACTTCGACGCGGTCTGGAGCGCCCTGGCCGAGGATCTGCGCCGCGGTGAGTCTCTGTGAGCGCAGTGTTGGGCGACGTCGTTTCGACGGCCAAACGCGACGGCATCGTCGACGAGGACGCGCCACGCACGCCGGTCGCGGGCATCCGGCTCTTCGCGTTTCGCACGCTGCTCATCGTCGGGCTGCTTGCCGCGTGGGAGCTGCTCTCGCACGTCGTCGACCCTTTCTTCATCAGCCGCCCCAGTGCGATCGCGCAGCGCTTGTGGGAATGGACCCTCTCCGGCGTGCTGCTGTTCAACACCGTCATCACCTTGGAAGCCGCGCTGTGGGGGCTGCTGATCGGTGCCGCGGGTGGCATCGTGCTCGGATTTGCGCTCGGGCAAAACCGCACCCTCGGATCGGTCGCTGATCCGCTGATCGTCGCCCTCTACAGCCTGCCCAAGGTCGCGCTCGCGCCGCTGTTCATCCTCTGGTTCGGCATCGGCCTGCAATCGAAGATCGCGCTCGCAGCCATCACCGTGTTCTTCCTCGTTTTCTTCAACACGTACGCGGGCGTGCGCGAAGTCGATCAAGACCTCGTCGACGTGCTGCGCATCATGGGCGCCGGGCGCGCCGACATCCTGCGGCGTGTCGTGCTGCCCAGCGCGCTCGGCTGGATCTTCGTCGGTTTGAAGGTCGCCGTGCCCTACGCGCTGATCGGCGCGGTAGTCGGCGAGATCGTCGCAAGCAATCGTGGCTTGGGATACCTCGTCCAACATTCGGCCGGGCAATTCGATTCGACCGGAGTGTTCGCTGCGCTCTTCGTGCTGATGATCGTCGCTACGGCCCTCAATGAATTGCTGACCCGCGCCCAAGGAAGGCTGATGCGATGGAAGGTGACCAACGAACGATGACGGCCTTCGGCTCCTAAATGTGCAACGTCTGCGCCGGGCCGGCGGAAGGACCCGCCCCCGCGGCCATGCCGTCTCCCAAAGCAACCGAGATCGTCCGGGGGGCTTACGACCTGCACGTGCACGTCAATCCGGACGTCATCGAACGCCGCACCGACGACCTCGCGCTCGCCGCGCTCCATCGCGAGCGCGGGCTCGCGGGCTTCGCGCTGAAGTCGCACTACACGCCGACCGCAGAGCGCGCTCAGATCGTCGGGAAGTTGAGCGGCGTCGACGTCGTCGGTGCGATCGTACTCAACTCGCCCGTCGGCGGCATCAACGCGCTCGCGGTCGAAATCGCCGCCCGCGAGCACGCCCGCATCGTCTGGTTGCCGACCTTCGATGCGCAGAACGAGCCGGCGGGCAGGACGCCACCGGCGCCCGGCGCGATCCTGCCGAGTTGGGCGCGCTTACAGCACGACCTCAAAGCGCGCGGATTTCGGAACGAACCCGTGCGCGTCGTCGACGACGAGGGCGCGTTGCTTCCGGAAACCCGCGACGTACTGGGCGTCGTTGCGAGGTACGGCATGGTCCTCGCTACCGGGCATTTGGGTCGCGACGAGATCTTCGCCGTCGTCGAAGGAGCGCTCCAAGCCGGTGTCGGCAAGATCGTCGTCACACATCCGGAGTTTCCCTCACAACGGATCTCCGCTGCAGACCAGAGCGCGCTTGCAGCCAAGGGCGCCCTCATGGAACGGTGTTTCTCGACGGCCGAAACCGGCAAGTGCACGTGGGATGAAATGTTCGCCAACGTTCGCGCAGTGGGACCAAAGCACTCGTACTTCTCGACGGACCTCGGCCAACTAGACGGACGCCCCTGCGAGGACGGCCTGGCACTCATGGCCGATCGATTCCTTGCCGCGGGCTTCTCCGAGGACGAGATCCACACCATGGCGGTCCGCAACACCCGGGCGCTTGTGACTTCGTGATATATGCGAATTGCCTCTATTGTGCCCTCATGGATGGCGTGTGCTAAGATATGCGAACCTCGAGGTTACAACTCGCTTCTCTCCCGAGCAGGAGGGCGGAATGACTCCGCAAGATCCACCGGGGTACATATTCGAAGGCCGCGCGTAAGCGCGGCCTTCGGGCTTTTTTCGCGGGGTTCATCAATGACTGACCACGAGAGCGGCGACGCCCATTCACACGTGCATACGCACGCGGACGGCACGGAACACGCCCACGCGCACGAGCACGGCGAGTTCGACCATCGGCACGAGCACGAAGAGAGCGCGCCCGATCGTGCGGAGGACGGTCACCGCCACGACGACGACGCGCGCTCGCACGAGATGCAGTCCGACGGCACGCGCCAATCGCACGAGCACTCCGGGGTGGAGCACTCGCACGACCGCGAGGGCACCCACCCGTATAGGAAGGGCGATTAGCGAAGGGTGCCGCGCGCAAAGGGATCAGGCGCGACCGGCCCGACCAGGTCGGTGCGCCTTCCGCTTCCGCTCGACGAATGGCTGGCGAGCCGCCTCGCCCTCCATCCCGAGCGTTCGGCGAGCGAAGTGCTCGTGGCGCTCGTGCACGGCGGGCTGCGTTTGCGTGAAGGCTACATGGCGATCCACAAGCGCACCTTGGAAGCGGCCCTGCGCAACGGCGACGGCACCGGCTACGCGATTTACCGGCGGGCGCTCGACGACACGTTCGGGGCCGACTACGTCGCCCACGTCGAACGCTGGCTCGAGGCCGACGGCTTCTCCCCTCCCCCTCGGAAAGCCGGCGTCCGCCGGCCGCAACGGAAGCCCGTGACGGTTACGGTTTGATCGAGTAGGTCAGGCGGAAGACCCGCAGCGTCGCCGGATGAAAGTGGTAGTCGGCGACGCCTGCGCTGCCGGGAAATCCGGGACTGCCGTCGATGTTGGCGCCGAGCGCCGGATTGATCGCCGGATTGTTCGCATTGGCCGGATTCTTCGCGTCGTACGGCAGCCAAGAGTTGTAGTAGTACGTCACGTCCGGCACGTTCGCGTTGAACAGGTTGAACACGTCGAACGTCAGGCGGTTCTTCTTGTTGATCTTCGCGATGTATTGAAAATTCCAAATCGTCGAAGGCGGTGAGACCGCCGTGCCCTGCGTGTCGAGCACCCGCGGGCCGAAATAGCGCATTTGCAGCGTCGTCGAAAACTTGGGGTCGTCGGCGACCGCTCCGAGCGAGATCACCGTGTTGAGCGATTCCGGCACGCCCGTGCCTTGGCCGCCGGGGTTGTCGAGAAATCGTGCGGTCGTCGTCGCGAAGTCGCCGTTGAGCGTCAGCCATTTTACCGGCGAGAAATAGTTGGTGAATTCGATACCCTTGCGCTGCGTCGGACCACCGAGCGACGTCGTCCCGTGGTCGCCGTCGAAGATCAGTTCGTCGGCTTGGTACAACTCGAAGAGCGCGAGCGTCGTCGTCAGTCTGGGCGCCGAATAGCGGTAGCCGACCTCTTCGCCGACCGACCTGTTCAGCAGCGGATTTTGCCCGACGGTTGCCCCGGTCGAGTCGAACGGCGCGTGCGTTTGCGGATCGTCGACGTAGGTCACGCTGCGAACGTCGTTGGAATGGAAGCTGTCGCCGAAATCCAGATAGGCTTCGCTGTGCGGCGTGAAGGCGTAAGCGACGTTCATCTTCGGGCTCACCAGCGCCGCGCTGCCGGTCCCGCTGTTGTTGGGATCGTATGCGATGTCTTTGAACGTGTAGTAATCGAGGCGCACTCCGGGATTGAGGCGCAGCTTCGTCTTGTACGTGAGTACCGAATCGAGGTAGACGTCGGAGCCGCGCTCGACGACGTGATCGTCGCTGAGCGTCCCCCCGGGAAGCCGGACGCGACCCTGAGTCAGAAAGAGACCGAGCGTGGAGATATTGTCGTTTCGCGTGTCCGCGCCGAGCGTCGTGACCGAACCGGGGGTCGTGAACGTGCGCGCAAAATCGAACCCCGAATAAAAGCGCTGGTCTTCCTGTTCGCGTTGATCGCCGCACTGGAAATCATATGCGACCGGCGTCAGCGAGCCCGGGGTCGCGCCGGCGGGAGCCGTGTACGCGGGGCAGTACGAGGAGTAGTTCGGAGCGCGGAGCGCCGCTCCGGTATTCGGGGCGCACGTGTTGAACGCCGCGTTGCACGTGATCGGGTTGGCGGTCTCGTTCCAGTAGTTGTTGGCGTCGTAGAGGTAGTACGTGAAATTCGAGAAGAGGTCGAGAAAATAGTAGACGCCGTAGGCGTTGAAGCGGGTCGTGCCGTTGGGATCTTGGTGCTGCCACTGGGTGGAGAGCGCGTAGCGGTAGGTGTTTCCGCCGTCCGTCGGGTCGATGTACCCGTTGGGGTTGAGAAGACCGGCGGTGACGAGGCGCTGGGGAATCTGATCGCTCGAATTGAATGCGCCGTCGTAGGCAAACGCGTTGACGCCGAAGGCGTCCCGCTCCTTGACCAGGCTGTAGCGCAGCATGCCGTTGAACTTTTGGTACTCATCCGGCTTCTGCAGCGTCCCGTTGTCGTGGTACACCTCGACTCCGTACAGCAAGTGGCCGCTGCCGACCGCGGGTGAGCCGGCGGTGAAGAACCGGTCGTAGCCGTAGTCGCCCATGCCGAATTCGGTGACGGGCGCGATCGTGTCGCGGAAGTAGATCTGGTACGAGCCCGCGGTCGAGAAATCGCCTTGGTCGGCGTAGTACGTCCCTTTCTTGAACTCGACGTAACTGACGAGTTCGGGCATGAGCCAGTTGATGTCGGAATAGCCCTGGCCGTGCGCGTGCGATACGAGGTTGATCGGGATGCCGCCGATCGTGCTCTCGAGATCCGTCCCGTGGTCGAGCTGAAAGCCGCGCAGATAGTATTGGTTGGCCTTCCCTTCGCCGCTGTGCTGGGTGATCACGAGCCCGGGAATCGTCTCGAGCAGTTCGCCGGGGCGCAAGAGGGGGCGGGTCTCGATCTCTTGCTGACTGATCGTCCCTTCCGACGCGGCCAGCGCCTTGCCAACGAGGTTGGCGTTGCGTCCGACGGTCGTGACCTTCCCGATTTGCTGGAGCGCGGTTCCGCTCGGGCAAGGAGCCGGCGTTGCGGCGGCGTGCGCGCCTCGCCCGGGACTCGGCAGGCCGCTCGCACAGGGGCTCGGCGTCGCGGTCGATGGCGGCGGCGGTGTTCCGACGGCACCCAGGGTCGGCCACGGTACGGCCGTGGCGAGAAAAAGACTCAACGCGGCGAGCATCTACCTCACCCGCGCCGTGGCTGAACGCATCGGAACTCCCGTCCTGCGGAGACAAGCTTGGCCGCTCTGTCCCCAAAAGACGCGCCGGCGCCGCGCTTCGGATGTGAATGTCTACAACGTAGACGCCTACAGGACGGGAAAGACGAGAAAGATGAGCCCGATCAGGGCGATGAACGCCCCGCTGAGCACCTCGCCGTAGCGCTCGACCGGCCCGAGGTCGACGCGCCGCAGCCCGGCGGCCGACGTCGTGCAGAGCAGGACATACGTGGCGATCGTCGTCACGGCGAAGACGACCGACATCGTCGCGAGCAGCGCCGGCCCGTACTTCGCGGCCGCGAAGAACGCCGGAATGCCTTCGACCATCGGCGACGATCCCAAGATCAAGAGCAGCGCGGTGCGCGACGACGTTTCGTGGCCGTGCGCGTGGGCCGGCGGCGCGAGCGCGAGCGTCCCGTCGACCGCGTGCCAGTCGTCGGCATGATGCTCGTGCCAATGGCGGTGCTCGGGACCGTCATCGTGGCGATGCACGTGCGCGTGCCCGTAGTGCGAGTGCCCGTGGTCGTGATCGTGGCCGTGCCCGCCGTGGATCTCGCGCCACGCGCCGATGCCGATCCAAAGGCCGAAGCCGATCAGCGCGAGGCTCGAAACCAGTGCGAGCACGTTGCCGAACGAGCGCGCGAACGTGGCGCCGATCGTCCATACGACGACCGCGATGAGCAAGGTCGAGACCGTGTGGCCGGCCCCGGCGATCGCCGCCGTGCGGGCGACGCGCCCGGTCGACCATCCTTGCTGGCGCGCCAGCAGCGAGATCGGTGCCCAATGGTCGGGCACGATCGTGTGGAGCACGCCGACCGCGGCAACCGCCGCGACCAGGAGCCACGCGCCCGAGCCAAGTTCGCTCATCGCGCGACGCCTTCGACGTCGGCGATCGCCGCGCGGTCGGATGCGTCGTCGCTCGGTTCGGTCGCGAACCAAGCCTCGAGGATCTCGAGGGCCACCGGAACCGATGTCGCCCGCAGGCTCAACGCGAGCACGTTCGCATCGTTCCAGCGCCGGGCGCCGCTCGCGGTCGCCGCATCGCCGCACAACGCCGCGCGCACGCCGCGCACCTTGTTCGCCGCGATCGTGACGCCGGTGCCGGTCCAGCAACAGACGATGCCCTGATCCGCACGCCCCGACGCGACTGCTTCACCGACGGCCCGGCCGACGCTCGGCCACGGCTCGGTGCCGCCGGCGACCGCGCCGCGCGCGAGCACCTGGTGTCCGCGCTCGCGCAAGGCGGCCTCGAGCGCTTGCGTCATCGCCGTCGCCTCGTCGCTGCCGAGCGCTATTCGCATGGCGCGGATTTCGAGCCCGCGGGGCGCGCCTCTTGCGTGCGGCGCCGGCCCGCTTTAGCTCTTGACCGTTACCATGTCGGCGTCGAGGGAACCGTCGGGCTGGCTCGCTCCGTGGGCGACGACCGCCATGCCCGGCCCGAGCTTGGCGCCGCGCGGATAGATCACCGTCCCCTGGTGCAAGTGGATGTCGCGGTACGTATCGGTTCCGGTCTGCACTTGCAGATCGTAGCGGTGGAAGTAGCAAACGGTTCCGTTGGCGGTGTTGAGCTGCTGCGCGTGCAGCGCTTTCAACTCGCCGATGGCGCTTTGCACGATGGGATCGTTCGCGATCGCGGTGATCGAGGGCGGAAGGGCAGGCATGGTGATGCCGCCGGTCGACGCCGGCGCGTCGGCTTCCGCGCTCTCGACTGCCCCGGCCAAGAGCGAGATCGCGACGATGACGGCGAAAAGGCGAATGATCATGATGGTGCAACGCTACCGTGCAATGCTAGGTTCCCGCTGTGAATGAGCGCCTGCCGGTGGCGGCGCGCGCGGCCGCGACAGTCATTTTCCTGCGCGAGCGGCCGGGCGGTTACGCCGTGCTGATGGTGCGCCGGAGCGCTCGCGCCAGCTTCGTCCCCGACATGTACGTCTTTCCCGGAGGAGGCGTCGATGCGGCCGACGGCAGCCCCGAAGCCGCCGCCCGCTGGTTCGGCTTGGAGCACCTCGCGGCCGAGCCCGCGCCCGCGTTCGCGGCCGTCCGCGAGTCGTTCGAGGAAGCCGGCCTGTTGCTCGCCTGCGACGCCCGCGGCAATCCGGCGAACCCCCGCGCCGTCGATTTGGCAGCCGCCCGTGCGAGGCTCCTGCGGGACCCCAACCTCGATTTCGCCGCCTTGCTCGCAAGCCTCGATCTGTATGCGGACGCTCGTGCACTGGTGTACTTTTCGCGCTGGATCACGCCCGAGGTCGAACCGATCCGGTACGATGCGCACTTCTTTCTCGCGCTCGCGCCACCGGGCCAGGAAGCCGAAGCCGACGAAACCGAGACCCATGACGGCCTGTGGATCGCGCCCGGCGACGCCCTCGAACGGCATCGAACGGGCACGTTTGCGATGATCTTTCCGACGATCAAGCATCTCGAGCGGCTGGCGCGCTTCCCGACGATCGACGGCCTGCTCGCGCATGCGCGCGCGAGCGACGTCGTAGCGGTCATGCCGAGCCGCACGCTCGAGTTGCCCGAAGAACTCCCGGACGAAGCGCGCGATCTGTGGTAGCCCTCAGCCCGCGGGTCGCGCTCGTGCGCGCCCCCAACCCGTCGCCAATGACCCTGAGCGGAACGAACTCGTACCTCGTGTTCGGCACCCGGGGCGCGGTCGCGGTCGACCCGGGGCCGCCGATTGAAGGCCACATCGCCGAAATCGAAGCCGCGGCCCGCGCGCGCGGCGCGTCGATCGGCGCGATCCTCGTGACCCACGGGCACCCCGACCATGCGCCTGCGGCCGCGCTCTTGGCGCAACGCACCGGCGCGCCGGTCTACGCGCACCCGGACGCGCGTTTCCCGCACGACCGTACGCTCGGCGACGGCGAGCGGATGACGTTCGGCGACATCGCGATCCGCGCCGTCGACGCGCCCGGGCACACCTTCGACCACCTGGTGTTCGTGCTCGAGGACGAGCGCGCGCTGTTCACCGGCGACGTCGTGATCGGCGAAGGGTTCGTCGTCATCGCCCCGCCGCACGCGGCGATGCGCCCGTATCAGCGCACCCTCGACCGGCTCGCGCGCGAGCACGGCGACGCCCTGCGCATCTACGGCGGCCACGGGCCCGAAGTGACCGATCCGCGGGCGAAGCTCGCGGAATACGTCGCGCACCGCCACGACCGCGAACGGCAACTCGTCGCGCAACTCGCGCACGGCGAGGCGACGATCCCGCAGCTCGTCGAGGCGATCTACGCCGGCTATCCGCGCGTGCTCTGGCCCGCCGCCGGGCGCCAGCTGCTCGCGTATCTGGTTGCGCTCGAAGCGGAGGGCCGGGTGCGCAAGCACGCCGCGGCGCGCCCCGCGACCGACGACGAGCGCACGATCCTGCAGCCGAACCTGGCGCGCATCGCCGACGCGCACACGGCCGCGGTCGCCGCCGCCGAACTCGGCACCGTCGCCGAACCCGAACTCGACCGCTACGCGCTGGCCGGCTAGCCGCGCCTAGCGCTGGGCGGCGTCGATCCGCAGGTCGTACGCGAGCTGACTTTTCGGCACCGAAGCAAAGCAGCTCGCGATCGGCTCGTTTCCGGGGCACGATCCCGACGTGCGCTCCTGGCGGATGTCGACTTCGACGATCTTCTGCGCGGGGCGCCCGTAGTAGACGCGCACCATGCCGGTCGGCCCGTCGGCGTCGAGGCCCACGTTCTGGACGAAGCCCTGTGCGACCAGCATCTTGTCGATCGGCGCCAGCAGCGCGTCCATCGTCGCGTAGTCGACTGCGGTCAGCCCCTTCACGCGGACCCTGCACGAGGTCGCGATGTTGCGCGGATTCTGCTTGAGGCTGACGGTCGTGGACGAAACCGGCACGGTGCGGCGCAGCGCGTGCTGCACTGATGTGCCCAGCTGCGCGCAGTCGGCGGGTGGCCAGGCGTCGTAGACGTTCGCCGACGATGCGGCGCTCGCGGGCGCGGCGGCGGCGACGCACAGCGCCAACGCGAGCGGCACGATGAAACGCAACGCCTTCATGCGATCGCCAACACGACGTTGCCGAACTGTTTGCTCTCGGCGATCCGCTGCGCGGCCGCCACGACGCCGGCCATGGAGGCGACGGAATCGACGACCGGGCGGATGCCGTTGCGCTCGACGAGATGCAGCATGCTCTTGAAATCGTGCGGACTGCCCATCGACGTGCCGAGCACGTCGAGCATCTTCCAGAACAGGGAGAACGGCCGGATCGTCGTCTCGCCGTTCGTGCCGCCGTACGTGACGACGCGCGCGCCGTAGGCCGCGATGTCGAGGCACTTGGCGAACGTCTCGCCGCCCGCGCTGTCGACGATCAGCGTCGGGCCGTCCTTGCCGGCCGCTTTGCGTGCCGTCTTGTGCCAGTCGCGATCGGTCGCGTAGTTGATCGTCACGTCGGCGCCGAGCGTCTTAGCGCGTTCGAGTTTTTCGTCGCTGCTCGAGGTGACGACGATCGTCTGCACGCCGAGCGCCTTGGCGAACAGCAGCACGCAGGTCTGCACCCCGCCGCCGATTCCGGTGATCAAGAGCGCGTCGTCGGGCGCGACCTGGCCGCGCGTGCACAGCGCACGATACGCGGTCAGCCCGGCCAGCGGCAACGCGGCGGCCTCGTCGTCGCTGAGATGCGCGGGCTTGGCGAACACGTTCTCCGCCGGCACGACGCACAGGTCGGCGAAGGTTCCGTCGCGCGGCATCCCGAGCACCGAAGCGTCACGGCGCCACACGTTGGGATCGTCACCCCAACCCAGACACGGATTGATGACGACCGGCGTTCCCGGCGCCGGCCCGCTGACGCCCTCGCCCAGTGCGGCCACGGTGCCACAGCCGTCGGAGCCCAGCGTCTTGGGCAGCTGGATGCCCGGGTAGAGCCCCTGCGTGATGAAGACGTCGCGGCGGTTGAAGGCGGCGCGGGCGATCCGCACGGCGATCTCGCCGGGCCCAGGGACGGCGTCGGCAATTTCGTCGACGACGAGCTTCTCCGGGCCGCCGAGTTCGTGCAAGCGTACCGCGCGCATCAAACGAACCCGCTCGCGGCGGTCGCGCCCTTCTTGCGCAATTCCGCCTGCCGAAGTTCGACGCGGCGGATCTTACCCGAGCGCGTCTTGGGCAACTCGGCGACGAACTCGATCTCGCGCGGATACTTGTACGGCGCGGTCACGCGCTTGCAGTGGTCTTGAAGTTCCTTGACGAGCGCCGGCGATGCGTCGAATCCCGGGCGCAGCACGACGAACGCCTTGACGATGTTGCCGCGGTCGGCGTCCGGACTGCCGACGACGGCCGCTTCCATCACCGCCGGGTGCTCGATCAGCGCGCTCTCGACCTCGAACGGTCCGATGCGGTAGGCGCCCGACGAGATGACGTCGTCGGAGCGGCCGACGAACCAGAAGTAGCCGTCGTCGTCGACCTGCGCGCGGTCGCCGGTGAGGTACCATTCCCCGCGGCGGCTCGCGCGCGTCTCTTCCTCGTTCTTGTAGTAACCGCGGAACAGCGAGGGTGGCTGTCCGCGCAGGCCGATGTCGCCGATCTCGCCCGGCTCGCAAACCGCGCCCTCGGCATCGACGACCGCGACCTCGTGGCCGGGGGTCGGCTTGCCCATCGAGCCCGGCCGCACGTCCATGCCGGGCAGGTTGGCGACGAGCAGGGTGTTTTCGGTCTGCCCGTACCCGTCGAGGATCGTCAGGCCGAAGGCCTTCTTCCAGATCGCGATCACCTCGGGATTGAGCGGCTCGCCGGCCGAAACGCAGTGCCGCAGCTGGGGCAGTTTCCAGCGCGTGCCGAGGTTTTCGAGCTTCACCTCGAGCCGGTACTCGGTGGGCGCTTGGCACAGCACGCTGACGCCGAGGTCGCGGATCATGTCCATGCGCTGCGCGGGATCGAAGGCGCCCTCGTCGAGCACGATCGCCGAGCCGCACGACCACGGCCCGAGCAGCACGTTCCACAACGATTTCGCCCAGCCGGTGCCGGCCGTGCACCACACGACGTCGCTTGGCTTGCAGTCGAACCACAGCTGCGCTTGCATGCGCTTGGCCCAGGTGTAGGCTTTCGCGTGCACGACGCCCTTGGGATCCTTGGTGGTGCCGCTCGTGTAGACGATGTACGCCATGTCGTCGGCGCTGGTCGGCTCGCCGGCGAACGGTTCGGCCGCGGCCGCGAGCGGGTCGAGCGCCACCCAGCCCTCGGCGACCCCGCCGGCGACGATGTAGGTCGCGAGGGTCTGCGCGTCGGGGCGCAGCAGGTCGACCTCCGCCGCGTTGGTCGGGTGCGCGACGATCGCCGTCGCTTCGGCATGATTGGCGCGGAAGAGCAAATCCTTGGCGCGCAGTTGCTCGGCGCAGGGGATCGCGACCGCGCCCAGCCGGTCGAGCGCGACCATGACGAAGAGCCAGTCGGGGATCTTCGGCAGCACGACGATCACCCGCGAGCCCTTGCCGATCCCGAGGTCGCGCAGCGCGGCGGCATATTTGCGCGTCGTCTCCGCGATCTGGGGAAAGCCGTATTCGGTCTTGGCGCCGGCTTTGTCGATGAAGATCAAGCCGCGACGGTCCTGCGCCCCCAGCACGTCGACCACGTCGCGGGCAAAATTGAAGTCGGCGGGCACGGCCCAGGCAAATTGGCGCACTGACTCACTCATGGCGGTGGAAATTGGCTGCCCCCGTGACGGCGCCTTGCGCTTCGCGCTCGGCGCATTCGATGCAGCGGCAGATTCGACACATCCGGCGTTGGGTCGGGGGTAGAGGCCTCGGTTGGGGGTGGGCGAATCGGCGGATATGCTCAACGGTCGCGACATCGCCCGCATCACGCGCACCTTCCGATTGGAACTGGGGCCGCTCAAGGCTAAGGGGGCTCCGGCGGTGATTTTGGCCGTGAGCGGCTTGGTGATCGCCGGGGGGCTCGCTCGCCTCATCGCGCAAAATCCGGTTGCCTTGGCCGAAACGATCCGCGAATCGGCGCGGTTTGTAGGCTTGACGCCGGCCGACACGCCGCCGATTCACCTCAACAAGCCCGCATGATCGACGACGCAACCATCACCGCGATGATTCGCACCAAGCTCCCCGACGCCGACGTGGTCGTCACCGACCTGACCGGTACGGGCGACCACCTCGACGTGCGCATTCGCTCGAGCGCCTTCTCGGGGATGCCGCTGCTCGATCAGCACCGGCTGATCTACGGCGCGCTCGAAACGGCGCGGCAAGACGGGCGCATCCACGCGTTACAACTCAAGACGGAGGCCAAATGAATTCCGACACGCTGCGCGCGCAAATCGAGCGCGAGATCGGCGATCACACGATCCTGGTATACGGCAAGGGCACCAAGGACGCGCCACGCTGCGGCTTCACGCTCGAAACGATCCAGTTCTTCAACCACTTCGGCTATCCGTTCGAAGTGGTCGACGTGCTCGAAGACATGCCCAAACGCGAAGTGCTCGCGCAGATGACCGATTGGCCGACGCTGCCCAAGGTTTTCATCGCAGGCAAGTTCTACGGCGACACCGACATCCTCGGGCCGATGGCGGAAAAGGGCGAACTGCAGACCGTGCTCGCCGGCGCGTTCGCCGGCAAGGACGTCACGCCGACGATCCAACTCCGCTAGCCCGGAGTGCTCCTCGAACTCTACGAAAAGGGGAACGAAGCCGAATGGCTTCGTTCCTTTCACTTTCACGTCGACGTGCAGGTACGGTACTGCGAGACCGACGCGTCGGGTCACGTCAGCAACGTCGCGTACCCGGTCTGGTTCGAACTTTCACGGCTGAAGTATCTGGACGCGGTCGGCGACCCCGACCAGGACCGTGCGTACTCGTTCTTCCACGTGCTGGCGGAGTTTCGCATCCGCTACGTGGCCGAATGCTTCTACGACGAGAACCTTCGCCTCCACAGCCGCATGGCGGCGCTCGGGCGCACGAGTTTCACGATGGACCAAGCCCTGGTCGGAGCCGACGGCTCGATCCGTACGGTCGCCCGCGCCTTCGCCGTGCACCACGACGGTGAACGCTCGAACGCGTGGTCGCCGGCGCAGCGCGCGGCGATGGAGCGGTTCGAAGGCCGCGTGCTCCCGCACCGGTGACTTCGCTGCCCAATCCACCAGGTCGGACCAGCGACGAAGCAAAAGCGAGCGGCGTTTAAGCGCTTTGGAGAACGCGGACCGAAAATCATGATCGTAGGACAGACCGGCATCTTTGCGTTGGGCGACGCGGCCCACGGTTTCTTCGAATTCGCGCTCAAACCGGGCGCCGAGCCGCAGCGTCTGGCGACCGCGGTCGCCGACTTGCGCGTCCCGCACACGACCGTCGGCGGGGTCAACATGGTCGTTGGCTATCGTCCCGATCTGTGGCGCAGCCTCGTCCCCGGCGGAGTGCCGGACGACGTCCATGCGTTCGACGGGCCCCTCGTCGGCCCGGACGGCTACACGATGCCGGCGACGCAGGGCGACCTGTTCGTTTGGTTCGCAGCCGCGTCGTACGACGTCGTCTTCGACCTCGGCGTCTCTGCGCTCAAGGCGCTGGCGCCGTATGCGACCCTGGCGCGCGAAACCACGGGTTGGTCGTACCGGCACAGCCGCGACTTGACCGGGTTCGAAGACGGCACCGAGAACCCGACGCTCTACGATGCCCCGTCGATCGCGTTGATCGACGGGGGCCCGGGCGAAGGCGGGAGCGTCCTGCTCTTCCAGCAGTGGGTGCACAAGAGCGCCGAATGGACCGCGCTGTCGCAAGAGACGCAAGAGAAGGTTATCGGCCGCACCAAACCCGACAGCATCGAGTTCGACGAGGAGTCGATGCCGGCCGATTCGCACGTCACCCGCACCAAGGTGCACCAGAACGGCGAAGAGCTCAAGATCTTTCGCCGCAACGTGCCGTACGGCGACGTCTCGAACCACGGCACGCTCTTCATCGGGTTCAGCGCCGACCAACGCCGCATGCATGAAATGCTCGAGCAAATGGCCGGCATCGGCGGCCCGCGCGACGCGCTGACGCGCTTCAGCACGCCGCTGACGGGCGCGTACTACTTCTGTCCCTCCGTGGCCGCACTCAAGGCGTTCGCGACCCCGGAGGACGACGGCTGAGCGCGCCGCAGCACTGGCTGTTCAAGACCGAACCGTCCGCGTTCAGCTGGGAGCGGTTGAAGCACGACGGGCGCACGGAGTGGAGCGGCGTGCGCAACTTCCAGGCGCGCAATCACATGCTCGCGATGAAACTCGGCGACCTCGGCTTCTTCTACCACTCGAGCATCGCCGAGCCGGCGGTGGTCGGCATCTGCAAGGTCGTGCGGGAAGCCTATCCCGACTTCACCGCATGGGATCCCGAGAGCCCCTACTTCGATCCGAAGTCGACGCCCGAGCGTCCGGTGTGGAAGATGGTCGACGTCGCCTACGAAGCGGAGATCGCGCATCCGGTCACGCTGAAGGACATGCGCGCGAACCCGCAGCTCGCTGAGATGGTGCTCGTGCGCCGCGGGCGACTCTCCGTGCAGCCGGTCACCCCGCGCGAGTGGAAGATCGTGCTCGCGATGAGCGCCGGCTAACGGTTAGAACAGTTCGGGTATGTACTTGAACGGATAGTCGGGGTCTTTGTAGTCGCCGGGGTCCTGACGCTTGGGGAGCTTGGGTTTCTCGCGCGAGATTTCTTTGTACGGAACGCGCGCGAGGAAGTGGCTGATCAGATTGAGCCGTGCGCGCTTCTTGTCGTCGGAGCGCAACACGTACCACGGCGCCCAGGGCGTGTCGGTCGCCGCGAACATCTCGTCGCGAGCGCGCGAATAATCGTACCAGCGGCTGTACGACTTCAAGTCCATGTCCGACAATTTCCAGATTTTTCGGCCGTCGTCGATGCGCGACCGCAGGCGCCGCGTTTGCTCGTCGGCGCTGACCTCGAGCCAATACTTGAAGAGCGTGATCCCCGACTCGACGATCGACTTCTCCATCCCCGGCACCGTATCGAGAAACTTCTTCGCGACGTCGTCTTCGCAGAAGCCCATCACGCGTTCGACCCCGGCGCGATTGTACCAACTCCGGTCGAAGATGACGACCTCTCCGCCGGCCGGCAGGTGCGGCACGTAGCGTTGGACGTACATCTGCGAGCGTTCGCGCGCGCTCGGTGCCGGCAGAGCGACGACGCGGAACACCCGCGGGCTCACGCGTTCGGTGATCGCCTTGATCGTGCCGCCTTTACCGGCGCCGTCGCGCCCCTCGAAGACGACGACGATCTTGTGCTTCTCGGCCTTCACCCACTCTTGGAGTTTGACGAGTTCGACGTGCAAACGTCGCAACTCGGCCTCGTAGGCCTTGGTCTTCATCGCGCCTTGGCCATCGGCCGCGACCTCGCGAACCTTTTCGCCTTTGGGAGACATCGCAAGTCCTTCCCAGGAGCAAACTAGCCCTCCCCTCGTACTACGGCACCGAACCTCGCCCCCCCGCTTCGAGGGCGGATCGAAGCGCCATAGGCGCGAGAACGCGAAGGAGTCCGGCCCAGCATTGGAACCGGCGTACAGCCGGTTCCAACGCGAGGACCGGAATCCACTACATCGTCTGGTAGTATTCGAGGAAGTGGGTTTGCGCGTCGACGGCCTTTTCGCCCGGCAGCACGCCGCGCCGGGCGTAGCTGCCGTCGGGCAAGAGCACCCGCGCTTTGACGTTGTCGGCGAGCAGCGTTTCGAGAATGTCGCGGTAGATCGTCTCGCGCAGTTCCGGATCGAGCACCGGCGAAACCGTTTCGACGCGGCGGTCGAGGTTGCGGCCCATCCAATCGGCGCTGCCGATGAACACTTCGCGCGCGCCGCCGTTCTCGAAGCAGAAGATCCGCGAATGCTCGAGGAAGCGGCCGACGATGCTGCGCACGTTGATCGTCTCGCTGATCCCTTCGAGCTGCGGGCGCAAGATGCACATCCCGCGCACGACCAGGTCGATCGGCACGCCGGCTTGCGAGGCGCGGTAGAGCGCCTTGACCATGCCGACGTCGGTGATCGCGTTGAGTTTGGCCGTGATGCCCGACGGCCGCCCTTGGCGCGCGTGCTCGGCTTCGCGATCGATCAGCGCGGTCATGCGCGGGCGCAGCTCGCGCGGCGCAACGAGCAGCTCCTTGTAGTCGTCGCGCTTCGAGAAGCCGGTCAGGGCGTTGAACACTTGCGAGACGTCGATCCCGATGTCGGGGCGGCACGTGAACATGCTCAAGTCGGTGTAGATCTTGGCCGTCTTGTCGTTGTAGTTCCCGGTGCCGACGTGCACGTAGCGCCTGATGCCGTCGGCTTCGTCGCGCACGACCAGGGTGAGCTTCGCGTGGGTCTTGAGGCTCGCGAACCCGTAGACGACGTGAGCGCCGACGCGTTCCAGATTACGCGCCCAGTGGATGTTGTTCTCTTCGTCGAAGCGCGCTTTGAGCTCGATCAGCACTGCGACTTGTTTGCCGGCGTCGGCCGCGTCGATCAGCGCCTGCACCACCGGCGAGTTGCCCGACGTGCGGTACAAGGTCTGTTTGATCGCGAGCACCTTGGGATCGTGGGCCGCGGCTTTGACGAGCTGCACGACCGGATCGAACGACTGATACGGATGCTGCAGCAGGATGTCGCCTTCGCGAATCGCCGCAAAGATGTCGCGTTCGCCGATCAGCCGCGCCGGGATCGAAGGCGTGAACGGCGGGTCGTGGAGCTGCGGCAGGTCGAGCCCGACGATCGTCCAGAGGTCGTTGGTGCCGAGCATGCCCGCGATCTCGTAGCAGTCGTTGCGCTCGAGGGAGAGCGCCTCGAGCAGCTTCTCGATCAGATGCTCGGGCATCCCGGCTTCGACCTCGAGCCGCACCGGCTCGCCGAAGCGGCGCTTGCGCAGCTCCGACTCGATCGCCCGCAACAAATCGTCGGCTTCGTCTTCCTGCAGTTCGAAGTCGGCGTCGCGCGTGACCCGGAAGCAGTACGACTTCTTCACGAGCATGCCCGGGAACAGCGCGTCGAGGTTGTGCGCGATCATGTCTTCGAGCTTGACGAACCAGTGCTGCCCCTCGGGCGCCGAGTCGACGCGGATGAAGCGCGGGATCGCGCCGATCGGGACCTTGACGCGGGCAAACCGGCGCACGTCGCCTTCGGGGGTCGGCTCCTCCATCTCGACCGCGAGCGACAGCGAGAGGTTGGAGATATACGGGAACGGGTGCCCGCGGTCGACGGCCAGTGGGGTGAGGATCGGGTACACCCGCTCGTCGAACATCTGCTTGAAGTGCATGCGCGTCGGCGCGTCGAGTTCATCGTAGCGCAAGATGCGGATGCCGTGCCGCTCCAAGTGGGGGAACAACGAATCGAGGCAACGCATCTGCTGCTGCAACGACGTGCGTAAGATGTTCGAGATGGCGCGCAGCGACTCTTCAGGCAGTTTGCCGTCGTCCGACCGGCGGTGGACTTCGGCTTCGACCTGCTGTTTGAGCGCCGCGATGCGGATCATAAAATACTCGTCGAGATTGGTCCCGAAGATCGCGATGAACTTCAACCGTTCGAGCAGCGGATTGTGCTCGTCGAGCGCTTCTTCGAGCACGCGGTCGTTGAATTCCAGCCACGACAACTCGCGGCTGACGTACAACGACGGATCGTCGAGCGTCGGCGGGGCGCCGTTCTCCGCAGCCGCCTCGATCGCGCTTGATTGGGGATCGACTTCGGGTTGGATCGCCATGTCCATCTCTTTCGTCGGATGATCGCCGACTTCTTGGCGCACTTGGAAGCTCACGTTCTGTTGTCGGCCGTGGCGGTGTCGATCGGAGCGGTGTGCGGCATCGCACTCGGGGCCGCGATCGCCGAAGTCCCGGCCGCGCGCGGCGTTTCGTTGTCGGCGATCAACGCGCTGCGCGTCGTGCCGAGCCTCGCCGTCCTGGCGCTCGTGCTCCCGTACGTCGGGCTGGGATTCGTACCCGCCGTGCTGGCGCTCGTCCTGCTGGCGATCCCGCCGATCGCGATCAACGCGGAGGTCGCGCTGCGGACGATTCCGGCGCCGTTGCTCGACGCGGCGGCCGGCATGGGCATGACGGCCGCGCAGACGCGGCTGCAGGTCCGGTGGCCGCTCGCCGCGCCGGTCATCTTCTCGGGGCTGCGCACCGCGACCACCGAAGTGATCGCGAGCGCGACCCTCGCCGCCTTCATCGGGGCCGGCGGGTTCGGTGAATACATCGTCAACGGACTCGCCTCCAACAACATGGGACAACTGCTCGAAGGGGCGCTCGGCGTCGCGGCGCTCGCGCTCGCGGCCGACGCCGCACTCGGCGCGTGCGAGAAGCGCCTAGGGAGATGGATGCATCGATGAGCCTGATATCGCGGGCCGGCGTCATCGCGGGCCTGGGGGCGTTTGCGCTGGGCGCGGGGTGCGCGCGTCACGAAGCGCCCGGCGTCACGATGGGGTCGAAGAACTTCACCGAATCGGTCCTATTGGGCGAAATGTACGCTCAGGTGCTGGAACGCGCCGGCATCCCGGTCACGCGGAAGCTCAACCTCGGCGGAACGCAGATCGCGATGGAAGCGCTTCGCCGCGGCGAGATCGACTGCTATCCCGAATACACCGGGACGGCATTGCTCGACGTGCTCCACTATACGCCAATGCACGACGCGCACGCAATCTACGAGACGGTCGCCCATGCCTACGAGAAGAACTTCAAGCTGACGTGGCTGCAGCCGTCGCAGTTCAACGACTCGCAAGGCCTCGCGTGCACGCGCGCGACGTCGGCCAAATACGCGATCCAAACCCTCAGTCAACTCGCGGCCGCGGCCCCGCAACTGCGCCTAGGGGCGATCGCGGAATTCGTGAACCGGCCCGACGCGCTGCCCGGATTGCAAAAGAAATACGGCGGCTTTCAGTTTAAGGAAGTTAAGCTTCTTGAGAACGGCTTAAAGTACCGGGCGCTGCTCAGCGGCTTCGTCGACGTCGTGGTCGCGTTCACGACCGAAGGGCAGATCGCCGCCGAGAACCTCTGGGTGTTCGTCGACGACAAGCATTTCTGGCCGATCTACCAAGCCGCTCCGGTCGTGCGCAACGAGGTGCTCCAGGCGCAGCCCAAGCTCGCCGACAGCCTCAATGCCCTCGCCCCGCTGTTGACCGACGGCGTCATGCGCAGCTTGAACTGGAGCGTGCAAGGTCCGCAGAAGCAGCAGCCGGCCGACGTCGCGCAGGCCTTTCTGCGCAGCCACGGACTCGGATGAACGCCGGCCCGCGCGGCGCGAGCGTCGAGTTGGCGCACGTGAGCGTGCGGTACGGCGGCGCCCCCACGGCAGCCGTCGACGACGTTTCGCTGCGCATCGAGCCGGGAGAACTCGCGGTCTTGCTCGGGCCGTCGGGTTGCGGGAAGAGCACGCTGTTACGGACGATGAACCGTCTGGTGCCGCTCGCCGCCGGCACGATCGTCATCGACGGCCGCGACGTGGCCGCCGGCGATCCGGTCGCGCTGCGCCGCGGGATCGGGTATGCGATCCAAGCGACAGGTTTGTTTCCGCACATGACGATCGCGGAGAACATCGGCACCGTTCCCGCGCTTTTGGGCTGGGACCGCGCGCGCATCGCCGCCCGCGTCGACGAGCTGCTCGCGTTGGTCAAGCTCGATCCTGCGCGCTATCGCGCGCGTCTGCCGCGCGAGTTGTCGGGCGGCGAACAGCAACGCGTCGGGGTGGCGCGGGCGCTCGCGGCCGAGCCGCCCCTGCTCCTGATGGACGAACCGTTCGGCGCGGTCGACGCGATCGTGCGGCAAGCGTTGCAGGACGAGATCTTGCGCATCCATCGCACGCTCGGGACGACGATCGTGTTCGTGACCCACGACGTCGACGAAGCGCTGCGCATCGCCGACCGGATCGTCGTCATGTTCGCGGGCCGGGTGCAGCAGGCCGGCACGCCGCTGCAGGTGCTCGCGACCCCGGCCACGCCGTACGTCGCCGAACTGCTCGATACGAAGGACGCCGTCCGGCGGTTGACCCTGCTGTGCGCCGCCGACGCGATGCGAACCGGCGCGGCCGAGCCGGGAGCGCCGGCGATCGACGTATCGGCGTCGCTGCGCGAAGCGCTCAACGCGTTGCTCGGGAGCGCTCGGGAGCTCACCGTCACCCGCCGGGGCACGGCGGTCGGCGCACTCGCCTTCGACGATATCCGGCGCGCCGTCGCCGCCGCGGCATGACGTATCTCGTCACCCACCTCGATCTCGTCGGCGAGCGGCTGTGGGAACATCTGCTGCTGTGCGGCACGTCGCTGGCGCTCGCGCTGCTGATCGCCTTTCCGCTGGCCGTCTACGTGGCCCGCGGCCGGCGCGCGGCCGGGCCGCTGCTCGGGGTGTTGGGCGCGATCTACACGATCCCGAGCCTGGCGCTCTTCGCGCTCCTCGTCCCGCTCGAAGGGCTCGGGTTCTGGACCGCGGTGACGGCCCTCGTCGCGTACGCGCAGATGATCCTGGTGCGCAACATCGCGGCCGCGATTCGCGGCGTCGACGCGCCCTCGCTCGACGTCGCGCGCGGCATGGGGATGACGCCACGGCAAGCGTTTTGGCGCGTGACGTTTCCGCAGGCGCTGCCGGGCATGCTGGCCGGCGTGCGAGTGGCCACGGTGTCGCTGATCGCGATCGCAACCGTCGCCGCATTCATCAACGCCGGCGGCTTGGGCACGTTCTTGTTCTCCGGGCTGCAGAACGACGACTCGCAACTGATCGTGACCGGCAGCGTGACGAGCGCCGCGCTCGCGATCGTGGCCGACGTGCTGTTGCGCCGCGCCGAAGCCCTTACGCGACGCTGAGCAGGGTCAGCCCGTAGCGCTCCATCGGATCGGTCCACATACGCGCCACCGCATACCCGGTCTTGCGCGCGATCCGCGCGATGTCGGCCCGGTCGAACTTGTACGACGATTCGGTGTGGATGCGCTCGCCGCGCTCGAACGCGACCTCCATGCCGAGCGCGCGGATCGGGACCTTCTGCTTGCGCCGCGACGCCAGAAACGAGTCGACCGCGCCGCGTTTCTCGTCGTACTTGACGACGTGGTCGAACGCGCGCACGTCGAACTCGCCGCCGAGCTCGCGGTTGATGCGCGCGATGATGTTCTTGTTGAACGCCGCGGTGACGCCGGTCGGATCGTCGTAGGCCAACTCGAGCACCGACGCGTCCTTCTTCAGATCGGTCCCGATGAGGAGCGCGTCGCCGGGCTTCAGATTGCCGGCCAGCGAACGGAGCAGCCGGTTCGCTTCGCGCGGCGCGTAGTTGCCGAGGTTCGACCCGAGAAAGAGCGCCAGCACGCGCGCGCTCGTGTGCGGACCGCCGTCGCGCAGCAACGAGAAGTAATCGCTCGCGTAGCCCATGACGGTCAGATCCGCGCGCGCTTCGGTCAACGCGTGCGCGGAGGAGATCAGCGCGTCGGACGAGATGTCGATCGCATGATACGTGAGCTGCCCTTGACGGGCGAGCAACGCGTCGATCACGTGGCGGGTCTTCTGGGCGCTTCCGCTTCCCAGTTCCACGAGTTCCACCGCTTCGCCGACCGCTGCGGCGATTTCATCGGAATATTCCGAGAGCAGCGTGCGTTCGATCCGCGTCAGATAGTATTCGGGCAGCTTGGTGATCGCCTCGAAGAGCGCCGAGCCGAGGTCGTCGTAAAAATACTTCGGCGGGAGCGTCTTGTCCGCTGCGCCTAGGCCGGAGCGAACGTCGTCCGCGAACGACGCCAAGACCTCGGGGTGCGGATCCACGTACAGGGAGAACCGCTCGGTCACTTGTTGGCGAGAGCCCAACGCGATTTTTGCCACGAGACCTTCCTCCGAAGGCAGCATACCGCAACGCTCCTACCCGGAAAACGGCGAGCTATGCGTGCCGTTAGAACCAGGGAGGAGCGCGCGGGATGCACCCAGGGGGATGCGACGGAAGTTTCGTACAGTCGGGACGGCCCTCCCCAGGCTTGCGCACAGCTTTGCAGACGAAAGGGAACGCGTTGCACACGACTGACGTCAACATTCCGGTCGACGGCACGCCCATGCCGTGCTATCTGGCCCGCCCCGAGGGGGCGGGACCGTACCCGGCGGTGATCGTGCTCCAGGAGATCTTCGGGGTCAACACCGAGATGAAGCGGATCACCGACCTCGTGGCGAGTGCGGGGTACGTCGGACTTGCGATCAACTACTACTATCGCACCCACCCAAATCTGGACGTTCCCTACAACGACGAAGGGCGCAAGACCGGATTTGCGGCTGCGGGCGCGCTGCGCAAAGACCACTTCATGCGCGACCTCGCGGCCTCGTACGATTGGCTCAACGCCCAGGACTACGTGCGCTTCAACCACATCGCCACGTGGGGTTTCTGCATGGGCGGGTCGCTCGCGTTCTTCTCCGCGACCATGCGCGGGCTGGCGGGTGCGGTCTCGTTCTACGGCGGCCAGATCGCCAGGGGGTTCCCGGGGGGCGAGGGCGGATCGCTACAGGACGCCGACGAGGTGCGCGCCCCGCTCCTCCTCGTCTACGGCGGCCAAGACCAGCACATCCCGGCGGCCGACGTCGAAAAGATCGAAAGCGTACTTAGTGCCAAGCACAAACGCTTCGAGATCAAGACATACGAGGCGATGGATCACGGATTCTTCCGCCAGAGCAGCGCGCAACTCGGTTCACCCGACGTCGCCGACGCGTGGGCGCGCGTGCAGGCGTTCCTCGCGCGCGCCTTGGCGTAATGCGTGGTGAGGGCGCCGGCGCGGCACGCGATGCGGCGCCGGCAGCACCCCCATCAAGAGGATGCGCATGCGGCGGCCGGTGATGTCGGCGATGTACTCGCGGGTCTCCGGATACGGCGGCACCCCGCCGTACCGGGCGACCGCCTCGGGACCCGCGTTGTATGCCGCGAGGGCGGCCGCTTCGGGATCGGGGTAGCGGCCCTCGTAGCGCCTGACGTACGAGGCCAGCAGGCGCGCCGCGGCGCGCAGGGCCGCGTGCGGATCGTACGGATCGATTCCGAGCGCATCGGCGGTGTCGACCGTGAACTGCGCGATCCCCACCGCGCCGGCCGGCGACATGATCGCCGGCGAGAACCCCGACTCCTCGAGGATCGTCGCGCAAAAGAACGTGGGGTCGAGCCCGGCTTCATCGGCCGCGCTGACCGCCTCGCTCGCCAGGAGCAGCGCGTGCACCGGCCCGATCAGGTGGTTGGTTCGAACGGCGAAGGGGGCGACGGCAGCCGCCCCGGTGACCGGACGGCGCGGGTCGGAGATCAGGCGCGCGTCGCGAAGCGCGTCGGCCGGGCGCTCGGCCGGCCACCACTGCGCGGTCTCTCGCAACGATTGGATTTGGATCGCCGTCGAGGAGGGAGCGCCGGCCGGAACTGGAGGCAAAGGACCCGAGCAACCCGCGAGAGCGCACGCAACCAGGGTATAGAGGAGTCGACCGGCGGGTCCCACTGTCGAAGAGGGATTCGACGCGACTTCCGAAATCCGGCCAACAGACTCCGGGAGTTAGGATAGACTGTGATTGTGAAAGAGATCGAGCCGTGAACCTGTTCCTTGCCGCGGCGATCGTGTTGATCGCCGGCGATTTCGGCTCGACGTTCTTCTACCACGTCCCGCAACACGTCTGGTTCAAGCTCCACCTCCGCACGCACCACGACCGTCGCCGGTCGTATTGGGATCATGCGGTCCTCTCGCGCAGTCCCGAAGTGCTGCTCGACGGGTTCCTCGGCGCCGTGCCGTACATGATCCTCGCCGCCGCCTGCTGGCCGATCTCCCCGGTCGGCGCGGTGCTCGGCTTGGCGCTGGGCCAGGGCCACGTATGGTGGCGCCACACGTGCGAGATCGGCTGGCGCAGCCCGGCGTGGCTCGTGCGGGTCGCGCGGATCACCGGCATCGTGCTGCCCGAAGACCACAACGGCCATCATCAGAATCCCGAAATCGAGTTCGGAGACATCTTCCGTTTCTACGATGCGCCCGCGCGCGCGACGATCGCCGCACTGCGGTCGGTCAGCGGCCGCCGCGCAGCCCCTGCCCGCAACCTCAAGCGCGCCATGACGCGTATGTTCATCGCTGCCTTCCGTGAGTACACGGGGCGGCGGCGGACGGTGCGGACATACAAGCGAAAGGCCGCGCTGCCCCGTCCAGGGTAGCCGGCACGGAGAGCGGATGACCAAACGCGTCCTGTTTCTGATCTCGGATACCGGGGGCGGGCACCGCAGCGGCGCCATGGCCATCGGCGCGGCGCTCGACGAGCTTTCGGCTACCGGCGCCGACCGCTTCGAGTGGCGCATCGACGACATCGCGGCCCACTGCTCGTTCCCCTCTCTCAGCTCGGGGCCGGCATACAGCGCGGCCCTTCGCTATGCGCCGCCCGTCTACGGCGCCCTGTTCCACGCGACCAACGGACGGCGCCGCTTCCGCAGCCTGGTGCGCTTTTGCGAGCCGCTCTACCGCGAGCGCTTGCGCGACGTCTTCACTGAATACCACCCCGACGTCATCGTCTCGGTCCATCCGCTGCTCAACCACGCGGCCTACCGCGCGCGAGCCGACGCCAAGGTCACTGCCCCGATTATCACGGTCGTCACCGACCTAGGCAAAGTCCACGAAGCGTGGCTGACGCCCGACGTCGACGTGCTCGTCGTGCCGGCGCAGGAAGTGTACGACCGCGCGATCCGCCGCGGGATCCCGCGCGAGCGCATCCGGCTGCTCGGGCACCCGGTGCATCCGAAGTTCGAAGACCTCTCGGCGACCAAGGCGGAGGCGCGCAAATCGCTCGGCCTCCCCGCCGACAAGACGATCGCGCTGCTGATGGCCGGGGGCGAGGGCGGCGGGAAACTGCTGCCGACCACGCTCGCGCTGGCCCGCGCCAAGCTGCAGATCCATATGGTCGTCGTCACCGGCCGCAACGCGGCCCTGCGCACCAAGCTCGAAGAGATCGCGCCGCAGCTCGAGACGCCGATGACCGTGCTGGGCTACACGAACGACGTGCCGGCGCTCATGCGGGCCGCCGACCTGTTCGTCACCAAAGCCGGCCCCGGCAGCATCGCCGAGGCCAGCGTCGCCGAAGTGCCGGTCGTCGTGTACGACTTCGTGCCCGGCCAGGAACGCGGCAATCTCGAGTACGTGCGCACGAACGGGATCGGCGTCGTCGCGCTCACGACGAGCGACGTCGTGCGCTCGGTGTCGCGCATCGTGCACAACCAGGAACGGCTGGCGACGATGCGCTCGCGCCAAATCCAGCTCGCCCCGCGCGGCAGCTCGCGCCGGATCGCCGAGCTGATCGCGCAGATGGCCGAAGTCCCGCCCTCGCCCCCGCTGACGAAAGCCGCCTCGCTTTGAGCCCTTCGCTTCGAGGGCGGATCGAAGCGCGCTAGGCGGAGAACGCTACGCGGTGACGAGGCCGCCGCGGAAGGCCATCGTGGCGGCGCCGACCATGCCGGCGTTGTTGCCGAGGGTGGCGGGGACGATCTTCGTGCCCAGCGGAACGGTGACGGTCTTGGCGTCGACCAGCGGTTTGAGCGCGTCGGTCATGAAGGCCCCGGCGCTCGAGACCCCGCCGCCCAGCGCGATGACCTCGGGGTTGACGAACGCGATGATGTTCGAGATCCCCAGGGCCAGGTCGGCAATATAGTTCTTCCATGCCGCCAGCGCATGCTGCTGGCCCGCTTGCGCGGCCTTGCGAATCGCTTTGCTGCCCCACTTTTCGCGCGCACCGTCGAGCAGCGTGCTGCGCGGGAACGACGGCTCCAGGGCGATCGCGTGACGTAGGAGTCCGGTGCCCGACGCTTGGGCCTCGAAGCATCCGATCTTGCCGCACGCGCAGATGAATCCGTCGGTCGGCCGGATCTGATGGTGTCCGAACTCGCCGGCCCCCATCGTTTGGCCCAATACCAATTGGCCGCCGGCGACGATCCCGCCGCCGATCCCGGTCCCCAGGGTCAGCAGCGCGAAGTTCTTCGTCCCTTTGCCGATACCGTACGTGTACTCGCCGAGCGTCGCGCAGCGAGCGTCGTTGCCGACGAAGATCGGATAGTTCAAGCGCGAGCGCAGCTTCTCGCCGAGCGGGAAATTCGTCCACCCCAGATTCGGCGACCAGCGCACTTCGCCGGTGCGGGCATCGATGTTGCCCGGCGAACCGATGCCGATCCCGACGACGAACTCGCTCTTGGCTTCGTCGATCGCCTTGTGAACGACGTCTTCGACGTTGGCAAGAATCGTATCGCTCTCGAGGTCGGCGTGGTCCTTCTCGAAGAGCTTCCCGAGCCCGCCGCTTTCATCGATGACCGAGGCAGTCACGTGCGAGCCCCCAAGATCGACACCAATCGCTCTACGCATGGGGGCGCCCTTTCGTTTCCCGCGCTTCGGGCGCCTGGCCGCGAGGGCACCATACCCGGCCAGCACGAACCTCGAATCCATGCAGGAGACGATCGACCTCATCGCCCACCGCGAGCTCCGCAACTTGCGGAAGTTTACGCGCGAGACCGGACAGCCCACGAAACTCGAGCTTCTCGATTTGACGCCGATGGAACACGTCAACGAGATCGAGATCACCGAAGAACACGTGACGATCAAATACAACGAGTCGGTCAAGCGCTCGTACAACACGAACGAAGTCACGTACAAGGAGTGGGAGTACAAGTATAACGGCGATCCAGAGTTCGTCGAGGCGATCGGGCGCGTGATCGAACTCGCGCGCAAGCACCTGTACGACATGCCCGACAACATCACGTGCCCGCCCGGCTGCGCGGAGTGTTGCAGCGGCTACGAACCGTTCGTCAGCAAAGCCGACGTCGAGCGCATCGCCGCGCACTTCAACATGCCGTATGAAGACGTGCTCGAGCAGTACGTCGTGCAGCGGCCGTCGGCTGACGGCTTCATCGTCGGGTGGCTGCGCAAAGTGAGCGACGACGTCGCCGACAAGTGCGTCTTCCTGAAGGGCACCCGCTCGGGGCGGTACTACTGCGGGATCTACGAAGCGCGCCCCCACGACTGCGGCGATTTCACCCCGATCGGCTGCCAGGACGTCGACACGTCGTTATCTCACGCCGGCAAGTACGTCGTCGGCGACCCGTTCAAGCCCAAACCCCGGCGAGGGGCACGGCGCTGACGTACGACGTCGCAGTCGTCGGCGGCGGTCACAACGGCCTGGTCGCGGCCGCGTACTGCGCGCGCGCCGGCTTGCGCACGATCGTGCTCGAGCGGTGGGAACGCGCCGGGGGCGCGGCGACCAGTGAGCCGGCGTGGCCGGGATACACGGTGTCGGCAGCATCGTACGTGTGCAGCCTGCTCGATCCGCAGGTGATCGCCGACCTCGACCTCCGCGCGCACGGCTACGACGCCTACGTGAAGGATCCAGCGTCGTTCACGCCGCTCGACGACGGGCGTTCGCTCTTGCTCTCGCGCGACGCGACGGCGAACGCCCGCGAAGTCGCCGCGTTCGATCCGCGCGACGTCGCCGGGCTCGACGCGTTCGACCGCCTCGCCACGGGTCTGGGCACGCAACTGTTCGACACGTTCGCCGACGAGACGCCGTCGTTCGCGCGCTTCGACGCGCGCACGCAAGCGCTGCTGCGCGGCTCGGTCGCGGCGCTCGTCGAGCAGCACGTGCACGCGCCGGTGCTGCAGGCAACGCTCGCCACCGACGGCTTGATCGGCACGTTCGCGGGGCCGCGCGATCCGGGCACCGGCTACGTGTTCGCGCACCACTACGCGGGGCGCGCACTCGGCGTGCAAGGGGCATGGGGCTTCGTGCGCGGCGGCATGGGCGCGATCTCACTGGCGCTCGAACGCGCGTTTCTCGCCGCCGGCGGGACGTTGCGCACTGCGGCGCGCGTCGATGCGATCGAGGTGACGGGCGGGCGCGCGCACGGCGTTGTCCTCGAGGGCGGCGAGACGATCGCCGCCCGCGCGATCCTTTCGAACGCGCATCCGGCGACGACGTTCGGTGCGCTGTTGCCGCCGGCGAACGCTCGACGCGCCGTTCATGGCGCGGCTCGCGGCGTGGCGCAGCGAAGGCGTCTCGCTGAAAGTCAATCTCGCGCTGGGCGAACTGCCCGATTTCACGTGCCGCCCCGGGACCGCGCTGCAGGCGCACCACCGCGCGACGATTCACGTCGCGCCGTCGCTCGACTATCTCCAGACGGGCCGCCGAGACGCCGCCCGCGGCGACGTCTCATCCGCGCCGATGCTCGAGTGCTTCATGCAGACGCCGACGGACCCATCGCTCGCACCGCCGGGCAAACACATCATGTCGATCTTCGCGCAGTACTATCCGTACCGCCGCAGCGACGGCCCGTGGACGCGCGCGAAGGCGGAGGCGGCGGCCGACGGCATCGTCGCGCTGCTCGCGCGCTACGCGCCGAACATCCCGGCGGCGATCGAGGATCGGCAAGTGTTCTCGCCCGCCGATCTCGAGGCGCGATTCGGGCTCGTCGGCGGCCACATCTTTCACGGCGAGTTGTTGCCGGGGCAGATCTACGAGGAGCGCTTCGCGATGCGCACGCCCGTCGCAGGCCTGTATCTCTGCGGATCGGGGACCCATCCCGGCGGCTGCGTCAGCGGATTCCCCGGCCGGCGCGCGGCCGGCGCCGCGATCGCCGATCTCACGGCTGCCATGCAGCGAAGGAGTCTATCATGATCGACTCGAGCCCACGCGTCTCGCGGTTCGGCGAGGCGGATGAAGCCGAACTCCCCGACGACATCCGCACGATCTACGAACAGAATCGCGCGAAGGCCGGCTTCGTGCCGAACGTCTTTCGTGCATACGCGAAACGGCCCGAACATTTCCGTGCCTTCATGCACTATCACGACGTGCTGATGCGCGGCCCGAGCGGGCTCTCCCGCGCCGAACGCGAGGCGATCGTCGTCGCGGTGTCGGCGGAGAACCTTTGCCAGTATTGCGTCACCGCGCACGGCGCGGCACTTCGCATATTAGGCAAGGACGAGATCCTCGCCGATCAGATCGCAATCAACTGGCGCACCGCCGATCTCACGCCACGCCTGCGCGCGATCCTCGAGTTCGCTTCAGAGGTCAACGAACGCGGCTTCGCCCCGAGCGACGCGCGCGTCGCGCAACTGCGCGCCGCCGGCCTGAGCGACGACGACGTGTGGGACATCGCCGCCGTCGCTG
Organism: Vulcanimicrobiota bacterium; assembly: GCA_963749395.1. Lineage (GTDB taxonomy): Bacteria > Vulcanimicrobiota > Vulcanimicrobiia > Vulcanimicrobiales > Vulcanimicrobiaceae > CAVVMT01. Next base: position 399,550 of record CAVVMT010000017.1, read on the forward strand.
CGTTCTTCGGGTTCTCGAACCGGATGGCCGGGCTCATGGACATGCGCCCGAATCCCGAGTTCTACCACATGGGGCGGCAGGGCGCGCCGCCGCGGGGCTAACCCCGCGCGGTGATGCCGGCCGGCGGGGCGATCGTCCCGAACGTGTGGCGGAATTCGCGCACGTCGGCCGTCAGTTTGGCCATCTCGGCAACGGCGGCTTCGCGCAGCGCCGGGAATTCCTGCTCTTCCTCCAGCCGCACGTGCTCGAGCACGGCATCGCGCAGGTCGGCGGCGTTGGTTTCGAACGCGGGATCGGCGGGATCGAGGTTGCTGAGCATCCACACGATCACGTCGGCGCTCGCCGTCTGCTGGTAGAGCGTCGCGGATTCTTCGGGATGCCGGGAGAGCAGGCGGATTGCCGGATAGACCAGGTTCTCTTCGGTCGCGTTGTGCACGGTGAGCAGCAGCTTGAGGCGCTTGAGCAACGGCTCACGCTGTCCCGGGGCCGCCTCGTTGAGCGCGATGAGCATCTCTTTGACCGCGACGTGATCGTTGATCAGGATCGAAAGCGCGTCGTCGCCATGGGTCGCCACTTCCCAGTGGCTCGAAACCGGGGTGCTGGTCGGTTGCACGGTGGGCCTCCGCAAATCATGACATAGGGATGTCGTCACCTGTTCCCTCACCCGCAAGCAATCACACGGGTTCCCCATCGACCCGGCGCGAACACGGCACAACGCAATGGAGGCGCACGCATGACTGCTACCCCGACCACCGCAACATCCAATGCCGACCGGCTTCGCGCAGTATTGCAAGGCCAGGATCTCGTGTGCGTGCCGACGTGCTTCGACGCACTCTCGGCGCGGCTGATCGCGAACGCCGGTTTTCCGGCCACGTTCATGAGCGGCTTTGCGGTCGCGGCGGCACGTTACGGCTTGCCCGGATTTCGGCTTGATCAGCTTGACGGAGATGCTCGACCAGTTACGCGCGATCTGCACCGCCGTCCCCGGCTTCCCCGTGATCGGCGACGGCGATACCGGTTTCGGCAACGCGCTGAACGTGCGGCGCACGGTAGCCGAGTATGCTCGCGCCGGCGCCGCCTGCATCATGCTCGAAGACCAGGTCGCGCCCAAGCGGTGCGGACACTTCGAGGGCAAGCTGGTCATCTCGGCGGGCGAAGCGCGCATGAAGGTGCGGGCGGCGGTCGAGGTCGCGCGCACCGAAGGCATCCTCGTGCTGGCCCGCACGGACGCGCGCGCGGTCCTCGGCTTCGAGGCCGCGCTCGAACGATGCCGCGCCTTCGAAGCCGAAGGCGCCGACATCGTCTTCATGGAGGCGCCCGAGACCGAGCGCGAGTTACACGACTTCGCGCAGGCGATGAAGGTGCCGACGATGGCGAACATGGTCGCGGGCGGCAAAACGCCCATCCTGTCGCGTTCCGCGCTGCAATCGATGGGGATCAAGATGGCCGTCTACCACCCGCTGTTGTTTTCGGCGGTGCACGCGATGAACGACGCGCTCGACGCCCTGAAGGCAGATCGCATGCCGACAGCGGCCGCCAGCTTCGACGACGTCAAGAACCTCGTCGGGGTCCCCGAATACAGCGAACTCGCCCTGCGCTACGGCGAGTATGAGTAAGGGCGCGAGCCTTCCGGTGAGCTAGCCGCCGATCGCCGCCGCAAAGGCCTGCGCGTCGACGTTGCCGCCGGAGATCGTCACCCCGATGCGCCGGCCGCGCACGGGGATCTGCTCGGTCATCACCGCCGCGAGCGCGAGCGCGCCGGTCGGTTCGATCACGAGCTTGAGGCGTTCGAACGCGAACCGCATCGCGGCCGACAAGGCGCTGTCGGGGACGGTCACGACGCCGCGCGCGAGCCGCTGCACGATCGGAAACGTCAGCTCGCCCGGAGCGAGCGTCCGCGCGCCGTCGGCGATCGTGGCGGGATAGCCGATCGTCACCCGGCGTCCCAGCGCGAGCGACTGCCGGAAATCGTCGCCCGCTTCGGGCTCGACGCCCCACACGTCGATCGCCGGCTGCAATCCGAGCGCCCCGATGGTGCATCCGCTCAAGAAGCCGCCGCCGCCGGTGCACACGAGCAGCGCGTCGAGGCCGGGGACGTCTTGCGCCAGCTCGAGGCCCGCGGTCCCCTGGCCGGCGATGATGCACGGGTCGTCGAACGGCGGCACGAGGGTCGCGCCCTTGCCTTCGGCGACGCGCCGCGCGAGCTCGGCGCGGTCGGCATTGGTGTACGGATCGTAGCTGACGATCTCGGCGCCGTAGCCGCGCGTCGCAGCGACCTTGGCCGCCGGCGCGTTCGTCGGCATGACGATCGTCGCGGGCACGCCGAGGATCTGCGCCGCGAGCGCCACGCCTTGCGCGTGGTTGCCGCTCGAGAACGCGACCACGCCGCGCCGCTTCTCGCCGTCGCTCAGCTGCGCGAGCCGGTTGTACGCCCCGCGAAACTTGAACGCGCCCATCCGCTGCAGGTTCTCGCACTTCAGGAAGATCTGCGCGCCGGTCAGCGCGTCGAGCGACCGCGACGTGACGACCGGCGTCCGGTGCGCGACCCCGCGCAGACGCTCGGCCGCGAGCAGCACGTCGTCGAATCCGATCGCGAGATCGGCGGTGTCGAGCGCGGTCACGCTACGCCGCTTTCGGCGCCGCGACCGGCTGCATGTAGAACGACGAGATCTTACCGTCGGCGTCGAGGGTCATCTTTTCGTCCCACGAGCCCTTCTCGAACTGCGCCGTGAACGTGTGCTGTCCGGTCCCCGCGCCCGAGGGCGTCGTCTCTTTGACCGACTGCAGCTTGCCGTACGGCGCGACCTGGTCGGAGAGTTTGCCGACCGACGCGCGCGTCAGCTTGGGCCGGATCATGGCGTTGAACTCGCCCGCGACCGGCGCGATGTCGTTGGCGACGATCGCCGCGGTGACCCGCGAGGCGAGCTTCTCGTTGGCGTTCTCGCCGCCGCACCCGCCGAGCAACACGGCGGTGACGAGCACGAGCGGGGCAAGACGGTGCATCATGGCGCGGTGACCAGCTCCTCGGTTTGCGTGAAGTCGACGAACTCGAGCGCGGGATTCCATTCCTGCGCCAAACGGACGCTCCAATCGCTTTCGAACAAGGCGACCGGGAGTCCGTTCCAGTCTTCGACGAGCATCGCGTTCGACGGCATCGAGGCCTTGGCTATCGCGTCGGCCTCACCCACGACGCGCCGCACCGTGCCGTACGGCAGCCCCGTGAACACGGTCTTGACGTTGTACTCGCTCTCGAGCCGGTATTTGACGACCTCGAACTGCAGCTCGCCGACCGCGGCCAGGATCGGTTCGGTGCGCGGCGAGTTGAGCGGGTACATCACTTGGATCGCGCCCTCCTCGCGCAACTGCGCGATCCCCTTGTGGAACGATTTGTACGTCGCCGTATCGATGTTGCGCACTTGCGAGAAGTGCTCGGGCGCGAACGCGGGGATCGGATCGAACTCGATCGGCTCGCCGTCGCACAGCGTGTCGCCGATCGCGAACGAGCCCGGGTTCGCCAGCCCGACGACGTCGCCGGCGTACGCGACGTCGACCGACTCGCGTTCGCTCGCGAACAATTTCATCGCGCGCGTCAGCCGCACGTCTTTTCCGCTGCGCACGTTGTGCACGGTCATGTCGCGCTCGAAGCGCCCCGAGCACACCCGCACGAAAGCGACCCGGTCGCGGTGGCGCGGATCCATGTTCGCCTGGATCTTGAACACGAAGCCGCTGAAGCGATCGTCCTGCGGCGGGACCGGCTCGTCGGCCGGGTGCGCGATCCGCGCCACCGGCGGGGGCGCCATCTCGGCGAACGCGTCGAGGAACAGTTCGACGCCGAAGTTCGTGACCGCGCTGCCGAAGAACACCGGGGTCGCATCGCCGGCGAGCATCGCATTGCGGTCGAAGGTCCCGCCGGCGCCGTCGAGCAGTTCGAGCTGATCGCGGAATTCCGCGTAGGTGCCCTCGTCGACGAGTGCGGCGATCTTTGGATCGGCGACGTCGCTCACCGAGACCGGCGCGCGCTTCGCGCCGTGCTCGGTCCGCTCGAAGACGTGCATCGTGCGGTCGAGGCGGTCGTACACGCCCTTGAACGTCGGGCCGTTGCCGAGCGGCCAGTTGATCGCGAAGGCCCCGATCCCGAGCACGCTCTCGAGCTGGTCGAGCAGCTCGAGCGGGTCGAGCGCCGGGCGGTCCATCTTGTTGATGAAGGTGAACAGCGGGATGCGGCGCGCGCGGCAGATCGCGAACAGCTTGCGGGTCTGCGGTTCGACGCCTTTGGCCGCGTCGAGCAGCATCACCGCGCTGTCGGCCGCGAGCAGCGTGCGGTACGTGTCCTCGCCGAAGTCTTGGTGGCCCGGCGTATCGAGCAGGTTCATCGTGAAGCCGTGATACGGGAACTGCAGCACCGTCGAGGTGATCGAGATGCCGCGCTCGCGTTCGAGCTCCATCCAATCCGAAGTGGCGGCGCGCTGCCGCCGCCGGGCGGCGACCTGACCGGCGGTGTTGATCGCCCCGCCGTAGAGGAGCAGTTTTTCGGTGAGGGTCGTCTTGCCGGCATCGGGATGCGAAATGATCGCAAACGTTCGTCGCTTTTCGACCTCTTGGGCTATGTCCATGACTAGGCAAACTTCGACGCTCGAAGGCGCCACGCTTCCGATCGCCGCCATTCTGGCGGCCGCCCTCTTCTGGGGACTGAACGCGACCGCGTCCAAGGAGCTCTTTGCGATCGGCGCGAGCGCGCACTTCGACGGCGTCGCGCTGTTCGTCGCTCGCTCGGCTTGGTGCTTCCCGATCTTCTTGGGATTGGCGATCTGGAAGCGCCCGCGGCACAAGACGCCGCTGCGGCGCTCGGACGCGCTGCGTTTCCTGTTCTCGGGCCTCTGCTACGGGCCGGGGACGACCGGGGCGTACGCGCTCGGGGTTGCCGCGACCAGCGGGGCGCACGCGGCGCTGCTGTTCAGCCTCGGGCCGGCGATCACCGGCGTGCTGAGCGCGATCGTGCTCCACGAACGGGTCGCTCCGATCCGGATCGTCGCGCTCGGGTTCGGCTTGAGCGGCGCGATGCTGCTCACGTTCACGCGCTCCGCCACGGGCTCGACGATCGGCGGCGATGCCTTGATCGCGACGATGGTGACGTGCCTCTCGATCCAAACGATCCTGGCGCGCGAGCTCGTGCGCCGCTACGACCCGTTCTTCGTCACCGGCTGCTACGGCGTGCTCGGGACGACGATCCTGGTCGCGACCGGCTTCATCGCCGGCCGCGGGCAAGCGATCCTGTGGCCGCTCGCGCCCGATCCGGCGACGATCTGGTGGTTCTTCGGCGAGATCGTGCTCGGGCTCTCGATCGTCGCCCAGGTCGCATGGTCGTGGGCGTTACCGCGCCTGGGCCCGACGCTGACGAGCCTGATCGGGCTCTACGGCTCGGTGCTGGTCGGCGTCGCCGGCGCACTGATCGTGCTGCACGAAACGATCGCCCCGATCGGCTACGTCGCCGCCGCGCTGCTCGTCGTGGCGCTCGGGCTGGCGGTGATCCCGGCGCGGCCACCGGCCGCGGCGCCGGCGCGAGCCGTCAGAAGCGCCGAACGCGCCTGAAAGGGGCGATGACGCCGGCCGCGCCGAGCGCGAAGCGCAGTCACGAAGCGTGCGGCTTGTAGACGTGGAGCTCGCCGCGCCCGCCGACCATCCGCACCAGCACGATGTGGCCATCCGGTAACTGGTACAGCGCCGCGTGCGGCGGCACGTGGAGCTTGTCGCTTCCGCGCACGACGAGGACGTCGTCGTCGTGGATCTCCAGGACGCAATCCGCGAACCGCAGCTCGCGGCCGCTCGCCACTCGCTTGGCCCCCGAGGGGATGTGCTGCACCACGTAGAGCCGCGGCCCTTGCGAGGTCGATTGCTGGTCGAAGCATTCCGGCAACGCCGACAGCGCCCAGGGCGCGTCGCCGACGAACGGCGGAGGGTTGCCGGTCGCCTCGGCGGCCGCGCGCGGAGGACTCGGCGAGCCGGTGCTCTTCACCGCCGCGATCTGCAGCTCGGGCGCGGTCTCGCGGTGCAGGACGAACACGGTTCCGAAGACCAGCACGATGAGCGCCGCCGCGCCGTAGAACGGCCACATCGGCGCGGCCTTGGGCGGCGCGTAGGGGCGCCTACGCCGCGTTCTCGTCTTCCGCGCGGGCCAACGTGCTCGCGCCCAGCTCGAGCCGGCACCGTCCAATCTTCGAGTCGGCCATCCCGTAGTACACGTCGAAGGTGCGCGCTTGCGCGAGCGGATCGATCGCCGTCGGAAAAACGACGTTGTTGACGGTGCCCGAGACTTCGTCGTCGGTCTCGGGCACGAGCGTCGGTTCGGGGGAACGGTAGAGCACGCGGTGCGGCTGGTGCAAGTCGTGCACGACGAGCCCGGCGCTGTAGCGCAGCGCCGTCTTCCCTTCGTGTTCGATCACGTCGACCCCGTGGTAGAGCGAGAGCCAGCCTTCGTCGATGCGCACCGGCGGCGTGCCGGCGCCGAGTTTGAGCCGCCCCCAATCGGCGTCGGGGCACATGACGACGACGCTCTCGGACACCTGCGTGAGCGCCCGGCGATCGCGTAGAACCGGCTCGAGCGGCACGTAAGCGATGCGGACGCTCTCGCGTTCGCACGGCTTGAGGCTCAAGATCATCGGGATCGCGGCGTGGCCGTCGACGGCCGAGAGATGCAGCATCGGCCGGTGGTAGAACGCGAGCGACAGCACCCCGTGCGGTGAGAGGACCGGCTCGGGAAAGAAGGCCGCGTCTTTGTCGTCTTGCGGGCCGCCGCCGGTCGCGCTGAAATCGGCCAGCCCCAAGCGTTCCCAGGTGAGCGCGTCGTGCGATTGCGCGAACGCGACCCGCGGACCGTCGGGTCCGAACGCGGTGTAGGCCATCAAATATGTATCGAGCGCGGGGACGAAGGTCACCCGCGGATCCTCGCAGCCGTAGCCGCCGGGCAGCCGGCGCACTTCGTAGGGCGCCGCCGGTTCGAGCGCAAACCCGTCGCGCGCGAACGATACGCGGTCGCCGTCGAAGATGCCGCGCGCCCGCGAAACGCGCGACACGTTCCCCTTTGCCACCGCTCGCGGCAGCAAGAAGAATTCGCCCTCGCGCGTCCGGGCACTCGCCGGGTTGAGGATCCCCTCGGCCTCGGCCGGGGCACCGTCGGGCTGCAACACGACGCCCAAGCGGGTCGTGCGCGACTCGAGTTCGGCGATGGCAATCGGGGCGCTCATACGAACCTCACTGACGGTGGATGCCTCAACGGAGCGTGGTCGATGCCACCGGTTCGCCGGAAGGGGTCACGACGTCGACGTGAGATCCAGAACGGTAAACGGAATTGGGAACGATCCACAACGTATACGTACGGTATTCCCGCGTCGGCTCATTATCGAGCGATTGCGTCTCGAACGCAACGATGCGGACGCGGTCGTCGTTCGCTCGGATCGATTCTATCACCTGATGGAATCCCGATTCCTTGTGCGGACCCATCAGGAGCACGACGCCGAACTCGTGCTGAAATCGGATCGGCGCCTCGATGCCGAGCCCCGAGAGTTCGCGCGCGGAGCGCACGATCGTGATGGCGCTCGGGCCGGCGACCGGCGTCGTGCCCTGGGCATACGTCTTGACCCGGACTTCGCGGCACCCCACGAGCGCTATGCAGAGCGCTGCAAGCACCGCAAATTGCCTCATCGCGCCCATCTTCTACGCGGTGGTCCGAGGATACCCCGCACGGAGCCGGCGAACGCTTTTGGGGAACCTCATCCGGGAGGGCTGCCGTGCTTTGGATGAAGCGTTCGCTGGCCGCCGCGCTCCTCACGTTTGCTTGCTCCGCTCCTCGGATCGCGCCGGCGCAACCTGCTACCGGGCCGGCCCCTGCAGGGGCCTCGATGCTCGCGCCGATTCGCACGCTGCGTCCGGATCTGCCCGCGTGCACGCGGGCCGTCGTGCATGCGAATGCGGCGATCGCGGCCGCGCTGCGCAACGACGCCGCGATTGCGACGATGTTGCGGGCGTTGCGGGCGGGCAATCTGTTCGAGGTCGAGCAGCTGGGCGGAGCGGTCCAGGCAACCGCGGCCACGGCCGGCACTGAGATCGTCCGCCTGCGCGAACTGGCCCGGGACCCGGACTTCCCCAACGGGCCGGGCCTGACCGGCTTCGCCGCGGTGCTCGAGAGCGCACTCGATCGCCAAGGGAAACTCGGGACCGACCTCGCTGCATTCACCGCCGGCGACGGCAGCCGGCTGCAAACCCGTCAGATCGGGGAATATGGATTGCGCGGGAACGCGCCGGCCGTGTTCGGCCCGAACTCGAGTCGTTTGAGCGAGATTCTGGGCAGCGACTCGAACGACGCCGGTTCGATGCCCACCTGGACGGCCCGGCGCGTCGCCGACGACGTGGCCAACCGCTTGCCCGGCATCGCGAGCGACGAAAGCCGTGCAGCCGAACGAGCCATGGGGGCGATGTCCGGTTGCTGACGAAGTGAGCGAACCGAACTGCACATCGAGCCCCACCTATGTCGTTGTAGGCCCGGTCGGGGAGCCTTAAAGTAGGAGAGATGTTCCAAGTGCTCTCAGCCGCGGCGGCCGCGGCGGCCTTCGTGCTCGCGATCCTGGGGAGTTGGGTGCGGATCAACGGCGCGGGGATGACCTGTCCGGATTGGCCGCTCTGCCACGGGCATGTGATTCCCTCGCTCGCGGGCGGCGTGATCCTGGAATGGTCGCACCGGCTGGTGGCCTTCTTGGAAGGCTTCCTCGTGTTGGCGGCCGTGTGGGCCGCGTGGCGGGAGCGCGACCGCATCGCCGGCATCCGGCCGACGCTCGGTTTCATCGTCGCGATCTTCGCGGTGCAAGTGCTGCTGGGGGCGTGGACGGTCGAGGTTTCGAACAGCCCGTACTCGGTCGTGCTGCACTGGGGTGCGGCGATGCTCTTCATCGGCGGCCTCGTCGCTCTGGCGGTGCTCGCGTTCCGCCGTCCGCGGCCCGGCATCGACAACCTGCGCTGGAGCGTGCGCGGCGCGGCCTTGGCCACGACCGCGTTCGCCGCGTTCGTCACGATGCTCGCCGGGGCCGACGTCTCGTCGAGCGGCGCCGGGCTCGCATGCGTGTCGCTGCCGCTCTGCGACGGCACCACGGCGCCGTACGGGTGGGCGCAGATGCTGCAGAACGTCCACCGGATCGCCGCCGGCACGTTCTTCGCGATCGCGGTGGTCTCCACGTACGTCGTCGTCGTGCGCGGAGCGCTCGTCGTGCGCATCGCAACGACGATCGCGTTCGCGCTGCTCGTCTTTCAAGTGATGCTCGGCATGGCGAACGTCGCCTGGGAATTGCCGACGGTCCTGCGCGAACTGCACGCGGCCAATGCGACCGCGGTGTTCGTCGCCTACGTCGTCGCGACGCTGCTCGCGCTGCGCGAGAGCCCGGCGGTCGCATCGGCGCGCCGCGCGCCCTCGCTCCCCGACGTGGGAGCGCTACGCACGCAATGAACAGCACCCTCTCGCGCGTCGACGGCACGATCCCGATCCGTCCGGGCGGATTGCTCGGAACGCTCAACGACTACTACGAGCTCGGCAAACCGCGCGTCGTCTACCTGCTGCTGATCACGACCGCGGCCGCGATGCTGATGGCCGCGCGCGGCATCCCGTCGCTGTGGCTGACGTTCTGGACGCTGCTCGGAGGCGCGCTCTCGGCCACCTCCGCGGCGGCGCTCAACTGCGTGTACGAACGCGACATCGACGGCTTGATGAAGCGGACGCGCACGCGTCCGGTCGTCACCGGGCGCATCTCCCCGCGCGACGCGACGATCTACGCGATCGTCGTCGAAGCGCTGTCGTTCGCGATCCTCTACCTGTTCGCCCATCCGCTCGCAGCTTGGCTCTCGCTCGCCGGCCACGTCTACTACGTCGGGATCTACACGATGTGGCTCAAACGCCGCACCGCGCTCAACATCGTGATCGGCGGCGCGGCCGGTGCGATCCCGCCGCTCGTCGGCTGGGCCGCGGTGACGGGTTCGCTCGGATGGCCGGCGCTCGGATTGTTCTTGCTGATCTTCCTGTGGACGCCGCCGCACTTTTGGGCGCTGGCGCTGATGACGAACATCGATTACGACAAGGCGGGCGTCCCGATGCTCACGACGACTCGCGGCGTCGAACGCACGAAGGTCGAGATCTTCGTCTACAGCATCGTGCTGGTGGCGATGTCGCTCTCGCTCTATCCCTTGCACGTCATGGGGCTGCTGTATTTCGCGGCCTCGGCCGTGCTCGGCGGGATCTTCCTGTACGACGCCTACCGCGTGCTTCGCGACGAAACGAAGAGCGCCGCGCGGGCGCTCTTCAAGTTTTCCTTGCTCTATCTCGCGCTGATGTGTTTGGTCATGGTCGCCGACCGTATCATCACCTAAAGGCATCCCACACGTGAACGCCACGCAATCCGAACTGAAGCCCAAGACGCAGACGATCGCCGGACACGCGGTCGACCGCTCGTACGTGCCGATGCTGATCACGCTCGGCCTGGGCGTGTTCGCGGGCGCGCTCGACCTCGGGGTGCTTTCGCCGGCGCTCCCCGCGCTCGCGCAGACGTTCGGCGTCGGGCCGCGCGAGATCGCGTGGGTGTTCACGATCTACTTGCTCGCCAACATCGTCAGCATTCCGATCGCCTCGAAGCTGGCCGACACCTACGGGCGCCGTCCGGTGTACATCGGCTGCGTCGGCATCTTCGCCGCCGGCAGCGTCATCGCGATCGCCGCCCCGTCGTTCGGGATCTTCCTGTTCGCGCGGGCCGTGCAAGCCGTGGGCGCGGGCGGCATCTTCCCGGTCGCGACCGCCGCGATCGGCGACCGCGTTCCGCAAGAGCGCCGGGGCGCCGCGCTCGGGCTGGTCGCCGCGACCTGGGGGCTGGCAGCGATCATCGGGCCCAACGTCGGCGGGGTGCTGACGAGCCTCCTGTCGTGGCACTGGATCTTCGTCGCCAACGTGCCGCTCGCGCTGGTCGTGATCGTGCTCGCGACCAAGCACGTGCCGGTCACCGCGGCCCGCGTGCGCGGCCCCCTCGACGTGCTCGGCATCGTGCTGCTCACCCTCGGCCTGCTGGGCAGCACGTTCGCGCTGACCCGGCTCGACGCGAGCGCGGCCGTCGGCGCGGCCGGGAGCGGCAGCGGCAACCTGGTGACCGCGTCGTGCGCGGTGCTCGCGGTGGTCTTCTTCATCGCGCTCGGATTCGTCGAGCGGCGCGTGCCCGAGCCCGTGATCTCGCCGCGGCTCTTCGCGAGCCGGCAGCTCGTCGTCACGTACTCGCTCGAAGTGCTGATCGGCATCCTCGAGGGGGCGCTCTTCTTCATCCCCGCGGCGCTCGTGGCCGCGCAGCATCTCTCGATGGCCGCGGCGGGCGCTATCGCCGCGATCGGCGCCTTGATGTTCGTCGCCGTCATTCCGGGCGCGGGCCGCGCGCTCGACGCGATCGGCAGCCGCCTCGTGCTGACGGTCGGCACGACGCTGACCGCGGCCGGGCTCGTCATCTTCGCCTTCGGGTTCGGCTCGCTGACGGTCGCGATCGTCTCGATGGTCGTCGCCGGCACCGGGTTCGGCGCGCTGCTCGGCGCCCCGACCCGCTATATCATCACGAACGAAGCGCCGCCCGGCAAACGCGCGAGCGCGGTGGGGCTGCTCTCGGTGTTCCTCATCATGGGGCAGATCCTCGGCGCGGCGCTCGCCGGCGGCGTCGTGGGCAGCCATCACGACGACGTCGCGGGCTATCGCACCGCCTACGTCGTGTTCGCGATCGTCGCGGTCGCTGCCACGGCGCTGACCTTCGCCCTGGCCTCACGCACCCAAGAGCGCACCGCCCCGCACGAGTAAGCTCAGACCGGCAGCTCGCCCTCTTTGCGGAACCGCTCGAACTCGGCTTCGCGGTCGGCGGGGATCGGGTACGCGCGGCCGAGCGGCGTGCCGGCCGCGAGCAGCCGCTGCGAGAACTCGTCGCGGGCGTTCATGTCGGCGCCTCGGCGCGCGACTTCGTCGGCCAGCGCCTTGGGCACGACGACGACCGCGTCGGCGTCGGCGATGATGTAGTCGCCGGGCTCGACGAGGGTTCCGCCGCACTGAATCGTCACGTCGGCCTCCCACGACATCAGCGCCTCCGACGACGGACTCGGATGGGTGCCGCGCGCGTGGATGGTGAGCCCCATCGCACGCAGCCCGCCGATGTCGCGCACGACCCCGTCGGCGACCACCGCTTCGACGCCGTTCGCTTTCGCGCGCGCCGCCAGCATGTCGCCCAAAATCGCACCGTAGGTCGCGCCCATCCCGTCGAGGACGAGCACTTCGCCGGCCTTGAGCGTGTCGATCGTCGACCGCTGCACGTTACCTTTGGGATTCTTCACGTCTTCGCGCAAGGGGAGGAAACGGACCGTCCGCGCCGGCCCGGCGGCGCGCTCGGCGCCGCACAGGAAGCGCGGGCCGGCGATCACGACGCGGTCGACGCCGAGTTCGCGGAGGATCTGCTTGGCCGAACAGCTCGGCACGTCGCGCAACAGGCTCGCCAGGGGATCGTCACTCTCGGACAAGGGTCAGGTCCTCCGCGTAGGGCGTAGATTGCATCATGCGCGCAGCGACGCGTGCGATCCCGCCGAGCGCGAAGCGGGCCGCAAACCATCGGTGGCGAACGCCCGGCCCATGGAGATGACGGCGGCGGAACGGCGGAGCGAATTGATCCGCCGCCCGTGGACGCGCGCCGAGCGCGCGGTGGTGCTCCAAGGCTTTCTCGGGCGGCTCGCGATCGCCGTCGAGCCGCTGATCTGCTGCATCGTGTTCGTCGCGCTGACGCTCGGACTGCTGGTGCGCGGCAATCTGATCGTCCTCTCGCCGATCTTCGGGTTGGGCGCGCTCGCGTTCGCGATCTACGCGGTGGCGCTGATGGTGCGCCCGGTGCGCGCGCTGTTCGAGACCGCCGGCCCGATCTTCATCGTCGACGGTTACGTGCGCTATCGCGGACCGGCCGACGACGGCGACGTCGGCGGCTTCGTGGCGGTGCTCACGCACGACCGCCGCGTCGCGGGTGAATGGCGCTGCAACGCCGGCGTCGCGCTCCCCGACGTCACCCGCGCGGCGCTCGTCGAGTTCAGCGCATACGGCGGCATCCATCGCATCGACGGCCGCCTCACCGGCATCCTCCCCGAAAAGATCGACGCCCTCGGCGTCAACTCGTCACTCCACGCCGGACCGTAAGCCGCACGGCTTCGCGAGGAACGGACATGCACGATCACGCGATGGCCTTCATGACGCTTACCGGCGTTATGGGCCTTCTGCTAAACGGCTACTTCCTGCTTCGTAGAATCACCTGTACGGCAAGAGAGCTCTGATCTGGAGCATCGCGCTCTTCTCGACCATTGCGCTCGTCGGTGTTACCCCCGGTGGTACTGCGCGCACCATAGGCTGGTTCACGCTATCGTTCGTCGCCGTGGCAGCGATCTACGTCTGGATAGTCTATGGCGACTTCGCGGGCGGTGGACACGGTCGCGCCTAGCGACGACGACGTTTCCCGATGCTGACTGCATCGACGTTGCGGCTTCAGCACCACCGAACAGCTGCGCCCGGCTAAAGTTTGATCTTGGCGGAGTCGACCGCGGGCCAAACGTGACCGGACTGTGAGTTCGCGATCACCATGCCGACGATGATGAAGATGACGATGATCCCGATGACGAACGCGACCCGCACCATCCGTGGGATCCCGCTCGAAACGGGGATCTGCATCCCCTGATACCGATCGCCCGAGTCATGCACGCTCACGCGCCGCCGCGCCCCAAAATCCCAACCGAAGCCAAGATCACGAGCACGCACCCCAGCGCCAGCAACCCGAGCATCAGCTTCGTAACATTATTGTCGAGCCCACCCAGCTTCCACTCCGCCCGCAGCGACACGAGCGCCACAATCCCCACCACGATGGCGCCAACAAAGGCAATAGATTTCTCAACAACAGCTGCGTCCACGGTCAGTTTCGCTCCTGGGTAGCCAAGCTCTTGAACATCATCGCTATTCCCTCCACGGTACTTACGGCCCCCCTCGGGGCATCGCACTCCCAGCACGGTGACGGCGGGGCCGCCGGCCCGGGGGCCCCGCGCCCGAAGGGCGTGGGGGGCGCGCAGGGCTAGGCCCGGAGCGCCTTAAAAAAGATAAAACAAGAAGAATAGCGCTACCCAAATGACGTCGACGAAGTGCCAGTAGAGCGTGCCGGCGGTGAGGCCGAAGTACTTGTTCGTGTCGTAGGTGCCGTGTAGCGTTTGCCAGAGCAGCACGCAGAGGTAGCAGACGCCGACGAACACGTGGAAGCCGTGCATGCCGGTCAGGGTGAAGAACGAGGCGCCGAAGATCGAGCCCGACCAGGTGGCGCCGATGTGCGTGTACTCGTAGGCTTGGCCGCACAGGAAGGCCGCGCCCAGGACGATCGTCGAGACCATCCAGCGCCGGAAGACGACCTCGTTGCCGTGCTTCCAGTTTTCGAGCGCGAAGTGCATCGTCGCGCCCGATCCGAACAGCACGACCGAGTTCACGGCCGCGAACGCGACGTCGGGACGGTGTGAGCCGGGCGGCGGCCACGTCGGCGCGACCGTGTTGCGCAGGTAGAGATAGGCGAAGATGAACGACGAGAACAGCACGACGTCGCTGACGAGGAAGAGCACGAAGCCCAGCAACCGGATGTCGCGGATCTCGGCGTAGAGCTGGTCCTCGTCGACGTGACCGTGAGCGGCCCCGTGCCCCACCGCGGCGACGGCCACTATTCGGCCCCCGCGGCGGCGTTCGCGAGCCCGACGTACGGCAACGGCTTCCCGAAGTCGTACGGGTCGTGCAGTACCGCCGGGATCTGCTTGTAGTTGTAGAACGGCGGCGGCGACGACGTCATCCACTCGAGGGTGCGCGCACCCCACGGATTGGGGCCGGCCTTGCGGCCGTACTTGAGGCTCCACAGCATGTTGACGAACAACAGCAGCGTCGAGAAGGCGAGCAAGAACGACCCGATCGACGCAACCTGGTTCCAGAACGTGAACTGCGGCGCGTACTCGGCGACGCGGCGCGGCATCCCGAGCAGCCCGAGCCAGTGCATCGGGAAGAACGTGACGTTGAACGCGATGAACGAGAGCCAGAAGTGCCACTTCCCGAGCGGCTCGTTCATCATGCGGCCGGTCATCTTCGGCCACCAGTAATAGAGCCCGCAGAAAATGCCGAACACGCTTCCCCCGAAGAGCACGTAGTGCAAGTGCGCGACCACGAAATACGTGCCGTGTTCGTGCAGATCGGCCGGCACCGCGGCCAGGAAGAATCCGGTGATGCCGCCGAGGGTGAACGTGATCAGGAACCCGACCGCAAACAGCATTGCCGCGCTGAAGTGGATCGACCCGCCCCAGAGCGTGCCGACCCACGAGAAGATCTTGACTCCGGTCGGGACGGCGATGATGAAGGTGAGGATCATGAACGGCAGCGTCAGCCACGGCACGAGCCCGCTCGTGAACATGTGGTGCGCCCACACCATGAAGCCGAGCAGTGCGATCGCGATCGAGCTGAAGGCGATCATCTTGTAGCCGAAGATCGGCTTGCGCGAGAACGTCGGCAGCACTTCGGAGATGATGCCGAACGCCGGCAAGATCATGATGTACACCGCGGGATGCGAGTAGAACCAGAACATGTGCTGCCAAAGCAACGGGCTTCCGCCCTTGGCCGGGTCGTAGAACGGCACGCCGAACTGGCGCTCGAGGAACAGCGCCAGCAGTGCGCCGGCGAGCGCGGTGGTCGCGACCATGTTGAGCATCGCGGTCGCGAGCTGCGCCCACACGAAGAGCGGCATGCGCGTGAAGGTCATGCCCGGAGCGCGCATCTTCATGATCGTCACCAGGAAGTTGATGCCGGTGAGCGTCGAGCTGATCCCAATCAAGAAGATCGCCACGCACCACAGCGACGTGCCCGGCGGCCCTTGCAGCGACACCGGCGGATACTCGGTCCAGCCCGCGTCGGGCGCGCCGACGAGGAACGAGCTGAACAGGATGACGCCGGCGACCGGGAAGAGCCAGAAACTCAGCAGGTTGAGCCACGGGAACGCGACGTCCCGCGCGCCGATCTGCAGCGGCATGACGAAGTTTCCGAAGCCGCCGGTCATCAGCGGGATGATGACGAGCCACACCATCGCGCTGCCGTGGATGCTGTAGACGGCGTTGTACGTGTCGGGGCTCATGAAGGTCGCGTTGGGGCTCATGAGCTGCACGCGGATCAGCTCCGCGAGCAAGCCGGCGATCGCGAAGAACAGCAGGCTCGTCACCATGTATTGGATCCCGATCACCTTGGCGTCGATCGAGAAGATGTACTTGCGAACGAAGCTCGTGGGCTCCGGATGGATGTGCTGCGCGAGGGCGCTGGGCTGGGGGGTGGCGACAGATGCCATCGTTCTACTTGGCTCCGCTCAGACTCACGAGATAGGCGACGAGGTTGGCGATGTCTTGATCCGAGATGGCGTTCACCTGGGCGCTCGGCATCACGCCGATGTCGCCTTGATAGCCGTTCTTGAGAATGCCGGCGATGTTTTCAGGCGTCGGCTTCGACCCGTTGACGAGCGTCGGGTGCGCGGAGTCGTCCATCAAATGGCCGAGCCCCGGGCCGACGATCTTTTGCGTGAACGGCCCGACCGAGTGACAGGCCGAGCACTTCTGACCGAACGTCGTCTTGCCGGCAGTCGCGTCACCCTTCGCGAGCTCGGCCGCGAGTTGCGGATTCGCGGCCGCGGCCGCGCCGCCGGGATGAGCGGCCTGCGCCCTGCTCGTGTCGGCGAGCCACTTATCGTACGCGGCCGGCGTGTCGATGTACATCGTGGCCACCATCTTGCCGTGCAGCGTCCCGCAGAATTCCGTGCAGATGATGCGGTACGTGCCGACCCGTTCGGGCGTGAAGCGCAGGGTGTTGATCAAGCCCGGCACCATGTCGGCTTTGATCCGCACTTCGGGAACCCAAAAGCTGTGAATGACGTCGGCCGACGTCACTTGCATCGTGATCGGCGTCCCGACCGGGACGTGCAGTTCGTTGTCGACCGATTGCTTGAGCGTCGGGTAGCGGAACTCGAAGAGGAACTGATGGCCGATCGATTCCAGCGTCAACCCGTCGCCGCGCGTCGTCTGCAACCCGTACCAGATATCGATGCTGAAGATGCCGAGCACGACGACGAGCAGCGCCGGCACGACGGTCCACCAGATCTCCAACTGCACGTTGCCGTGCGTCTGCACGCCGATCGCGTCGACCGGCGCGTCGGCCGGGCGCCGGAACGCGATGCAAAAATACACGATGTAGCCGGTGACGTAGATGAAGATCGCCGATCCGAAGACGGCGAGAAATTTGAACAGCGCGTCGATCTGTCCGGCGGGCTCGGCAGCAACCGGCAGCACGCTCGACACGTCGAACGCGATGATGCCCCAATCCGTGGCCGCCACAATCACGGTCAACAGGACCGTAACGGGCCAGAAGCCGGGTCCTAGCTTGGACTTCGGAGTTGCGATGTGAGCCAACTTGTCTCCTCGAGCCGCCGTCTGTTAGACCGCAGGTCGGACCGCGCGCATTCCCTATACCACGCAAACGGTTTCGCTGATCATCCTAAGAAAGTGAGGCGCACCTAGCGATGACTTAAGTCGACGGAAATCAGCCGGGCGGCGCTTCCCTCACCGCTCGAGCGGCCGGCGTTGCAGCCACGAAGCGGGCGACCAAGACGTCGACATTCGTGATCGCGGTGCCGACGCAGATCGCGTCCGCACCGGCAGCAAATGCAGCCCCCGCCGCGTCGGGGGATCCGATGCCGCCTTCACATACCACAAACCGTCGCGTGTTACGCAGGGCCTCGACCAAGCTCAATGCCGGCAACGGCGTGCCTGCTGTTTCTGCCGTGTAACCGCACAACGTGCTCGCGACGATATCGGCGCCGGCGGCGGAGGCAGCGTCGCCGTCGGCAGCGGTGGCGCAATCGGCGACCGCGTATGCGCCGCGCGCGTGAATCGCCGCCACGATCTCCGCGAGCGAACTGCCGTCCGGCCGCCCGCGCGCGGTCGCATCGAAAGCGACGTAGCGCGCGCCCGCCGAAGCGATCGCGTCCGCATCGGCGACCGTCGGCGTGATGTAGACGTCGCACCCGCGCTCGAGCCGCTTGACGAGACCGACGACCGGAACCCCGGTCGCACGCGCGGTCGCGGCGATCCGCTCCAGCCCTTCGATGCGCACCGCGACCGCGCCGTTGCGCTCCGCGCACTGTGCGATGAGCGCGATCGTCCCAGGTCCATTGAGTACCGAAGCTTCGGGCACTTGCACCGAAACGATCAAGCCGCCGCGCAGCGCGTGGTGGGCCGCGTCAGACGGGGTTGGCGTCGCGCTCTCCCAGCCGGCGCGCGATCGTCAGCGCCCCGATCTCGGGCGCCGAGCGCGGTTGCACGATCTCGACCTCCCGTGCGATCCGCATCAACTCGGCGGTGGTCGCCGCGCGCAATTCGCGATCGGCGAACGCACCGCCCGAGAACGCGACCCGGAACGAACGCGAGAGCCCGACGGCGGCGGCCGCTTTCGTCGCCAGCACCGCGAGCGAGAAGCCCGCGTCGGTCAGCAGCACCGCCGCCTCGGGATCGTCGGCCGCCAGCTTGCAGACTGCGGGAGCGAACGCGGCAACCGCGGTCCGGTCGATCTCGCCGAGATAGAACGAGCTCGCGAATGCGCGCAAATTCGTCACCTCGAACGCTTCCAGTGCCGCTTGCCGGATGCGGCTCGCCCGGCCGTCGTCGACCGCCGCCATCGCCGCCGAGAGGGCCCGCCGCGCGATCCAGAAAGCGCTGCCCTCGTCGCCGAAGAGATAGCCCCAGCCGCCGACGGTCGCGGTCTTGCCGGTCCCGTCCTCGGCGTAAGCGACCGAGCCGGTCCCGCTGACGAGCAGCACGCCGGGCGGATCGAGCGCGCCGGCGAACGCGATCGGGGCGTCGTGCATCAGTTCCACGCGAGCGGCGCCCAAGTCGGGCGACACGCCGCGCAGCCGGCCCTCATAGCCGCTGATCCCGGCGACCGCGACCGCGAGCGGGGTGCGGGGCGGCAACCCGGCGTCGGCGAGCGCCGCCGCGAGTGCGGCTTCGAGCGACCCGGCCGTGCGCCGCGAGCCGGCCTGCTCGCCGACCTCGTCGGCCGGGCCCGCCAGGCCCCGGCCCAAGACTGCGCCCGCGGCGTCGCCGACGACCGCGGTCGTCGAGCTCTGGCCGCCGTCGATGCCGGCGAAGAGCGGGCCGGCGGCGCTCACGACGCCGCCACCGCTGCGGGCCGGCGCAGGTCGACGCCGTCGGCGATCAATGCGGCGCGCAACTCGTCGGTGTCGAGATCGCGAAAGCCCACGTCGGCCTCGAGCGACAGTGCCGCCGCCGTGCCGGCCGCTTGCCCCAAGGTCATGACGGTCGGCGTCAGCCGGGTCGACGCCAGCGCCTCGTGGGTCGTCGAGATGCACCGGCCCGCGACCAGCAGGCCGCCGACGAACTCCGGCACGAGGCACCGGTAAGGAATCTCGTAGCTCGCGCCCGGCGGGAGGCGGCGGGTCGTCGTCCCGCTCCCCGAGGGGTTGTGGACGTCGATCGGATAGGCGCTGCGCGCGACCCCGTCGGGAAACGCCCGTCACTTCCAGCACGTCGTCGGCCGTCAGCGTGTAGACGCCGACGATGCGGCGCGATTCGCGGATCCCGATTTGGGCGGCGGTCGCGGCGATGCGCGCGTGTGCGAACCCCGGCACGCGGCGCCGGAAGAACGCCATCAATTCCATCGCCTGCCGCCGTCCTTCGACTTCGGCGCGCGTCAGGTCGTCGGGATCGAGCGGATCGATGTCGATCACCCGCGTCATGTTCACCGTGACCTCGTCGGGGTAAGGCGAGATGAAGAACGATACCAATTCCCGCGGCACGTCGACTTCGCCCGCCGCCCGCGCCGC
Source organism: Vulcanimicrobiota bacterium (assembly GCA_963749395.1). Classification (GTDB taxonomy): domain Bacteria; phylum Vulcanimicrobiota; class Vulcanimicrobiia; order Vulcanimicrobiales; family Vulcanimicrobiaceae; genus CAVVMT01. The sequence continues at coordinate 419,520 of CAVVMT010000017.1, forward strand.
GTCCCAGAGCTGGTAGAGCCCCGCGACCGCGGTGATCGTCCGCGGCTCGCGCTCGTGGGCTTTGAGCGACGTGCGCATCTGGTCGGGGTGGGTGCGCACGTAGGCGGCCACCGCCGACATGTCGACGTGGCTGATGCGGAACATCAGGCTGGCCGGCTGGACCCGTCCGCGGCCGTCGCCCTGCTGCAGCTTCACGCCGGCCGAGCTGGCGACGAACGCATCGGCGGTCGCGTCGATCGTGCGCTGGGCGCGAAAGACGCGCAGGCCGCCCACCGTGAGGAAGCGCGCCCCCCGCACGACGTCGCTCGACGGGTCGGTCTGCGCGTCGACGAACGACGAATGGAGCAGCAGATCGACGCCGGCTTCCTCGATCATCTCGAAGAGCAGTGCCTTGTGCACTTCGGGGTCGAAGGGCGTGATCGTGGCGACGTAGTCGGACGAGTCGGGAATGTGCCCGGGCGAACCGCCCTTGGCGACCAGCCGCTCGACGATCTCTTGCGCGATGCCCCCGACGATGCGGTCGCGGCCGGAATGGAACGTCATCCACGGGCCGACCATCGCCGCGGTCGCGGTGCCGCCGAGGAAGCCGTAGCGCTCGACGAGGAGCGTCCGGGCTCCGTGGCGCGCCGCCGCCAGGGCCGCCGCGCATCCCGCATTTCCGCCGCCGACGACCAGGACGTCGTAGTCGCGGTAGGTCATCATCCTTCCCTTCGTGCCCGCGCGACGGAGGTCCGGCCCCAGCTGGGCTCAAAGCGCAACTTCGTGTTCACCAAGACGGCGGCGTTCTACGATGCCATCTACGACGCGCGCGGCAAAGACTACGGCGCCGAAGCGCGCTGGATCGGCAATCGCATCGAGACCCTGGTCGGAAAGACCGGCGCGCGCTTGCTCGACGTCGCGTGCGGGACCGGACGTCACTTGAGCGCATTCCGGAGCGCCTTCTCGATCGAAGGGCTCGACGCCGACGCCTCGATGATCGAGGTCGCGCGCAAACGGCTTCCCGACGTCGCGCTGCACGTCGCCCGGATGCAAGACTTTCACCTGGCCGACACGTTCGATGCGATCGTCTGCCTCTTCGGCTCGATCGCGTATGCCGCCGACGTCGACGAGCTGCGCGCAACCTGCAGGAACGCGTGGCGCCATCTGGAGCCGGGCGGCGTGTTCGTCGTCGAGCCGTGGATCACGCCACAGACTTGGCGTGACAACCACCTCGACGCCGTGTTCGTCGACGAACCGACGCTCAAGATCGCGCGCATCGGGCGCTCCGAGCGCCGCGGAGAGACGGCGCTGCTACAGTTCGCGTATCTCGTCGGCGAGCCCGACGGAGCCGCCAGCTTCAACGAATTACACGTGTTGCAGTTGTGGAGCGACGAGGTCTATCGCGACGCGCTCGGCGACGCCGGCTTCGACGTGCGCGCCGAGCGCAGCGATCTGCTCCCGCGCGGATTGTACGTCGCCACCAAGCCGTTCGAACCATAAGGGTTCAGGCCTTGCGCCTGAACCCGTCGCCTCGCGCTTCGCGCTTGGCGCAGTCTCGCGTCGACAGATGTTGGGGTTCAGGCCTTACGCCTGAACCCGTCGCCCCGCGCTTCGCGCTCGGCGCAGTCGCAGGCCGACAGATGTCGCGGTTCAGGCCTTGCGCCTGAACCCGTCGCCTCGCGCTTCGCGCTTGGCGCAGTCGCACGCCTACAGATGTTGCGATGGGGCGGTTTACGCTAATCGCGCTTACTCGAACTTTGGGGAGCGTTTTTCTAGGAACGCGGCGATGCCTTCGTGGTAGTCTTTGCCGAAATAGAGATCGCGGCGCAGGCCGTGTAAGTACTCGTAGGTCGTCGGGTTGATCGCGATCGCGTCGCTGATGATGCGCAGTGCCTCCTTGAAGCCGCGGATCGCGTCGGCCGAGCGCGAGCAGATCGTACGCGCGACGCCCCAGGTGTACGCTTCGAGCTGTTCTTCGGCGACGATCTCGTTGACGAGGCCGAAGCGTTCCGCGCGTTTCGCGCCGATCAGGTCGGCGGTGAAGAACATCTCCTTGACGACCGCGAGCGGCAAACGATTCACGAACGTCAGCAAGCCTGCGACGTTGTACGGTAACCCCAATTTCGCCGGCGTGATCGCGAACGCGCTCGTCTCGTCGCCGTAGACGAGATCGCAGGCCATCACCAGGCCGCAGCCGCCGCCCCACACTTGTCCGTGCACCATCGCGATGATCGGACAGTCGTGATTCTTGATCGCGCGGAAGAGCCGCACCATCGGATCGTTGTAGGGCAACGGATCGATGTCGGCTTTGGGCAACTCGTCGACGTCGTGACCCGAACACCACACCTTGTTGTTCTCGGCGGCCCGGAAGATGATGCACCGGACCTTCTGCCGGTCGAACTCGGCGAGCGCCGCGATGCACTCCTCGATCAGCTGACAACTGAGCGCGTTGCGCTTCACGTAGTTGTCGAAGGCGATCGTGCCGATGTTCTCCTTGATCTCGGTGCGAATGAGACGGCGCTCTTCCAATATCACTGTGCCCCACCTTCATAGATCCAGCGTGCGTGCGTCGACGTTCGCCTCCGATTCAACGTTGCGGCGTTGGGGCCTTCGAACTTTTAACGCAGACTCATGTAGCGTCCGCGCGAGCCTGCTATACTGCTCGCGTCGTGACACAGATGCTTCGCGGAGCGTTGTTAGCGCTAGCGTTAGCGGCCTTCACTGCATGCGGCGGGGGTGGCGGCGGCGCGGGCAGCGGGGCGACGGCCGCGGTGGTGCCCGCGCCGGTGCCGACGGCGTCGCCCTCGCTGCGCGCCACGGTCGCGCCGGCGAGCACGTCGACGCCGGGTGCAACGGCGAGTCCCGCCGCGACCCCGACTCCGGCCCTCACCGCAACGCCGACGCCGCAGCCGACCGCGAAACCGACTCCGAGCCCAACCGCCACCGCCACCCCAACGCCGACGCCGTCGCCCACGCCCACGCCCACGCCGACGCCGCTCGCCTTTCCCGATCCCAACGGCGTCTACGCGCTCAACGGGCTGACGACGGTGCCGGCGGGAGTCCTTTCCGATCCCGACGTCTCCGGCGTCGCGATCTTTCTGGATTGGCAACACACGGAACCGGCCGAGGGCGGCTACAGTTGGAGCAATCTCGACGCGGCGGTCAACGGTGCGGCCGCGGCCGGCAAGAAAGTCGCGCTGATTCCGACGTTCGGACATGCGACCCCGTCGTGGGTGTACGCCGACGGGGCGGCAGCATTTGCGTTCGTCGATCCCAACCGCACCGATCCGACGTTTTGCCAGTCGCTGACGATTCCGGTCCCGTGGGACGCGGTCTACCTCGCGAAACTGCAAGCGTACATCACGGCGCTGGCCGCGCGCTACGCGAACAACGCGGCCTTGACGCGGGTCAGCATCGGCGGCGAAAACAAGACGACCGGCGAGGTCGCGCTGCCCAAGAGCGTCGGCGGCAACACGATCTCCAACGGGACCGTTTCGTGCACGGCGTCGACCGACATCGCAAACTGGCAAGCCGTGGGATACACGCGCACGCGCGCCGAGGCTGCGTTCGCCACGATTGCGGCGATGTGGGCTGCGGCCTTCCCGCGCCAATACGTCGACGTGCATATCTACGCCAATTCGATGCCGCCGATCGATCAGAACGGCGCGGTGATCCCCGGCGCCGATGGTGACCCGCAACTTCCCGCGGACATCGTCAACGCGGGCATCGCGACCTACGGACGCCACTTCGGACTGCAGAACGACGGGCTCCAGGCCAACTACGCGTGGAGCTTCCTGGGCACGTACGCGAGCCAGATCGTCACCGGCGACCAGATGCTGTGGTACATCACCGGCGATCCGAAGTGTTTGGACAACGGCGGCATCACGCCGTGCGACCCCGCGACCGTGCTGACCCAATCGGTCAACTCGGCCCTCGCCCAAGGGGCGTTATGGGTCGAGCTCTACCAAGTGGACGTGCTCAACCCGGCGTTGGCGACCGCGATCCATCAAGCGCATCTTGCGCTCCCGCGGTAAGGCGATGTCACGGCTCGCCCAGGCGTGTCGTGGGGCGTTCTTGATGGTGGCCGTCGCTGCTTTCGCTGCGTGCGGAGGCGGGGGTGGAAATGCCGGCGGCGGCGCGGCTCCCGCGCCGTTACCTGCCACCGCGGCACCGTCGGCGACGCCGGCGCCGGGGTCGACGAAGCCGCCTGCAACGCCCACGCCGGGCGCCGTTCCGACACCCGCGCCCACGGCGACGCCGAAGCCCAGTGCGACGCCGTCTTCGACGCCGTCTTCGACGCCGACGCCGGCGCCGACGGCGACGCCGCAAGCGGCTTATCCCGATCCCAATGGCGTCTACTCACTCACCCAGCTCGCGCCGGTGCCCAGCGCCGTGTTGTCGGATCCCGACGTCTCCGGTATCGCGGTTTTCATCCCCTGGAATACGATCGAGCCTGCCGAGGGATCGTATTCGTGGGGCGCGCTCGACGCGCTCGTCGCGGCCGCGGCCGGGTCCGGTAAGAAGGTCGCGTTGATTCCCTTGTTCGGATATACGGCGCCCGCCTGGGTGTACGCCGACGGCGCAGCGCCGTTCTCGTTCGTCGACGACACGCCGTACGACGCGACGTTCTGCCAGTCCGAGAAGATCCCGGTCCCGTGGGACCCCGTGTTCCTTGCGAAACTGCAGAGCTTCATCACCGCGCTGGCGGCGCGCTATGCGAGCAACGCGGCGATCTCACGCGTCAACACCGGCGGCGAAAACCGCACGACCGGCGAGGTCGCATTACCGATCAGCGTGGGTGGTAACACGCTCTCGAACGGCACGATCTCGTGCACGGCGTCACCCGACGTCGCGAATTGGCAAGCTGCGGGGTACACGCGAATCCGTGCGGAGACGGCTTTCGCCACGATCGCGTCGATGTGGGCCGCGGCCTTCCCCCATCAGTACGTCGACGTTCACATCTACCCGAACTCGATGCCGCCGATCGATCAGTACGGCGCCGTCATCCCCGGGGCCACCGGCGACCCGCAGTTCCCCGGCGACATCGTCAACGCGAGTATCGCGACCTTCGGACGGCACTTCGGGTTGCAGAATTGCGGCCTGGCCGCGAACTCGGCTTGGAGCTTCATCGGCAGCTACGCGAGTCAGATCGCGACCGGTTTCCAGATGCTGTGGTACATCACCGGCGATACTTCGTGTCGCGACAATGGCGGCGTCAGCCCCTGCGATCCCGCGACCGTGCTGACGCAGTCCGTCAACGGCGCGCTCGCGCAGCACGCGCAATGGATCGAGCTCTATCAAGTCGACGTGCTCAATCCGGCGCTCGCGGCCGAAATTCATCAAGCGCACCTCGCGCTGCCGCAGTGATCAGCCGGCGGTGACGATCGCGACCGCGATTCCGGGCTCGAGCCCGCGCAACTCCTCGGCCGCGATGCTCGCGGCCTGATCGATCGTCGCGACGCCGCTCAAGTCGGAAAAGCGGCCCGCGTAAGCGAGGTAGGTCGCCGGCAGTTTGCGGCCGACGTCGCCGTAGCTCGTCGCGGCCTCGATCGCGCGCCGCAACGCCGCGCCGGCCGTGGCGACGGTGGCCGTCGTGCAGGTCGCCTCGCGCACGACGAGCCGCACGACGGCCCGCGCGTCGCACAGCGCCGCGTACTCGACGGCCGTGCGTCGCCCGAGCAGTCCACGCGTGGAGAGCGTCGCGCGATAGAGATCGAGTGCACCGAGCGCGGCGACCCGCTCGACGGCCTCCGGCGCGACGCGCAGGCGGCGCGCAACCGCGTCGCGGCGCTGGGCCGCAGCGGCCGGCTCGGCGGCCGAGTCGCCGGAAAACGCGGTCGCCCCCGACGCGGTCGCACGCACGAGGTTCTGGCGCCGGTCGACTTCGACGGTCACGTCGACCGCAGCCGGATCGGCGCCGGCGGCGATGACGCGCTCGCGCGCTTCGCGCCGCAGCGCGACGACGGCGTCGGCGTCCGGTTCGACGATCGTCCGTTCGACGACTTCGCGGACGAGCGCGAGCGCCACGCCGATCGGCGAGATCACCTCCGCGTTCTCGGCCAACCGCACGTCCAGCTGCTCGCGCTGCGCGGCATACGGCACGAGCGCGCCCGCACCTCCGCCGCCGCCGACGACGACGAGCGTCGCGCGATCGAGCGCGTAGTCACTCACGAGTTCGTCGATGACCGCATCGAGTTGCGCGACGGCTGCGTCGAGCACGGCGCGCGCCAGATCGTCGGCGGTGGTCGCGAGCGCGTGCGCGGCGATATCGAACGCCGCCCGGGCCGCGCGCGGCTCGGCGTACGCCCACGCCTGCGCAGGCACCAGGCCGAGCGCGTTCGCAGCGCACGTCGGCGTCAAAGCGAGCCGGCTTCCGTCGCGCGCGCGCAGCACCGCGATCTGCGCTCCGTCGACGGCGACCGGGGCGAACACCGCCCCGTCGAGCGCCGCGCCCGCATAGCAGGCGTAGGCGAATCCGGCGATGTGCGCCGAGCGCGGCCCGACCCCGCCGACCGCCGCCCCCACGAGGCGGACCAGGCTGCCGCCGCCGACCCCGATCGAACGAACGTCGAGCGTGCGCAGCAGCGTCTTGACGCCGCCGATCCGGCCCGGGCGCATCTGCGGCAGACCGCCGCAGATCGCCGAACAATCGGAACTCGTGCCGCCGACCTCGATGAAGATCCCGTCGGTCACGTTCTCGTGCAGCAGCGCGCCGGCGATGCCGGCCGCGGGCCCCGAGAGCAGCGTGAGGATCGGGCGGCGTTCGACGTCGGCGACGTTCATCACCCCGCCGTCGCTGCGCATGATCATCAGCGGCGCCGTGATGCCGGCGGCCGCCACTGCCGAGGCCGTCGTGCGGGCCGTCTGGAGCATGCGCGGCAAGATCGCCGCGTTGATCGCCGCGGTGCGCGTGCGGGCGCGCAAGCCGTACGTTTCGGAGACCTCGTGCCCGCTCGTCGCGGCCAGCATCCGTTCGCGCGCATAGGCGACAACGCGTTCCTCGTCGCGCGGATCGTCGACCGCGAACGCGCCGCTGACCGCGAAGGCGGTGGCCCCCGCGCCGGCCAGCGCGTCGATCGCGCCGCACGCGGCCGAGACGTCGCGCGCGAACGCGAAGCGCGGCGCGAACCGCGCTTGCGCCGAGAGTGCAATCGGCGGGAAGCGCATCTGCGAGCGCGCGAACGCGCCGCCCACGCCGCGCGCAAATCCGATCACCGCGACGTCGGCAACGTCGCCCTCGAGCATCGCGTTCGTCGCCTGCGTCGTCGAGTGCGCGATGAACGCGATCTGCGCCGGGTCGAGCGCGCATTCGCGCAACAGGCGCTGTAGCGCCGCGACGATGCCGGCCGCGACGCCGTCCGGCGCATCGTGGGTAGTCGGGACCTTGACCGCTCCCGCCAGCACCCCGGTCGCCGCATCGATCGCGACCGCATCGGTGAACGTCCCGCCGACGTCGATGCCGACCCGTAATGCCATTGCCTCCGAGCTACGCCGCGCCCGCCAACGGACCTCCGGCCATACGACCTTCCCCGCCGGCGGATCGAAGCGCCACACGCAAAGCTCGCTTCGTCGACCGCTCCGAGCGCGAAGCGCGGGGCGACGGGTTCAGGCGTAAGGCCTGAACCGCTCTAGGCCGCTTCGTTCAAGGCGAACGGCCGCGACGGCGCGAGCCGCCCCGGTTCGGTCCCGGGCTCGAATGTGAAGCCCTGAAGCAATTCGGCCAGCATTTCGGCCTGCGAGGCGATCGCGCTCGCGGTGTGCTCCATCTCGCGCACCTGGGCGGCGATCTCCGCCGTCGACGACGACACTTCTTCGGCCGTCGACGCCTGCGCCTCGCTCAGCTCGGCGATCGGCACGACCGACGTGCGCACGGCCTCGGCGTTGATGCGCATCTGTTCCGACGCGGTCGCGTTCTCGTCGATCACGGCCGATATGCTGCCGACGGTCGCGCCCAATTCGCGCGCCGCGGCGCGCAGGTGGGCCGTCCCGCTCGCGACCTCGTCCGCGATCCCGGCGGTGCGATCGATTGACGACGACACCGTGGCGATCGAACGGCTCGCGCTCTGCGCGAGGTCGAGCCCTTGGGTCATCGCCTTCGACGAAGCCGAGATCGCTTCGGCGGCGAGCATCGTCTCGTTGCGGATGCCGCCCAAGATCGACGAAATCTCCCGCGTCGACGTCGACGAGCGCTCCGCCAGCTTGCGAATTTCGTCGGCGACGACCGCGAAGCCGCGCCCGTGCTCGCCGGCACGCGCCGCTTCGATAGCTGCGTTGAGGGCGAGCAAGTTCGTCTGATCGGCGATCTCGTCGATCGCGGTGGCGATCTCTTCGACTTGGCTCGAGCGCGCGACGAGCAGCTGCATCGCGCGTGACGCGCGTTCGGCCGGATCGCGCAGCGCGCCGATCGCGCCGGCCGTGTCCGACACCGCGCGCGCCCCTTCGAGCATGTCGGCGTTGGCATGGCGCACCGTATCGGCGAGCGCCTCGCCGAGTTCGGCGAACCGCGAGGCCTGCGCATCGAGCGCGCTGACCGCTTCGATCGCGCGGCCCATCGCCTGCATCTGATGGCGCGCGCCGGTCGCGATGTGCCCGACCCCGGCGGTCAGCTCGGAAACGGCGTTCGACGACGAGCGCACCTGCAACGCTTGATCGCGCGACTGCGAGGCGAGCCCGTCGACCGCCGCCGCAACCTGATGGACCGCAACCCGCGCCTGGCTGGTCGACGCGGCGATGTGGGCGCTGGTGGTGGCCATCGACCCGGCGGTCGTGTCGACGGCCGTCATCAGACCGCGCAATTTCTCCACCGCTTCGTTGAGCGCGTCGGACACCGCTGCGATCCCGCGCGCTAGCGCATTGTACTGATTGCCTAAATCGGAGATCTCGTCGGATCCGCGTACCGCGATCGGTTGGCGGTGGGAGGCGAGCCCGATTGTCAGATCGCCGCGCGAAACGCGTTCGAGCCCCGCGACGAGGGCCGCGAAGTCTTCGCGCACGATCGCGCCGAGCGCCGTCGTGATCACGGCGAGCCGCACCGCGACGCTCTTGCCGATGCGGGTCGCCGCGAGCAGCGCCGCCACGATCGCCAGCGGGCCGAGCAGGAGCGCGATCGCCATGGCGCCGGTGCGTGCGGTTGCGGCCGCGGCGGTGCTCTCGGCGACGCGCTTGGCGTCGAGCGCGATGGCGCTCGCGAGTTCGGCTTCGACGCGCACTTCGGCGTCGTCGGCCTGTTTGAGAAACGGCATCGTGCCGCTGACATTGCTGCCGCGGTAGGCCGCGAGCACGTCTTGGTAGCTATCGAACAGCTCGTGCGCGGCGGTGTAGTCTCGTTCGACCATCGCTGATTGAGCGGCGGCGATGTGCGGGGCGATGTCGGCTTCGGTCACCGTCTTGCGCAACGCGGTCATCTCGTCGCGCAGCGCGGTCGTCGCCTTGAGCGCGGCGTCACGGTCGGCCGGACTCCCGGTGACGACGTATTGCCGCATCGCGAGCTTCTGGGCGATCAGATCGCGCTCGAAGACGCGCAGCAACGCGTTGACCTGTAACGATCGCTCGACGTGCGAACCGGCCACGTTGGTCGCTTGCAGCGCCGCAACGGCACTGATCGTGAGGACCAACAACAACGCGATCGGAATTCCGAAGCCGATCATCAGTTGGCGCCGAATCGTTAGGCTCAAAACCGCGCACTCCCCGCTGCGAGCAACGCTCGACGGTCCTCGCCATTCTCACATCGGCAACCGCAACAGCAAGTTGAGGACCGTACTTGCTCGGAATACGGCCAAACGGGGCTAGGTCCGCAATCGCGATCCACGTCACACTCGTGGGTTGTTGACCGCCCCCGGGGGACGCGCGCCGCCGAGCGCGGCCAAGACGTTGCGGGCCGCCGCCAGTTCGATTTCGCGGCGCACGCCGGCCACCGCCGACCCGAGGTGCGGGGCCAGCAGCGAGCGCCCGCGGGCTCGGCGCAGCCCTTCGGGCACCTCCCGCGGGCGATCGGACCGCGCCCAGTCCTCCATCTCGTACACGTCGGCAGCGTAACCGCCGAGGGTACCGGCGTCGAGCGCCGCGACGACGTCGCGCTCGACGACCACCGAGCCGCGCCCGACGTTGACGAGGATCGCGCCGGGGCGCATCCGCGCGAGTGCGGCCGCGTCGACCAAATGGGCCGTGCTCGGGTTGAGGGGCAGCACGAGCACCGTGAAGTGACTGTCCGCGAGCAGTTCGTCGAAGGCCGCGTATCGCAGGCCCAACCGGCGTTCGTCGCCGGGCGCCAAGCGCGACGGGTCGTGATAGACGAGATCGCAGCCGAAGCCGGCCAGCCGTTCGGCGACCGCGCGCCCGAGTTGCCCCATCCCCGCGATGCCGACCGTGCTGCCGGCGAGCCCGCGGCCGTAGAGCAGCGGCCGCCAACCGGCGAAGCGGCCCGAGCGGACGAAGTCGTCGCCCTCGACGATGCGCCGGCCGAGAGCGATCATCAGGCCCACCGCGAGTTCCGCGGTCGGCCCGGCCAGCAGCTCCGGGACGATCGTCAACCAGACTCCGCGCTCGGTGCACGCTTCGGCGTCGAAGTTGTCGTAGCCGCGTAGTGCAGCGGCGACGATCCTCAGCCGCGGACATGCGTCGAGGAACGCGCCGTCCACGCGGTCGGGCATGAACGCGATCAGCGCGTCGGCCGCGCGCGCGCGCGCCAGCACTTCGCCTGGGGCAAGGGTCGCATCGGTCTGATTGGGCACGACGTCGCACGCCTTGGCCAGCAGCGCGAGCGTGTCGGCGTGCACGCGGTGGGTGATGACGACGGCCGGGCGGGCTCCCACTTCAGCTGCCCGGAAGTGCCGCCGCCAGTTCGTCGTAGAGGCACGCCATCGTCTCGATACCGCCGTAGAATTGCGCGAGATCGAACTTCTCGTTGGGCGCATGGATCGCGTCGTCGGGCAGGCCGACCCCGATCAGCACCTGCGGCAGATGCAAGATGCGATCGAAGCTCGCGACCGGGCCGATCGTCCCGCCCGTGCCGATGAAGACCGGCGGTTTGCCGAAGCCGCGCTCCATCGCGCGCGCGGCCGCGGCGATCGCCGGATGGTCGCGCGACGTGCGCACGCCGCGCACGTCGCCGCCGGTCTCGATCGCGACGCGCACCACCGGCGGCGCGACGCGTTCGAGATGCGCCTGCACGACGCGTTTGACGTGCGCCGGATCCTGATCGGGGACCAGGCGCGCCGAGAGCTTCGCGCGCGCCCAGCTCGGGACGATCGTCTTCGAACCCGGCCCTTGGTACCCGCCCCAGATGCCGTTGACTTCGAGCGTGGGGCGGAACCACATCCGCTCGAGCGGGTGCCGCCCGCCTTCGCCGAAGAGCTGTGGCACGCCCAGGGCCTGCGCTTCGGCGGCTTGGTCGTACGGCAGCGCCTCCAGTTCGGCACGCTGCTCGGCCGTCAACTCGACGACGTCGTCGTAGAAACCCGGCACGACGATGCGGCCCTGCTCGTCCTTGAGGGTCGCGAGCATGCGCGCGAGCGCTTCGAGCGGGTTGGCGATCGCGCCGCCGTAGTACCCCGAGTGCATGTCGGTCGCGGGGCCGTGCACCGCGACCTCCCAGTGCACGAGCCCGCGCAGCGACGTCGTCAGCGACGGCACGTCTTCGGCGAACACCGCGGTGTCCGAAACGACGACGACGTCGCACGCGAGCCGCTCGCGCTCGCGCGCGAGAAAAGCCTCGAAGTGCGGCGAGCCGATCTCTTCCTCCCCTTCGGCGATCACCTTGACGTTGAGCGGGAGACGGCCGTGCACGCGCAAGTGCGCTTCGATCGCGGCCAAATGCATCAGTACTTGACCTTTGTCGTCGACCGATCCGCGCCCGTAGATCTTCCCGTCGCGAACGTCGGCTTCGAACGGCGGCGTGACCCACAGACCGAGCGGGTCGACGGGCTGCACGTCGTAGTGACCGTAGATCAGGATCGTCGGTTTGCCGGGCGCGCCGAGCCACGCCCCGTAGGCCACCGGATTGCCGCCGGGCTCCGTCTCGAGGACCTCGGCTTCGGTGAGCCCGGCCGCGCGCATCCGGCGCGCGACCTCTTCCGCCCCGCGCCGCACTTCCGGCTTGTACGCTGGATCGGCGGAGATCGACGGGACCGCGATCCAGCTCTTCAATTCGGCCAGATAGCGTTCGCGATTCGCGCGGATGAAAGCGGTGACGGGCGGCTCGTTCGTGATCATGGGCTAGCCGCTTTGCCAGCCGCGGACCTCAACCCCTGCGTGGCGAACGCCACCCCGATGAACGAAACGGTGTCGTTGACGGTCCACGTCACGACCGTGACCGACATGACGCTGCCGCGCTGGATGACGCCCTTCGTGCGGCCCTTGTTCGCGATCCCGACGCACATGACGGCGCAGGAGCGCTTGATGCTGTTCCAAACGGCGGTCAATTTGCCGGCCGGCTTCACCGCGGTCGAGATCGGCAGCTATCTCGGGGCGAGCACCGCGTTCCTGGGCTATGCGGCCCACACGCGCCAAGGCGTTGTGCACGCCGTCGACACCTGGAGCAACGAGGCGATGGGCGCCGAGGGGCAACGTGATACGTGGCACGAGTTCCAAGCGAACACGTCCCCGTTCAGTCACTTCATCGTGCCGCATCGCGGGCGTTCGGCCGACGTCGCGGCGCGCGAAGGGCCGCTGCCGTGCGACCTGCTGTTCATCGACGGCGACCACCGCTACGAAGCCGTCGCCGCCGACCTGCGCGATTGGCTACCGTCGCTCAAGCCGGGCGGCGTGCTGGCGATGCACGACATCGACCAGGCCGGGGTGAAGCGGGCTTTCGACGAGCTCGCCGGCGCGCGGCTGACCGGGCCGCCGCAGGTGTTCGAGCGGCTCCTGATCTGCCGTCCGGCGGCACCCCCGGCGTAACCGGCGGCGCCGCTCGCAGTTCGCGGGCGGCGGCGCGCGGTCCCAGGAATCGGCGATGCTTGCGGCATGAAAGAACCGGCGGAGGTGGTCCTTTGATGTCCACGACGCCGTCACGCCGTTCTGTGCTCGCCGCGGGAGCGGCGGCATTCGCCTCGATCGGATTCGTCCGCAGCCGCGCGCAGGCCGCGCAGTTTCAGTACAAGTGCGGCCACAACTTGCCCGTCGACAGCGCGATGAACGTGCGCAGCGTGCAGTTGTGGAAGCAAGTCGAGCAAGACACCGGCGGGCGGCTCTCGGTACGGGTGTTCGCCGCGAGCGCGCTCGGCAGCGACGGAGCGGTCGCGCAGCAAGTGCGTTCCGGCGCCACCGAGATGTGCTGCCTGCCCTCGGGTTCGGCGCAGACGCTGATCCCCGAGGTCGGCGTCACCGGGGTCGGCTTCGCGTTCCGCACCGATGCCGACGCGATCCGCGCGATGGACGGGACCCTCGGCGACGCACTGGTCGCCGCGATGGAGCAGCGCGGCTTCACCGTCGTCGCGAAGCAGACGTTCGAGCTCGGGCTGCGGCAACTGACCAACAGCGTCAAGCCGATCGTCACCGCGGCGGATTTGGCGGGGCTCAAAATCCGCACCCCGCCCGCGCGTCTGAGCGTCGATCTCTTCAAGACGCTCGGGGCCAATCCGGCGCCGATCGATTTCGCTGAAGCCTACACGGCGCTGCAGACGCACCTCGTCGACGGCACCGAACTGCCGCTCTCGACGATCATGGTCGGGCGTTATTTCGAAGTGCAAAAGTACTTGAGCATCGCGAATCACACCTGGGCCGGATACTGGCTCGTGATCAATCCCGACGCGTGGAAGGCCCTCCCGCCCGACATCCAGGCGGTCGTCAAACGCCGCGCTCCCGACTACATCGGCATGCAGCGCCGCGACATCGCGCTGCAAGAGCCGGTGATGCTCGACAAGCTCCACCGATTAGGTATGCAGGTCAACCAAAGCGACACATCTACCTTCCGCGCCAAGCTCGGCCCGTACTACGCGCGCTGGAAAGCCGAATTCGGCCCGCAGATCTGGAGCCTGCTCGAACAATACAGCGGAAAGCTCGGTTAAGCGGCGACGAAATCTCCGCGCGCGACCACGCGCACGCAGGCGGCGACGACCTCGGCGTCCAGTTTGGTCCCGGCGAGCGCTTCGATCTCCTTGCAGGCGGTTTCGAGGCTGGCCGCGGCGCGGTAAGGGCGACGCGACGACATCGCATCGACGATGTCCGCGACGCTGAGGATGCGGGCTTCGGAACAGATCTCGTTCCCCACGAGCCCGCGCGGATAGCCCGAACCGTCGAGACATTCGTGGTGCTGGCGCACGATGTCGGCGACCGGCCAAGGAAACGGGATCGGACTGACGATCTCGTAGCCCACGTCGGGATGCTGCTTGACGATCTCGTACTCGAGCGCCGACAACCGCCGCGGCTTGCTGAGGATCTCGACCGGGATCACGATCTTGCCGATGTCGTGCACGAGGGCCGCGAGGTACAGCCCACGCGCCCGCTCCGCATCGAGTGACAGTTCCGCCGCGAGCAGTTTGCTCAAGTCCGCAACCCGGCGCTCGTGGCCGGCGGTCGCCGGATCGCGCATTTCGATCGTCCGCGACACGGCCGCGAGCGCGCCGCGCAGCGCCGCTTCGACGTCGGCGGCGCGCTCGTCTTCGCGCGCCCGCGCGAGCACCAGCAACTCGCGGGTGCGCAGACCGCGCAGGGCGAGTTCCAGGTCGCGCCCGAGCGACGCGAAGACCGCGATCTCCCCCGGGCTGAACTCCTCGGGCTCGGAACAGTAGACGGCCAGCACCGCGAAACGCGCTTCGTCGGGGATCGGGACCGTCAGCACCGCGTTGATTCCGAACTGCCGCGCGCGTTCGCGCCATGGGGCGAAGCGCGGATCGGAGACCGTGAGTGCGGCCGGGCCGCCGGAGCGCACGCTCTCGCCGAAGGGTCCGCGGCCGTACGGATCGTCGGCGTGCCAACGGAACTCGAGGCCATCGAAGTACCCGGCCGCCGGCCCGGCCCGCGCGACGATCGTCGCGCGATACGGCGCCTCGCGGTCGGGCACGACGATGCACGCCGCACAGAACGGGCCGCCGGCGATCGCTTCGCACACGCCGCTCAACAGCCCGGCGGGGGAGTGGGCCCGCACGATCGCCGCGTTGGCTCGCACGGTCGCGGTCATCGTGTCCGCCAGGCGCGTGCCGACCCGTTCGAAGCGTTTGCGCAGCGTGATGTCGCGAAAGCTGATCAACATCAACATCCGGCCACCGACGCGAAACGCGCCGCTCGTCGAAATCTCGGCCGTAAACAGCGCGTCTGCACCGAGCATCGCGGCTTCAATGCCGCGCACTGGTTCGTCGACGCTGCGGGCCAAGATCGACGCGGCGCATTCGCGGCTCTCCGGCGGGAAGAGAAAGGCGAAAGGCGTTCCGGCGATGTCCGCCCGGGCGCGTCCGCGAACGCGTTCGACGAACGGATTGGCATCGACGACGATGCCGGTCGCGACGTCGACCAGCAGCTGGCCTTCGGGAACGTGTTCCCACGTTGCGATCAACGTCGCCGTGGCGTCGTCGAGCTTCTTGCGCGTGTGCTGCTGCACCGTGAAGTCGACGAGCGTCCCGACCGCGTACGCAGGTTCGCCGGTGGCGTGGTACCGCATGTAAGCGGCTTGGAGGACGATCTGCTCGAGGCCGCTGGGCAACTGCACGCGGTACGTCAGCTCGTAGGGCTTGCCGTCGCGCAGCAAGCGCCGCAGGGCCGCGGCCACCCGGCGCCGGTCTTGCGGGACGACGAACGCCAGGAGCGCGGCCGGCGACGCCGCGACCGAACCGGGCTCGATCCCGAGCAGCGCCCACAGGCCGGCACTCCACGTGCAGGTCTGGGAGGGAAATTCGAGCGTCCAACTGCCGCCCCGCGCGAGCGCCTCGAGTTGCGACGCCGATTCCAGCACGGGGGTCAAGGGCACGCGCACCGCTTCTGGGGCCTTGCGTTCCGGTGGCGGGGCCGCGCGTTCGAAGGCGCCGCGCCCCCGGCCCGACTGCAGGCCGGCGAGCAAACGCACCCCGGCCACCGCGTCGCTCGCCGTCGCGTCGGCGCCCACGATGTGCGCGAGTTCGGGGAACTCGTTGAACGGCGCGCCGCCGACGAGAATCGGGACGTGGGCCGTTCGCGGATCGCGCCGCAGGCGCGCGATCAGCGGCACCAACGCGCACACGCTCGGGACCACCGACGCCGCGAACGCCACGACGTCGTGCGCCTCCGAAACCACCGCGTCGAAGAGCTGGTCCTGGGTCAGATTCCCGCCCAAGAAAGAAACGCGCCAGCCGTCGAGCATGGCGAGCGACGCAAAGGCTTTGAGCCCGATGTCGTGCATCTCGGTCGGTGCGCAGGCGGCGAACAGCGTACCGGCCCGCACCGCCGCGCGGGGCGCTCGAGCGCCGGCCTCGTCGATGAGGGTGCGAACGATCGCCGTCCGGCGATGTTCCTCGGCGACGCTCATGCGGCCGTACTGCCACAGGCGGCCGCTCTCGCGCTGCGCCGTCATGAAGCACTCGAGGAACAGGCGCTCCTCTTCGAAGCCGCGCTCGCGCAAGCGCTCCACGACGTCGCGCGGACCGGCCGCGCTTGCAAAGGAACCGAAGAACTCCGCCGCTTCGGTGCTCGCGATGGCGCTGGGATCTTCGGCGGCCGGCCGCTCGTCGAAACACCCGGCGAGCAACGATTCGGCCTGCGGGCGCAACGCGGCCGGCACGTACGCCTGCAGGGTCGCTTGGATCGACGACCAGGTCGCGCGCCACGCGTCGTCGTCGAGGTTCCGCGCGTGCAGCATCTGGCGCACCCAACGCAGGTCGCGCTGCCACAACTCCGGCGCCCCGATGCGCAACGCGTCGCCGAGCGTCGCCAGCGGATACACGAGTTGCTCCCAGCGGAATTGCGCCGGCGCGCCCGGCGGCACGTCGGCGTGAAGTGCCCGCGCGGCCGACATCGCGAGCCGGCGCGCGTTCTTCTGCATCCAGCAGCCCAGATGCATCGACGCGAAGCGCGCGCCGCACTCGGCACGCCGCGCGTCGCCCGCGAGCGGACGGCCGCCGGCGAGCGGAGCGAGCGACGTCCGGAGGGTGCGGCACACGAGCCTCGCATTCAAATGCTCGACCACGAGGCGCGCCGCACCCCCACCGGTCCGGTCGAACGACACGAGAACCGGACCGTCGAAGTCAGCCGCCGCCGCCGCGATCGTCTGCCCGAAAGCCGCGCCCGCCGCGGCGACGGCAACCGGAGCGGCCCCTTGTTCGAAGAGGTACGCAAGAAAATCGGGCTGCGAGCCGAGCACATGCTGCGCACACGGTCCAACCGCCGACCAGCCGGCGACCCAACCGTGCGTGCGGCCGGGTTGACGATCTCGAGCGGAACGTGGCACACGCATTTTCGAAAGCTCGCCCCTCGCGGCATCCACAGCGCGCCATAATCACGACGCCCGCTTTGTGAATTACCTAACCCGAACGCTTCGGCGCGACCCACGGCGGTCCGCCCGGGCGGCCGCTGCAGTTCGTCACAATTCTGTAACGTTTACATCAGAAATATACGAAACCGTACATAAGGCCTGACGCCGTTAAGCGCCGCTTAACGGTCGACCGCGTACAATGCGCTCATGCACGCGACATCGATCGACATCGACGGTACTCCCCACGCGTTCCAACTGGATTTCGAACACGCCCAGTGGCATGCGGTGGAGGAGATCGCCGAAGCAGAATTTCCGCTCATTGCCGAGGTCGACGGGAAGCGCTACGAACTCTACAGCGACGGGACGTTTTCCGAAGAGGAAGTCTGAGCGCGCAGCCGGGCCAGCAATTCGACGCCGGCGACCGCGTCGGGCGCCATCGCGTCGGCGCCGACGATGCCCGCAAGGTCGGGTAGTTCGCTGAAAGGCGCACCGCCCACGACGATCGGAATGCGCGCCGTGCGCGGGTCGCCTCGAAGGCGCGCGATCAACGGTACGAGCGCGCAGACGCTCGGCGCGAGCGACGCCGCGAATGCGACGACGTCGTGCGGTTTCGCGGCGATCGCATCGAAGAGGCGATCCTCGGTCAGATCTGCGCCGAGGAACGTCACTTGCCAGCCGGCGAGCCGGGCGAGCGAGGCGAACATCTTCAGGCCGACGTCGTGCAGTTCCAGCGGCGCACAGGCCGCCAGCAACGTGCCCTGGGGCGACGCGGTCGTGGACGCCGCGGCGCCGATCTCGTCGATCAACGCATTGACGATCGCCGTCCGGCGATGTTCTTCGGCGACGCTCATGCGGCCGTATTGCCACAGCCGGCCGCTCTCGCGTTGCGCCGGCGCGAAACACTCGACGAAGAGACGTCCGCAATCGAGTCCACGGGCATTCAGCCGGGCGACGGCGCTGCGCGGCCCCGCCCGGGTGGAAAACGACGCGAAAAACTCCGCCGCCTCGTCGCTGCCGATCGCGCCGCACTCCGCGCCGCCGGGGCGATCGTCCAAGCAGTTCGCGAACAGTTGCTGCACCTGGCCGCGCAGCCCGACCGGCACTCGCGCCAGCATGACCCTGCGTAGCGGCGACCAGGTCGCGCGCAACGTGCGATCGTCGTGGCCCCGGGCAACCAGCATCTCACGCATCCAGCGCACGTCGCGTTGCCAGAGGTACGGCGCCCCGATGCGAAGCGCACTGCCCAGCACGGCGAGCGGATATGCCAGGCCGGCGTGCTCGGTAGCCGGCGGGCCCGGCGAATCGCCGCCTCGAGCCGCGCGCGTCGCGAGTTGGGCCGCGTTTTCGCGCACCCAGCATCCCAGATGCATCGCCGCGAAACGCTCGCGGTGTTCGTTGCGCCGCGCATCCGCCGCCAAGCCTGCGCAACGAACCGGCGCGAGCGGCGTCACGTGCATGCGGCGCACGAGCCGTGGACTCAGATGCTCGACGACGAGCCGGGCCGGCCCGTCGCCGGAATAGTCGAACACGACCAGTATCGGGCCGTCGAAGAGCAGCGCCGCATACTCGGCCGCTCGCTCGAAAGCATGGCTCGCCGCGGCGATTGCCGCCGCCGGCTGCCCACCACTCGACAGATATGCGACGAAGTCTCTGCGCGCGCTCGAGGTCTGGGTCGCATGAGTCGCGACGCAGGACCAGCCGGGATTCCAACTTCGTTCGCGGCGAAATGCGTGCCCGTCGATGGCATGGCGTTCGTGAGGCAAGACCGGCACGGTTCGTCCCCATCAAAAAGCGTGTACGAGAAGTGGCTTCGGCGTAGCGGCCCGGGGTCCGCTTTCCGCGACGGCCTCTTCTCTGATGCTACTGCATCGGAGCGCCGAGCCGAACCGTCAGCGTTTCTTTGCCGCGCGTCACCTCGAAGACGTGCGGCTTTCCGTCATACGCCCGCTGCTGCGTCTGATACGTGCCGTACTCCCACCAAAAGCGGCCGTCGACTTTGTCGACGACGTCGCCGGTGCGCAATCCGGCGGCGTACGCGGGGCCGCCGGGACGCACGAAAGCGCGCATATACCCGTCGTCGGTCTTATACAAGGTGTAGAAGTACGTCGGTGCACTCGTTCCGGCGACGAACGCCAGGCCGTTCGTGAAGAGCGCGTCCGCGAGCGCCTTCTGCTCGACCGTCCACGTTCGCAGGCGGAAGAGTGCGGCGAATGCCAGCTGCGCGGCCGCACTGGGGCCGAGCGGCGCGGCCGTCGTGCGCTGTTCGTGCCACTGATCGACGCTCCATCCCGCGCAGTCGTACAGCTCGATCCCCGTGTCGGTCGTCACCGCGTTGGTGCCGCGCCAGGTCGCGAGCGACACGTCGAGATAGGCATCGTACGGCGCGTCCGTGCACGGTGCCATCGGCGGGACCCGCGCGAGCGCGAGCACGCGAAATCCCGTCCAGCCGCCGGCGATCTCGGCGCGGATCACGGCCGCCGCCGGCTCTGAGGCCGGATCGTGCGCCACGACGCCGACGACGCCGCGGGCGCTCGCCGGCGCGAAGAGCCCCGGCGGCGGCGTGGCGAGGGTCGCTGCCTGCGCGGGGGGGACCTGCCACGCGAACGCGCGCACGCCGAGCAACTGCGGGCCCAGCACCACGACCGCGACGCATCCGAACGTCGCGACCGCGGTCTGCCACGGCAGCAGCAGGCGCGCGATGTCGTCGACGCCGACGCCGGTGAAGTTCGCCACCCACACGTTCTGCGTGTTCGTCGGATCGCACGGATTCTGCACTTGGACGACCGCCATCACCGCCGCCGCGAGCGCGATCGGCGGCAGCACGCCCAAACTCGCGAGCACGGCGAACACGCCGATGCCGATGCCGTACGGATTGAGCGGGCCGCGGAAGAGCGCCAGCGGGCTCAGCAGCCCGAACAACACGACGTAGCCGAGCGGCGAGCGCGGCGCGGCGAAGGCAACGATCGGGTGCAAGGCGGCGGCGACTTCCGGCGTCTTGGTCGCCTCGAGCAGCATCCCGATGCCCATGAACAGGATCACGGCCGGGGCGACGTCCTCCACGCCGCGAATCGCCGCCGCGGCCAGCACGCGCACCCCGCGCGCGGGTGCGGTCGCGAGCACGGCGTACAGCGCCGCGACCGCGAACGCGACGATCGCGCTGCAGTGGAACGCGAGGTATAGCACGATCGGCAGCGCCGGCGCGATCAGCGCCCACGGCGGTGCGCGGCGCGCCGGCGCGGGCGAATCGCCGAGCGCGACCGACCACAGCGCGAGCGGCCCGCTGCGCCGGAAGCGCCATGCGGCAAAGACGACGAGCACCGCGGCGTCGATCGCGAACAGCAGCAGCGCGTAGGCGAACAGCGGCCCGCGCTCGACGCCGAAGAACTTCGTGTAGAACGTCCACTCGGCGATGTTGAAGATGAACCCGGCCGCGAACGCGAGCAGGAACGTCGTCGCCGCGATCGTGCGCGGAACGCCGACGGTGATCATGATCGGCAACACGATCGAACCGACCATGATGATCGCCCCGAGGCCGGTGAGCGAGGTGAACAAGATCGCGACCGCGGCGGCCATGATCATGCACACCGCGAACGGCTGGTCGCCCCCGAACTCGGCCGCGTAGGCGACGATCGTTTCGGCGATCCCGGTCTGCATCGTGACGCGGCCGAGGATCGCGCCGAAGATCACGGTCGCATACACGCTCGAGAGCGCCGCCGCGCCGTCGGTCACGACGGCGCCGATCCCGGGCAGACCCACGCCGGCCAGGGCCGCGATCGCGACCGCCATGCACGGCACGGCGAGCAGCGCCGGCAGCACGCGCGCGTACATCAGCCCGGCGAACGCGACGAACGCCAGCAGGATCAGCGCGCCGCTCACGGCGTGGGTTGCGGTCCCGGCGAGGGCGACGGCGCGGGACTCGGCGTCGCTCCCGGCGCGAGCCGCCCGAGCGCGATCGCGAACGGCGGAAGCGAGTGGCCGCGCAGATAGTCTTCGCGCTGCACGACGTTGAGGCGATCGGCGTCGCGCACGGCCTGATCGACCGCGCTCGCATACCGCGCGAGCACGCGCGGCAGCGCGTAAGGCCGGCTCTCGTAGAGCCACGCCGCGCGGTAGAGCGGCTCCACCGCCAGCATGTCGTCGCGCAGGTCCCAGCACAGATATTTGGCCACGTTGAGGCCGCGGTAGACGATCCCGTCGTGGGCGCCGTCGGCGTGCGCGCGCGCGTCGGCGTAGTAGTCCGGCGCCTCCCGCCCGATTTGAAAGCGCCGCGCGAGCACGTCGTAGCGACGCGCCGCCAGCACGATCACCCGCGCGGCGTTGGCGTGCAGCGGCGGCGCGGTGAACCGCAGGTGCGCGAGGATATGCTCCGCGTCGAGCCGCACCGCCGCCAAGTCGACCGCGGCGCGCACGCGGTCGCCGATCCGCGCGTCGAACGGGTCGGCCCAAAAGAGATAGTCGCTCGGGTCGCTCTCGACCGGCGTGCGCAAGCGGACGCGAATCGTGCGCAGCCCCTCGAGGTCGTCGCCGAGGCTCGCGTCGCCGAAGAAGACGCGCGCGAAGGCGTCCGGAAAGCGCGCGCGATCGACGGGACCGGCCTGCCAGGCGGTCGCGGCCGCGAACGCGACCGGCTCCCACGTCGCTTCGTACAGCGATTCACCGTCGTCGTGCCACACGGTGTCGAACATGCCGAGCACGCCGGCCGCCTTGCCGTCGGCGATGAACTGCGCCGCATTGTCGAAGGCGAGCTCGAGGTCGGGATAGATCTCGTTCCAGTCGTTCGCGCCGGGCGACACCATCTGCGTGAAGCCCGCGCGCGCGACGGTCGCGATGTACGGTGCGAACGACTTCTCGACGCCGTAATGGAAGTCGACGATCACCGTCGACTTGGGGATCATCTGCAAGATCGAGGGATCGCGCTGCACCGCGTCGTCCCAGATCATCGGGCGCGCCCCGAACGGGGCGACGATCGCCGCGATCCGGTCGACGTGCGCGGCGAAGATATTCGCCGCGCCTGCGCTCGCGACGGCGGCGGCGCTCTGCCCGCGTCCGAGGTCGAGCGGCTCG
Source organism: Vulcanimicrobiota bacterium (assembly GCA_963749395.1). Lineage (GTDB taxonomy): Bacteria > Vulcanimicrobiota > Vulcanimicrobiia > Vulcanimicrobiales > Vulcanimicrobiaceae > CAVVMT01. Next base: position 441,940 of record CAVVMT010000017.1, read on the forward strand.
TCGGCCCCCACGTGCACGAACGGCTGGGGGCCGACGGCCTGCAGTTCTTCGCGCAGCAACGGCGCCAGGTAGGCATAGATCGCCGGTTGCGACGGCGAGAGCAGATAGCCGTGCGGGAGCTCGGCGAGCCCCGCGTACTGCTCCCACGCGAGCGTCTCGTGCATGTGCGCGAACGTCTGCTGCTCGGGGATCAGCGCGACGTGGTAGCGGCGCGCGATGCGCGCGAGCGTCCCGAGCTCGGTCGCGGTCAGGCCGTCCGGCGGCGCGACCAGGGGGGCGGAGCGCGAGACGAACACGTGCTCCATGTACGGCGAGTAGCCGTTGACTTTGAACGCCGCGAGCCCGCGGATACGCTCCGCGAAGTAGCGCATCGTCGGCAACGGGCCGCGCGAAACGTCGTCGGAGACGATGCGCCAGCGCAGCGCCGGCCGGTCGTCGATCGTCACGCACGCGAGTTGCGCGCGGGCGCCGGCCCGTTCGGGCAGCTGCGCGAGCGTGGCCAGCGCGTCGAATTCACCTTCGGCATCGGCCGCCTCGATCGTCACGCCGCGCTCGTCGACGCGCAAGCGGTACCGTTCCGGCGGGCCGCCGGTGATGCGCGCGCGGATCGCGGGCCCGGTCCCCGTGCGCGAGGGCACCGGGATCGACAAGCCGCGCCAGCGCGCGCCGACCTCGTCGAGCCCGCCCGCGTCGAGAGCGCCCTCGAGGCGCAGCGCCCGGTCGAGCGCGAGCGGATGCGCGCACGGCACGGGGGCGACGTGCTGCGGCGCGGGCACGAGCGGCGGAGGCGGCGCCATGCCGCCGGATGCGCGCCCCGGCGCAGCCCCGCCGAGCACGAAGGCGAGGCCCGCCAGGCGCGCGGCCCGGAGTATTCCCATTGCCGTCGCTCTACGGATACGCGGCGAGCGGCCCCTCTCGAATCTACGGGTGCGTGTAGATCTTGTCGTTCTCGTGGGGCAGGGCGGGATTGCGCCACTTGGTCCCATCGGCGAAGGTGATGCGCAGCGGGACGCACTGCGGCAGCCCGGTGCGCAGCGGAAACACGTTCGGGCTCAGCCCGAAACGGTGCTTGATCTCCGCGTGCGGCGAGAACTTGCCGACGTCGCGCACTTCGGCCACCAGAATCCGGTTCGCCAAGAGCCCGAACTCGATCGTCGTCATCGTCTTGGTCGAGACGTTCGTATAGTCGATCGCGAGCTGCGGGTTGGTCGTGGTGATCGGGGGCTGGTAGAAGCGCGCGCCGTAGACGTCGCCGAAGTATGCGCCGCCCCACGGCCCGGGCGCGAACCCGACGTAACCGCCGCCCATCTGCGAGAGGTTGAGCGCGGGATTGCAGGCCGTAACGGAGATCAGCGCCCTGGCGGGCGGCGCCTCCTCGGCGGGCGCGGCCGGCGGCGCCGCCGCGGGCTGCGCGCCCGCCACGCCGGACAACGATAAGAAAGCCGCGATGATAAGGGGCGAAACGAACGCCCGATGGTTGCGCATCAGAACTCCTCATGCGGGACCCGGTGGCCCCGGTCATGACGGCGTTCAGATTGCGGCTGGAAACTCCCGCCACGCCGCCAAGAGCGCGGCCGGGGACGCCGAAGAGAGCCCGCGATGACGCTCCTCCGGCTCGCGCTGGCCGCGCTCGTGCTCCTGCTCGCGCCGTGTGCGGCGGCATGCTCGCCGCCCGTCGAGCGCGCGCTGGTCACGCCGCCGCCCGAGTCGCTCGACCCGCGCGCCCTGCCCGCGATCGACGGCCTCGTCGCGCAGGCGCTTCGCGCGGGCACGATCCCCGGCGCGCAGCTCGAAGTGCTCGTGAACGGAAAGACCGCGATCCGCAAAGCGTACGGCGACCGGACGTTCGAGCCACACCCCGTGCCGAACGGCATGCACACGCTCTACGAGCTCGCTTCGCTCACCAAGCCGCTCGCGACCGCGAGCGCGATCATGCTGCTCGTGCAGCGCGGCGTGCTACGACTCGACGACCCGGTCGCCCGCTTCATCCCGGAATTCGCGCAAAACGGCAAGGGCGAGGTGACGATCGAGCAGATGCTGCTGCACACGAGCGGCATGCCGCCGTCGTTCGAGCGCGCCGACTACGACGCCGACCGCGCGACGATCCTCGCGCACGCCTACGCGAGCGCGCTAGAGTTCGCACCGGGCACCGCATTCGCATACAGCAACCTCGCCTACATCGTGCTGGCCGAAGTCGTGGCGCGGGTCGCACACGAACCCTTCGAGACGTTCTGCGCGCGCGAGCTGTTTGCGCCCTTGGGCATGCGCGACTCGTTCTTCGACGTGACGCTCGATACGGCGCACGCGGCCCTCGTCGCACCGCAAGTCGAAGCGCAAACCGAGCCGAAGCTGCGCGCGGCATTCGGCACGGTGCCGGGCGTCAACGGTCACGCGGGCATGCTTTCGACCGCCGACGACGTGGCCCGTTTCGCCGCGTCCCTGCTGGCGGCGCTCGGCGATCCCGAGCGGCAAACCGGCCCCCTGGCGCCCGCGACCGTGCGGGCGACGATCGATCCGCACTATGCCGGCGCGGGCGAGGTGCGCGGCTTGGGCTGGGATCTCGACAGCGCGTTCTCGCGCAATCGCGGCGATCTGCTCGGCCGCGGCGGTTTCGGACACACGGGCTCTTCCGGGACGAGCTTGTGGATCGACCCGGCGCGCCGCCTCGCCATCGTCTTCTTGAGCAACGCCCATTACCCGCACGATCTGGGCAGCACCGTGCCGCTCGAAGCGAAGATCACCAACGTGATCGCGGCATCGTTGCGCAACGTCGACGCCGACGCGGTCATCGAGCAAGAGAGCGCGTTCGACGCCGCGGTCGCGCGCAGCGCGCTCGCATTTCCAACCGGCACAAGCGCCGCTCCCGCGCCGCAGGCCACGGCCACGCAAATGCGCAACTGACGCGCGGTGGAGACCACGGAGATTGCCGGCACCGGTTTGAGGCCGTCGCTCATCGGCTTGGGCACATGGGCGATCGGCGGATGGCTATGGGGCGGAACCGAACGCGGCGACGCCATTGCGACCATTCACGCCGCGCTCGACCGCGGCATCACGTTGATCGACACCGCGCCGGTATACGGCTTCGGCAATTCGGAAGAGATCGTGGGAACGGCGCTCGCCGGCAGTCGCCGCGCGAAGGCAATCATTGCCACGAAAGGCGGTCTGGACTGGAACGAAGGTGCGGTCTTCCGCGATTCGCGGCCCGCGCGCCTCGACGCCGAAATCGAGGCGTCGCTGCAGCGCTTGCAAACCGACTACATCGACATCTATCAAGTGCATTGGCCCGATCCGCACACGCCGATCGAAGAGACTGCGCGAGCGCTTGCTCGGCATTTCGAGCGCGGCACGATTCGCGCGATCGGCGTCAGTAACTATTCGGTCGCGCAGATGGCGGTGTTTCGCAGCGTCGCGCCGCTGCACGTCGTACAGCCGCCGCTCAACCTCTTCGAACGCGCCGCCGAGGACGACATCGTGCCGTTCGCGTCCGACAGCGGGATGACGGTGCTCGCGTACGGCGCGCTGTGCCGTGGACTGCTCGGGGGCAAGATCACCGCGGGTGCCACCTTCGAAGGCGACGACCTGCGCAAGGGCGATCCGAAATTTCAGCAGCCGCGCTTCGCGCAGTATCTGCTCGCCGTCGATCGCCTCGATCGCTTCGCGCGCGCGCAGTTCGGCAAACGCGTGATCGACTTGGCAGTGCGCTGGATCCTCGAACGCCAGGGCTCGATCGTCGCGCTGTGGGGCGCGCGCAAACCGGCGCAGCTCGACGACGTATCCGGCGCGCTCGACTTCCGTTTGGGGGCCGACGCGCTCGCCGAGATCGACCGCATCCTGCGCGAGACGATCCGCGACCCGATCGGCCCCGACTTCATGGCGCCGCCGGCGCGCGAAACGGCGTAACGCCGGGGTGCAACTGACCTGGGTCGATTGGGCAGTCATCGCCGGCTTCTTCGCCGTCAATCTGGCGATCGGGATATTCTACGCGCGCCGCGGCGGCACGAGCATGAGCGAGTATTTCCTCTCCGGCCGCAACGTGCCGTGGTGGCTCGCCGGCATCTCGATGGTCGCCACGACCTTCGGCGCCGACACGCCGCTTGCGGTCAGCGAGATGGTGACGAAGAACGGCATCGCCGGCAACTGGCTGTGGTGGAACATGGTGATGAGCGGGATCCTCACCGTGTTCTTCTTCTCGCGGCTGTGGCGCCGCTCGGGCGTGCTGACCGACGTCGAGTTCATCGAGCTGCGCTACAGCGGAAAGCCGGCCGCCGCGCTGCGCGGCGTGCGCGCGGTCTATCAAGGGTTGCTCGTCAACACGATCATCATGGGTTGGGTCAACTTGGCGATCGCGAAGATCCTGGGGCTCGTGCTCGGCATCCCCAAGCTCGAAGCGATCGGCGTGTGCCTGGCATTCACCGCGCTCTACGTGATGATCGGCGGATTGTGGAGCGTACTCGTCACCGACTTGCTGCAGTTCGTCGTCAAGATGTCGATGGCGATCGTGCTGGCGGTCGCCGCGGTCGCGTCGATCGGCGGAATCGGGCGCTGCGCGAGCAGCTCGCGCGCATCGATCTCGCGCAGCACGCCGGCAATTCGGTGCTCGCGTTCTTCCCCGCCGGCAACGCCGCGTGGATGCCGGTCGAGACGTTTCTCGTCTACATCGGGGTGGCGTGGTGGGCGTCGTCGTATCCGGGCGCCGAACCCGGCGGCGGCGGATACATCGCGCAGCGCATCTTCTCGGCGAAGAGCGAAGCGCGACTCGCTGTTCGCAACCCTGTTCTTCAACGTCGCGCACTACGCGCTGCGCCCGTGGCCGTGGATTCTCGTCGCGCTGTGCGCCCTCGTGTTCTATCCGCACGGCGTCAAAGGTCCCGACGGCTGTCGTCGATCCGGCGCTCGGCTACGTGCAGGTGATGATCGACCGGCTGCCCATCTCGTTGCGCGGCCTGATGATGGCGGGGTTCTTGGCGGCGTACATGTCGACGATCGGCACCCACCTCAACCTCGGCGCGTCGTACCTGACCAACGATCTCTATCGCCGCTTCTTGCGGCCCGGCGAGAGCGAACCGCACTACGTCTGGGTCTCGCGCTACGCGACGATCTCGCGATGGTGCTGGCCGCACTCGTGACGACGGTGATGGATTCGATCAGCGGCGCGTGGCAGTTCTTGCTGACCTTCAGCGCCGGGGTGGGCCTGGTGATGATCCTGCGCTGGTACTGGTGGCGCATCAACGCTTGGAGCGAGATCGCGGCCCTGGTCTGTTCGGGGACGGTCGCGACGCTGATCAAAGTCGCCGGGGTCTTCCCCGACAGCGACCCCAATGCGACCGCCAAGAGCCTGCTGGTGACGGTCGGCGTCACGACCGCCGTGTGGCTGACGGTCACGTTTGCAACCGCCCCCGAGCCGCCGCTTTCGCTCGCGCGTTTCTACGCCCGCGTGCGCCCCAACCCGGCCGGCTGGGGCCCGGTCGCGCGCACGACCCCGGTCGCGGCCGGCGACGACGGCCTCGCGCTCGGCGTCTTCGAATGGATCGCGGGCTGCGGCCTCGTCTACGCCGCGCTGTTCGGCATCGGCACGGTCATCTTGGGCAACACCCTCCCCGGCCTCGCCGAACTCGCCCTCGCGCTCGCCTGCGCCTGGTTCATCATCGCCAGCGTCCTGCGAAAAAGCACCCCATCTCAGCTAACTCCAGCCCCCCGCACCCCCGATTTGGCACAAAGTTAGGCCGCCGCATCACACCGTCGCCCTCGCAGCCTTGCTACCTCGGAGCCCCTCGTGGCCCAGATTTGGCGCAGGGCTAGGCACCGGCGGCCGCAGTGTACACGTAAGTACAGAAGGCCGCCGGTAACGACGCCATGCGCCAAAGATGGGCTACGAGGCGTTGGCGGTGGCGACGCGGGTTTTGAACTGCGTCTCGATCGCGTCGAGGAGTTCTGGTAGCGTTTCGGCGGTGACCGCCGGGGCTTGCGCGGCGAGATCGATCAGGGTGCGGTCTGCCGCTTCGAGCGCCGCCAACGTCGCGCGCGTGACCGCGCCGTGATCGAGGTGCACGAACAGCTTCTGATCGGCGAATTCGCATTCGAAGATCACGTCCTCGAGCCGGTCGGCAGTTGGTCCGGACGGCAGGGCGAGCCGCTCGCGCACCAAGCCGAGCGCCTCGCCGACCCAAGCGCGGATCTGCTTGTCGGTCATATGGGCGCTATCTTCGTCGTCGTACGCCGCGTACATGGGGATGCGCTGCCGGATATAGGCCAGGTCGTCGTCCGTAGCGGACTGATTCATAGCCTCCGCCTCTACGACGCGCGCTGGATCACGACCTCGGATTCCGCCACGGACCGGGAGCACACTGCGGCGAAAGAGCGAACCGTGGCGCTCTTTGCCGTATCGCTCGTGGCCGTCGCCCTCGGGATCGCTCTCGCCGTCTTGGTGTTGCGCCGCTTTTGGCTTGCCCGCAGCGAGACGCACAGGATTCGCAACCTGTTCTCGCGCTACGTGTCGTCGGTCGTAGTCGACGAGATCCTCACCCGCAAGGACGTGCGCATCTTCGAGGGCCGCGAAGGCTACGCGACGGTGCTCTACTGCCGCATCTGGAACTTCGGCCACTTCGCCGAGACGCTCTCGCCCGACGAGACGCTGCGCTACCTCAACGAGTTCTACACCCTGGCCGGCAAGTCGATTCAAAAGCACCGCGGCATGATCGACAAGTTCTTGGGTGACGGGATCATGGGCGTCTTCGGGATGCCGCTCGACGACCCGTTCAAGGAAGAGCATGCGATCCGCGCGGCCCTCGACATCATCCGCCTGGTCGCCGGGATGGATGCGCGCTGGATCGCACAGGGACGGCAGCCGCTACGCGTCGGCATCGGGATCAACTCGGGCAACATGATCGCCGGCGATACGGGCTTCCTCGACCGGCGCGAGTACACCGTGGTCGGAAACGAAGCGCTCGTCGCTTCGCGGCTGCAAGAAGAGACCGAAACGCTCAACGCCTACGTGCTCGTCAGCGCCGGCACGTACGAGCCGGTGCGGGACATCTTCACCGCCGTTCCGGCCGGCGGCATTCCGTTGCGCGGGATGCGGCGCATTCAGCCGGCCTTCGTCATCCGTGGACTCACCCGGCACCGCAGCGAGGACGCGCTGCTGTTGCCCCGGCCCAACGCCTTTCGCCAAACGACGATCGCGCGCGACCCGTCGCCGGCGGAAGAACGCGCGCGCGCGAACGTCGATGCGATCCTCGGCGGGGCGGAACCGGTGCCCGAACCACAGACCGTGGCCGCCGGCGCGACGGCCCCGCCGCCGGCCCCCGCACCGGCTCCGCCGGCCCCGCCCCCACCGCCGGCCCCGGCGCGGCCGGTGCGGCCGGCCGGGCCTCCGCTCGGCGGCCCGCGGGTCGAACCGCCGGCCCGCGAATTTTCCGTTCCGCTCGATCTGCCGGAACTTCGCACGCCGCGGCTGCGTACATTCGACGACGACGCGCCGGCGATGCCCGAAGCGCCCGGCCCGAGCGTCACCTACGAAGACAAGGACGGCCCGCCGCTACAACTTCCGCCGTGACGCCACCGGTTCCAATCGTCTACGTCACCGCCGCGCCGCCGCCACGGGCGGCGCTTCCGCTCGTCGTGCCCTCGGCGGTGCTGCCGCCGCCGCCGCGCGCGCGCGCGACCCCGGAGCCCAAGCTCGTGCTGCGCGCAGGGACTCAGATCGGCGTCGAGTTGATGCAGGACATCTCGTCCAAGCATGCCGCGATCGGCGACCTCTTCCGCTTCATCGTGCTCGACGACATCCACGTCGACGGACGCGTTGTCGTTCCGCAGAACACCGAGGGCATCGGCGTCGTCGCCGAAGCCAACGCCGCGGGCAAACACGATAAACCCGGGTCGCTGTTGCTGGAAGCGCGCGAACTGCATCTCGCCGGCGGCCCGCACGTGCAGGTGATGATCGATCGCCGGATGGCCGAATTGCAAGGCGCCGGAAGCAAAGGGTTGCCCTGGTACGCCACGATGGCCGGCCGCTTCATTCCGCAGTTCGGCATGATGCAGACCGCGTACACGTATCTGAAGAGCGGCAAGGACATCTCGTTCGAGAAAGGCACCGTGTTCATCGTGATGACGATCGAAGACACGCTGCTCGCACCGCTGCCCGAAATCCGTCGCAATCAAGCACGCGCATCGCCGTTGCCGGGCGACGCGCTGCGCCCCGCCTATCCGTCCGCGCCCTCGGGACCCGCCGCCTACACCGGCCGGAGGCGCTTGATCAGCGGTTCGACCGTCCAGCCCTGGACGACGAGCGTCACCAGCACGACGGCGAACACCGCGTCGATGATCTGCGGCCGGTGCGGGATCGAGTCCGGCAAGCTGAATGCGAGCGCGAGCCCGAGCGCGCCGCGCAGGCCCGCGTAGGCGACGACGTGCTCCCAGGCGCGCGGCCGTTCGATGCCGCGCGGCAGGAAGAGCGGCACCATCCCGTACGCCAGCACGAGGCGCGAGCCGACGACCGCCGCGAGCGTCACCGCAACGAGCAGCGGTTCGTGCGAGATACGCGCGAACTCGATCTGGATTCCCACCTCGAGAAAGACGATCGAGTTGGCGATGAACGCGAGCGCGCCCCAGAAGATGCGCACGTCGTCGACGTCCTCGTGCTGCGGTTGCGACTCGACGAGCGCGCGCAGCGTGATCCCGGCGGCGATCACCGCGAAGACGCCCGACGCTTTCAACTCGTCGGCGATCAAGAACGCGCCGTACGCGAGCACGACGGTGGCGACGACCGGTGCCTCGTCGTCGCGCAATCCGTTGATCAGCGCGGAGACCGCGTAGGCGAGGAGCACGCCGATGCCGAGGCCGCCGAGCGATTGCCACAGGAAGCCGAACGCGGCCGAAACGACCGAGATGTGGCCCCGGTGACGACTGCGATCGCGATCGTGTAGAGCACGATCGCAACGCCGTCGTTGGCGAGCGACTCGCCGTCGACGAGGGTCGCCAGGTCGACCGGCACCTTCACCCGGCGAAAGGTCGCGATCACCGCGACCGGATCGGTCGCCGACAGGATCGCGCCGAGCAGGAAGGCGGGCGCGAACGTCAGCGTGCCCACGAGCGCGTTGGCGCCCGCGATGATGCTCGCGGTGACGAGCACGCCCGGCACCGCGAGCACCGCGATCGGCCGCCACATTCGGCGCAACGAGTCGACGTGCAAGTTCCACGCCGCCTCGAACAGCAGCGCCGGCAAGAACACGAGCAGCAGCGTCGGCGCGAAGCCGACGCCCTTGACGCCGAAGTGCGCGATCTCCGGCGAAAGCGGCAGCCCTACCAGCACGAGCGCGACGGTGTACGGCACGCGCAAGCGGGTCGAGAACACGGCCACGAGCAACGCGCCGCCCAACAAGCCGACGAAGATCTCGACGCCGAACGCGAGCGGTTCCATCAGTCCATCGCGGCGACGAGCGCGGGCAGCGCCGCCGCGGCGGTCGCGCGAATCGTCAGCGCGACGTGAGCGCTGAGCGCCGTCTCCTCCGGGTTGACTTCGATGACGAACGCCTGCGTGCACGCGGTCGCGAGCGAGGCCGCCGGATGGACCATGCCCGACGTGCCGACGACGAGCATCACGTCGGCGCGGGCGGCGGCCTGCGCGGCGCGGCGCCAGACGTCCGGCGGAAGCGGCTCTCCGAACCACACGATGTCGGGGCGGAAGCGCCCGCCGCACTCGTGGTCGATCGCCGCCGGATCGAGGCCGGCCGCGAGCGACCGGCGCGCGTTGCAAAGCGTGCACCGGGCTTCCCGCAGATTGCCGTGCAGTTCGAGGACGTTGCGCGAGCCGGCGCGCAGATGCAACGAGTCGACGTTCTGCGTGGCCAGCGTGAAGTCGGCGCTGCGCGCTTCCAAGTCGACGAGCGCGTAGTGACCGGCGTTGGGTGCGGCCCGCTTGTGCGCTTCGCGCCGTTCGTTGTACCACGTCCACACCAAACGCGGATCGCGCGCGAACCCTTCCGGCGACGCGAGCGCTTCGACGCGATGCGTGCGCCACAGCCCGCCGGCGCCGCGGAACGTCGGCAGTCCGCTTTCCGACGAGATGCCCGAGCCCGTCAGAACGCAGATCGCGCGGGCGCCGGACAACCGGCGCGCAGCCTCAGCGAGCATCTGGCTCCCTTGGCGCCCCAAAGGCCACAATCCGCTTGCCCGCCGTACGCGTTAACTGGTAAGCGAGGTCTAGGATGTGGAAAGGCGAACCCCGACGGCGTGCCCGATGCCGGTCCGCTCATGGAACGCGTGCGCGCGCGTGATCGCGATGCGTTCGCGTCGCTGTACGATTCGCATCACCGTCTCGTGTTCGCCATCGCATCGCGCATGCTCGGCGACCCCGCAGCGGCCGAAGACGTGACGCAGAACGTGTTCCTCAAGGTGTGGACGGCGCCCGATGCCTTCGCGGGCGGCAACTTCGGAGCGTGGATCGCGCGCGTCACGCGCAACCGTTGCCTCGACGTGCTGCGCAGCCGCGCCACCCGCCCGGAAGGTGAGATGCCGGTCGACACGGCGGCCGGCGAGACGACCGACGAGGTCGTATTCTCCCGGCTCGACGGCGACGCGATTCGTTCGGCACTCGCGCAACTGCCGCAGGAACAACGCGGCCCGATCGAGATGGGGTTTTTCGGAGGGATTACCCACGAAGAGATCGCGCGCCGGACGAACGTTCCGCTCGGTACCGTCAAGACTCGCATCCGGGCCGGCTTGCGGCGCCTGCGCGTCGAGCTCGAAGCGGCGGTGAACGCGTGAACGGCCCCGGCATGCGCGAGCATGAGGAGTGGCTCGACCTCGTTGCGGTGGCGGCGCTGGGCGCGCTCGGCGAATCCGAGGCGCATGCGGTCGCCGCGCATCTCGAGACCTGCGCCGAGTGCCGTGCCGAATACGCGGCATTGCGGCCGGTCGCCGACCTCGTGGGTCACGCCGCCACCCAGGCCCCCGACGAGTTGGCGTCGCGCCGTATGCGGGCCAACGTGATGGCCGCGATCGGCGGCGAGCCCGCCGCGCCCGCCGCGCCGGGGCGCCGGGTCCCGGTGTGGCCCGCCTACGCGGCGGCGGCGGCCGCGATCGTCGTCGCCGCGTTCGCGACGTTCGACGACGCGAATCTGCGCGGTGACGTCAGCGCGCTGGCCGAGCGCAACACCGTCCTCGAGCACCGGGTGGCGGAAGCCGGCGCGAGCGCGGCCCACGACCGCGCCGCGGTCGCCGATCTGATCGCGCCCGACGCGACGCGCTACCCGGTCGCCGGCGGCGACGTGCTGACGCACAGCGACCGGCTGTACCTCGCCCTGCGCAAGCTGCCCCCGTTGCCGGCGGGCAAGGTGTATCAGGCGTGGACGCTGGCCCGGGGCGCGTCCGCCGTCGCGCCGGACGTGACCTTCGTCCCCGATGCGGGCGGACTCGCGGTCGTCAAGCTGACGAAAGACGCCGGCGGCGTCGCGGCGGTCGCCGTCAGCGTCGAGCCCGAAGGCGGAAGCCAACAGCCGACGTCAAAACCGCTCTTCATCCGCAAACTGTCGTAAAAGAACGCCCACTGCTCGAACCGATCAACCGTTCCTCGCGTGCCGAAGCGATCGCGTACCTCGCGCGCCGGCCGTACGAGAACGTCTTCCTCCAATCGCTGCTTGCCGACGGCCGCTCCGGGAACGGCGACGTCATCGTATGGCGCGATTGGAACCACGACGTCAACGGCGTCGTTTTCTACGGCGCGCAACTGGTGCTCGCGGCCGATCAGCCGGCCGCGATCGATGCATTTGCCGTCGAAGCGCGCCGCCACGCGCGGCCGCTGATGCTCGTCGGCCCGAAGGCGATCGTCGACCGGTTTTGGCAGCAAGTCCGCTCGTGGCATCCGGCGCCCCGGCAAATTCGCAAAGTGCAGCCGCTCTACGCCTTGCGGCCGGACGAACTGCGCGGCCCGTTCGATGCTCCGGTACGGCCAGCGCGAGTCGACGAGCTAGACCTGGTCGTCGAGCACTCGGCGCGCATGATCGAGGGCGAACTCGGCTACGATCCGCGCACCGCGCGGCGCGGCTACGCGCAGGGGGTGCGGCGCGTGATCGAGCGCGGCTGGTGGTGGGTGTGGATCGAAGACGGCGCGCTCCGCTTCACCTGCAACGTCGGCGCGCGCACCGAGCAAACGGCGCAGTTGCAGGGCGTCTGGACGCCGCCCGAGTCGCGCGGGCTCGGTTACGCGACCCGCGCGATGCGCGCGATTTCGGCGCGGCTCTTGGCCTCGGTTCCGACCCTCTGCCTCTACGTGAACGACTTCAACGCCGATGCGATCGCGTTGTACGAAAGGATAGGGTTCCGGCGCGAGGGAGAGTTCGCGACGTACCTTTTCGACGGAGGCTGAGCGGCGCGCGCTGGGGAAACGAGCGGTCCCCGACCAAGGAGGAGCTCGCAGTACGGTGGCTGAGGCGAGCGTCAAACGCGTCCCGACACAGCAGCGCGACCGCATTCTCATCCAAGAGACCGCGGCATTGCTCACGGCTGACCTGTCGCTGCACGACGTGTTCGAGTCGCTCTGCGAGCTCTTGGCGCGCTTCATCGACGCATCGGTCGTGTTCGTCGGCCTGCGTCACGACGACGGCAGCGTGCACGTCGAGTACCTGCACGATCACGGCGAGATCCGGCGGCGGCCGAACATCACGCTGACCGCCGAGAGCACGTCGGGGGTCGTCATGCGCACGGGGGAGCCGGCCTTCGGCGGCACGCCCGATCAGTGGGTGCTCGCCAAGCGCATCCCGCTCAACGCCGACCGCCCGCACACCGACGATACCGTTTCGGCGATCTTCGTGCCGCTGGCGATCAGCGGCGAAGTGCTCGGCGTCCTCTCGGTGCAGAGCCCGCGCCCCGACGCGTACGTGCGCGAGGACGTCGAGCTGCTTTCGGCCGTCGGCCGCTATCTCGCGATCGCGGTTCACAATCAACGCTTGTTTCAACTCTTGCGTCAGTCGGCCGAAAACGACGCCCTGACGGGGCTGGCCAGCCAGTCGCGCGTCCTCGCCGCGATCGACGACGGCGTGCGGCGGGCGCTCGAGCGGGGCTCGCTCGGCGTGCTGCTGGCCGACGTCGTCAACTTCGGCTTGTTCAACGATACGTTCGGATCCGAAGACGGCGACCGCGTCTTGCGCATGATCGGCGAACGCCTGTTGCCACACGTGGACGAACGGACGACGATCGGCCGCTACGGCGCGGCGCAGTTCATGGCGGTGATCGAGCGCGAAGCGCAGGACGACGTGCGCGAGGCCGTCGGACGGATCGAGCGGTCGTTACGCGACGTCCACGTGCGCAAGTACGGCGCGACCGTCCCGATCACGGTCGGATGCGGCTATGTCGTTGCCCCGTTCGACGGCACGTCACGGCCGACGCTGCTCTCGCTCGCGTCGATGCGCACCCGCATCGCGGTGCAGACCGGCAGCCGCGCGTACGGCGGCCACGAAGAGGTAGGACACCGTTTCCACGGCGACTTCGAGGGGATCGAGGCGATCGTGGAGAGCGCGCTCGCCGGCGATCCGTACACGCGTTTACATTTGATCCACGTCAACAACCTCGCCGACGCGTGGAGCTCGCATCTGGGATACGACGAAGCCGAGCGCGAGCTGTTTCGTCAGGCCGCCTTCGTTCACGACATCGGCAAACTGCTCGTCCCCGACCGGATCCTCATGAAGCCCGCGCGCCTGACGCCGGCCGAGTTCGAGATCATGAAGCAACACGTCGTGCTCGGGCAGCACGTGCTCGCGCCGCACCGCAAGTTCGCCGCCGCCGCGCGGATCGTCGGGCAGCACCACGAGCGTTTCGACGGGACCGGATATCCGAACGGGCTGCGCGGGAGCGCGATCGATCCGCAGGCCCGCGCACTGAGCATCGTCGACGCATTCTCCGCGATGACGATCGACCGGCCCTATCACCGCGGCATCAGCGAACGCGCCGCGATGGCCGAACTCGAACGTTGCGCCGGGCGTCAGTTCGATCCGTACTACGTCGAAAGCTTCGTCGCTCTGCGCCGCCGCGGCGGCCCTTACGCGACCTCGGTCTCGAAGGCCGGATAGAGCGACGCCGCGGCGATTCCGCCGGCGCGCAACGCGGCTTCGGCCTCGCGGCGCGTCGAGGGCGGCAAGAACGCGCTCTCGCCCGAGGTCAGGCGCGCGACGTGCGGCAACACGGGCTCGCGCGGGGCGAACGGCGCGCGTTCGAGCCGTTCGACGCGTTGGTGTTCCCACTTCGCCAGCCGCCGCACGACGTCGGCGATGTCGCCCAGCACCGCCGAGGCGGTCGCCTCGCGCCCCGCGCCGCGCCCGGAAAACTGCAGCGGCCCGGAGTGGCGGCCGGTGACGCGGATGACGTTCCCCGGACCGGCGGCGCGGGCGAAGTCGTGCCCGGCGCGCACGTATGCCGGAGAGACGAGGGCCTCGACGCCGCCCTCGCGCGGACGGGCAATGGCCAGCGGAACGAGCGCGAGCCCTTGGCGCTGCGCAAACGCGAAGTCGGCCGGCTCGAGCTCGCGCAGGGTGCGCCGCGGGATCCGGTCGGCACCGACGAACACGCGCAGGCCGAGCGCGATCAGCACCGCGAGCTTCTGCGCGGCGTCGATCCCGTCGACGTCGTTGGCCGGATCGGGCTCGGCGTAACCCGCCTCTTGCGCTTGGCGCACGACGTCGGCGAAGGCCCCGCCGGCAGCCATGCCCTCGAAGAGAAAGTTCGAGGTCCCGTTCACCACGCCGGCGATCTCCTCGATCGGCTCGGCGGCCATGAACTCGCCGACCGCGCGCACGACCGGGATCGCGCCCCCCACCGCGGCTTCGTACCGGAAGGCGGCGTGGTGGTCGTGCGCCAGCTGCGCGAGCCGCTGGCCGTAGGCCGCGACCAGCGACTTGTTGGCGGTGATGACGTGCTTGCCGTGGCGCAGCGCGCGCGCGACGAGTTCGTAGGCGGCCTCGGTCCCGCCGATCGTCTCGACGACGATGTCGATCGCCGGGTCGTCGACCGCCGCGGCCGGCTCGCCCGTCAGGAGCGGCGCCACTGCGGCGGGATGCCGCGGTTTGGCCAGGTCGCGCACGAGCACGGCGGCGACGCGAACCGGAGAGCCGAGCACCGCTCCGTCCGCGAGCAGACGCTCCACCACGCCGCCCCCGACGGTGCCGCAACCGAGCACGCCGACGACGATCGTGCGGCGGCGTTGCACCGAAGCGGGGGGGAGGAGTTCCGAAGCGAGTGCCATTCTTACATCCCTTTACAAGCAGCAAGCCCCTCATCGGCGATGAGGGGCTTGCGAGTTCCATGAGCCGTTCGCGGCGTCTATCTACGCAATGCCACCCCATCAGAACAGGTCGTGCCCGTTCCGGTACCAGTCGTCGTGGTCGTAGTGGTCATTCGCGAAGCGCGGAGCGACATGCAGCGACGATAGCACGGAGGCGCAACCGCTGTCAACGCGTCGGAAGGAACAATGACCCGGCTCATCCACAACATCGCCATGCCCATCATCGAGTTCCGCCGCGTCAACAAGTGGTACGGGTCGCACCATGTCCTGACCGACGTGGATCTGGCCGTGGAAGAAGGCGAAGTCGTCGTCGTCATCGGGCCGTCGGGCTCCGGCAAGAGCACCCTGGTGCGTTGCATCAACCGCCTGGAGACGGTCGCCGACGGCGAACTGATCGTCGACGGCGTGCACGTGGAAGACCCCAAGACCGACATTCGCAAGGTCCGCGAAGAGGTCGGGATGGTGTTCCAGCAGTTCAATCTTTACCCGAACATGACGGTGCTGGAGAACATCACGCTGGCGCCGATCCAGGTGCGGAAAATCTCGCGCGACCAGGCCGAAAAGACCGCCACGGAACTGTTGGCGCGGGTCGGGATCGGGGAGAAGGCCGCGATGCGGCCCCGCCAGCTTTCGGGGGGCAGCAGCAGCGGGTCGCGATCGCGCGCGCCCTGGCGATGTCACCGAAGATCCTGCTGTTCGACGAGCCGACCAGCGCCCTCGACCCCGAAATGATCAAGGAAGTCCTCGACGTGATGAAGGAGCTTGCGCGGACCAAGATCACGATGGTCGTGGTCACCCACGAGATGGGGTTTGCGCGCGAAGTCTGCGACCGGGTCCTGTTCATGGACGCGGGCCGCATCGTCGAGACGGGACCTCCGGACCAGATCTTCGGAAGCCCGCAAAACGAGCGCACGCAGCTCTTCCTCTCGCGGGTCCTCGCGCATTGACGCAATCATCCCGAATCGCTCCGGAGGAATTCTTACGATGAAGAGACTTCTGGCATTGGTGCCGCTGGCGGCCCTGCTGGTCTCGATGCTTCCCGCCGCGGCGGACACGACGCCCGACTCGATCAAGGCGCGCGGCACGCTGCGGGTCGGGGTCAAGTACGACTCGCCGCCGTTCGGCCAGCTCGACCCCAAAACGAACAAGGTCGTCGGTTTCGACATCGACATCGCCAAGGCGATCGCCAAGCAGATCCTCGGCGACGAGAACAAGGTCGAGCTCGTGCAAGTGACCTCGGCCAACCGCATCCCGCAGCTCGTCAACGGCAACATCGACCTGATCATCGCCACGATGACGATCACGAACGCGCGCATGCAGCAGATCGACTTCTCGAACGTCTACTACCGCGCCGGCCAGTCGCTGCTGGTCGCGAAGAACTCCCCGATCAAGACCTACAAGGACCTGGCCGGCAAGAGTGTCTGCTCGATCGCCGGCTCGACGCCCGAGCAAACGATCCGGCGGCTCGTGCCCACCGCGAACGTGGTGCTGCTCGAAAGCTATCCGGAGTGTTTCACGGCGCTGCGCGGCGGGCGCGTCGACGCGGTGACGACCGACAACGTGCTGCTCGCCGGACTGCGCGACCAGGACCCCGCGAACTACAAGCTCGTCGGCGGGCTGTTCACGTTCGAGCCCTACGGCATCGGCATTGCCAAGGGCAACGCCAAACTCACCGATGCGGTCAACGCCACCCTCGCGGCGATCGGTAAGGACGGCGAGTATGCGAAGATGAACCAGACGTGGCTGCACGAGCCGCTGCCGTCCGACTTCAAGCAGTGGTACGGCATGTCGCCCGAAAAGGCGGCGGCCGAGTTCGCCAGCCAAACGCCGACGGCCTCACCGGGGCCGGCGATGGCGGCGCCTTCCGCCGCCGGCACCAAGTAGTCCGCATCTAAGACGGCGGGACGCGCGCGGTGCACTGGAACGTCCTGATCGACAACCTCGGCCCCATGCTGGCCGGACTGTTGGTCACGATCGAAGTCTCCCTCGCCGCGCTCGTCCTGTCGTTCGCGATCGGCATCGTCGTCGCGACCCTGCGCGTGACGCCGAACCGCGCCCTGGCGGCGCTCGGAACCGCCTACGTGGAGTTCATTCGGAACATCCCGCTGCTCGTGCAAATCTTCTTCTTCTACTTCGCGTTGCCGAGCGTCGGGATCAAGCTCTCGGGGTTCATGTCGGGCGTGCTCGGCCTGGGCATCTACATGGGCGCCTTCTACGCCGAGGCAATTCGCAGCGGAATCCTCGGCGTGCCCCGCGGCCAACTCGAGGCCGCGCAGGCCTCGGGATTGAGCTACGTCCAAGCGATGCGGCTCGTCGTGTTGCCGCAGGCGATCCGCATCACCGTTCCGCCGCTGGGGAACACGACCCTCAACCTGATCAAGAACAGTTCGCTGGTCAGCACCGTCTCGGTGGCCGACATCCTGGGCACCGCGAACTTGCTTGGCGGCCGAACCTTCGCCTACACCGAGCTGCTGATCGGCTCGGGCATCCTCTACCTCTTGCTGACGATCCCGACGGCGTTCGGGTTCAACGTGCTCGAGTCGCGGCTCGCGGAGCCGGCCCGCTGATGTTCGGCTTGGGCTGGCTGTTCGCGCCCGACAACCTGCTCTTTCTCGGGCGCGGGCTGGTGATGACGCTGGAGGTCGCGATCCTCTCGATCGTGCTCTCGTTCATCTTCGGCGTGCTGCTGGCGTTCGGGAGGATCTCGAAGCTGCGCTGGGTCTCCATCCCGTGCACGCTGTATATCGAGACGATCCGCGCGCTGCCCGTGTTGCTCGTCATCTTCTTCACGTACTTCGCGCTGCCGCAACTGATCGGGGTGAAGCTCAACCCGTTCTGGGCCGGCGTGACCGCGATGTCGGCGTTCACCGCGTCGTTGATCGCCGAGATCGTGCGCGCCGGCATCGTCTCGGTCGACCGCGGGCTCGTCGAGGCCGCGCAGTCGCAGGGGTTGGGTTCCGCGCAGGTGATGCGCTTCGTCACCTTGCCGATCGCGCTGCGGCGCATGATGCCGGCCCTCGTCAGCCAGTTCATCACGCTGCTCAAGGACACGTCGCTGACGTCGGTCATCGGCATCATCGAGCTCACGCGCGCGGCCCAGATCGTCTACGCGTCGCCGCCGTTCGAACCGATCCCGGTCTTTGCGCTGATCGCCGTCGTCTACTTCGCCGTCAACTACACGATCTCGCTCGGCAGCCGCCGCCTCGAGGAAGCACGAAGCTAGTTGGTTTGCGGCCTTCGCCGCAAGCCGCAGGAGGGTCTGCTCTTGAAATACTCGCGTGGGTCGATGCTGGCCGCGACGGCGGGGCTCGCGGCGCTGCCGTATGCGGCGCGGGCGGCCGTCGATACGTCCGATGCGCCGCAGTCGATCACGATTGCTTACGTGGCCGGCATCGGCTATGCGAACATCGTCGTCATCAAACAGCTCGGCCTGATCGAGAAATCGTTCCCGAACACGAAGGTCAACTGGATCGTGCTCGGCACCGGCACCGCGATCCGCGAGGCCGTCATCGCCAAGCAGGTGCAGATCGGATGTAACAGCCCGGCCCCGTTCCTGATCGGCTGGGATCGCGGCGTCGGCTACAAGCTGATGAGCGCGATGAGTTCGATGGATCTGTGGATGATGGCCAAAGATCCCGCGATCAAGACCGTCAAGGACATCAAGCCGGGGATGCAGATCGGCGTCGCCGGCGTCGATTCGATCCAGGCGACTGCGACCCGTAAGGCCGCGGCCCAGTTCCTCGGCGATGCGAAGGCGCTCGACGGCAACATCGTCGCCATCGATCACCCGACCGGCATGCAAGCCCTGCTCAACGGCCAGATCGCGGTGCACTTCACGTCGCCGCCGTTCCAGTATCAAGAACAAGCCGCGGGCTGCCACATTGTCCTCAAGAGCAGCCAGGTGTTCGGGAACATGACGTTCATCAACGTGTTCTCGACCCAAGAATTCTACGACGCGCATCCCAAATTTTGCGACCGGATCTATCGCATCGTGCTCGACACCGCGCAATTCCTCAAAGAGAGCCCTGCGAAAGCCGCCGTGCTGCTCGCCAAGGACGCCGGCGGCAACGTGCCGGCGGCGAGCTTTCAGGCGTGGATCGAACGCCCCGACGTCACCTTCGGCACGACGCCGCGCGGCTACACGAATCTCGCGATTTTCATGAAGCAACTCGGACAGCTGACGAAGATCCCGTCGTCGATGCACGAGATCGAGTTGCCCAACCTCGGCGGGGCCGGGAATTAACGCTAGATCGTGCGTTCGAAGCGGCTGATGCCGTTCTCGAGCTGGTAGAGCGCTTCGCTCGTCGTCATCATCCCCGAGGCGACCTCGAGCAAGAGGCTCGTCATGCGTTCGCCCGCGGCCGCGACCGGCTCGCCCTGCGCGAGGATGCCGCTGACGTCGCCGTCGACGTTGTCGGAGAAGCGCTCGATCGTGTGGATGTTGCCGCTGATCTTGATCGTGACCGTCACCGGATGGCCGATCGGATTGCCGACGCCGGTGGAGAACATCGTCACTTGGCAGCCGCCGCCGGCGAGGCCGGTGAGCGACTCGACGGCCGGCGCCGGCGTGTCCATGAAGAACACGCCCGGGCCGGTCGGCGGTTCGGCATAATCGATCACGTCCTGCACCGGGCGCGTGCCCGACTTGACCATCGCGCCGAGGGCCTTCTCCTCGATCGTCGTGAGGCCCCCGCGAATGTTGTCGGCCACCGGATTGGCGCCGCGGATGTCGACGCCGCGCTGCAGCGCGTTTTCTTCCAGGTTGCGCACGGCGGTGAGGATCTTCTCGCTGACGCGCTCGTTGATCGCGCGCCGCGCGAACAGGTGCTCGGCCCCCAAGAACTCCGCCGTCTCGGAGATCACGACCCGGCCGCCCTCGTCGACCACCCGATCGGCGACGACGCCGATGGCCGGATTCGACGCGCAGCCCGAGGTCGTGTCGGACGCCCCGCACTCGACCCCGAGCACGAGATGTTCTAGCGAGAACGGCCGCCGCTGTTCGCGCGACACGGCGATCGCGAGCCGGGCGGCTTTGCGCACGCCCTTGGCCATCGCTTCGATCGAGCCGCCTTCTTGCTGCAGGAGCACGTAGTCGACCACCTTGCCGGTCTTGGCGATCGCATCGACGAGGCGCAGCGTCGTCACCGGTTCGAGCCCGACGACGAGGCACGCCGCGATGTTCGGATTGCTGCCCAAGCCGATCAGCGTCCGCACCGTGACTTCCTCATCTTTGCCGAACTGGCCG
The DNA here is from genome assembly GCA_963749395.1 of Vulcanimicrobiota bacterium. Lineage (GTDB taxonomy): Bacteria > Vulcanimicrobiota > Vulcanimicrobiia > Vulcanimicrobiales > Vulcanimicrobiaceae > CAVVMT01. The sequence continues at coordinate 462,453 of CAVVMT010000017.1, forward strand.
CGGACGAACAACGTCGTGATCGGGACCGTCCCGCGCACTTGGTTGCAGATCGCGCGCGTCACCGGGTTCACGTTGTCCATCGCGGAGAGGACCCCGACGTAGTTGCGGATGCCGACCGATCCGTTCTCACGTTGAAAGCCTAAAAACGTTGCAGCCATCGGGTCTCCTGTTCTAGAGATGGGGCGAGTGGAATTGGTGTTTGAACTGCGCCGGCGTAACGCTGGAGTAGCCGCGGAACGGGTAGTCGATCAGCAGTAGTAGCCCGCGATCAGCTCGCGCCGGTCATCGCGCGGCGCGGGCAATACCACGATGGCGGCGATCAAATGGTTGGCCAAATCGTCGGTCGTACGGCGTAAATTCAATTCCACGACTAGCGTTCGCTTTGCGAGCGAACCGGGGATATCCCCGTCGCGCCGAGTCGCTCGCTAGTGCGGGTTCACCGCAACCGACGTACTGCTGGCGTTCGCCGCGCCGACCGTGATCGACGCCTGACCCGCCATCGGGCGGCCGTTGTAGGTAAATGTGATCGGGGAATCGCCCGGTGACTCGAGCCGCGTCGACTGCGGCGAGAGCGTGCCGTTGGCGTCGCCGCTCACCGAAACGGTGACCGGATTGGCGAACTGATCGGTCAGGATGACGTTCCCGTTTTGGTCGCGCGCATCGACGTTGACCTCGATCGCGCTGCGCGCGGCGGGCGACGCCGTGCTGCTCGGCGCCGGCGTGACGGTGACCGAAGCCGGCGTCACGTCGAACGACGCCGGCACCCCGCCGATCGCGAACGTGAGGGTATTCGGGCCGGCGGCCGCGACGCGCTGCGGGACCGTCGTGGTCGCCAGGTCGTTGCCGCGCGGCTTGCCACTGCTGGGCGAACGGTCGTAGACGGTCGCGGTGATCAGCGCGTTGCCGACCGGCGCGGTGAATTTCAGCGCGCACTGGCGCAGGTTGTTCCCGACGCTAGTGCAGTTGCCGTTTGAGGAGAGGTCGGCTACCGCGCTCGGCGTCGTCGCTTGGGAGCCGTTCGCCGGATACAGCCAGATCGCGAGCCCCTGCGCGTTGGGCGCCCACGCCGGCACGTTGGGAGCGGGCGACGCCTTGGCCGGAACGAGGATGCCGATCGTCATCGTCGCGACTTGCGGCAGCGGGGTCGACGTGGCCGCCGGGGCCGGTCCGCTCGCGGTCGCGCCCGAGCCGCCACAACCCGCTAACGCGAGCACGCAGAGGACGCTCACCAGGCCGAGGGACCACCCATTCGCCGCTCGCAACATCGGACACCTAACGTTCCACGATCCCACCTTCGTTCCTCACACTTTTGCCACGACTTTACAACTGTGACCGCGGTTGTAATGAGCAGGTTAAGGGCGGCAGCCGGCGGCCGTGCAGGACCGGGGACGGTAAAGCATTATCTGGAAGGCAATCAGAGCGTCATGGGAGAGTACGGGTCTGGTGGCCCGCTCGGTCTTCAAAACCGTTGAGGTCTCTTCACGGGGACTGGTAGGTTCGATTCCTACACTTTCCCGCCATCGCTCGTGACGCTGGCGGTACGAGTGACGAGTTCGGCGATGCATTGCGCGACCTCGATCGGCGCCTCGAGCGGTAACATGTGCCCCGCTTGCGGGACGAGGCGGAGGCGGTCGCCCAGTGCGTCGCTCATGTCGTTCAAGGGAATAACGGCGTCGTGCCCGCCGGCAACGCCGGCCACCGGAACGCTTGCGCCGCGCACGTACGGCGTCGCGTCCGGGCGGGTGCGCATCGCCCGTACCATCTCCGCGACCGCCGTCGCCGACGGAAGGTTGGCGACGGTGGTCGCGTGCGCGAACTGCGCGGGATGCGCCGCCGGATACCCGCTCGCGAACAGCCGTGCCATGAATGCATCGTCGAGGTGCATCGTCGTTCCCCACGACGCGAAGAGCGCGGCACGCGCGTCGTGAATGGCCGCGCACTCCGGTGAGTCCGCAGCGACGGCAGCACCGATCACCGCGAGACCTTTCAAGCGCGCCGGATGCCGGCGCAGGAGCGTGAGCCCGACGTAGCCGCCGAAGGAATGCCCGGCGATGACGGCCGCCGGGATATTCAGCGCGTCGAGCAGTTCCGCCACGTCGTCCGCGTGTGCCTCGAGCGAATACGGGCCCGGCAGGGATCGCGAAGCGCCGAGCCCGCGCAGATCGCAGCGCACGATGCGGACGCCGCGCAGCAACGGCACGACCGCGTCCCAGCTGCTACGATCGAATGGCAAACCCGCGAGCAGTACGACCGCTGGACCCTCAGCGACGCATTCGTAGGAAATCATTGCGCGCCGGCTTTCTTTGACACATGATGCGTTCGACCGATTAGAATTTCGTGCGAACGTCATGTTTTTGTGTGGCGCTCGCGTTGCACTGGAGAATCGTCCCGCAGTCATTCTTCGGGGAGTCTCCTATGCGATTGCTTTCATGCTTCTCTAAGATTCTCATCGTTGCGCTGTTGTTCGGGGCGAACACCGCACCCGCACCCGCGCAGGTGTCGATCGGCCTCTCGATCACCATTGGGCCGCCGGCGCTGCCGGTGTACTATCAACCGCCGTGCCCTGCGCCGGGGTATTTGTGGACGCCGGGGTATTGGGGCTGGGGAACGAGCGGGTACTACTGGGTACCTGGCACCTGGGTCACGCCGCCGCAGGTCGGCTTTCTCTGGACGCCGGGCTATTGGGGCTGGCGCGACGGCTCCTACGCGTGGCACGCCGGCTATTGGGGCCCGCACGTCGGCTTCTACGGCGGGATCAACTACGGCTTCGGCTATGCCGGAATCGGTTACGTCGGCGGCGGATGGTTCGGCAACGTCGTTCCGTTACAACACGGCGGTGACGAACGTCAACACGACGGTCGTGCGCAACGTCTACGTCGACCGTACGGTGGTCAACAACGTGACCGTCAACAACTACACGACGGTCAATCGCGTCAGCTACAACGGCGGACCCAACGGCGTCGCGGCCCGCGCGACCCAAGACGAGATCGCCGCGCGCAGCGAATTCCACATTCCGCCGACCAGCGAGCAATTGCAGCACCAAACGATCGCGGCCCAGGATCGCAACAGTCTCGCGGTCGTCAACCACGGCGTCCCGGCCAACCCGGCCGTCGCGCAGCCGTTGAGCCCGGTGAACCGGCCGGCCGGGTTCGCTCCGGTGCAACCGCGCGATTACGCGGCAGCCCAACAGCGCTACGCCGCCCCGCCAAGCACTCCGCAAGCGCAGTACGCGGCGCCGAACACCTACGGCGCGCCCACGCAGCACGCTCGAGCGGCCAATACGTCGCGCCCGCGTCGCACACCGCGTCAGCGTACCGCGCGACCGCGTACGGCACTCCGGCCGCCACGCATGCACACGCGCACCCGAGCTACCACACCCCCGAACCGCAATGGAGCACGCGATAGCGCTGGGCTTCGGTCAACCTCGTCGATCGGCCGTCTGGAGGGCCTGCGGGCGCGCAGGCTCTCCGAGGCTGTCGATCCGCCGGCGCGGGAACGCGTCGGGCTGATGATCGCGGATGTGCGCGATCACCGCTTCGCGCACGAACGCTTGCAGGTCGGAGAGCGTCCCGGAGTCGCGGGCGGTGACGAGCACGCGCACTTGCATCGCGTTCTCACTCGCGTCGTTGACTTGCACGTTGAAGAACGCTTTGTCCCACAGCGGCGTTCGCGCAAGGATGCCGGGCAGCGCGGCCCGGACCTCTTCGACGTCGAGCGTCCAGTCGGTATAGACGTTGACCGCGCCCATCAGATTCGCCGAGCGGCGGGTCCAGTTTTCGAACGGCGTGTTGATGAAATACGTCAGCGGCACGACCATGCGGCGCAGATCCCACAGCCGGACGACGATGTAGGTCGAGTGGATCTCCTCGATGCGGCCGAACTGCTTCTCGACGATCACCACGTCGTCGATGCGCACCGGCTGCGTGAACGCGAGCTGAATCCCCGCGATCAGGTTCTCGAAGAACGGGCGGGCTGCGATGCCGACGACGATGCCGGCGAAGCCCGCCGACGCGAGCACCGTCGTCCCGAGCGCCCGGATCGACGGGAACGTCATCAGCATGACCCCGGCCGCGAGGATCACCGTCAGGGTGATGCCGCTGCGCGCGAGGATGTCGAGGCGCGTTTCCAGCTGGCGCGCCGCCAGGTTGTCTTCGATGTCGACGCGATGGCGGATGCGGGAGAAGTCGCTCACGATCCGGATCGCGACGATGAACGCCCACGCGAACGCCGCGATGACGCACAACCCGGCGATGTGGCGGATGATGCTCGCGCGCGGCAAGTCGAGGTTGTTGAAGATCGCCAGCACCAGCACCAGCGGGATGATGTAGGCGGCCGGCCGCGCGACGTTGCTCACGACCGCGTTGATCAGCGCGCTCTCGTGGGCCCGGGTCCAGCGCTGGATCAAGAAAAAGAGCAAGCGCTGGATCGCCACTCCGGCCACGATGGCTCCGGCGATCCAGGCGCAGTTCACGAGCAAGCCGATTTGTGCGGGCGATAGATCGAAGCGCATATATCGCTCTTTTCCATCTCGCGCCCGGCGCAACCACGACGCTCAGTCTTTTAGGAGGCAACCTTCCAGTGGTTCAGCCGCTCGTGCGCCCGCCAGAGCCGGGCGTACTCGCCTGGGCGGGCAAGTAATTGCTCGTGCGTCCCGGCCTCGACGATCGCGCCGTGCGCCATCACGACGATCTGGGCCGCATTGCGCACGGTGCCGAGCCGGTGCGTGATCAGCACGACGGTCTTGCGGTCGGCGAGCGCGGCGATCGCGCGATGGACCGCCCGCTCGGATGAGGCATCGAGGCTGGCCGTGCACTCGTCGAGCACGACGATCGGCGCCTCGGCGAGCAGCATGCGCGCGATCGCAATGCGCTGACGCTCGCCGAGCGAGAGGTTGGTGCCGGCGGACCGGATGACGGTGTCGTAGCCCTGCGGCAGCCGGAGCGCGAAGTCGTCGCAGCCGGCGATCCGGCCGGCCTCGAGCACCTCGGCTGCGGTCGCCTGCGGCCGCCCGGCGGCGATATTGCTTGCGCGATCGACTCCTCGAAGAGGTGGGTGTCCTGGAATACGATGCTGACGGTTCGCGCGCGGGCTTCCTGGACGAGGGTGCCGATGTCGGTGCCGCCGACGAACACGCCGCCCTCGCTTGGCCTCCCAGATGCCGGCGATCACGTGGGCCGAGGCGCTCTTGCCGGCCCCCGACGCACCGACGATCGCGGTGACGCCCCGCTCGGGAAACGCGAAGGTCACGTCGCGCAGCACCGGCCCGCGGTCGTACTCGAAAGCGACGCGGTCGAGCGCGAGATCGTCGCCGCTCCGGCACGGCCGTCACCTGCGCCTGCGAGGCGCGGAAGCGCGAGCAGCCACGCCACGCCGCGGAGATGCGAGGCGGCATCGCGCAAGCGCAGATATCCGTCGAGGGCCTCGAAGATCGTCTGGAAGTAGGCGAGCGCCACCGTGAAGGCGATGATGTACCGCACGCCGACCGAGTTGCCGTTGATCTCGACCCCGATCGTCAGCGTGATCGCAAAGGCGAACTCGACGAAGAACAGCGCGACCACGCCGAACGTCATCGGCGCGACCGTGTTCTCGAAGGCTTTGACGTTGAGTTCTTCGAAACGGCCAGCCCCAGCCGCCGCAGCCGTTCGGCCGTGCAGCCGAAGGCGCGCAACAGCGCGATCGATTCGACGTACTCGTAGAAGCGCGCCACGCCTTCGGCCTGCGCGCGCACCAGCCGCGGCGTCGCGCGCGCGCTGACGATGCGCGACTGCCGCACGTAGGCGGCGACCAGCGGAAAGAAGACGAGCGCGAAGCCCGCGATCCGCCAATCGATCACCGCGACGATGGCGATGGCACCGGCGGCTTTGAGCAGGCCGCCGAAGATGCCGCGTGAATCCCTCGGCGACGATCGCGATCGCGTCGTCGAGCCCGTTGGTCATCGTCGAGAGCACTTGGCCGGGCTCGAGCGACGCGAGGGTGCGCGCCGGAACCTTCCGCAGATGCTCGACCGTGCGATGCGCAGCCGTTCGGCGTTGCGGTCGAGCGACGCGCGGAGCGCCCGCGCCCCCGCGGTCGCGAGCGGAATCTGCACGACGATCGCGGCGACGACGATCGCGGTCACGTCGACGATCGTACGCCCCCGACGGCATCGCGATCGTCGCCTGGTGCAAGACGTAGGCGATGCAGGCGAGCGGGACCGTCGCCATGACCGCGGCCGCGGTCGCGAAGGCGGCCGCGCGGGAAAACGCCGGGTCTTCGAAGTCGACGAACGAACGCAGCAGGTTCATGCGACCGGCACCCCGGGGTCCGCGATCCAATCCATGGCACCGGTGTAGTCGGCCCATAGGCGCGCGTACGTCGGGCTCGTGCTGAGCAGCCGCGCCGTGCGTCCCGATCGCCTCGACCCGTCCGCCCCCGTCGAGCACGACGATCCGGTCGGCGTCGACGATCGTCCCCAGCCGGTGCGTCACCGTCAAGACCGTCTTGCCGCGCACGAGCGACACGAGCGCGTCTTGGATCTCCGACTCCGTCGCCGGATCGAGCGACGCGGTCGGTTCGTCGAGCAGAATGATGGGTGCGTCGCGCAGCAGGGCGCGCGCGATCTGCAGGCGCTGACGCTCGCCGCGCGAGAGCCGCAGGCCCCGATCGCCCACCACCGTCTGATAGTCGTCCGGCAACGCGCTGATGAATTCGTCGGCACCGGCCGCGCGAGCCGCTTGGACGAGCATCGCGTCGTCGGCGTCGGGGCGGCCGAGCCGCAAATTGGCGGCGATCGTATCGTCGAGCAGCGCGACGTCTTGAAAGACGCACGTGACCCGCTGCGCGAGCGCGTCGCTGGAGATCGCTTGGAGCGCGACCCCGCCGAGTTCGACCGTCCCGCTGTCGGGCGCCCAGAAGCCGGCCGCGAGCCGCATCAACGTCGTCTTGCCCGAACCCGACGGTCCGACGATCGCGGTGACCGAGCCGCGCTCGGCGACGAACTCGACGTCGCGCAAGACCGGTTCGGCGGCACCCGGGTATGCGAACGTGACGCCCGCGAAGCGCAAGGTCGTGTCGGCGGGCGGCGGCGCGTCGCCGCCGGTCGCCGCGGGCAACTGCAGGGTGGCCATCAAACGGCGAATGCTTTCGAACGCCGATGCCGACGACCGGCCGGCTCCGAGCGTGGTCGTCAGCGCCCCGTTGATCCGTAAGCCCAGCGCGACCACCAGCACGAGCGCGGGGAAGTCGAGCCGGGCGGCGGCCACGATGAGCCCCGCCAACATCAGCAGCGCCGGGAGCGCGCCGGCGTACGAACGCCACACTGCCTCGACGGTTGCGGACCGGTTCGAGCGCGCCTTCGTCGCGTCGCGATACGCCGCCGCGTAGACGCGCAGCGGATCGGCGTCGGGCGCGACCGGCGGCAATGTCTGATCGGCGATCGTGCCGCGCAGGGCTTGAAGGGTGGCGGCAGCGAGCGCCTCGCGCGCGCGGAGTTCGCCTGCCGCCGCTTCGGGCCGCAGCTTGCCCGCCGAGTGCCCCGAGCGCCCAGCCGGCGACGATCAGCACGGCGAAGATGGCGGCGAGGGTCCAGTCGCGCCAGGCCAGCACCGCACCGGCCGCGATCACCATCGCGACCGCCCCGACCAGATCGACGAAATCCCCGGTCACGAACGCGCCGGCACGGTCGACGTCGTCGAGCAGTTGGGCGGCCCACGACCCGGGCCGGCTCTCGGCCAGCATGCCGATGGGGAGCGTCCCGATCTTAGCGGCGAGTTCCCCGCGCACGTGGTCCGACGCCAGCAGCACCGCGGAACCGGCGGTCAGCCGGGCCCACAGGAGCAGGGTCAGACGCGCGATCGCAGCCCCGAGAGCAGCGAAGACGATCTGCATGACCGTCAGGCCACCGACGGGGCTGCGATAGAACATGACCGCAGCTATCGCGTAGACGATCAAGGCCGGGGCAAGCGCGAGAGCGGAGCTGATCGAGTTTAGCCCGATCGACGCGCCCAGTAGCAGCCTGCACCGGCCCTTGGGGAGCAACGCCGCGAGCGCGGCGGAGATCAAAATCGGCCCAGATTGCTACTTGGCGGTGCTGGTGATGCTGGTGCCGTTGTTCGCCACGTCGGTCCACTTCTGGTGCCCGCCCGGCGAGCTCAGAACGACCGAGTGGATGATGATCATCGCGACGACTCCGGCGGCCGCATATCCGGCGACCGACGCCTTGAAGTCATGGATGTGATCGCGGTACTTGGGTCCGCCCGTACGCGGAGTATCGAACATTTTCTCCACCCTCCCTTTAATGCAGTGAGCCGATGACGAACCCATGGATCACGATCGCAGCGATCAGGAAAACCCACGATCCCTGCACGACCAACCCATGGAGAGTCCAATCGGCGTCATCGAAGAACCCACGATATTTTTCCGGTACGTGGTCGTTACCGATGGCAAAGTCAGTTTCAGCGCTCATGATTCTCCTCCACAGCTGCGCTCGGTTGCATCCAGATGTTAGCAGTCAGGGCATTTGATTGCTGTAGCAAATGCTACAGGGACGGCCGAGCGCTTCGGATCGCAGCTAAGTGGCAAGCGTCGCTAGCATTTTGGGTGCTATCAAGGAGACAAATTGACCCTTTTGAGCTAGTTTCATGGCCAAAAACCGGGCATAAACCCGGAAAAAGATTTTCGCGTCACCGATCGCCGTGTGCCGCCCTGATTGCCCGGCATACGCGTGAAACCTAGTAGAGCGCTACCATTTTTGGGCGCGCCTCGACCCGGCGCCGGCGGCTCATCGAGCGGCGCCAAAAAGGACCCGGTCGGGCGAGCGAGTAGGCACACAGCGCGCCCCGAAGCGCACCTTCATGGGCTCGTCGCGAGCTCGTCATGAGGTCGTCATGCCGTTGCTCCGCTCGGCGGTTGTGGCCGGGCTCTGCGCGTTGTTACTTGCGGTCGCGCTGCCGCACGGGCCGGCCGCCGCACAACAGGCCGTTCCCATGGCCTCGACGGCGCCCTCGGCGCAGCCCTCGGCGCAGGTGACGCCGCCGCCGGGAGCGTCACCGTCCCCGAATCCGACCCTGCGCCCGCTCGGATTTCGCGAGAGCAGCGCGCTCCAGCTCTCCCTCGTGGACCAAGCGACCGCGGGCCAAGGCCAGGTCGGGCCCGAAGCCGCCGGCTTCATCAACGGCTCGCCGCTGGCGCCAAACACGCCCTACGATCTCTTTTCGAGCGCCCCCGAGGTGCCCGGGGTCGCGGGGATCACGCAGTTGACCTCGACCTTGACCTACGGGTTCAAGACGTTCGACGCGAGCGTGACCGGAGCGCTCGGCTACGTGACCGGCAGCGTCACCAACGCCTCGTACTGGGGCGAGAACCTGATCCCGACGTTGAACCCGCACGCCGGCTCGCAGGCGCTGCCGTACGCGGTGACCTTCCCCACCCATGCCGGCGGGGACGACGGGAACGGCGTGCGCGCGTCGATCCTGGCCGGCAGTCTCGCGACCGCCGACGGCAACTTGCGCGTCCGCGGCGGCTGGTTCGATCTGGCGCAGACCGACCGTTTCGTGTTCGCCCAGCCGGCGCTGACGAGCGTCAACCCGGCGATCGCGTTTGCTCCGGCCGAAACCCTTTCGAGCGGCCTGCCGTCGGCGGAGTGGTGGCAGCCCGACGCGACCGCGCTCCCGCTGCAAGGCCTCGACGCGGTTGCCAAGCGCGGCGACGCGACCCTCGAGCTCTCCAACGCCGCCCTGCCCAGCTTGCCCGGGTTGAGCGCGCGGGTCACGATCGGTTCGCTCGTGTTCGACCGTGGCGAAGGCACGAGGTTCTCCGCCGAGTACCTGCACCTCGCGACTTCGGGGGTCACGTTCACGACGACCGTCCCCTTCGGGGCGAACCCGCAGTACCTGACGACGCCTCAAGGCGTCTTGCCGACGAGCCAGCTCAGCGGACAAGAACAGACGCTGGCGGGCTTGCGCGGGGCGTTTCACATCCTGCCGGCGGCCGGCCTCGACGGCGTCGTCGAGGCCGGCCGCGCCTGGTACGACGCGGCTCCCGTCGTCATGCCGGGCACGGGCAGCCCGGGCGGCTACTATCACGTGGGCTTCGTCGAATCGCACGGCCGCGCGAGCGCCTCGCTCGACCTGTACCGGATCGAGCCGCGTTACGCGACCGCGATCCTCCCCTACGGCGTTCCGGAGAACCAGTGGAGCGTGGCCTTCGCGTGGCCGGGGCAGTGGCTGAAGTCGAACTACGAGCTGATCGACAACAGCGTCGCCGGCGTCAACCGGCAGGGCTACCGGCTGCGCTACTTTCTCGACAAAGGTCCGCTCGAGACGCACTTCGAGTACACCGACCTGCGCCAGATCGATCCCGAGACGACCGTGACCGCCGAGCAGACCGGCTACGTCGACGGCTTCTTCCTTCCGCAGAGTCCGAGCGCCGCGACCTTCGGCCGCCAGAAGCGCTTCGCGACCTGGATCGCCTGGCACCCGAGCTTCGGCGACCTGACGTTCGACCTCGTCGACGATTCCGAGTACCGCCCGTTCTCGCCCGCGTTTCCGCTCGACGCGGTCTCGTACACGGTCCCGCAATACGTCTTCACCTACGCGCGCAACTTCTCGAAGAACGTCACCGGAGCGGCGGGCTTGGGACGCTACGGCATCGGCGGCACGTTCGCCGAACCGCTGGGGTTCGGTCAGCAGCTGTACTTCGCCGGCGTGCAGGTCAAACAGACGGCGCGTTCGGCGATCCAGGTGACCTTCCGCCGTCAGATCTTCAACGGCATCACGACGTACCCGGCGTCACCGCTCTCGCCGAACTTCACCGGCTCCGGCCTGATCGTCGAGCAGCGGGTTGCGTTTTAGGCGGGTCAGGCCTCACGCCTGAGCCCGCCGCCCCGCGGTTCGCGCTTGGCGCACCCGACATACCGTCCTCTTTCAGCTTGAGCCGCCGAGGGGGCCGGAGTACTTCTCGAGCAGCGCCCACGCCTGGGGGCCGAACGTCGCCTTCCACTTCTTGTAGAAGTCGGTCAGCTTCGCTTTGAACGGTGCGGTGTCGGGTTTGTTGACGAGCATGCCGCGGCGCGCGAGCTTGTCCAAGAGCGACGCATTGAGCTGCGCGGTGTCGGTGCGCTGAAGCGGCGTGTACTTGGCGGCCGCACGGGTCACCACAGCTTGGATGTCTTTCGGCAGCGCGTTCCACTTGTCCATGTTGGCGACGAGCCAGAAGCCGCTCCACATGTGGTTGGTCACCGAGAGATACTTCTGCACTTCGAACAGCCGCGAGAGTTCGATGACGGCGTACGGGTTCTCTTCGCCGTCGATGATCTTCGTCTGCAGCGAGGTGTACACTTCGTTGAAGTTCATCGCGGTCGGCGACGCGCCCAGCGACTTGAAGAGATCGACCCACAGCGCGCCGGGCGGCGTGCGGATCTTCAGCCCGTCGAGATCGTTCGCGTTCGCGACCGGCCGAACGTTGTTCGTCACCTCGCGCATGCCGTTCTCCCACACCATCGGGAATGCGTACATCCCGCCCGCGATCAAGGCGCTGCGCACGTATTGGCCCAGATCGCCGTCCATCGCGGTCCACGCCTCTTTGGAATCCTTGAAGGCGAAGCCGACGCCTTCGATCGCGCCGACCGGCACGACGGTCGCGAGCTGGCCGCCCGACTGGGCGAGAAACTCGAGCGCCCCGGAACGCAGTTGCGTCAGCATCGCGGTCGCGCCGCCGAGTTCGTTGTTGGGAAAGATCTTGACGTCGAGCCGGCCGTTCGTTTGGGCCCGTACTTCGTCCCACATCTGGATCATCCGCACGTTGAGCGGATGGTTGATGGCGTTGTCGGTGCCGACTTTGTACGCGAAGTCGGCGGCCGCCGCGGGCGACCGGACGAACGCGACGCTCGCGAACGCGGCGGCGCCCGCCGCGTTGAATTGACGCCGTGAAAGGCGTGATGAAGCCATGGTAAACTCCCTCTGCGGGCGTCAGTCGATGTGCGACCCGCCGTTGATGTCCATGATCTCGCCGGTGATGTACGACGAGCGTTCGGATGCGAGAAACGCGATGGCGTCGGCAACGTCCTGCACGGTGCCGATGCGCCCGACCGGGATCGAGGTCAGGACTTCCTTGAGCTTTTCTTCGGTCATGAGACCGCCGGTGATGTCGGTGTCGACCAGCCCGGGCGCGACGGCATTGCAGGTGATGCCGAACGGGGCCGTTTCGCGCGCGACCGCGCGGGTGAACGCCGAGACGGCGCCCTTCGACGCCGAATAGTGCGAGCCGCCGAACACGCCGCCGCCGCGCTTGTCGGAGACCGACGAGAGGTTGACGATGCGGCCGTACCGCGCCGGCAACATCGTGCGCAGCGCGGCTTGCGTGCAGTTGAACACGCCCTCGACGTTGACCCGGAAGATCAGCCGCCACTCGTCGAGCGGGATCTGCGCCACCCGCGTCGGGCGGCTGATGCCCGCGTTGTTGACCAGCACGTCGAGGCGCCCGAAGCGCTCGAGCACGGCGGCGAACGCCGCGTCGACCGAGTCGCGCTCGGTGACGTCGCACGCAAACGCGGCCGCTCCGAGCTCGCCGGCGCGCTCCTGCGCGCTCGCAAGATCGACGTCGAGGATCGCGACGTCGAGCCCGTCCTCGATCAAGCGGCGCGAGGTCGCGGCGCCGATGCCGCGCTTCGACCCGGCGCCGGTCACGATCGCGACCCGCTTCATGCGCGCACCGCCCGGCGCACCGCCGCGGAGATGCCGGCGGCGTCGATGCCGTAGTGCGCGTAGAGATGGGTCGGCGGTCCGAGCACGGAGTAGACGTCGGGGATCCCGACGCGCGTCAGCCGCGTGCGCGCGCCGCTTTCGGCGAGCACTTCGGCGACAGCCGTCCCCAAGCCGCCGATGACGTTGTGCTCCTCGGCGGTGACGATCGCGCCCGTTTCGGCGGCGGCGCGTTCGACGGCTTCGCGGTCGAGCGGCTTGAGCGAGTACGCGTCGACGACGCGAACGCGCACGCCTTCGGTGGCCAGCGCATCGGCCGCCTTGAGCGCGAAGTCGACGCAGATGCCGGTCGCGAAGATCGTCGCATCCGTGCCGTCACGCAGCTGCGCGGAGCCGCCGATGTGCCAGTCGGGGATCGGCGCCTCGTAGACCGGCGTCTCGCGTCCGCGCCCGACGCGGAAGTAGAGCGGGGTTGCGAAATCGACCGTCGCTTCGAGCGCTTGGCGCAGCGAGACCGCGTCGACCGGCGCCAGCAGCGTCAGATTCGCCATCGGCCGCAAGAAGCCGATGTCCTCGGTCGCATGGTGCGACGAACCGTAGAAGCCCATCGCGATCCCCGAGTGCGTGCCGATCATCTTGACCGGCAGGTTCGGATAGCAGACGTCGGTGCGGATGTTGTCGGTGGCGAGGATCGCCAGGAAACACGCGTAGTTCGAAACGTACGGCCGCAGTCCGGCGGCGGCCATCCCGGCGGCCGCACCGACCATGTTGCGCTCGGCGATCCCGAAGTTGAAGTACCGTTCGGGATAGTGCTCTTTGAACGTGCGCACGCGCGTCGGGCGGCCCAGGTCGGCGGTCAGCACGACGATCTCGGGCCGCGTCTTCGCGAGCTCGACGAGCACCTCGCCGGTGACGAGCTGCCGCGAGAGCGCGAGGCTCCCCACCATGTCCCAGCTCTTCTCGTCGAACTCCGGGGTGACGGTCGATTCGGCGAGATCGATCGCGGCGCTCATCGGGCGATCTCCGCATCGAGTTCGGCTTGCGCGCGAGCGTAGTCGCGCGGGCCGAGGTAGCCCAGATGCCACTGCCACGTGCCTTCCATGAACGAAACCCCCTTGCCGGCGACCGTGTCGGCCAGCACGACGACGGGCCGCTCGCGCTTCCCGGTCATGACGCGCTCGAAAGCGTCGAGCACTTGCGCCCAGTCGTGACCGTCGCGCAGGTGCACGACGTCCCAATTGAACGCCGCGTACTTCGCGTCGAGCGGCTCCATGTCGAGGACCGTGCGGCAGTCCTCGTCGGACTGAACCTTGTTGTTGTCGACGATCGCGATCAGGTTGTCGAGTTTGCGGAATCCCGCTTGCGCGGCCGCTTCCCACACTTGGCCCTCGGCTTGTTCGCCGTCGCCCATCATGCAGATCACGCGCGCGTCGGACGCCCGCAGCCGCAATGCCAGCGCCATGCCGACCGCGACCGACAAGTTGTGCCCGATCGAGCCCGAGGAGAAGTCGGCGCCCGGCACTTTGTTCAGATCGGGATGATCGCCGAGCGGGCTCTTGAGCCGCGTGTACGTGTCGAGCACGCTCTTGGGGAAGAAGCCGAGGTCGGCCAGGATCGGATAGAGCGCGATCGCCGCGTGGCCTTTGCCCATCAGGAAGCGGTCGCGATCGCTCCACCCGGGATCGTCGGGACGGACGCGCATGTAGCAATAGTAGAGCGCGACCAGCATCTCGGCGATCGAGTACGCGGAGCCGTAGTGGCCGCTGCCGGCGATCTCGGTGAGGCGCAACACCTCGCTGCGCACCATGTGGGCCTTTTGCCGCAAGCTCGCGAGATCGCGGCGGTCGAGGGTGATCATCGGGCCTTCTTTCGTTTGCGGACGAGCTCGGCGGCTCGCGCGGATTGTTCGTTCCAGATCGAAAAATGGGCCACCATCGCAGTGACGGCCAGCGTCGGATCGCCGGCTTCGATCGCTTCGAGCAGCGGGCGGTGGGTCGCGTCGGTGACGTCCTCGCCGCCGGGGACGCGGCGCACGTGCGCGCGCCGCACGTGCAGCACGTGTCGCAACGCCGACGAGAGCCCGTCGAGGATCAAGAGCAGCACGGGATTGTGCGCGGCGCGGGCCAGGGTCATGTGAAAGGCGTAGTCGGCTTCGTCGCCCGCCGCGAACGTCTTGGCCTCGACGAGCGCGCGGAACGCTTCGCGCAAGGCGTCGAGGTCGCCGGCCGTTCGGGCCGTCGCCGCCAGCCGGGCGGTCTCGCGCTCGAGGAGCTCGCGCACCGCTTCGATCTGCTCGACCGTCACCCGCCGCAGCCGCAGCGCGAGCTCGAAGTAGAGCCGCACGAAACTCGCATCGGGAGCGACGCCCGGCTCGGCGAGGTACGTCCCCGAACCTTGCGTCGAGCGGATGACGCCCAACGTCTCGAGCGCGGCCAGCCGCTCGCGCAACGTGCCGCGCGGCACGTTGAGCGTATCGGTCAAGGTGCGCTCGGGCGGCAAACGCCGTTCGCCCTGCCGCTCGAGCGCAACCAGGACGTCGGCCAAGCCGGCTAGGATCGGGTCGTTCAACGCTGCCTCTTATTGGTCGAACCAATAAGATTGGTTGGACCAATCATGCCGCGATGCTACGCTCCCTCACGAGTTTCGTCAATCGGGACGTTTTGCACTTAGCGGCAAACAAGGGCGGGGAGCGACCGAAATCGGTGCGGCGGGCAAGCAGTTGGGGTAAGATGGAGGGGTGACCAGAGAGCGATTCACCGACCGGTTCGCGGCGGGGCGAGCCCTGGCGGAGCGGCTGGCGGCCTATGCCGGGCGCGACGACGTCCTCGTGTTAGGCCTGCCGCGCGGAGGCGTTCCGGTGGCATACGAGGTCGCCAAGGCGCTCCGCGCGCCGCTCGACGTCTACGTGGTGCGCAAACTCGGCGTTCCGGGACACGAGGAGCTTGCGCTCGGCGCGATCGGCAGCCACGACACGTACCATCTCAACTACGACGTGATCGACGCGCTGAACGTCACCCGGCGCGAGATCTTGCGCGTCGTCGCGCGCGAACGCGAGGAACTGAACCGGCGCGATCGCGCCTACCGCGACGGCCGTCCGCGCCCGGAGATCGCCGGGAAGACCGTGATCCTCGTTGACGACGGGCTCGCGACCGGCGCGAGCATGTTCGCCGCGGTCGCCGCGCTGCGACACGACGATCCGGCGCGCATCGTCGTCGGCGTCCCGGTCGGCGCCGCCGAGACGTGCGCGCGCTTGCGCGAAAAGGCCGACGAAGTCGTCATCTGCGAGACCCCCGATCCCTTCGGCGGCGTCGGCGCCTGGTACGAGCACTTCCCGCAGCTGAGCGACGAAGACGTCTGCGCGTTACTCGGGCGCGCTACCGCGCCAGCGTAATCCCTCAGCGGGCGACCGCGTCGACGAGGGTCATGCTCCAGGGGGGCAGCGCGACGGCGAACGGCGCGGTGCGCGGCCCGAACGCATGCCGCACCGGCGCGAGAAAGATCCCCTTGGCGATGCGGTCGTATTCGGCTTTGCCGTAGGTCTGCGTCGTCAGGTCGAATTCGGTGGCGCTCGCGCCGTCGAACGCAATCGTCGCGTCGGCCTCCTGCGTGCGATCGAGGTTGACGAGCAGCACGCGGTATCCGGCCGGGCCGCTCACCGCGTACGCGCGCACCGGGCCGGACGCACCGGAGCCGGGTTCCCCGTCCACGCGCACCGGAAGCATCGCCTGGCCGGGTACGGCGAACGCGCGCACCATCGCGAGCGCGCGCGCCGCCGGATACGGCGTGCCGGAGGGCGGGAAGCGCCCCACGTGCGGGCACGTGCCCGGCCACGTGTCGGTTTGGGCGCCGGCCGAGAAGAGCGACCACGACCCGAACGGCAGCGAGCCGTAGAGCTGACGATCGCCGGGCGCCATGCCGCAGCTGGGCTCGAACCCATCGAAGAAGGCCGCATAGGGGACGCCCATCTCGAGCATCTGCGCGGCGGTCATGCCGGCGAACAATGCTTCGACGATCGAGGTCGACTGTTTGCCCAAGTCGTACGCGGCGCTGTTCCACTCGCCGACGAACACCGGCGTCGCCGGGCGCCCGGCCCGCCGCAGCGCCTCACGCACGTGCTCGATGACCGCGGCCACCCGTCCGGGGCCTTGGCGCAAGAGCCAATCGTCGTCGTGCGGCGGCATCTCCGGATATACGTGCACGTCGACGAAGTCGTACTTCGCATACTTGAGCACGATCGAATCCCATCGCGAGTCGGCGGTTCCCTCGACGTCGATGCCGATCTGGATCGCGGGATCGGCGGCCTTCATCATCGGGTAATAACGCGTGTTGATCTCCCACGAGTACCGCCACGGATCGTGCGTGGTCACGTGCAGGTCGAGCGCGAAATCGGCCCACTGCTCGTTGCCGATCGTCCACAAGCGAACGTCGTAGTGCTTCTTGCGCGCGTACGCGACCCACGCGGCGGCCTCGGCCGGGTCGCCCCCGCCCGTACACGTGGCATCGGAACCGTAATTCACTTGCACCGCGACTGCGGCCCCGAGCGGCCGCGCGAGCTTGGTCATGAACGCATCGAAATCGTCGTGCGGGTCGACGGTGCCCGCGTAGGTCGAACAGTATCCGGGGCCGTTTGCGTTGCGTGCCCAATGGTACACGTCGCCCGATCCGCCGGGCCAGCGGATCAATCCGATGCCCAGGTTAGAGAGCGCTCGCACGACTTCGCCGCGCGTCACGTCGATGAAATCCGGTTCGTTGATCCCGAATTGCTCGCGCGCGACGTGCGCACCGGGATGTGAAGCATCGACGGTGACGTCGACCGGCGCGGCCCATGCGGCGCTCGCCACGCACAACCAAAGCACGAAGACGAGCGCAGATGCAACGGCAGCCGCCTCATGCGGCTTCTTAACAGAGGGGTACAGGGCCGCTTTTGGCGGACCGTCGAAAGCGGCCGCGAAGCGGAAACATTTATGGCTCAGTTTGTTCGCTTTTGTGAGGCCCAATGACTCGAAGCACTGCTCTCTACCGGTTCGGGGCCTTAGCGTTGGCCGCCGGATTGGTCTGTTCGAACGCCGCGTCGGCACAACCGCTAACCAAGGTGTACGGTGCAAGGCCGCCGTCGGGTTCGAGCTACGTGCGCGTCGTCGACGGCGGCCCCGCGGCGGCAAAAGTCGCAGTGGGAACGGAAGACGCGGTCACGCTGTCGCCCAGCGGCACGATCGCGACGACGTACCGGGTCATTCCGGGCGGCAAATCGCTGACGATCACGATCGACGGCAAGTCCGCAGCGCCGATCACCGTTCCGCCGGATAAATTCCTGACGCTCGTCTACCGTCCGAGCGCCGCCGGTCCCAAACTGACGACGATCACCGACGACCCAGGCGAAGACAACGGCCTGCTCGCGCAGCTGCGGTTTTACAACCTCGTGCCGAATTGCGCCGGCTCGCTTGCGATCGAAGGCGGACCAGCGGTTTTCGACGGCGTGCGCGACCGACGCGTCGAAATCGCGCTCGATCAATCCGGTTTCCGCGACGTTGGTGCCGAAGTGCGGGGCCGCGGCGGGCGCGGGATTGAAGCTGCCGCCGCTCAAGGCCGGCGATCATTACAGCATCTTCCTGACGGGGGATGCGGCCAAGCCCGTCGCGGTGGGAAACGCCGACGCCACCGAACCCTACAAGGGCTGAGGCCGAGGCGGACCGGGCGGAGCATTGGTCTTTTCGAGCTTCAGCTTTGTCTTTCTGTTCTTTCCGGTCTTCCTGGTCGTTTACCGGTTCGCCCCGGCGTCGTGGCGCAACGCGGTCATCCTCGTTTTCAGCTGGATCTTCTACGCCTGGTGGCGGCTCGATTTTCTCCCGCTCCTGATCTTCATCTCGGCCTGGGCATGGGGCGCAGGACTCGCGATCGAGCGCGCGACCGGTGGCCGGCGCAAGGCGGCGCTCGCGCTCGGGGTCGCGGTGCTGCTCGCGGCGCTGGGCTGGTTCAAGTACGCGAACCTCTTCGTGCACACGTTTCGCGCACTCGGCGCGCCGCTCGACCACTGGCAGAACGTGCTCTTGCCGATCGGCCTCTCGTTTTTCGTCTTCGGCGCGATCTCGTATATCGTCGACGTGTATCGCGGCGTCGTCGCGGCCGAACGCAACGTCGTCACGTACGCGGCCTATCAAGCCGTCTTTCCGCATCTGGTCGCCGGCCCGATCATTCGCTACGCCTCGATCGCCGACGATTTGCACAAGCGCTCGTTCGATCGCGATCAGTTCAGCGCCGGGGTCGAGCGCTTCACGATCGCCTTCGCGCAGAAGATCTTGCTCGCCGATACGCTCGCGCCGCTGGTCGACGCCGGGTTCAAGCTCGCCGCCCCCAGCATGGCCGACGCGTGGCTGGCGACTGCCGGCTACGCGCTGCAGCTCTACTTCGACTTCTCCGCCTACAGCAGCATGGCGATCGGGCTGGGCCTCATGATGGGACTGAAGTTTCCCGAGAACTTCGACAACCCATACTGGAGCAAGTCGGTCACCGAGTTCTGGCGCCGCTGGCACATCAGCCTCTCGAGCTGGCTGCGCGATTACCTGTACATCTCGCTGGGTGGTAACCGCGCCGGTGAGGTGCGCACCTATGTCAACCTCATGATCACCATGGCGCTGGGCGGACTGTGGCACGGTGCGAGCTGGACGTTCATGTTGTGGGGCATCTGGCACGGCGTGGGGCTGGTGGTCGAGCGGCTCTGGAAGCACGCCAAACTCCCCACGCCGCCGGCCGCGTTCAGCTTCGGCGCCACGATCGTGTTCGTGCTGCTGGGGTGGACGCTCTTCCGCGCCGACGACTTCCCCACCGCGATGACGATGTTCTCCGGGATGCTCGGGCTGCACGGCGTGGGGATCTCCGCCGCGTACGCGGCCGCCATCCGGCCGACCGAGATCCTGACCCTGGTGCTCGGCATCGTCGTCGTGTACATCCCGCTCGTGCAGTTCCGCTCGGCCTTGGCGTGGCGCGGTTTGCGCGCGAGCTTGAGCTACGGCGCGTTCGCGCTCTTCATCATCTCGTGCTGGGCACTGCAGGGCAGGATCGTCGTGCCGTTCCTGTACTTTCAGTTCTGATGCGCTTTCAACGTGCGATCTACGTCCAGACGATCGCCTTCCTGATCGTCGTGTTCGCCGGCTTCGCCTACGTCGTCGCGCACTTCGCGACGAACGCCGGCCGCGATCCGTTCTCCGGCATGGGATGGGCCCAAATCGCCGACGGCGCGTTCACGAAGAAAGTCGACGACGGCGTCGTCGCCGCGCTGCCCAAGAGCGATGCCCTCGACGGCTTCCAGGCCGGCGTCGAGTACCGCCTCTTCGACGACGCCGGCCCGCAAGTGCGCGCCGGCTGTTACGGCTGGCTCTTCTTGGGTGAAGAAGTATGGGAAGTGAAAAATGGCGATCGCAACGTCGCCTTGCACCTGGCGATCGCCAAGAAGATGGCCGCCGACTTCGCCAAGCGCGGCGTAGGACTCGTGATGCTCACCGTTCCCGATAAGGCGCGCATGGCGGCCGCCGACTTGTGCCGCCAGGCCGTCTCGCCCCAGGCCCAAGCACGGCTCGCGCTGTGGACCCGCCTGGCGACCCAGGTGCCGATCCCCAAGGTCGACATCGTCACGGGTTGGCCTTTCACGCCCGGCTATTGGCGCACCGACACTCACTGGGACCGCCAAGGCGCGCGCTTCGCGGCGCAGCGCACCGCCACGGTCGTCGAGCGTTTACTGGCCCACGGGAGCGAGCGCGCGACGGTCACCAAAGCCCTGCAGGCCCAGCCGCGGCCGGGCGATCTGATGCACCTCTCGAACTTGCAGAACGCCCCGCCGTGCCTGCAGCCCCCGCCCGACATGGAGCGCCCCGAAACGGTCACCTGGCTGCGCGCCGGAGGCCTGCTCGATACCGGCCCGCCGGCCGACGTCGTCCTCTCCGGATCGTCGTATTCGAAGAATTCCGGCTTCATCGACGCGCTGGGTCTGGCGCTCGGGCGCGAAGTGGTCCAACTGAGCGAGGAAGGCGGAGGCTTCGACGGCGCGCTCTTCGCGCTGCTGCAAAAGCATCGCAACACGCTTGCCCAGGCCAAAGTCGTCGTGTGGGAGTTCCCCGAGCGTTCGCTCACCCAACCCCTGACCGCCGACGAACGCGCCTACTTGAACGTCAAGGACTGAAATACCGTCACCGCTATGAGGAGAACCGCTTCCATGACCGACACCCGCGCCTCGCGCGAACGCTTCTTGCGCACGGCCGCCGCCTCGGCGCTCGCCTTGGGCGCGTTGCGGCCGCGATCCGCGCCGGCGGCCGACGCTCCGGCGCCGGTGGCGTCGGCCGCGGCCGGCGCGGCAGCCCCGGCGCCCTCACCGGCGGCCACCCCTGGAATCGTCATCATCGGCAAGGACAAGTGGCTCTTCGCCGCGTGGGATCACCTCGACGATCCCGAGGACGCGAAGATTCAGACGCAGCTCGACCTGGTCGCCAAAGCGCGCGATCTGTTTGCGACCAAAGGGATCCAGCTGATGTATCTCGCGGTGCCGATGAAGGCGCGGTTCTACCAGAACCTGCTCCCCGACGGCACGGTGATGAGCGAGGGTGTCAAAAGCCGCTACGGCCGGCTCTTGCAGTGGTGCGCGCAGCGCAAGCTGATGACCGTCGACCTGAACGCAATCATCGCGCCCGTCGGAGGGGTCAGCGGGCAAACGGTCTTCTACCAAACCGACCAGCATTGGACCGCATGGAGCGCGGAAGCCGCCGGTGCGGCGATCGCCGAGTTCATCACCAAGAACATCCAGCTGCCCAAGGCCAACGGCGGCGGCTCGCACCTCAACCCCTGGGAAACCGAGCACCGCGTGGGCGATCTCACCGAGTTGCTCCCCAAGGATCAGCAAGCCCAGTACGGCCTGCAGGCCTACGTCGTGCGCGAGCCGGGCGGCTCCGATCTCGCGCACCAGAACCAGCAAGGCAACGATCTGCTCGTGCCCGATCCGGCAATTCGGGTCGTCGGCAACAGCTTCTGCCGGCCCGATTGGGGGCTGCCCCAGAAGATCTCCAACGTGCTCAACCGCCCGGTGGGGCTCACCTGGCTGCGCGGCGACACCGGCCCCTGGAAGATCTTGCTCAACTACGTCGAGTCGCCCGACTTCAAGAAGAAACCGAGCCTGATCGTGTGGCAGTTCCCCGAGGCGCAGATGGCCGACGGGCCGATGTCGCCGGGCTGGTGGTTCGAAAGCTCGCTGATGACCCCCGAACAGTGGCTCGACCGCATGACCGCCGCGGTCAACGCCCTATAGGGCAGGCACCGAAATTTTACAGGCGTACGGGCGGCCCGAACACAGTATTGCGCGCGTAGGCCTGGAAGCGTTACGGCAGTGAAACCCACACCTCTGACGGCGCCGTTCCCGGAGCGGGTAGAACGGGCGCCGGCCATCCGGACGGGACGCGTGTTGTCCTTGGCCGCGTTGGCGCTCGTCGTGGCGATCCTCGTGGTGGCGGCTCAGAACGTCGTCCTGACGCTCTTTTTTCCACGCCTCTCGCGGGTCGCGACCGATTTCTCACCGGCGTACCTGCGCCGCGAACTCAGCGCGCTCGCGGCCTCGCCGCCGCAAGCGGTCTTCTTCGGCGACTCGGTGCTGTGGGGCTACGCCTTGCCGGCGCAGCAGAACGCGGTCACGCTGCTGCGCTCGCGGCCGTGCGACTGCGTCAACCTCGCCTTCAAGAGCGGCAACCCGGCCGACTTCTACGCTTTGGCGCTGCTGTTCAAAGAATGGGGCGTGCGGCCCAAAACCGTGATCCTCCAGATCAATCAGCGCGTGTTCAACCCGGCCGATGCGACCGACCACAAGCTGCACCCGGCGATCGCCGAACTCGTCGCTCCGCTGCTGACCGCGGAGGATCGCACCGCGCTCGAACTCCCCGCGCCGCCGGCCGTGCCCCCCGCTCCGACGGCGCGCGAGCGCTTCGAAGCGTGGCTGACGTCGGCGTCGGTGCTGTACGCGATGCGTTCGGACATCCGCGAGACGGTGTTCGAAAAGCTCGACGAACTCCCGTCGAAACCGCTGACCGCGGCCGACTTCGAAGGCACCTACGACCTCGAAGCCCTCGACAGCGATAATACGGCCGTGTACTTCCTGACCAAGACCGTCGCGTTGCTGCGCGCGCAAAATATTCCGGTGGTCGCGTTCATGACGCCGACCAATCACGGCCTCATTCCCAAGACCGTCGGCGATCCCGCTTATCAGGGCAACAAGGCGTACCTCACCAAGCTGCTCGAGCGCCACGGCGTGCGCGTGCTCGACCTCGACGCCGCGCTCCCCAGCGCCGACTTCATCGACAACGACCACTTGACTGCAGAAGGGCAACGCAAACTCGCGTCCCTGCTGCAAGGAGCTTTACCGCAATGATTCCCCGTTTCAGCCGCTCGTGGGCGCTCGCCGCTGCGCTCGTCTGCCTCACCGCGACCGGCGCCGCAGCGGCGTCCAAGGTCGTCCCCGCGTCGCAAGTCACGGTCGCGGCGACCACCGGCGACGCGCTCGTCATCTGGGATGCGACCGTGATGATCAATGGGTTCCAGACGCAGAAGGTCCCCGATGCGACCGCGATGACCCAACTCAAAGCGACCGCCGGCAAACTGTTGATCGAAAAGGCGAAAGGCTTCACGCCGGCCGCCAAGACCGTGACCGTGCGCGTGATGTACGCCGCGACCCCGCTCGCGGAAGTGTACCGCACCGCGACGTTCAACGGGTTCGAGAAGCTGCTGCTCGTCACTGCGAGCCGGGCCGATGCGGTCGCCAAGGCCGACGCCTGGGACGCGGCGCTGGCCAAGAACACGATCCCGCCCGGCATGACCGTCACGGTCGCCGGGCAACTGCCCAAGCCGTAACGAGGGACGAGCCGATGCCGATCGAGACGATCTACGAAAAACTGACCGACGTGCTGCGCGACGTCTTCGACGACGACACGATCGTCGCGACCCCCGGGCTGACCGCCGACCAGGTCGACGGCTGGGACAGCTTCGCGCACCTGCGCGTGCTGATGACCGTCGAACGCGCCTTCGGCGTCAAGTTCTCGGCCGGCGAAGTCGACGGACTGAAGAACGTCGGCGACTTGGCGAATTTGATCGCGGCGCGGACCGCGGCGTAGGGTGCGATGAGCGACGATCTCTACGCCGATCTGGCGTGGCTGCCGAAACCGCCGCAAGACTTCCGCGCGCAGTGCCGGGCCCTCGCCGCCGAGCTTCCCGAAGGTTCGGGGCGCGCGATCGGCCGGCTCGCCGGGTTCGCGCTCGACGAGAACCAGCTCCGCCGGCTCGCCGACGTCGTCGGCGCGGCCCACGAACGGGAGCGTTCGCTCGCGCCGCTGACGCCGTTCAAGCTCGCGATCCTCGGCAATGCGACGATCGCGCCGCTGGGCCCGGCGCTCGTCGGATCGGCCGCGCGGCACGGCATCGACCTGCAGTATTTCAAGGCCGACTACGGGCAGACGATTCAGGAAGCGCTCGCGCCCGACTCCGGCATCAACCGCTGGAAGCCCGATGCGGTGTTGCTGGCGCTCGATTACCGCGGCTTGCCGCTGCAGGCCGGCGTCGCGGTGGGCCAGGATGCGGGCGCGATGGTCGACGGCGCGCTCGCGTTCCTCAACACGCTGCGCGACGGCTTTCACCAGCACGCGAACGCGATCAGCATCGTGCAGACGATCGCGCCCCCGCCGGAGACCGTATTCGGCAGCCTCGACCGCGCGGTCGCGGGCACGATTCGCGGCTTGTGCGCGGCCTTCAACGACGCGCTCGTCGCGAGCTTGCCCGGCACCCAAGACGTCCTCTTCGACGTCGCCGCGCTGGCCGAGACGGTGGGCCTGGCCACCTGGTACGCGCCGACGCAGTGGAACATCGGCAAGTTCCCGTTCGAGGCGCGCCTGCTGCCGCTCTACGCCGACCACGTATGCCGCCTGGTGGGCGCGCTGCGCGGCAAGAGCCGGCGCTGCCTGATCCTCGATCTCGACAACACGCTCTGGGGCGGCGTCATCGGCGACGACGGGCTCGAGGGGATCGTCATCGGCCAAGGCAACCCGACCGGCGAGGCGCACCTCGAGGTGCAGCGCTACGCGCTCGCACTGCGCGAACGCGGCATCGTGCTGGCGGTCTCGTCGAAGAACAACGACGACGTCGCGCGCGCCGTCTTCCAGAAACATCCCGAGATGCTGATCCGCGAGAATCACATCGCCGTCTTCCAAGCCAATTGGAACGACAAGGCGACGAACATCACCTCGATCGCCGCCGAGCTATCGCTGGGCATCGACGCGATGGTATTCCTCGACGACAACCCGGTCGAACGCGGCCTCGTGCGCGAGATCTTGCCCGAGGTCGCGGTCCCGGAACTCCCGGCCGATCCGGCGCTCTACGCCCGCACGCTCAGCGCGGCCGGTTACTTCGAGGCCCTCGCCTTCTCCGACGAAGACCGCAAGCGCGCCGATTTCTACCAGGACAACGCACGGCGGGTCGCGCTGCAGCACCAAGCCGGCGACATCGAGGCCTACCTCGCGTCGCTGCAGATGACGATCGGCTTCCGCCCGTTCGACGCGACCGGGCGCAGCCGGATCGCACAGCTGATCAACAAGTCGAATCAGTTCAACCTGACGACGCGGCGCTACGACGAACTCGACGTCGCCACGATGGAGGCCGACCCGGCGGTCTTCACGCTGCAAGTACGGCTGACCGACACGTTCGGCGACAACGGGATGATCAGCGTCGTCGTCTGCCGCCCGCGCGATCCGCAAACTTGGGAGATCGACACCTGGCTGATGAGTTGCCGGGTGCTCGGGCGCCGCGTCGAGCAGATGGTGCTGCGCGAGATCATCTACCACGCGCGCCTGGCCGGGGTCACCAAACTGATCGGCATCTACATCCCCACCGAGCGCAACGGCATGGTCGCCGAACACTACGGGAAGCTCGGGTTCGAGCTCGTATCGAAGGACCCGTCGGGCGGCTCGACGTGGGAGCTCGATACGAGCGTCGAGATCGAAGGGGCACCGATGACGATCGACCGCAGCGGCTTCGAACCGGCGCTCGCGCCCTCGTAACGTGGACGTCCCCTCCTACGCGTTCTTGGGCTTCGCGGCGGTCGCCGTGGTGCTCGTCAATCTCTCGTCTGCGCCGCAGTGGCGGCGCGGCGTGCTGTTGGTCGCGAACGTCGCGTTCATCCTGCTGCTCTCGCACGACCCGGTCGTGCTGGCTCCGTTCGCGGGGTTCCTCGCGATCGGGTACGCGTGCCTGACGCTGATGGAGCGCTTCAAGAAGCCGGCCCTCTACGTGGCGGCGGTCGCGGGCGTGCTGTTCCTGTTCTGCTGGCTCAAGCACTACAGCTTCGTGCCCCACGACTGGTTTTTGCCGTTCACCTACCTGACCGTCGGGCTCTCGTACGTGTTCTTCCGCGTCATGCACCTGATCATCGACGCCTATGACGGCGCCCTGCCCAATCGCGTCGGGATCGTCTCGTATCTGTCGTACACGCTGAACTTCACGTGCCTCTTCTCCGGGCCGATCCAGCTCTACGGCGACTACGTCAAGACCGAAGTGCAAGCGCCCGCGCCGCTCGACGCGGCCGCGATCGGCGAGGCGACGATGCGGATCGTCACCGGCTTTTTCAAGGTCAGCGTCGTCGGCGCGATCCTCTACTACGTGCAGGCGCGCAGCATGAGCGCGATCGTTCCGGGCCTGGGAATGGGCGACCGCGTGCTGTACGGCAGCCTCGTGCTGGCGGTCTACCCGCTATATCTGTACTTCAATTTCTCCGGCTACACCGATTTCGTCATCGGGACGGCGCGCTTCATGCGGCTCGAACTGCCGGAGAACTTCCGCGCGCCG
The DNA here is from genome assembly GCA_963749395.1 of Vulcanimicrobiota bacterium. Taxonomy (GTDB): domain Bacteria; phylum Vulcanimicrobiota; class Vulcanimicrobiia; order Vulcanimicrobiales; family Vulcanimicrobiaceae; genus CAVVMT01. The sequence continues at coordinate 488,987 of CAVVMT010000017.1, forward strand.
TTCATGTCCGAAGGGTTCATGGAGTTCTGGAACCGCTGGCACATGACGCTCTCGAACTGGCTGAAGCGCTACGTCTACACGCCGCTCCTGATGGACCTGATGCGGCGCTCCACCCACCCCGGCATGGCGAATGCGTCCAACGTCTTCGCCTACTTCGTGACCTTCTTCCTGATCGGGCTGTGGCACGGACAGACGCCGATGTTCGTGATGTACGGGATCTTCCTGGGCCTGGGGGTCAGCGCGAACAAGCTCTACCAACTCGTCATGATCAAGCGGATGGGCCGGGCCGGCTATCGCACGCTGTGCGCGCGACCGCTCTACCGTTCGGCTTCGCGCGGCCTCAATTACGCCTGGTTCGCGTTTTCGCTCGTCTGGTTCTGGGCGAGTTGGGGACAGCTCGCAGGACTGACCGCGACCCTCGGGGCGGCATCCGCAGCCGGCGCGCTCGCCGTCGTGTGGATCGTTGCGGCGGCGATCCTCTCGGGGTTGGCGGCGCTCGGAACGCGCTACGACGCGCTCCGCGCGGGCGGCGTCCCGTTCGCGCGCTCAGTCTACACGCGAACCGCGTGGGCCACTGCGATGGTCGTGCTGGTCGTGTCGGTGACCGTCGTGCTGAATGCGCCGGCGCCCGTCATCGTCTACAAAGCCTTCTAGGACCGCCGATGTTCGATCTGCCATTCCACCACGTCGGCATCGCGTGCGCCGACATCGCGAGCGCGGGCGACTACTTCTGCGCGCACTATCACGTCGCGACCGACAGCGGAGTGGTGTTCGACCCGCTGCAGAACGCGCAACTGCGGATCTTCAACGCGGGGCAGCCCGGCGCGATCGAACTCGTCGCCGGCCCGGTCGTGGAGAAGCTCCTCAAGCGGAACATCACCTACTACCACATCTGTTACACGACCCCCGACCTGGAGGCGACCCTCGCGCAAGCGCGCGACGGCGGCGCGATCGTCACCAGCGAGCCCAAGCCGGCGGTGCTCTTCGGCGGCCGCCGGGTCGCCTTCGTCTACACCCCGTTCGGGCTGGTCGAGTTCCTCGAGGCGACGCTCGCCGGCGCCGGTTAGCCGCTCTTGGTCGCGGCGCGCAACGCCGCCAGCCACGCCTCGACCGACGGGAAGATGTTGTCCTTGCCCCAGGCGCCGAGCGCGTCGGGGCCCGCGCCCAAGATGTAGTCGTTGAACTGCCAGATCAGCGTCTTGGGCGGCGTTTTGCCGGCCTTCTTGAGCTTCTCGTAGTAGCCGGTCAGCATCCGCCAGGGGCCGATCGTGCCCAGCTCCCACTGCAGGTCGATCGGCTGCGCGATCGCGTTGGCGATCGTCTGCGAGAACGAGAGGTTCTCTTTGCTGGCGCTCGTTCCGACGCAGGCGACGTCGTACGAGGCGGGCGGATTGCCGCCCGAGGGCGCCCACTTTTGCACGAGCAGCGGATCGGGCGGATAACCGCCCTGCTTGTCGGCCGGCAGGAGCGGAACGAGGTCGCCCTTGATTTCGAGCGTGTACGTGCCGTCGGGGACCGGGACGCCGTCGGGCATCGGACTCGGCGGCGGGTTGACAATGCCAATCAGTTTCGCGGTCGCCAGCGCCGCGCTCGCCGAACCGTAGCCGGTCCAATGCGAGTCGGTCTTCATGTACTGCAGATGTTGGGCTTTGCCCGCCAGCATGGCCTCGAGACAGTTCGCCGCCGGCACGCCCGCTTGCGAAAAGTAGTTGAGCGCATGCTGATAGCGGTTCATGAATTCCGGCACCGGCACGACGCTTGCGGGAAGAAATTCCGGATAGATGCGACCTTTCGACGGCACCATCGAGACGTAGCACTTGATGCCGTTTGCGGCGAGCACGCCATATGCTTGGGCGACCGTGTGAAGGCCCTTGTCGACATCGGCCGTGCCGATGCCGGTCTCATGCTCCCAGCCTGGGAAAAGCCAGCCGTCTTTTCCGATGTAAACGAGGGGCTCGGCGGCCGCCGATGCCGTCGCTCCGCCGAAGCGAGCGGCCACGACAGTGGCGGCCAGCGCCCCTAGCATCGTCCGGCGGTCGAGCATGCGTTTCATCTCCTGATAAATAGCGCTTTTTTGCGATACGAAGTGTGGCTTTTGACGCATCCGGCTCAGGTTCTTCGCCCAATCGTGTTAAGAAATACAGCAACCCGGCGAGAAGCGTTTGCGGCTAAGGCACGGTATGATACAGTAGTGCGGTGCTTGCGACCCGCTTGGCTTCGTTAAGGGACACCGCGTCCCGCTTTTTTTTAGCGGGCGTTTTAGCCGCCGGCATGGGGTTGCCCGCATCCGCGGACCAGCCCAAAACGTTCGTGTCGATCAACGGTTCGACGTACCAGTCGTCCTCGAACCTCAATGCCGGCGGACAGCAAGTGCCGAGTTTCTGCACCTTCAACCAGGAAGGCTACGGAATCTACGTTTCCCACCAGATGTCGCCGCGCGACAACTGGTACGGCGATACCGCTTACAATGTCATCAGCTGCGGCGGAAATTCGACGAGTGGCCTGACCGACATCGAGATCGGCGAGCAACACGGCATCAGCGGCAACGCGCACCCGCAGCAGTGGAATATCCGGGGCTCGCTGATCTTCCCCAGCGGATATTCGATCTACGCCAATCCGCGGCTGGGCTACGGCCGCCCCGGCGCGACCTTCGGCCCGCTCTACATCGGGTCGTGGAAGGCCGGAGCCAAGCACTACGGTTTCGTGATCGCCTCCGCGGCCGTCAAGGCCTACACGTCCTATCCGGCGCCCCAGCTTAACACGAGTTTTACCGCCGGACTCAAGGTCACCCCGGGGGTCTTGCTGATGGAGTCGTATTTCGGCACTACGGCGCTCGGCAACGGCGGCCAAGTGACCGACCTCGGCCAGAACCCGATCAAGAGCACGCGCTACAATTCGTATCAGCTGACCGAAGCGGCGACGCTGGACATGTCGCCGAACGTAGGCCTGAACATCAACGTCTGGAATCTCGTCGGAGGCAATTCCATCGGCATCGGCACCACGGTCGGTGCCGGCCTCTGGATCCGCTTCTAGGATCGAGTCGTGCGATGGCGATAGTCACAACGCAAAAAGCGCCCCCGCGCCTCGGCGCCGGCACGCGCAGCGCCATTGCGTCGTACGTCGAGTTCGCGATCGTCTGGGCCGCCCTATCCACCGGCTTTTATCTGCTGGGGTCGTATCTGTTCGCGCACGGCTTCATCTCGCTCAACCTGCTGTTCTTCGCCGAGAAGGCGCGGCTGGCGGTGGCCGGCGAGCCGCCCCGCCTCGTCAACATCGGATTCGTGTACCCGCCGCTCAGCTTCATCCTGATGATGCCGTTCCACAACCCGATCGTCGCCCAGGCGGTGATCGCGGGCGCGACCGTCACCGGGGTGTTCCGCTTTCTCAACCACCGCGTCACGAACGACGTGCAGCGGCGGATCGCGAAGACCTACATGCTGCTCTCGCCGATCTTCATGTTCCTCACGGTCGAGAACTACGGCTTTTTGCTGCTGGCCGTGCTCTTGGCGCTGGCCGTGTTCTACCTCGGACGCTACATCGACTATGGTTACTCCCTGTACCTGTTCGCGGCCGGCACGCTTTACGGGCTGACCTTTTTCATCGACTTCCGCACGATCGTGCTGCTGCTCGTGCTCGTTCCGGCCATCGTCGCGCCGCTCTACCGCAAGTCGCTTCCGCAGGCGATCAGCGTCTCGCTGACGATCGCCCTGCCGCTGGTCTTCATGGCGGCCGCGTGGATCTACGTCAACTGGATCTTCCTCGGTGACGGCCTGGCCTTCGTGTCGGGGCGCTCCTCGTTCTTCCGCACCTTCGTCGCGGACGCCCAGCTGTTGTCGCTGTCGGGGGACGCGTTCGCGACCCTGCTCTTCACGGCAAAGCTGATCGCGATCAGCCTGCCGGTCACGTGCTGCTATTTCATCGGCCTGGTGCTGCTGCGTTCGAACGTGTCGGCCTACCTGTTGCCGACGTGGGCGATCTACTGTTTTCCGGTCGTCATGATGAGCACGACCCTGTACGCCGGCATCTTCGCGCCGGCCGTTTCGTTCTTGTCGTTCTTTTTGCTGACGCTGTTCTTCGAGCTGCCGCGGATGCGCGGCTCGCGGCTCCTCATGGCGGCGATGATTGTCAGTTTCGGATTCTCGTTCGCGGCCCCGCTCTACTCGCCCAACAGCGAGGAACGGCAGTTCGCCCGCGCGATCTATACCGGACATATCGAGTCGAATATTGCCGAATTCAAAGACTTGTCGGACTATTTACTCAAACATGACGGTGGCCGGATTCTCATGGACGACACGATATTCTATCCTGTCGTTTATCTCGTGGACCAGCCGAAGCGGTTCATCCTGCCGTACCAGTACGAGTTCGATACCGCGCTGGCCAGCCCGCGAAGTCTCGCACGTTTCGTCGTCGGTTCGCGAAATACGCACGCCGACGCGGTAACCTCGATTCATCAGACGATCGCCGACGGCTACCTTCCCGGCTATCGGCAAGTCTATTCCACCAAGCACTATCTCGTCTTCGAGCGGAAGGTTTCCTAAAGAAACGCACTGTGAAATACCGCTGTTCGATCGTCCTGTTCATCCTTGCGGCCCTGCTTCCGAGCCTGGCAGCCGCGGCGGCATCGCAACCCGCGACGCGCGTCACGACGCTGACGCTGGCCGACTTCGGCTATCCGCGAGACGTGACGCTCAACGGCGTATACCCGACGTTCAGCTTCAATATTCCGGTCAACCGCACGCTGACGGCGGCGAAATTCGACCTGCGGGTGCACGTTTCGCCCTTGGCCGACCCCCGTTCGTCGGTCAAAGTGCTGGTCAACGGCGTGCCGGTGCTCGCGCGCTACCTCTCCCAGATCGGCCACGACGCCCTGCTTTCGGTTCCCCTCCCGATTCCGCCGCGCCCGCAGACCTCGATGCAAGTGACCGTCAAAGCGTACCTGTACGTCACCGGCGACATCTGTTACGACCTGCAGACCACCGATCTGTTCATGACGATCGAGAGCAAGAGCGCAGTCGCACTAACGACGGAGCCGATGCGAGGACGCGGCGAGATCGCCGATTTCTTCACCGGCTACGGGAGCCGGATCAACATCGTCGACCAGCGGGCGAAGTCGAGCGCCGACCCCGGCTTCCAGATCGTGGCGCTGCCCTACGCACTGCGCCAGATCGAGCGCTGGCACCAGCCGACCATCACGCTGGGTACGAAGACCGATCCCAAGGCGCGCAACCTCGTCGTGCGCCCGGGCAACACCGGGTACGACGCGGTCCACGATACGCTTTACGTCGACCCCAAAGACCTCGAACTCGTCACCTCCAAGGCCGCGCCGCTGCTGGTCGTCAACGGCATCAAGGGCGGGAGCTCGACCGTCGGCGTGCAGACGCCGTCGCCCGACAAGCGCTTGACCCTCTCGCAGCTGAACATCGCGTCACAGACCGCGAGCGGGCTGGGCGAGATCGCCTTCGAATTCCCGATCGAAGCCAATCGCTTCGGCGGCATGCCCACCGGCATGACGTTCCACATGGCGTACGCCCAAACGCCGCTGATGGCCGGGACGACCGGCATGGTGCGCGCCGAACTGAACGGCTCGCTGATCGCCTCGCGGACGCTTTCACAAGACGGACACAGCGACGTGTGGGACATCGGCATTCCGGCCTCGGCGCTCGCGGCCGCCAACGACCTGCGCATCACGGCGTCGTACTACACCGGGCCCGGCTCGTGCCGCGGCAACCTGCCGCAACTGACGATGTCGATCCTGGACAGCTCGTACTTCTCCTGGACCGGCACCGAGCGTAACGTCGACGGAATCACCGATTTCCTCAAGATCGCCAACGGCAACGTCGGCGTGTTCGTCGGCGACGATGCGATGGTTCCGCAGACGTTCCACCTGATGAGCGAACTCGGCCGGCTCAACGGCGCGATCACGAACCTGCATGCGGAGAAGTTCACCGGCACCGTCCCGGCGGGGTACGACTACGTCTTCATCGTCGCGGCACCGAACCAACTCGGAACGCTCAAGGCGCCGCTGCGGCTCGACGAAGCCCAGTTCCGCATCGTCAACCCGCTCTCGAACGAGACGTTGTTCGGCACGACGTTCGAGGAGCCGCTCGGGGCGCTCGAAGTGGCGGCAGCCGACAAGACGCCGGCGCTGGTGCTGTCGTACTGGAACAATCCGAGCGTCTTGGCCCACTTCAACGCGTACGGCATCGACGACCTCACCCAACAAGTCGGCAACATCTCGCTCTTCGACGGTTCGATGCAGACATACCAGGTGGGCGAGAAGTTGCGCGTGTACTACGCGAGCGGCGATCTCCTGACGCGCATCTGGGGCTGGGTGCGCTTACCGCTCGCGATCCTGCTCGTGTTCCTGGCGATCGCGTTCGTCATCTACGCGGCGCGCCGCCTGACCGGCGGGACGCGGACGTCATGACGCATCGAGGCGCGCATGGCGGCTGACCGCATCGGCGACGTGTTGATCGAGCGTGGATACATCACGCCCGAACAACTCGACGAGGCTCTCGCGCTGCAGAAGGAGACCGGCGGGCAACTCGGTTGGATCCTCGCCTCCGAGGGCTTCGTCACGCGCCAGCAGCTCTACGCCGCGCTCGCCGAAACGCGCGGCTTGCCGATGGCCAACGACATCGAGCGGCTGCGCACCCACATCGACTTGGATCTTCTCCTGAAGATGAATTACGAGGAGATCATCAACTACCAGTACGCGCCGTTCTCGATGGAAGACGGGATTCTGGTCGTGATCACCTCGGCGCCCGAGCGCCCCGACGCGCGCGCGCACATGCAGGAGCGCTTCAAGCCCAACGAAGTCGCCGAGATCCTAGTCACCGACCTCGACCTCACCGCGATCGCTTCGCGGTGCTTCCGCGACGACATCATCGACGAAGCGATCATGAAGAACTTCTACCGCAACCCCGAGCAGAGCGCGAAGCAAGTCTTCACGATGCCCCAGATCTACTGGATGGCCGGCATCATCGGCGGCGCGATCGCGTGGATCTATTTCGACGTGCGCAGCTTCTTGCTCGTGCTGATCGCGGTGCTGCAGTTCTTCTTCCTTGCGAGCATCATCTTCAAGGTCGTGCTCTCGGTGGCCGGTGCCCGCAACGAGATCGAAGAGCCGGTCTCTGCCGAGGAGATCGCGGCCTTGACCGATCACGAGCTGCCGATCTACACGGTGCTCGTCCCGGTCTATCGCGAGCCCGAGGTCGTCCATCATTTGATCGAGGGCTTGAGCAAAATCGACTATCCGCAGCACAAGCTCGACGTGATGCTCCTGCTCGAAGAGGACGACCGGATCACCCTCGATGCCGCGAAAGCCGCGCGCGCGCCGGCGAACTGGCGCTTCGTCATCGTGCCCAACCGGCAGCCGCGCACGAAGCCGAAGGCGTGCAACTACGGCCTCTTCTTCGCGCGCGGCAAGTACTTGGTCATCTACGACGCCGAGGACATCCCCGAGCCCACCCAGCTCAAAGCGGCCGTCGTCGCGTTCAAGAAGGCCACGCCCGACTACGTGTGCTTCCAGGCTGCGCTCAACTATTTCAACGCGCGCGAAAACTTCCTGACGCGGATGTTCACGCTCGAGTACTCGTACTGGTTCGACTACCTGATCCCGGGGCTCGACCACCTCAATCTGCCGATTCCGCTCGGCGGCACCAGCAATCACTTCGACGTCGCGAAGCTGCGCAAACTCGGCGGCTGGGACCCGTTCAACACGACCGAGGACGCCGACTTGGGCATCCGCGCGTCGGCCGAGAAATACCGCGTCGGCTTCATCAATTCGACGACCTTCGAAGAGGCAAACGCCGACCTGGGGAACTGGATCCGCCAGCGCTCGCGCTGGGTGAAGGGCTACATGCAGACGTGGCTCGTCTACTCGCGCCACCCGGTGCAACTGATCAAGGCGGTCGGGATCAAGGACTTCCTGGCTTTCAACTTGTTCATCGGCGGCACGCCGCTCTCGTTCCTGGCCGCCCCGCCGCTGTGGATCCTCTTCATCGGCTGGCTCGTGACCCGCAGCCACGTCGTCGAGCCGCTGTTTCCCGACGCGGTGCTCTACGTGGCGCTGGCCAACCTCTTGCTCGGCAACTTTCTCGGCATCTACCTCAATATGATCGCGATCTTCCTCCGGCGAAACTACGCGCTGATGCCTTACGCCGTCCTCAACCCCTTTTATTGGTTACTTCACTCGATAGCGGCGTATAAGGCAGCATGGCAGCTTTTCACCCGTCCGTTCTACTGGGAAAAGACCGTTCACGGGATCTCCAGATTCTTGCCGGGCTCGGCCCATACCACTACGCAAAAGCGCGGGGCTACGTGAGCGCCCTCCGTTATCCGGAACCGGTCTTTACCTTCGCCCGGCATGCGGTCGGCGAGATCCGCGCGCACTTCAACGCGCTCTTCGTCTGCCTATGGCTGCTCGACGAGCACGGTTTTCCCACCGAACGGGTCGCCGATCCCCAGATTCCGCCCGGGATCGGGCTGGCGCTGACCTCCTCGCTGATCGCCGCGCACCTCGGGGCGACGCGACTCGCGGTGACCCCGCTCGGCGTGCGCCTGCGTTACGAGGGCGAGACGCTGGCGTTCTTGGAGATCCATCTCGAGCACGGCGACGCGATGGACATCGGGCCCGAGGTGCTCGCTCGCGTCGACACGCTGGGTGAAGCGCTGGCCGCCGGCCGCAGCTTGGCCGCGGTCGAAGCGCCGCCGCGCGGCAAGGTGCTGATCGTCGACGACGACGAGGGGATCAGGCGGCTTCTGAGTACCGTCCTCAAACGCGAGCGGTTCGAGGTGGTCGAGGCGCCGAACGGGCTGCTCGCGCAGCACCTTGCCGCTTCGGAACAACCCGACTTGATCGTCATGGACTGGACGATGCCGCTCATGGACGGCCGCGAAGCGACATTGCGCATGAAGAGCGATCCGCGCACGGTCGCGATCCCGATCGTCATGCTGACGAGCCGCTCGCACGTGGAAGATCGCGTGCTCGCGCTCGAGACCGGCGTCCAAGACTTCATGACCAAACCGTTCGACCGGCGCGAACTGATCGCGCACCTCGAACGGCTCCTGCGCTGGCGCAACCTGCTCTCCTCACAGGCCGCCGATGCGGTTGCGTCGCTGCCCGCGCCCGCTCCGCCGCTTCCACTGCCGGTCGCCGTCGCGCAACGTGAAGCGCCGGTATTCGGCGCGCCGGTATCGGCCAGTGCCGATCCGAAGGCGTCGATGGAGCAGGCGATGGCCAAGGCCGAGGAGTTCGAACGCAACGGCTCGTTCGGCAACGCGGCCGAAGAGTACCACCGCGCGGCCGAGTACGCGGCCCGCTACGTCAACCCCGACGTCGCGAACAAGTTGCACCGGCTCGCCGGCAAGATGTACCTGAGCTGGGCCGAGTCGGCGACCGACGCGGTCGAAATCCAGCGCGCGTACGCGGCCGCGGCGCGCGCCTTCTTGGGCGCCGGCAACCTCAAGCTTGCGAAGAAGTCGGCCGACAACGCCAAGCTCGCCGCCGAAGCCGAGGTCAGCGCGTCGCAGCCGTAGCGCTCGGCGGGATCCGCAAGAACGCCCCGAGGACGAGCGCGAAGGCGATCCCCAAGCCGAGCGGCCCGAACGCGGCCGCCGGCACATGGGTGCGATCCCACGCCGCCCCGCCGATCACCGGCAGCACGAACGCGATGCCGTAGCCGATCGTGAACATCGCAGCCGACAGCCGGTGCACGTCGCCGGCGTCGGTCAGGAGCGCCGGGAGCGCCAAACTCGAGATCAAGATGCCGGCCGCGGCGAAACCGATCGCCGCGCTCCCCGCGATGATCCCCGCCGCCGGCAGCGTGAGGAAGGCGGCCGTCCCGGCGGCCGCGATCAACGCGAAGGCGACGATCGGCTCGCGCCGGCCGATGAGCCGCTGCGCGAACGCAGCGATCAGGAACGAGGCCGGCAGCTGCGCCGCGTTCAGGGCCGAGAGCGCCGGGCCGATCAGCTCGGGGCGGCCGGTCGCGGTCAAGTAGTCGGGGATGAAGGCGTTCGCGCCGAAGTAGATCGTCGAGGCCCCGCTGAGGATGAGCCCGATCTGCCAGGTGCGCGGTTCGCGCCAGTCGGGCCACCACAGCGCGCGCGCGTCCTCGCCGGCGCGGGCGCGGTCGGCGCTCGTGGAGCCGGCGGCTGCGCCGGGCCGGAAGAGCGCGAGCGCCGCTGCGCTCGCCAGCACCGGGATCGCCCAGAACGCGAACGCCCCCTGCCACGTGCCGCCGGTCAGCGGCAGGACGAAGGGGATCGTGAACGCCGCCGGGATCGCCTCGCCGACCAGCAGGCCGTTCGCGTAGATCGACGTCGCCAGCCCGATCGTGCGCGGCGCCCACGCGCGCACGAGCGACGGCATCGCCGGCTGCATAATCGCGATCCCGGCCGACATTGCGAACGTCATCGCGAACAGCACCGCGCGCGAATCGCCGGCCCCGCGCAGCCCGGACGCCAAGCCCGTCAACAGGACCCCCGCGATGACGGCGCGCCGCGCGCCGACCCGCGACACGAGCAGCGACCCGGGAATCGCGACCAGCGACATCACGAGCACCGGTAGCGCTGTCAACGCCGCGACCGACGCTTCGTCGAGCCCGAGCTGCCGGTGGATCAGGGGCAGGACCGGCGGCACGGCCAGCACCGTGAGGCGCAGATCGGCCCCGGTGAACCACAGGAGCGGATAGCGCCACCTCGACATCACGGGGCGCCATTGGCGCCCCGTGAACCCGTCGCCTCGCAGCCTCGCGCTTCGCGCTTGGCGCGGTCGACAATGTCCGACCGTTAGGAGTGGGTGGCTCCGGGTTCGGGGACTACGTTGATGTATGGTGTCGTTGGCTCGCGGCCGGGGGGGACGTCGGCTGGGGCCGGGGTGCCGGCCGGGCCGAGCGAGTGGATGAACCGGTAGACGGCCCGGCGGTCGTCGATGCTCAAGAACCGTAGGTCGGTCCACTTCATCGGCGGATGGCCGCCGCGCGTTTCGACCGAGTGCAGCCAATCGGCCTCCGTGCTTTCCTGAAACCACAGGCGCACGTTGACCGGATAGATCGTGCCCCAGGGCCCGCGGAAGCCGATCCCGCTCCCCGTCATCCAGCGCGCAGGCGGGACTTTGCCGTCACTGTCCTGCCAGCCGGGGGTGTGGCATTCGTTGCAGCCGCCGAATGCGACCAACATCTTCCCGCGGTCGAGCATGGCCCGATTCGACGCGGCCGTCGTCTGCGCGGACGGGATGCCGGCCGTGGCGACCAGCGACAGCAGGGTCGCGGCTGCGACGGCGGTGCCTTTCCAGCGCAAGTCAGAACGCCATCATCACCGGGCTCTGCGCTCGGGCCAGCGCCGGGCGCGTCGCGGCGAGCGTTTCGTCGCGCCGGACGACGAGCACCGGCACCGGCGACCCGCGCACGATGTCTTCCGCAACGCTCCCGAGCATCAGCCGCTGCAAACCCTGGCGTCCATGGCTACCCATGATCCCCAAGTCGGCGTTCTTCAGTTCCTCGACCAGGGTCGCGACCGGATGGCCTTCGACCAGCGCCGTTTCGACGTCGATGCCGGCGACGCGTGCGGCTTGCGCGGCGGCTTCGAGCACCGGCGCGGCGTCGGCGCGCATCTCGTCGGAGATCGGGCGCGGATCGTAGCCGTAGAGCGAGGCGCGTTCCACCAGCTCGACCGTGTCGAGCACGGTGACGAAGCGCAGCGCGATCTTGTTGAATTGCGCGAACGCGATCGCGACGTCGACCGCCGCGCGGGCCGGCTCGGAGTCGTCGACCGCGACGACGGCGCGGCGGAACGGATGGGTCGCCTGCGGATCGAGCCGGGCGTTGAAGTTGATCGTCAGCACCGGGATGTCGCTGCCGCGCAGCACGCCTTCGGTCACGCTGCCGATGAAGGCCCGTTGCAATCCGCGCCGCCCGTGGGTGCCCATGACGATCGCGGTCGCACCGACGTCGTGCGCGGTCTCGGTGGTGGCCGACACGGGCTCGCCGGGGACCAGTCGCGACTCGGCCTTGACGCCGGCTTCGGCAGCCCGCGCGACCGCATTGGCCAGGATCGTTTCGCCCTGGCTCGCGAGCGCGGCGTAGACCGGCTCGGGATCGTACGCGTACGGCCCGGTCAAGCCGTGGGCGATGGTCGCATCGCCGTTCACGGCATGCACGAACGTCAACTGCCGCCCGCCGATCGCGGCTAATTCAATCGCCAGATCTTGAGCCTGGATCGAGGCTTTCGAACCGTCGACCGGCGCGATAATGTGCAGGAACGGGTCGTTCATCGCTATCACTCCATCGTTCAAAGTGCTTCCGAGTGTAGCATGCGGTCGTGAAGGAGTTCAGAGGACGGGCCTTCACGGCGCATTCACGACTACTGCACCGGGTCCCCGTACACTGCGGGCACAGGAGCACGAACGTGAGTAACGAGCCTCAGCCCCCGCGCGCCATCGACCGGATCCTCATGGGCGCCGCCCTCTTGAGCGTCGCCACCTTCCACGGCTACATGCTGTACTTGGTCGCGAGCCGTCGCGCACGCTTCGACGGCTTCGTCCCGCGCATCGTGTGGCCCGACGATTAAACGACGTCAGCGACCGTTTTGGTGGGGTTTGCGGGCTTCGTCGCTTTGGAACTCGCGCTCGATCAGGTCGCGCACGCTGTGCAGCAGCTGGTCGGCCGTCGCGTGGGCGACGCGATTGCCGATCGCGGCGTCGAAGCCCGCGCCGACGATGCCCATCGGCGGCTCGTAATCGCCGCGCAGGCACAGGTCGAACGAGCGGTAGTCCTCGTGCGCCATCACGACCAGTTCGCCCGAGAACAGCGGTAACGGCCCGGCCTTCTCGGGTGCCCACTGCACGTCGAAGCGCGGCGTCATGTCGGAGGGACGGCGATGCGGCTGGATCGTCGCGATCACCGAGCGCGCGAGCGAGATCGGGATCGGCACGCCCGGCACGCTGAGATCGAGCTTCAACGAGAGCTTCGCCGTGTCTGCATTGGCGTTGCCGTGTTCGGTGAAGAACTGCGTGAGGCGGGAAGCGGCCTGACCGAGCGGGCACGCGACCGAGATGCGTTGCTCCAGGTGGCTCATAATGCGCCTAGTGTTTCACGCGCAAGTCGCTAAGGTGTGAAGTTTGCGAGAATTCGTCGGGAAGCCGGACGCGCCGCGCGAAGGGGCCGCCATGTTTACGATCCTGCTCGTCCTGGCGTTCGCAGCCGGCGCGGTCGATGCGATCGGCTTCTTCTTGCTCGCCCACGTGCTGACGTCGCACGCGACCGGGAACACGGCGTGGCTGGGCACCTCGGTGATCACGGGCGACTGGATGGTGACGTTCGTCCGGCTGACGCCGATCGCGGCACTGTTCGCGGGCGCCGCGACCGGCGCGCTCCTGGCCGAACTGGCCGCACGCCGCGGGCGGCGAGCGACGCTCTGGCGGCCGCTCCTCGTCGAGTGCGGGTTGCTGCTGCTCTTCATCGCCGGCGCGTGGAGCGCGACCGGCGGGGGCCGCATCCAGCTGGAGCAATCACCGGTGGTCGCCGGGCTGGCCTTCCTGCTGGCGTTCGCGATGGGCTTGCAGAACAGCGGCCTCACCGCGGCCGGCGAAATCGTCCCCACCACCTACATGACGGGCAACCTGATCGCACTGGCGCGCGAGTCGGTGGGCTACGCCCTCGACCCGTTTTGCGGGCGCCCGCGGCGCTCGTTCGACGCGATCGCCAAGCCGCTCGGCGCGTGGGTCGCGTTCTTGCTCGGGGTGATCGCGTGCGGCAGCCTGGTGCTCTTCACCGGTGCGTTCGCCGCGCTGGTGCCGTGCGCGCTCGCGGCCGTCGTCGCGGCCGCCGACTTGCGCAAGCCGATCGGGCGCTGAGGGTCCCGCTAGGCCGGGACGCTCGCCAACGCCTCGAGCACGACGTCGGTGAAGGCGGTCGTCGAGAGCGCGCGTTCGCCCGGGCCGGCGAGGTCGGCGGTGCGCGCGCCGCTCGCGAACGCGTGCTCGACGGCGCGCTCGATGCGCTCGGCGTTCGCCCCATCGTTCAAGCTCGTGCGCAGCAGCAGCGCGGCCGAGAGGATCGAGGCGGTCGGATTCGCGACGCCTTTGCCGGCGATGTCGGGCGCGGTGCCGCTGATCGGTTCGTAGAGGCCGAAGTGCGAAGCGCCGACGCTCGCGCTCGGAAGCGTGCCGATCGAACCGGCCAGCATCGCGGCCTCGTCGGAGAGGATGTCGCCGAAGGTGTTCTCGGTGACGATCACGTCGAAGCGTTTCGGCGAGCGGATGAGCTGCATCGCAGCGTTGTCGACGATCAGGTGCTCGAGCTCGACGTCGGGATATTCCGGTGCGACGAGATCGACGACGCGCCGCCACAAGCGCGAGGTTTCGAGCACGTTGACTTTGTCGACCGAGGTCAGCTTCTTGCGCCGCGAGCGCGCGAGCTCGAAGCCGAAGCGCGCGATCCGCTCGACCTCGGGCGCGGTGTACAAGCACGTGTCGCTGGCCACTTCGACCCCGTCGACGATCGCATTCGTCCGCGCGCCGTAGTAGAGGCCGCCGGTCAGTTCGCGCAGCACGATCAGGTCGAGTCCGTCGACGAGCTCGTCCTTGAGCGACGAGCGTGGTGCGAGCCCGGGAAACACGCGCACCGGCCGGATGTTGGCGTAGAGCCCGAACTCTTTGCGCAATTCCAGGAGCGCGCGCTCGGGGCGCTGCTCGACCGGCACTCCGTCGAACTCCGGGCCGCCGACCGCCCCGAAGAGGATCGCTTTGGCGCGGCGGACGAGCTCCCACGTCTGGGGCGGCAGGGTGGCGCCGGTCTCGCGGAGGGCCGTTCCTCCGATCAGGCCGTACTCGAAAACGACGTCGGGCCGCAGCGCCCGCAGGACCGCGACTCCGGCTTCCGTCTCCTCCGGCCCGATGCCGTCGCCCGGCAGAACGGCGACCAGGGGCGGCGCGGGGGCATGGACGTTCGGCACGAGCAGCATTCCTTCACAAGCGCGGAGCGCGGAGCATTGCGGCTTCGAGCAGGCCGCCCGCGTTGGCCTGCCTGCGCGCCGAGCGACGGCTGACGGCAGGAAACTTCCTCCGGATTTCGGTAGGGGCAACGCCCATGATTACTGGATCCAGAATACAGACCGGGGCCCTCGAAGGGATCCGGGTCATCGAGACCGCTACCATGATGGCCGCCCCGGTGGCCGGGATGCTGTTCGCCGATCACGGCGCCGACGTCATCAAAGTCGAGATGCCGGGCAGCGGCGACCCGATGCGCAAGTGGGGGCATCAAAAGAACGGGATCGGCCTCGCTTGGAAGATGTACGGGCGGAACAAGCGCTCGGTCGAGCTCGACCTGCGCACGCCGGAGGGCAAAGCCCGGTTTCTGGAACTGCTGGCGACGGCCGACGTGTACGTCGAGAACTTCCGGCCGGGGACGCTCGACAAGTGGGGCCTCCCCACCGCCGAGCTGCGCAAGGCCAAGCCCGACCTGATCATCCTGCGCGTGTCCGGCTTCGGACAGACGGGACCGAAGTCGCCGCTGCCGGGGTTCGGGACCCTCGCCGAAGCGATGAGCGGCTTCGCGTACGCGAACGGGTGGCCCGACACGCCGCCGACCCTGCCGTCGTTCGGTTTGGCCGACTCGATCGCCGGGATCACCGGCGCCTTCGGCGTGCTGGCGGCGCTGCGCCACCGCGACCGCACCGGCGAAGGCCAAGAGGTCGACGTCTCGCTCTACGAGCCGCTGATGACCGTGCTCGGCACGCATCTGATCGATTACCAGCAACTCGGGGTCGTGCAGACGCGCACCGGCAATGTCATCCCGTTCACCGCGCCGCGCAACGCCTACGAGACGAGCGACGGAAAGTTCATCGCGATCTCGTGCAGCACGCAAGCGACCGCGCAGCGTCTGCTCGAAGCGGTCGGGCACGGCGAACTGATCGACGGATCCGCGCTTCGACAGCAACGCCAACCGGGTGCGCAACGTCGACGCGCTCGAAGGCGTGATCGCGCCGTGGTTCAAGGCGCGCACCTACGCCGAGGCGATGCCGGTGATGGAACGCTTCGGCGTGACCGCAGGGCCGGTCTATTCGGCGGCCGACATCTTCGAGGACGAGCACGTGCGCGAGCGCGGTTCGCTCGCGCGGGTCGACGACGACGCGCTCGGCGAAGTGTGGATGCAGGCGCCGATCCCGCGCATGACCGCGACCCCGCCGACGATCCGGCACGCCGGCCGGACGGCCGTCGGCGCCGACAACGAGGCGGTGCTGGGCACCGCGGAGACCGCGAAGTGAGCGGCTCGGTGCGCATCGCGATCGACATCGGCGGGACGTTCACCGACGTCGTCGCGGTCGCCGGGGAGCGCGTCGTCACCACCAAAGTGCCTTCGACGCCGCACGATCTCTCGCTCGGCGTCGTCAACGGGATCGCCGTGATGCTGCGCGACTTGAACGCGCAGCCGTCGGACATCGAGATGGTCGTCCACGCGACGACCGCGGCCACGAACGCGCTGCTCGAGCGGCGCGGCGCGCGCGTCGGGCTCGTCGTGACCGAAGGCTTTCGCGACATCCTGGAGATCGGGCGCCAGCGGCGCTACGATCCCTACGATTTGCGGCGTGCGAAGATGCAACCGCTCGTCCCGCGCGACCTCGTCGTCGAGGTGCCCGAACGGATCGACGCGTCGGGCACCCCGTTGCGCGAGCTCGACGAGGACGCGGTCCGCGCGGCGGCTCGCACCCTGCACGACGCCGGGGTCGAGGCGATCGCGGTCTCGTTCCTGCACGCCTATCGCAATCCGGCCAACGAACGCACCGCGCAGGCGCTGCTGCGCAACGGCGTCCCGGTGTTCGCGTCGCACGCGGTCGTGGCCGAAGCACGCGAGTTCGAGCGGACGTGCACGACGGTCATCGCCGCCTACCTCGCGCCGATCGTCGTCGCGTACTTGGGCGCACTCGAGCAACGCTTCGTCGAGATGGGCGCGCCGGAGCGCTTCTGGGTGATGAAGTCGAGCGGCGGACTGTTCGCCTCCGACGCGGCCCGCTCGCATCCCGAAGAGCTGGTCGAATCGGGACCGGCGGCCGGCGTGATCGGTGCGACCGCGGCCGCGCGTGAGATCGGCGCGCTCGACATCATCTCGTTCGACATGGGCGGGACGACCGCCAAAGCGGCGCTGGTGCGCAACGGCGCGCCGCGCATCAACTACGAGTACGAAGTCGGCGGGGCCGCGCACGCCGGCGGCTTCCTGCACAAAGGCACCGGCTATCCGCTGCGCGTGCCGGTGATCGATCTGGCGGAAGTCGGGACCGGCGGCGGCAGCATCGCGTGGCTCGACGAAGCAGGCGCGCTGCGTTTGGGGCCGCGCAGCGCGGGCGCGGTGCCCGGGCCCGCGTGCTACGCGCGCGGCGGCACCGAGCCGACCGTCACCGACGCCGACCTCGTGCTCGGCTACCTCGACCCGCAAGGGTCGGCGCAGTACCTCGGGCGCGTCGACGCGGAGTTGGCGCGCACCGCGATCGCGACCCGGGTGGCGCAGCCGCTCGGCTTGTCGACCGAAGACGCAGCGCGCGGGATCTTCGATCTCGCCAACGCGCAGATGGCCGACGCGGTGCGGCTGGTCTCGGTCGCCAAAGGCTTCGATCCGCGCGATCTCGCGCTGGTCGCGTTCGGCGGCGCCGGCCCGGTGCACGCCTGGGCGATCGCGCGCGAACTCGGCATCACCCGCATCCTCATCCCGCCACACGCCGGCGTTTACTCGGCGGTCGGGCTGCTCGGCGCCGACGTGCGCGTCGATCAAGCGCGCGGCGTGCGCATCCGGCTCGCCGACCCGGAGGCAGCGGCCACGATTCGCACGACGGTCGAGGAGCTCGAACGCGAGACGCGCGCAACCCTCGAAGCGCAGGGTCAGCGGCCCGAGGCGATCGTCGCGACCTACGCGGCCGACATGCGCTACGTCGGGCAATCGTACGAGATCACGGTGCCGTTCGACGTCCCGGCGCACTTGCGCGACGCCTTCGACGCCGAACACGCGCAGGTGTACGGGCAGGCGAATCCCGGCGAACCGGTCGAGATCATCGCCTTGCGCGTCACCGCGAGCGTCCCCGGCACGCCGCTGCGTTTCGAGACGCTGCGCGGCGCCGCCGGCGCGGCCGCGACTCCGCCCACGACGCGTGCGATGCGCTTCGACGAGCGCGCCCTCGAGGTGCCGGTGTGGGCGCGCGAAGCGCTTCCCGCCGGCGGCGTCGAAGGCCCGGCCGCGGTCGTGCAATCCGACACGACGACCGTCGTTCCGCCGGGCGGCCACCTGCGCGCGGGCGGCAACGGTTTTCTCGAACTGACCTTGGAGGGGGCGTCTTGAGCGCGACGGCAACGATCGACCCGGTCACCATGCAAGTCGTCGGCCACTATCTTGCGACCGCGACCAACGAGGTCGAGATCGCGATGATCCGCTCGGCGTACTCGCCGGTCATCAAAGAAGGCTTCGACTGTTCGGCCGGCATCGTCGCCCCCAACTCCGAGTACTGGGCGCAAGCCGACGCGATCCCGCTGCAGACCGCGGTGCTCGCCTCGGTGCACCACGATATGCTCGCGACCTTCGCGCAGCCGCTGCAGCCCGGCGACGTGCTGTTCACCAACGACCCGTTCAGCGGATGCCCGCACCTCAACGATTTCGTCTCGATCGCGCCGATCTTCGCCGGGCGGGAGATTGCGGCGTACGTGTGCACGCTGATGCACCAGACCGACGTCGGCGGGATGAGCGCGGGCAGCATGCCCGCCGACGCGACCGAGATCTATCAGGAAGGGATTCGCATCCCGGTCTCGCGGCTGTTCTCGCAGGGCCACTTCAACGAAGAGATCCTGGCGGTGATCCTGGCCAACTCGCGGGTGCCCAAGAACTTCCGCGGCGACCTCTCCGCGCAGATCGCCGCGACGCGCCTGGGCATCCGGCGCATCGAGGAGGCGTTCGAGCGCTTCGGCACGGAGCGTTTTCTCGATCACGTCAACGCGTTCGTCGACTACTGCGAACGGCGCGTGCGCATGCGCTTGGAGCACTTGCGTGAAGGCACCTACGTCGTGCGGCGCTACGTCGACAACAGCGAATACGATCAAGTGCACGAAGGGCTCGTCGTCGAGGCGCGGGTCACGGTGAAGGACGCGCACGTCGAGGTCGACTTCTCCGGCTCGAGCCCGCAAGTCGCGCGCCCGATCAACGTCGTGCTCTCCAACGGCATCGCCGCCAGCATGGTCGCGTTGCGCGCGACGCTCGGCCCCGGCCTGCCGATGAACGCCGCCCTGCAACGCTGCTTGACGGTGAAGTGCGTCGAAGGCTCGATCATGAACCCGCGCTTGCCGGCTCCGGTCGGCGCGCGCGCGCTCGTCGCCGCGCTCGCGTACGACTGCGTGCTCGAAGCGCTCGGCGAAGCCGATCCGCGCCACGCGTCGGCGACCTCGAGCGGCGGCACGACGATGCCGTTCGTCTGGACGCCGGCGGTCGAGAATGGGGCGACCACGCGGATCGCGGTCGACAATTCGCTGACCGGCGGAGCCGGCGCGATGGCCGATCTCGACGGACTGAGCGCGATCGACAACACGGTGACCAACGCGATGAACTATCCCGTCGAGATGATCGAGCAAGAGTTTCCGCTCTTGATCGAACGGCACGAACTGCGCGCCGACTCGGGCGGCCCCGGACGCCAGCGCGGCGGTTTGGGGCTGCGGCGCGTCATCCGTTTTCTCGCGCCGGGAAAGCTCGCGCTGCGTGGCCACCGCCACCAGTACCCGCCTCAAGGGATCGAAGGCGGCGGCGCGGGCGCGCCCTCGCGCTTCACGATCGTGCGCGACGGCACGCCGTTCGCCGCCTCGCCGATGGCCTCATCGATCCCCACCGGGCCCGGGGACGTGCTCATCGCCGAAACGCCGGGCGGCGGCGGGTTCGGCGCACCCCACGACCGGTCGCCCGAGGCGATCGAGGAAGACATCCGGCTCGGCTACGTCACGGCCGGCCACGCCCGTTCGGCATACGGTTATGCCGGGCGCAACGGAGGAACACATGAAGCTTAAACGAGGACCGTTCGTCACCGGCGCGGCCGCCACGTTCGCCGGGATCGGCATCGTGCGCTCGCGCGCGAGGGCGGTGACCCAGATGAAGTTCGGGACCAACGTCCCGATCAACGACCCGCGCACGGGCGACGCGATCCTGATGACGCAGAAGCTGCGTCAAGCGACCAACGGACGCATCGACATCAAGGTGTACTACGCGGGCGCGCTCGGCAGCGACACCCAGATGCTGACGCAGGTGCGTTCCGGCGCGCTCGAGTTCATGACGATCTCGCCCGGGATCCTCGCCAACGTCATCCCGGTCGCGGGGATCGAAGGCGTCCCCTACGCGTTCAAGAGCGTTCCCGACGGCTTGGCCGCGTTCGACGGCGCGCTCGGGCAATACGTGCGCGGCGAGATCGAAGCCAAGGGGATCGGCGTCGTCGGCAAATACCTCGACAACGGGTTCCGCCAGATCACCTCGAGCAAAGGGGCGATCCACAGCGTCGACGACATCCAGGGCATGAAGGTCCGCGTCCCGCCCGGCAAATTGTGGATCGACGTGTTCAAGACGTTTGGCACCGAACCGGTCGGCATGAACTGGAACGAGGTCTACACCGCGTTGCAGACGCACATCGTCGACGGCCAGGAGAACCCGTACCAGATCATCGAGACCTCGAAGATCTACGAAGTGCAGAAGTATCTGAGCGTCACCAACCACATGTGGGGCGGCTATTGGGTGATCGCCAACCAGGACGCATGGAAGGCGCTCGGCCCGGATCAAGCGATCGTCAATCACCATATGCTCGAATATGCCGACATGCAGCGGCGCGACACGGCCGCGCTCAATGCCGCGCTCGCCGACAAACTCGGGCGCCAAGGGCTCGCGTTCACCCCCAATCCGAACGTCGGATCGTTCAAAGCCAAGCTCGGCGACTTCTACACGCGCTGGAAAGCCGAGTACGGCGACAAGGCGTGGGGACTGCTCGAACAATACACCGGGAAGCTCGGATGATTCGCCGCGGCTCGGGCTCGAGCCGCATACGCTAGCCCGCGCTCATCGCGGGCGGAACGGAACATTCATGACCGGCCCCACACCGCAGACGGCAGCGATGCCCAAACTCAAGCGCGGCCCGTTCCTCGCCGGAACGGCCGCTGCCGCGGTTGCGATCAACTTCGTGCGCAAACCGGGCGAAGCCGCGGAATTCGAGTACAAGTTCGGCACGAACGTGCCGATGAACGACCCGCGCAACTACGACGCGGTCATCGCCTCGAAGAATATCCTCGAACAGACGAACGGTAAGGTCAAGATCACGATCTACCCGAGCAACCAGCTCGGGGGCGACACGGCGATGCTGACGCAGATTCGCTCCGGGGCGCTCGAATTCTTCACCGCCTCGGGCGCGGTGATCAGCGCGGTCGTGCCGGCGTGCGACATCCAAGGGGTGCCGTTCGCGTTCAAAGACCTCGCGACGGCCTATCGCGCGATGGACGGCGACCTCGGCACGTACCTGCGCGCGCAGATCGTCGCCAAAGGCATGCAGCCGATGCCGATGGCGCTCAACAACGGATTTCGCCAGGTGACGAACTCCGTGCGGCCGATCAAAACCGTCGACGACCTCAAGGGGCTCAAGATTCGCACGCCCCCCGGGAAACTGCCCGTCGACCTCTTCAAGACGCTCGGCGCGAGTCCGATCGGGATGAACTTCTCCGAACTCTACACCGCCCTGCAAACGCACGTGGTCGACGGCCAGGAGAACCCTTACATCATCGAAGAGATCGGCCGGCTGTACGAGGTGCAGAAGTATTTGAGCGTGACCAATCACATGTGGGACGGCTTCTGGGTGATCGCCAGCATGGACAAGTGGAATGCGCTTGGGCCGCAACTGCAAGAGATCGTCAGCAAGAACATGGTGCTGTACGCGAAGGCGCAGCGGCACGACAATGACTTGCTCAATGAATCGCTCGCCGACAAACTCCAACGTCAGGGCATGACGTTCAACACAGCCGACGTCGGAGACGTTCAAAGCCAAGCTGGCGGCCGAGAACTTCTACGGGCGCTGGAAGGACACGTTCGGCCCCGAAGCGTGGGGCCTGCTCGAGAAGTACGCCGGCAAGCTCGGCTAGCCGGGAGCGTGCGGCGATGATTCTCGGCGCGATCGCCGACGACTTCACCGGCGGCACCGACCTCGCGAATACCCTTGTGCGCGAAGGGATGCGCACCGTTCAGACGATCGGCGTGCCGGCGCCGGACGCGCGTTTCGACGACGCCGACGCGATCGTCGTCGCACTCAAGACGCGTTCGGTGCCGGCTGCCGAAGCCGTCGCCGAATCGTTGGCGGCGTTGCGCGCCCTGCGCGCGCGCGGCGCCCGCCAGGTGCTCTTCAAGTACTGCTCGACGTTCGATTCGACCGCGCGCGGCAACATCGGCCCGGTCGCCGACGCGCTGCTCGACGAACTCGGCGCCGGTTTCACGCTCTTCTGCCCGGCCTTTCCCACCACCGGGCGGCGCATCTTCGGCGGCTATCTGTTCGTCGGCGACATGCTGCTCTCGGAGTCGGGCATGCAGCACCATCCGCTCAATCCGATGACCGACTCGAATCTCGTCCGCGTGCTGCAAGCGCAGACGCCGCACCGGGTCGGGCGCGTCGACATCGACGTCGTGCGGCGCGACGCCGAGGCGATCCGCGCTGCGTTCGAGGCGCTGCGCGCGGACGGCGTGCGGCACGCGATCGTCGACGCAGGCAATGACGACGACCTGCGTCGCATCGGCGCCGCGGCGCGCGACTTGCCGCTGATCACGGGCGGATCCGGGATCGCGCTGGGCTTGCCGGCCGTCTTCCGCGAGCGGGGCTGGCTGAGCGCGGCGCCCGACGCGGACCGGTTGCCGCACGTCGCGGGGCGCGCGGCCGTGTTGTCGGGTTCGTGCTCGCGCGCGACGCTCGCCCAAGTCGCCTACATGAAGCAGCACTGCCCGGCCTTCGACTTGAACGCGCGCGGGTTCGATGCGCCCGAGCAGCTCGCGCGCGACGCCGCCGAGTGGGCCGCGGCTCGACTCGCGGAGGGACCGGTCTTGATCAGCGCCAGCGCGAGCCCTACCGACGTAGCGGCACAGCAAAGCCGCTATGGCGAGGACGCGGGCGCACGGATCGAGGGCGTGCTGGCCGGGATCGCCCGTTCGCTGCGCGGCCACGGCGTGGCGCGCTTCGTCATCGCGGGCGGCGAGACGTCGGGCGCGGTCGTCGCGGCGCTGGGCGTCGAGTCGCTGCGCATCGGCGCGCAGATCGACCCGGGCGTGCCGTGGACCGTCAGCGTGGGCGGCGCGCCGGTCGCGCTCGCGCTCAAGTCGGGCAACTTCGGCAGCGAGGACTTCTTCGAAAAAGCCCTCGCGTGCGCGCCGTGAGCGAACCGTACGAGGTCGAACGCGCCGCGCTCTGCCGCACCGGCGCGCGCCTCGCCGCGCGCGGCCTCGCGCCCGGCACGTCGGGGAATCTGAGCCTGCGGGTCGCCGGCGGCTTCCTGATGACGCCCACCAACGCATCCCTCGGCGAGCTCGATCCGCGGCGCCTCGCGCTGCTCGACGAACGCGGTGAGCCGCTCGCCGGCGACGCGCCGACGAAGGAACGCTTCTTGCACGTCGCCGTGTACGCGCAGCGGCCGCAGGCCAGCGCGGTCGTGCACCTGCACTCGCCCTACGCGGTCGCCCTCGCGTGCCTACAGCACGCCGACGAACGCGACGTGCTGCCGCCGCTGACGCCCTATGCGGTCATGCGCGTCGGGCGCCTTCCGCTCGTTCCGTACTTCCGCCCCGGCGACGCCGCGCTCGCCGCGGCCGTCGGCGCGTGCGCCCGCGAACACCACGCCGTGTTGCTCGCAAACCACGGCCCGGTCATCGCCGGATCGTCACTCGAAGCCGCCGCGGCCGTCGCCGAGGAACTCGAAGAGACCGCGCGCCTCTCGTTCATCCTCACCGGCCACGCGGTGCGTTCGCTCGACGCCACGCAGATCGCCGAACTGCGTGCAGCATTCCCATCGTAGTAGCGCGCAGGCAGACGCGAGTGGTGGGTTCTTCAAGCGTCGAAAGAAGTTCATGTAGGTTACGCGAGTACATCCGGTCGACCCGAGACCAGAAAGAGGCAACTCCGCGCGAACCCTCAATTGTTGACCCTGAATCATAGTTCAAGTATGATTTCATTATGGCGAGTGCGAAGCGCAGACGTACCAGAGACGATGACAAGGGCTCCCCGCCCATGATCCCCTTCGCAGAAGCGGGGCCGACGCGGACGATATCAGCGAGCGTTCCGTTATCGCTGATAAACGAGGTTCGCGAACGGGTAGGCGCGCGCGGTTTTTCTCAATTCGTGTCTCGCGCGATGGCCCGCGAGCTGGCTCGCCTGAACCGGGAGAAGTTTCTCGCTGAAGCCATCGAACATCACGGTCCGCTCGACGCAAAGGCGGTCGCGGCCGCGCGTAAGCTACTGTTGGAGTGAGAACGATCATCTTCGACACCGGCGTATTCCTCGCAGCAGAGCGTTGGGATACTCGGCTAAGCGCGTTAATCCGGATAGCGGCAGATGAAGGGGCATCGATTCTGCTGCCGGCGCCCGTGCTTGCTGAAGTCTGGCGAGAGCCACCGCGGATGAATTGTACGAAGACGGTCGCCCTAGCGAACCGGGTCGTCCCTCTTGACACTGCGGCCGCGATGACAGTCGGTGTGCTTCTTCAACGAGCGCGTTCGACACAAATCGTTGACGGCACGGTGACGGCCCTCGCCCTCCGCTGGCGGCCGTCGCTAGTCCTGACGAGCGACCCGGATGACATCGCTAAGCTCGCGAATGCGGCCGGCGCAACGTGTCGCGTCGGGCGCCGAGGACCACGCAGGGCCGACGTCGTCGTCGAGCCGATCTGACTCGCATACCGGCGCGCCGTTCGCTACCCCATGCCGCTGACCGAGTGCGGCTCGTACGCGTCTTCGAGGGCCACGATCTCTTCCGGCGTCAGCGCGACCTCGAGCGCGGCGACGGCGTCCGCGAGATGCTGCGGTTTGGTGGCGCCGACGATCGGGGCCGTGATCTCAGGTTTGTGCAGCACCCACGCGAGCGCGATCTGGGCCATCGGCACGCTGCGCTTCTGCGCGATCTCGGCGACTCGCTCCACGACCTTGCGGTCTGACTCGGCGGTCGCCGCGAACAACGTCTTGGCGAACTTGTCGCTCGCCGTGCGGTTCGTCTGGGTGTCCCACGGGCGCGCGAGCCGGCCGCGGGCGAGCGGGCTCCACGGAATGACGCCGATCCCCTCCGCGGCGCACAGCGGCAGCATCTCGCGCTCCTCCTCGCGGTAGAGCAGGTTCACGTAGTTCTGCATGCTGACGAAGCGCGTCCAGCCGCGCCGCTCGGCGAGCGCGAGCGCCTGCGCGAACTGCCACGCGTACATGCTCGACGCGCCGATGTAGCGCGCCTTGCCGGCCTTGACGACGTCGTGCAACGCTTCGAGGGTCTCTTCGACCGGGGTCGTGGGGTCCAAGCGGTGGATCTGATAGAGATCGACGTAGTCCATCCCCAGGCGCCGCAGGCTCGCGTCGATCTCGGTGAGGATCGCTTTGCGCGAGAGGCCGGCGCCGTTGGGCCCCGGCCGCATGCGGAAGTGCACCTTCGTCGCCACGACGATCTCGTCGCGACGCGCGAAGTCCGCGAGGGCGCGGCCGACGATCTCTTCGCTCGCCCCGGTCGAGTACACGTTGGCCGTGTCGAAGAAGTTGATCCCCAGATCGACCGCCTGCCGGAAGAACGGACGCGCCTCGTCCTCGCCGAGCGACCAGGGATGCGAGCCGGCACCCGGGGTGCCGTAGCTCATGCACCCAAGGCAAATCCGGGACACGTCGAGCCCCGTTCGGCCGAGTTTCGTATACTGCACGCGTCGGTCTCCGTTCGATTGCGGTTACGCACCCGATACCCGCCCTTCGTACCCGGTCCCCGTCGCCGGCAGCCGCGCCGAGGCCGACCACACGATAGGTGCGATTTGCACCCAATGAAAAAACCAAGCCGGCGGCTTGACGCCCGGCCAAAACGCATGGTACGGTCATGTCACCAATGTCCAACGCACTCCTTATCGTAGGCCTCCTCCTTATTAGCCCGCCCCAACATGGTCGGTGTAGGTTGGCCTTCGCATAAACGAGTCGCTCGACAAGCACTCATCGCGAGCCCCTCGCCGGACCGGCAGAGGGGCTCGTTGTTTTTCTAAGGAGCTCTGTAGTGCACGCCCTCTACGACGCGGACGTCGACCGCAAGAAACTCGAGTACAAGACCATCGCGATCATCGGCTGGGGCAGCCAGGGCCGCGCCCATGCGCAGAACCTGCGCGACAGCGGCAACCACGTGATCGTCGGGCTGCGCGAAGGCTCGTCCTCGCGCGAAGAAGCCCGGGCCGAAGGCCTCGAGGTCGACACGGTCGAGGGCGCAGCGGCGCGCGCCGACGTCGTGATGATCCTGATCCCCGACGAAGAGCAGCCCGCGACCTACATGAAGTCGATCGCCGAGCACATGACGGCGCACAAGTATCTCGCGTTCGCGCACGGGTTCGGCATCCACTTCGGCACGATCGTCCCGCCCAAGGACGTCAACGTCTTCATGGTGGCGCCCAAGGGCCCGGGTAAGCTCGTGCGCACCGAGTACGCGGCGGGACGCGGCGTGCCGTGCCTGATCGCGGTGCACCAAGACCCCAGCGGCGACACGCGCGAGATCGCGCTGGCCTACGCGAGCGCGATCGGCGGCGGCCGCGCCGGGATCCTCGAGACGAACTTCCGCGAGGAGACCGAGACCGATCTCTTCGGCGAGCAGACCGTGCTCTGCGGCGGCGTCTCCGAGCTGATCACGGCCGGATTCGAGACGCTGGTCGAGGCCGGCTACGCGCCCGAGATGGCGTACTTCGAGTGCCTGCACGAGATGAAGCTCCTGATCGACTTGATGTACGAGCGCGGCATCGAAGGCATGCGCGCCGCCATCAGCAACACCGCCAAGTACGGCGACTACACGCGCGGCCCGCGCGTGGTCGGCAAAGACACGCGGGCCGCGATGAAAGAGATCCTCGCGGAGATCCAGAGCGGCCAGTTCGCGCAGGAGTGGGTGGCCGAGCACGCCGCCGGCAAGCCGAACTTCGCGAACTTCCGCAAGAAAGCGCAAGCGCACCAGATCGAAGAGGTGGGTGAAAAGCTGCGTGCCCTGATGCCGTGGTTCGCGGCCAATCAGCGCGAGCCGGTGGCGACCTCGCCGTCCGCTCCCGCGACGGCCAAAGACGACGACATGAAATTCCGGATGAGTTAGGGAGCGATGCTAAACGTCGAACCGGCGATGCGCAGCGGCGCACAGGCCGTCCTCGATCACCTGGTGGCCGAAGGCGTTTCGATCGCCTTCGGCTACCCGGGCGGCGCGATCATGCCGCTCTACGATGCGCTCTTCCACGAACGCCGCATCGACCACGTGCTCACGCGGCACGAGGCCGGCGCCGCCTTCGCCGCGGGCGCATACGGCCGCACGACCGGCAACGTCGGGGTCTGCATCGCGACTTCGGGGCCCGGCGCGACCAACCTGATCACCGGCCTGCTCGATGCCTACATGGACAGCGTTCCGCTGATCGCGATCACGGGGCAGGTGCGCTCGCCGCTGATGGGCACCGATGGTTTTCAAGAAGCCGACGTCGCCGCGATCGCCAGCTCGTGCGTGAAGCGCGCGTTCGTCGTCCGCTCGATCGAGGAGCTGGTCCCGACCCTGCACCGCGCGTTCAAGATCGCGCGCGGACCGCGGCCGGGCCCCGTGCTCGTCGACATCCCGACCGACGTACTGCGCGCGCAGATGAAGACGCCGGTCGCCGAGTTCGACTTCACCTGGCCCCGCACGCCGCAGCCACCGGAGGAGCCGCAAGTCGACGCCGGCGCGATCGAACGCGCGATCGCGATCCTGCGCAACGCGCGCCGGCCGCTCGTCATCGTCGGCGGCGGAGCGCGCATCTCGGGCGCGGTCGACGAGTTCCGTGAGTTCGTGTACCGCGCCGGCGTGCCGCACGCGGCCACGATCAACGGCCTGGGCTGCGCGACGCCCGGCGATCCGACCTTCCTGGGCATGCTCGGCATGCACGGGTGGAAGGCCGCCAACCGCGCCGTGATGACCGCGGATGCGATCTTCGCGCTCGGCATGCGCTTCGACGACCGGGTCACCGGCCGCACCGACCGCTTCGCCACCGGCGCGCGCATCGTCCACGCCGACATCGACGCGAGCGAGTTCAACAAGATCATCCCGGTCGAACTGGCGCTGCACGGCGACCTGCGGGCGACCCTGCGCGCACTGAACAAGGCCGTCGCGCGCACGAACATCCCGGTGTTCGCGCGCTGGTGCGACGAGGCGAGCGCGCTCGGCGGCGCGCTGCCGCGCGACCGCGCGAAGGACGGGCACCTCTCGGCGACCGACGTGCTCGACGCGTTCTTCGCCACCGCCCCGTCCGACGTCGTCGTCGCGACCGACGTCGGCCAGCACCAGATGTGGGCCGCGCAGCGCGCGCGCCCGATGCACCCGCGGCACTTCCTCACCTCGGCCGGGCTGGGCTCGATGGGCTTCGGCCTACCGGCCGCGATCGGCGCGAAGTTCGCGCATCCCGACAAGCCGGTCGTCGCGATCGTCGGCGACGGCGGGTTCCAGATGTCGATGGCCGAGCTCGCGACGCTGCGCCGCCACGACCTGCCGGTCAAAGTGCTGCTGATCGACAACCGCAACCTCGGCATGGTGCGGCAGTGGCAGCAGTTGTTCTACGACGAGCGCTACTCGGCGACGAGCCTGCACGACAATCCCGACTTCTGCACGATCGCGCGGGCGTACGGCGTGCAGGCCGAGACGGTCGACTCCGCAGCCGAGCTGCCCGCGGCCCTCGAACGTTTCTTCGCGGCCGAAGGCCCGGTGCTGCTGCACGCGGCCTGCTACCCCGTCGAAAACTGCTGGCCGATGATCCCCCCCGGCGCAGCCGTCGACGAGATGGTCGAACCGGTGCACGCATAGCCATGATCGAGAACGTGCAGATGCGCGATCCGCGGATGGTCGCGCGCATCGTCAACCTGGCCCTGCGCTGCAACTGCGGCTATCGCGAGATGTCGGTCGTCGAACGCGACGGCATGTACGAAGCGCGCTTCTCCTTCACCGGCGACAGCGAGTCGCTGCGCCGGTTGAAGGGGCAGCTGGACCGCGCCGTCGCGGACGACGCGTCGTGCTGAGCGGCACCGTCGCGGTCGTCATTATTCGTCAGGCGGTATGCGAGATTACCGTCCACTCCCGCATTGGTTCCACGGGCCCTTCGAGCGCATCGAAGGGCCTCCTGATTTCACGAGAGGTGTAGACCCGACCATGTCAACGATGCCCATTCACAAGTACCGCAGCTTTGCGCCGGTCGCCATTGCCGACCGGCAGTGGCCGAGCCGCACGATCGACCGTGCGCCGCTCTGGTGCAGCGTCGACCTGCGCGACGGAAATCAGGCCCTGATCGAGCCGATGGGACCCGAGCGCAAGCGCCGGATGTTCGACCTTCTCGTGCGCCTGGGTTTCAAGGAGATCGAGGTCGGCTTTCCGTCGGCGTCACAGACCGACTTCGACTTCGTGCGCGAGCTGATCGACCAGCGCCTGATCCCCGACGACGTGACGATCCAAGTGCTCACGCAGGCGCGCGACGAACTGATCGCGCGCACGTTCGAGGCGATCGAGGGCGCACCGCGCGCGATCGTGCACCTCTACAACAGCACCTCGACGCTGCAGCGCCGCGTCGTGTTCGGCCTCGACCGCCGCGGCATCATCGACATCGCGGTGCGCGGGGCGGAGATCGTGCGCGCGCTGGCCCGCACGATCCCGCAGACCGACGTGCGCTTCCAATACTCGCCGGAGAGCTTCACCGGCACCGAGCTCGACTTCGCGGTCGAGATCTGCGAAGCGGTGATGGACGTGTGGCAGCCGACGCCGCAGCGCAAGACGATCCTCAATCTGCCGGCGACCGTCGAGATGTCGACCCCCAACATCTACGCCGACATGATCGAATGGTTCGGGCGCACGATCCGCGACCGCGACTGCGTCGAGATCAGCTTGCATCCGCACAACGACCGCGGCACCGGCGTCGCAGCGGCCGAACTGGGCCTGATGGCCGGCGCCGACCGCGTCGAGGGCACGCTCTTCGGCAACGGCGAGCGCACCGGCAACGTCGACATCATCACCCTCGCGCTCAACCTCTTCAGTCAAGGGGTCGATCCGAAGCTCGACATCCACGACATCAACGAGATCGTGCAGGCGGTCGAATACTGCAATCAACTTCCCGTGCACCCGCGGCATCCGTACGGTGGCGAACTGGTGTTCACGGCGTTCTCGGGCTCGCACCAGGACGCGATCAAAAAGGGCTTCGACGCGCTCGAAGCCGAGCGCAACCCGGTCTGGGAAGTGCCCTACCTGCCGATCGATCCCAAGGACGTGGGACGCACCTACGAAGCGGTCATCCGCATCAACAGCCAGTCGGGCAAGGGCGGGATCGCGTACGTGCTCGCCAACGACTACGGCTTCGACATCCCGCGGCGCCTGCAAATCGAGTTCAGCAAAGTCGTGCAGCGGGTCGCCGACGAGACCGGCAAGGAGATCATGCCGCACGAAATCTTCGGTTGCTTCGAGCGCGAGTATCTGGGCCCCGACGGTCCGCTCACCGTGGTCGACCACAGCGTGACCGACGACGCACGGGGATGCGAGATCGAGGCCGTGGTGCATTACGGCGACGCGATCGCGCCGCTGCGCGGCAGCGGCAACGGCCCGATCGACGCGTTCATCGACGCGCTGCGCACGGGCCTGGGCATCGATGCCCGCGTGCTCGACTACCGCGAGCAAGCGGTGCGCTCGGGGTCGGATGCCGAAGCAGTCGCCTACGTCGAGATCGGCGTCGGCAGCGCGTCCCGCTTCGGGGTGGGCCGTCACGAGAACATCATCACGGCGTCGCTCGCCGCCATCGCGAGCGCACTCAACCGCCACGCGAAGGCCGGCCTCGTGGTCGTGCCCCATCGCAACGGCCATGCCACGAAAGAAAGTGACCGTGCCGCAGTCTCTGTTTGACAAGATCTGGCAATCCCACGTCGTCGAGGAACTTCCCGGCGGCAACGCGCTGGTCTACATCGACCGCATCGTGGCGCACGAGATCACGACCCCCCAAGGCGCGATCGAGATCGAGGAAAAGTTCGGCGACAAACTGTTCGACAAAGACGCGATCATGGCGGTCAACGACCACGTCGCGCCGGCCAAGGACACCGCGACCGCGCGGCAAGCGCAGGTGCTGCGCACGTGGGCGAAGCGGCACGGCATCGTGCTCTACGACCTGGGCGACAACGGCATCTGCCACGTCGTCGCCCCCGAACGCGGCTACGTCGAGCCGGGCATCACGCTCTGCTGCGGTGATAGCCACACGTGCACGAACGGCGCGTTCGGCGC
Organism: Vulcanimicrobiota bacterium; assembly: GCA_963749395.1. Taxonomy (GTDB): domain Bacteria; phylum Vulcanimicrobiota; class Vulcanimicrobiia; order Vulcanimicrobiales; family Vulcanimicrobiaceae; genus CAVVMT01. The sequence goes on from CAVVMT010000017.1 coordinate 520,481, forward strand.
GTTCGCGCTCGGCATCGGGTCGACCGCGCAGGGCGGCGCGATGCTCGCGGGATGCCTGATCCTGCAGAAGCCCAAGGTGCTGCGCATCGACATCGCCGGGCGGCTCGGGCACGGGGCGACCGCGAAAGATCTGGCGCTGTACGTCATCTCGCAGATCAGCTTCAAGGGTGCGACCGGCTGCGTGATCGAGTACCACGGCGAGGCGATCTCGGCGCTCTCGATGGAAGAGCGCATGACGTTGTGCAACATGGCGATCGAGGCGGGCGGCACGACCGGAATGTGCGAACCCGACGAGACGACGATCGAGTATCTGCGCGGCCGCGGCATCCAGCCGGGCGGCGCCGAGTTCGACGCCAAAGCCGCCCAGTGGCGCAAGCTGAAGGCCGATCCCGGCGCGCAGTACGACCGCGTGATCGCGCTCGACGTGAGCGAGCTGCGGCCGATGGTGTCGTGGGGCACCAACCCCGGCGAGAGCGTCCCGGTCGACGGCTACGTGCCGCTCGACGCCGATCCCGACAGCTTGACGTACATGGCGCTCGCGCCGGAGCAGGCGATGCGCTCGATCCAGATCGATCAGGCCTTCATCGGTTCGTGCACCAATTCGCGCATCTCCGATCTGCGGGCCGCCGCGGAGATCTTCAAGGGCCGCAAAGTCAGCGTCCCGACGATCGTCACGCCGGGCTCGCAGCTCGTGCGGCGCCAAGCCGAGCGCGAAGGGCTGCACGACATCTTCCAGGATGCGGGCGCGCTCTGGACGCACTCGTCGTGCGGGCCGTGCCTGGGCATGTCGATGGGCGTGCTTGCGCCCGGCATGCGCGCCATCAGCTCGTCGAACCGCAACTTCCGCGGGCGCATGGGCGACGGTGGACGCGTGCACCTCGCCTCGCCGGCAGTCGTCGCCGCGAGCGCGATCATGGGCCGCATCGCGGACCCCGAAGAAGTCAAAACCCACGAGGCGGTGCCCGCATGAAACGTTCGACGATAGCCGCAATTTCGATTGACGAGGCGAAGCCGAGGTGGATTCGGCCTCAGAATGAGGGCGAATCCGCATGATCGTTTCAGGCACGGTGATGGCCATCGACAAAGCCAACATCGACACCGACCAAGTGATTCCGGCCCACTACCTGACGACGATCGGGACGGCCGGCATGGGCGCTCATCTCTTCGAGGGCATGATCGGCGGCCCCGAACTGCTCGCCCAGCATCCCGGCGCGTCGATCCTCGTGACCGGCGAAAACTTCGGCTGCGGCAGCTCGCGCGAGCACGCCGTATGGGCGCTGACCGACCGCGGCTTCAGGGTCGCGATCGCGCCGAGCTTCGCCCGCATCTTCCACGAAAACGCCTACAACAGCGGCCTCATTCCGGTCGTGCTTGCGCCCGAGAAGGTTGCGCGCTGCATGCAGGCCGCGACGATCGAGGTCGACGTCGACGCCGAAGTGCTCCGTACGAGCAACGGCGAGGAGTACCGATTCGAACTCGACCCGCTGCGCAAGCGGTTCATCCTCGAGGGCGGGTTCATGGAGTACATGAACGGCAAGATCCCGCAAATCCGCGCCTGGCTCGCGCAGCGCGCGCAGCCCGTGGGCAGCGCGTCCTCGTAGCCGAACGGCTCGTCCGACGCACGAAGACGTGCCGGCCCGGCTGCCGGCACGTCTTTTTCACTTACCCTACCGTACAAGCAAGCTGTTCGAGGCTCGGCCTTCCTCGCAGGGGCGCGCACCAAGTGACTTCTAAGGAAACCGCGATAGTGTGAGGGGCGCCCCGGGACGCGTCTGGGAACATCATCCTCATTTTACGGTAAAGGCATCGACAATATGAAACGCCATCTTCTCAACGCCGCCGGCGCGCTCGCGCTCGCCGCGACCCTCCTCGTAGCAGCCGGGTGCTCCGCGCAACATTCCGACTCCGATTCAAGCGGCAGTGCCGGCGCGGGCGCGGCCGGCGGGGCCGCATCGAGCGCGGCCGGTCCGGCCGGCTCGGGACAATCGCCGCAAGCACGCGGGCGCATGGGCCAGGTGCTCATGAGCCTCGACCTGAGCGACGATCAGAAGGCCAAGATCAAGCAGATCATGGCCGACGCCCGCAAGCAGAACGAGAACGTCACCGACCGGGCCACGCGGCGCGCGAACTTCCGCGCCGCGTTCCAGAAGGTCGAAGCCGTCCTCACCCCCGACCAGCAAACACAGTTCAAGGCGAAGATGGCCGCGATGCGCGCCGCGCAGTCGCCGAATCCCGACCAGACGCCGCAATAGCCCAGGTGCAGTGGATCCGCCGGGTTCTGTGGACGATCGCCGTCGCCGCGCTGCTGGGCGGCTGCGCGCGCCATGCCGGGCGCGAGCGCACGGCACCGACGCCGGCTCCGATCCCGACGGCCCAAGCGAAAGAGACGACCGTCCGCGCGACGACGACGATCTCGGGCGTGATCGCGCCGTATCAGAACGTCGCGATCACGAGTTCGCTCTCCGAACCGGCCGACCGAGTGCTAGTGAACGAGGGCGACCGGGTGCGCGCCGGCCAGGTGCTGGCCGTGCTCGACACCGCAGACCTGCGCGCGCAGCTCGCGCAAGCGCAAAGCACCGTTGAGGCCGACATTCGCAACGCCGCGTCGGCCGACGCCAAAGCCGAGCAAGCCCGCTACACGGAGACGCTGAACATCGGCTCGGGCGTCAATCAGGTGACCTCGGCTCAGGCGGCGCTGCGCCAAGCCGAGGCGACCCTCACCAACGATCAGACGAACCTGCAACGCTACCAGTCGCTCTCCGGGAACGGCTACATCGCGGAGCAGACCCTCACGCAACAGCAGACCACGGTGCAGAACGACATGGCCGCCGTGCGCAACGCACAGGCGAATCTGCGTACCGCGCAGACGAACCAGTCGGTCAACGGCAACCAGTCCAGCGGCTTGCAGGCATCGACGGTCGCGGCCGCGGTCGCCGACGCGCAGTCGGCGCACGCGGCGATCGCTCAAGCGCAGGCCCAAGTGCAGCAGTATCAGACCTCGATCGACAAGGCGACGGTCGTGTCGCCGGTCGACGGAACCGTCGTCAACCGCAACCTCAATCCCGGCGAATACCCGGGCTCGCGCACGATCTTCACCGTGCAGCAGCTCAACCAAGTGTATGCGCTGCTCAACGCGTCGAGCACCGATACGTTCTCGATCCCGGTCGGCGCGACGGCGCACCTCACCGTGAGCGGCACGAACTCGGCGACGTATTCAGGCGACGTCGTGGCAGTGCTCGGGCAAGTGACGCCGGGCTCGACGAACTTCACCGTCAAAGTGCTCGTCAAGAACGCCGATCAGCGCCTGCAGGCCGGCCTGCCGGTCTCGGCCGCGATCGCGTTGCCGCCGGTGCAAGGCGTGGGCGTGCCCACGACCGCGTTTCTCGACGAAACGCACACCAGCCTGATGGTCGCGCAAGACGAACTCGTCGACGTCGTGGCCAAGACGGTGCACGTGCGCGAGATCGGTTCCGACGGAACGACCTCGATCGTCACCGGGCTCAAACCCGGCACCACCGTGGTCGCCAACGGCCAGCTCGGCATCACGGACGGACAATCCCTTGCCGACCGCAACGGGCCATAGCGTCGTTTAACCATGCAGCGCATCACGCAGCTGTTCGTCAATCGTCCGCCGCTCGTGTTCGTGCTGGTCGCGCTGATCGGGCTTGCGGGCTCGTTCGCGCTTGCGACGCTCGTGCAGCAGCAGTTCCCCAACATCGACTTTCCCGTCGTCAGCGTCAGCGTCGCGTACCCCGGTGCGTCGCCGAGCGAATTGCGCGACTCGGTCGTCATCCCGGTCGAAGACGCGATTGCCGGCGCGCCCAAGCTCGATCACCTCAACACGACGATCCAGCAGAATCAGGCGACGATCACCGCCGTCTTCACGCTCGATTCGAATCAGACGACCGACTTGACCGAAGTGCAGAACCGCGTGCAGACGGTGCAGTCGGCGCTGCCCGCCGATCTGCCTGCGCCGTCGGTGCGCACGTTCGACCCCTCGCAGCTGACGGTCGTAACCCTCTCGGTGACCTCGCGCTCGCTCAGCATGCCGGCGCTCTCGGCACTGGTGACGAACTCGATCGTGCCGACCCTCGAACAAGTGCCCGGCGTCTCCAACGTCAACGCGGGCGGGACGGTGACGCCGGCGCTCGAGGTGACGATCGATCCGAACAAGCTGCAGGCGCACGGCTTCGTGCCGACCGATGTCGTCAGCGCGATCCAAGCGAACAACGTCCGCGCTCCCGGCGGCATCGTGTACCAGCCCGGCCGCGAGACGACGGTCGACGTCCGCGGCGACACGCAGACCGCGCCCTCGATCGCCGATCTGCTGCTGAGCACGAACACCGCCGTGCTGCAAGGCGCGACCTCACCCTCCGGGACGGTGACGCAGCACTACACCGGGCTCTCGGGCGCCACGAACCAGGCCCTCAGCTTGAGCACCGCCGCGACCATCGCGGCGACGTCCGCCGCCGCTACCACGGCGGGACCGGGCGCCGGCGCGGAAGCGAACGGTCCGGCCGGTCCGAGTTCGGCGGCGGGAGGCAGCTCGTCGTCCACCACGGCGGCGGCCGGCACCGGCGGCGTGCAGTCGTCGTTCGGCGCCGCCAATCCGATCACGACGCCCGTGCCGGCACCGTCGGCCGTGCTGACGCCGCTCGTCTCGCTCGGCTCGAGCGCGTCTTCGTCCTCGGCCTCCGGCTCGAAGGCGACGACGGCCGGGGCGAGCAGTTCGGGCTCGGGGCTCAACACCGGCTCCACGCTCGTGACCGGGACGACCCTCTCGACCGGCGCGGGCCAGACGTCGGGCGCCGTCAATCCGGGCTCCAACGGGGTACAGCCGGCCGCGCTTGCGACCTCCGCGAGCAGCGGCAGCGGCTCCGGCCTCGGGCAGGCGAGCCCCGCCCCGACGCCGGCCGGACTGACGGCCCAGACGTCCGGGCAGACCGGTTCGACGGCGGTGTCGGCCTCGGCAGCCGCAACGCCCGCGGCCAACACTGCGGCATCGACGACGGCCGGCGGCACCACGGCGAACCTGCCGATCGCGACGATCGCGCAACAGACCTCGGGTGCGGCGAGCAGCGGGCTCGCGAGCCAGCCGACCAATCCGTACTCGACGATGCCGCAATTGCTGAGGATCGGCGACGTCGCGAACGTGGCCGACTGGTACGAGCCCAAACGTGTCTACTCGTACGTCAACGGCCTGCCGGCGATCACGCTGGGGGTGCAGAAATCCAACGGGGCCAGTGAGATCACCGCGTCGGAGAACGTACTCGCCGCGCTGCCCGACATCGAAGCGCAGTTCCCCGACGTGCAGTTCAACATCCTCAACGTGCAGGCCGACAACACGAAAGCCGAGCTGTGGGGCGTCTTTCAGACGTTGATCGAGGCGATCGTCTTCACCGGCATCGCGATGTTCTTCTTCTTGCACTCGTGGCGCAACGCGCTCGTCGTGATGGTCGCGATCCCGACGTCGCTCCTAGTGACGTTCTTCGTGATGAGGGTCGTCGGGTTCACGATCGACACGGTCTCGCTGCTCGCGATGACGCTGATCATCGGGATCCTCGTCGACGACTCGATCGTCGTGCTCGAGAACATCGAACGCCATTTCGAGGGCGGCGAGGCGCCGCGCACCGCCGCGATCCTGGGCCGGGCGGAGATCGGGCCGGCGGCGGTCGTCATCACGCTGGTCGACGTGGTCGTGTTCTTGCCGATCGCCTTTCTGCCCGGGCAAGTCGGCCGGTTTCTCGCCGAGTTCGGGCTCGTCGTCACGATCGCGACCCTCACGTCGCTGGCCGTGTCGTTCACGATCACGCCCGCTTTGGCCGGGAACTGGTCGCTGCTTTCGCGTTGGAAGCCCCCGGGCTTCATCCGCGCCTTCACGCACGGTTTCGAGCGCGTGCGCCGCTACTACAACGACCGCGTCCTCACCGCCGCGCTGCAGCGCCCCAAGATCGTCGTCGCCGTCTGCGTGGCGCTGACCGCCGGCGCGATCGCGCTGGTCCCGCTGGGGTTCATCGGATTCGAGTTCATCCCGGCCGTCGACCGCGGGCAGATCTTCGTGCAGGTGCAGTACCCGACCGGCACGCCGCTCGCCAAAACCGACGAAGCGGTCCGCAAGCTGACCAACGCGTTCATGCAGATCGACGACGTGCAGACGATCACCTCGACGGCGGGCTCGTACCAGGCCGGCTTCGGCGGCGGCATCAACCTCGGATCGAACGGACAACTGACGGTCTTCCTCAAACCGAACCGCAAGCGCTCGACGAATGCGATCGCGGGGATGATGAACAAGATGGCCGGGCACTACGCATCGGGCGCACGGGTTTTCGCAATTCCGGCGACCGGCACGGGCGGTGGAAATTCGCAGCCGATCGACGCCACGGTCACCGCCACGCGCGGCGATCCGGAACAGTACGCGCAAGAGGTGCTTCAGGCGCTGCAAGACACCCCCGGAACGCTGAGCGCGAACAGTTCGGCGCTGCAGCTTTCGCCGCAGATCGACATCGAATTCGATCGTGACCGGGCGCGAACGCTCGACGCCGACATCGGCCTAGCGGCGCAGAACGTGCGCGCTGCGTTCGGCGGCACCTTGGCGACGCAATTCGACACCGTCAACGGCACGAAGTACGTGCAAGTGCTCTATCCGATGTCGGCGCAGTACAGCATCGCGAACCTGCGCTCGATCCCGATCCGCGCGCGCAACGGCAACATCGTGCACTTGAGCGATCTGGCGACCCTGGTCAACAAGCCGGCCGGCGCGCTGATCACCCGCGTCAACCGCGCGACCGTCGTGCATCTCGGCGCGAACATCCAGCCCGGCTATGCGCTCTCCGCGGTGCAGCGCGACTTCATGGCGCGCGTCAAAGCACTGCACTTGCCCAACACCGTTTTCGTCGGCGCGAACGCCGGCGGCAACCAGCAGAACCTCAGCCAAACGATCAACGGGCTGGGCACGTCGCTGCTGCTCTCGTTCGTGCTCGTCTACCTGCTGATGGTCGCGCTGTACGATGCGTACCGCGCTCCGGCCGTGATCCTGTTCTGCATCCCGCTCGCGGCGGTCGGCGTGCTGGGACTGCTCGCCGTCACGGGCCAAACGCTCAACCTCTTCTCCGGGATCGGGGTCGTCATGCTCGTCGGGCTCGTCAGCAAGAACGGCATTCTGCTCGTCGACTTCGCCCATCTCAAAGTGCTCGAAGGCATGGACAAGGTCACCGCGATAAAACACGCCGCGCGCGAACGCTTTCGGCCGATCATCATGACGACGCTCTCGATGATCGCCGGCATGACGCCGCTGGCGCTCGCGCTCGATCCCGGCTCGGCGGCAAAGCGGTCGCTGGGCACGGTCGTGATCGGCGGCCTGTCGAGTTCCCTCGTCCTCACGCTGATCCTGATCCCGGTCGTCTTTCTCTGGCTCGCGCCGGGCCCGCCGGAGACGGCGGACGCGCCGGCCGGCGAGGGCGACGCCGTTCCGGCGGGGCAGCTCGCGGCGGAGCCGCGCTGATGTTTCTCACCCGGCTGTTCGTCGACCGCCCGACGCTGGTGACCGTACTGCTGTCGCTCGTGCTGCTGGCCGGAACGGTGGCCGGCTTCAACCTCGTTCAGCAGCAGTTCCCGAGCACCGACACGCCGTCGATCCAAGTGCTGGTCACGTATTCGGGCGCCTCGACCACCGAGATGCGCGACGCCATCGTGCGCCCGCTCGAAGACCAGATGGCGGGCGCGCCCAACTTGCAGAGCCTGCAGACGTCGATTCAGCCGGGACAGGCTTCGATCGTCGCGGTGTTCACCCTGAACTCCGACCAGAACAACGACCTCGTGCAGATTCAGGGCCGGGTGCAGAACGCGATGCACTCGCTGCCCAACGACGTGCAAGCCCCGCAAATCTCGCTCTACAACCCGAGCGAAGCGGTCGTCGTCTCGTTGCTCGTGCGTTCGACGACCGCGACGCCCGGCGATCTCTCGTCGCTCGTCATCAACAAGATCGTTCCGTCGCTCGAACAGATCCCCGGGGTCTCGTACGTGCAGCAGAACGGCACCGTCACCCCGTCGATTCAAGTGAACGTCAGCCCGCGGCAGCTCTCGGCGTCGGGGTTCACCTTGACCGACATCATCACGACGATCACCAACAACAATATCCGCGCCCCGGGCGGCATCCTGTACTCGCCCAATCGCGAGACGAACATCGACGTGCGCGGCGATATCCAGAACGTCCCGACCGTCGCCAATCTCTTGCTGGGAACGTCGGGCGGCGCCTCCGCCACGTCGTCGACCAACGCTTGGACGACGCAAGCTCGCCTCTTTCACATCGGCGACGTGGCCAACGTGCAGGACACGTACGAAGTGCAGCGCGTGTACGCGTACTCGAACGGCATCCCGTGCGTCACCCTCGACATCCAGAAGTCGGCCGGAGTCAGCGAGGTCGTCACGTCGCAGCGCGTGCTCGCGGAGCTTCCGGGGCTGCGCCGCCTGTATCCCGACGTCGACTTCTCGGTGCTCAACGTGCAGTCGACCTACACGCAGCAGCAGCTCTCGGGGGTGGTTCGCACCCTGATCGAAGCGGTCGTCTTCACCTCGATCGTCATGCTGTTCTTCTTGCGCTCGTGGCGCAACGCGGTCGTGGTGATGATCGCCATTCCGACGTCGCTGCTCGTCACGCTGGCGGCCATGAAGGTCGTGAACTTCACGCTCGACACGGTCTCGCTTCTCGCGATGACGCTGATCATCGGGATCCTGGTCGACGACTCGATCGTCGTGCTCGAGAACGTCGAGCGGCACTTCGCCAACGGCGAGGCGCCGCGCCAAGCGGCCGTCACCGGGCGTACCGAGATCGGGCTCGCCGCGATCGTCATCACCCTGGTCGACGTCGTCGTGTTCTTGCCGATCTCGTTCCTGCCGGGTTCGGTCGGGCTCTTTCTGCGCGAGTTCGGGCTCGTCGTGACGGTCGCGACCTTGACGTCGCTGTTCGTCTCGTTCACCGTGACGCCGTCGCTCGCGGGCCGGTGGGCGCTGCTCTCGACGTGGCGCCCGTGGCCCGCGATCGACTGGTTCACCGACCGCTTCGACCGCCTGCGCGACTGGTACGTGCGCGTCGCGCTCGCGTGGGGCCTCGCGCACGGGCGCACGGTGGGCGCGATCTCGGTGATCTCGTTCGTGCTGGCGTGCGCGCTGATTCCACTGGGGCTCGTCGGCTTCGAATACATTCCGCCGGTCGATCGCGGCGAGATCTACCTCACGATCACGTTCCCGAGTGGAACCCCGTTGACGACGACGCGCAAGACGCTCTTGCAGGCGGAGCAGGTCGTCGACCGCGTCAGCGACCTGCGCGCCGAGTCGTCGATGGCGGGCGCCTATCTGGGGCAACTGACCGGATACATCAACAATCCCGCGATCGCGCAGATCGACATTCATCTCAACGACAACCGCTCGCGTCCCACCGCGACGTGGGCGGCCGATCTCCAGCGCCAAGTGCAAGACATCGTCCCGCAAGGGACGAGCGTCGTCTCGGTGCCGGCCACGAGCATCTCGGGCGGCAACGCGCAGCCGATCGACGAAGTGATCTCCAGTCTCACGCAAGACCCCGAACCGTACGCTGCACGCGTGTACGCCGCGCTCAAAGCGACTCCCGGCGCCATCGACGTGACGACGTCGGCGTATGCCGACGCGCCCCAGGTGAACGTCACCTTCGACCGCGACCGCGCGCGCGCGCTCAATGCCTCGGTCGGGACGGCGTCGACGGCCGTGCGGGCGGCCTTCGGCGGCGACTTGGCGACCCAGTTCACCGGCCCGGACGGTCTCAAAGACGTGCTGGTGACGTATCCGCAATATGCGCAAACGTCGTTCGCCGGTATCCTTGCGATCCCGATCCGCGCCAACGACGGCTCGATCGTTCGCGTCGGCGACATCGCGGCGATCGAACAAGCACCGGCGCCGCCGATGATCATGCGCATCAACCGCCAAAACGTCGTCTACGTGGGGGCAAACGTCGCGCCGGGCGCCTTTCTTTCCAACGTCCAACGTGATTTCGCGCGCCGGCTCGGGGCGCTGAACCTGCCCGCGTCGATCACCGTGCAGCCTTCGGCCGGGGGCAACGAACAGCAGGTGAGCGATACGGTGTACGGGATGAGCATCGCGCTATGCCTCTCGGTCGTCCTCGTGTACCTGTTGATGGTGGCGCTCTACAACAGCTACCGTGCGCCCTTCATCATCATGTTCTCCGTGCCGGTGGCGGTCGTCGGCGCGCTGGGCTCGCTCGCGATCACGCATCAGACGCTCAACTTGTTTTCGTTGATCGGCGCAGTTCTGTTGATCGGCCTGGTCACGAAGAACGGGATCCTGCTCGTCGACTTCGCCAATCAGCGCCGACGGGCCGGGCTCGGACGGGTCGATGCGATGGTACAGGCCGCGCGCGAACGGTTCCGGCCGATCATCATGACGACGTCGGCGATGATCGCCGGCATGCTGCCGCTCGCGCTCGTGCTCGATCCCGGCGCACAAGCGTCGGCGTCGCTCGGAACGGTCGTCATCGGCGGCTTGTCGAGTTCGTTGCTGCTCACCCTGGTGCTGGTCCCGGTCGTCTACGTGGCGCTCGCCGGCGACCCGCCGCGGCTCGCCGAAGACGAGCCCGAAGCGCCGCCGGCCGGCAGTCCCAAACCACTGGGCGCGCGCGTCCCCTGACGCCGCCCGCCTGTGGAAGGCGGGGAAGGCGCTTTGCGAATTGCGGGGATTGCGCGAAATTCGCCGATTTTCTCGCCCGACGTACTTCCCCGAGAGCCCTCGCGAGTGCTATCGTGCTGCTCGGTGGCAATCGGAGGAGAACGCGATGGACGCAAGCCCGCTTGAAGTCCTCTGGCGCGACGCGCAAGGTGCCGGCGCGCGAGCGCCGCTCGTCGTCTTGTTTCACGGAGGCGGCCGCGACGAACACGCGATGGCTGCCGTGGCCGATTATATCCCCGCCGCGTTCGCAGTCGCGAGCCTGCGCGGGCCGCGCGCGCAGGGAGACGGCTTCGCCTGGTACGCGCGCGACGAGCGCGAGGGACGCGCTGACCCCGCGAGCTTCCGCGATGCGGTGGCGCGGATCGCCCTCACCCTCGAGGGCTTCGACGAACGCCGCTACGACACGGAGCGCCTCGCGCTCGTCGGCTTCAGCAGCGGAGCCGTCGTCGCCGCGGGCTACGCGCTGGCGCACCCGCGTCGCGTGAAGGCCCTTGCGTTGCTGAGCGGCCTGCTGCCGCGCGCCGCGGGCATCGCCCTCGAGCCGGGCCGCCTGAGCGGCATCGACGTCTTCACCGCCCGCGGCACCGACGACACGCAGCTCCCGCCCGCCCTGGTCGAGCGCACCGAGAAGTTATCTCCTGCGACAGAGCGGCGCGGCCGTGAGCGAGCACACCTATCGCTTCGGGCATGTGATCGAAGAGAGCGAGCTGGCAGATTTGCGCCGCTGGCTGAATGGTTGCTACACGCACGCCGCCAGGTAGCGCGCCGCCGTCGACCCGGCCAGGTGATGCGCCCCTCCTCGCACCACCTGGCCGCGATCACTGCCCACACCCGGGTCGGCGCGCAGAGGAAAAAACGTTAGGCCGGCCGGCCAGGCGGAAAGAGTGCACAGTGCAACCCGTCGAGCCGCGCCAGCGCGTCGCTCAACGCCTCGGGCTTAGCGCCGTACAAGCTCGCGCACACGACGTGCGCCGCGGCCCGAAAGTGGGAGTTGCCTCGCGCGGAAGGCTGCGGGAGCAGCGCGCGCACCCACAGGTCGGACGCGCGTTCGTCGATCAGCCACTCCTCCAGCGCCCCGATCAGGCCGGCGACGAGCGTGAGGTCGTCGTCGGAAACGGCGCCCCCGGCCGAGGGTGCGAAGGCGAACTGCGCCGCATCCACCGCCGGCAGCCGGCCACTCGAGGCGCCAGGCCGTAGCGCCGACAAACCGGCAAGCAAAGGGGCATCAACCACAGACAACCTCACGGCGTAGCGGGGCGTGTTCGATGCTCAGGATAGCCGAAGACTCGGGGCAGGGCCCAGCAAAACTTTGCACTAGGCTGCCCCAACCCTTATTCTACGGGCTCTCAGGCCCCCATCCGCCCGGTTCGCCGGGCGTGCTGCTAGCTCAGGGCTCTAAGAGTAGGTTTTTCGGAACCGCGCGACAGGAGGCGGGTGAACTGCGCGAGTTCCACGGCCTCGCTCACGACGTAGCCCTGGATGCGCTCGCAGCCCATCTCCTTGAGCACGTTCCACTGGGCGTTGGTCTCGACGCCTTCGGCGATCGTGCGAACCCCCAGGCTCGTGCTGAGCGCGAGAATCGCGCGAACGATGGCCCGATCCGCTTGTTCGGTCTCGATCTCGTGCAAGAACGAACGGTCGATCTTGATCGTCGAGATCGGCAGCCGCTTGACGTGCGAGAGGGCGCTATACGCGACGCCGAAGTCGTCGACGGCGATCGACGTGCCCATGCTCCGAAGCGCACGCAGCACGGCGATCGCGCGCTCGTTGAGCAACGCTTGTTCGGAGACTTCGAATTCGAGCGCCGACGGCGGCAGACCGTGTTCGGCCAACAGGCGTTTGACGACGTCGGGAAGGTCGGCCTCGGCGAGGTCGCGCGACGAGAGGTTGACCGAGATGCAGAAGTCGGGATACGCCCCGCGCAGCGTCACGGCGGCGCGGCACGCTTCGCGCATCACCCAGCGGCTGATGTCGGTCATCAAGCCGCAATCTTCGGCAAGCTCGAGAAACTCGTCGGGCATCTTCAAGCCGTGCTCGGGATGGCGCCAGCGCACGAGCGCCTCACAGGAAACGATCTTGCGCGTGATCGCATCGACGATCGGCTGGTACGCGAGCATGAACTCGCTGCGCTCGACTGCGTGGTGCAACTGGCTCTCGATGCGCAGCTGTTCGATCGACGCGGCGACCATCGTGTCTTCGTACAGCACGAATCCCCGGCGCGACGCCTTCGCGCGGTACATCGCGAGGTCGGCCGCGCGGATCAGCGCGTCGGGCGTGGTCCCGTCGGTCGGCGCAATGCTGGCGCCGATGCTCATCGACACGTGCAGTTCGCGGTCGTCGATCAAGATCGGATCGTTGAACGTGCGCAGCAGCCGGTTCGCGACCGCGGCCGCGTCGCCGGGCTTGCGAATGTCGTCGAGCACCACGATGAACTCGTCACCGCCGGGCCGCGCCAACATGTCGTTCTGCCCGATCGCGTTGCGCAGCCGGTGCGCGGCGACCCGCAAAACGCGATCGCCTACCGAGTGTCCCAGGGAATCGTTGATCGTCTTGAAGCGGTTGAGGTCGATGAACAGTACGCCCGGGCCGAGGCGGTCGGGCCGCATCCCGGCGATCCGTTCGCGCAGATCCTCTTCGAGCGCGAAGCGGTTGGGCAAGCCGGTCAGCACGTCGCGGCGCGCGGCATCGACGAGCTGCCGTTGCGTTTCGCGAATCTCGGTGATGTCGAGCGCGACGCCGACGGCGCCGACGACCGTGCCGCGTTCGTCGGGCAGCGGTTCGGCGTGGTGCCGCAGCCAGCGGCTGCCGTGGGCGGCCTCGAACTGTACGGACGATCCGAACAAGGCCGCCGTCATCGAGGTGACGCCGCTGAGCACGTCGGCCAGCGGCTTGCCGATCGCCTCGTCCGCATTGAGTTCGAGCGCGGCCAGGCCGGCGCCTGAGAGCGACGTGATCGTCCCGCGACGGTCGACGGTCCACAACACCGCGGGGATGTGCTGGGTGATCAGTCGCAGACGGCTCTCGTTCGCACGCACCTTGAGTTCGGCGCGCTCGCGCGAGGTGATGTCGCGCAACGTCACGAGCGTCTCGAAGCCGGCCGGCATGATGCGGAACTCGACCCACCGGTCCGCGGCCACCGAGTGGCGCACGTCCTTCACCGACTCGCCCGACTTGCGCGCGATCCGGATCGCGGGGAGCAGTTCGGACGCGAACGGGTCGAGGATGCCCTCGACCTTGCGCCCGACGAGCGATCCTGATTCGACGCGCAGCAGTTTCTCGGCGACTTCGTTGACGTGGGTGAAGCGATCGTCGGAGTCGACGATGTAGAGCCCGTTCGGCACCGCTTCGAGGATGTTATAGCGCTGCTGCACCGCGCGGTCGAGGTCAGCCTTCGACTGCTTGATGCGCTGGGCGGTGAGAATCCAGCCGATGACGGCGACGACGATGGCGATGGAGAGCGCTACGAGCGCGACGATCAGCGCCGTCATGCGATGCCTTTGCGCTCGGCTTCCCGGCGCAATCCCTGGACCGACGTAACGCCGAAGCGGCCGTAGATGCTCTCGACTTGCTTCGTGATCGTGTACGAGCTACGGCTGAACCGGCGCGAGATCTTGTCGAGCTCCTCGCCGCTGATCAGCGCCCGTAGCAGTTGGCGCTGGAAGGATGTCAACTGCTCGGACGCTTCAGCTTCTTGCGAAAGCTTCCGCGTCTCGAGCGACGCGCCGAGCGGACAAGCCGGCCCGTAGGCCGCGATATGCTTGCGGGCACGCTCCGCCCACTCGTCGGAGCCCGTCAGCTCGAACAACGAAAGCGCGGCCGTCGCAGCGCGGTAGTGATGGTCGATCTCATCGAACGTCGCGTACACTGACGTGAAGGTTTTCGCCGCCTGGGCGCGGTCGCCTAGCGTCTGTTCGATCGATCCACGAGCTTGCGCGTCGAGCGCCACCGCGCGTGAATCGCCACTCATGGCCAAGGCGGGATTGATGTTGCCTAGACCCAAGCGAGAGTAAGCGGCCGCGTAGTAGTGGGCACGACTCGTATCGATCCGTGCATACATGTCGGCAAAGATCGAGAGGATCATCCGCTCCTCACCAAAGGTGTCGCCCCAGGGAACGCCCGCAGCCTCGCGTTCGGCCTCGAAAATCTCGTCGAGCGCCCACGGCTCGTTCCCGCCGATCCGCGCCACCAGCGCCCGGTCGAGGTGGCACTGCGCCCGGAAGGCTGCGCTTGGCGCGTACGAGAGAGCGTCGCGAAACAACCACTGCGCCCGTCCCGACTCGCCGCGCATGAACGCGTCGAAGCCTAGGCAGCGCAGCACGTGCATATGTTGTTCGGCGACGTCGGGCGTCCACCGTATCGCTTCCAGCGCCTTGGTGGCTACGGCGATGCCGCCTTCGTCGGCCGTCTCGAACGCGATACGCGCCAGCGACACGGCAGCGATCGCCGCTGAGACGACCTCGATCTCTGCGGGGCTGATTGTAAAGATCGTGTCAAGCGCGGAGATGAGGTCGGCAATCTGCGCGCGGTAATCGCGCTGACCGGCAAACATCCACGAGCGCTCGACGTACGCCGCGAGCCGGCCTCGCGGACTCGGGTCGGTGAGCGCAAACTCGAGATCGGGATCGTTGAGGACCTGCTCCCTGCGCCAACCGCGGAGGCGTGCCTTGTTGAAAGCAAGAGTATACTCGCCCTCGGGATAGTCGCGCAGGAGCGCTTCGGCGCGTCCCAAGTGGGTGTCGGCACCGTCGAAATTGCGAACGAGGCCGTACGCTCGAGCGAGCGTCAAGGCGCGTCGGAACTTCGCGTCAGGGGCTGAGAATAAGTCGTCGAGGGGGGCCAGGAAGGCTAGGGCCTGGGCCCCGTCGCGGCGGAGTTTCACCTCCGCGACGATCAGGGCTGCGTATTGGCCTAGCTCCGGTGGCCATTCCGGCCAATTGCCGACCTGCGCGAGTGCGTCGTCCCAATGTGCGCTCCGCAGGAAGGCTTCGGCCGACTCGAGCCTAGTCCTCAGCTCGGAGTCGTCCATGCTCAAGCCCTTAGTGCGATTGCAAGTAGGCCACGAGGGTGAAGGTGCCCGCCGGCAGGTACAGTTGGAACTGTCCGCCGGGATTTGTTATCGCCCAACCCGCGATGTTCGACCATCCCGAGGTGTTCGTTCCCTTATAGGCGACGACGACCACGAACGGCGCCGGGGCCGAGGTTGCCGACGGTGACGGGGAGGCCGAGCCTCCCGCGACGGCTCGCGAGGACGAATCCGCGCTGATACCCGTCTGATCGACGTAACCGCTGACGGCGGAGGCCGACGAAAGAGCAATCATCGCAGACGTGGTGCCGCCCCATCCGCTCTGCGTTCCCGTTTGCCCCGAAAGGCTCACTTTCAGGCCGGAGGACGACCCCAGCGTCGGCATTTGTGCCGTTTGCGATGCCTGGGGGACCGCGTTCGAGACGGAACCTCCGCCACTGCAGCCGGCCAGGCCGAGCGCGACCGCCAAGAGCATCATTGAGGTGCGACGCATGTGAGTTCTTACGCTCCGTAGGTAAAAGCGATTCGTGGGTGGAGACTGAGTTCGCAGCGGTGCGGCGGCTCAAAGGCATATGACGGTACGACCGCATCTAAGCTTGGTCGCTCGCTTATGTGTTTCGGTAGCTTGAACTGAAAACCAGCACGGCGTCGGTAAAGTGTACGTTAAGCATCCTCTTCAAATGCGCGCCCGGCGGCCGGCGAAAGCAAGATACTACCGTCGTCTCTCTTCCAAGATGGACGCATCTCCCGCAGAAACCCATCGCCTGAACGCTCGGGGGATGGTATAATTGGGTGTTGTGAAAACCCGCAGTGATATTCGAAACGTCGCAATCATAGCGCACGTAGACCATGGAAAGACCACCCTCGTCGACGCCATGCTGCGGCAGAGCGGCGTTTTTCGAGAAGGCCAGGCGGTCGGTACCCGCGTCATGGACTCGAACCCGCTCGAACGGGAGCGCGGGATCACGATCCTGGCCAAGAACACGGCCGTGCGCCACGGCGACATGAAGTTCAACATCGTCGACACGCCGGGCCATGCCGATTTCGGCGGTGAGGTCGAGCGCGTGCTGCAGATGGTCCAAGGGGTGCTGCTGCTGGTCGACGCGGCCGAAGGCGTCATGCCGCAGACCCGTTTCGTGCTGCGCAAGGCCTTGGAACTCGACCTGCGGGCGATCGTCGTCATCAATAAGATCGATCGCAAGGACGCCCGGGCCAAGGAAGTGGTCGACGAGGTCTTCGACCTGTTCATCGAGTTGGGCGCGAGCGACGAACAAGCAGAATTCGCGGTCGTGTATACAAATGCCAAGGCCGGCATCGCCAAGCGCGAGCTCGCCGACGACAGCGCGGATCTCGAGCCGCTTTTCCAGGCCATCGTGCGTTACGTGCCCGAAGCGCCGTCGGAAGACGGAACCTTCCAGATGCTCGTCAGCGCGATCGACCACAATAAATATGTAGGCCGGATCGGGATCGGGCGCGTCTTCCGGGGCGCGGCGCGGGTCAACGCGCCGATCGCCAAGGTCGGGCGCGACGGCCACGTCGAGACCGGGCAGCGGCTCACGAAGCTACTGGCCTTTGCGGGCCTCGAGCGGATCGAGATCGACGAAGCGGCCGCGGGCGACATCGTGTGCGTCTCGGGCATCGAGGGGATCAACATCGGCGACACGCTTGCCGACATCAACGCCCCCGAGGGCATCACCGCGGTCTCGGTCGACGAGCCGACGGTCGCGATGTTCTTCAGCGTCAATACCTCGCCGTTCGCGGGCAAAGAGGGCAAGTATCTCACCTCGCGGCAGATTCGCGAGCGGCTGATCCGCGAACTCGAGTCGAACGTCGCACTGCGGGTCGCCGACACCGACTCGGCCGACACGTTCGAAGTGCGCGGCCGCGGCGAGCTGCATCTCTCGATCTTGATCGAGACGATGCGCCGCGAAGGCTACGAGCTGGCAGTCTCCAAGCCGCAAGTCATCGTGCGCGAACGCAACGGCGTCAAGGAAGAGCCGGTCGAGTACGTCGTCGTCGACGTGATCGAGGAGTACGCCGGCGCGGTGATCGAGTCGCTGGGCAAACGGCGCGCGACGATGTTGAACATGATCGGGCTCGGGGATTCGCGCCGCCTCGAGTACACGATGCCGACGCGCGCGATCTTCGGCTTGCGCGGCGAGCTGTTGACGTTGACCGCGGCACGGCCGTGATGTCACACACCTACTACGATCACCAGCCGCTCGCGGGCGAGATCCCGGGTCGTTCGGTCGGAGCGCTCGTCGCGAGCGAGACCGGCACGACGACGGGCTATGCGCTGATGGGACTCGAGTCGCGCGGACGCTTCTTCATCGGACCCGGCGTCGACGTCTACGAAGGCATGATCGTCGGCCGCGCCAACACCGACGCCGACGTCGGGATCAACGTGGTCAAAGCGAAGAAGCTGACGAAC
Source organism: Vulcanimicrobiota bacterium (assembly GCA_963749395.1). Lineage (GTDB taxonomy): Bacteria > Vulcanimicrobiota > Vulcanimicrobiia > Vulcanimicrobiales > Vulcanimicrobiaceae > CAVVMT01. Next base: position 538,648 of record CAVVMT010000017.1, read on the forward strand.
ATGCGCGCGTCGGGATCGGACGAAAACGTCAAGCTGGCACCGCCCGAAGAACTGTCGCTCGAACGCGCGATCGAGTTCATCGAGGACGACGAACTGGTCGAGGTGACGCCGGCGACGATTCGCATCCGCAAGCGCATGCTCGACGAGCACGATCGCCTGCGCGCGCGCAAGCGGGAACGCGTCACCGCGTAAAAATCAACTGCTTCGCCTGGGCGGAGGCCGGGTTCGGCCTGCAACTGCCGGGGCGCGGTGTGGTTAGGCGATGCCCTTGCGCTCGGCTTCACGGCGCAAGCTATTGAGCGACGAGACTTTGAAACGGCCGTAGATGTCCTCGATTTGCCGGCGGATCGTGTACGTGCTGCGGCTGAAGCGCCGCGAGAGCACGTCGACGTCGTCGCCACTGATGATGGCGCGGAGCAGCTGAAGCTGGAATGGGGTAAGCCCTTGGACCGCAGCGGGTTCCATCGACGCTTCGGTCGTCTTGAGTTCTGCGGTGAGCGGAGAAGCCGGACCATAAGCCGCGATATGCCTCCGCGCGCGACTCGCCCATTCACTCGATCCGGTGAGCTCGAAGAGCGCTATCGCGGCAGCGGCCGCACGGTAGTGATGGTCGATGGCTGAAAAAGTCGCGAAAACCGATGAAAACGTCTTGATCGCCTGTTCGCGGTCGCCCAACGTCTGCTCGATGCATCCCCGTGCATGAAGGTCGAATGCGGTTGCGCGCAGGTCGCGACTCATGGCGAGATTCGGATTGATATTTTCAAGGCCGAGACGTGAGTACGCAGCTGCATAGTAATGAGCACGGCTGGCATCGACACGCGCGTACATTTGAGCAAAGATGTAGAGAATGGCGCGTTCCTCGCCAAACGTGTTACCCCACGCGACGTTCGCGGACTCACGCTCGGCTTCAAACAGCTCGTCGAGGGCCCAAGGCTCATTACCCCCAATACGTGCAACGAGCGCTCGATCTAAATGGCACAGCGCCCGAAACGCAGGGCTAGGCGCTAGAGCCAGTGCGTCGCGGAAGAGCCACTGGGCGCGACCGGATTCGCCGCGCACAAATGCGTCGAGACCCAAGTGACGCAACACGTGCATGTGTTCTTCGGCGACATCGCTAGTCCAGGAATCTCATCCAGGGCCGGCAGCTACCGCCATACCGTCGGCACTCGCCGTTTCGAACGCAGCGCGCGACAAGCGAAACCACAACGACGCTGCGCCCCGGATATCACGCTGCTCGCTTCGACCCCTGAGGGCGTGCCGAGCGCCCGAATGAGATCGGCGATCTGCGCCGATAGTCCCGCTTCGCAGCATGCATCCAGGCCCGAAGCGAATAAGCCGCCATGCGGCCGTTGGCTCAGGATCCGCTAGGGAAACTCCAAATCGGGATCGTCGAAGAGCAGCTCTCGTCACGCCAAAACCGCAACAGTGCCCGGGATAGGCGACCTTGTAGGCCCCTTCCGGGTAGAGGTCGAGTTATGACTCTGCCCGATCGATGCAGGCCGACGACGCATCGAAATTGCGAACGATCCCGTAGGCTCGAAAAGTCAGCTCGCGTTGAAACGTCCTTCAGGGGTAGAGAACAGATCTTCGAGTGGGGCCAGCAAGGCAAGAGCTTGCGCGCTGTCGCGGAGGATCATTACTTCCGCAGCGATCAGCGCCCCAAATTGCCCTAGCTCGCCGGCCAATCCGGCCAGTCGCCAACTTGCTTAAGCGCATCGTCAAGCGTGCGCCGCGCAGGGACGCCTGGGCCGACTCGAGCCTGTCCCGCAGCTCGGAGTCGCCCATGAGACCGCTCTTTACTGCGCAGTCAGAGTAAACGTGCCCGAGGCAGGGACAACTGAGAAGGAGCCGCATCCGCAGCGTGTCGCCGTCGCAACGACGTTGCCGTTAACGTCTGTAGCGGTGATCGTCATGCCAGCAAGCGAATCAGTGGGCGCAGGTGACGGGGTGACGTCCGCAACCGATCGGCTGGACGATAGGACTAACGCGGCCAGCAAGTGATGTCGCCCAAAATGGTCTCCGGAATAGTCAGCACGAGGCTCATGGATACCGCCGAGGCCCGGGTACTGCGGCCCACGGAAGCCCTAAGCGTAATATGGTACTTGCTGACCGGAACTTTCACCACGGACGACGAGTTGGTCGAACTTTGCGGGAGCGCGCTCGAGCCGGCGGATCCACCGCCCCCGCAGCCCGCCAAACCCATGGAAATAGCGAGAAGAACCACTGAGGAACGGAGCATCATGATATTCGGCCTCCTAAAGCGCGTGCTGGAATCTTGGTTGAGCCGTACCAACACCAGCGCGGCGGCTCGTCTATGAGCGTTAGCGCCGTCGGTACAACGGCGCGCATTTACACAATACCTACATTCGGTCGCTCGTACTATGGCCAAGTATCATCGCTGCGTAAAAAATCCGTAAAGTATCAAATGCGTGTGAAGTTCGTCACACTGGATGCGAGTGCAGACAAGCATTAGCCAAGAACGCTCGACGATTGCGGTCAACGTGACTCCTGCTTACAAATGAAATCACTTAACAATGAAAGTAGCATTCAAATATCCCGCGCCAATAGGGCGGCCTTTACCGGAGGACGTGGCCACCATGGACTATATTTGCGCTCGCAGAGAAGTCCGGTTCTAGCGAGCTACGCTTCACCCGCTTTCACCCGACTTTTCGGTAGCTCGCGCATACCGCGTCGCTTAGCATTTCCGAGTGAGGAAATGCCGCTCGGAGGCGGGGACTGCCGGGCATAGGGGCCGGTCGGTGGAATGCAGGTCGCCCGAATGCCGGCGGCTCCGGGCGCAAGAGCGAATGGGCGAATGTGAGTCGAGCCGATCCCCTCGAACGATGGCGTGCGCGCAACCGTAAGCCGCCGGCGGCGCTGTAGGTGGGACCGAATACCGTGCCCGGCTGTCGGGTCAATCGCGAGTCCCCTTACAGCGCCGCTAGGCGCAAATGGCGGTCAGATCGTCTGGGTCGGAGGCGAACCCGCATCGGTGCGGACGAGCACCCAGGCGGTCCACTGGCCGTCACCGCTTCCCGGGTTGGCCTCGCGGTGCCAGAACACGCGTTCGCCGGCGACCGGGATCGCCCAGGTCTCGCCCTTTTTGAGCGTCTTCGTTTCTCCGGAAGTCGCATCGCCGATGCTGTCGTCACCGCTGACCTTGTATTGCACGACGACCGTCGGATAGTTCACGTCGACGATCTTGAGCTCGTCGTCCGCGAATGCCGGTGCGATGGACGTCGCGACGATTCCACCCAGGACGAGCGAGGACAACGCTGACCGTACGGTTATCTTCATTGGCAGGCTCCTTTCACAGTTACAAGCCCGACAAAAGTACGGCCGCCTCGCTGACACTGTTTCGCATTCCGGCCTAAATTCTCTTAATGCATGGTCCTATCAGGCTAATCTTCAGAGGAAAGATGGTACGACGCCCCTGGCTGCTCGCGCTCGTCATTTTCGGGACCGTGCTGTTCGTGCTCGCGGTCAGGCCCGACGTCTACGAAGCGACCTCTCCGTCCACGCTGAGCTGGCACGTGTTGCTGCGCAAGGCCTACAGCATCGGCGCGTTTGCGGTGATGGGGTATTTGACCGTCCGTGCGTTCGCAATGCGCCGCCCGGTAACGGTTGCCGCGTTCGCCATCGCGGCGTACAGCTTGGCGATCGAAATCGGCCAACGTCAGACCGGGTCGCACGAAGGACTGCGATGGAATGCGTTCGACGTCGCCTGCGGCTTCGTCGGCGGCGCGCTCGGAGCGATGGCGGCCGTTGCGCTCCGCCGCCTTCGCGCGAAGTTCTAGCCCCGCGATATCAAGGCGCCGGCGAACCCCAAGCGACCGCCCCGCACTGTGCGTCGTACGCGTAGTCGACGATCGCCAGCGGATCGCGCCCGGTGTTGATCTCGAAGTTCGACGCTAGCGTCGCCATCGTGAGACAGCGCGGGCTGCACGGGAACGTTGAACCGGTCGATGCCGTTCCGGCCCTCTTCGGGCCGGCCGGCGCTGCCTGCGCAAAGAGGCTCCCGGAACTCCGGGAGCCTCTCGTATTTCGTCGCCTCGCTTACGCCAGCGTGAGCGACGGCAGCGCAGCGCCGACCGTGAAGGTCATCGCTCCGCTGCCTTCATCGTAGCCGACGATCACGTTCTGGCCTTCTTTGATCTCGCCGGCGAGGAGCTTGCGCCCGAGCGCGGTTTCCAGCTCGCGCTGGATCGCACGCTTGAGCGGCCGCGCTCCGTACACCGGGTCGTAACCCGCCTTGACGAGATGCGCTTTGGCTTCGGCCGTCAACTCGAGCGTGATGCGGCGCTCCCGGAGGCGCGCGCGCAGCCGTTCGAGTTGGATGTCGACGATCGATCCCAGTTGCGCTTCGGTGAGCGCGTGGAACACGACGATCTCGTCGACCCGGTTGAGGAACTCCGGCCGGAAGTGGCGGCGCAGTTCGTCGAGCACCGTCGCCCGCATCACCGCGAACTCCGCGCCCGACGTCTCCCCGTGATAGTCGAGGATCCGGTGGCTGCCGATGTTCGAGGTCATGATGACGATCGTGTTCTTGAAGTCGACCGTGCGGCCCTGACCGTCGGTCAGGCGGCCGTCGTCGAGGATCTGCAAGAACACGTTGAACACGTCCGGGTGGGCCTTTTCGATTTCGTCGAAAAGGATCACCGCGTACGGCCGGCGCCGCACTTGTTCGGTGAGCTGGCCGCCCTCATCGTAGCCGACGTATCCGGGAGGCGCGCCGAGCAATCGTGCCACGGTGTGCTTCTCCTGATACTCCGACATGTCGATGCGGATCATCGCCCGCTCGTCGTCGAACATGTACGTCGCGAGCGCCCGCGCGAGTTCGGTCTTCCCCACGCCCGTGGGCCCGAGGAAGATGAACGACCCGATCGGGCGCTGCGGATCGGCGAGCCCGGAGCGGCTGCGCACGACGGCTTCCGCCACCGCGTCGACCGCTTCGTCCTGGCCGATGACCCGCTTGTGCAGCTCTTCGTCGAGGTGCAGAAGCTTCTGCACTTCACCTTCGAGCAGCTTGGTTACCGGCACGCCGGTCCAGCGGCTTACGACCGAAGCGATGTCGTCTTCGTCGACCTCTTCCTTCAAAAGGCGGGGCTGCCCGTCGGTTGTCGAGAGGGCGCTTTCCTCGGCCTTGAGGGTCCGTTCGAGATCCGCGAGCTTGCCGTAGCGTAGCTGCGCTGCTCGATTGAGGTCGTACTGGCGTTCCGCTTGTTCGATCTCGAGTTTCGTCGAGTCGATCTGCTCGCGCAGGGCGCGCAGACGCTGTACCGCGTCCTTTTCGCGCTGCCACCGTGCACTCAACGTATCGGAGGCCTCGCGAAGTTCCGCGATCTCGGATTCGATCTTCCCAGCGCGCTTGGCTGGCGGAATCGGTTTCCTTGCGCAGCGCTTCGCGCTCGATCTCGAGCTGCATCGTGCGGCGCTTGGCTTCGTCGAGTTCCTGCGGCATCGAGTCGATCTCGGTGCGCAGCTTCGCCGCCGCCTCGTCGACCAAGTCGATCGCCTTGTCGGGCAAGAACCGGTCGGTGATGTAGCGGTTCGACAGCACGGCCGCGGCGACGAGCGCCGAGTCCTTGATGCGCACGCCGTGATGCACTTCGTACCGGTCGCGCAGCCCGCGCAAGATCGAGATCGTGTCCTCGACCGAGGGCTGATCGACCATCACGGGTTGGAAGCGCCGCTCGAGCGCGGCGTCTTTCTCGATGTACTTGCGGTACTCGTCGAGGGTCGTCGCGCCGATCATGTGCAGTTCGCCGCGCGCCAGCATCGGCTTGAGCAGATTTCCGGCGTCCATCGAACCTTCGGTCTTGCCCGCGCCGACGACGGTGTGCAGTTCGTCGACGAAGAGCAGCACGCGTCCCTCGGCGCTCTGCACTTCCTTGAGCACGGCCTTGAGCCGCTCTTCGAATTCGCCGCGGTACTTGGCGCCCGCGATCAGCGCGCCCATGTCGAGCGTGATGACGCGCTTGTTCTTCAAACCTTCGGGCACGTCGCCGCGCACGATGCGCTGCGCCAGCCCTTCGACGATCGCGGTCTTGCCGACGCCGGGTTCACCGATGAGGACGGGATTGTTCTTGGTGCGGCGCGAGAGCACTTGGACCACGCGCCGGATCTCCTCGTCGCGGCCGATGACCGGATCGAGTTTGCCCTGCTCCGCCGCCTTCGTCAGGTCGCGGCCGTACCGCTCGAGGGTCTGGTACGTCCCCTCGGGGTTCTGGGTGGTGACGCGCTGGTTACCGCGCACCTCCTTCATCGCATTGAGCAGGGTGTTGCGGTCGAGCTTGCGCTCGCGCAGCAGTTTGCCCGCCGGGCCCTGATCGTCACTCAGCGCGAGCAGCAGGTGCTCGACCGAGACGTAGTCGTCTTGAAGCTGCTTGGCGTCGTTGTCGGCCACGCTCAAGAGCCGCGTCAGCTGCGGCGCCACGGTCACTTGGCTCTGGTCGGCGTTGGGGCCGCCCAGGCGCGGGAGCTGTCCGATGATCTGGTCGACGCCGCGCTTGAGCGCGGTCAGGTCGACCCCGGCCTTCTGGACGATCGCCGGGGCGATGCCGTCATCCTGATCGAGGATGGCGGCCAGCAGATGCTCCGGGGTCGTCTGGGGATTGTGTTCGGCAAGCGCCCGTTGATAGGCCGAATTCAACGCTTCTTGGACGCGCGCCGTCATGCGTTCAACGTTCATGTCAGAGAGTAAAACCTCGTTCCGGCGTCCGAAAGTTGCAGGAGAGCCCTTCTTCATCGCCACGGCGAAGGGGATGGCATGGAACCCTTGCCGGCGATCGCGGCGGGCGTGGTTCGCGCCTACTACTGTTTCGATATTGCCGACACGATCGATCTGCCACGCCTGACCAGCGTCAGTGGCGAAGGGGTCGACCGGGCTCCGCTGCAGTTGCGCCCGGCGGCCTCGGCCGACTTCATCCAGTTCGAGGCGCCCCCGCTGATCGTCCGCCTCCCTGACGATCCGACGTTGCCCGGGGCAACCCTGCGGGCGAAGCTCTTCGACTACGGAGTCGTGTCGGTGCGCATCACGTTCCCGTACGAGGGCGCCTGGGCGGGCTTTACGGCGCTGGCCCGGCGGATTCGCGGCGATGCCACGATTGCGTCGCGGGCGCGCGCCGCGGCCGAACGGCTCGCCGCCGAGATCGCTTCGGCCCTCAACGACCCGCACGAGTGGCTGGTCGAGGACTACTACATCTTCGGGGTCGAGCGATTCACCACGCCAGTGATCGCCTCCGAGCTCACCAGCCGCTACGGCCAGAGCATGACGCAGTTGCTGCTGGGCGAGGAGCGCTTGCTCGATCCTTCGGAGCAAGCCGAGTCGGTGCGGGTCAACTTCGCATACTACGACGACGAATGCGCGATCGTCCAGTGGGACACGGCGTTCGTCTACGACCGCGGCGAAGGGTCGGCCGCCACCGAGGACATCCTCGAGTTCGCCAACACGCAGCTGGTCGAGCTGCGCACGTACGACGCCCAGCTCGACGCCGAGCTCGATCGCATCTACGCGCTCGAACCGGGGCTCCCGACGCGCCGCTTCCTGCGGCGCCGTTCGGTCGAGGCGGCCGCACAGGTCCGCTACCTGCTCATCGAGGTGCTCGAGCTCTCCGACCGCGCGAGCAACGCGCTCAAGTTCATCGGCGACGCCTACTACGCGCGGCTGTACCGCGGGGTCGCCGGCCGGCTCGGGCTCGCGGAATGGCAGCGCCAGGTGAACGCCAAGCTCTCGACCGTCGAAGAGATGTACCGGGTGTTCCAAGACCAGGCCCAGCACGCGCGCGGCGAGTTCCTCGAGCTGATCGTCATCGCCCTGATCGTCATGGAAGTCGTCATCGGCGTGATCGACCTCTCGGTCCACTCGGGCGTCACCCTCGTCGTCCACCATTAAGCCCCGCGCTTGGCGCTTCGCGCTCCGCGCTTGGCGCAGTCTTGCGCCACCCCTCGATGGCTCGGTTGGATGCGGGGTGGGAGGCTTCGCCGGGACGGGGCCCAAACTTCGGGGGGCTTCGCACACGGAGGGATACGTTTGCGCCTGCGGCGCGTGCTCGAAGGAATGACCGTCGCCCTCGTGGCCTGCGCCCTAGGGATCGCGACCAGCGCAGACGTTCTGGCGCAAACCGCGCCGCCGGGGCTTTCGCCCGGGGCGGCTCCCGCGGCGATGCCCGATCCGTCTCCGCAGGGGTCGGCGGCGAGCAGCGCGGCTCCGATGCCGTCGGGGCGCCGTTCGACCGCCGCTCCGTGGCGCCCGATCGCCCCCGCGCACGCGACGACGCCGCGGCCCGACCTGCTGCTGCACTCCTTCCCCAGCTCCCCGACCGACGGGATCAATCCCCGCGGCTCGCTGCTGGCAGCCGGCGTGTCCCTCTACGGGCGCACCGCGGCTTCCAAGGAACCGCTGGAGGACGACGCGACGGCGGCCTACAGCGGCCCGGGGTCGCTCTTCATGTACACCCCGAAAACCAAGGAATACAAGGTGCTCCACGTGTTCCTGGGCTCACCGGACGCTCGGGACTCACGGCACGGCTCGATGACGCGGGTCGGCGACGTGCTCTACGGGACGACGCAGAACGGTGGGACGTACGACCGCGGCGCGATCTTCACGTGGAACCTTCGAACCCAGGAATACGCGGTCGTCTACTCGTTCACCGGCGGTCTCGACGGCAGCGAACCGCACAACGGGTTCGTCCAGGACGCGCAGGACCCGAACGTGCTCTACGGCACGGCCGGGGCCGGCGGGACGCGCCACAACGGGGTGTATCCGTCGCACGGGACCCTCTTCTCGTTCAACATCCGCACCGACCGGGTAGCGACGATGTTCCGCTTCGACAACCCGGCGCTCGGCGAGCAGCCGCACGGGCGCATGACGCTCGACAGCAGCTTGGGCGTGCTCTTCGGGATGACACGCCTGGGCGGGACGGCCAACAAGGGCGTGATCTACCGCATCAACACGAGCGGCAGCGGCTTCACGGTGCTGCACGACTTCGAGGGCGGCTACAACGACGGCGCCACGTCGGAACACGGCCGGTTGCTCGAGCTTGCCGGCAAACTGTACGGCATGACGACCTTCGGCGGCTCGGGCACCACCAAGGGCAAGGGCGTTGCGTTCAGCATGAACATCGACGGCAGCCACTTCACGATTTTGCACCGCTTCGGCAGTGACGGCGACGGCGCGGCGCCGTTCGCGTCGTTCGTCAACATCGGCAACATGATCTACGGGACGACCCGCGACGGCGGTTCGCGAAATGTGGGCACGGTGTTCGGCATGAGGCTGGACGGGAGCGACTACGCGATCCTGCACGACTTTGCCGGGGCGCCGGCCGACGGCGCGCACCCGGTCGACGAAGTCGTGCCGTTCAACGACTACCTCTGGGTGTTGACCTCGACGGGCGGCGCGACCGACCGCGGGGGCTTGTGCGCGATTCCGCTGTACTGAAACGCGCGCCGCTGGCGCTAGGGGCTCTCGGCGTCGTGTTCGGCGACATCGGCACGAGCCCGCTCTACGCATTCAAGCAAACGTTCACCGAAGGATCCGGCTTCAGCGCCTCGCACGATCACGTGCTCGGCATCCTCTCGCTGATCTTCTGGGCGCTCGCCGGGGTCGTCTGCTTCAAATACGTGACGTTCATCCTGCGTGCCGACTACGACGGCGAAGGCGGCATCCTCGCGCTGCTCGCGCAGCTGAAGCCTTCCAGCTCCGTCGGCATTCCGATGAAGCTCGCGCCGATCACGCTGCTGGTGCTGTTCGGCGCGGGCATGCTCTACGGCGACGGCGTCATCACGCCGGCGATCTCCGTGCTCTCGGCCGTCGAAGGGCTCGACGTCGCGACGAAAGCGGCGCAGCCGTTCATCGTCCCGATCACGGTCGCGATCCTGGCCGTGCTGTTCCTGGTGCAACGGCGCGGCACGGGAGCAATCGGCGCCGTGTTCGGTCCGGTGATGCTCGTCGTGGTTCGTCGCGATCGGCGTCGGGGGCGCATGGGCATCGTGCGCAATCCGCACGTGCTGGTCGCCATCGATCCGCGCCACGGCGTCGAGTTCCTGTTCTCGCACGGGTACGACAGCGTGCTCGTGCTCGGCGCCGTCGTGCTGTGCGTCTCCGGCGTCGAGGCGCTCTATGCCGACCTCGGACACTTCGGGCGGATTCCCATTACGTGGGCCTGGTACGGCGTCGTCTTTCCCGCACTGCTGCTCAACTACTTCGGTCAGGGCGCGCTCGTGCTCCACAACGCATCCGCGCTCGACAGCCCGTTCTACGATCTCTTTCCGGGCTGGTCGCTGTATGCGATGATCGGGCTCTCGACGGTGGCCACGATCATCGCGTCGCAAGCACTGATCTCGGGCGCGTTCTCCCTGACGCAACAGGCAATTCAACTCGGCTACTCGCCGCGATTGAGCGTCAAGCACACGTCGGCCGAGCAGGCGGGTCAAATTTACATCCCGGTACTCAACGCGTTCTTGGCGATCGCGTGCCTGCTGCTCGTCGTGACGTTCAAGACCTCCGACAGCCTCGGTGCGGCCTACGGACTGGCTGTTACGGTCACGATGCTTTCGACGTCGATCACGTACTTCGCGGTTGCGCGCGAACGCTGGAAGTGGCCGCTGTGGCAAGCCGGCGGCCTCGTGCTGATCTTCTTGTTGTACGACGGTTCGTTTCTCGCCGGCAATTTGCCCAAGCTCGGCCGCGGCGGATGGATCCCGGCGGTCATCGCGCTCGCGGTCTTCACGGTCTTCACCACCTGGGTCGACGGGCGGCGGCGCCTCGCGAGCCGCTTGGCGGAGTTCTCGACGCCGGTCGACCGGTTTCTCGCCGAACGCGGACCGATACCCAAAGGGGGCCGCGGGACGGCGATCTTTCTCACCGCTCATCCCGAGGGCGTCCCCTTCGGCGTCGAGCACCACTGGCTGCACAACGACGTCCTCTCCGAACGCATCGTCTTGATGACGTTCCTCTACGAACGCCAGCCGTACGTCGACGAGGAGAAGCGCGTCTCGATCGAAGTGCTCGCCGACGACCTGATCCGCGTGAAGGCGTGCTACGGCTTCATGCAGATGGCGACCGTCGACGACGTAATCGGTCACTGCGACGGCAAGCTCGGCCCCAGAGCGTTCGCCGACCCGTTGTATTTCCTGTCGCGGCCGGCGATCGTGCGCGATCCGAATCGGGGCCGCATGTGGGCGTGGCGGCGCGGCCTCTACGCGTTTCTGTTGCGCAACTCGCAGCCGGTGACCGCCGGCTTGTCGGTGCCGGCCGATCGCGTCGTCGAATTCGGCATCGAGATCAAGGTTTAGCGCGGCGCGCCATCTCGGCCGCGTGCCGCGCCTGCAACTCTTCGTTCGAGAGATTTTCCAAACGCGTTGAAATCCACCACTGGTTGCCGCACGGATCGGCGACCGCTCCGGTGCGGTCGGCGTAGTACATGTCGGCTGGGGCCATCACGCTCGTTGCGCCGGCGGCGAGGGCGCGGGCGTACGCCGCGTCGCAGTCGTCGAGGTAGAGATAGAGCATCGCCGGCATCGCAGGCTGGCCGCCGCGGATTTGGCCGATCATGACGATCGAGTCGCCGATGCGCACCTCGGCGTGGCTGAGCTGCCCCTCATACTCGAGCTGCTCGGTTACTTCGCCGCCGAACGCAGCCTGCAAGAAGGCGATCAAGCGCCGAGCGTCCGCGACCGCGAGATACCGGATTGACGGTGTGCAGCTGTTCGGGTTGTGGCTTCATTCGGAGCTCCTTTCACGTGCGTCGTCGGAAGTCGATACCGATCCGCCGGACGGCAATCCTTGTCCGCTCTACAGGCAAGGGCTTCTCACCGCGTGAGGGCAACAGCATAAGTCTTGAAAACTTCAATTCGTGCCGCGTATATCGCCGCCGCCCTCGTGGCAACCGGTTGCTCGACGCCGGGCGTCAACGTTCCGGTCGGGCCGTCGACCGCGCTCCAACTCCAACCGCTCCTCGTCCCCTCGAGCGTGTTTCCCGCTTCTACCTCTGCCTTGCCGACTGGGATCCGCAGGAATCTGATCACGTTCGACGTGTATCAAACCGGCGGCACCACGGTCGGCGCAATTGAAAATCAGTCCAACGGGCTGTTCACGCCGCTGAGCTTCCCGGGCGCCGCGTCGACTGCAGCGTACGGACCGGATGTAACCTCGTTCGGGTACCGCGCCGTCGGCAGCTATCTCAACGCCGGGTCGATCTACAATCAAGGCTTCGTCTACGACACCGGATCGAACGCCTACACGACCCTCAATCCGCCCACGTCGTATTGCGTTCCGGTGAAGTGCAACGAGACGATCATGCACAGCATCTACGGCGACGCGACGTATCAAGCCGTCGGCAACACCGACACGGTCGTCAGCGCCCCGACGATGCCCGGCACGTATCCGACGCTGGCCAACGCGTTCATGTACGACTCGTCGACGTCGACGTATTCGTTGATCAACGTTCCCAAGTCGATCGCGACGACCGCGTACGGCATCTGGGAGGACGGCAGCACGATCGCGCTCGCCGGCGGACTTCACCAACGCGAGCGGCATTCACGGCTACGTGCGCACGCTCTCGGGCTCGAACATGCTCGCCTACGACTACCCTGGCAGCACCGGGGTCACCCACTTCGAAGGGATCACCGGCGCCGGCGGGCCGGGCTACTATAACGTCATCGGCGACGCGACCCTCAGTGGCGGCGAGGTCGGCTTCTTCCTGCCGATTCGCAACTGGCAGGCCGGCACGCCGGTTGCCATCGGAACGCTGACCGCCAACTCCGTGTACCAGCAAACGGTCATCGGCGTCCAACTCGTCAACAACAACCCGCAGGGATTCATCGTCAACATCCCAGGTTCGTTCTAGCGCCTTCACGGCTCCGGGTGCTCACCGCTCCTTGACCGGATGCATACAGAACAGGCATACTCATATGCATGAGAACGACCCTGATCATCGACGATCGTCTGCTCGAACGCGCCCGTGAGCTAACCGGGATTCAAGAAAAGACGGCGCTCGTCCACGCGGGACTGCAAGCGCTGATCGCCCGCGAGGCAAGCCGGCGTCTGGCGGCGCTGGGCGGGACCGAGCCGAAGCTGGCGGCGATCCGGCGGCGCACCGTTCGGCGATGATCTTAGTCGACACGTCGGTATGGGTCGACCATTTTCGAACCGGTGATCCCGCGTTCGCCGAGCTCCTACGCGCGGAACTCGTCTTGATGCATCCGTTCGTGGCCGGAGAACTCGCGTGTGGGAATCTTCGCAAGCGCCAAGCGATCTTGAACGACATCGCGGCGCTGCCGCAGGCCGTGCTCGCCGACCACCACGACGTCTTGCGCCTCATCGAGGAACGCCGGCTCTGGGGCAAGGGTATCGGTTGGATCGACGGCCACCTGCTCGCGTCGGCGCTCGTGAGCGGAGCGCGCCTCTGGACCTTGGACTCCGCGCTGGGCCGCGCGGCGCGCGCGCTCGCGGTTGAGTTCCGTTAGCCTACGGCACGTCGCGGACGGCGACTGACGGCTTGACCCGCAGCATGCGAAGGTCGCCGCTGCGCACGGTGAAGCCGGTCGCGTCGAACCACTCGAGCAACGGGATCGTGTACTTGCGCGACGTCCCGATCAGGTCGCGGAACGCGGCCGCGGTGATCTCGCGATCGCGCCGCAGCGCGGCCTCGAGTTTGCCCCGGATGTCGGCGATCTGCGAGCCACGGTAGAGCGTGTCGCCGACTTTGACGACGGCGCCGGTTGCGACCAGCATGTCGAAGGCGGCGGAGAGGCCGTCGATGCGGGCCTGCTTCATCGCGCCGACGACCTCCGGTAACGACGCCGGCAGGCACGGCTGCCCCGGATCGAGCGGGATCGCCGTTTCGAAGAATGCGCGTTGCGCGTCGGTGAGCTGCGGCGTGAAATCGAGGGTCGCGTAGTAGCCGCCGCGGTAAACGAGTTCGCCCTCTTCGACGGCGCTCGCGAGGATGCGCATCAGCAACGGTTCGTCGGTCGCGAGGGTGCGCGCGAGCGCGAGCGACGTGAGCCCCATCGACCACGGCGCAGTCTTGTGCGCTTCGCGCAACGCGACGTCGACGCGTTCGAGCAGCCCGGCCGACGCGAGCGCATCGACGTACGCCACCGGCTTGGCCACTTTGCGGACGCGTCCGTCGGCGACGAGTTCGGCGAGCGCCGTCTCGAGCCGATCCTCGCGCACGTTGGCGACGGCTGCGATCTTCGCGCTCGGCAAGGCCGCGAGGCCGGCGCTCGCGAGCACGCGCAGCACGGCCGCTTGTTCCGGATCGTCGGTGTCGTTCTCGTCGATGCCGGCGTGCGCGCCGGCGACGACGCCGCCGCCGAGCAAATCCTTGGGTGAGAGGCGCCGCAGCACGAACGCTTCGCCCGGGAACACGGCGGCCGGCCGCCGCAGCACGAGCGCGCCACGCACCGCCGCCGCGCTCGCCGGCGCTTCGTCGAGCACGAGCGTGCCGAGAATTTCGGCCGAGCCGAGATAGGCGCGCACGCGCGTGCGGCGGCGCAGCATCGAAAGCGCGCCGGGCAACGGCGTGAACTCGACGTCGAGCGAGGTCTGCGCGGTGAACGACGGGCTTGCGAGCACCTCGCCGCGCGCGATCTCGCCGACCTCGATGCCCGGCACGTTGGCGGCGACCCGCGCGCCGCCGCTCACGCGATCGCGGCGTTCGCCGAACACCTGCACGCTGCGCACGCGCACTTCGCGTCCGCTCGGCTGCAACACGAGCTGATCGCCGACTGCGAGCGTTCCTTGCATCAGCGTGCCGGTCACGATCGTGCCGTGGCCGGGGAGCGCGAAGACGCGGTCGACCGGGAGGAACACCGGTGCGGCCGGCTGGCGCGGCGCGAGCGCCGCGAGCGCATCGTGGATCGCGCCGCGCAGCACGTCGATCCCGGCGCCGGTCAGCGTCGAGACGCCGATCGCCGGCGCGCCTTGGGCGATCGATCCGGCGATCGCTTCGCGCGTCAGCTCTTCGGCGAACGCGAGCTCTTCTTCATCGACGAGGTCGGATTTCGTCAGCACGACGATCGTGCGTTTGACGTTGAGGTAATCGAGGATCGCGAGGTGCTCGAGGGTCTGCGGACGCGGCCCTTCGTTGGCCGCGACGACGAGCAAGAGCAGTTCCATCCCCGCCGCGCCGGCGAGCATGTTGTGCAGGAAGCGCTCGTGCCCCGGCACGTCGACGATGCCGGCTTCGACGCCGTCGGGGAAGCGCAGGTGCGCGAAGCCCAGGTCGAGCGTCATGCCGCGCACCTGCTCTTCGAGCCACCGGTCGGGGTTCGTGCCGGTCAGCGCCCGCACGAGCGACGATTTGCCGTGATCGACGTGGCCGGCCGTGCCGAGGATGTGCATGCGGCGCTATTCGATGCGCGCGAACGCGGCCGCGACGTCCGGGTCGCGCGCCGGCGGTATCGTGCGCAGGTCGACGAGCAGGTCGGCGCCCGACGCGCGCGCGATCAGCGGGGGACGGCCGGCGCGCAGGCGCGCGGCCAGCGCGTTGGCGTCGATCCCGTCCCGGCGCACCGCCAGCGCCCACGACGCGATCTCCGAAAGCGGGAGCGAACCGCCGCCGGCGTAGCCGGTCGTCGGGATTGCGCGCGCGCCCGCGACGATCGTGGCGAGCGCTTCGGCCCGCGTCCGCAACGCTTCGAGCGGCGCGCCGAGCATCGCGTAGAATGGGATGCGCGAGACGCCTCCGTCTTGGAGGTACAGGCGTAGCGTCGCCGCCAGCGCGGCCAGCGTCGCCTTGTCGACCCGCAGCGCACGCAGCAGCGGATTCGTGCGCAAGCGCGCGATCAGCGTGCGCCGCCCGACGATGATGCCCGCCTGCGGGCCGCCTAGGAGTTTGTCGCCCGAGAACGCGACCAGATCGAGCCCTTCGCGCACCGCTTCCTGCACCGTCCGTTCGTGCGGTAAGCCGTACGTCTCGAGATCGACGACGACGCCGCTGCCGAGATCCTCGACCGTGGGAATGCCGGTCGCGCGTCCTAGTGCCGCGAGGTCGCCGCCCGACACTTCGGCGGTGAACCCTTCGATGCGATAGTTCGACGGATGGCTGCGCATCAAGAGCGCCGTGCGCGCGGTCAGCGCCCGGCGATAATCGGCGAGGTACGTGCGGTTGGTCGCGCCGACTTCGACGAGCGTCGCGCCGCTGCGCCGCAACACGTCGGGCAAGCGGAAACCGCCGCCGATCTCGATCAGTTGACTGCGCGCGACCACGACTTCGCGGCCTTTGGCCAGGGCGTCGAGCACGAGCAGGATCGCGGCCGCGCAGTTGTTGACGACCAAAGAATCCTCGGCGCCGGTGACGTCGCGCAGCAGCGCGCTCACGCGCTCGTAGCGCGAGCCGCGTTCGCCGCGCTCGAGGTCGAACTCGAGGTTCGAGTAGCCGCCCGCGACCTGCGTCATTGCGGCGAGCGCTTCGAATGCGAGCGGCGCACGGCCGAGGTTCGTGTGCAGCAGAATGCCGCTGCCGTTGAGCACCTCGAGCAGACCGCGCGACTCTTCGCCGGCCAGCCGCTCGGAGATCGCGGCCACGAGGCTCGAGGGCGACGGCGGCGCGCCGCCCGCGCGGATCGCCCGCCGCGCCTCGTCGAGGGTGGCTTCGACGGCCGCCTTGACCGCGGGCGCGCCGAGGCCGGCCGTGAACGCCAAGAGCACCGGCTCGGAAAGGAGCCGGTGCACCGCGGGAAGTTCGCGCAAACCCGGCCTCAGGCCGGGCGCGGGGCCGGTCTTAGGCGGCGGCGAGATGCTTGGTGAGCATCGACGTGATCTTGTCCTCGGGGACGAAGCCGACGATGCGATCGACCGCTTTGCCGCCCTTGAACAGAATCAGGCACGGAATCCCGGAGACTTGATATTCCCCGGCGATGCTCGGATTTTCGTCCGTATTGAGCTTCATGAACTTCACCTGATCGCTCATCGTGCCCGCGACCTTCTCGATCACGGGGGCGAGCATGCGGCACGGTCCGCACCAGGGAGCCCAAAAATCGACCAGCACGGGCTTGTCGGCGCCCAGCACGTCGCTTTGGAACGAGCCTTGGGAAACTTCGGGGAGCGCACTCATCGCGTTATTGTTGACCTCCAGGAGAACTCGGTTCGACCGATACGCATCGCCTCCAACCTCCGTTGAGCATGCGGCGGTTTCACGGCGCGGGCGACGGGCTCACCGAGGGCGAGGGCGAGGGGGCGCTGCCCGACTCGTAGGCGGCAGAGGTGACTTGCTGAACCTGAGCGACGTCGATCACGAGGTGGAAACGCTGGCCCGTTTGGCGCCGCGCGAAGGCCTCGAGCAGCGCCACTTGGTGCGAGGTGAGCGTTTGGCTCGCCCTGACCACGAGGGTCGCAGTCGGCGGGTCGGAGAGCCAGTTGAAGTCGCTCGAAACGAGGGTCGCGCGTTCGAAGGTCACGGTCTGAGCGGTCAAGGCGTGGCGCAGCGCGCTCTCGAGCGCGCTCTGGCGCACGAGGGTCTGGAGGCTGATCACGAGCGGTACCACGATGAGCGCGGTCAGCGCGCCGGTCCAGGCGAGCGCCGTGCCCGCCCGCCGGCGCGCGTATCCGGCCGCGAGGAAAACCAGCATGCTGGCGAGCGTGATCCCGAGCAGATTGGTGGCGAAGAGGATCGCCGCGCCCAAGCTCGCCGCCCAATCGGCTTGCGCGAGGCCGATGCCGACGACGCAGAGCGGCGGCATCAGGGCGACCGCGATCGCGGTCCCGGCAACCGCGCTGCCGACCGACGGCCGCACGCGGGCGAAGCCGCCGACCGCGCCGGCGGCCAGCGCGATGCCCAAGTCGAGCAGATTCGGCCGGGTCCGCGAGAGGATCTCGCTGCCGAACTCGGAGAGCCCGACGGAGCGCGCCAGCAATGCCGACAGCACGACCGCGACCGCCACGCCCGCCGCGAGGGTTGCGGTCCCGCGCCAGAAGGTCGGGGCGGCGCCCTCGAGCGCCCCGTAGGCAACCGCCTGGATCACCGTCATGAGAGGAGCGATGATCATCGCCCCGATGATGACCGCGGGGCTGTTCTCGAGCAAGCCGAAGGTCGCGATCGCGCACGACGCCATCGTCAGCACGACGAAGTTGAGACTCAGTGCGGAGTCGTCGATGAGAGCGGCGATCGCTGCGGCGCGCGCCTGAGGGTCGGGCGGCTCGCGCCGCGGCAGAACCCCGAGCATGCGAGACGCGAAGTCGCGGACGTTCACTGCGCGATTGCTTAACGGCGGGGGGAGCCTGACCTGCCGCAGAGGCGGCGGCAGGGGCAGCCTCGGCCTCGACCCGAACGGCGCCTCCGATGATCGTCGCGCAGATCACCGACACGCACATCAAGCGTAAGGGCAAGCTGGTCCATCACATGGTCAACACGGCGCGCTATCTGCGGCGCGCCGTCGAGCAGATCAACGGCCTGCGGCCGCGGCCCGACGTCGTGATCGCGACCGGCGACCTGACCGACGAAGGGAAGGCAAAAGAGTACAAGCGCTTGCGCAAGCTCTTGGCCCCGCTCGAGATTCCGCTGCTCGCGATTCCGGGCAATCACGACGACCGCGAACGTTTTCGCGAGGCCTTCGCCGACGGCGATTACCTGCCCGAACACGGACCGGTGCATTACGTCGTCGAGCGCTATCCGGTGCGCCTCATCGCCGTCGACACGACCGTCCCGGGCCAGTCGGGCGGCGCCGTGAGCAGCGACGAGCTCGCGTGGCTCGAAGCGCGGCTGCGCGAAGAGCCCGATCGCCCGACCCTGATCTTCATGCACCACCCGCCGTTCCGCACCGGGATCAAGTTGATGGACGGAAACGGCTTCGGCAATGCCGACGCGCTCGGCGCACTCGTGGCGCGCTACCCGTGCATCGAGCGCATTACCTGCGGGCACATCCACCGCTCGATGCAAGTGCGCTGGCGCGGCACGATCGCATGCACCGCCCCGAGCACCGCCCACCAGATCGTCCTCGAATTGCGGGTGCGCGTCCCACTGGGGCTCACGCTCGAACCGCCGGGCTTTCTGCTGCACGTCTGGGACGGCACCGGCATGGTGACGCACACGTGCACGATCGGCGACTACAAGCGCGGACTGATCCGCGTACCGGGGTAGCGCGCACGAAGCTACTGCGAAGGACTGTCCGGCGCGGAATCACGCTCCGAATGCACGCCGCTTCGGCTCCACGCAACGACCGATCTCGCCTGCGTCATCGCCGCCTGCGCGTCCTGCATTTGAAACACCGACGAGGGACTCGCTCCGCCGAGTGCATCAGGGTAGCGGGCTGGGATGTAGTAGCGATCTAGCGCGATCGCCGCATCGCGCACATCGAGCGGCGGCACGATCTCCACGGCGCGCAAGGCGGAGAGCAAATGCTCGGCGAGGTGCGATTGCGGCTGATCTCCGCATACCGCGACCAGATAGGCTTTCAACGCTTTTTCTGCAGCTTGCTGAGCGTGAAAGCACGCGACGTTCGGGTGTCGCACCTGGACCAAATCGGCGGTATCGAGATCGACCTCGGCTTCCGCGAGCCAGTTGTGCGCAACCCCGAACCGGTCAGGCTGCATAGACCTGCTTCGCCGTCGCCAGGATCGTGCGCCCGAACGACGTTTGCGGCAAACGGCGTGCGTACTCGTCCGGCAGCACGGCGATCGCGTCGAAGCCGACCCCGATATTCGCTGCAGCGGTATAGAATTCAGCGACGCGCTCGGCGCGCGAGCCGTCCTTCTCGCGCACGATCAGGAGGTCGAGATCGCTCGACGGCCCGACCTTGCCCGCCGAGTACGAGCCAAAGACGTACGCCGCGCGAACGTCCGGAAGCGTCCCGCAGAACGCGACGAACCGCTGTAAGGCAGCGTCGAGCTCGCGCCGGCGTGCTTCGCAGCGCGCGGCATAACGCATCGGTTTCCATCGTCGATCGCCCCAAGGCACCACCATGCCGACTTCGATCCGAAGGAGGTTCTTTACTCCGGCGCTATCCCAGCGGGCCGGTGTACTTTTCGAGCGCGGTCCAAGCGACCGGACCGAATTCCGCTTTCCAGCGCGGATAGTATCCGCTCGCGACGACCTTCGCTTTCATGCTCGCACGGTCGCACGGAGTGAAGGTCAGGCCGGCGCGTTCGAGCCGGTCTTGCACGGATTTGGTCAGCAGATCGACGTCGCGCCGCTGCAGCAACGCAGCCGCGTTCATGTTGCGCCGAACGCTCTCTTGAAACGCGGGCGGGAGCGAATTCCACTTGTCCGGGTTGATCAGAATCCAGTAGCCGCCCCACATGTGGTGCGTGAGCGCCGCGTATTTTTGGACTTCGTACCAGTGCTGCGTCTGCAACGTCACGAGCGACGTCTCTTGCGCGTCGACGATGTGCGTCTGCAGCGCGGCGTAGACTTCAGGCGTCGCCATCACCGTCGGCGAGAGCCCCATCGCGCGAAGCGAATCGACACGCAGCTTACCCGGCGCCGAGCGGATCTTCAAGCCTTGGATGTCCTCGGCATTACGGATCGGCCGTAGACTACTCGTCATGTCGCGAAAGCCGCCGTCCCAGACGCGGTCCATCGCCACGATCCCGCTCTTGGTCGCGATCTCCTTGCGCACGACCGCCCCGAGGTCGCCGTCGAACGCTGCGAACACCGTCTCGCGATCTTTGAAGGCGAAGGCCAGGCTCTCGATGGCGGCCACGGGCACGACGACGTCGAGCAGACCGCCGGGAAAGCCGAGCATCTCGAGCGCGCCGGAGCGCAGTTGCGTCAGCATCGCCGGATCGCCGCCGAGCGCGCTGTTGGGAAACGGTTTGATCGAGAGCTGGCCGTTCGTCTCGTTATAGACTTTCCGGAACGCTTCGACGGCTCGCACCGTCAACGGATGTTCGCCGCCCAGATCGTTGCCGTACTTCCATTCGAACTGCGCGGCGCGGGCCTGCGAGCGAACGACCGCGATCGATGCGAACGCGGCCGCGCTGCCGGCGCCGAAATGCCGGCGAGAGAACACTGAACGCATGGACTATTGCTCCGGGATGGGGTGAGAGGATGGGCGGCCGCGCCGCCGGCGGCGTCGCTCCGGCACTTCGGCGCCGGTCCAGCCGGACCGCTCGATCCGCGCCAGCGCGTCGAACACGGCCGTACGCGTCAACGCCACCGCGAGCGGCGCGTTGCGCGTTCGATACGCGCGCAGCAGCGCCTCATGGTTCGAACGCGCGTCGTCGAGGTCGCCCGGGGTCGCGCTCATGTGACGGAGTTGCAAGACGCGCAGACCGAGCGAGCGCAGAATCTGCTGCGCGACCGCGTTGCCGCAGATCTCGAACTCTTGCCGGCGAAACGCGACGTTCGCCCAAAAATACGCGTCGACGTCACCCGCTTGCGCCGCAAGCGCGATTCGCTCGAGCGACGGCTGGAGGGTCGCGAGCTGATCGTCGGTCGCGTGATCCACGATCAGTTCGGCAACGAGCCCGTAGAGCGACGCTCGCACCTGATAGATCTGCCGCACTTCGTCCATGCCGATGGGGCGCACGCGGGGGCGCAAATTGGTAACGATCTCGACGAGGCCTTCCTTTTCGAGCAGCAACAACGCCTCGCGGACGGTCGCGCGGCTCGTGTCGAAGCGGCGCGAAAGATCGATCGAGTTGAGATCGTCGCCGGGCCGAAGGCGCCCTTCGATGATTGCCTGAGCGATCGCCTCCGCGATCGCGCCCACGAGCGAACCGGCCCACGACTCGGGCGCGAACGAGCGCGAGAATCCGCCGGACCCCGAGTCACCGTCCGCCTCATCGCGCGAGAACGCTCGCCAACCATGCAT
Source organism: Vulcanimicrobiota bacterium (assembly GCA_963749395.1). Taxonomy (GTDB): domain Bacteria; phylum Vulcanimicrobiota; class Vulcanimicrobiia; order Vulcanimicrobiales; family Vulcanimicrobiaceae; genus CAVVMT01. The sequence continues at coordinate 560,407 of CAVVMT010000017.1, forward strand.
CCCGTCAACCCCCACCGGCAGCCACCTCGCCGGCGGCACTCGAAGAACTGGAACGTAGGGCTCAGTGCTGAACACTAAGGCTGGCCCGCTTTCCGTTACTTACCACAAAGTCTATTAGTAGCGCAAGATTTCGAGGATTGCGAGGAAGGCGGGAGGGTATTCAATGTCGCAAGTGTAGAGCACTTTGGAGTGTCGGGCGAATTCACACATCGCCGCCGAGGTGGCTGGAGGGCCTAGTTTGAGCGAGATGACACGGGTCGACCGTGACGCGCAAGGCAAGCGCGCCACCTTCGACGAGATCGAGGTCGGGGCCGATCTGGGGGAGATCGAATGGACCGTCGACGAGGCGGCCATCGACACCCAGTGCCGTCTCGACTCCGACTACGACGCCTGGTACAGCCTCGAGTCGCCATGGGGAGCGCGGGTCGCGCCGCCCCAGACGACGTACCGGCCGCCCCGCTGGCTCCTCTCTCGCCGCTACAACGTGCGCGGGCTGCTCTACAAATGGCAGCTCGAGAACGTGCGCCCCATCCAGGCCGGCACGGTCGTCTCGGTCAAGGGCTGGATCAAGGACAAGTACGTGAAGAACGAGCGCGAGTTCGTGGTCGTCGCCGCCGAGGGCCGTGACGCGGGCGGGGTCGTGTTCCGCACCGAGCGCACGCACTTGCTCGACGTGCTCGATCGCGCGACGCCGCGCGCGGGCGAAGGCGTCGATTCCGGCATCAAGCCGGAGCGCATCTGAGATGGCGGCCTACTTGCGCGCCGACGCCGCACCCGGCACCGAACTTCTGTCGATCGCGCGTCAGTTCTCGCCCGACGACTTCCGCCGCGGGACGGAGCAGACGATCCATACCGACGCCGAAGCCGCGCGCCGCGAAGGGCTGGCGGCGCCGGTCGCCACCGGGCCGCAAGTCGCGTCGCTGATCTTTCGCCAGCTGCGCGCCTGCTTCGGACGAGGCTGGATCGACGGCGGCACGTGTTCGTTGACGTTCCGCCGCCCGGTGCGCCTCGACGACTTCTGCATCGCCAAGGGCGTCGTGACGCAACGCGAAACGCTCGCCGGAGGCGTGCGGCTGCACTGCGACGTCTGGATCGAGAACGCGCGCGGCGAGCGGGTGATCGTCGGGGTCGCGACCGGCACCGTCACCGCCTCGTGAGCGGGCGGTGATCGTCGTCGAGTGCGCGCGCGGCCTCGCCGGCGCCTACGCCGCGAAGCTGCTGGTGCGCGAGGCGAGCGAAGTGGTGCGCGTCGTCTACCGCAATGTCGAAACGCCGCGGCGCGACGACGAACCCGCCCTGCGCGCGTATCTGGACGCCGGCAAGACGAACGTCGAGCTCGACCCCGCCACCAGCGCAGGGCAAGCCGAATTCACCGCCCTGCTGCGCCGCGCCGACGTCGTCATCGAGGACTTCCGGCCCTCGGAGCACGCCGGCCTGGGGCTGGGCTTCGCGCGCCTTTCCGGGGTTGCACCGCGAGCGGTCGTGGCCTCGATCTCACCGTTTGGACAGACCGGGCCCTACGGCGACTACCGCGGAAGCGACGCGGTTGCCGCGTTCGGGGCGGGCCTTGCGTACTTGACGCCGCGCGATATCGAACAGCGCGGCGACGGAGGCGAGCAACCACCGCTGAAGATGCCGGGCTCGCTCGTGTCGTTCTACTGCGGCATCTCGGCGGCGGGCGCGATCCTCGCCGCGCTGCGCCTGCGCGACCGCACCGGCCGCGGCCAACACGTCGACTTGTCGATGGTCGAAATGCTCGTCCCGACGATGCGGCGCGAAATCGCGCTTTGGGTCTACGAAGGCATTCGCGCGTCGCGCTTCATGCGCGTCTGGAAGCTCGCGCCCTACGGCGTCAAACCGTGCCGCGACGGCTACGTGTTTCTGCAAGTCGTCGAGAAGCACCACTGGACCGGGCTGGTCGAGATGATGGGCGATCCCGAGTGGGCGCGCGATCCGCGTTACTGCGAGAACGACTTCCGCTTCGAGCACCGGCACGATATCGAACGCCGCATGCTGCCGTGGCTGGCCGAACACACGAAGGGCGAGATCGCGTGGGAAGCGCAGCGGCGTTCGGTTCCGTTCGCCGCCGTCAACACGTTGCGCGACATCACCGCCATCGCCCAACTGCACGACCGGCACTTCTTCGAAGCGGCCGGCGGCCCGGATTTCGCACCACGGCTGTTCGTCAAGCGTCCCTACCGGACGACGGCCGGCGGCCCGATGGGAGCGCACGTGGGATGAAGCCGCTGGAGGGCATTCGCATCATCGACTTCGGTCACGTGTGGGCGGCTCCGTACTGCACCGCGACCCTGGCCGACATGGGCGCCGAAGTGATCAAGATCGAAAGCCAAAAGCGGCTCGACGTCCACCGCCGCCAAGGGCCCTATCCGGAACGACGCCCGGGACCGAACCGCAGTGGCGTGTGGAACAGCCAAAACCGCAACAAGAAGAGCGTCGAGATCGATCTCGCGCAGCCCGCGGGACGCGCCTTGGCGCGCCGGCTGGTCGCCACGAGCGACGTCGTCGTCGAGAACTTTTCGCCCGGGGTCATGCGCCGCCTCGAACTCGGCTACGACGACCTGCGCGCCGAGAAGCCGGACATCATCATGTGCTCGCTTTCGGCCTTCGGTCAGAGCGGCCCGCAAGCGCGTTACGTCGGCTACGGCCCGTCGCTCGACGCGTGGTCGGGGCTGTGCGGCCTGACGGCCTACGAGGACGGCGTCCCCAAAGCGGCCGGCGGCGTGTTCCCCGACACCGCGTCGGCGCTGTTCGGCGCCTTCGAGATCCTGGCCGCGTTACGCCGCCGCGACGCGAGCGGCGAGGGCTGCTACATCGATCTCTCGGAACTCGAGGTGTCCGTCACGTTGCTCTCCGATCTGTTCGTGCGCTTTCCCGACGGAAACATTCCGCCGGAGTGGCACGGCAACGACGACCCCTACGACGTTCCGCAGGGCGCGTACCGGTGCGCCGGCGACGATCGCTGGATCGTCGTGGCGGTCGAAGATCGAGCGGCATGGCGAGGCTTGTGCGCGGCCATCGGGCGCCCGCAGTGGCGCGACGACGACGCGTTCGCGACCCGGCAGGCACGCCGCCGGCGCCGCGCCGAGATCGACGCCGCCATCTCGGCGTGGACCGCCACGCTGACGCCGCAAGACGCGTTCGAGACGCTGCAAGCGAGCGGCGTCGCCGCCGGTATCGCGCAAGACATTCCGGGCCTGCTCGCCGATCCGCAACTCCACGCGCGCGGCTACTTCCGCACGGTGGAACACGCTGAAGTCGGTCCGCAGGTCGTGTACGGCCCGATCTGGACGATCGAGGGCGTGCAGCTCGAGGTCCGCCCCGCCCCGCTGGTGGGCGCCGACACGGCGGAAGTGCCGGCGCTGCTGGATCGCGCTTAGCGAAACCGATCGGGCCTGCCCTGCGGGGCTACGAACTGCATTCGCCGTCGGGGCTCGCGATCACGACGACGTACCCGTCGGCATCGCGAAGCCACATCTCCCGGTGTTGGGGCCGGTCGTTGACGTGCGGTTCGGCAATGACGTCGGCGCTCAAGCCGCGCGCTCGCTCCACGGCCGCGTCGAAGTCGGCGACTTGAAACCACAGCACGACGCCGTGTCCGGGCGGCGCGGCTGCGGCGTTGACGAGGTTGGGATGGTCTTCCTCGTCCCAAGCGTGCAACTGCAGAACCAACTGACCCGAGCACGAGATGCGATCGTACGCGTCGCGATGCGGATGTTCCGCAAGTGCGTCGGCTCCGAGAAGTTCGGTGTACCAGCGGCTACTTGCGCGAACGTCGCGCACCGCGATGAGGGGTTGAGACTCGACGGTCGATTTTTGCGCAGGCGAAATCATGAGGTTCTCCTGTTGTCCGCTGCCGGCAACCACAGCTCGACCGCACTGTTGGCGCGCGCGAAATCGTCGGTCGCGCCGACGTGCTACGCCGTCTTGGCCTGATGCAGGTAGACTTTGTTGCCGTCGGGGTCGCTGATCGTCGAGATCCAGCAGACCGGCGTCTCGAACGGGTCGGTCGACTCGACGCCCTGCTGCAGCAGCGACGCGCGGAGCGCCGGCAGGTCGTCGACCTCGAGCGCGAGCGACTGGGCGGTGCCCGGCGTCCCCACTTGCTCGAAGTTGCCGACGCCGAAGGTGCTGCCGGCGACGTCGAACTCGACCCAGTAGTCGAGTTCGAGCCCTTCCTTGGTTAGCCCCAATACGTCGCGGTAGAACGCCACGGCGCGCGGGACGTCGCTGACGGGATACATGGTGAAGGTGATCCCGGTTACGGCCACAGGTCTCTCCTCTGCTTTACTTGCCGTTGGGCAGTTCGGCGGGCTCGCCGGTGATGTCGGCGATCTGCTTGGATTGCTTGCCGAGGTTTGCGATTGCGATCACCTCATCGCCTGCATCGAGCCGCTGCAACCGCACGCCCTTGGTCGAGCGGCCGGCGCGGCGGATGTCGCCCACCCGGATGCGGATCACCTGATTGGCCGAGGTGATCATCAGGAGCTCGTCGTCGGGCTTGACCAAGATCTGATCGACGACGTAGCCGATCTCTTTCTCCTTGGCGAACGCCTTGACGCCCTTGCCGCCGCGCGAGGTGTGCCGGTAGTCGTCGATCGGGGTGCGCTTGCCGTAGGCGTGCGAGGTGACGATCAGCACCTCGCGCCGGTCGTCCTCGACGACGTCCATCGCGACGACCGCGTCGCCCGCGGCCAGCGTGATCGCGCGGACGCCGCGCGCGTTGCGCCCCATCGGGCGCACGTCGCGCTCGTTGAAGTGCACCGCCATGCCGTCGTGGGTGGCGAGGATGATGTCGCGCGAACCGTCGGAGAGATCGACCGCGAGCAGTTCGTCGCCGTCGTCGAGGCCGATCGCGTTGAGGCCGTTGCGGCGTACGTTGGCGAACTCTTGCAGCGGCGTCTTCTTGATGACGCCGGCCTTGGTGACCATCACCAGGTAGTTGTCCGCTTCGAACTTGCGGATCGGGAACACGGCCGTCACCACCTCGCCGGGCGGCAGGGTCAACAAGTTGACGAGCGCGGTTCCACGCGCCTGGCGCGTCGTGTCGGGGATCTCGTAGCCGCGCAGCCGGTACGCACGCCCCTTGTTCGTGAAGAACAGGATGTGCTGGTGCGTCGTGGCCACGAAGAAGTTCTGCACGACGTCTTCGCGCTTGAGGTTCGAGATGCCGACGACGCCGCGTCCGCCGCGGTTCTGCGCGCGGAACGTGTCGACGGTGACGCGCTTGATGTACCCGCCGACGGTCGAGGTGACGACGACTTCGGTGTCGGGGATCATGTCCTCGATCGCGAACTCGTCTTCCATCGGGACGATCTGGGTGCGGCGCGCGTCGCCGAAGCGCTTCTTGACGTCTTCGGTTTCGCTCTTGATGATCTGCGCGATCCTCCGCGGCAGCCCCAGGCGCCCGGCGGCGGGGCTCGCGAGGATGTCTTGCAGCTCGCCGATCAGCTTGACCAGCTCGGCGTACTCGTCCTCGATCTTCTTGCGTTCGAGCCCGGTGAGGGTGCGCAGGCGCATGTCGACGATCGCGTTGGCCTGGATCTCGGTCAACGTGAAGCGCGCCATCAGCGACTGCCGCGCGGCCTCGACGTTTTCGCTGCCGCGGATGATCGCGATCACTTCGTCGATGTTGTCGAGCGCGATCCTGAAGCCTTCGAGCAAGTGCGCGCGCTCTTCGGCCTTGCGCAGCTCGTAGCGCGTGCGCCGCGTGACCACGTCCATGCGGTGCAAGATGAAGTGCTCGAGGAACTGGCGCAGCGAGAGCACCTGCGGCTCGAGCGCAGTGCGCCCTTGGGTCGTCACCGGCACGAGCGCGAGCATGTTGAAGCCGAACGAGGTCTGCAACGGGGTGTGCTTGTAGAGCTGGTTGAGCACGACGTTCGGCGTCGCCGAACGCTGCAGTTCGACGACGACGCGCATCCCTTTGCGGTTGCTCTCGTCGTCGAGCCGTGCGATCCCCATGATGCGCTTGTCTTGGTGCGCTTCGGCGATCGCCTCGACGATGCGCGACTTGGCAACCTGGAACGGCACTTCGGTGATGACGATCTTGTGCTTGCCGCGCTCCTCGACGATCTCGGCCTGCCCGCGCACGATCACCGAGCCGCGCCCGGTGCGATACGCGGTGCGGATCATCTCGATCCCCATGATCGTGCCGCCGGTCGGGAAGTCGGGCCCCTTGACGATCTCGAACAGCGCGTCGTCGGCGACTTCCTCGCCCGCCACTTCGGCTTCCAGCACCGCCGCGACCGCGTCGCAGATCTCGCCGACGTTGTGCGGCGGGATGTTCGTCGCCATGCCGACCGCGATGCCGCTCGAGCCGTTGACGAGCAACTGCGGCAGCCGGCCCGGCAGCACGGTCGGCTCGGTGCCCTGATTGTCGAAGTTGGGGATGAAGTCGACCGTCTCTTTGTCGATGTCGGCCAGCACGTCCATCGCCGCACGCGCGAGCCGCGCCTCGGTGTAACGATACGCCGCGGGCGGATCGCCGTCGATCGAGCCGAAGTTTCCGTGTCCGTCGACCAGCGGATAGCGCAGCGTGAACTCTTGCGCCATGCGTACGAGCGCGTCGTACACCGAGCTGTCGCCGTGCGGATGAAAGCTCTTGAGCACTTCACCGATGACGCCGGCGCACTTGCGGTGCTGGCGCTCGGGCAGCAGCCCCATGTCGCGCATCGCGTAGAGGATGCGGCGCTGCACCGGCTTGAGCCCGTCGCGCACGTCGGGGAGCGCCCGCGAGGCGATGACGGACATCGCATACGAGAGGTACGACTCCCGCATTTCGTCTTCGACGTTTACGGATGTGATTCGATCGTTGTGCATGGTGGTGGGACGCGCGCTGCTAGCGAGTGATGCGCGCGGTTACGGTCTCCTGGTTCGTGGCTGCAATACTGGCGGGACGGTCACTCCCACTTCGGGATGCCGTCTTCGTCGGTCTCGACTTCGAAGTCGAACGCAGACGGTTCCGGCTCGGCGGCGGGCCGCACCGGCGGCGCGGGGGCGAGCGTCTCGAACCGCGAGTCGTCCGCCGCGCCGTAGTGCGCGGTCGCGTCCATGTCGTACGCGTTCTCGCCCGGACCGGACGCCGCCGGCTCCAGCTCTTCGCGCAGCGTCAGCGTTCCGTTGGCCAAGTCGGCCTTGATGCGCTCGGCCCCGTCGCGCACCGCCATGCACGCCGTCTGGACAGCCGTTTCGGCGGCCGCTTTGGCCACCTCGGCGAGATCGGCCGCGTTCATCGGGCCTGCCGTGGCTTGGCAAAGGCGGTCATCACGACGCCGAGGATGCCGCCGGCCACCGCCCCGAGCAGGGCGATGAACAAGAGCTTCGTCAACCAGCCGCTGCCGAAGTGACCGAACGAAAAAACACGCGCGGCGGCGATCGCCCCTTCGATGATCGCGGCCGCGACCGAGCAAATCGCCCCGGTTACGACGCCCACGAGCACGTCGTTCACACGCCAAAACACTGGACTTTCGTTCGCGACGGCTTCCGAGGTATCATCTTGCGGTGCCCATTCGAAGCGTCGCCGCGACGCCGCAAGCCTTGATCGACCTCGCCCGCGGCTTCGCCCGCGGGCTGCGGCCGGGTGACGTCGTCACCCTGCGCGGCCCGCTCGGGGCCGGAAAGACGACCTTCGTGCGCGGGCTCGCCCTAGAGCTGACGGGCGAGGACTCGGTAAGCAGCCCGACCTTCACCTTTTGGCACCGTTACGGAGTCGCCCCCAACCTCCACCACCTCGACCTCTACCGGATCGACGACGAGCGCGAACTGCTCGACATGGGGCTCGAAGAGGCCTTCGGTCCCGACGCGATCGTGGCCGTCGAGTGGCCCGAGCGGGCCCCTTCGCTCGTCCCCCGGGCGACCTACGACGTCGAGATCGCCGGCTCGGGCGACGAGCCGCGGTCGGTGGCGATCGAAGCACTCGCGGCCGGCGCGGGAGGCCGCCCATGACGCGCGGGCGCCTGCTCGCTCTGGACGGAGCGCTCGGCTCCTTCTCGTGCGCGGTCGTCGACGGCCGGCACCTCCGGTCGCGCTGCATCCCGGCCGATCGCACGCTCGAAGGCGGCCTCGCCCTGGTCGCCGCGACGCTCGCAGAGGCCGGCCTCGCCCTCGGCGACCTCGAGGCGATCGCGGTGGGAATCGGCCCGGGCTCCTTCACCGGCCTGCGCATCGCCATCGCGTATGCGAAGTCGCTGGCGCTGGCCGCTCGCCTGCCCCTGGTCCCGGTCTCGTCGTACGATGCGCTCGAACCGGCCGGTCTCGCCGAGCCGGCTTTGGCCGTCGTCACCGGCCGGCCGGGCATCGTGTGTGCCCGGCTGCGGATGCAGGGGGAGCGTTTCGTCGCGTGCGGGCCCGTGCGCGAGACGATCGCCGGGCTGGCCGCGAAGGCCGCCGGCGACGTGATGCTGGCCGGCGCGACGGAGGACGTCCTCGACGCGCTTGCCGAAGGCGCGCTACGCGTGCATATCGTAGAGCCCCGCGCCGCGCTCGCGGCCGTCGCCATCGCCGAGCTCGCGCGTGACGCCCCGGCGGCCCGCAGCGTGCACGAAGTGCGCCCCGATTACGGCGAACTGCCCGCGGTGCGCGTGCCGGCGGCGCTGCGGTGAAAGCCGAGCTCTCGCGCCCGCAGTCGGATTCACCGCGAAGGCTCGACATCAGCGCGATGACGCCGGCCGACATCCCGGTCGTCCTGCGCATCGAGACCCTTTCGTTCGTGTCGTCGTGGCCGCCCAACGCGTTCGCCAACGAGATCAACGACAACAAGCTCGCCCACTACTACGTCGGCCGGCTCGACGGCGAAATCGTCGCCTACGGCGGCATCTGGGTGATCATGGAAGACTCTCACGTCACCACGATCGCCGTCCACCCCGACCTGCGCGGGAAGAACTACGGCGAAGAGATGCTGCTGCATCTGCTCGAGCGCGCGATCGAGCAGGGAGCGTCGTGGATCACGCTCGAGGTGCGCGAGAGCAACGAAGCCGCGCAGAATCTCTACAAGAAATACGGGTTCACCGTCGTTTCGACGCGCCGCGGCTACTACTCCGACAACAACGAGAACGCGCTCGTCATGTGGGCCGGCAACCTGCGCGGCACGCTGTACGCGAATCGGCTCCGCGTTCTACGCGCCGCGCTCGAAGAGGTCGTCCGCGAACGCGAACGGTGAAACGCACGGGATTTCTCGCCGCTCTCGCCGCCTGCACGCTGCGCCCCCGCGCCGCGCGCGCCGCCGACGCGACCACGTCCCCGCTCTCGCTCGGCGGCATCACGCTCGGCTCGTCGGTGGCGGGGCTCGTCGGCACGCTCGGCTATCCCGTCGACGTGCAGTCGACCGACCTGGGACATCGTTGGAACTGGTCGGCGAAAGGCGCTACGCTGATTGCGATCACCGACGACGACGCGAAGGTGTTGGCGATCGATTTCACCCCCGCGGGCCCGGCGCCGCCGATCGCGTTCACCGTCGACGGCAAACCGCGCACGCTGACGTTCGGCACCTACACCCTCGCCAACGCCCAGGCCGAGCTCTCGACGATCTCCGACCTGGCGACCGACAACGGCGCGAAGCTGTTCCGCTTGTCCCCGGCGCGCGAACTGGCGCTGTTCTTCGACGCGAAGGGCGTGCTGACGCGCGCGGTGCTCGGCGACCGCCTGTCGCTGGGGCGCATGGGTTTCTTGCCGGCCGACGACGCGCTGGCGCTTGCGTACAAGGCGCCGCGCGCGACCGGCGCAGTGCATCCGGCCCTGCACGGCGCGTCGCCGCCGCCGCGGCCGGCGATCGTGCGTATCGACGTCGACCGCGACGGGGCGGTCGCCTCGGCGACGGTCCTCGTATCGAGCGGCGCACCGGGCTTCGACGACGCGGTCGTCAAGGCGGCGCTCGCGCAGACGTTCCACCCGGCGACGATCGGCGGCAAGTCGATCGGCGCGACCGTGTTCCGCGAGATCGCGCCGTCGTGACCGGCACGGCGTTCGTCCGGCTCGCGCGCCGGGTGCGCGAGAATTTCGCGCAGCGCAAGCGTTTCGTGCACACCCTCGGGGTCGCGCGGATGGCGATGCAGCTCGCGCGCCGGCACGGTGAGGATCCCGGCCGCGCATTGTGCGCGGGGATGCTGCACGACCTCGCCCGCCTGTACTCAGGAACGCAGCTGCGCGAGGAGTGCGCGCAGCGCGGGCTGCCGATCGACGCGTTCGAGGAAGCCAACCCGGTCGTGCTGCACGCGCGGGTCGGGGCCGAACTCGCGCGCGAGCGCTTCGAGTGCGCCGACGAAGGCGTGCTCTCGGCGATCCGCAAGCACACCTTGGGCGACCCGTCGATGTCGCGCCTCGACACGATCGTCTATCTGGCCGATGCCCTGGAACCGGGGCGCAAGTTTCCCGAACGCGCAGCGTTTGCCGCGCTCGCACGCGAAGACCTAGACCGGGCGACGATGGCCGTCGTCGGGTCGAGCATCAGCTACTTGGCCGCGCGCGGACTCACCCCGGCGCCCCGGACCCTCGCCCTCGCCGCAGCGCTCGAGCGCCGCCTGACCGAAAGAGAGACCCACACTGCCGGAATTGCTTGACGTCGTCCTCGACGCCGCGGCGGACAAAAAGGCCGAAGACGTCGTCGTCCTCGAGCTCGTCGGCCGCACGATCGTGGCCGATGCGTTCGTGGTCATGACGGGGCGCTCGAACGTCCAAACCCGCTCGATCGCCGACGGGATCGTCGAAAAGGTGCGCGCCGCCGGCTTCGCGGTCGCCCGCACCGAAGGCTACGCCGACGGCGGTTGGATCCTGATCGACGCCGGACCGATCATCGTCCACGTCTTCACCCCGGAGCAGCGTGCGTTCTACAACCTCGACCGGCTGTGGGGCGCCCCTGCGCCCCGCGCGCAGACGTCGTGAAACCGCGCCACTCGACGCACGAGACGCGCTCCGCGCGGTCGCGGCGCCAACTGATCGTCAAGGGCCTGATCTGGGCGTTCCTGATCGTTTTCCTCTTCAGCATCCTGGGCGTGGCCGTCATCGTCGTGAAGTAGCGGGCGCTTCCTCTGCAGGGGAGCGACGGAGAGCGCTCGCATGATAGGTGACCGTGGTCGAGACGACGCCTGCCGGGCCGACGCCGCCCCTCATCGACGCACTGGTCGCGACGATCGGTGACCGCGCCGCCGTCACTGCCGGCGCGCGCGAACTCGCGGGGTGGTTCGTGCTCGATGCGATCGGCGTCGCGATCGCCGGAACCGTGCTCGAGGCCGAGTCGCTCGATACGCTGACCGCAGCCTTTCACGAACTCTTCCCGGGCGAGGGATGCACGCTGGTGGGCCGGCAGCCGGGCACGAGCGCGCTCGCGGCGGCCGCCATCAACGCCGCGGCGATCCGCTTGCTCGAGTACGACGACAGCTACCTCTGCGGGATCGACGCGCACTTCAACGCCTCGCTCGTTCCGATGAGCTTCGCCCTCTGCGAGGAACTCGGGCGTTCGGGGACCGACATGCTCGAAGCAATCGTGCGCGGTTACGAAGTCGCGGCGCGCCTGGGCCACGCCGCCGGACCCGCGCACGCGACTCGTTGGGATTCCACCGGAACGCTCGGTGCGGTCGGGTGCGCCGCGGCCGCTTCATGGCTCTACGGTCTCGACGATCGCGAGACCGCCGCGGCGTTGGCGCTGGCAGCCGATCGAGCCGCGGGCGGCCGCCCCGCGTTGCGGTCGGGCAGCCTCGCGGGGCCGATGCACGCATCGTTTGCGGCCCTCGACGGCATCGTCGCGGCGCGCCTGGCGCGGTCGGGCCTGCGCGGGCCGGACGACCCGTTCGGCGGCCCGCAGGGCTTCATCGCGGTATACGGCGACGCTGCGCTCGAGGCCGGCGCGAGCGACGAGTTCGAACGCCTCCGCATCGAGGACAACGCGACCCGCTTCTACCCGGCGATGCACGGGCTGCACGCGGCGATCGCGTGCGCGCGCGAGATCGCCCAGGCGCGTCCAAACCTGCGGCCCGCCGACATCGGAGCGGTGATCGTGCACCAGCCCGCGTCACGCGCGGACGAGGGCGCAAACGAAACGCCCGCCACGCTGGCGGCGGCCCGGATGAGCCTCCCATACGTGGTCGCCGTGACGCTCATCGAGGGCGATTGTTCGCTCGCGCAGTTTCGCGACGAGCTGCTGCACGACGAGGATGTGCGCGAACTGATGAAGCGCGTCAAGATCTTGCCGAGCAAAGAACTCGAAGAGCGCCACGGCACGCGCATCGCGTCGACGGTTGCGGTGCGGGTGCGCGGCGGCACGACGGCCCACGCGACGAAGGCCGGCGCGCCCGGGACGCGCGAAGCGCCCGCCACCTCTGCGATTCGGCGCGAAAAATTTCGTGCGCTGGCGACGATGCGCATGGGCGACGCGGCGGCTGCGCAGCTCGAGGCGCAGGTCATGGCGTTACGCGACGGGGCGCCGGTGGAGGCTTTGGGGCACGTGTTGCGGGCAGCGTTCCGGCCGGGCTGACCGGCGCGCGGCCGGGGAAACTTCCCCCGCCCGGCGGGGTATGAGGGGCGGGAGGCTAAGAGCTACCATCATGAAACAGATCGCAATCGTCGCCGCACTGTGCGTGGCACTCGCGGGCACCGTGCTGCCGGCGGGGGCGGCACAGTGGGTGCAAGACGGCGCCGGGCTATTCAGCCCCGCGACGGTTTCGGCGCTCACGTCGCAGCTCGACGACTTCAACGCGCAGACCCGCAAGCAGATCTACGTGATCACGGTTGCCAGTCTCAACGGGCAGACGATCGACGCGGCGGCCGAGCGCGCGTTCGCGCAAAACCAAGTCAACGGCGTGCTCTTCTACATCTCGAAGGGCGACCATCAACTCGGGATCTATCCCGACCGCGCCGGACGCCAATGGTTCCCCTCGGGAACGCTTGCGAACATTCGCTCCGCGATGTTGCCGTATTTCAAGAACGGTGACTACGACCAGGGCATCAAGACCGGCGTCAACCTCGTCCTCGACACCTACCGCAGTCATCTGGGCTCGCTCAAGCGCACGAGCTCGGCGTCCGGCGCCGCGGTGCCGGCCGTGCAAAACGCGCCCGTGCAAAGCGCTCAGACGGGAGGGTTCTCCATGAGCTGGATCTGGTGGTTGCTGATCCTGTTGGCCGGATTCTTGATCTTGCGGGCGATCTTCCGCGCGATGGCCGGGCCCCGCATGTACCCGCCGGGTTACGGCGGCGGACCGATGCAGGGCGGTCCGATGGGCGGCATGCCGATGGGCGGTCCCGGCTACGGCGGTCCCGGCTACGGCCCGATGGGCGGCGGCGGAGGCGGCTTCTGGAGCGGCTTGCTCGGCGGGCTCGGCGGCGCGTTCATCGGCAACGAACTCTTCGGCCGGCGCGACGAGATCGGCGGCGGTACGACCGGCGCGAACGTCATCGACCCGGGAACGACAGCGACGCCGGTCGACAACTCCGGGTGGCAGAGCGATGCCGGGCAGATCGACACGAGCAACGCAGCGAGCGGCGACTGGGGCGGCGGGGCCGGCGGCGGCTGGGGCGACAGCGGCGGCGGGGGCGGATTCGACTCCGGCGGCGGCGGCTTCGGCGACATGGGCGGCGGCGGCGACTCGAGCAGCTGGTAGGTGTTTGCGGCGGCCTTCGCCGCCGCAAACACGCGACTGTCTGGGGCGGCTGGCCGCCCCAGACAGCTTTCGGTCTCGTGTGTTATCTGCTGGCCGAGCATTCAATCGCGTGTATGGGGCCCTGGGAGTATCTCCTGGGGCTTCGTGCATTTGTCGCGAGGGGTCGCGGGGGGCGCGCAGGAACGACCGGCGCTAGCTAGTGGATTGCGCTTCGCGCAATCCTTCGCGTTCGGGCTTCGCCCGAGCCGCCCCGCCGTCGCGTTCATCCTCATCCCGGAGGTCGCCCATGCGCCGCTTCTTCGCTCTGCTGCTCGCACTTGGATTCGTCGCGCTGTTGCATCCCGGCCGGGCGGCGGCCGCCGACACGACCGTCACGATCTCGCAAGGCGTCGACCCCGTGACGATGGACCCTCTCAAGCGCACGATCACGCCGACGACCAACGTGCAACTCAACATGTTCGACACGCTCGTGAGGCACGACCGCGACGGCCATCTGATCCCGTGGCTCGCGACCTCGTTCAAGCGGGTCGCGCCGTCGGTGTGGGAATTCAAGCTGCGCAAGGACGTCAAGTTCTGGAACGGCGACCCGCTGACGAGCGCCGACGTGAAGTTCTCCGTCGAGAAGATCAAAGAGCCGGCGGAGGGCTCCGAACAGGGCCCGCGCGTCAACACGATCGACCATGTCGAAACGCCCGATCCCTACACGGTGCGCTACGTGACGACGAAGCCGACCGCGATCATGCCCGGCTTTCCCTGGCTCGTCATGATCGTCGATTCGAAGTACTGGCAGGCGCACGGCAACGAGTACGAAGCCGAGCACCCGATGGGCAGCGGCGCCTTCGTCTTCAAGTCGTGGCGCAAAGACGAAGAGCTCGACATGGACGCCAATCCGGCGTACTGGCACGGGAAGCCGGCCGTCGACCACATCGCGTGGAAGCCGATCCCCGAGGCCGCCGCTCGGGTCGCCGCGCTGCGCACCGGCGCGACCGACCTGATCACCAACGTGCCGGTGCAGTACCAGTTGATGCTGACCGGGTTGCCGTCGACGAAACTCGAGAGCGCGCGCAGCGTGCGCGTTCTGTTCATCGCGTTCAACACCGTCAAGGCGACGACGCCCGTGCAGAACAAACTCGTGCGCCAAGCTTTCAACTACGCGGTCGACATGCCGTCGATCATCAAGAACGTGCTCGGCGGGCGCGGCTATCAAGTCAACGGTCCGCTGCCCGAAGGCTTCGTGGGCTACGATCCCAAGATTCCGTACTACAACCACGACCTGGCGAAAGCGAAGGCCCTGCTCGCGCAAGCCGGCTTCCCCAACGGGGCCGGCTTGACGCTGACCCTCAACGCCCCGACCGGCCGCTACAACAAGGACAAGGAAGTGGCCGAGGCGCTCGCGGGCCAACTCGCGCAGACGGGCGCGACGATCAACACGAACATCCAGGAGTGGACGACCTACGTCAACCAGACGTCGAGCCGCGGACTGTGGCCGATGTACGAGCTCGGGTGGGGGAACGACAGCTATGACGCCGACAACACCCTGGCGAGCTTGTTCACCTGCGACGCGCGGCTCTCGACGTTCTGCGACCCGGCCCTGGACAAGCTGATCAACGACGCGCGCTTCGAACTCGACCCCGTCAAGCGCAACGCGGTGTACTCCAAGGCGCTGGCGATGATCCACGACGAGGCGCCGTGGATCTTCCTGTTCCAGTACGAAGACCTCTACGCGACGACCAAACGCCTGCAATGGGAAGCACGCGGCGACGAGCTGATCTACTGTGACGCGATGAAGGTGACCAGCTGACCGCATTCATCGTGCGCCGGCTCGTCGGCGCGGTATGGGTGATCGTCGGCGTTGCGGTCGTCGTGTTCGTCATCTTGCACTTGACCGGCGATCCCGCCACCGTGATGATGCCGCCCGACGCGACCGCGGCCGATATCGCGGCCTTCCGGCACAACCACGGCTTCGACCGGCCGCTCTACGTGCAATTTCTCGCCTTCGCCGGCGCGGCGCTCCACGGCGACTTCGGTGACTCGCTGCGCCATGGCGAACCGGCGCTCGGGCTCGTGCTCGAACGGTTGCCGGCGACGGCCGAGCTGACCGCGGCCGCGTTGTTCTTGGCGGTGATCGTCGCGATTCCGGCCGGCACGCTCGCGGCCGTCGAGCGCAACACGCCCGCCGACTACGTCGCGCGCATCTTCTCGCTGCTGGGGCAGAGCACGCCGGTGTATTGGCTGGGCATCATGCTGATCTTGATCTTCGGCGTGCAGCTGGGGTGGTTTCCGGTCAGCGGGATCGGCGGGCTCTCGCATCTCGTGCTGCCGGCGATCACCCTCGGGCTGTTTTCGATGGCGAAGTTGATGCGCCTCACGCGCGGCGCGATGCTCGACGTGCTGCACTCCGACTTCCTGCGAACCGCACGGGCGAAAGGCGTGCGCCCGTGGCGCGTGATCACGCATCACGCGTTGCGCAACGCATGGCTGCCGATCGTCACCCAGATCGGGATCGAACTGGGAACGCTGCTCTCGGGCGCGATCATCACCGAGACGATCTTCGCGTGGCCCGGGATCGGACGGCTGGCGGTGCAGGCGATCTACGACCGCGACTACCCGCTCGTCGAGGTCGCGGTGCTGGTGGCCGCGGTCTCGTTCGTCGTCATCAATCTCTTCGTCGACCTCGCGTACGCGGCGCTCGATCCGCGCATCCGGTACGACTGATGGCCACCGCAGCGCTCGGCAGCGACGCCCCGTTCGAACGCGAAGCCGACCCTACGCAACGGCGCTCGGTCTGGAAGCAACTGCTGACGAACCCGGGCGCGGTGGCCGGCGCGATCATCGTGCTGATCGTCGGCATCTGCGCGGTCGCGGCGCCGTTGATCGCGCCGCACGATCCCAACGCGCAAGACTTGAGCTTGGCGTTCAAACCGCCGGCCTGGCTCGCCGGCGCGACGCCCGGCTACCTGCTCGGCACCGACAACCTCGGGCGCGACATCCTCTCGCGGATCATCTGGGGCACGCGGGTCGCGTCGATCGTCGGCCTGACGGTCGTGCTGATCGGTTCGACGCTCGGCGTAACGCTCGGCATGATCGCCGGCTTCTTCGGTGGCTGGGTCGACGACGTGATCGCGCGAGTCGCCGACGTGCAGCTCGCGTTCCCGTTCGTGCTGCTCGCGGTCGCGGTGATCGGCATTCTCGGTTCGAGCCTCTGGACGATCATCGCGGTGCTCGGGGTCACGAGCTGGGTGCAGTACGTGCGGATCGTGCGCGCCGAAACGATGTCGCTGCGGGAACGCGATTTCGTCGTCGCCGCGCTCGCGACCGGAGCCTCGCGCGCGCGCATCCTCGCGCGCCACGTGTTGCCGAACATCACCTCGTCGATCACGGTGCTCGCGACCTTCGAAGTGGCGCGCACCGTGATCTTGGAGAGCGCGCTCTCGTTCCTGGGCCTCGGCGTCCCGCCCTCGGTGCCGTCATGGGGCACGATGCTCGCCGACGGCCGCCAGTATCTCGACACCGCCTGGTGGCTCGGCACGTTCCCCGGCATCGCGATCGTGGTGACCGTCCTGGGCGTCAACATCTTCGGCGACGGCCTGCGCGACGTGCTCGACCCGCACGCCGATTAGGCCTTGCGTTGGTGAATGCCGAACTTGTTGCCCTCGGGGTCGGTGACGAATGCGCTGAAGCAGCCCGGTGCATCGTAGACCTCGGTCACCGGCACGCCGAGCGCGGCCAGCCGGGCGCGCTCCTTCGCGACGTCTTCGACTTCGAAGGTGGCGCTGAACGACGTGCCCGGGATGATGCCCAGCGGCTCCCCGTTGCCGATGCCGAACGTGGCGCCGTCGACGTCGAACTCGACCCAGTGGTCGCTCATCGACATCGCCGGCGTCATGCCCATGACGCTCGTATAGAATTCCCGCGCCTTGGGAACGTCGCGGACGGAATACGCGACGAAAGCTAACGACTTCAGCATGATCGAGCTCCTCCACCGGCTTTTCAGTTGTAGTGCTTGAGCTTGGGCCACAGTTGCGCGAGGGGCGGGTGTAGGCCGCGGCAGAGGATGATCGGGCGGTCGGACTCGTACGACAAGACGTACTCCGAGCCGAAGCTGCCGACGACCCGCGCGTCGCGACACATCTTCTTCTGCAGCGCGAGATTCCCGTTGATGCGCAGCACGACGCTGCCGTCGTAGCCGTGCGTCCCCCACAGGTAGTACTGGTTGTGACCGCTGAGCGCCGGCGGCAAGCCGTACGCGCCTCCGTAGAAGTCGATCGCCGCCGCCTCGCCGTAGTTGGTCGTGATCAGCGCAACCCGGGCGCGATCGGCGGCCGGGAGCGCGTCGTACGCGTGCGCGATTTGCGCGACGAACGTCCGCCACCCGATTTCGTCGGCGAAATGTTGCGGCAGATTGCTCTGCGCGGTCGTTTCCTCGGGATGCTGCTCGAGATGCGCGGCGCGCACGTAGCTGACGACCGCCTCGGGGTTCATGATCGGCATCGCGGCCGGGATCGCGAGCAAGCTGACCGCGACGCACGCCCCGGCATAGAGCGCCCGGGTGACCGGAAGCCGCACGCCCCGTTCGAGCAGCACGGCGCCGATCGCAAACATCACCGGATAGACGTTGACGAGGTAGTAGTCCTTGGCGTGTCCGGCCAGCATGATCGCAAAGACGGCGACGAAGGCGACCGAGAGAAACGCGAGCGGGCGCAGACGCGGCAGCCGCCACGGCGCGATGATCCCGGCGATCCAGATCGGAGCGGTCAGGGGGTCCATCACGAGCATCTGGTTGACGATAAAGATCGCCGGCGACATCGAAGCGATCCGGCCCTGCTGCAACTCGGCGTGCACGAACTGCGCGAACGGCCAACCGTTCACTGCCTGCCAGACGACGTTGGGCGCCGCGATCGCCGCGCAGAGCCCGGCTCCGGCCCAGAACTCGCGCGTGCGCAAGGCGCCGCGCGCCGGCGTCAGGAGCATCCCGAGCACGATGGAAACCAAGTAGGGGAGGATCCCGTACTTCGTCTCGAACGACAGGCCGCCGACGATCCCCGCCCACAACCACCACCGCCGTTCGCCTAAGAGCTGGGCGCGGGCGGCGAAATACGCGACGAGGGTCCAACTCAGCGGCTCGAACGTCGAGGTCGTGAAGATGCTCTCGATGCCCAGATAGATCGGCGAGAGGGCGACGGCAATCCCGGCCAGGGCCTGCGCGAAGCGGCCGCCGCCGCAGAGCACGACGAAGCGGCAGGTGACGTAGACGGAAGCGGCCGCCGCCAGCGCGGCCACCGCACGCAGCGCGAACAGGGAATGCCCGAACAGTTGCGTCGCCGCCGCGATCAGCGGGACGAGCGGCGGCTGATCGACGTAGCCGAACGCCGGATGCCGCCCGCACACGATGAAGTACATCTCATCGCGGAAGAAATCGTAGCGGTTCGCCACCGAAAGGTGGAGCAGCAGCGTGAAGCCGGTGATCCACCACGCCGGTGAGAGGCGTTTGACGGCGGCGCCGAAGTCGTTCATGTGCCTACACCAGACTATGCGCGAAGGGCCGGCTCCAACGCGTCGTAGAGGTTGTCGATCGCTCCCTGGTGGCGTTCTTCGATGACCCGGCGCTTGATCTTCATCGTCGGCGAGAGCTCGCCGTGTTCGATCGACAGCTCGCGCGGAAGCAGAATGACGTTGCGCACTTGTTCCCAAGGATCGAGGTCTCGCGTATGCTCGAGAACCTCCTTGCGCATGAAAGCGATCACGTCCGGGCCGGCGCACCAGGTCGTCGTCGGAACCGGCCCCGATGCCGAGCTCGTGGCGCACTTGCAAGAAGTTCGGCACGATCAACGCGATCGGATGCGGGCGCCCGTTGCCGACGACCATCGCTTGGGTGACGTAGAACGACCTGGCGATCGCACTCTCGACGCGCCCTGGGGCGACGAACTTGCCGCCGCTCGACTTGAAGACTTCACGCTTGCGGTCGGTGATCGAGAGGAATCCGGCGGCATCGATCGTGCCCACGTCGCCGGTGCGGTACCAGCCGTGCTCGAACGCCGCGGCGGTCGAGCCGGGATCCTTGTAGTAGCCGATCATCACGTTCGGTCCGCGCACGAGGATCTCGCCGTCCTCGGCGATGGCAAGCTCGACGTTGGGGATCGGGCGACCGACCGTCCCGTAGCGGTTCGTGGCAAGGACGTTGCAGGTGACGACCGGCGAACACTCGGTCATGCCGTAGCCCTGCAAGATCGTGATGTCGGCACCGGCGAATTTCAGCGCCAGGTCGAGATGGAGCGGCGCGCTGCCGCTCATGAAAAAGCGCAACCGGTCGAGCCCCAAGATCGGGCGCAGCTTCTTGAGCACCAGCGCGTGGGCGACCGCGTACTGCGTGCGCAGCGCGAGCGACGCGCCGCTGCCGAGCAGGGTCGCGCGCATGTAGTCGCGTCC
Source organism: Vulcanimicrobiota bacterium (assembly GCA_963749395.1). Lineage (GTDB taxonomy): Bacteria > Vulcanimicrobiota > Vulcanimicrobiia > Vulcanimicrobiales > Vulcanimicrobiaceae > CAVVMT01. The sequence goes on from CAVVMT010000017.1 coordinate 580,440, forward strand.
GACGTCGAGCGCCCACGGCACGATCTTGGCCCGCAATCCGCCGTCCTCGCGGGCCTTGGTGATGATGCCGGCCAGCACGCGTTCGAAGAGCCGCGGCACCGAACTCATGACCGACGGGCGGACGTCGCGCAAGTCGTCGAGCAGCTGGTGCGGATCGTGGCAGATGTACACCGCGACCCCTTCGGCCAAGTAGCCGTGGACGATCGTGTGCTCGTAGATGTGCGCGAACGGCAGCACCGAGAGCACGCAATCCCGCGGCGTGATCTCCTTGAACCCGTAGGCGAACGAGTCGGTCGCGTTCGCGGCGATGTTGTCGTGCGTCAGCATGACGCCCTTGGGATGACCGGTCGATCCCGACGTGTAGATCAGGACGGCCAGGTCCTTCGGCTCGATCTCCGCCTCGTACGACCCGGCACGCTCGGGGTGTTCGGCGCGCACAGCCGCCCCGCGGGCCTCGAAGGCGGCCAGCGAAGCGTCGCCCGGCTCGCTGAACGTGACGACCGGGGGCAACGGCATGCCGAGCCCGCGGAGCAATTCCGCCCGCCCCGGCGTGTCGACGAAGATCAACCGCGCTTCGCTGTTCTCGAGGATGTAGCGCACGTGTTCGGCCGCTTGGGTCGCGAAGATCGGGACCACGACGCAGCCCGCAAAGAGGACGCCGAAGTCGGCGACGACCCAATCGACGCTGTTCTCGGCGAACACGGCCACGCGCTCTCCGCGGTAGAGGCCCGCGTCGCGAAGCGCCAGCGCGACGTTTTCCACCCGCTCGCGAAGGCGGGCGCTCGAGGTTTTGGTCCACACGCCGGCGACGCGCTCGACGAGCGCGTCGGGCCGTTCGTTGGCCAGCGCCTTACGGAGATATGCGGGGAGTGTCTGCACGCGGAATCCTCCGGAGGATGGGGATTCCTTCCCACCACTGGGGGCCCTTGCACGGCTCAGCGCACCGACACGAAAGCTGCTAGCCGATCTAGTTGGCGCTGGCTTACTCCCGAGACGTCCAACAGGTCGTCGACGGACGCAAAGCGGCCGTTGACGGCGCGGAAGGCGACGATCCGCGCCGCCAGCGCGGGCGAGATGCCCGGCAGGGCCGCGAGGTCGGCGGCCGTCGCCGCGTTGAGATCGACCGCGCTCGTCGCCGGTGGGGCCGCCTCGGCGGCCGGAGCGTACGCCGGCGGCCTGGTGCGCCGCCGGCGCCGGCCGTGGGTGCCTGGCGACCTGGGCCCCGCCGCCGAGCCGCCCGCGCAGGCGCCGGCTTCGGCGACGGTCTTGACGTCGATCTCCTCGCCGTCCGCCAGCTGAGCGGCCAGATTGACCGCCCGGGCATCCGCCGCCGGTGAAAGGCCGCCGGCCGCCCGCACCGCGTCGTCGACGCGCGCTCCCTCGCGCAAGCGGTACACTCCGCCGCGCATCACCGCCCCGGCGACGTAGACGACCGCTTCACGGGCCGCCTCGCGGTGCGGCTCGCGCGGGCCTTCCTCGAGGGCGGCAGCGGCGCTGGCGGTCGGCTCCAGAGGCGCGGCGGGCGGCGGTTTGACGAACCAGGCGCCGGCGGCGAGCACCGCCACGCCGCCGGCGATCATCCATTGCTTCATGCCGGGCGGATCACGCCGGACCGGCCCGCGGCAAGCCTCGCGGTCGCATGCGCGATATCAGAACGAAAGGCCGAACCCTCCGGCCTGAGAACCTTGTGCGGATGATCGAGGAGCGGACCCCGCAGAGTTACGACTTTCGTAGCACCGAACGCACGTGGCAGGAGCGCTGGGAGCGCGACGGCCTCTATCGCGTCGCCGACGACGCGCCGGAGCCGCGCTATTACGTGCTCGAGATGTTGCCGTACCCGTCGGGCGATCTGCACGTCGGCCACGCGAAGAACTACACGCTGGGCGATGCGCTGGCGCGCATGATGCGCATGCAGGGGTACAGCGTGATCCATCCGATGGGGTTCGACGCGTTCGGCTTGCCGGCCGAGAACGCCGCCATCCAACGCGGGGTCGCGCCGGAGGCGTGGACACGCTCGAACATCGCCAACATGGAGCGCCAGATCCGCCTGATGGGCACGGGCTACGACTGGACGCGCGAATTCGCCACCTGCGACCCGGAGTACTATCGCTGGAACCAGTGGCTGTTCGCGCGGATGTTCGAGGACGGGCTCGCCTACAAGAAGGAAGCGCCGGTCAACTGGTGCCCGGTCGATCAGACCGTGCTCGCGAACGAACAGGCCGAAGGCGGCGTGTGCTGGCGCTGCGGCAATCCGGTCGAGCGCCGCAACCTCGCGCAGTGGTTCTTGAAGATCACCGCCTTCGCCGACCGTCTGCTGGCCGACATGGACCAGCTCGAAGGCTGGCCCGAGCGCATCAAGGTGATGCAGCGCAATTGGATCGGGCGCAGTGAAGGCGTGACGTTCGCATTCGCGGTCGAAAACGTCGACGCGAAGATCCCGGTCTTCACGACCCGCATCGACACGGTCTTCGGCGTCACCTACATGGCGGTCGCGCCCGAGCACCCGATCGTCGAGAGGCTGTTGGACGCGGCGCCGAAGCGGCGCCATGCGGTCGAAACGTTCCGCGAATCGCTCAAGAGCAAATCCGACCTCGAACGCACGAGCTTGATGGAAAAGGCCGGCGTGTTCACCGGCACGTTCGCGATCAATCCGCTCTCCCACGAGCGTGTCCCGATCTGGGTGACGAACTACGTGCTCGCCGAATACGGCACGGGCGCGGTGATGGGCGTGCCCGCGCACGACGAGCGCGACTTCGACTTCGCCCGCAAGCACGGCATTCCGATCGCGCAAGTGATCGTGCCGCCGAGCGGCCAGGTCGACGGGCCGCTGCGCGAAGCGTACGTCGAAGACGGCAAGCTGATCGCGAGCGGCGACTACACCGGGATGACGTCGGAGCGCGCGCGCAAGGCGCTCGCGCTGCGGCTGGAGGCGCTCGGCGCCGGCGAGACGACGGTCAACTATCGCCTGCGCGACTGGCTGATCTCCCGGCAGCGCTATTGGGGCACGCCGATCCCGATCGTGTACTGTCCCGAACACGGCGAAGTGGCCGTCCCCGACGACCAGTTGCCGGTGCTCTTGCCGCCCGACGCGCCGATCACCGGACAGGGCTCGCCCTTGGCGCGCGACGAGGCGTTCATGACGACCGCGTGCCCGAAGTGCGGCGGCCCGGCGCGGCGCGAGAGCGACACGATGGACACGTTCTTCGACTCGTCGTGGTACTACATGCGCTACGTCGATCCTCACAACGCAAGCGCGCCGTTCGACCCGGCCAAGGTCGCCGGCTGGACGCCGGTCGATCAATACATCGGCGGCTCCGAACACGCCGTGCTGCACTTGCTGTACGCACGCATGTTCTACAAGTGGATGCACGACCGCGGCTGGATCGCCGGCCGCAACGAGCCGTTCACCCGGCTCTTCAACCAGGGCATGGTGCTCGCCAACAGCGAGAAGATGAGCAAGAGCCGCGGCAACGTCGTGGGGATCGACGAGACGGTCGAAAAGCACGGCGTCGATGCGATGCGCTTGTTCTTGCTGGCGGCCGCCCCGGCGGAAGATACGCTCGAATGGACCGACGAGGGGATCAGCGGGCGCGTGCGTTTTTTAGCGCGCGTGTGGCGCGCGTGCGAACCGCTGGCGGCCGCCGCCGGCGCGATCCCGCTCGACCGGCTGCCGCCGATCGACGGGGAAGCGCAGCGCGCGCTGGTGCGCGCCGTTCACGTGGCCGCCCAATCCGGGCTCGAAGAAACGCAGACCAAACGCTTCCACTTCAACACGACGACCGCGCGGCTCGACGAGTTGGTCAACGCGCTCACCGGCGCTACCCGCGACGCTGCCTTGGCGAACGACCCCGCGGTGCTGTATGCCGTGCACGCGTTGCCGGTGATCCTCGCGCCGTTCGCGCCGCACATCAGCGAGGAGCTGTGGCACCGCATGGGCCACGCCGAGTCGGTGCACCGGCAACGCTGGCTGGTGCCCGACGCCGAAGCGCTGCGCGTCGAAGCGATCACCCTGGTCGTGCAGATCAACGGCAAGATCCGGGCGCGGATCGAGGCCAAGCCGGGGCTCGGTGAGGACGACGCGGTCGCACTGGCGCTCGCCGACGCGAACGTGCAGCATCATCTGAGCGGGAACCCGGTGCGCAAACGCATCTACGTCCAGGACAAGCTGCTCAACCTCGTCGTGAGCGGATAGGAACCCACAGCGCATGCAACACACGCCTCCGCTCGGAATCGCGATCAGCGTCATCACCTTCGGCGGACTTGCCTGGATTTCGTTCGTGCAGGGCCGGCCCCGCTCCGGGTATTGGATGGCCGGGCTCGCGCTGATCTCGCTGCTCGACACGATCGCCGCGGCCTTCGTCTTCTCGCCGCCGCTGTGGGTGTTCGGCCTGGAGGCGGTCTACGGCATCGTCGCGATCGTCATCTTCATGATCGACTTGAACCGCCCGCCCGCCGCCAAAGAAAAACGCTAGCTGGTGACGGGCGACTTCTCGCGATCGCGGAAGTAGGCGACGGTTTTGCGCATGCCGTCGAGCAGCGCGACCTGCGGCGCCCAGCCGAGTTGTTCGTTCGCTTTGCGAATGTCGAATTGGGTGTCGCGCGCGTCGCCGGCACGGCGTGGAGCGACGTCGACGGGCGGCTTGACGCCGATGATCTCGGCCAGCGTCGTGTAGATCTGGTTGACGCTCGTGCGCTGCCCGGTTCCGATCACGTACGTTTCGCCCGAGCCCTTCTCGAGCGCCAACACGTTAACTTGCGCAACGTCGGAGACGTAGACGTAATCGCGCGTCTGCTCGCCGTCCCAATCGATGCGCACGCCCTGCCCGCTCAGGAAGCGGCCGATGAAGATCGAGATGACCCCGGCTTCGCCGTTGGGATCCTGACGCGGACCGTAAACGTTCCCGTAGCGCAACACCGTGTAGTCGAGCCCGTGATCGGACTTGTAGAAGCGCAGGTAATGTTCGGCCACCATCTTGGTGATGCCGTATGGCGATACGGGCAGCTGCGGGGTCTGCTCGTCGAACGGCAGCTGATCGACCGCCCCATAGGTGGCGGCACTGGAGGCGAAGATGAATTTGCGCGCTTTGCAGGCGACCGCCGCTTGCAGCACGTTGAGCGTGCCGAGCACGTTGACGCGCGCGTCGAACTGCGGGTCGCGCGTGCCGATGGCGACGCTATGCTGGGCGGCATGGTGGCACACGAGCTCCGGCTTGAAATCCTTGAAGATCCTGGCCACCGATTCGTCGAGGATGTCCATATGGACGAAGCTGGCGCGCTCGTTGATGTTCTCGCGCCGCCCGCCGCCGTGTGACCACAGGCTGTCGATCACCACGACGTCGTGCCCTAGCGCAATGTACGCATCGACGATATGCGACCCGATGAATCCGGCCCCGCCGGTGACGACGATTCGCAAAGGGATTACCTCTCCTAGGACTGTCGGCCGTTCGCTCGGACCCCGACGCGTCCCTGGGTGCCGGCACCGCCACTTGACGGGCGGCCTCCCTAAACAGTAGACTACCCCAAATGCTTTCGCGCCATCGCCTCCACGCCGCCTGTTGTCGCTGCCGTCCTCCACGATCGGCGCCGTAGGCTCGCGCGCGTAAAGCGCTCATCTGATTAACGAAAGATGAAGGAAGCCCTCGCCGGTCGCGGGGGCTTCCTTCTTTCATTCTGCCCGTTCGCCGCTGCCATCCCGGACCAAAAGGATCGACTCCGCCAAAGTGAATGCCCACCTCGACTCCACCCTGCGCACCCTCGAATGGGTGTTGACCGCGTTCCGCGGCCGCGCGTTCATCGCGTGCTCCTTCGGCGGCCCCTCGTCGGCCGTCATCCTCGACCTCGCGATGCAGCTCGACCGCACGGTCCCGGTCGCGTACATCGACACCGGCCTGCTGTTTCCCCACACCCATGCGCTGATCGAGCGTGTCTCGCGTCACTACGGCATCGAACCGCGCGCGATTCGGCCCCCGCTTTCGTTGACGGAGCAGCAGGCGCAGCACGGCGACAAGCTATGGAAACGCGATCCGGATCGCTGCTGCGAGCTGCGAAAAGTGGAACCACTCAACGCCTTCATGCGTTCGTTCGATGCCTGGATCACAGGTGTGCGCCGCGACCAGAATAGTGCGCGAAACACCCAGGAGACGGTGGAATGGGACAAGCAGTTCGGGGTCGTCAAAGTGTCGCCGGTGGCGCACTGGACGGAAGCTGAGGTCTGGAAATACGTGACCGACAATGAGTTGCCGTATAACGATCTCCTCGACCGCGGATATCCGAGCATCGGCTGCCGTCCCTGCACGCGGCGCCCCGAGATCGGTGACGATCCCCGCTCGGGACGGTGGGCCGGATTCGCCAAGACCGAGTGCGGCATTCACGGCTCGGCGCTGCGGGTGAAGAGCGCATGAGCATCGCTGTTCGCGGCGTCAGCAAGCGATTTGGCGCGGTCACCGCGCTCGACCGGATCGATCTGGAGATCGAAAGCGGCTCGCTGACTGCGCTGTTGGGCGCGTCGGGATGCGGCAAGTCGACGCTGCTGCGCGTGATCGCCGGGCTCGAGATCCCCGATGAAGGCAGCGTGGAGATCGCCGGGGTCGAAAGCGGCGGCCTGCGCAAGCGCGGCGGCAACGTCGGCTTCGTCTTCCAGCACTTTGCGCTCTTCCCGCACATGACGGTGGCCAAGAACATCGCCTTCGGCCTGGAAGTGCGGCACACGCCGCGTGCGGTCGTCGACCGGCGCGTCAACGAGCTGCTCGATCTGGTCAAGCTGACCGGGTACGGCAACCGCCATCCCCGCGAGCTGTCCGGCGGCCAGCGCCAACGGGTCGCGCTGGCGCGCGCCCTCGCTCCAGAGCCGGTGACCCTGTTGCTCGACGAACCGTTCGGCGCGCTCGACCTGCACGTGCGGCGTTCGCTGCGGCGCTGGTTGCGGCACCTGCACGAGCAGACCGGGTTGACGACGGTGCTCGTGACCCACGACGCCGACGAAGCCCTGGAGATCGCCGACCGCATCGTCGTGATGGACGGCGGCCGCGTCGTCGCCAGCGGGACGCCGGGGATCATCGCGTCGCAGCGCGATTCCGCGATCATCTCGCGCCTGCTCGGTCATGCGCCGCTCGAGGGCGGAGACGAGACGCTCGAAGAGGCGCTCGCATGAAGCGCCGTCGCCACCGGGTCGCCTCGATCGCGGCGCTCGTCGTCGCGTTGACGGCGCTGCTCGCCGGGGCCGGCGCGCCCTCGCGCGCGGCGACCTCGACCTTGCTCAACGTCTCGTACGATCCGACGCGCGAGTTTTACACCGCGTACAACAAGCTCTTCAACGCGTACTGGACCAAGAAGAACAATCCACCGGTCACCGTCCAGCAATCGCACGGAGGGTCGGGCGCGCAGGCACGCGCGGTGATCGAAGGGCTCGAGGCCGACGTCGTCACGTTGGCGCTCTCCTATGACATCGACGCGATCGCCGCGAAGACGCACGAACTTCCCGCCGACTGGCAGACGCGCTTGCCGGATCACAGCAGCCCCTACACGTCGACGATCGTGTTCGTCGTGCGCAAAGGCAATCCGAAGAATATCCGCGATTGGGGCGATCTCGTCAAGCCCGGCGTCGCGGTCATCACCGCGAACCCGAAGACCGGCGGCGGCGCGCGCTGGAATTTCCTGGCCGCCTACGGCTACGCCCTCAAAGCCAACCACAACGACGACGCGAAGTCGCGCGCGTACATGACGGCGCTGTTCAAGAACGTGCCCGTGCTCGACACCGGCGCGCGCGGCTCGACGACGACGTTTACCGAACGCGGTATCGGCGACGTGCTGATCGCGTGGGAGAACGAGGCGTATTACATCACGCGCGGCCCGGACGGCGGCAACTACAGCATCATCGTCCCGAGCGTCAGTATCCTCGCCGAGCCGCCGGTCGCGTGGATCGACGCCAACGTCGCCAAGCACGGCACCACGGCGGTCGCGAAAGCGTACCTCGAGTATTTGTATTCGCCCGAAGCGCAGCGGCTGGAATGCGCGTACGGATACCGGCCGCGGCTGACGTCGGTCTACGGCACGTGCGGCACGCACTTCCCGCGCTCCGATCTGTTCACGATCGAAACGTTCGGCGGGTGGGCGACCGCGCAGGCGCGCTACTTCGCCGACGGAGGGCTCTTCGATCAGATCTATCAGTCGAAATAGCCACGCCGTGCCGGCGCCGCGGTTCCGCATCCGGGTCACCCGCGATGCGATGCCCGGCCGCACGGTTGCGGTCGCGACGACGTGCGCTATCGTTGGGGTCGTCGTCATCCTGCCGCTCGTCATGGTGGTCGCAATGCTGCGCGGCATGAATCCCGCGCAAATCGCCGGCAGCCTGACGTCGCCGCGGGTCATGTCGTCGCTCGAGCTGACCGTGGGCGCGTCGCTGCTGGCGGCGGCTGCCGACCTCGTCGTGGGAGCGGTCATCGCGTGGACCCTGGTGCGGGTGCGTTTTGCGGGCCGTTCGATCGTTGACGCGCTGGTCGACGTGCCGTTTGCGCTGCCCACGGCAGTGAGCGGAATCGCGCTCGCGACGTTGTACGGGCCCAACGGCTGGATCGGTTCGCAGTTGCTGCACTGGGGAATCCGGGTCGCGTACACGCCGCTCGGCGTGCTGCTGGCGCTGGCGTTCGTCGGGCTGCCGTTCGTCGTGCGCACGGTTGCGCCGGTGCTGGCGGCCTTGCCGGCGGAATACGAGGAGGCGGCGCACACGCTGGGCGCCGACCGGCCGACGATCCTGCGGCGCGTGATCCTGCCGCTGTTGGCGCCGGCGCTCTCGACCGGCTTCGCGCTGACGCTCGCGCGAGGGCTCGGCGAGTACGGGTCGGTCGTCTTCATCTCGGGCAACATGCCCGGGCGCACGGAGATCGCGCCGCTCGTCATCATGACGCGGCTCGAGGCGTTCGACTATCAGGGCGCGGCCGCGCTCGCGACGCTGCTGCTCGTCCTCTCGTTCGCGCTGCTGCTGACGATCAACGGGCTGCAGCGGCGCATGGCGGAGGCGCGGACCGGACTGTGAGCGTGCAGCTTTGGCTCGTGGTGCTCGCGGTCGCGGTGTCGATCGCCGTGTTGCTGGTCGTGCCATTTGGCCTGGTCGCCTACGAGAGCGCCAGCGCGCGCGTGCGCGCCGGCTGGACGTTGAGCCCGCGGGTGTTGGTGGCGCTGACGGTCGTCTTCATCGGCGGGTTCATCGGCATTCCGCTCGCCACGATCGCCGCGCAAGCCTTCGCTGCGGGCTGGGACGGTGCGCTCGCACCGTTCTCCGATCCGACTGCGCTCGCGGCCATTCGCCTGACGATCGTCGTGGCGGCAATTGTCGTCGCGGCGAACACGGTCTTCGGCGTCATCGCGGCCTGGACGATCGCGAAGTACCGGTTCCCCGGGAAGTCCGTGCTCGTGACCGCGATCGATCTTCCGCTGACCGTCTCGCCGGTGGTCGCGGGGCTCGCGATTCTCTTCACCTACGGGGCGCGCGCCCCGATGGGGTCGTGGCTGCTCGCGCACGGGTTCCAGGTCGCCTTCGCGCTGCCGGGGATCGTGGTGGCGACGTCGTTCGTGACGTTCCCCTACGTGGCCCGGGAAGTGCTGGCGTTCATGACCGAGGAAGGGCGCGAACTCGAGGAGGCAGCGCTTCTGCTCGGCGCGTCGGCGTGGCAGGCGTTTCGGCGCGTGACGCTCCCCCGCGCACGCTGGGCGCTGCTCAACGGCGTGCTGCTGACGAACGCGCGCGCCATGGGCGAGTTCGGCGCCGTCTCCGTCATCTCGGGCCACATCCGCGGCTTGACCGACACCGTGCCGCTGCAAATCGAGAATCTCTACAACGAACAGGCTTACGCCGGCGCGTTCGCGCTCGCGGGGGCGCTCGCGCTCGTGACGATCGGGCTCACCCTCGCGCGCAGCGCGAGCCACGCGATTGCGGAGCGGCAACGCCTGCGGCTCGCCTCCGCCGCCTAACGGGCTCATCGTCACGGTTGCCGCCGGACGCATCGTCGTGATGACGGCGATGTGCTGCGCGCGCCTCTGCTGGCCATTGCCCTACCGCTGATCGGCGGGATTCTCGCGGAGCGCCTGCTCGGGCGCGAGAGCCTCTTCATCGCGGTACTGGCTTGTCCGGCGGCGCTGGTCGCGGGCCGGCACTTGCGGCGCGCGGGGCCGGTCGGCGCGGCAGCCCTGGCGCTGACGTTCGGCATCCTCTGCGGTGCCCTGCGCGGCCATCCGGTCATGATCGAGCGGTCGACGGCGCCGGCGACCTATGCCGGTCTCGTGACCTCCGTACCGCGGGCCTCGTCGTTCGAGACGCTCTTCGAGTTGACGCTCGACGACGGGCTGCGATTGGACGCGTCGGTCGCGCGAGGACCGCTTACGCCGCACGCCGGCGAGCGGGTCGTCGTGCGCGGTGCGATCGAGCCGTTCGATCTGCCACGCAATCCCGGCGAACCGTCGGGGCGCGATCTCGCCGCGGAACGCGGCGTGGCCGGAAGGCTCGTGCACGGGTCGATCCTCAATGCGGAACCGGCCGCGGCCGGCGATCCGCGCACGTGGTTCCCGCGGCTGCGCGAGTGGGCGGCGGGCGAGCTCCGTTCGCGAGTCGGCGAACCGTATGCGACGATCTTGGCCGGCGCGATGTGGGGCGAACGCGGCGCGCTGCCCGGCGACCTGCGCAACGAGTTTCAGGAGACGGGGACGGTGCACATCCTCGTCACTGCCGGGTTGCATCTCGGCGTCGTCGCCGCGCTCTGCGCCGCGCTGCTGACGTGGCTCGGGGTCGCGCGTGTCCCCGCCGCGATCGCTTCGATCGCGGTCGTGTGGGCGTATGCGCTCGCGAGCGGCGCGCATCTGCCGTCGCAGCGCGCCGCGACGATGATCACGATCGCCTTGCTCGCGCATGCGTGCGGAGCGCGCATCCGCTCGTGGAACGCCTACGCGGCCGCGCTGATCGTCGTCGCCTTGGCGTGGCCGGCTTCCGTCGGCGGCGTGTCGTTTGCGCTGTCGTTCTCGTGCGTCGGCGCGATTCTGCTGTTCGCCGAGCCGATCGCCGCGCTGCTCCGGCAGGCGCGCGTCCCGCACGTCGCGGGCGAGGCGCTGGCGCTCACGTGCGCGACCCAGATCGGGGTTTGGCCGCTCACGGCATCGACGTTTCTCATCTTCGCGCCGTATGCGCCGCTCGCGAATTTGCTCGTGGTGCCGGTCGTGGGGGTGGCGATGACGCTGGGCTTTGCGCTGCTTGCCACCGCTCGCGCCGGGCCGCTTTCGTCGGCGTTCGCGCACCTGGACGCCTGGGTCTTGTGGTGGATCGTCGAGGTCGTTCATCACGTCGCGGCACTTCCGCGCGCGAACATCGTCATGACACCCCCGCCGCCATGGACGATCGCGGTGTACGACCTCGCGATGGCCGGAGCCGGCCTCCTCGTCGCCGGCAAGCGCCCGCGAGCCGCGGTGCTCGCCATCGTCGCCGCCGCGACGCTCGTCGCGTTCGCCCCCGCGCCGGCGCCGCGCGGCTTGACGATCACGATGCTCGACGTCGGCCAGGGCGACGCGATCGTCGTGCGCACACCGTCGGGCCACGTCGTGATGTTCGACACGGGCGGCAGACTCGAGCGCGGCACCACGGCCGAGGGCACGTCACCCGCCGAGGAGGTCGGTGAACGGATCGTCGTCCCCGCGCTGATCCGCATGGGCATCAAGCGCATCGACGTGCTCATCATCACCCATCCTCACGGCGATCATGTCGGCGGGTGTGCGCCGATCCTCCGCACACTGACGGTCGCAGAGATCGTCGATAGCGGGCAGCGATATAGCGGGCATGCGTATCTCGATTGCATGCACGAGGCGGCGGCCCGTCAGGTGCCGGTTGTGGTCGCGCCCACCCATCAGGTGATGCGCTTCTCCGAAGGCGTGTCGGTAACGTTCCTCGCCCCGGACCAACCGTACTTCGCTGACGGCGACAACGACGTCAACGAAAACTCTATCGTTGCGATGTTGCAATACCGCCCAACCAAGTGTGATAGACGTTCGACCGAATCGTCGTACTGCACGCGACCATTCCGCGCGCTCTTCACGGGCGATGCCGGCGCGCAGTCCGAACAACGGCTGCTCGCGTCGGGCGGCGACCTCGAGGCCGACGTCCTCAAAGTCGGCCATCACGGTTCGGCGTACTCCTCGACGCCGGCGTTCATCCAGGCCGTGCGCCCGCAGATCGCGCTGATTTCGGTCGGCCGGCACAACGTCTTCGGTCATCCCGCACCGGAGACGATCACGACGCTGGCTGCCCTCGGAACGACCGTCTACCGGTCCGATCGCGACGGTGCGATCACCCTCACCGTCGATCAGACTATACTCGATCGAACGATGATCGACGCACGTTCCCGAGAGGCCGTCGAGCAGTGACCGGATGGGCGATCGTGCACGTCCCCGAGGCTGCGCGCGTAGGGATCATCGGGAGGAGGGAGGCTAGCGGAGCCCTTAACGGCTGACGTGCGGGTAATGCCCGTCCTGAATCTCAGCGGGAGCCCTCCATGAACAAACACTTCACTCGCAAAGCATTCGCATACAGCGCTGTTGCGGGAACCGCCATAGCCCTCGCCGCACGAGAATCGCCATCCGCCGAAGCCCAGCAGAAAACGCTAAAGGCAAACCCCCAGCAGTTGGAAGCGATCCAAGGATGGACCGCTACGCTGGCAGTGCAGGCTGCGACCTATGCCGCACCGCTGGTAGCGATGTATAACCTTCGGGCGTCGGTTGCTTTGGGGCCGAAGCCTAAGGCGCCACCCGGTAAACTTTGGCGTATCCAAGATATTTCGACGCCGACGATCTCCGCAGAATCGGGCTACGTCTCCCCTAACGTCGACGTCATCTACGGCTTCGGCTTTGCAGATTTGGGACCCGAGCCCGTCATCCTGACGGCGCCGGATTCGGGCGGCCGGTACTACATGATTGAAATCTGCGACATGTATACGACCGCTTTTGCCTATCCGGCCGGCGGCGCTTCGGGATACGCGGGTGGAAAGTTTGCGCTTGTCGGGCCCGGCTGGACCGGCACGCTGCCGGATGGTGTGCAACGCATCGACGCTCCGACCCGGTGGGTCGAATTGCAGCCGCGCGTGAACGTCAAGAGCGAAGCGGATCTTCCGGCCGCCAGGAAAGTCCTGGCGGGCATTACGCTGCAAAGCTTGTCGGAGTTCACGGGCGGGGCTGCGCCGGCGCGTCCGACCTACGATTACCCCGTGCCGAAGATGACCCCGGGCGTCGCCACCAGCCATATGCAGTTCACTGACCCGCTGCAGTTTTGGACGATCTTCTCGAACGCGCTGAACGAGAACCCACCGCCCGCGGATGAAATCAAGTCGGTTTTGCCGAGCTTCAAGTATCTGGGCATCGAACTCGGCAAACAGTGGACGCCCGCAGCCGTGCCAGCCCCAATTCTCGCGGAGATGAAAAAGGCTTCGGCGGAAATCGGGAATCTTGCGCTGGGGAACATGGCGCTCGCCGGAACGCTGGTCAATGGCTGGGTGATTCCGCCGTACAACACCGGCAACGCGGGTTCCGACTATCTTTCGCGGTTGTGCGTTGCGGTATTTGGCCTGACGGCGAACGCCACCAATCAAGCAATTTACTACTCCGGGGTCTTGGACGGCAACAATCAGCAGATGACCGGAGCGAAACGATATTCGATGACCCTCAAGCCACCGATGACGTTCGCGAGCCCGGTGGCGCCGGGTTTCTGGTCGGTGACGATGTATGATTCGAAGACGAGTTACACTACGCCCAATCCGATCAACCGCTATCACCTCGCCGGCTACAACAACCTGCAGAAAAACGCCGACGGATCGATTACGATCTACATGCAGACGACGAGCCCGGGGAAGAATAAGGAGGCGAACTGGCTCCCGACACCGCCGGGACCGTTCTATCTCATCTTCCGCAACTATGCACCGGCGGCATCCACTACGGCAGCGCTGAAGAATCGGGAGACCTTTCAAGGCCCGCCTGCCGTGATGCCGTCTTAGCTGAAAGTTACGGCAGCGCCGGCCATTCGGCGAGCTGGACTCGTGCTAAAGACGCCCGGTGTAGCCCTGGGCCACCTGGCGAGAGGTTTTTTCCATGTCAAAAGTCTCGGTCTTAGCTGCGCTTGCACTCACGCTGCTCGCGTTGCCGGTATCTGCCCAGAGCATGGCACCCATTGCTCCCAAAACAGAATTCCATTGGCAGACCGCTACATATTTCGATGTCGATGCGCGGGCCATAGCCAACGCGTTCTTCTACTACCCGACAGCGAAACTCAGGAGCGGTAGCTTCTATTTTGGAACGTATGCCGACAGCCAAGGGCGGCCGCTTCAAGGCGAGAACCCCTACCGACTCCATGTGCCGCCGAAGGTTCCGGTCAGCCAGTTCTGGGCGTTCACCGTCTACAGCGAGGACACGGCCGCGCTGTTTCACAACGCCACGCATCTGACCATCGACTCGCTCGACCGCGGCGTAGAGAAGAACGACGACGGATCGATAGACATCTTCATTGGCCCGACGCCACCGGCTGGCAAAAAGTCGAATTGGGTGTATACCGCGTCGGGCCAGGCGAGGCTCCCGTGGTTTCGGGTATACGAGCCCCAGGAAGGCATCTTCGACAAAACCTGGCGGCTACCGGACATCAAAAGAATGCCCTCTTGATGCTAAAGTCCGCCTGCGCCTGGGCCTTCGCCGCTGCGCTGCTTTTCGGCACATCGGCGACGGTGCAGGCACAGTCTGCGCAACCCAGCGCTGTCCCCAGCCCTGCACCCAGCGTGCCGGCGGCTGCACCCGCTCAAGCGTCGCCCGCCGCAAAGCCCTTCAGCCTCGAAGATCTTACGCCGGCGCAGCGCGAAGCGCTCCAAGCCGCGATCGTCAAAATCACGCAGAATCCGGTCGGGACGATCACCATCATCCCGTTCCAGAACAACTTCAACAGCGGGGTCGGGCCGTATTCGAGATTCCAGTACAATCTCAACGTTCAGCCGGCGATCCCGGTGATGCTGACGCCCGACTTGAATTTGATCGTGCGGGTGATCATGCCGATCATCGATCAGCCCTCGAACGCGCCGCCGGCCGTCTGTGCATCGGCGTATGGTTGCGGCTCGACGTTCGGCATCGGCGACTTCAATCCGCAATTCTACTTCGCGCCCAAGACGCGCGAGGGCGGTGTGATCTGGGGCGCCGGACCGCAGTTCCTCATTCCTACTGCCAACCCGGGAACGCTAGGAACCGGCAAATGGAGCGCGGGGCCCACGATCGTCGGCCTCGTCACGCCGGGCCCGTGGGTCACCGGCGTCCTCGTCAACCAGTTGTGGTCTTTCGCCGGTCAAGCGAGCCGCCCGAACGTGAGCAGCTTTTTGGTGCAGCCGTTCGTTAACTATAACCTCAAACATGGCTGGACGCTCACGTCGGCCCCGATCTTCACCGCAAATTGGTTGGCGACGTCCGACAAGTGGGCGGCCCCAATCGGCGGCGGCGTCAATAAGACGTTCAAGGCCGGCGAACAAGTCATGCAGCTCGGCCTCTATTACTACACGTATCTCGCTCGGCCGTTGGGCACACCGCAAACGACCGTGCGCGTGCAGTGGAATCTCGTCTTCCCGCTGAAGCGAGGGATCGATATCCCGGAACTCATCAAGCAGACGATGGAAGTACACTGAGGGCGCACGACCGGCAGCTTACCGAAGGTCGGGCAGTCTCCCGGCCCCTATGAAGCCGGACACGCGGCGAGTGATGAGTTGGCGTAAATGAACTCGCGCGGGGAGAGCATCCGTAGTGAGCCGTGGGGATGAACGCTGTTGTAGTCCTCGAACCAGGCGTCGAGCTGCGAGAGCACGGTGGCCGCGTCGGGAATCGGATTGCAGCGAACGTAGTCGCGTTTAAATGTCTTGACGAGGGCCTCCGACATTGATCATCGTCACGGTCGCGCAAGGAACCAGAGCTCGTACGATGCTTTCCAGTCAGACCGCTGCCTTCGAAGGGGGGCGCCCGCCTTTGGCCCCATTTGCCCTAGATGCTGCAGCGCGCGCCGACGATTTGGTGGCGCCGGCGATGCGATTCATCTCGTTAACACCAAACACGTGGCGAATGAGACCCTGAACGGCGAAATCCGCGTCGAGCGACGGAAAGCGCAGCGAGCTTCCCATCGGTGAAAGTTCGACGTCCGCGGCAGCCCGTCTCCCGGCATCACTCACGATCGGTATGAGGATCCGCGGAATAGATGCGATTGCACCCGATCGCATCGTGATGACGATGACGTCGCGGCGTCGATCGTAGGTTGCGGTAGCAGCCGCTCCCGCCATTTCATCGCGTCCCCGCGCGCGGGCGGCCACAATCTCCTCGCTGCTCACTTCTCGCTTGATTCGTGCCATCTTCCGCCCTTGACGACATGGACGTGCGGACCCTCGTCATCCTCCACGATATTGACGCGGACATAAAACCCGTCGACAACGATGACGGTTGGCATACGATGAGATCGTAACCTAGCGCGCTAGGTTACGTCAAGAAGCAAAGGTGGGTGAACGATTGAGGTGTGTGTCAATTCCTCACGGCGAATCACGTCGGCGGCTGTGCGCCGATCATCGATGAGATGCCGGTGGCGATGCTCTTCGATTCGGGGCAGACGTACAGCGGGCGTGCGTATAGCGATTGCATCGCATCGGCACACAAGCATCACGTGCCGATCATCATCGCGCGCCGGGGGGTGCGCTGGATCTCCGGAGACGGCGTCGCGCTCGGCGTCCTTGCGCCATCCATGCCGTTCCTCGCCGACACTGGCGACGACGTGAACGAGAACAGCATCGTCGTCATGCTCCACGCGGGCGTATTCCACGAACTCATGGGCGACGCCGGCGAAGCTAGCGAGTCCCGCCTCCTCACCCTCTGTCACCCCGGGCAACGTCGAGGGGCAGCGAAAGATAAGACTGGTGGCGGCCGCTCGACGACGCTTGCGGTGACGTCGTGCGGCCTTCTCGGTGCCGACGTCCGACGTCGCGACGTCGTGAAGGTTGGTCACCACGGATCGAGTTACGCATCGACAGCGGTATTCGCGGCCGCGGCCCAACCCCGCATCGCCGTTCCTCGGTTGGGCGGCACAACACGTTCGGCCATCCGGCAGCCGAACGGATCGGTGCGGCGCAATCGTGTTCGTCGACCGGAAGCCGGCGACAACGCTTCCGTGCGCTGGCCCCCGATCGACTGCGAACCTGTGACGGGCGGGGAAAACAACGCCTAACAGCGGCCGGGTCCTCGCCACTTTCCGCCAGTGCCGTCGTACGTCTCGTCCATGAACTACGTGCGGTGGGACGGCTCACCGATCCGCGTCGTCAAGCCGGTCAACGCCGGAACTGTGAGCGCGAACGTCGTGTTGCCGGCACGCCCGTCTTCGAGTACGATCGTGCCGCCGAGTCGCGCCGCCGCCTTCTCGGCAATCGCCAACCCGAGACCCGAGCCCGGGATCTCGCCGCGGTCCGCGCCGCGGTAAAAGCGCTCGAAGATCCGCGCGCGGTCGTCGGCGTCGATCCCCGGGCCACCGTCGCGCACGCGGACGATGATCGACGTGCCGGACGCAGCGACCGTCACGGTCACCGGCGTTTGCGCGCCATATTTGACGGCGTTCTCGATGAGGTTCGCGACCGCTTCGTAGAGGTCGACTGGATCCCCGAGTACGAGTATATGATCGGCCGCATCGACCGTAATCGGCGTTGGCGTGATCACCGCGAACGCGCCGACGGCCTGACGCACGATGGCGCCGACGTCGACTACTTCGGGTTGCGTCTCGATGAGGCGATCCAGGCGAGCGAGTGTCATCAAGCGCTCGACAAGCGTGCGCATCCGCTTCACCTCCATCGTGAGCGACCCGAACACCGTCCGTGCCATTTCCGGATCGGCGATGCCGCCGCGGCGCAGCACGTCGACGTAGCCTGCGACAACCGTTAGCGGCGTCCGCAATTCGTGACCGGCTTCGGCAACGAATTGCCGGATCTGCTCTTCGACGCGGCGACGTTCCAAGAAAGCATCGGCTACCCGCTGCGCCGCCCCATTGTAGGCCGACGTCAGTTCTCCCGCCTCAACGCTATCGGTGGTGTGCAGCGGGCGCGGCGCGACATCTCCGCTCGCGAAGCGCTTGAGTTCCGCCGTCACGGTCGTCAACGGCTGCAGCGTCGCGCGAGCTCCGAAACGTGCGCCGGCAACGGCGAGCACGAATGCAAGCGCAATCGAAAACGCAAGCGCTCCATAGAACGCTTGAAACATCGCATCGACTTTTTGGTGATCGGGGATCAGGACGATGCCTGCTTCACGGACATGCACGAATGCGGGAGCGAGGCCGAAGAGCCATCCGACATCGATGTTGCTCGACGGCAGACGTGGCGACGCCATCATCTTGCGCGATACCGGAAGGACGCCGATCCCTTTGAAATCCGGTTCCGCGATCAATTGAGCCACAATCGCCTCGGCCGGTTCTGACGTAGGCGCCGTTGCGATGGTTGCTTCGGCGCGGGCGACGGCAGCACCGAACTCGTGTGCGAGCGGTCGCGTTAGGCAAGCAAAGATGACGATACTCGCGATAAGGGCGAGCGTCGCGAGCACGATGAATCCGCCGATCGAATAGAGCAGCGTTAGCCGCAAGCGTAGGGAGCGTAGCGCGATCACCGCAGCACGTAGCCGACCCCGCGCACGGTTTGGATAAGCGCTCGCTGCGCTGCTTCGTCGATCTTCGCACGTAGGTACGAGATGTACGTTTCGACCGTCTGCGTCGACGTCTCACGATCGTCGCCCCAGACGAGGTGTATGAGCTCGTCACGCGTGAAAACGCGGCGCGGCCGGCGCGCGAGGGCGGCCAACAGGTCGAATTCGCGGGTCGAAAGGTTGACAAATTTCGTCCCGCGACGCACCGTGCGCGCTTCGAGATCGAGTTCGAGATCTTCGTAGGTGAGCACGCTTACTTCGCGGAGGCGAGGCCGGCGCAACGCGGCGTGCAGCCGCGTCGCGAGTTCCTCGAGGTCGAACGGCTTGGGCAGATAGTCGTCGGCGCCTGCGCGGATTCCATCGATACGATCGCGCACCTCGCCGCGCGCGGTGAGCATGATAATAGGAACCTCGGTGAGCCGGCGAATCATCGGCAAGAGCGTGAGCCCGTCGACCTTGGGGAGCATCACGTCGAGCACGATGCAGTCCGGTTGCCACGACCGTACCAGCGACAAGCCCTCGATACCGTCGCCTGCGGCGCGTACGTCGAAGCCCTCGATGGCCAAGGCAACCTCAAGCATCTTGCGGACGCTCTCTTCGTCGTCGATGACGGCAACGCGAGGTTTCTGCTGGTTCATTGGCACCATTCTGCGCTCGAATGCTCCGGCAGGGCCGCGAAGCATTCACGGCGATTTCGGAGCTTTGCTCCGACCTCCTCGCACGAGCGTCGCACGGGTAACGAGCGGAACGCACACGCCCGGCGCGACACGAGTTGCGCGGACAGACCAGATGTATGCCACGGCGACGCCGACTCCGTCAATCCCGACGCTGACGCCGGCATCAACGTTGGCCCGAAACGGCAGCGAGCCGTTGATGGCGCTGCCGATGGCGGCGAACGCGCCCGGAACCAGAAGGCCGCAGGGAAGCGCGTAAGCCGCCATGACCGCCACGAACTGCCACGCGGACGGTGCGTTGCTGCCGATTCATCGGCGACATTCTGCGCGACCAAGCTCCGGCGCCGCCCCGAGAAGTTCAGGGCGATTCTGGAGCTTTTTCGCGGGCAGCAGCGCAGCATCGTCCGCCAGACTGCAACTCATGAACACCTCGCATCACCGGCGCTCGATACCTGAGGGGAGCATCGCCGGCACACGTGCATCCGGTCGCCGAGTGACGCTCCGATGATGGCGGTCGTCGTCCTCGCGGCGATCGTCACGCCGCTGGCCACGCCAACTGGTCCTGTGCCGCGAACGAACGTCGCCCAGGTCGCGCCCCAACCGACTTCCCCGGCCGCCCCTGCAGCACCGGATCCCATGGCGTTGCCGTCGGTCGAGAGCGGGCTCGCGTTGCCGTATCCGGCCTACGGTTCGCCACAGCCTCAGATTCTTACGACCCGCCGGGCAGCCGGCGTACCAGCGACCGTCGCGCTCGCCGATGCGGTCGCCATCGCAATCGCTCGCGTGCCTTCGCTCGACGCCGCGCGCGGTGAAGTCGCGCTCGACGATGCGTCGGTCGCGCTCGCTCGGACCGGCCTCGCACCGGACGTAAGCATCAGCGCCTCACCCCAATATTCCTACGTGCAAGGCGGCCGGGCGACCGCGTCGACGGCTTCCTCTGGCGCCTCGGCGGCGCTCTTTTCGGCCCAGAGCAACAGCGGCTCGCTCTCCATATCGCAGCTCATCTTTGACGGCGGCCAGATCCGCGCCAAGATCGACGCGGCCCGGCTGACGCGTGACGCGGCCTTCGCCACCTACCGCCGCGATGCGCAGACCGTCGCCTTCAACGTCGCCGACGCTTACTATACATTGCTGGCCGACGAACGTACCGTCGCGGTCGATGCGGAATTGCTGCGCGAGAATCTCATCTCGGAAAGTCTGGTGCGCGCACAAATTCGCGCGGGCACCGTCGCGGGAGCCGATCTCGCATCTCAGCTTGCGACGACCGCCAACGCGCGCACGACGCTCGTCAGCGCGCAGGGCACCGTACAGAACGATCGCGTCGCATTCGCGACGACTCTGGGTCTGCCCGCCGATACCGACGTGCTGCCGCGTGACGATACCCAAGGCCTCGAAACGGCGACGCCGGCGGACCCGCTGCCTGCATTCGCCAACGCGCTCGCAACCGCATACATGGACCGGCCCGATGTCGCAGAAGCCCGGCTCACCGTTGCCGCGGATGAGGCGTCGCTGCGCGGCGCGCGGCGCGGGCTTTCGCCGACCCTCTCATTCTCGGGCACCAAAGGCCTCGAGTCTTCGAATGTCGGCGGCGGCGCAATCCGCAACGACGGGACGGTCGGTCTCACCGTCACGATCCCGATCTACGATCAGGGCATTACCCGTGCGAATGTCGCGTCTTCACGTGCGAACGTTGCTATTGCAAACGCGAACGCGGCGACGACGCGGATCAGCGTCTCACAGGACGTTCGTCAAGCGCTGATCTCGATCGTAAGCGATCGCGCGGTTCTCGATCAGACACGCGCCGCCTACAGCAGCGCGGTGACCTCGCTGCGCTCCACCCAGGGCCAGTATCGTGTCGGGATGAGCACGCTGCCTTCGCTGATCCAAGCCGAAACGACGCTGACGTCGGCCGCGACCAACATCGTGAACGCCATCTACACACTGCGCATTGCCGAATAATCTGCGCTACGCCCTGGGGACGAATTTGCAATGAATATCCGCAATCCGTATCTTTCGACTGCCCTCGCCCTTTCGGCGACGATCGTGTCAGGTTGCGCGCATGGCGGCCCGCCGCCAAGCGGGCCGCCGCCCGTGAGCGTCAGCACCGCGAAGATAAGCCGCGGCGCGATCACGACGTTCGTGTCGTTCGACGCTGAGATCACGCCCGTTTATCAAACGACGTTGAGCACGGCCGAAGCCGGCACGGTCGCCGCCGTCAACGTGACCGAAGGCGATTTCGTCCATCGGGGTCAGCTGCTCGCATCTCTGGACACCTCGCAGCTTCAAGCGACCCTCGAAGCGAACGAGGCGGCGGTGCGCGCCGATGCGGCGCAGCTGGTTCACAGTACCGTCGCTGCGCCGATCCAGGCGCAACAGTATTCTTCTGCCGTCGCGTCTGCCAACCAGAATCTGCAGAGCGCGATCAACAGCGTTCGCTCGGCGCGCGCGGCGCTCGCTCACGACGAGCTCACGGAACGGGCCGACCTGCAGTTGCTCGGCCAGCAATACGTTTCGCGCCAGACGTACGAGCAGGCGCGGGCAACGGCGGTGGCCTCGCGCGAAACGCTGCGCAGCGATCTGCAAGCCGTTACGGCCGATCAGGCGGCGCTGCGCACAGCCCGTAGCAATAGAAATCAGCGGCTCGAAGATCAGGCGACGATCGCGCAAAACGCGGCCGGCCTCGATGAGGCACGAGCGAACGTGAAACTGCTCCAGGCCCAGATAGCGCAGTCCTCGATCGTCGCCCCGTTCGACGGTCAGATCACACAGCGGTTGCTCGACGCCGGCGCGTATGCCGGCGCAAGCTCCGGCGTGCTCACGATCGCCCAAGTCTCCCGCGTCTACGTCGTGGCAAACGTGCCCGACATCGACCTCCCGGCCGTTACGCGCGGAAAGGCAGTGACGTTCACGACGCCGAGTCTGCCGGGACGCACATTTCACGGCCGGATCTTCGACATCAACACCACACCGACGTCGGGTACGCTGAGCTATCGCGTACGCCTCCTGCAGAGCAACCCGGACCTCGCGCTACGTGGCGGCATGTTCGCAAACGTCAGCGTCGAGCGCGCCCGTCACGCCGATGTACTGCTCGTGCCCAACGCCGCCGTCACCAACGGCTCTGGTGGGGCAAGCATCTTCGTGGTCGCGGACGGCAAAGCCAAGAGCGTGCCCGTGCATGTGGGCTTGCAGACAGCTTCGGTCACGAGGTTGCCGGCGACGGGCTCGCGCCCGGCACGACCGTGGTTACGTCGCAGCCGGGCGGATTGCAAGACGGAGCGACGGTCGCTCAAGGCGGCGCGCCGTCCAACCAGGTGGGACGGCGCTGATGTTTCTACGCATCTTCGTCGAGCGGCCGATCCTCTCAGGCGTTGTCGCCGCGCTCATCCTGCTTGCCGGCGCCGCCTCGATTCCCACGTTGCCGGTCGCCGAGTATCCGCAGATCGCACCGCCGACCGTTACCGTCACGAGCACGTACATCGGTGCTGACGCCGCGACGGTCGAAGCGGCGGTGACCAATCCGCTTGAAGAGCAGATCAACGGGGTCCAGGGCTTGCGATACATGTCGTCGACCTCATCCAACGCCGGGGTCTCGACGATCACGGTCACCTTCGATCCATCGCGCAACGTCGATGCTGCGGCGGTCGACGTTCAGAACGGCGTCCAGAACGCGTCGGGCCAGTTGCCGGCGGCCGTTACGCAAACCGGCGTGCAAATCACCAAGTCGTCCGGGTCGTTCGTCATGGCGATCGCGTTTACGTCAAAAGATCGCAGCGTCACGCCGCTGGATCTGAGCAATTTCCTCGACCGCAACGTCAAGGACCCGCTGCTGCGCATCGACGGCGTGAGTTCGGCGACGATCTTCGGCGAGCGACGGTACGCGATGCGAATCTGGCTCGATCCCCAGAAGATGCAGCACTATGGGCTCGGCGCGAGCGATGTGACGACGGCCGTCGCCAACCAGAACGTTGAAGTGCCCGCCGGGTCTGTCGGCGCGGAGCCGGCGCCGCCCGGATTGGCCGACACGGTGAACGTCCACGTACCCGGACAGCTCGCCGATGCCAAAGCGTTCGGCGATATCATCATCAAACACGGCGCGGACGGTTCGCTTGTACACCTCTCGCAAGTCGCTCGCGTCGAACTCGGTGCGCAAGACTATTCGTCGACGCTGCGCTTCGATCGCAATGCGGCGCTGGGCATCGGCATCCAGCTCAACAGCTCGGCAAACGCACTCGCGGTAGCAAAGGAAGTTCGGGCGACGCTCGCTCGCCTGAGCCCGTTGTTTCCGAAGGGCGTCGACTACAGCATTCCGTATGACACGACCCTGTTCGTGAGCGCATCCCTGCGTGAGGTGATCGTCACGCTCCTCATCGCGATCGCTCTCGTCGTCGCAACGATCTATCTGTTTCTCCAGGATTGGCGCACGACGCTCATCCCGATCATTACCATCCCAATCTCTCTGATCGGTACGTTTGCCTTCGTGAACATCTTCGGATTTTCGATCAACACGCTCGTGCTATTCGGGCTGACGTTGGCTACCGGTCTCGTCGTCGACGATGCGATCGTCGTGATTGAGAACATCGCGCGTGTGCTGCGCGCTTCCGTCGCTGGAAGTCGACGCGAAGCGACGCTCCAGGGGCTCGGCGAAATCGTCGGCGCCGTCGTTGCGACATCCGTGGTGCTGCTCGCCGTCTTCGTTCCGGTTTCGCTCATGCCGGGAACGACCGGTGCAATTTACAAGCAGTTCGCTCTGACGATCGCGTTTTCGATCTCGCTGTCGCTCGTGCTCGCGCTGACATTGACGCCCGCGCTTGCATCACTACTCATGCGCGCGGAGGGCGAGCCGCGTTTTCCCGTCTTCCGCGTCTTCAATGACGGCTTAGCGAAGCTCACGAAGCTGTACGGTCGCTTGTTGCATTGGGTCGTGCGCGTACGCTACGCCATCGCGGGGGTATTGGGGGGGTTGCTCGTGCTGACGTGCGTTCTGTTCTCCATCGAACCCACGGGGTTTCTCCCGGACGAAGACCAAGGCGACTTCATTGGAACGGTGCAAGCGCCGGACGGCGCGTCCCTCAACGTGACGCAGTCTGTCCTCGAGCAGATCGAGAACGCCGCTCTCGCGAACCCGAACGTGGCGCATGTCTTTGCGATTGGCGGGTTTTCGTTCAGCGGAGCAGCGACCAACCAGGGGCTGGTCTTCATCACGCTCAAGCCGTGGGACGAGCGCAAGGGGTTTGCAAACTCGGCGCAAGGCGTGATCGACACGCTGCAGCCGGCTGCCATGCGCATCCCGCAGGCACAGGTCATCCTAATAAATCCGCCCTCGATTCCGAGCCTCGGTGTGGTGGGCGGATTCGACTTCGAGCTCGAGGATTACAGTACGGGTCCGCTCGCCGATCTTGGTGCCGCCAGCGGAAAGCTTATCGCAGCCGCTAACCGCGATCCGAGCCTCTCTCGCGTGTTTACCACGTTCCGCGCCAACGGTCCGCAGATCGATGCCGTCGTCGATCGCACGCAGGTCGCACAATTGGGTGCGTCGCTAACGGATGTCTTCGACGACATCTCGACGGCCCTCGGCAGCAGCTATGTCGACAATTTCACCTACCAGAACCGCACCTATCGCGTGTACGTGCAAAACGATGGAGCATACCGTAAAGACGCACTCGACGTGTCGCGCATCGTCGTCCCCAACTCGTCAGCGTCAGCCGGCGCAGTTGCCGGATCGCAACTCAACACACCGAGCATCGGCACGACGGAGCCCGGTTCGATTGGCTCCGGGACGGCGACGGTGCCGCTTGCGAGCGTCGTAAAGGTCTCGCAGGGTAACGGCGCGCCGGCGATCACGCATTATGACCTCTACCGGTCGGTCGAGATCCAAGGAAGCGAAGCACCGGGGCACAGCTCGGGTCAGGCCATCGCTGCCCTGGAAAAACTCACGAATACGCTCCTTCCGTCGCGGTACCACTACGCGTGGACCGGCATCTCGCTCGAAGAGACGCAGTCTTCGGCCACGACGATCATGATCTTCGCCTTGGCATTGCTCGTCGTATACCTGGTTCTCGCGGCGCTCTACGAGAGTCTGGGCGATCCGCTTGTGATCTTACTATCGGTGCCCGCCGCTCTACTTGGTGCGATCGGCGCGCTGCTCGTTCGGCATTTCACGAGCGACGTATACGCACAGATCGGTTACGTGATGCTCATCGGCTTGGCCGCAAAAAACGCGATCCTCATCGTTGAGTTCGCGAACGCCGAGCGTGCGAAAGGCACAAATGTCTCCGATGCCGTCATCGCTGCCGCGCAGACGCGATTGCGGCCGATCCTCATGACGTCGGTCGCATTCATCGCCGGACTTGTTCCCCTGGTGTTCGCGAGCGGCGCGGGCTCGGCGAGCCGTCAGTCGCTGGGAACGGCGGTTGTCGGCGGGATGATCGTTTCGACCGTGCTAAACCTCATCGTGGTGCCGGCGATGTATCTCATCATCAATGAACTGAGTGAGCGGCTTCGTGCTTTCGTGCAGCGGTTTGGCGGCTCTGCGAAACTCGCGGCCGATGGCGCATCAGCCTACGCTCTTCAGGCGGGCGCCCCGGCAGAGGATCGCGAGCATACGGCGAGGGGTCGCAAATGACGCGAAGCATGCGCCGCGTACGCGGCAAGCAGCCCTGCTGGAGGTCAGGAGATGGCCTGACGCTTGCCGTGCTCGCTCCGTCGATGTCGTTCCTTAGCGAAACCGGCGACGATGTGAACGAGAACAGCATCGTCGTTATGCTGCGCACGGACCGACTCGACGAGCCATTCATGAGCAAACGATCGTCGCGATTCGGCTACGATTGATCGAATCTCCCTGGATCACAACGACCGGGCGGCGGAAGCCTGGTTCCGAGCCACGGGGTTCGGCCGACTCGGCCCACCAGACGTCGCCCTGCGCAATCACCACTCGGATTTTGCAAGCAGTGATCGATTTGCCGCGGTCAAAAATGCTTCTGAACTCTGGTCGACACCGGCCAGCGCTTCATTCATGCTGGCTGTCAACACATCGGTCCCGTGCCGAGCGAGATACTCACCCAGTGCGTCGCTATAGAGCCGGCTTCTCGAGCGATTGGTCTGCTCCGCAAGCCGCTCGGCCCGCAGAAATATATCGTCGGGAATCGACACGGCCGTCTTCATACTTTTAGCATAACGACGTTGAGACCGTTCAGCAAGTGCTGAACGGGACGACGGCGTGACGATCACCCCTTCTTGGCACCTAGCCGGACCATTATGGCCTCCAAGAAGGCGCGCTCTCGTTCGGCTCCTTAGGTGACCCACGGAACCCGGGCCGCTGAGTCGGCGGCCGTGAAATCTGTATTCATAGGAGGCGCCACATGTGGCGGCCAGTCCATGCCTGAGGCCGCAGCGCATCTGGCCATCGCCAAGACGATGACGGTCGAGTAACCGGCTCGACGGCTAGGCCATCCCGTGCGTGAACTTCCGTTCATCATCGTCATGGCGACCTTCGTCTTGTGGATGTCCTGCGGCGCGACGTCGAATCGATTCTTCTCGAACACGACGAGGTCGGCGAGTTTCCCGACCTTTATCGAGCCGATCTCGCGCTCCATACGCAAGTGATAGGCGCTGCCCATCTTCGAGGCTTTGAGCGCCGCATCCAGCGAAATCACCTCGTCGAACGGCGGGAATTGCGCGCCGTGCGGTTTGTCCAGCAACCGAACGACGAGCTAACCAAAGAAGTTGGCGCTCTGACTCAACTCACGTCCGCCTGAGATCTCCGCAACAGCGCGCTGGAGCCGGCGCACCATCGAGCCGCGCCAACGTCTTGTTTGTCCGCTCATGATAGATCTTGGCAGCGAGATCGTGAAAGACGAAAAACGACGAATACGCCAGGTGATGATCGTTGACAAAGTGTGCCGTAGCCGAATTCGCTAGCAGGTCCGCGCGAATGGCCGGAACTTCCTCATTGACGTCGCGACCAGCGGCAACGGCAGCGTCGATCCTGTCCGTGACCGTCTTGAAGTAATGCTGCTGGGCATCGATGAGGTCGGCCCCACCTGCGGGCCCGTGACCGGGAACCACGACATTCGGCTTCAGAGCGCGAAGCTTGTCAAGGACCAGAATCCACGCATCGATCGTACTGTCGGCTACCGCATTATATGGTCCGTTGGCCACCAAGTCGCCGGTGAACAGAACCCGTTCGCTCGGAAGCCAGACGATCGCGTCGGAGTGGGTATGTCCCACGCCGGGATGGATGATCTGGAACGATCGGTCATCCTCGCCGAACGTCGTTCCGCTCGCAACGATGGCCGGCGCCATCGGACGAGACGAACGCAGCGACGGCAGTTTCGTCGACATGTGCTGCCATAGCCCCGCCCCGCCTCCGTACAGTTCCGGTTCGGCCTTGGCAAGTTCGCGCTGGAGACCCTCGACGGCAATCGGCTTTGCGCCGCGATCGCTCCAGAACGCATTTCCGTAGGTGTGATCGAGGTGATAATGCGTGTCGATCACCCGCGCGAGCGGCATCGAGGTGTGTGCGCGAATGGCTTGGTACGCAGCAGCGGCCCCCTCGGGAATCGCCGCATCGACAAGCGATAGGCGACCACCAGAGGTGATGACGCCGGTATTGCACGTCAGGGAGCGTTCGATGTCTCCCGGCACGTACGCGACGCCCGGCGCAAGCTGAACGAGAGGTACCTGCGGTTCTTGAGCTGATGCGGTGCCGGTAGCCGCAGCGGCGACGGCCCCGGCAAGACGCGCAATGAAGTCGCGGCGACTGGCGTATCGATGCATGTAGGTATTCTACGGAAAACAAGGGCAACGACGAAGGTACCATATACCGGTGCTTAGGTACCGTTTGCGGTTCGCGTGGCTCGCTTCATTCCCTTACGCCATAGTCCCGGGCTCGTTCCGAACTCTTCGCGAAAGCGTCGCGCGAAATGGCTGCCATCAACAAATCCAACTGCGGCGGCCACTTCAGCGATCGGCGCGTCTGTTTCAACGAGCAATTTCTGGGCGGCCCGCAAACGGCGCGCGGTAACCCATTGCATCGCCGTGCGTCCGCTGATGCGCCGGACTTCCGACGTCAAGTAGCCCGGCGTCAGTCCCAGCGATGACGCAAGCGCATCGAGACTGATCTCGCCGGCGAGCCGCGCATCGATCTCGGCGAGCAGACGGGCGACATGGCCCGTTTCTCCGGCAACCGTCTCCTGGCCGGCACTTTCGGCGAGCCGACGCAATTCGATGAGGACGATCGCCAAATGCGCGCGCATCGCAGCTGCGAATTCCGGTGGACGCCTGGACGATTCGTCCGCGATCGCCTCGAGGGCGGACCGAATTCGATGGAACGATGCCGGGGGGCTGAAGAGCCGTGGGAAACGCCCAGGCTCGAAAATACGCGCCACGTCCATCGCCCCCACTTCGTCCGGGCGGATGAGCAGCATCCAACCACTTGCCCCGTCCATCGCCGACGTGTCGTGGACGATGCCCTCGGTAATGATGTCGATCTCGCCGGGCACCATCGGGCGAATCTGGTCGCCGACCCGATGCACTCCACCGCCCCCCTCGCACACGATAATTTGATGGAAGTGGTGGCCGTGCAGACCAAAGCCTTCGGCGATGTGGCCTTGCGCGAACCATTGCGCCTCGAATGCCGGCGTACCGGAGTCCGTCGGCGCAAGAAAGGGCAAGAATACCGGCTCCCGGGACCGGTCTTCTCGTTTCGTTCTAGCGGGCGGTCGACGCAGCCAAGGCATGTGAAGCGAGAGCCCGGTCGATGGTTACCAAGCGAAGGTCCTCAACTTGGCATTGTGCGAGCAAAAGCCGGTCGAAGGGATCGCGTGTGAGCGGTTCCGGAGAAACCGCCGATAGGACATGATGCTCGTTGATCGGCAAGAGTTCGAGGCCGCCACTGCGCAGGATGTCAGGCAACATCCCAAGTCCGGACGTTAGTTCAAGCTTCCCCAACCGCCATTTGATCGCGATTTCCCAGAGGCTCGCGACGCTCACGTGGTACTCGGAATCCGCATCCGTCAAGAGTTCTTGAATTGCGGCGGGATAATCGGCGATTTGCTCGTTGAGCAGTCCCAGCACGATGTGGGTGTCGAGCAACAGCCTCATCCGTTAGGGGGAAGTGATTGCAAGAGCACGTCCTCGGGCAACGGGGCGTCGAAGTCGTCCGGGATCGAAGTTACGATGCGTGCGATCCCGCTGCGCTTCTTGAATTCCGCAAGCGACTCCAGGCGTAGTCCCCGTCGCGCCTGGTGGGGAACCATGTCGAAAACCGGCCGACCGTTGCGGGTCACAACGACCGTCTCGCCTCTTCCACCTTGCGCGCAAGCTCGGTTAGGCGGTTCTTGGCATCGCGGATCGAAACGGTGCCCATAGCGGGATTGTAGCCACAGGTGGCTACTTTGTCAATTTGGGCCGCGGCTCTCGGCCACGGTGACGTCAAGTTTCCCTCGCACCAGGCCGCTGCAATGCCTGACGAGGAAACGGGGAGGTGATAAAAACGGTGACGGGCCG
The DNA here is from genome assembly GCA_963749395.1 of Vulcanimicrobiota bacterium. Taxonomy (GTDB): domain Bacteria; phylum Vulcanimicrobiota; class Vulcanimicrobiia; order Vulcanimicrobiales; family Vulcanimicrobiaceae; genus CAVVMT01. The sequence goes on from CAVVMT010000017.1 coordinate 610,325, forward strand.
CGGTCTGCTCCTCGAAGGCGCCCAGGAAACGGCCGCCTTGGTGCTCCTGCCATGAGCGCGCGCGGAGACTGCGACGGCGACGCGATTCTCATTGCCGGCGCCACCGGCCGCGTAGGAGCCGCGACACTGACGGCCTTGGTGCGCGAAGGCGCACGGGTGATGGTCGTCTCGCGCGACCTGGAACGCGCTCTGGCGACGATCGACGCGGCCCTATCGCCCGAGGCGCGCGGCGGCGCGCACGCTATCGAAGCAGATCTGTCCAATCCGGACGATGCCGAGCGGGCCGTCTCCGCGACGGTCGCGCGTTTCGGCCGGATCGACGCGTTGGTCAATCTCGCCGGCAGCGGGTTCGGGCAGATTGCCTTTGCGGAATCGTCGCTCGACGACCTGCGCGCCAATCTCGATTCATACGTGGTGACGGCATACACGATCGCGTCTGCTGCCGCGCGCGCGATGCTGGCGCAAGCGTATCGCGACGGCGCGCGCTCGCGCGGACGGATCGTCACCGTGACCGCCGGCTCCTCGAAAGATCCCGGGCCCGGCCGAGCACTCTTCGGTGCAGCCAAAGCGGCGGTGAACACGTTGATGCTCGGCCTTGCCCGCGATCATAAGGCCGACGGCATTGTCGCCAATGCCTTAGTGCTCGGGGGCGTCGCGTTCCGCGGTGCGGAGGCCTATCTTAGCCCCCAAGAGTTCGCTGAAGCCGCCGCGCCGGAAGAAGTCGCAGAGGTGTTGACGTTTCTTGCCTCCGAGCGCGCCACCGGCATAAACGGCGCGCTTGTCGACCTCAACGCACGCGAGACGGACTAGAGTGCCGGTCGTGCCTTCAACGGGGCAAGTACTGCACGTGGAGAACGGGCGGCGCTAACGTTCCTCGCGCCGAGCCTCGCATCCACATCGAGCAACGCCCCTTCTACGTCTTGCCCGTGCCGGGGGTCTCCACCGAACGTCCGGCACCGAACGCAATGGCCGCCATGATCAGGCCGTAGACGACGACGAGCGCAATGATGTTCGAGGCTCCAAACCGCAAGACGATGAGCCCGACCCCCATATACGCCAACCCCGTCAGGAACCGCATGACGGGAAACTCGCCGTCTTGTCCGAGCGGTTTCCCGAAGATGCGCTCCACGAGCTGGATGGCCGGGACGACGGCCATTCCGAAGCCGACCACGAACAGGAGGCCGCTGATGATGATTTCCATGGAACCCCCCTACGATACAACAGCGTAGCGCCGGCTCTTGAAGATCGAGTGAAGGGCGTTGCGCGACTTGCAGGCCGAAGCCGCGGGGTCGATCACCCACCTTGGGGGGCGCGCCCGGCGATCGCCGCGCCCAGGGCGGCGTTCGTGTAGGCCGTCGCCCCGATGCCCCACGAGCCGTCGACGGCGTACGTGATGTTCAGGAAGGTCTTGTCCTTGGGGTACGTTCCGCGCGTAAGCTCGTCGAGGATCGCGTTGACGTCGTCGAGGTATCCCTGACGCTGCTCCTGCGAGGTGAAGGTGATCGACGGGACCTTCAGTTCAACGAAGACCGCCCGCGCGACGTTTCCGCCCGTGAAGATGCGGCCTTCCGGCACGATGTTGAGCGATCCCACGACGGCCGGCGTCATGAACGCATTTCCGACGAGCTCGTGCCGGGCGAGAAGCGCCTGCGAGAGACGCGGGAGGAGGATGCTTCGGCGGCTTTGTCGAGGACGCCGGCGGTGACGGTGACGGTGATGGGCATCGGAATCGCCTTTCGGAGCGGAACTGGTATTCGTAACGATCGTTACGGTAACTGCATTATGATAACGATCGTTCTCATTGTCAAGCGTCCCGGGATATGTTATGGTAACGATCGTTATGGCGCGAGTGAATGCGAAGGACCGGGAAAGAACCCACGAGCGTTTGCTGGAGGCGGCAGGGCGCGCGTTCCGCCTTCATGGGTACGGCGGTGCGGGCGTCGATGCGGTCGCGAAGGAAGCCGGCGTGACGTCGGGCGCGTTCTATGCGCACTTCGGCTCGAAGCTCGACCTTTTTCGTTCGAGCCTCCGCGCCGGGCTCGGACAACTCCGGACCGGGATCGAGCTCGCTCGCGAGCGGCACGGCGCGCGCTGGCTCCAGCGGTTTGCGGGCTGGTATCTTGGCGCGGATCGACGCAGCGATCTCGCCGGCTCTTGCGCGCTGCCGACCCTCTCGCTCGAAGCCGCGCGTTCTGATGCAGCGACGCGCGCGGCCTATACGGGCGAACTTCGGGCGCTGATCGCTGACGTGCAGTCGGGCCTGGCCGGCTCACGCCGCGAGGGGGACGCGATCGCGATCCTCGCGCTCCTTTGCGGCGGCATGGTCATCGCGCACGCCGTCGACGACGACCGGCTCGGATCTCGAATCGCCAAAGGCGTCGCCGATGCAATCGTGCTGCTCGGAGAGCAGCGGGGAGGCGTCGCGGACGGTGCCTAGCGCGATCAGTTCGCGCGCCGGGTACCCTCCGCTTTCACGCGCTGTGCCTCCGTGACGGCGTCCTGAATCCGCTTCTGGCGCGTTTCGGGTTTCACGGCCTCGTCGATGCGCCGGACGATGAAGTTCCGCCGCCCGGGAGTGAGGGCTTTGAAGTCGCTCGTGGCTCCTTTTGCCCGCAAGGCGGAAAGCAAATCGGCCGGGTACGTCACGGCTTCCCGGTCTAGCACCGTGATCCGTATCTGCACCCGGTCGCCGGTTTTGGTGCGTGTCTCTTTGCGGACCTTGGCCTTTATGCGGATGTAGTGCCGGCCGCCCCCGACGGGAAAAAGGCTGACCTTGAACGGCGCGGAGTCGTTGACACGAGCATGAACGAGGACGGAGCCATGCGTGCCGAGGGCCTCGGTGACCGCCGCCGGAACCGGAACGGCGCAGTAGTCCATTCCTTCCGCCCAGTTCTCGAGCGTGGCTTCGAACGACAGTTGTTTGCCTGCGATAGGTGAGTTCTTCACCGATGTTGCTAGCCCAAGCGAAATTTCAAAACGACGCTACGTGGCGCCCTGGTCCGCGAGATATAGTGCACGACTGAGCCAAGAACCTCCGAGCCGGGAGGCGAGGGCAAACCGTGCCCGCTCGAGACACCGTTTGCGGTCGTCGATCCGTGCGCGCTAAGCGCTGATCTGCAGCGGCATGACGCCGGCGAGCACCGCCTCTTTGCGGCCGACGATCTGAGAGCGCCGCGGATCGTCGGTGCGGTGCGCGATGCGCCACGCGATCGGCGGAACACCGTGGAATCGCCGGAACGCGCGCGCAAAGTAAGCCGGGTCGGCGAAGCCGATCGCGCCGGCCACCTCGGCGATCGGCGCGTCGTCTGCGACGAGGAGTCGTCGCGCCTGCGCCATGCGCACACCGCTCAGCCACGCGCCGAGCGGGACACCGGTCGCGTCACGAGTGATGTCGTTGAGATAGTTACGCGTGTAGCCCACGTCGGCGGCGAGGCGTTCGAGCGAAACGATCCGGTCGAACCGCGCATGCATCAATTCCAGCGTCGCACCGACTACCTCGATGCCGTTGCGACCGAGCCAAAATCGCTCCATGAACGCCTCGTTGAGCGCCCGGGCCGCGACCTCGTCGAACGCATCGGCGGCGATCAGCGCGGCGCAGGCGGCGAGCCGTTCACTCCACCCGATCACCTCGAGCGCGTCGAGCCGGCGAACGAGCGGAACCTCGATCGTGCCCCATGCGTCGAACCCGCGCGCGCGCTCGGGCAGCGCGATGACGTCGATGTCGTGCGGTGCATCGACGTAGAGTTCCACGCCACCAGGCGGACACGAGATCAGCGTTCCGGGCTCCACCGCGATCTCGCGCCCCACGGCCACGAGGCGCCCGCGGCCGGCGCGGACCAAAACCAGCGCTGCACTCGCGTAGGCGTGACGCGCGTAAAAGGGCGTCCCCCCTGACGGCTGCGAGCACCGCAGCGCCAGCGCTGCAGTGCCGGGTTCGGGAACCATGATGCGCAATTGCCCTTCCACGTAATCGTGAGGACCCTACCTGAAGGCCGATTGTTTCAGTCCACCCCTTCCGGCCATGCAGCATCCGTGAATCGTCCAAGCCGATCCGTGGACGGTCCTACCGCCGCCGGGGCCCGGCTCCGTATCTTACGGGACATGGGCTACCAAACGGCAATCGATCCCGAGACGGCGTCGGCCGCGGCGCGTGTCATCGGCGACCTGGCTGCGATCGCGGCCGCAGCACCGCCGGCAAACGGGCCGGCACGGTCGGCCCGCGCCGCCTTCGAGCGGGCCTTCGTCAGCGGCGGCGAGGGCGGGTGGCGGGAAGCGTTCCGCGCATCGCTCGCGGTGCTCGCCGCGGCCGCCGGCGTCGACGACCGCAACGCCCGCGCGCCCCTGGCCCGCCTGGCTCGCTTCGTGGCGGAGAATCGCGACCTGGCCGGCGGCCCGGCGTGAACGAACGCGTCGACGTCGTCGAGTACGGCGCACGCCGCGCGCTGATCCTCGTCGGGGTCCTGCTCGCGCCGCTGCTCGAAACGATCGACTCGTCGATCGTGAACGTCGCGCTGCCGACGATTCAGGGCAATCTGGGCGCGACGCTCGACGAAGCGGCGTGGGTCGTGACGGGATACATCATCGCCAACGTCATCGTCATTCCACTCACGCCGTGGATGCAATCGCGCTTCGGGAGGCGCCAGTACTTCACCGCGTCGATCGTCGGCTTCACGATCGCCTCGGCCGCGTGCGGTCTGGCGAACTCGATCGAGATGCTCATCGCCTTGCGCGTGGTGCAAGGGCTCTTTGGCGGCGGTCTGATCGCGACCGCGCAGACGACGCTCCGCGATACGTTTCCGCCCGAGGAAGTCGGCACGAGCCAGGGCCTTTTCGCGATCGTGATCCTGATCGGTCCCATCATCGCACCGATGCTCGGCGGCGCCATCGTCGACTCGCTGTCGTGGCCGTGGATTTTCCTGATCAACCTCGTACCGGGTGCGATTTCCGCCTTCTTCATCGGGACGATGTTGCGCAACCCGACCGAACCACGGGCGCTGCCCGTCGATGCGTTGGGCCTCGCGTTGTTGGCGGCCGGCCTCGGGTCGGCACAGTTCGTTCTCGACGAAGGTGAGCGGCGCGACTGGTTTTCCAGTGGCGCGATCGTGACGGCGACGTGCACGGCCCTCGTCGGTCTGGTGTGCTTCGTGGCCTGGGAGCTGTTCGGAACGAAGCGCCCGATCGTCGATTTGCGCGTGCTGCGCTATCGGTCGGTCTCGATCGGGACCTTCATCGCGGTCGGCACCGCCGCGACGATCTTCGGAACCGTCCTCGTCTTGCCGCAGTACACGCAGAACGTCTTGAACTTCACCGCCTACGACTCTGGTTTGCTGTTGCTCTTCCGGGCTTTACCGGTGCTCTTTCTCACCCCGGTCGTCGCCGGTCTGGTCGGCAGCGGGAAGCTCGACGCGCGGCCGGTGATGGCAGTCGGCTTTCTGCTCGCCGGCATCGGTTCGCTGATGCAAGTCGGTCAAACGACGTCAGGCTCCGGGTTCTCCAATCTCGTTTGGCCACTGGTCGTCGCGGGCTTCGGCGGCTCGATGCTCTTCATTCCGCTGTTGATCACCGTGCAGAGCACGACGCCGCCCGCAGACTCGCCGTCGGCCAACGCGTTCATCACGCTCGCGTTTCAACTCGGCGGGTCGATCGCGGGCGCGGTTGCCGTTACCGTCGTCGATCGCCGCGCGAGCTTCCACCTCGACGCGCTGGCGGCCGGCGCGACAAATGCGAGCCGCGGCGTCGCCGAGTTTCTCGCGACCCACTCCGCTTCCCAGCTCTTCGGCATCGTCGCTGCGCAAGCACAGACGCTCGCCTTTGCCGACGAGGCCTGGCTGCTCGGCGTCGCGGCCCTCATCCTCGTGCCGCTCGCGTTTTTCATGCCGCGCCAGCCCAAGGACATCACGGGACCCATCGAAGCCGGCTGAGGGAACGATCTGCCGCTGGGAGGAGCGGGAGCCGCTTCGGCCGGCGCCTTGACGCACTACTGTAACCACCTTACAGTGTAGTCATGAAGACTACACGCAGCGCGGGCGTCAGAGACACGAAGGCCCGGCTCAGCGAAATGCTGCGGGACGTGCAGGCCGGGCACGAGTGGATCGCTTGCCTGGGCCGTTATTTCGATCAGGCTCGAACTCTCGACGTGTTAAATCTCGAACATGCCTGTTGAATCGAGTCTAGCATTCGCCGCAGCGCTCTTTGGAGATGTCACGGCGCTAAAGGAAATCGCCGGTGCGGGCGACGATAGTCGGGTGCGACCCACTTCAAAGGAGCCACGCACATGGTGCGCATTCTCTTCGTCGGCCAGACGCCGGAAACGGTGGACTATAGCGATCCGGCGTCACCCGCCCGGCTTCGATGCGCACAAGATCCAAGCCGGCATCGATGTCGCGGCCGCGCGGATTGCGGAGCGTGGTTGGCACGGCGACCTCTGCATGATTCCGCCCGACGCCACCGGCATCGCCATGCTCGAAAAGCAACTCGCGAGCGCCAGACCTACGACTGCGTGGTGATCGGTGGCGGCATCCGGATGCCACCCAAGAGCCTGTTGCTCTTCGAGACCGTCGTCAATGCGGTCCACAAAGCTGCCCCCAACGCTGCAATCGCCTTCAATACCCGTCCCGAGGACACCGCCGACGCCGCGGCCCGGCAGCTGACGCCCGGCTGAGCGGCGCGCGAGCGTTCCTCACCCCGGCGCGGGGCACCCTTCACGCATGGCCAAGAAATTCAAACGCGGGCAGCCGGTCGAATGGAGTTCGTCGCAGGGGACGGTCCGCGGCACCGTCGAGCGCGTCGTCACCGAAACGACGCGCATCAAAGGCCACGTCGCGAAAGCGACGGCCGAGCACCCCGAGGTGCTGGTGCGAAGCGATGCGACGGGCGCCGAAGCCGTTCATCGCCCCGAAGCATTGCGCGCGAACCCGAGCGATGCAGCGCCCGGCAGGCGCGTCAGAATACGATAGGCGGCGGCCACTCGCGCTTGCAGCGGGTAGGACTTGTTCGCGAGAAAACGATCCCGGACGCCTGCCGCGGAATGAACGCGACGTACGCCGCGAAGCCGCGGGTCGACCCGGTCTTGTCGATCAGGACGTCACGCTGGGGACGCGCCGGCGGGTCGAGTTCCAGGGCCCGGTTTTCCTCGAACACCA
>CAVVMT010000018.1:0-100314 GCA_963749395.1 Vulcanimicrobiota bacterium
GGGCGCGGTCCCGTCCTTGAGCGGATTGCTCCTTTTAACGTTCCGGGATGCCCCAGTACGTTTCATGCGGTATTAGCTAACCTTTCGGCTAGTTATCCCCCACTCGAGGGTAGGTTGACCACGTGTTACTCACCCGTCTGCCACTAGGTATTGCTACCTCGTTCGACTTGCATGTGTTAGGCACGCCGCCAGCGTTAATCCTGAGCCAGGATCAAACTCTCCATAAAATATCTTTATGGAGCCTTGATGGCTCTCATTTCTGTTGACCAAACCTGATGCCGAACCGCCCGTCTGGAACCAGACGGATGGAACGCATCGACAGGGCCTACCCGTGAAGGTAGGAAGCTGCCAGTCAAATTTGTACGGTCGATTCGTTTTGGAACACCCGGTGGAGCCGGGAGAGTCCAGCGTCATCGACTACTCATCTCACGACTTCCGGGCAAACAAAAAACGCCTTTCGGCGCGCTTTGTCTGTCCGGATCGGAGACCCACAGACTTATGCGCTACTGCACTGTTCAGTTTTCAAGGAACGGATACTAACGCCAGACCCACATCGGGCTGGATCATCGACCACACCGGGGAGGCGAGGCGTCAGAGTCACGACCCATAGATTACCACCGGGGGCAAGAAGAGTCAAGGGCGCCGGCCATTCTTTTTTGGAAATCACGTTTTGGGAGCGAAACGCTCCATTTTGTGCCCGTTTTCCTCATTTTCCACTGCATGTGGTAGGCCGGCGCCGAATTTCGCTCTCGGCTCCGACAGCCGCGGACCCCAGCCGAAGAGGCCGGCCGCAATCGCTTCGAACGCCAAGACGCCTTGCGTCACGCGCAGATCCGGATCGTCGCCCAGGTACGTCGTCGTCGTGAACGTCCGGCCGAAACGCTCAACGGTGACGGTCGTGACTTGGGCATCCATGATGATCCGGGGCGGAGGGCGATCGGCAAAAAAGCCGTCCTCGCCCAAGATCTGAGCCAGTGTCATGAACGTCCACTTCAGGTCGAGCGCGCAGAACTTCATATGGCGCGGGACCACGCGGGCGGGGCCGATCGAGCCGCCGGTGTATTCCGCGGTGCCGTTCGCATCGAGGGTCACCGTGTAGGGCGAGCACGTGCCAAAGCAACCCGCTACTTTCGCCAGCGTCATCCGCGAAACGCCGGCCGCATTCGGATAGCTTGCCAGCGGCGTCGAGTTGGCGGTCAGTGCGCCGCAGAGGCTCGCCAGCGCGATGAACGACGCGGCCGCGGTGACGACGCACCATCGCAGCCCTGGTTCATAACCACGGGCCGGGGCGCCGCGGCGCACGACGCTTACAACTTCTTCGACACGGCCTTCGCTTGCGTGAAGAGCAGCAGGTAGTCGTAACCGCCGGCCTTCGAGTCGGTGCCGGACATGTTAAAACCACCGAACGGATGCCCACCCACGAGCGCGCCGGTAGATTTGCGGTTGAAGTAGAGGTTGCCGACGAAGAACTCGTCGCGGGCCCGCTCGAGTTTCGCCTCGTCGGTCGAATACACCGAGCCGGTCAGGCCGAACTCGGTGTTGTTGGCGATCGCCAGGGCGTCGTCGTAGTCGCGCGCCTTGATGACCGCGAGCACGGGCCCGAAGATCTCTTCCTGCGCGATGACCGCGTCGGGGGCCACGTCGGCGATCACCGTCGGCTCGAGATAGAAGCCCTCGCCCTCGATCCGGCGGCCGCCGGTCACGAGCCGGCCTTCCTTCTTCCCGGTCTCGACGTACTCGAGGATCGACCGCAACGCGCCTTCGTTGACGACCGGCCCCATGTAGACGCGCGGGTCGGCCGGGTCGCCGACGGCCATCTGAGCGACCCTGGCGCGGAGCCGGGCGAGGAACTCGTCGTACACCGGCGCCTCGACGATCGCGCGCGAGCACGCCGAGCACTTCTGGCCCGCCGAAGCCGAAGGCCGAGACCGCCACCCCTTCGACCGCGGCCTCGAGGTCGGCGTCGGCCGCGACGACGATGCTGTCCTTCCCCCCATCTCCGCGATGACGCGCTTGATCCACTTTTGCCCCGGCTGGGTCTTGGCCGCCAGCTCGTTGATGTGCAGCCCCACTTCTTTCGAGCCGGTGAAGGCGATGAAGCGCGTGCGCGGGTCGAGCACGAGGGCGTCGCCGATCGTGCGCCCCGATCCGGGGACGAAATTGACCACCCCGGGCGGCAAACCGGCCTCGTGGAGCAGATCGACGAACACCGCCGCGATCACCGGCGAGTCGCTCGACGGCTTGAGCAGGACGGTGTTGCCGGCGACGATCGCCGCCGTCGTCATCCCGGCCATGATGGCGAAGGCGAAGTTCCAGGGCGGGATCACGAGCCCGACCCCGAGCGGTATATAATGAAGCACGTTGCGCTCGCCCGGTACGGGCGGCAACGGAGGCGGCTCGGAATAGCGGATCGCCTCGCGCCCGTAGAACTCGAGGAAGTCGATCGCCTCGGCGGTGTCGGCGTCGGCTTCGATCCACGTTTTGCCGACCTCGAGCACGAGGAGCGCGTTGAAGTCGTCCCGCCGCCGGCGCACCAACTCGGCCGCGCGGAACAGCACGTCGGCCCGCTCGGCGGGTGGGACGCGCCGCCACCGGTCGAACCGGCGCTCGGCGGCGCTCAGCGCCGACCGCGCCTGCTCGAGCGACACCGACCCGACGATCCCCACGACTTCGCTCGGGCGGGCCGGATTGACCGAACTGATCGTCGCTTCGGTCTCCACCCGCTTGCCGTCGATGATGGCCGGATAGCGCAATCCGAGCCGCGCCCGCGCCCGCTCGAGCGCCTCCTCCATCGAGCGCCGTTCGGCGGCACCGGAGAACGTGCGAATCGTTTCGTTGACAAAGGGGGAAAGCGCGTCGAGGGTCGTCGTCATGCAGGACACCTTCTTCAGCGCCCGGGGCCTCTCCGGCCGGGCGCGGCGGGGCCCGCTTGCCCGCGCGCCCAATGCCCTTCCGGTGAAATACGACATCGCGATCATCGGGGGCGGAATCGTCGGGTTGGCCACGGCCCGCGAGCTCGCGCTGCGCCACCCCTCGCTGCGGATCGCGCTGCTCGAGAAAGAACCGGCCCTCGCGCAACACCAGAGCGGACACAACAGCGGCGTCATTCACAGCGGCATCTACTACAAGCCCGGGTCGTTGAAGGCCCAGCTGTGCGTGGCCGGGCGGATCGCCGCTTGGGAGTACTGCGACCGCAACCACATCGAGTATCGCAACGTCGGCAAGCTGATCGTCGCCACGCAGGAGAGCGAAATCCCCGCGCTCGAGGAGCTGTGGCGGCGCGGGCTCGAGAACGGCATCGACGGCATGCAGATGCTCGACAAGCGCGGGATCCGCGAACGCGAGCCCTACTGCCGCGGCGTCCAGGCGATCTTCTTGCCGATGACCGGCATCGTCGATTGGCAACGAGTCGCGCTCGCCTACGCCGACGATCTGCGCGAAGCCGGCGGCACGCTGCTGCTCGGACACGAAGTCACCGGGTTGGGACGCCGCAACGGCGTCACGGCGATCGCGACGACGCGCGGCAGCGTCGAGACGCGCTACGCGATCGCCTGCGCCGGTCTCTACTCCGACCGGGTCGCCAAGCTGACCGGCGGGACGTCCGACCCGAAGATCGTGCCGTTTCGCGGCGATTACATGGTCCTGCGACCGGAGATGCGGTATCTCGTACGAGGGAATATCTACCCCGTGCCTGATGCGAGTTTCCCGTTCCTCGGCGTGCATTTCACGCCGCGCATGGACGGCTCGCTGTGGCTGGGGCCCAACGCGGTGCTCGCGTTTGCGCGCGAAGGCTATAAGTTCAGCGACGTCAATCTCGCCGAGCTGAGCGATGCGGTCACCTATCCCGGCTTTTTGCGGTTGGCCGCCAAATATTGGAAGATCGGCGCCGGCGAGATGTTTCGCGACCTCGTGCGGTCGGCGTACGTCAAGGCGCTGCAGCGCTACATTCCCGACCTCATGCCCGAGGACTGTTTGCCCGGACCGTCGGGGGTGCGCGCGCAAGCGATGTCGCAGGACGGCTCGCTCGTCGACGACTTCGTCTTCGAACGCGCCGAGGGCATCGTGCACGTGCGCAACGCGCCGTCACCGGGGGCTACGTCGTCGCTAGCGATCGGGCGCCACATCGCCGACGACGCGGCGCGGCAGTTCGACCTGCGAGGCGTCTCCGTCTGAGGGTCGCGGGCCGCCGCCCGCGACTCGTCGAACCTAGGCTGATGACCACCCAGACGCGCCCGGGGCTCGACTACCGTCTCTCGCAGCGGGCTCTCAAATCGCAGCCCTCGATGATTCGCGAAATCCTCAAGGTCACGCAGCGGCCCGAGGTCATTTCGCTCGCAGGCGGGCTTCCGGCCGCCGAGCTATTTCCGCTGGCCGAACTCGCTCGGGCGCAAGCGCGGGTGATCGAAGAACGCGGTGCGGCCGCTTTTCAGTATTCGGTCACCGAAGGCGTCCCGGAGCTGCGGGCTTGGATCGCCGAGCGGATGAGCGCGCGCCACGGAGCCGCGGTCGAGGCGGCCGACGTCGTCGTGACCAGCGGCTCGCAGCAAGGACTCGATCTCTTCGGCCGCGTGCTCCTCGATCCGGGCGACACGGTCGTCGTCGAAAACCCGTCGTATCTGGGCGCGCTGCAGGCATTCGACGCCTACGAGCCCCGCTACCTGACGGTGCCGACCGACGCCGGCGGCATCGTTCCCGAAGCGCTCGAACGCGCGCTGCGCGAGGCGACGCCGGCGCCGAAGTTTCTGTATCTGATCCCGAATTTTCAGAACCCGACCGGCGTCACGCTCGCCGCGGATCGGCGGCACGCGGTCGTGTCGATCTGCGAGCGCTACGGTTTGCCGGTGCTCGAAGACGATCCGTACGGCGAGATTTCGTTTACTCCCGAAGGACCGCCGGCCCCGTTGCTCGCGCACACGCTCGAGCCGAGCATCACCTATCTGGGCACCGCTTCGAAGATCGCCGCGCCCGGACTGCGCGTCGCGTGGATGATCGTGCGCGACCCCGGCCTGCGCCAGAAGATCGTGACCGCCAAGCAAGGCGCCGACCTGTGCAGCAGCCCGTGGGCGCAATACGTCCTGCTCGCGTTCGCCGGCGACGAAATGCAGCTGCAACGCCATCTCGCGATCGTGCGCGATGCGTATCCGCGCGCCGTGACGCGATGCTCGAGACGTTAGCGCAAGAGATGCCCGACGGCGTTTCGTGGAACGTGCCCGAAGGCGGAATGTTCCTCTGGGTGTCGCTGCCCGGCATCGATACCGACGAGCTGTTCTCGATCGCGGCGAAGGACGACGTCGTCTTCGTGCCGGGCCGTTCGTTCGACCCGCATCGCGAACACGGCCATGGCATGCGGCTCAACTTCTCGGCCATGCCGGAAGATACGATTCGCGAAGGCATCCGCCGCCTCGCGCGCGCCGTCCGCGAGTTCAAGCACTGATCCTCAAGCGCCGGCCCTAGACGCCGAGGTAGGCTTTGCGGATCGACACGTCGTCGAGCAACTGCGCCGACGGCCCCTCGAGCGCGATCCGGCCGGTCTCCAGCACGTAGGCGCGCTGCGCGAACTCGAGCGCGGTCTGGACGTCTTGCTCCACCATGAGGATCGTCACGCCGGCCTCGTTGATCCCGCGCAAGATCTCCAGCAGCTGATCGACCATGACGGGCGCGAGCCCGAGCGACATCTCGTCGATCAAGATCACTTTGGGCCGCGCCATCAACCCGCGCGCGATGGCGACCATCTGCTGCTCGCCCCCGGAGAGCCGGCCGGCGAGGAAGCCGAACCGTTCGCGCAGCCGCGGCAAGAGCTCCAAGACGCGTTCGAGATCGCTATCGACCTCGCGGTCGTTGCGCAGAAATGCCCCCATCAGGAGGTTCTCGCGCACCGTCAGCGCCCCGAACAGGCGGCGCCCCTGCGGCACCTGGACGACCCCGGCCCCGACGATGCGATCGGGCGCGAGCGCGGTCAGATCGACGTCGCCGAACGCGACGCGTCCGCTGCGCTTCTCGACGACCCCGCTGATCGCGCCCAGCAGCGTCGACTTGCCCGCGCCGTTGCTCCCGATCAGCGCGACGATTTCGCCGCGTCCGATGCGCAGCGAAACGTCCCACAGCACTTGGGTGTCGCCGTAACCGGCGTTGAGCCGTTCGACGACGAACTCGCCCGGCGTCCGGGCCGCGGCCGGCGAACCGTTCATGTCTCCTCGGCGGCAAGCCGGTCGGCTTCGGCGGCTTCTTCCTGCAGCGCCTCCAGTTGCGCTTGGCGCTTGGCGAAGCGGGACCCCAGATAGGCCTCGATGACGTGGGGCGACCGCATGACCTCGCGCGGAACGCCTTCGGCGATCTTCTTGCCCTCGGCGAGCACGACCACCGTCGTCGACACCGACATGATCGCTTTCATCAAATGCTCGACGACGATCAAGGTGACGCCCTGCGAGGAGAGTTCGTGCAGCAGCGCCAGCGCCAAATCGACTTCCGAGGCGTTGAGCCCGGCCATCACCTCGTCGAGCAGCAGCACTTCGGGATCGAGCGCGAGCGCTTTGCCGACCTCGAGCCGCTTGCGATCAGGCACGGTCAAATCGCTCGCCGGCCGGTCGGCGACGCGCGCCAATCCGACCCGTTCGAGGATCTCGCCGGCCTTGGCGAACGCCTGGGACGTCGAACGTTTGCCGCCGTTGCGCCCGTACATGCTGCCGACCGCGACGTTTTCCAACACCGTCAGGTTCGCGAACGGTTTGACGATCTGAAACGTGCGCGCGATGCCGAGCTTGCAGACGTCGTACGGCGGGACGCTCTGGATGCGCGTGCCTTGGTAGGTGACGCTGCCCTTGGTCGGCCGCAGGGTTCCGCTGATGACGTTCATCAGGGTCGTCTTGCCGCTGCCGTTGGGGCCGATCAAGCCGACGACGCTGCCGCGCTTGACGTCGAAGCTGACCCCGTCGAGCGCCCACAGGCCGCCGAACCGCATGCCGACGTCGTCGATCCGCATGACCGTCTCGCTCATACGCGGTACATCCGCAGGCCGTCGAGCAGATGGCGCACGCCGCCGCGCATGCGCAGCAGATACAAGATGCCGCGCGGCAGGAAGAGCACGACCAGGACGATGACCGCGCCGAAGAACAGCGTGTGCACCTTCGGATAATGGTTCCAGAGCGTCTCGTTGATCCCGGTCAAGATGAACGCGCCCACGACCGGACCCGCCGCGGTCCCGACGCCGCCAAGCAGCGCCATGACGATCGGGAAGATATTGTCGTCGATCGCGAAGGCGGTCGCCGGATCGATGAAGCCGTTGGCGCCCGCGAAGATCGCGCCGGCCGAACCGGCCATCGTCCCGCTGATCGCCCACGCGATCACCTTGAAGTACGTCGGATTGATGCCCAGCACGACGGCCGCATCCTCGTTCTCGCGAATCGCCACGAATGCGTAGCCGAGCTTCGAACGGGCGATGAACCAGGTCGCGATCAAGCTGACCAGGCACACGGCCCACATCGCGTAATAATACTGCGCGAACCACGGATTTTGGTGCACCGTGATCCCGGTCGAGCCGCCGAAGGCGTCGACGTTGTCGATGATCTCCTGCACCGCGAGGGCGACCGCCAGCGTCGCAATGCCGAAGTAGTGGCCTCGCAGCCGCAACACCGGCAAGCCGACGACCACCGCGAACAGCGCGCAGACGGGGATCGCGACGGCGACCGCCACGAGCAGATTGTCGTTCCCGTGCTGCGAGAGCAGCGCCGCGCAATAGGCACCGATCCCGAAGAACACGACGTTGCCGAAGCTGACGTATCCGACGTAACCGCCGATCAAATTCCAGCCCAGGCTCATCGTCGCGAACATCAGGATCCCGCGAAACAAATTCTCGTAGTACCCGTTGTGCAGCAACGGGACCCCGAGCATCAGCACCATCACCGCCAGCGTGATGAAGAACGCCGTGCGGCTTCCGGTTATGCCGCCGAGACCAGCTTTGCGCAACGCGTTCATCGCTTCAAGCGGCCGCCTTGCCGATCAGCCCCGTCGGCCGGAAGACGAGCACGAGGAGCAGCACGACGAGCGCCACCGCGTCCTGGAACCCCGAACCGATGTATTGCGAGCCGAAGGCCTCGACGATGCCGTACACGATCCCGCCCAACAGCGCGCCTTCGACGCTTCCCAGGCCGCCGAGCACGCACACGACGAACGCTTTGATGATGAACTGATCGCCCATGTAGGGATTCAAGCTGTACGAGAGGCTCAACAGCGACCCGGCCGCGCCCGCGAGCCCGGCCCCCAGCCCGAACACGATCGCGTAGATTTGGGCGACGCGCACGCCGGAGAGTTGCGCCGCCCCGATGTCCATCGAAGTGGCACGAATCGCACGGCCCATCTTCGAGCGCGTGAGCCACAGCTGCATCAGTGCCGTGATCGCGAGCGCCGCGACCAGCGTCCACACCTTCGCCCACGGAATCGTGATCGCGCCGAGCGAGAAATTCGCCCCCGAGTACGCGGGCGTCACCGCACGCGCGTCGCCCGTCCAGATCAACAGCGCGACGTTGACGATCAGCAGCGAGAGTCCGAACGTCAGCAAGAACGTCGTCAGCACGGGAGCACGGGCGACGAAGTTGATGATGTACTTCTGCAACAGAAATCCGAGCGCGAACATGATGATGAAGCTGATCGGGATGCTCAAGAACGGATCGAGGTGGACGGACGTGAAGAGCTGGTAGGTGACGTAGGCCCCGAGCATGACGAAGGCGCCGTGCGCGAGGTTGATGATGTTCATGATGCCCCAAACGAGGCTGAACCCGAGCGCAACGACCGCCAGAATGCCCCCCGCGAGAATCCCGTTGACCAAATCCTGAAGAAACAGCGTCATGCGAGCCTCCTCATGTCAACACAGGTCTAGCACGGGCGGTGTGTGAGGCGCGCACTTGGCCCAGGGCGAGGCGCGAAAAGACGAATTGTGCAACGCCTTTACGCAACGGCGCCCTGGGCCAAGTGAGGGTCTCTCACCGTTTGCCCCAGGGAGGGGTCGGATAGATCGCCGCCTTGACGGCTTCGGCCGGCGGCCACACCGTCAACAGTTCGCCGTTCTGGATCTGATTGGTCACCATCGGCTTGTACACGTTCAGCCCGCGCGAGTCGAACTTGAGGATGCCAAAGAAGGTCACCACGTCGAGGCCGGCGAGCGCGTCACGCACTTTTTGGGGATCGAGCGAGTTCGCCTTTTCGATCGCGTACTGGAAGGCGAGGCACGACGCGGTCGATTCGGCGTTGTGGTAGTCCGGTTCGTGACCGTACTTTGCGGCGAACAGCTTCGCGTACTCGGGCGCCGTGCTGATGAAGCCGGGAGCGCCCTTGTACTTCACCGTCGTCGACCACTGCGCGCCGCCGAACACGTCGTTGGCGTCGTTGCCGAGCGACTTGCGGAAGTCCGGCGTGTCGGGGCCGACCGAATACCCGTAGGCTTTCGCGAGCACGTTCTGCTCCTTGAGCCCCTTTTGCAGGAGCAGCGCGTCCTGGAGGTGGCCGGCGTTGAGGATCACGTCGGGATTCGCGGCTTTGATCGCGCTGACGATCGACGAGACGTCGGTCGTTTCGGCGGGATATTTGCTCTGATAGACGACCTTCACGTTGTGGCTGGCGGCGAAGTCCGCGGCCCCCTGCGCGACTTCGACCGAGAACGCGTCGTTCGCGCCGCTGATCGCAATCGTCTGGGCCGCCGGCTTTTGGTGGAGCGCCAGGTCGACGATCCCTTCGAGGTAGCGCTTTGCCGGCGCGAGCACCCCGAACGTGTACTTGTAGCCTTGCTGGAAGATGCGCTCGGCCGCGCCGTTGCCTTCGACCATCGGCACCTTGTAGCGTTCGACGACCGCCGCGACCGAGAACGTCGAAGGCGTCCCGTACGGCCCCAAGATGAAGCTGACGTGGTCTTCGTTGATGAGCTTCTCCGCGAGTTTGGCCGAGGTCTGCGGATTGGTCTCGTCGTCGTAATACTTGATGTCGACCTTGTAGGACTTCCCGGCGACCTTGATCCCGCCGTGCGCGTTGATCCAGTCCTTCCAGAAGTTGTAGCCTTCTTGCGTGAGGCCGCCTTCCTTCGAGAAAGCTCCGGTCAAGGCGACGGGCGCGCCGAAGACGATCGTGTTGTCGGCCGCGGCGGCGGGCGAATGGAGCGGAGCGAGCGTGGCCGCAACGAACGCGATCAGCGCCGGAAGGGCGAAAAGACGTAATTTCAAAATGCCGTCCTCTATCGTGAAAAAACTTCTTGCGACTACCGTCTCGACGCGTTCCTTCCTGCTACAAACGTCGGTGCGAGCGCAAGCACTTCCAAGAATTGCGCCTAGCGCAAGTCCCTAAAGCGACGAAATAGCCTCAGCGATCGAACGGATGTACCGTTCGGCCGCCTCCGGAGCGCGCTCCGGCGCCACGCCGGCGAAGGCGTCGATCAGGGCGCTCCCGATGATGACGCCGTCGGCACTCGTCGCCACCGCGCGCGCATGAGCGGGCGTGCTGATGCCGAAGCCGACGGCGATCGGCGTTTCGCCCGCGCCATCGCGCAACGCCGCCACCTGACCCGCGATCCATGCCAAATCGGGTTCCCGGCGGGCACCTGTCACGCCCAAGCGCGAGACGACGTAGACGAAGCCTTCACTGCGCGCGGCGATCGTGCGCGCGCGCGCGACCGGCGTCGTCGGCGCGATCAGCAGCGGAACGGCGAGCCCGTGCGGCGCGAAGGCCGCGTGCAGTTCCTGCAGTTCCTCCATCGGCAAATCCGGAACGATCGCGCCCAGCAAGCCCGCCTCGGCCGCGGCGGCGGCGAACCGCTCGAGGCCGTACTGCGAGATCGGATTGAAGTAGGTGAATGCGATCGCCGGCACTCCGCTGGGTGCGAGCGCGCGCTTGGCGATCCCGAGCGCAACGTCGATCGTCGTGCCGCCCGCGAGCGCGCGCTGTCCGGCGGCGGCGATCGTCGGCCCGTCGGCGAGCGGATCGCCGTACGGGATGCCGAGTTCGATCAGGTCCGCGCCGGCGGCGGCGACCCGTTCGACGATCCGCTCCGAGGTCGCGACATCGGGGTCGCCCGCCACGAGGTAGGCGATCAGCGCGGGCCGGCCGGCGGCGCGAGCGCGCGCGAAGGCCGCCGCGATCCGCTCGGACGGACGAGCGTTGAGCGAGACGTCGGGCATGCTAGTGTGCCCCGGCCAGCAGGGCCGCGCCGTCGATCGCCGTGCCTTCGAGCGCTGCGATCTGACGCGTGTCCTTGTCGCCGCGCCCGCTCAGGTTGACCAGGACGAGGCCGTCGCGGCCACGCTCGCGCGCCAATGCGTCGACGTAGGCGATCGCATGCGCCGATTCGAGCGCGGGCAGGATGCCTTCGCGCTGCGCGCAGCGATGGAACGCGCGCAGCGCTTCGTCATCGGTGATGCCGACGTATTGCGCGCGACCGCAATCCTTCAGGAACGCGTGCTCGGGCCCGACGCCGGGATAATCGAGGCCGGCCGAGATCGAGTGCGTGTCACGGATCTGCCCCTCCGCCGTTTGCAGCAGGTACGAACGCGACCCGTGCAACACCCCCACCGTCCCTCTTCCGAGCGAGGCCGCCGTCAGCGGTGAATCGAGCCCGTGTCCGGCCGCTTCGACGCCCCACAGCTTGACGCTGGGATCGTCGACGAAGCCGGCGAAGATGCCCATCGCATTGCTGCCGCCGCCGACGCACGCGACGACGTCGGTCGGCAGCCGGTCGAAGCGCTTGAGCGTCTGCGCGCGCGCTTCGATGCCGATGACCTTCTGAAATTCGCGGACCATGTACGGATACGGATGGGCGCCGACGACGCTGCCGATCACGTAGAACGTGTCCTCGACGCGCCCCGCCCACTCGCGGAACGCCTCGTTGGTTGCGTCCTTGAGCGTCTGCGTGCCGCTGGTGACCGGGTGCACCTGCGCGCCGAGCAGTTTCATCACGTACACGTTGAGCGACTGCCGCTCGACGTCGTTGGCGCCCATGTAGACGTCGACCGGAAAACCGAGCTTTGCGCCGACGGTCGCGGTCGCGACCCCGTGCTGCCCCGCGCCGGTCTCGGCGATCAGGCGCTTCTTGCCCATGCGCCGCGCCAAGAGCGCCTGCCCGACGGTGTTGTTGATCTTATGCGCACCGGTGTGGTTGAGGTCTTCGCGCTTGAACACGACCGTGGCCGCATTGGGATCGTCGACGAGGCGCTCGGCGACGTAGATCGGCGAAGGGCGTCCGACGAAATCCTTGAGGATCGCATGATAGTCGCGCCAGAATTGCGGATCGGCGAACGCCGCCTCCATCGCGCGCTCGAGCTCGGTGAGCGCTTCGACGAGAACTTCAGGGACGAACCGTCCTCCGAACGATCCGAAATACCCCCGGGCATCAGGTTTCTGCATGGTTCTCCGCTTCTCTGACCGCGCGAACGAACGCGCGCATCTTCTGGAAATCTTTGACGCCGCCGGTCTCGATGCCGGAGCGCACGTCGACGCCGTACGGACGCAACCGCCGGACGACCTGCCCGACGTTCTCCGGCGTCAGTCCGCCGCTGATCATCGCCCGGCGCCCGGCGACCAGCGGCGCGACGACGTCCCACCCGAAGGTGCGGCTCGAGCCGCCGCGCTGCGCGGACGCCGTCTCGAACATGACGACCGGCGCGCCGTAACGGTCAACGTCGCGTTCGTCGGGCGCAGCCTGTGCCTGGGCTTCGACGTGAAAGACCTTGATGAACGCGCCCTCGGCGGCCGCGCACAGCGCGGGCGGCTCGTCGCCGCTGAACTGCGCCACCAGGTGCGGAATCGCGGCGCGCGCGGCCGCGACGTCGCCGGCCGGCGGGTCGACGAAGACGCCGACGAAGCGCGCGTCGGCGCCGACGGCGGCGGCGATCTCCCGCGCGCGTTCGAGATCGATCCGCCGTGGGCTGGGGGCGAAAATAACCCCGACCGCGTCGGCTCCGGCATCGATCGCGTTGCGCGCGTCGGCGGGCGACGTACAGCCGCAGAACTTGATCATCGTGCGGCCCGGAGTCGCGCGCTCGAACACCGGCCTTATGCCGAGTATCCGGCGGGCGCGTGGACGCTCGTGTCGATCGCCTTGATCGCCCGAATGAAATCAGCCGGGTCGTCGCTGCGCATCAAGGCTTCGCCGATCAGGAAGCCGCGCGCGCCGGCGCGGGTGAGGCGGCGAATGTCGTCGGCCGACTTCAAGCCGCTCTCGCTGATGCCGAAGGCGCCCGCCGGCAGGCGCGGCAGCAACTCCTCCGACACGGTGAGGCTCGTTTCGAACGTGCGCAGATCGCGATTGTTCACGCCCAGGATCGTCGCCCCGCAGCCGAGCGCGCGGGCGAGCTCGGCTTCGTCGTGCACCTCGACCAGCACGTCGAGCTTCCACTGCGCCGCTTCGTCGATCAACTCGCGCAGTTGCGCGTCGCTCAGGCCCGCCACGATCGCCAGAAACGCGTCGGCCCCGTAGGCGGCGGTCTGCACGACGTGGTAGCGGGTGCTCAAGAAGTCCTTGCGCAAGATCGGGAGCGAGGCGTGAGCGCGAGCGACGTCGAGATAGGCGAGATCGCCCAGAAAATGATCGGTCTCGGTCAGCACGCTGATCGCATCGGCCCCCGCACGTTCGTACGTCATCGCGATCGACGCCGGATCGATGTTGCGTGCGATCAGGCCGACGCTCGGCGAGGCGCGCTTGATCTCCGCGATGACGGCCGGCCCGGACGCGCCGCTCAGTGCGCCGGCGAACGAGCGCCGTTCCGCGACGCGCAGAGCGGCTCGGGCCGTCAGGGCTTCGAGCGGTTCGCGTTGCCGTTCCTCGACGAGCGCCTTCGCTTTGGCGGCAAAGAGTTTGTCCAGAATGTCGGCCACTATACCAACTCCACTGCGGGTTCGCCGCGCAACGCGTCGAGTGCCGCCGCGGCGGCCCCGCTCGCTATGCTCCGGCGCGCCGTCTCCATTCCCTCTTCGATCGATTCGGCCGCCCCGGCGACGGTGAGCGCAAGGGCGGCGTTGAGCACGACCACGTCGGCCCGTGGCGACGCCTCGCCGTGCAGAATCGCCAGCAGCGCGGCGCCGTTCTCGGCCGCGTCACCGCCACGCAGCGCCTCGAGCGGCGCCGAGACCCCGAAGTCGGACGGCTCGAGCAGCCACGTGCGGGCCCCCGAGGGGTCGAACTGATACACCTCGGTCGGCGCGTCGCCGGCGACCTCGTCGAGCCCGTTGACGGCGTGGATCACCGCCCCGGAGTGCGCGCCCAAGCCACGCAACGCCTCGCCGACCAAGCCGACGAAGCGCCGTTGGGGAACGCCGACGACTTGCCGCATCGCTCCGGCCGGATTGGTCAATGGTCCCAAGATATTGAAGATCGTGCGCACGCCGAGCTCGCGGCGGATCGGCCCGACCACGCGCATCGCCGGATGGTAACGCTGCGCGAACAAAAACGTCGTCTTGCACGACTTCAGGTCGGTCGCGGCGCGCTCGGGCGAGCGGTCGAGTTCCACCCCTAAGGCTTCGAGCACGTCGGCGCTGCCGCAGGCGCTCGAAGCGGCGCGGTTGCCGTGTTTCGCGACCGCGACGCCGGCGCCGGCGACGACGAAGGCGACCGCGGTCGAGATGTTGACCGTCCGCGCCCCGTCACCGCCGGTGCCGCAGACGTCGATCACGAGCGGCAACCCGTGCTCGACGTGCAGGCTGCGTTCGCGCATGGCGGTCGCCGCTCCGATCACCTCGTCGACCGATTCACCCTTGGCCGCGAGCGCCGCCAACAGCGCGGCCGCACGCGGCGCCGACAGCGTCTCGTCCATGATCGCCCCGAACGCCTCGGCGGTGGCCGCCGCCCCGAGATTCTCGCCCGCGATCACGGCCCGCAAGAGATGGGGGAAGTCGTTCATGGAACGGCCGCCGTGGCCCGGGCCGCGGCGATGTCGATAAAATTCGAGAACAGCGCGCGCCCGCGCGGCGTCAGCACCGACTCCGGGTGGAACTGCACGCCGTACAACGGCAACTCCCGGTGTTCGACGCCTTGGATCACGCCGTCTTCGCTCGTCGCTACCGCCCGCAGCGCGGCCGGGAAGCCGTCGTGCGCGATGCACAGCGAATGGTAGCGGGTGGCCGTGAACGGCGACTCGACGCCCGCGAACACGCCGCTCCCCGCATGCGTGATCTGCGAGGTCTTGCCGTGCATCAGCTGCGGCGCATGGACGATCTGCGCCCCGAAGGCGTAGCCGATCGCCTGCAGCCCCAAGCAGACGCCCAGGAGCGGCCGCCCGCGCTGCGCGCACTCGCCGATGACGTCGAGCGACCGTCCCGCATCCTCCGGCCGGCCGGGGCCGGGCCCCACGGCGACCGCGTCGTACGCATCGGTGACGCCCGGCGCAAGCCGCGCATCGTCGTTGCGGATCACGGTGACGTCGGCCCCGACGACCCCGAACAAGTGCGCGAGGTTGTACGTGAACGAGTCGTAGTTGTCGACGAGCAGCAAGCGCGGGTTAGCCATTTGAAAGGCGCTCCGCCCCAGGCTGCGCGCCCCCCGTGCCTTCGGCACGGGGCCCCCCGACCGCACGCGCGCGCACGATTGCCGCCCGAGCTTCGTTCCCCGAGGGCGCGCTCGAGGACATACTGCCGTCAACCATCGAGGCCCAGCACGTTTCTGACGATGCGCGTCTTGTGAGCGATCTCGGCGTATTCCATCTCGGGCTCGCTGTCGGCGACGATGCCGGCCGAGGCTTGCCAATACGCGCGGCCGTCCGTCACCTGCACGCAGCGCAAGACGATGCACGAGTCGAGGTCGCCGTCGAAATCGACGTGCGCGACGCTGCCCGCGTAGAACCCGCGTGCGACCGGTTCGAGCTCGTCGATCAGTTGCATCGCGCGGATCTTCGGCGTCCCCGTCACCGTGCCGGCCGGAAACGCCGCGGCCAGCAGATCGAGCGCGTCGCGCTCGTCGTGCAGCGTTCCGACGACGTTGCTGACGATGTGCATCACGTGGCTGTAGCGTTCGATCACCATCAGTTCGTCGACTTCGACGGAGCCGACGCTGCATACCGCGCCGAGATCGTTCCGGCCCAGATCGACGAGCATCACGTGCTCGGCCCGCTCCTTCTCGTTGGCGAGCAGTTCGCGGCCCACGGCATCGTCGGCTTGCGGGTCGGCGCCGCGCGACCGCGTGCCGGCCAGCGGCCGCATCCGGGCCGCCTTGCCGTCGAGCCGCACCAAGAACTCCGGCGACGCGCCGAACACCGCACCCGCCGGCATGTCGACGTAGAACATGTACGGCGACGGATTGCGCGCGCGAATTTGCCGGTAGAAGTCGAACGGCGTTCCCGCGATCTCGCACGAGAAGCGAATCCCGAGCTGGAGTTGATAGACGTCGCCTTCGTAGATCGCGTGCTTGGCCCGCGCGACCCGCGCGAGGAACTCGTCACGGGCGAGCGACGCGTGGACCGTGCCGCTCGCCCGCACCGCCCCCGGGATCGTCGGCTTCGCGACCAACAGCCGCGCGACGTACTGATCGAGCCGGGCCGACGCGCGGTCGAGTTCCTCGTCGGAATCGGCGAACGCGATCAACGTGAGGGTGTGCGTGAAGTGGTCGAAGACGACCCACGTGCCCGGCACCGCGACGTAGCAGTCGGGAAACGGCACGTCGGCCGCGGGCTTGGTGCCGATACGCTCGAGCACGCGTACCGCGTCGTACGCGAACACGCAAACCGCGCCGCCGACGAACGGTGCTTCGTCACCCTCTGGTCTAAAGCTCGAAACGACCGCGCGAATGCGGTCGAGCATCGCCGGGTCGCCGTCGATCGTCTCTTCGTGGACGTAGTCGAGGCCGATGAACGAATAGCGTGAGAGCCGGTCGCGTCCTTCGACGCTCTCCAGCAAACAGGAACGCCCCGGCACGGCCAGGGCGAGATACGCGGTGATGGGCGTCAGGCTATCCGCGATGAACTCTCGCACGACGGTGCGCAGCGGCCGCTGGACGAGCGGCTCATCGACGGAGCGGATCACGGTTCGAGCGGCGCCCGCTTGATATTCTGAAAGGAAACGCTCGGAAGCGTCAGGTTTCGCCCAGGGCGAGGCGCCGAAGAGCGAAGTGGCCTATGGGCCAAGAGCTCTTCGGCAACGACGCCCTGGGCGAAACCCGGCGTTTCCAACTATTTGACGAGCTCGAGGATCGATAGCTCGGCCGCGTCGCCGGGGCGCACGCGCGACTTCGTGATCCGCGTGTAGCCGCCGGTGCGGTCCTTGAGCGCGGGCGCGATCTGATCGCAGAGCTTCGCCACCACCCGCGGGTCGAGCAGATAGCTCGCCACGAGGCGGCGCGAGTGCAGGTCGCCGGTGCGAGCCTGCGTGATCAGGCGCTCGACGATCTTGCTCGTCTCTTTGGCCTTGGTCGTCGTCGTTTCGATCTTCTCGTGCAGGAAGAACGACGTCGCCAAATTGCGCAAGAGGGCCTTGCGATGGCCGTCGGTCCGAGAAAGCCGTTTCTTGGCGATTTGGTGCGGCATGATGTACTGGCTTCGCTACGGCTGGCGCAGCGAAAGCCCTCTCTCCTCTAGGACTTGCTTGATTTCGTCGAGCGACTTCTTGCCGAAGTTGCGCATCTTGATGATCTCGTCTTCCGTCATGTCGAGCAGCTCCGACACCTTCGAGATGCCGGCCCGCTTGAGGCAGTTGAACGAGCGCACCGAGAGGTTCAGGGTCTCGACCGGGACGTCCCATTCGCTGGTCGGCGGGGGCGCCGGCGGCTTCTCTTCGGTGCTGAAGTTGACGAAGAGGTCGAGTTGGTCGGTCAGGATCTGGGCGGCTTGCGAGAGCGCCTCGTCGGGCGTGATCGAACCGTTGGTCTCGATCTCGAGCGTCAGGCGGTCGAAGTCGACCGACTGGCCGACGCGCGTGTCGTCGACGCTGAAGTTGACCTTGCGGATCGGCGAGAAGATCGAGTCCATCGGGATCAGCCCGATCATGTGCTCGACGTTGCGCTGCCGGTCGGCGGTGACGAAGCCGCGGTGCTTCTCGACGCCGATCTCCATCGAGAGCTTGGCGCTCTTGGCGGACAGGGTCGCGATATGGTAGTCGGGCTGCAGGATCTCGACGTCGGCATCGGGCGTGATGTCGCCGGCGGTCACTTCGCGCTGGCCGCTTACCGCCAGCGTCAGTACCTTGGGCTCGTCGCTGTTGAGCTTGACCGGCAAACCTTTGAGGTTGAGCAGCAGGTCGATCGTGTCTTCGGTGACGCCTGAGATCGTCGAGAACTCGTGCAGCACGCCGTCGATCTTGACGTACGTGACGGCAGCGCCGGGGATCGACGACAGCAGTACGCGCCGCAGCGCGTTGCCCAGCGTGATCCCGAAGCCGCGCTCGAGCGGCTCGATGACGAATTTCGCGTAATTGTCGCGGCGCTCGCGAACTTCGATCGCAGCGCCTTGCGGCGTTTCCAGAACGGTCATGATGGAAGCGGGTTTCCTTTGTTGCCGTTTACGTTATCCGCCCGAGCCCCCGGCCCAAACGATCCTACGCCTAACAGCGGATTGAAGTTTTTTCTCTAAGTGTGTCGCTGGTTCTATCGCGTCTTGCCGCAATCCCGATGGAGCTTCAGATTTGCCTCAGACCGAGGCGCCGATGGGCGAAGCGTGCTATGGCACGTGAGCCCATCGGCAACGAAGGGCTGAGGCAAATCTGGA
This sequence comes from Vulcanimicrobiota bacterium, assembly GCA_963749395.1. Lineage (GTDB taxonomy): Bacteria > Vulcanimicrobiota > Vulcanimicrobiia > Vulcanimicrobiales > Vulcanimicrobiaceae > CAVVMT01. Next base: position 18,660 of record CAVVMT010000018.1, read on the forward strand.
GCTCTCGCTACCGAGAGTAGTATTCGACGATTAGTTGCTCATCAACCGGCGTGTCGATTTGCTCGCGGCTGGGGAGCGAGACGACCTTCGCGGTGAGATCGCTCTCGTTGAAGTCGAGCCACTCCGGCGCGCGCCGGTTCTTGGCCACTTCGAGGTTCGACTGAACGAGCGGCGACTTCTGGCTGCGCTCGCCGATCGTGATGACGTCGCCGGCCTTCACGATGTACGACGGCACGTTGACGATCTTGCCGTTGACCCGGAAGTGGCGGTGCGAAACGAGCTGGCGCGCCTGCGGCCGGCTGCTCGCCAAGTTCAGGCGGTAGATGACGTTGTCGAGACGCCGCTCGAGCAGTTGCAGGAACGTCCGGCCGGTCTGGCCCGGGACGCGCGCCGCCTCGCGGAAATAGTTCTCGAACTGCTGCTCGATCACGCCGTAGTAGCGGCGCATCTTCTGCTTCTCGCGCAGCTGGCGCCCATACTCGCTGACCTTCTGACGGCCCTTGCCCTGGGTTTTCTGACCCGGAGCCGTGCCGCGGCGCTCGACGGCGCACTTTTTGGAGAGGCAGCGGTCGCCCTTGAGAAAGAGCTTGATTTTCTCGCCGGTCTTGCTGGCGGCGGTTTCGCGGCGGCACAGACGGCAGACCGCACTCGTGTAACGTGACATGCTTCTTCTATAACCCCGCTACACGCGCCGGCGCTTCGGCGGGCGGCAGCCGTTGTGCGGAATGGGAGTAACGTCTTTGATCAGGGTGATCTCGAGCCCGGCGGCCTGCAGCGACCGGATCGCCGCTTCGCGGCCCGCGCCCGGACCCTTGACGTAGACCTCGGCCGACTTCATCCCGTGTTCCATCGACTTGCGCGCGACGGCTTCCGCCGCCATCTGCGCGGCGAACGGGGTCGATTTCTTCGACCCCTTGAACCCGAGGTTGCCCGCCGAAGCCCAGGCGATGACACTGCCCTGGTTGTCGGACATCGTCACGATCGTGTTGTTGAACGACGAGTGGATGTGCGCGACGCCGGAGGCGACGTTCTTGAACTCGCGCTTCTTGCGCGTCTTATTGGTTTTCTTGGCAGCCAACGATAGACTCCGCTCTTCTGTTTTGTCTTGCCCTGCGCGATGACGAGCCCAGGGTGTCGTCGCCTCGACCGGCACGCGGCGGAACCCCGTCCGATCTTCAACCGGGACACGCGGCGAACGCGTCCCTAGCGGGCTTCACCGGTCGCGCGCCACGGAGGCAGCGCGGCCACGGATGCAGCCGACCACCTATATTACATGGAAAACTGCCGGATGGTCAAGAGCACCGCCGTCGGCGGCCGATTCGAAAGGGACCGCCGCACGGCGGCGAAGCAAGCGGACATGAAATCCGTTTTCCGCCCGGCGGCCATGACGGCGGTCCTGTTCTTCCTGTTCGGCGTCCCGGCAGCGCGCGCTGCGGATCCCCCGTCGATCACGGTCGCCTATCAGAACGGCATCACCTACAGTGCCTTCGTCATCATCAAAGCCGAGCGCTGGATCGAGACCGGCTTCCCCGGCTCGCAGGTGGCATGGAAACAGCTCGCGAGCGGCGCGGCCGTCCGAGACGGGATGATCGCAAACCAGATTCAGCTGGGGGCGGTCGGCCAGGCGCCGTTCTTGATCGGCTGGGGACGCGGGTTCGACTGGCGGATGATCGGCGGCGGCCCCTACCTCGACTCCTGGCTGAACACGATGGACCCGAAGATCCGCTCCCTGCGCGACATCAAGCCCGGACAGCAGATCGCGGTCCCGAGCCCCGATTCGGCGCAGGCCCTGTGGCTGCGAAAGGCGAGTGCGACCGCGTTCAACGACCCGCATGCACTCGACACGAGCATGGTCTCCCTCGGTCATCCGGATGCCTTCGCGGCGTTGACGAACGGGCAAATCGCCCTCGATTTCACGAATCCGCCGTTCCAGGTCTTCGAAGTCGAACGCGGAGCGCACACGATCTACCATTCCAACGACGCCTTCGGCCCGGCGACGACGATCGCGATCGTCATGACCCAGCAATTCGCTACGGCCTATCCGGCGGTCGCGCCCAAGTTGCTCGGATACTTCAACCGCGCGTACGAACTGATCCGCAGCGACCCCGGCGCCGCCGCGAAACTCGTCGCCGATGCGGACGGCCATCCCGAGATGGCGGGTCAGTACAAGACGATGATGACGTCGCCCGGCACCGTTTGGACGGCGGCGCCGAGAGGCTTCATGGCGCTGGCCGCGTTCATGCACCGGATCGGCCTGCTCGACAACGCGCCCACCGACGTTCGCCAACTCGAACTCGGCGCGATCACCGCGACGCCGGGCTCGTAGCGGCCTCGAGGAGCATCCGTGGACTTGAGTCTAGAAGGCAAGACGGCCTTGGTTACCGGCGCGAGCCAGGGACTCGGGCGGGCCATCGCCCACGCCCTTGCGGCCGAAGGCGTTCGGCTCGCGATCGTCGCCCGGCGGCGCGCGCTGCTCGAAGAACTCGCCGCCGAGATCGGCGGAGCCGGCGGAGACACACCGGTCTTGATCGTGGCCGACCTCCTCGCGGATGCGGCGCCGGCGACCGTGGCCACGGAAGCGCTCGCGGCGCTGGGCAGCGTCGATATTCTGATCAATTCGGCCGGCGGGAGCCGCAAACTTCCGATCGACGCCGGCGAGGATCGTTGGACGGAGGGCATCACGCTCAACTTCACCCGCCTCCGCCAGCTCACGCACGCGTTGCTTCCCCAGATGATCGAGCGCGGCTGGGGCCGTGTCGTCAACATCACCGGGAAGTCCGAACCCGAGGGGCTCAACGCCGCGAACGCCGCGAAAGCGGCCGTGCATGCGTGGTCCAAGGGGCTCTCGCGCGAGATCGGCAAGCACGGCATCACCGTCAACTGCATCGCGCCCGGCCGGATCATGAGCGAGCAGATACGGCGCAACTATCCGCCCGAGGAGCGCGCCGCGTTCTCGGCGAGCCGCATTCCGGCCGGGCGCTACGGCGAGCCCGAGGAGCTCGCGGTCTTAGCGGTCTTCCTCGCTTCACCGCTCGCCGGCTACATCAACGGCACGATCATCCCCGTCGACGGCGGCCTGCGAATGCACGCCTTCTGAGCGTGCGCCTCGTGCAGTCGAGCGCCGGGTCGACTAGCTCGCGTGCGCGCGGCGCCGAAGAGGCGCGCATGATCGCATACTTTGGAACCGGACTGCTCGGCACCGGATTCGTCGGAGCCATGCTCGAACGCGGGGAACGCGTCAACGTTTGGAACCGTACCTTCGCCAAGGCGAAGGCCCTCGAAGCGGACGGCGCGCATGCATTCGAGGATCCGGCCGAAGCAGCGCGCGGCGCGAGCCGCGTCCACCTGACGGTGAGCGACGACGCGGCCGTCGACGACGTGCTCGACCGGGCCGCTCCCGGCATCGCGCGCGGCACGATCGTCGTCGACCACACGACGATCTCCCCCGATCGCGTCGCCGCGCGGGTCGCTCGCTGGCGCGAGCGCGGCGTCACCTACCTGCACGCGCCGGTCTTCATGCAGCCGAAGATGGCGCGTGAAGCCAAGGGCCTGATGTTGATCTCCGGCGCCCCGGCCGACGTCGCCGCAGTGCGCCCGGAACTGGAAAAGATGACCGGAAAACTGCTCGACCTGGGCTCCGATCCGGCCCGCGCCGCGGCTTTCAAACTCTTCGGCAACATGGAGATCGTGTTCGTGCTGAGCGGAGCGGCCGAGGTCTATAAGTTTGCCGCCTCGCTCGGGATCGAGCCGCAAGCGGCCGCCGAGCTCTGGGAGTCGTTCAATCCCGGGCCGCAGTTGACGACCCGCGGCAAACGGATGGCCGGCGGCAACTTCTCGGAGGTCACGTGGTCGCTGCAGATGGGGCGCAAGGACATCCGCCTGATGCTCGAGTCGGCCGCCAGGCACGGCGCCGATCTGCCGGCGCTCGCCGCGATCGCCGCCAAGTTCGACCGCGCAATCGATGCCGGCCACGGTCAGGACGACATCGCCGCCGTCGGCTACGACGCGCTGCCCGCGGCGGCCGCCCCCTAGCGAACCGAAACGTGGGCCGGCGGGGCTAGATGCTGCGCATCTCGCTAGCGATCGGGGCGCGATGCGCGCGCCGGAAACAGATCTCGAACTTCGTGCCTTCGGGATCCTCGAAGAACACCGCGTAGTATTGCTCGGCCGAATACGGGATCTCGGGGCCTTCGATCGCCCGGCCGCCGGCTTCGCGGACGATCGCCGCGAGCCGATCGACCTCCGACGGCATCGTCGCCGTGAACGCGATCCGCGATTGGTCGGGGACGTGCCCCGGGTGTTGATGCAATCCGAAAAAGCTGCGCGGGCCGTCGTGCCGGGCCGGTTCGTAATACTCGACCGATCCGTCCTCGTCGTAGACCGTCACTTCGGTCAAACCCAGCGCCGGCATCAGCACGTCGTAAAACGGACGGACCACGTCGATGCTGTTGACACGGAGATCGACGTGGTCCAATCCGGGAAAGGTCATGCCCTAGTCGTTTACTTCTTGGCGGTCGTTTTCTTGCGGACGCCGACCGTTTTCTTGGGTCCCTTGCGGGTCCGGGCGTTCGTCTTGGTCCGTTGGCCGCGCACCGGGAGGCCGCGACGATGGCGCAGACCGCGGTAGCAGCCGATATCGGTCAAACGCTTGATGTGGCCGGCGATTTCGCGGCGCAGGTCGCCCTCGACCCGCAACTCGAGCGTGTCGATCGCTTCGCGGATGCGGCGCTCGTCCTCTTCGGTCAGATCTTTGACCCGCGTGTCGGGCGCGACGCCCGCCTGCGCGAGGATGCGCTGCGACGAGCGCAGCCCAATGCCGAAGATGTACGTCAAACCGATCTCGACGCGTTTGTCGCGCGGCAGATCGATACCGGAAATACGTGCCATGCTGCTCCTAGCCCTGAACCTGCTTGTGTTTGGGATTGCTCGTGCAGATCACCCGCACCTTACCTTCACGGCGGATGACTTTGCAGTGCTCGCAGATTCGCTTGACCGACGGTCGAACTTTGATTTTAAGGCCCTCCGGCCCGAGGCCTCCGGTGCCCCCCACCCCGTCCGGGATGGGGCCCCCAGGTGACCGAGCCCCTGTTCTTTGTGCTGACTTGACGATGCCCCGTGGGGCTCGGAACTACGTGGGTACCGAGCGGCCTTGTTGTCCGGGACGGGCTGGTGGGCCGCGCCGGCGCACGCGCAAAGCGTGCCTTGGGGCAACTTTCCTATATTACGGCACCTGGGGGGTTTAGTCAAACGGTATCGGCCCCAAGTAGAGATGTCCGCTTTTCACCCAGGTAGAAATGTCCGGTCGCTCAACCGGCGCTGCCGGCGCCTAGCACAGCACCTCGTCAGCGACGAGGCGGTCGTAGTCGGCCTGGGATCGGCCGAGGATGTCGCGGATGACATAGTGGTTGGCCTCGCCCAGGAGGGGCGCGCGGCGGACTTCGAAGTCCGGGCGGCCGCTCAGCCAGTGGATCGGGTCGCCGTAGAGCACTTCGCGGCCGATGATCGGGTGCTCGGTCTCGAAGTACGCGCCGCGAGCCCGGTAGTGCGGGTCGGCGAAGCGGTCCGCCGCGGTCGTGACCGCCCCGGCGGGGACGCCGGCGGCCTGCAGCTCGCGCATCGCTTGCAGATGGTCGCGCGCGAGACACCACTGGGCAAGCGGTTCGGCGACCGCGGCGATCTCGTCGCCGGCGAAGCCAACCAGGGTTGCCAGCGCGAACATCTCCGGCGGCGTCTGCACCTCGACGACGACCCAGTTGTCGTCGCCCGCGCAGCGCACCGTCCGTCTGAAGAGCGCGCCCGGCGCGCGCGCGTCGCCGGTGAGCGGCGTCTCGAGTTCACCGAGCAGGTCGAGGGCGGCCAGCGCTTCGCCGACGGTCGTGAGGCCGGCGTCCATCTGCGCCAAATCGATGTAATCGCCCGCCCCGGTGCCGGCGCGGCGGTAGAGCGCCGCCAGGACGGCCAGGGCTCCGACCAGGCTCGCGTGCGGATCCGGATACGATTGCTGCACGCCCAGCGGCGGTTCGCCGGGATACCCGCACAACGAATCGAGCCCGCTGAACGCGCTGATCGTCGAGGCATAGCTGCGCAGGTGGCTGAGCTCGCCGGTTTGTCCGCCGCCCGACAACGAAAGCATCACCAGATCGGGCCGGCGTTGCGTCAGCGACGCATAGTCGAAGCCGAGCTTCTTCATCACGCCGGGCGAGAAGTTCTCGACCACGACGTCGCAGTGTGCGACGAGGTCGAGGATCAACTCGCGCGCGGCGGCCTGCTGCAAATCGATGCACAAGCTCAGCTTGCCGCGGTTGATGTTGTGAAACATCGGCTGCTGGTCGGGATCGGGTTTGTCGCCCACGATCGGCTTGCCCAGCCGCATGAAGTCGATGCGCTTGCGGCTTTCCACCTTGATCACTTCCGCGCCCATGAAACTCAACAGTTGCCCGGGCAGCGCACCGGCCCACACCCAGCCGAAGTCGAGAACCCTTAGCTGCTCAAGCATGCGCGTCGCGTGCCGGCGGCGGAACGTCGCCCGCCGGGCGAATTTCCGCGTTCGCAAACTTGGCGGGAAAACGCGGCACCGTCACCGGCGTCCCGGTGGCGCCGCGATACGTCTCGAAGCTTTCGCGCGCGAGCAATGCCGGATGGCGCCGCGCTTCTTCGAGCGAGTTGACCGGAGCGGCCGGGACGCCGCGCCGCTGACACTCGGCGAAGATCTCGACGCGGGTGCGGCTCATGAACCACGGCGCGAGCAGCGCGTCGATCTCGTCGGCATGTTCGTTGTTCATCTCCATCCGGGTGCCGAACCGGCGGTCGAGCAGGAAGCCGGGTGAGCCGACCATTGCGACCAGGTTGTCGAACTGGTGGCGTTCCGACGCTTGCACCGCGATCAACCCGTCCTTGCACTCGAAGAGCTGATGCGGATACGGCTGACCCAGCAGCCGCCGCCCCGCGCGGCGGCGCATGCGATTCGAGAAAAAGAACGAGACCATCGTCGTGCCGGCGTGCATCGTCGCCCACACGTCGCTCTCCGAGATGTCGAGCACCGCCGGCCCGGTCCGCTCGGTCAAGAGCGCGCCGATGATCGCGATCGCGGCCATCAGCCCGCCTTGGATCGCGCTCTGCAGCAACGGCATGTGAAGCGGTTCGCGCTTGGGATCGCCGATGCCGACGCTCATCCCGCCGTACGCGGAGACGACCGCGTCGGGCCCGCGAAACTTCGCATACGGTCCGGTCAACCCGAACGGCGTCACCGCGCAGACGACGTTCGCGCCGAGTGTGCCGAGGGCGGTGGGGTCCAAGCCCCATGACGCATAGCGCTCGAGCTCGAGATCGAGCACGAACGCGTCGGCCTGCGCCGTCAGTTCGCGCAACCGCGCCGGATCGGCGACCGGCTCGACCGGTTTGCCCTCGTTGAAATAATCGAACGCCGCCGTCGTCGTGCGGCCCTCGCGCTCGTGCCGGTACGACCCGTTGCGGCGCAGCGGATCCCCGCCCGGCGACTCGACCTTCAGCAGCATCGCCCCGAGACGGTGCAGCAGTTTGCCCGCGTAACTGGCTGCGCCGCGTTCGTTCAGCTCCACGACCCGCATGCCCGCGAGCGGATAGTCGCTCATCGCACCGCTCCCTCCGCAATCCACTGGGCGATGTGCTCGTCGCAATGGCCCAGCAGGCCGCCCAGGACCTCATGGTTGTGCTCGCCCAGCGCCGGCGACCACCGGTCGTACTCGACCTCGGCGCCGGCAAATCGCCACGGCACGCCGACGGTGACGCGGCGCCCGTGCTCCTCGTGTTCGAGCACGCGGATCGCACCGCGCGCACGCAAGTGCTCGTCGGCAACCAGATCCTTCGCGGTCATCGACACGTCGGCCGCGATGCCGTGGGCCTGCAGCTCGGCCGCGACGTCGCGGCCCGTCTGGAATTCGACCCAGCGCTGCAGCGCGGCGTCGATCTCCGCGGCCGCCTCACGCCGTCCCGCGACGTTCGCCATCGACGGCGTCACCCAGGGCGGATCGCCCATCACTCGCACGAGGGCCGCCCACTCGGCGTCGGACCGGACGGCGAGCGCGAGCCACTCATCCTCGCCTGCGACCTTGAAGACGCCGTGCGGAAACCAATCCTCGTGCTCGTTCCCGACGCGGTGCGGCACCCCGCCGGCCAACGCCAGCAGGATCGACTCGCCCACGAGCATCGAGGCGATCTCACGGGCCGACGCGTCGGCGTACGCGCCGACCCCGTCGCGCTCGCGCCCCTCGAGCATCGCAACGACGACGAGCGCGCCCATCAAGCCGGTCTGGTGGTCGGTCGGGTTCCGGCCTTCGGCCGGCGCCCCGTCGGGGTAACCGGTCATGAACCCGAGGCCGCCTTCGGCAGCGAACACCGGCGCGTACCCCGGACGATGCGAGTCGGGCCCGGTTTGACCGTAGGTCGAAAGCGAGAGCATGACGGCGGCCGGGTTGATGCGATGCACGTCCGGCCAGCCTAGGCCGAGCCGGTCCATCACGCCCGGGCGGAAGTTTTCGACGACTACGTCGCTGTGCGCGACGACCTCGCGCGCCAGGTCGCGGCCGCGTTCCGTCTTCAGGTCGAGGGTCACCGATTTCTTGCCGCCGGCGAGGTAGTCGAAGTTCGGCACGTTCAAGCGGCCGTACACCGGATGCGGGCGGCGCTGCATGTCGAGGCGGGCGCGCGACTCGACGCGCACGATCTCGGCCCCGAGCAGCCCGAGCATCAGCGTGCAGTACGGCCCGGCGGCATGGTTGGTGAAGTCGGCGACCCGGATGCCGTCAAGCGGTCGCATCGGCGACCTCGGCGGTGGCACCGGCGCGACCTAGCCGGGGCTTCTCCCAGCGATCGAACGCCCAGGCCGGCCCGGGAAAGAGATCGCCGGGCTCCGGGTCGTCCCCCGCGGACACGAAGAACTTCCGGTGCGCGAGTTGCGCGTCGGCGGGGAGATCGGCCGGACTCAGATACGGCCCGCACGGAATTCCGGCTTGCGCGGCCTGCCCCACGACTTGGGCCGTCGTCAGCCCGGCCGCCCAGCGCCGCAAGTGCGCGTTGATCGCGTCACCCTTGGCCGCGCGGGCGATCGGATCGGCGAACTCCGGCGTCATGAGTTCGGCTGGATGACCGAGCAGCTCCAGCACGCCCAACCAATGGTGGTTCTCGAGCGGCACGAGTTCGACGTACCCGTCGGAACACCGCAAGATCCCGGCGAAGCGGAACGCGCGGGTCTGGCGCGATTCGCGCGCGCCTTCGACGTAGCGGCTGACGGTAAAGTAGTTCAGCGAAAGCTGCGCGTCTTGCATCGAGACGTCGACGTGTTCGGCGCGCCCGCTCGCCCGCGACAGCCGCAAGGCCGCCACCGCCGCCAGCGCGGCCGCGATGCCCGACTGGTAATGGGCCGAATAGCGTCCGACGCCGACCGGCGGCCGTTCCGGGTGCTCCTCATAGGGCAGCCCGTGCGGCATGAGATAGCCCTCGCCCCCGGCTTGGAAGAGGGTCAACTCGCTGCCCTGCCAGCCGCTTTTCGGGCCAGTTGCGCCATAGGGCGTCACCCGCACGACGGCCCGGCCCCCGGCCGGCAGCGGCGCGGCGGCCAACGCTTCGCCGAGCGCCGCGGGCAAAGGATCGGCATGCAGCACGATGTTCGCGGCCGCGATCGCGTCGCGGTTCAGCGTGCCGGCGGCGCAGCGCGTCTTGCCCGCCGTCAGGTAAGCGAAGGTCGTGCTTCGGCCGCCATGGTAGGGCGGCGTGTGCCGCAACGGGCTCCCGCCTTCGGGTTCCACGGCGCTGACCGTCGCCCCGAGCATCTGCAGGAGCGAGCCGGCAAAGCCGATTGCCGGGTCGTGCTCGAATTCGAGCACGTGCCGTCCGTCGAGTGGTCCCATCGAGCCTTCAGCTCCTTTGGATTGTATATAATATGGAACGTTGCCGCCCATAGTATGATACCGGAAGAGTGTGTGTCAATGGCGACCAGCGTCGATCGCTGAAATGAAGGCTCCCCGCCGGGCGTTTCCGGGCGCCGCCCCCGAAGCGATCGAGGCCGTCACGAAGGAAGAGTTCGTGACGAGGCGCCTGCGCGAGCTCGTGATCTCCGGAGAACTGGCGCCCGGCACGCGGCTGCGGCAGATGCAGGTCGCGAGCGATTTCGGCGTGAGCCCGACGCCGGTGCGCGAAGCGCTGCGCCGGCTCGTCTCTGAGGGGTACCTCCAATCCGAACCGCACGTCGGGGTCGCGGTCGCGCGCCCGGTCGCGGAGTGGAGCCTCGAAGTGCTGGAGATCCGGCAGACCCTCGAGCGGAAGCTGGCCGCCGTGGCGAGCCAAAACCTCACGGCCCCGCAGATCGCGCTGCTGCGACGCTTGAATCGCGACTTCCGCAAGGCGTCGGCGAAGAACGACTACGTCGCGGCCCGTTTGCTGAACTATCGCTTTCATCACGTGATCTGGGAAGCGGCAAAGCTGCCCGTGACGCTCGAAATCGTCAACAGCCTGTGGGCGAAATTCCCGCTCGACAACCTCGGCAACGTCGAGGGGCGCGGAGCGCGCTCGGCCGAGGAACACGAACACCTCATCGAGTGCATCGAACGCCGCGACGCGCGCGAAGCCGAGCGCGCCTTGTCGCTGCACATCGGCAGCGGACGCCGGGATTTCTTGCACTTGATGGAAGCGAACGTCAAGCGTTAATCGCTCGCCGCCCATGCGGGCACTCGCAGACCGGGCTGCACGAACGCGAAATCGCGCGACGGCAGTTCGACGCGGGCGGTGCCGCGCGCGGTGGCTTCGCCCCGTTGATTTTCGCACAGCAGCGACAGCCGCACGACCGGCCGCGCCCCCTCGAGTGAGACTTCTGCGACTTCGCCGCGCAGCCACGCCGTGTCGGCGTGAAACATCGGGCGCTCGAGATGCACGTCGAGCATCGTCAGCATCCCGAGGTCGCCCATCCAATTCGTGATCATGCACTCGAGCCACGCCACGCGTTGGATGCCCGTATCGTGGGCCAAAGGAAAGCCGAATTCTTGGGCGGGAGCGTCTTGCAACCACGACGCATCCCACGTGTCGGGCATGTTGAGTTCGGGGTGCCAGTACACGTCGGCCGGATGGCGCCGCATGTGCTCGACGAACGCCTTGAAAAAGTACGGCACGTGCACTTCGCCGACGAACAGATTCATGTCTTCGGTCGTCAGCGGTCCCTTGACGACCGTTGGGAGGTGCGAGCCGACCGCAACGTCCTCGACGTAGAGCGGCTTGTGGCCTTGCACGTGTTCGTCGCGATACGCATTGAGGATCGCGATGAATTCTTCTTCGGTGTATGCATGGCGCTCGATGCCGGCGTATTTTCCGGTCGCGCGCGCGCGGTCGCGCGGCGTGCGCAGGATGCGCGGACGCGCCCGCGCGACCAGCGTGCCGGCCGCATCGACGTAGCGCACTTCGGACTCTTGCAACGCCATCGGGCCGCAGAACGCACCGCGTTTTTCCTGCACGCCGGTCAGCGCCGCGGTGGCGGTGATGCGCTCGCCCGCACGGATCTGGCGGAACCATTCGATCTTGACGCCGCCGTAGATCGCATGGATTCCGGGGAGTCTCGGCGCCACGAAGGTGTTGTCGAACGTGAAGATGCACGTCGGATGCCCGACGTGCGCGGCCCACGGCGTCTTGAGCAAGCCGTGCGCCAAATCGGAGTAGAGCGGATTGCGGCAGCCGAGCGCCTTCGCGTAGCGCAGCAGCGTTTCGCTCGTCGCGGCAGTGTAGGGAGAACGGCGCCGCAGCGGCACCCCGATCAGCGCGCGCGCCTCGTCGATCGCGCGCGGGGTCAGGTCCGGATACTTGGCGTTGTGCCCGCGCGACGATCCCTTGGGCGCCATGTCAACCGGGTACCGTCGAGCCAGGCTGGTGCGTGGGCAAGACGATGGAGCCGCCGCCGGTCGTCGACACTTGGTCGCGCTGGTTGACGCAGCGCAGTTCGAGATCGACGATGTAGAGGTTCCCTTCGATCCGTTTGCCGGTCACCAGACCGTGGACCCACGTTGCGTCGCCCTCGACGTTGAAGAAGCGGAACTGCGAATTGACCGAGCGGACCCAGCCGTCGTCGCCAGCCCAGTTCGTCATCAAGGTCGTCATCCACGCCGTCCGCTGCACTGCGATGTCGTAGACGCCCGGCACCCCGATCTTGCGCGCGAACGATTCTTCCCAATGGCCGCGATGCGGATGGTCCATCACGCCGGTGCCTTGTTCAACCTCGGCGAGTCCCGGACGGCGCAGATACTCCTCGAACTGAAAGTAATGGGCGCCGTATGCCATCGCGCCGGCCCCGGTCAGGAGCCCGCCGCCGGCCCAGTTGCGAAAGCTGATCTCGACCACCCGGAGCGGCCCACGGACGATCGGTCCCAGGGCGTCGCCGATCTTCACGTCCTCCCAGTAGCGCGGCTTCGCGCCCCGAATCTCTTCACTCTCGGCGACTTTCCAAATCTCTTCGAGCGCTTCGCGCGAGTACGGTTGCTTTTTCTGCTCGGCGTACTTCCCGCGGCTGCGCGCGGTCTCGCGGACGACCCTGAACACCTCGCCGTGCGCTCGCGCCACGAGTTCGTCGCGTTGATTGCGGTAGACGATCTCGCAGTCCATCGAGACCATGCGCCCAGCGAACTTGCCGCTCTTCTCATGCACCTTCCAGGGACGGAAGGTCGGCCCGATGACGTCGCCCGGACGCACCGGCGCGAAGAACTCGACCGCGTTGCCGACGTGGAAGGCATGAACGCCGGGGAGGCCGCCGATCGCGGTGGCGGTATAGTGCTTGATCAGGTCGACGTACGTCGGCGGAGCGATGAGGCCGCCGAAGCGCGTGCCGGCGGCATAGGCGGGATCGGAGAAGAGCGGATTGATGTCGCCGTTGGCGGCGGCGTGAAGCAGGATGTCGTCGGCCGTCACGGTCAGCCGGTACGGCCCGCTCTGGTAGTAGGCACCGACGCGTCGCTCGAGTTCGGCAATCCCTTCGTCGGTGATCCTCCCATGGGTCGACGCCGGTGGCCCGGTCTCCATGCTCGCCTCCTAAACGCGATATTAAATATAATCTCCGCCACGCTCGTCCTGCTGCGCAAGCGCAAAGCGCGAGGCGGCGCGTCCCCGCCGCAACGCAGGTCGACTGCGCCAAGCGCAAAGCGCGAGGCGGCGCGTTCAGGCGTGCACCGCAGGTCGACTGTGCCAAGCGCGAAGCGCGAGGCGGCGCGTCACGCCGTACCGCAGGACGACTGCGCCAAGCGCGAAGCGCGAGGCGGCGCGCCCGCCCCGCACCGCAGGTCGACTGCGCCAAGCGCAAAGCGCGAGGCGGCGCGTCCCGCCGCACCGCAGGTCGACTGCGCCAAGCGCAAAGCGCGAGGCGGCGCGTTCAGGCGCAAGGCCTGAACGCACCTAGGCCAAGTTGCCGGTCGTCTTCTCCATGATCGCCCAGGCGGCCGGGTCGAACTGATCGCGCCACTGCGCGTACAGGCCGGAGCTGCGGATGATCTGCCGGAACGGCGCGAGCGCCGGCTTGTTGAAGAGCAAGCCGCGTGTTTTCAGGCCCGCCTCGATCGTCGTTTGACGCTGAATGAAATCGGCCGTTTCGGTCACCGATTCGGCGCTGAACGTTTTGTCGACGAGGTCCTGGAGATTTTTGGGGAGCCGCGCGAACACGTCTTTGTTGACGAATAAAAGATAGACGAGATTGTTGTGTTCGGTCATCGAGACGTATTTGAGCAGCTCGTAATATTTGAAGCTCTCGACCGTCAGCAACGGCACGGAGATGCCGTCGACGAGGTGCGTCTGGAGCGACGTATAGACCTCGGAGATCGTGATGCTGGCCGGGGCGGCCCCGAAGGCCCGCATCACCGCCACGTCGAGCGGGCCGGGCGGGACGCGCATCTTCATCCCTTTGAGATCGGCGGGCGTTTCGATCGGGCGCAGCGAGTTCTCCATCTGGAACGTCCCGCCGAACCACGCGCCCGAAACGAAGCGCATGTCGGCCTTGAGCGCCTGCGTGCCTATGTAGCTGCCCAGCTCGCCGTTGGCGGCGGCGAGCATCTGCTGCGTCGAGGCATACGCGAACGGAATGCCCAGCAGGGCTGCGGACGGGACGACGTTGGCGAGCACGTTGTTGCCGATCAAGATCATCTCGAGGGCGCCCGAGCGGTTCTGCGCGATCATCTCGGTATCGCTGCCGAGCGCGCTGTTCGGGAAGACCGTGATCTCCAACTGTCCGTTGGATGCTTGTTTGATCTTGTCGGCCGCGGCGATCGCGTGTGCGATCGGCGGCGAACCCGGCTGCAGCACGTTTCCGAGCTTGAACGAAAATTGGGCCGCGTCGCCGCGATAGCGGATGAAGCCGATCGACGCCCAGATGCCGGCCGCCGCGCCGGCTGTAAGAACCCGCTTCCGTGAAGCCCTCAACGCATGTCGCCCTCCGAGCACGTTGGACGCGAATTCCTAGCGTGCGACCCGAACCCTCTCACCGCGTTGCGCCGGTCGTCGCGCGCTCATCGCCCGCCGCCGACTTCCAAAATCGAACCGGTGGTATACGAAGCGGCCGGCGACAGCAGCCAGAGCACGGCCTCGGCGACCTCTTCGGGCTTCCCGATGCGGCCGATCGGGATCGTCGGGAGGACGCGTTCCAGCCGCGCTGCGCCGCCGGCGGCGGCGTGGATCTCGGTATCGATCATCCCGGGCGCCACGGCATTGACCCGGATGCCTTCGCGCGCGACTTCGCGGGCGAGTCCACGGGTGAACGCATCGACCGCGCCCTTCGTCATCGCGTAGTGCACGTATTCGCCGCCGCTCCCCAGCCGGGCGGCGATCGACGAGACGTTGACGATCGCCCCGCCGCTGCCGCCGCGCTCGGTCGACATGCGGCGCACCGCCTCACGCGCCGGCAGCACGACCCCGGCGACGTTGACCGCGAGCACGCGCGTGAGGACTTCGGCCGACAAATCGGCGACGCGGCAAACCCCGCCCACGATCCCGGCGTTGTTGACCAATGCCGTGACCGCTCCGAACGCGCGCTCCGCCTGTTCGAAAAGCGCGACGACGTCGGCCTCGACGGAAACGTCGCCTTTGACCGCGATCGCCTGGCCGCCGTGCACGACGATGTCGTCGACCAGCGCTTCGGCGGCGCTCTGGTCGCGCGCGTAGTTGACCGCGACCGCGTACCCGGCGTGCGCCGCTTGTCGCGAGATCGCCGCCCCGATGCCCCGGCTGCCGCCGGTGACGATCAGAACCGGGCCGTTCCGGCGTACGCTCACGGGCGTTACTTGTAGCGGTACGTAATGCGGCCGTGCGTCAGATCGTACGGCGAGAGTTCGACCAGCACGCGGTCGCCGGGCAGAATGCGGATGAAGTTCATGCGGATCTTGCCCGACACGTGCGCGAGCACGCGATGACCGTTGGCGAGTTCGACGCGGAACATTGCGTTGGGGAGCGGCTCGACGATCGTCCCTTCGACTTCGATCGCTTCTTCTTTGGGGGTGGACGACGCCGCCGCGCGGGCTTCGTCTTTACGCCGCTTGTCCGGACGGTTGGTCCGTCCGCGTCGCCCGCGTGCCATTAGGCCGCGGCTTCCTCTTTGGGACGATAGTGCACGACGTCCTCATGCTCGTAGATGTTGCGCAAGGTCAGGATGCGGGGACCTTCCTCGGTCACCGCGATCGTGTGTTCGAAATGCGCGGCCCGCGTCCCGTCTTCGGTCACCACGGTCCAGCCGTCGGCCAGCGTCCGCACGTGGAAGTCGCCGGCGGTGATCATCGGCTCGATCGCCAGCACGAGCCCCGGACGCAGCACGAGCCCCTGGCCCTTCACGCCGTAATTGGGGACCTGCGGCTCCTCGTGCATCTTGCGCCCGACGCCGTGGCCCACGAGGTCGCGCACGACCCCGAAGCCGTGCGCCTCGGCGTGCTGCTGCACGGCGTGCCCGATGTCGGAGAGATGGTTGCCCTTCTGCATCTGGGCGATGCCGGCCATCAAGCACTCTTGGGTGACGCGCAGCAGGGTTTTCGACGCCTCGTCGACGTTGCCGATCGCCACCGTCACCGCACTATCGCTGACGTAGCCTTCGAAGGTCGTGCCGATATCGATCGAGAGGAGATCGCCGTCGCGCAAGATCCGCGGGCTCGGAATGCCGTGCACCACTTCCTCGTTCACCGAGGCGCAGATCGAGGCCGGATAGCCGTGATAGCCCTTGAACGTCGGAACGCCGCCCATCGAGCGGATCGACTTTTCGGCCAGTTTGTCGAGTTCGCGCGTCGAGACGCCAGGCTTCGCTGCCTCGATCAGCATCGAGAGCGTCTTCGAGGTGATCTTCCCGCTGCGCCGCATGATCTCGATCTCGCGGCTCGACTTGATGGTGATCATGCAGGTTCGTGCGCTTCGATCGCGTTGACGATCTCGGCGGTGACCTCCGGAACGGCCCGCATCGCGTCGATGCGCGTCAGCAGACCGGTATTCGCGTAGTAGTCGACGAGCGGCGCGGTCTGCGCATCGTAGACCTCGAGCCGCTTGAGCACGGTCTCTTCGCGGTCGTCGGGGCGTTGGACGAGTTCGCCCCCGTCTTCGTCGTCGATCCCGGTGACTTTCGGCGGATCGTACACGATGTGGTAGGTGCGACCGCTGCGCGGGTTCGTCCAGCGGCCGGTCAGCCTTCGGACGAGCTCGTCGCGGTCCGCGTCGAACAGAACGACCGCGGTCAGCGGCTGGCCGAGGCGCGCCAGGAGATCGTCGAGCGCTTCGGCCTGCGGCACGGTGCGCGGAAAGCCGTCGAGGATGAAGCCCGTCTCGCCCAGCTCGCCCGCCATCATCTCGATGATCAACGCGTCGGGGACGAGTTCGCCTTTGTCCATGTACGACTGCGCCCGGCGGCCGAGTTCGCTGCCTTCTCTTCGGTGGCGGCGCAGCATATCGCCGGTCGAGAGCTGACGCACGCCGTAACGTTCCTCGATGAAACGCGCCTGGGTCCCTTTCCCGGCTCCGGGCGGACCCAGGAAAATCAACCGGATGGCCACGCTCCTACCCTCCTGCCGCAGACGAGCGCGCGCGCCGTCTCACCGCTTGATGAACCCCCGATAATCGCGCATCGCCAAACGCGCTTCGATCTGCGTCATCGTGTCGAGGGCGACGCCGACGAGGATCAGCAACGAGGTCGAGCCGAGATAGAACGTCGAGAGGCCGACGCCGATCTCGCGCTGCAGCGACGGCAGCACCGCGAGCAGCCCCAGGTACACGGCCGCGACGGTCGTGATGCGCATCAGGATGCGGTTCAAGTAGTCGACCGTCGGCTGGCCCGGGCGAATGCCGGGGATGAACGAACCGCTCTTCTTGAGGTTGTCCGCGATGTCGCGCGTGTTGACGACGATCGCGCTATAGAAGAACGTGAACACGACGACCAGGACGAAGTACGCGATGTTGTAGAGCGGGGTGTTCGGGCCGAAGTACGTCTGCACGAAGAACGCGACGTTGGCCATTACCCCGGTCGAGCCGTGCTGGAACCACGAGAGCGCCTGCTGCGGCAAAAGCAGGATCGAGATCGCGAAGATGATCGAGATCACGCCGGCGTTGTTGAGCCGCAGCGGTATGTACGTCGAGCGCCCGGCGAAGAGCTTGCGGCCGACGACGCGCCGCGCTTGCTGCACCGGCACGCGGCGCTGGCCCTGGTAGAGGAACACGATCGAGATGATCGTGACGATCGCGATCGCCAGGAACAGCAACAGGCTGAACAGGTTGACGCCGCCCTTTTGCGCCAGGCCGACCGTCTGCGACACGTACGCGGGATAGCGCAGCACGATGCCGGCAAAGATGATCAGCGAGACGCCGTTGCCGATCCCCTTGTCGGTGATCTGCTCGCCGAGCCACATCAGGAACAGCGTCCCCGACACGAGCGCGAGCACGACGTAGATCTGGAACAGCAACGAGTTGTCGTAGAAGACGCCCGAGCGCGACATCGCGATCGTCATCGTCGTCGCTTGCACGATCGCGAGCAGGATCGTCAGCCAGCGGGTGTACTGGCTGATGCGCTTGCGGCCTTCCTCGCCGCCCTTCTTCGCCATCTCCTCGAGCTGCGGCAGCACGACCGTCATCAACTGCATGATGATCGACGCGTTGATGAACGGCGTGATTCCCATGGCGATGACGGAGAGCTGTTGCAGCGCGCCGCCCGAGAGAAAGCCCAAGAAGTTGAAGAACGTGCCCTGCTGCAAGAGGCTCTGCCAGCGCTCGACGTTCACGTTCGGGATTTGAACGTGGATCATGAACACGAAGAGCGCAAAGGCGAACAGGACGAACGCGATCCGCTTGCGGATCTCCGGAACGAGGAGAGCCGCGCGCAGGTTTGTGAGCAAAACTAGCCCTCGGGGGTGATGTCCAGGATGGCGCCGGCCGCGGTCAACGCTTCCCGGGCGCTAGTCGAAAATGCGATGTCTTCGAAGCGAAGGCCTTGCGGGAGGGTCTTGCCGGGTTTGACCCCGCCGAGCACCTTCACCCCGTCGCGCAGGGCCTTGAGCTTGCCCTGCTTGCGCAGCGACTGCGGGGTAACGACGACGCTGGGATCCCAGTCGGTCAGGTCGCCCAAGTTGACGACCGCGAAGGTGAACCCGAAGTGGCCGGTGTCGCGGCCCTTCTGCGAGTAGCCGCGCTTATGCGGGAGGCGCCGGGCCCACGGAGTCTGGCCGCCTTCGAACGCCGGACCCTTGCCGCCGCCCGAGCGGACGGTCTGGCCCTTGCCGCCTTCGCCGCCGGTCTTGACCATGCCCGAGCCGTGCCCGCGGCCGACGCGCGTGCGCTTGGGCCACGAGCCCTTGTTCGGGCGCAGGGTCGCGAGGCGGTGAGCGGCTGGGCGCTCGTCGATTCGTTCTCACTCATGATGACGAATGAAATTCCGGCACGGTCTTCCCGCGCAGCTTGGCAACTTGATCGGCGGTCTTGAGCGACCGCAACGCTTCGATCGTCGCGTACACGACGTTGATCGGGTTGGAGGAACCGAGCGACTTGGTGAGGATGTCGTGGATGCCCGCCAATTCGAGCACCGCGCGCATCGCGCCGCCGGCGATGACGCCGGTACCCGGGGCTGCCGGCTTGAGCAGCACGCGGCCGGCGCCGACCTGGAGGGTCACTTCGTGCGGGATCGTCTTCTCGACCATCGGCACGGTCACGAGGCCTTCTTGGCCTGCTCGACGCCCTTGCGGATCGCCTCGGGGACTTCGCCGGCCTTGCCGATCGCGAACCCGACGCGGCCCTTACGGTCGCCGACGACCACGAGCGCGCTGAAGCTGAAGCGCTTCCCGCCCTTGACGACCTTCGCAACGCGGTTGACGCGTACGACGGTCTCTTCGAAGCCCGAGTTGTCGCGGTCGCGACCGCCACCACGGTATTGCATTAGAACTCCAATCCTGCGTCGCGCGCCGCTTGCGCGAGCGCTGCGATCCGGCCGTGATACTGGCGTCCGCCGGTGTCGAACACGACCGCCGTGATGCCTTTGGCTTTGGCGCGCTCGGCGATCGTCGCGCCGATCTTCTGCGCCGCCTCGGTGTTGGTCAGCGACCCGAGCCCCTCGGCGACGCCCTTCTCGCGCGTCGACGTGGCCACGAGCGTGTGCCCCTGCGCGTCGTCGATGACCGCCGCGTAGATGTGGTGCAAGGTACGCGAGAACTGCAGGCGCGGCCGCTCGGCCGTCCCGATGACTTTCTTGCGCAGACGCCGATGGCGCTTGAGCCGCGAATCGTTGCGTGATGTCTTCATGTTGAAAGGCGCTCCGAGCCTAGCTCTCCGCGCCCCCCAAGCGTAGCTTGGGGCCCCCGGGCTGCGGGCGCGCTCGCGATGGTGCTCGTTGCGCGATTCCCCGTGGGCGCGCCAAACGACATGGTGCTTTCTGCCTTCATTTTATTTCTTACCGGCCTTGCCGGCTTTGCCGACCTTCTTGCGGACGAACTCGCCTTCGTAGCGGATGCCCTTGCCCTTGTAGGGCTCGGGCGGGCGGAGTTCGCGGATCTCGGCGGCGACTTGGCCGACCTTTTGCTTGTCGATGCCGTCGACGTGGATCTTGTTCGTGCCCTCGACGGTGAACGAGATGCCCGTGGGCGCATCGTAGCTGACGGGGTGCGAGTAGCCCAGCGTCAAGTTGAGCTTTTCGCCGGCCTTGGCCGCCCGGTAGCCGACGCCTTGGAGCTCGAGGCTCTTGCGGTAGCCCTTGGTGACGCCCTGCACCATGTTGGCCAGGAGCGTGCGCGTCAGCCCGTGGGCCGAGCGTGCTTCCTTTGCATCGCCGTGGCGCTCGACGACGATCTGATCGCCTTCGTGCTTGACCGTGACGACGGAGAGGATGTGCTGCGAGAGCTCACCCTTGGGGCCTTTGACGTGGACGTGCGAGTCCTCGAGCTTGACGTCGACGCCGCTCGGGACCGCAATCGGAAGCTTGCCGATTCGCGACATTGTTTCGTTCCCTACCACACGTACGCAAGGACTTCGCCGCCGTAGCCTTCGCGCTTGGCGCGCTTGCCCGACATGATGCCCTTCGACGTTGAGATGATGACCAAGCCGAGGCCGCCCAGAACGCGCGGGATCTCGGTCTTCGAGGTGTAGACGCGCAGGCCGGGCCGGCTGATGCGGCGCAGGCCGGTGATGACTTTCTCTTTCTCAGGACCGTACTTGAGCCGCACGCGAAGCGTCCCTTGCGGACCTTCGGCGACCTGCTCGACGTCGGTGATGAACCCTTCGTCCTTGAGAATTTCAGCGACCGCTTTCTTCGTGCGCGACGCCGGAATGTCGACGGTCTCGTGATGAGCCGTGTTCGCATTGCGGATGCGCGTCAGCATGTCGGCGATCGGATCGGTGATTACGCCCATGAATAGATCCCCCTCACCACGATGCCTTAGTTACGCCGGGAATGAAGCCGCGGTGCGCGTTCTCGCGGAAGCAAATGCGGCACATGCCGAACTTGCGCAAGAACCGCGCGGACGGCCGCAGATCAGACAGCGGTTATGATCGCGCACCGCAAACTTCTGCGGATGCTTGGACTGCTCGATGAGCGCGGTCTTTGCCATCTTAGTTGCGTCCCCGGCTCGCAGCTCTTTTGCAGCGGCAATCCCATAGCGGTCAAGAACTCCGTGGCTTCTTCGTCGGTCTTGGCGGTCGTCACGATGACGATGTCCATGCCGCGCGCCTTGTCGACTTTGTCGAAGTTGATCTCCGGGAACACGAGCTGCTCGCGTAGGCCCATGTTGTAGTTGCCGCGGCCGTCGAACGACTTACGCGAGAGGCCGCGGAAGTCGCGAATGCGCGGAAGAACGATGTTGAACAGCTTGTCGAGGAAGACGTACATCCGCTCGCCGCGCAGCGTGACCTTGCAGCCGATGTTCATCCCCTCGCGCAGCTTGAACGCCGCGATCGACTTCTTCGCCTTGGTGATGATCGGCTTCTGGCCGGTGATCGTCGCGAGTTCGTTGACGGCGTTGTCCAGGGCCTTCGAGTTCTGGATCGCGTCGCCGACGCTCATGTTGATCACGACTTTGTCGAGCTTGGGAACCTGCATGACGTTCTTGTAACCGAACTTCTCGGTCATCGTCTTGCGGACTTCCGACTCGTACTTCTCGCGTAAACGTGGTAGTGCCATGCTTACTTGTCCTTCACCGACTCCGGAGCCGGCTCGCCGCACCGTCCGCACACCCGCTGGATCCGGCCTTCGGCAGTCATCTTCTTCTTGACGCGCGACGGCGCGTTGCATTTGACGCACACGTACATGAGCGTCCCGATCGGCAGCGGCGCTTCCTTTTCGAAGATGCCGCCACTCTGGCGCACCGGCCGCGCCGGGCTTGGTGTGCCGCTTGACGACGTTGACGCCTTCGACGGTCGCCTTGCCTTCGCGCGGGAACACCGCCTTGACGTGCCGCGCTTGCCCTTCTCTTTGCCGCGCCGGACCATCACGGTGTCGCCCTTGACGATCTTCGGCTTGCGGACGGCGTGTCGATGGTAGCCATCGTTAGAGCACCTCCGGGGCAAGCGAGGCGATCTTCAGGAACCCGCGATCGCGGAGTTCGCGGCAGACGGGGCCGAACACGCGCGTGCCGCGCGGGTCGAGGTTGTCTTTCTCGCCCTTGATGATCACGCAGGCGTTCTCGTCGAACTTGATGATCGAACCGTCGGGGCGGCGCATCGGCGCGGAGCGTGCGCACCACGACGGCCTTGACGACTTGACCCTTTTTGACCGCCGCGCCCGGGATGGCGCTCTTGACCGTGCCGACGATGATGTCGCCGACATGGGCATAGGGGTGCCGGCTGCCGCCTGCGATGTGGATGCAGAGCAGTTCGCGCGCGCCGCGAATTGTCGGCGACCTTGAGCCGTGTCTCTTGCTGGATCATTCCGACTTCGCTCGCTCCACGATCTCGAGCCAGGCGCCAGCGCTTGTCTTTCGAGAGCGGGCGGCACTCGGCGATGCGGACGATGTCGCCGATGCCGGCGGCGTTCTGCTCGTCGTGCGCTTTGAAGCGCGGCGACTTGCGAACGATCTTCTTGTAGACCGGGTGCGGCACGCGCGTTTCGGTGACGACGACGATCGTCTTGTCCATCTTGTTCGATGCCACGCGGCCTTGCTTGACGCGACGGCGGTGACGCGCGCTCGACCGTCGACGGGGTTATGCTGCTCCATGTTTCGCCTCGGCGATCCGCTTCTCGGAGATCGCGGTTTGGATTTGCGCGTACGTGCGGCGCACGGCTTTGACCTTACTGAAATCCGAAAGATGGCCGGTGCGCATTTGCGAAGCGCAGGTTGAACAGCTCTTCTTTGGTCTCGCGCGCTTTCGTCTGCAGCTCGGCGATGGTCAGCTCGCGCAACGAACGCAAGTCGATCTTCTTCATTCCGCACCTCCGGCTTCGGCTCGCGACACGATCTTGGTCGCGATCGGCAGCTTGGCGGCGGCGAGCCGCAGCGCTTCCCGCGCGACCGGTTCGGCGACGCCGGCGAGCTCGAACATCATGCGTCCCGGGCGCACGACGGCGACCCAGAACTCCGGATTGCCCTTACCGGAACCCATGCGGACTTCGGCCGGCTTCTTCGTGACCGACTTGTCGGGAAGATCTTGATCCAGACCTTACCGCCGCGCTTGATATGACGCGTCATCGCGATACGCGCCGCTTCGATCTGCCGGTTGGTCATCCAGACCGGCTCGAGCGCCTGCAGCCCGTAGTCGCCGAAGGTCAGCGTGTTGCCGACGAGCGCGCGGCCCTTCATGCGGCCGCGGTGCACGCGGCGCCACTTGACGCGTTTGGGCGTCAACATTACTTACGGCTCTCCTCGGTCGAGAGCTCGGGACGATCGGCGTCCGCCGCGGGCCGGCCGGCTCGAAAGCGGTCGGCGCCGTCGACGGCTCGCGGGACGTTCGGCCGCGTCGACCGTCGCTTGCGTCGGGCGGACGACGGACGTTTCGGCGGTCACGCCGTGACCGTGCTCGGCTGCGACGTCGTGCACCGCGGCCGCCACCGTGTTCGCTGGTCTGATGGAAGCCCGTCGCCGACGGCGCGCCGTCGGCTTCGACGCGAGTGACATCGTGCTGCGCGTGCAGCCGTCGGTCGCGTCGGCCAGCGCGCGTCCGGAGCCGCGCCGTTCGGCGTGGCTCGGCCGGCGCGCCTCGATCGCGCCGTCGGGCGTTCCGCGGCTGCGCACCGTCGGCCGGCGCCGCGGCCGCGGCCGCCGCGCTCGCCGCGCCGGTCGCGGAAGGTCGCGCGCTCGCCGGTCGCGCGCGCTCGGCGCGATGGGTTTCGCCGCGCGGCTGATCCGGCAGCACTTCGCCCTTGTAGATCCAGACCTTCACGCCGATGCGGCCGAAGGTCGTGAACGCTTCGACGTGCGCGTAGTCGATGTCGGCGCGCAGCGTGTGCAACGGCACCTTGCCGTCGTGGTTGCGCTCGGTGCGCGCGATTTCCGCGCCGCCGAGGCGGCCCGAGACTTGGACCTTCACGCCGCGCGCGCCGGCCTTCATCGTGCGCATGATCGCCTGCTTCATGGCGCGGCGGAACGCGATGCGCTTCTCGAGCTGGTCGACGATGTTCTGGCCGACCAGGCGCGAGTCGAGCTCGGGATGCTTGATCTCGACGACGTTGACTTGCACTTCTTTGCCGGTCAGCTTCTCGAGGTTCTTGCGAATCTCGTCGATGCCGACGCCGCGCTTGCCGATGATGATGCCGGGCTTGGCCGGTGTGGACGATGACGCGCGCCTGATTGGCACGGCGCTCGATCTCGACTTGCTGATCGCAGCCGCGCGCGTCATGCGGCCGAAGTACTTGCGGATGGCAACGTCTTCGTGCAGCCACGCTCTGTAGTGCTTTTTCTCGAACCAGCGGCTGTCCCACGTACGCGTGATGCCCAGGCGCAGCCCGACCGGATGAATCTTCTGGCCCATTATTAGTTGCTACCACCCGCAGCGGCGGCTGCGGCTTTCTTCTTCGCGGCGTGCGCGGCTCTGGCCGGCGCGACGCTGCGCGGCGCGCGTCTCGGCGCGTCGAGAGCGCGATCGACGCACCCGGACGCTGCGCGGCGCTGCTGCTTGGGCGGCGTCGGCGCTCGACGGCGATCGTGACGTGCGAGAGCCGCTTGCGCTTGAAGTTCGCGCGGCCTTGCGCGCGCGGGTCGAGACGCTTGGTGAAGCGCGCCGCCCGGACCGCCGTCGACGGTGATGCGCGAGATGTAAGAGTCGTCGGTCGACATGTTGTGGTTGTTCTCGGCGTTGGCCACGGCGCTGCGCAGCAGCTTCTCGAGCGGCTCGGACGGCGAACACGCCGCTGAACTTCAGCAGAACGAGCGCTTCGCGGACGGTCTTGCCGCGAATGGCATCGGCGACCCGGCGCAGTTTGCGCGGGCCCATGCGGGCGAACTTGAGGTGCGCGACGCGCTTCTTGGCGCGCGTCGACGTTTGTCGCGTCATCTTACTTCACCGAGCCTTGTCGCCGCCGCCGTGACCCTTGAAGATCCGCGTCGGCGAGAACTCGCCGAGCTTGTGCCCGACCATGTTTTCGGTGACGAACACGGGGATGTGCGTCTTGCCGTTGTGCACGGAGATCGTGTGCCCGACCATCGCCGGAATGATCGTCGAGGCACGCGACCACGTCTTGATGACGCGCTTCTCGCGCGTGGCATTCATGCGCTCGACTTTTTCGATCAAGTGGTCCGCCACGAACGGCCCTTTCTTGAGACTGCGGCCCATATTAATTGCGCTCCGTTTACGCACGATGAATTTGGTCGTGCGCTTGTTGCGGCGCGTCTTTTTGCCCATGGTCATCTGGCCCCACGGCGTGGTCGGCGGACGGCCCGAGGTCGAGCGCGCTTCACCACCGCCGTGCGGATGGTCGACCGGGTTCATCGCGATCCCGCGCACCGACGGGCGCTTGCCCATGTGGCGCTGGCGGCCGGCTTTGCCGATCTGTTCGTTCTCGTGCTCGACGTTGCCGAGCTGACCGATCGTCGCGCGGCAGCTCGATGAGGATGCTTGCCGCACTTCGCCCGAGGGCATGCGCACCTGCGCGTACATGCCTTCTTTGGCCATCAACTGCGCCGAACCGCCGGCGCTGCGCACCAGCTTGCCGCCTTCGCCGGGCCGCAACTCGATGTTGTGGATGACCGTGCCGAGCGGGATGCTCTCAGCGGGAGGCAGTTGCCGATCTTGATGTCGGCCTTCTCGCCCGACTCGACGCACGTCGCCGACCTTGATGCCGAGCGGGCGCGAGGATATAGCGCTTCTCGCCGTCGCGGTAGTTGAGCAGCGCGATGCGGGCCGAGCGGTTGGGATCGTACTCGATCGCCGCGACCTTGGCCGGGATCGCATCCTTCGTCCGCTTGAAGTCGATGATGCGATACTGCTTGCGCGTGCCGCCGCCTTTATGGCGCGTCGTGATGTGCCCGTTGTTGTTGCGGCCCGAGTGCTTCTTGCGCACCTCGATCAGCGACTTCTCGGGATCCTTTTTCGTCAGATCGGAGAAGTCGGCGGTCGTGACGAACCGGCGCCCGGGACTGGTCGGTTTGTATTTCTTCGTCGGCATGCTCTTATTGCTCGAAGTAGTTCACGCCGCCGAGCTCGATTTTTTGGCCCGGCTGTGAGGGTGACGATGGCCTTTTTCCAGTCGGCCTGCTTGCCCGACGTCTTGATGCGGCGGCGCGCGAAATTCTTGGCCTTCCCGCCCACGTTGGTCGTGTTGACCTTGGTGACCGTGACCTTGAAGATCTCCTGGATCGCCAGCCGGATCTGCGTCTTGGTCGCGCGCGGATGCACCTCGAAGGTGTACTGCTGCACGATCGTGCCGCCCATCGACTTCTCGGTGATCAGCGGCGCAATGATGACGTCTCGTGCTTGCATCTTAAAGGCGCTCCTCCGCGCGCCCCCCAAGCGTCTTGGGGCGGCGGGGAGCGTGCGTCGAGCGCCGGCGCGTCGTGAAGCACGAGGCGCGCGTAGCCGAGCACGTCTTTGACGTCGAGCGCGCCGGTCGTAGGTGATGCCGACGCGCTGCAGGTTGCGGCCGGCGCGCTCGATCGCATCGCCCTGCTGCACTTCGTCGGCGCCGTACACGACGAGCGTGCGCGGGCCGTCTTTGGCCGCCTTGGCGCTGCCGTAGAGCAGGGTCGCGAAATCGCGTCGTCTTGTCGACGTCGAAGCCGCTCGCGTCGAGCACGGTCACCGCGCCGGCCGCGAAACGGTCGGCCAGCGCCGCGACGAACGCGGCCCGCCGCTCTTTCTTGTTCAGCGACGTGACGTAGCTGCGCGGGTGCGGGCCGAAGACGACGCCGCCGTGGCGCCACTGCGGCGAACGGGTCGAACCCTGGCGGGCGCGGCCGGTGCCCTTCTGCTTCCACGGCTTCTTGCCGCCGCCGCGGACTTCGTCGCGACGCAGGGTCGAGGCGGTGCCGGCGCGGCGGTTCGACAGCTCGCGGTGCACGGCCCGGTAGACCGCGTTCGCTTTGTCGGAGAAATCGCCGGTGAAGGCGGCCGGAACCGGCGCCTCGCTGACGACTTTCCCCTTGGGGTCGATGACGTTGGGCATCAGCTTGCGGCCTCCACGGGCGCCTTGACCGAGCCGGCGCACGATGACGAGGCCGTTCTTCGGTCCCGGCACGGGGCCGCGCACGAGCAGCAGGTTGCGCTCGACGTCGGCCTTGACCACTTCGAGATTCTGGTGAGTCGTGCGGTCGACGCCGTAGTGCCCCGGACGGCGCGAGCCGCGCGAGGTGTGCCCGGCGTTCGTATCGCCGTTGGAGGCCGGCTGGCGATGGATCATCGAGCCGTGGCTCGCCCCGCCGCCGCGGAAATTCCAGCGCTTCATGCCGCCCGAGAAGCCGTGGCCCTTGGAGACGCCGGTCACGTCGACGCGGTCGCCCTCGGCGAAGCCGTCGACCTTGACGGTCGCGCCGACCTCGACGCCCTCGATGCCGCTGCGAAACTCGCGCACCGCCTGGCGGGGGTCGACGCCGGCCTTCTTAAAGTGCCCTGCATCGGCTTGGTGACCCGCGAGCGCTTGATATCGCCGAACGCCAGCGCGACAGCCTCGTAGCCGTCGGTTTCCTTGCGTCTTCTTTGCACGACGATGCACGGGCCGGCCTCGATGACCGTCACCGGGACGTACCGCCCGTCGGCGGTGAAGACACTCGTCATCCCGACTTTCCGGCCGATGATGTTCTTCACTTTGAAGGCGCTCCGCCCAAGGCTCCGCGCCCCCCAAGCGTAGCTTGGGGCCCCCGGGCTTCGCGCGCGCTCGCGATCTGGGCCGGAGTCGCATTCCCCGAGGGCGCGCTCAACTTCATGGTGGTGGTGTAGGGCATCGTAAATCGTCCTTAAGACAACGGGGCCTGGCGTATACCGTTTGCGTTCCGCGGCCCGCGCCAAAACAGCGCGGGCAGCGTGGACCACAACCCCGAGAGGATACCAAGCCTGACCAAAAAAGTCAACGTGGCGGCCGTGCCCGTGGAGGTGCGCTAGTCGCCGCGCACGACCGCCTCGAGAACTTTTTCAGCCTCGCGAGCCGCGCGGCGCAGCGCCCCGGCATCCGCGGCACTCCAGGGGGCGGCGCCCGGCGGCGCACTGACGACGATCGTTCCCACGGCGCGCTCGGCGCCGCCACGGCCGATGACGAGGGGTTCTTCGGTCGCAAGCGATCCGGCGGCCGGCGGGCGCAAACGGACCTCGACGGCCGTCTCGGCAGGCTCGAACCCGTGTTCCGGCAGATCGAGGCGCACCAGCGCGCGATCCGCTCGCGTTTCCACCAGCAGCGTCTTGAGGAGCTCGCTGAAGCAGGCGTTCAGACTCGAAGCGACCGGAGGCGGCAGCGTTCCGGTCGTCAGTTGCGCGTGGACCGTCTTCCAGTCGTCGAGGTCGTTGAGCAGCGCGACGTTGGCGGTCGAAGGGGCAAGCGCTCCGATGTACCGGCGCGACGCGGCCGCGCTCGCCGGCTTCTTGTCGCGTTCCCACACCTCGCGATTGAATTGCGCGACCGCGGCCGGGGTGAGATTGGTCGCATGCTCCCTGACCCAAGCTTCACAGCGCGGGTACTTCGGGAGTTCGGTCGCGACGAAACGGACGAACGCGTCAGCGTCGAGCCCGAGATCCTCGAAGAGCTGCTCGTCGAGGCCGCCGGTGCCGTGACGGTAATCGTCCGGCAACCGTCCGGTTGCGTGTGCGAGCACCTTCGCCCACAGCCGCGGCAGATGGCACACGCCGAGCGGACCGGACACGCGCGACCCGATCGCCGGGACGATTTTTTCCATGTTCGCAGCTACGCGCAACGGCATGCATCCCCTGGGCAACGGTATTGACAGGCGACGTCGCGCTCGGACTTGAAGGCGCCACCTGCAGGTTTCGCAATTTTTCGAAAGGCTCGATCACTTTGCACATTCGTCTTTACGGGCTTGCCATGACCATAGCGCTGGCAGTTTGTCCGCTGCAAGCGATGGCCACCGGGGTGACCCGCGTCCAACACAGCGACGGCACGGTCAACGTTTACCAGCCGGTCGGAATCAAAGTCGTTGAGAACAAGGCGTTGATCATCACGAGCCCCGACGGCACCGGCAGGCTCGTCATCTATCGCGCCGCGTGCTCGTATAACAACAAATTGATGGTTTGCTTGCCGACCGGCATCACGTGGAAGCAAAACGGCGAGTCGCATCCGCTCGACCTCTCGCGCGGCACAATCTATCTCAACCTCACGACGGATTCGCTGCCGCTTCCGTACTCATCGCAGCAGGTTCCCGCAAACAGCATCATCATGTCGCTCCAGACCAAGCGCGGCACGGTCATCAACGTCACCGGGACGATCGACGGAACGGTGAAGTCATGAAGCGGCTCGCTTTGGCCATGGCCGTCGTGCTGCTCGTCAACGCGCCGCTTGCAGCCGTCGCTCAGCGGGGCGGAGGCGGGGGCGCGGCGGCGGAGGCGGCGGCATGTCGCGCCCGGCGGCTCCCCCGTCGCGTCCGGCCGCCCCGCCGCCGTCGCGCCCGGCCGCCCCGCCGTCGCGGCCCAATAACGGCAGCTTCAACTTCAGCGGCGACGTCGCGCGGCCGGCTCCCAAGCCGCCCGCCAACACCGCCAACGGCAACCGGCCGAATTACAACAACAACAACAATGCGAACCATCCCAACTACGGCGGGAACAACAACGTCAACGTCAACCGCAATAACAACGTCAACGTCAACCGGAACAACGTCGTCATCAACAATCCTCACTACAACTACAACGGCGGAGCGTGGGGATGGAATCGCGGCGTCGCGTGGTATCCGGCGCCCAATTATTGGGGCGGCGGCTTCTGGGGAGCGCTCGCGATCGGCGTGACGTCGGCGGCGGTCTTCGGCGCGGTCGCCGGCGCCAGCGGACAGACGATCACCTCGTACCAAGTGCAGCCCAACAGTCCGGGCGCCCAGATGCTGATCGACTATCAGTTGACCCAGACGCAGTGCGGTCCGCCGAACCTCGTCGTGATCTACGGGCCGAACGAGAGCGCGATCTGCGCCTACCCGAACAACATCGTCTCGGCCGGTTACTACAACCTCGACCCCTCGACGCTCACCCTCTCGAACGCCTAACCGTCACGTCAGTGGGAACGCCGGGTCGTGCGCCTTGGCGCCGCCCGGCTCCACGACGGTGGTCAGCCGGTAGGTCTCCACGTCCTCGCTGGTCGCTGCGGGCAGCCCGGGCTCCAGCACGCGATGCGCCTCCGGGGTCATGACGAACGCCGCGTAGGCGTCGTGCGTGCTGAAGCGGCTCGCCGCGAGCGCGCGCGTCCCGTCGTCGGAGGCCGCGACGAGCGCCGACAACAGTCCGCTCTCCGGACTGTCGTCGCGCTCGAACAGCCGCTCGAGGTCGGCCACGACCGTCTTTTGCCCGTCGTGCGTGCAGCGTATGAGATCGAAGCCGAGCACGTCGTGCGCGCCCAACTCGAAGCGCATCTCCGCGACGTCCGCGCGAGCCGCGTAAACGTTCCCGTCGCGCGACTCGGCGATGTCGTGCAAGCGTTCCGGACGGCCGGGGTCTTTGTGCGGCAAGTGCGTCCGCAAGTTGACGATGCGGTGATAGAGCGCGTGATCGTTCATCCCGACGAGGAAGAGCACGCGACGCTGATGCGAGCTGCGAAAGATCAAAGCGCCGTGGAAGGCGGGATCCTTCGCCACTTCCTCGGCCAGCGACGCCGTTTCACTCATCAGCGCGGCTTGCCGGTCGGCGCGCACGTGCATCACTTCGATCGCCCACCACTTCGCCGCACCCAAGTCGAACATCGTGCCGTCCTCCGTTCTCGCTCGCCGTTGCTTCCGGATCAATGGCACCCAACCGGTCGCACATTCCTGCCCCTCGCGTAAAACGCGGAGCGCCCCGATCCATCAATGGCGCGGGAGAAAGAAAGCACCCGCGATGCCGCACGCCAGGATCAGCAGCGACGGGTTGATCTTCGTGCGCAAGATGAAGGCGAACATGATGAGCGCCAGCCCGATCGTCATCCACGTCGTGGTCGCAGTCTTGGCGACCGCATGCACGCCCGACACCATCAGGCCGATCGAGATCGGAGCCATGCCGTTTTGAACCGCACGGCGCCAGGGTGAATCGCCGATGCGGTTCCACAAGCGCCCGGCACCGTAGCACAGGATGGAGGCCGGGACGAAGAAGGCGAGCAGCACGACTACCGAGCCGGCGAACCCGGCGATGCGCTCGCCGAGCACGACGACCATCAGCATGTTCGGGCCCGGCGCGAGTTGCCCCAAGCTCCAGATTCGCGCAAAGTCCGTGTTGTCGATGTGGTACGTGCCTTCGACCAGGCGCTGCATCTCCGGGATGACGGCGGTGCCGCCCCCCACCGCCTGCAAGGAAAGCAGGCCGAAGTTGACCGCCAGCATCACGAGCTTCGCGAGACTATCCATGCGATGCCGCCCGCGGCCGGTAAAGGAAGATCGCAACCGGGGCCAAGGTCAGCAACACGACGTAGAGCGGCCAGTGCAGCAGCGTCATCGTCGTGTACGTCACTGCCATGATCGCCAGATCGAGCGGCTTGAGGAACTGCTTCTTGCCGGTCTTGATCGTGATCGCGGCCAAGAGGCCGACCGCGCCGGCTGCGACGCCGGCGATCGCCGCGTGGCCGACCGGCGTCGAGCGGTGGATGAGCGTCTCCGCGTACCCGAGCAGTCCGATGAAGATCGCGCCCGGGATCACCATGCCCAGCGCGGCGACGAACGCGCCGGCCGGCCCGCGCAACCGGTCGCCGACGAGCACGCTCATGTTGACGGCATTGAGCCCCGGCATCGTCTGGCTGATCTCGAGGGTCGCGAGGAACTCATCGGAATTCAGCCACTTCGTGTCGTCGATCAGCATGCGCTGAAGATACGCGACGATACCGCCGCCGAAACTGACGGCGCCGATGGTCGCGAACTTGCGGAAGATCGTCGCGAGACTGACGCGCGCCTGCGGCTGCTCTATTCCGGCGTACCGTAGATGAGCGCGGTCTTCGTGGTGCCGGTGACGAGCAAGTCTTCGAACGGCTTCTGCATCGCCTTGAAGAACGCGTCGGCCGCTTCGTGACCGACTTGATGTTTCGGCGTGCTTCCGAGGATATGGTACGAGTACCCGAATTCGGCTACCAACGGATTGAACGCATCTTGCACGGGACGCAGCCACACGGCAAGGCTGGCCGGCGCGTTGGCGTCCTTTCCGAAGCCGAACGTGCCCAGTTTCGCGTTGAGCTCGAACACGCGCGCTCCGTTGACCGACGAGACCATCTTGTCGCCGTCGAGACCGAAGTCGCGCAGGCCTGGAAAGATCTCGATCAGCCGGGACATCGGCAACTCGAAGTTCTTCACTTCCGTATGGGCGACGTTGTTGTTGGAAAAGACGCGGCGCAGCGTCCCGATCTCCTTGCCGCGCAGGATCTCTTCTTTGAATTTGCGTTTCTCGTGAATGCCCAGGGTCGCGCCGACCTCGAATTCGGACGCTTCCTGATAGTCGGGCGAGCGTCGTTTGAACGTGACCTCCCACGTTTCGTCGGGCCATCCGCCGGACTGGTCGCGGCGCAAACGCAAGATGACCCGGTTCTTGCGAAACACGTGATCGTCGGTGTCGAAGAACTGGACCACCCGGATGCCGCTGTCGATCGATTCGAACGGCTCGTATTCCGCGCCGAGATCGGCGGCCGCCTTGATCAGCTTCTCGTTGAAGTCGTAGACCGAGCGCTTCGTCGGAAAATGCTCGGCTTTCATCAGGAGTTTGAATTCGCGGTGGGTGAGCACGTGAGCCATCGAAGTGTGTCCTTCACTTGCGCCCTTACGGGCCGTTCGCCCGGACGCACGCGCGCCCACGGCACCGGCCGGCCGCTCGTGAAACGCGAGCGCCGGTCCCCGGTCGGACTTTGCCCTTCGCGGCTGCCCTCCCCCTGCCGGGGACGGCGGCCGGGCCGGCGAGCGCCCTTACGGGCCTTCGATCGTCCGCACGAAGTTTTGCGGCTTGATATAGGTCGCCATCGCGCTGCGGACCGCGGCTGCATCGGTCGCCAGATACCGCTGCGCGGCGATGTGATCCTCGTCGAGCGGCAGTCCCGAGGTTGAGTTGCTCAGCAAGGCATTTCCGATCGCATCGGTCGACGACTGTCCGATCTGCAGGCGCCGGACGACCGACGCCTTCGTCAGTTCGAGCTCGAATTGACCGGCATTCTCGGTTTGCAAACGTTCGATGTCGTTGTCGACGATCTGCTGAGCGCGCGTGAGGTTATTGGCCGCGCACGCGAAGTCGATGTGGAAACGCGCCCGCGTCTGGCCCACCGCGAGTTTCGAGTTGACGTAGTACACGAGCCCGCTGTTCTGGCGCAAGTCGCGGAACAAGCGGCTTTGCTCGGGGCCGCCCGCGCCGCCGCCCAAGACCGCGTTGCCGACCTCGAGCGCGTAGTACGCCGGATCGGTCCGGCGGATCGACACCATCTGCTCGAGGGTCACATTGTCTTGGCGCATGGCAGGCGGAGCAACGTGCACGTCACCGGGCGGGTTGACCGGAACCGGCGGGAGCTCGAGATTCGGCGGCGTCCCGCCGGCATGCCACGCACCGAAGGCCTTTTCGATCGTGCTGCGAGCGTGCTCGGGGTTGACGTTTCCGATCACCACGATCGTCGTGATGTCGGGCCGGAACACTTGCGCGTAGTACGACTGCACGTCGGCGAGGGTGATGCCGCTCAGCGACGACATCGTCGGCTCGCGCAGTTCCGGATCGCCGGGCGGGAGCAGTTTGCGGTCGGCTTCGCGGACGGCCTCCGTATGCGAGCCGTTGAGCGAGGCCTGCAAGGCCGCCGCGGTGCGCTGCCGCGCGATGCCCAGCGTCTGTTCGTCCAACCGCGGGGTCAATTCGTTCTGCGCCAGCAGCGAGACGCCGCGATCGAAGTCGGAGGAGGTCGTTTGCAACGCGAATCCGGTGCCCGCGTTGATGCTCGATCCGATGTCGTCGAGTGCGCGTTGAAACGCATTGCGGTCCTGCGTCGCGGTCCCGTAATCGAACATCTCATCGAGCACCGACGAAACCCCCTCCTGCCCGGAAGGCTCCTGCAGCGCCGGGTTGGAGCGCACCTCGCCGAATACGAGCACAGAGTCCGAGATCGACTCGGGCTGGACGATCAACGTGATGCCGTTGGGGAGCGCCGAGGTCGTGGGATCGAGCGCGGAGGCGGGCAACGCGACCGAACTGACCAGCGACTGCGCCCACGGCGGCAGCGCTTGGGTCGCCGGCCGCGGCCGCAGCGGCGTCTCACGCGAACGGTTTCCTTGCGAGGGCGCACCCGCCGACGAGGCCTGCGCCGACGGCGTCAGCGCCCCGACTATCTCTTGGCCCGGCCTGAAATACGTCGCGCGACGCGCTCGATGTCACTCAGTTTCACCGCTGCGATCAGTTCTTTTTCGCGCGCGATCGACGGCTGCTTGTCGAGCGCGATGACGTCGGACCAATCGGAGGCGAGGGCCGAAATCGAATTGCGGCTGAGCTCCTGGCCCGCGACGAGGCGTCGCTTCGTGACTCGAACAATTCCGGCGAGACGCCGTTCTTGACGATGTTCGCCATGATCGCCTCGAGCCGCTTGACCATCACGTCGGGATCGCTGCCCGGCGGCAACGCTGCGATCGCGAAACCGAGCTGCGCTTCGGGGACGTACGGCATCGACTGCCACTCGCCCTCGAGTGCCGCGCCTTCGACCGCGAGCGCGTGCAGCGGCCCGCGCTCGGCATCGAGAACGCCCTGCAACACGAACGAGGCGATGAAATCCGGGCTGTCGACGCCCGGCAAACGATAACCGATGGCCGCGAGCGGATAGACGAGCGACGTCGAGCGCCGGATCACCGTCCGTTTCATCGGCGCGAAATGCGCGACCGCCTGCGCCGGGACGGTTTTCCGCGGAATCGCCGCGAACCGCTCGCGCACCATCGCCATCACCTGCGCGGGATCGACGTTGCCGGCGATCGTGAAGACGGCGTTGTTGGGGGCGTACCACTTATCGTAGAACGCCTTGAGCTGCGGCCCGGTCAGCTTGTCGAACGCCGCCAGGGTTCCGACACCGTCGTGCGCGTACGCGGTCCCCGCGAACGCGATCGCCTGCGCGTCGGAAAAGAAATCGGCGCCGGGTGTCTCCAGATCCCGCGAGACTTCCTGTTCGATCGCGCCGCGCTCGTCTTCCCATTGGTTCTGCGCGTCGAGGAGATTGTGCATGCGGTCGGACTCGATGCGCAGCACCGCATCGAGATTTGCGGCCGGGACCGTGAATTGAAAGTGGGTCACCGTTTCCTGCGTGAACGCATTGAAACTGCCGCCGAGCGCGGTCGCGACCGTGCCGAGTTCATCGGTCGTCAGTTCCTTGGTGCCACGGAACATCATGTGTTCCTGAGCGTGCGCCATCCCCGGAATCGCCGGTGGATCGTCGCGCGAACCGACGAGGTAGGTCATGTCGGTCGAAACGACGGGCGCGAGCGCGTTGGGGACGATGACGATGCGCAGCCCGTTCGGCAGCGTCGCCTTGACGACGGTGTACGGCGGAGCCGCGGCAGGCAACGGGCCACCCGTTCCCAGCAGCAACCCGAGACAAAGGACGGAGCAAAGCAGCGAACGCATCGCGCGCGCTTTCTCCATAACGGCGAACAAACCCGGTCCGGCGCGGTCCTTTATCGGATTTGGCGGAAACCGATACGACCGAGCGGCTCGCGGTCTTGCGACTCAACGCGGTCGATGCGTGCATGTGGCGGCGGACCCGCGTACACCGCCTCGAGGAACGCACCGACTGCGGCCGCCTCGCCTTCGACGTCGATCTCGACGTGCTGCTCGACGTTGCGAACGGTCCCGGCGACGTCGAAATTCCGCGCGATGCGATCGACGGTGTAGCGAAACCAACGGCATGCACAATCCCATGGATGAGAACGACGCGTCGAACGGGACTCATCGCAGCCGCGCTCTTGCGGCGCTCAAGGCTAAACGCCTCGCGCGCACGTGCGAGAACAGCGGCGACCTCATAGATGTTAACCACTCGCGGATCTTTCGCAAGGCAATTGAGGGCCGACAAAGGATGAGAACACGTTCACGTCGCGGCAGTGCGCGACCTTCACGATTTTGGTCCACGCAGTAAAGCGAATGTTAATTCCTCACAAGGCCGGCCTGCGCCTAACCCGCGGCGGCCACGGCGAGCATGGGTGCCGTACGGATGACGTGGCGGCCCTTGATCGGCGCATGAAAGAAACGCTCGAGCGCGGCCGCAACGAGTGCGGGATCGGCTTGCCCGGCTTCGATGAGGCGCACGGCCGCGAACCAAGTCTTTACCAAGTGTACCGAGATGATGAAGCGGTCGCGGCCGTGATCGAAGAGCGCGTCGCGCAACGCGGCCAGTTTCGCGTGCGGGTCAGATGCTCGCCAACGCTCGGCCGCGTAGTCCGCATCGACGAACTCCGCGCTGCGCCCGAGGAAACACGCAATCTGCAGCAGCACCGCGGGCCAAAGCTCGGGCTGCGCACGCGCCACCCGTTCGCCGGCCTGCGCAAACGTGATCGCGTGGGTGAGGTCGAGCCAACCGACGTTTGCGGCGATCGCGCCGCTCGTGGTCGCGAAGGCGCGCTCGTCGGCGTGCAGCAGCGCGAACGCCGCCGAGTCGACGAGGCTGCGAAAGATTTCCCGGGGAGGATACGACTGCGACCAGGCGACCACCGCAGCCAGCGCTTTGCCGACGCCCGCCGTCACGAGCAACGGTGGACGCGACGCTGCGCCCGCCGGCGCATCGGTGCGCCAACGCGCGAGCGCATCGCCATACGCACGAAACTCCGGCAGCAGATCCTCACGGGTCGCGTAGCAGATACTACGCACTAACAGGCAGAGCAGCGGTTCGGCGACACGCTCTCCCAATCGCTCGATCAGTTCGGCCGATTTCACGACGTAGATCAGCGAGTGGCCGAAATCGGCGTAGTGCGACAGCGCGGCCGTGGCCAGCACCGGAACCAAATCGGCGACCGGCACCGAGGCCGCGAGGGCGCCGCGAACGAGCGCGCACCCCGACTCCTCGTCGCCCGCTTCGACCGCGGCCAGGAATGCGCCGGCATCCCAGGCGCGCATGCCGTCGCCGAAGGGGAACCGCCGCTCGCGCCGGCCGTCGTCGGCGATGTGCCCGAGCACCTCGCCCAGCGCCGCCAAGCGCCGGTCGGCCGCGACGCCGGGTTCCGTCGCCAGCGTCAGCCAGTCGGGCGCGCCGGCGATCGCGTGCGTCGTGCCG
Source organism: Vulcanimicrobiota bacterium (assembly GCA_963749395.1). Classification (GTDB taxonomy): domain Bacteria; phylum Vulcanimicrobiota; class Vulcanimicrobiia; order Vulcanimicrobiales; family Vulcanimicrobiaceae; genus CAVVMT01. The sequence continues at coordinate 55,885 of CAVVMT010000018.1, forward strand.
TACTGCAACCGCGGCGCAACCCACACGAGCGCCGCACGGACCGCCTCGAGCGGATCGCCACCCGCCAACTCGAGCCGCGCCGTCTCGCGCAACAACCGCTGCTGATCGGCATCGTCGAGCGCCGTGGCAATGCCGTCGAGCGCCCGGCGCTGCAGCTGCGCGGGATCGGGCTGCGGCACGACGAGCACGCGCCCGCCTTCGATCTTGACCGGATACCGCAACAGCGAGTCACCTCCCACCAGCGTCTTGCCCGACGCGAGGTCGAAGGTCCAGTTGTGCCAGTGACAGCGCAGCGTGCCGCTCTCGCACAACTCACCCTCGCTCAGCGGATAGCCTTCGTGCGGGCACCGATTCGGACACGCCGCAACTCCCCGTTCGGTCTGCAGCAGCAGAATCTGCTGTCCGTCAACCCGGACGAGCGTCTTTCGTTTGGCGTCGAGTTCCGCGGCCGACAGCACGTCGATCCACTCCATCGCGAGCCCCCTTCTTCACCTCGGTGACCAGATACGCACAGCGCCGCGCACCCGCCAGCAGATGCTCCGTCCGCTCGACGGCGACATCGGGACCGAGCACCGCACGGAACACGTCGAGCTCCGACCGGCAAAACCCCTGACAAACGGTCGCCGCCGAACAAATCGGACAGTGATTTTCGGCCAACATCCACCCACCGGGAACGGCCGTCGCTTCGGCCATGTAGCCTTCGTCCGACCGAATCGCCGCCAGCCGCGCGACCCGCTCAGCGACGGTTGCCGACCCCGCCAAAGCGCGGCGATAGCCCGCTCGCATCGCCCCTTCACGCCGCGAAATCAAGCGCTCGACGGCGGGTTCGCCGAATTCATCGCGCACCGCCTCGATCAGCTGCACGGTCAACTCACCGTGCCGGTCCGGAAAACGCGCATGCCCAGCATCGGTCAACAGCCACTCCCGTGCCGGCCGCCCCACGCCGCGCGGCTTCGTCACCGCGCACACGAGCCCCAACCGCAAGAGCCGTTCGAGCTGCTGCCGCGCCGCCTCGCCCGAAATCCCGAGCGCAGCCGCCACGTCCGCCGCGCGCTGCGCCCCCCGCCGCTTGATCAGCGCCAGCACGCGCTCGGCCCCGACGCCCGAATCATTATCCAAGCCCATACTTGTATAATCCACGCCGGGCTCGGTTTTGTCAACAAAAAAGAGAGCGGCCCGAAGGCCACTCTCTCGTTCGCTCACGCGGCGAATCAGCTAGGACTCAGTTGGAAAGCGAAACCTGTTTCAGCTCGATATCGACGCCGGCCGGCAGATCGAGATGCATCAGTGCATCCATCGTCTTCGGCGTAGCCTGCAAAATATCGATCAGCCGCTTGTGCGTCCGCATCTCAAAATGTTCGCGGCTCTTCTTGTCGACATGCGGCGAGCGCAGCACGCAGACCCGATTGATCTCCGTCGGCAACGGCACCGGCCCGCTCACGAACGCCCCCGACCGTTTGGCCGTATCGACGATCCGCTCCGCGCTCTGATCGAGCACGCGATGATCGTACGCCTTCAGCCGAATTCGAATCTTCTGCTTCGCCATTATCCCAAGTCCTATTCATTTACCAAAGAGCAAGCGCAACCGGCGCGAACCGAAAAATCATACCCTATCGGCCAACCAAAAGTCAATGTTATCAGCCGTTATCCCGCCGTCGACCTTACGCGCCTAGTTGCTCGATCGTAAGCGACGTCGTGTGGATCGAGGGAGAGCACTAAAACGAGTCGCGCCGCTTCATCGAGGGTGAAGACGGCGCGAAATGTGACCTTTTCGAATTTGAGCCCAGCCGCACGGGCGTCTTTGAGCTTACCTTTTTTTCTCGGAAACTGCTTCGGATTAGCAGACAGAGCATCGATCAATTCGCGAAGGCTTGGGGAGAATCGTCGGTCAGCCAGCCCATAGCCGGCGACCTCTTTACCGACTAGTCGATGCAGCTTTACGATCCACGGTTTTTGGCCGGCCGGCACGGCTGTATCGTATTTCGTTCGCTTCGTCGATGGCGTCGAGAAGCTTTTCGGCGTCGATGAATTCGGTCCGCGGCGCGCTTGCGCGCCGCACGAGCTCATCATCATCCACTCTGACACAGCCAGGCTCGAAGAGCTGGTCGACGCCGCACCCAAGAACGGCGGCAATCCTCTCGAGGGTTTCGACGGTGACATTCCCATGTCCGGATTCGATTTTGGAGATGGTCTGTCGTGCGACGCTTGCTCGCTGAGCAAGATCGACTTGGGAAATCCCGTGTTCCGCTCGCTTGAAGACGACATTACGCCGCAATGCCTCCATCGCGTTCATGCTAATGCTCCCTTGTCAGCGAGTGGCGGGACGCCGACCAAGCCGGCGTCCAACGTTGACATAACAGAACTATACAACGCCCATCCCAAAATTGTCAACTCAAGTAGACAATTCCACGCACGCAACAAATGGAGGCGGGGGGCGCCGGTATCTCCTCGGGCGGGCGTGTGAGACGACGCGAAGCCAGGATGGCGAGAGCGTCGTCGAGGTCCGCCCCGCCCGAGGAGATACCGGCGCCCCCGCCGGCCCATTGAGCAAATGCCGCTATCTAGTCAGCAATCGAAGTGACGACACCCGCGCCAACAGTCCGTCCACCCTCGCGAATGGCAAACCGCAGCCCCTCTTCGCAAGCGATCGGCGTGATCAGCTCGACTTCCATCTGCACGTTATCACCCGGCATGACCATCTCGACGCCCTCAGGCAGCTTGATCGTCCCGGTCACGTCGGTCGTGCGGAAGTAAAACTGCGGCCGGTAGTTGGCAAAGAACGGCGTGTGCCGCCCGCCCTCTTCTTTGGAGAGCACGTACACTTCGGCTTTGAACTTGCGATGCGGCTTGATCGACCCCGGCTTCGCGAGCACTTGCCCGCGCTCGATGTCGTTGCGCTCGACGCCGCGCAGGAGCACCCCGATGTTGTCGCCGGCGATCCCCATGTCGAGGAGCTTGCGGAACATCTCGATGCCGGTGACGACCGACTTGCGCGACTCGTCCTTGAGCCCGACGATCTCGACTTCTTCGCCGACCTTGACTTGCCCACGCTCGACGCGCCCGGTACCGACGGTACCGCGCCCGGTGATCGTGAACACGTCTTCGACCGGCATCAAGAACGGCTTGTCGACCGCGCGCTCCGGGGTCGGGATGTACTCGTCGACCGCGTCCATCAGCTTGAAGATCGCGTCGGCGTCCGGATCGCCGCGCTTGCCGCTCGAGTTGAGCGCCTTGAGCGCCGATCCGCGGATGACCGGCACGTCGTCGCCGGGGAACTCGTAGCTCGAGAGCAGTTCGCGCACTTCGAGTTCGACGAGCTCGAGCAGCTCCTCGTCGTCGACCATGTCGACCTTGTTCAGGAAGACGACGATGAACGGAACGCCGACCTGGCGCATGAGCAGGATGTGCTCGCGCGTCTGCGGCATCGGGCCGTCCGCCGCCGAGACGACGAGGATCGCACCGTCCATCTGAGCCGCGCCGGTGATCATGTTCTTGATGTAGTCGGCGTGACCGGGGCAGTCGACGTGCGCGTAATGGCGCTTCGCGGTCTCGTACTCTTGGTGCGAGATGGCGATCGTGATGCCGCGTTCCTTCTCTTCAGGAGCGTTGTCGATGTCGTCGACGTTGCGCTTCTGAATGTTCGCATTCTCGGTGGCGAGGCAGTTGATGATCGCCGCGGTCAGCGTGGTCTTGCCGTGGTCGACATGCCCCGTCGTCCCGATGTTGACGTGCGGTTTGCTACGGTCGAATTTTGCCTTCGCCATGATTTCCGGTTTCTTTCCTTCTTAACGTTTGCAGTGTTGAGCGGGCGCTTACGCGACCGACTTCTTGCCCTGTGCTTTAGCGACGATCTCTTCCTCGACGGACTTTGGAGCCTTTTCGTAGTGACTGAACTCCATCGTGAACGTCGCGCGGCCTTGCGTTTTGGAACGCACGTCGGTCGCGTAACCGAACATCTCCGAGAGCGGGACGTCGGCTTTGATCACTTGCGCGCCGCCCGGCGCCTCTTCGGTGCCTTGGATCATGCCGCGCCGGCTGTTGAGGTCGCCGATGACGTCGCCCATGTAGTCCTTGGGCGTCGTCACTTCGACCGCCATGATCGGCTCGAGCAAGATCGGGCCCGCGGCCCGGCTCGCTTCCTTGAACGCCATCGAGGCCGCGATCTTGAACGCCATCTCGTTCGAGTCGACGTCATGGTAGCTGCCGTCGTAGAGCACGGCCTTGAAATCGAGCACCGGGTATCCGGCGAGCACGCCGCCGAGCGCGGCCTCACCAATACCCTGCTGGATCGCCTTGAAGTACTCTCGGGGCACGACGCCGCCGACGATCGCCGGTTCGAAAACGTAGCCGGTCCCGGGCTCGCCGGGCTCGAGGCGGATCCACACGTCGCCGTACTGGCCTTTGCCCCCGGTCTGACGGACGAACTTGCCCTGCTTTTCGACCTTCTTCGTGATCGCTTCTTTGTAAGCGACCTGCGGCTTGCCGACGTTCGCCTCGACCTTGAATTCGCGGCGCAAGCGGTCGAGGATGATCTCGAGATGCAGCTCGCCCATGCCGGCGATGATCGTCTGCTGCGTCTCTTCGTCGGTCCGCATGCGGAACGTCGGATCCTCTTGCGCGAGCCGCGCGAGCGCGGTGCCCAGCTTGTCCTGGTCGGCCTTCGTCTTGGGCTCGATCGCCTGCGAGATGACCGGCTCGGGGAACGTGATGCTTTCGAGGATGATCTGATGCTTCTCGTCGCACAGCGTGTCGCCGGTGCGGGTGTCGGTCAAGCCGACGGCCGCCGCGATGTCGCCCGCGCCGATCTGGTCGATGTCCTCGCGGTGGTTCGCGTGCATGCGCAGGATGCGCCCGATCCGCTCCTTCTTGCCCGAGCGCGCGTTGAACACGTACGAGCCCTTGTTGAGCACGCCGGAATAGACCCGGAAGTACGTCAGGTTGCCGTACGGATCGGTCGCGATCTTGAAGGCCAGCGCGGCAAACGGCTCAGCGTCGTCCGGCTTGCGGATCAGCTGGATGTCGCCCTTGGGGTCTTCGCCGACGATCGGCTTGGCCTCGAGCGGCGAAGGCAGATAGTCGACGACCGCGTCGAGCAGCGGCTGGATCCCCTTGTTCTTGAAGGCCGAGCCGCACAACGCGGGAAGGACCGCGCCGGCGATCGTCGCCTCGCGGAGCGCCTTCTTGAGCCGGTCGACCGGGATCTCTTCACCCGAGAGGTACATCTCGGTCAGCTCGTCGTCGGTCTCGGCGATCGCCTCGATCAGCTCGTTGCGCCACTTGAGCGCTTCCTCGCGCAGTTCGGGGCGGACGTCCATCTCGGTGTTCGTGCTGCCGAGATCGTCGGTGTAGATGATCTCCTGCATCGTGAACAGGTCGACGACGCCCTTGAACTGATCTTCGGCGCCGACCGGGATCTGGATCGGCATCGCGCGCGCGCCGAGGCGTTCGCGGATCTTGTAGACCGCATTGAAGAAGTCTGCGCCCATGCGGTCCATCTTGTTGACGAAGATGATCCGCGGCACGCGATACTTGTTCGCTTGGCGCCAGACGGTCTCGGACTGGGGCTGCACCGCGGCGACCGAGTCGAAGAGCGCGACGAGGCCGTCGAGCACGCGAAGCGAGCGCTCGACTTCGACCGTGAAGTCAACGTGGCCGGGCGTGTCGATGATGTTGATGCGCGTGTCGCGCCACGTCGTCGCGGTCGCGGCCGACGTGATCGTGATGCCGCGTTCTTGCTCCTGGACCATCCAGTCCATCGTCGCCGCGCCTTCGTGCACCTCGCCGAGCTTGTGCGTCCGGCCGGTATAGAAAAGGATACGCTCGGTCGCGGTCGTCTTGCCCGCGTCGATGTGCGCTGCGATGCCGATGTTTCTGGTCCGCTCCAGCGGGAACTGTCGTGCCATGATGTTGTGAGGGCGCTTCGAGTGATCTGCGCCCGGTGTCCTCGTCTTTAGCTACTGGGTGAAGGTCGGTCCGGGGCGCCTACCAGCGGTAATGGGCAAAGGCCTTGTTGGCCTCGGCCATCTTGTGCGTGTCGTCGCGCTTCTTGACCGAGGCGCCGACGTTGTTGGCTGCGTCCATCAGCTCGCTGGCGAGCTTCTCTTCCATCGAATGGCCCGGGCGCTTGCGCGCGAAGCCGATCAGCCACCGCATCGCCATCGCTTGACGGCGGTCGGGGCGGACTTCCATCGGAACCTGGTAGGTCGCACCGCCGACGCGGCGCGGCCGCACTTCGACCAAGGGCATCACGTTGCCGAGCGCCTGGGTGAACACGTCCATCGGATCCTTGCCCATCTTCTGTTCCACGAGCGAAAGCGCGTCGTACGTCACGCGCTCCGCCACGGACTTCTTGCCCATCAGCATCACCTTGTTGATGAAGCGGGCGAGCACTTTCGAGTTGAACTTGGGATCGGGCAGAATCGGGCGCTTGGCGACCGGACCTTTACGCGGCATGCTTTCTCGACCTTACTTCTTCGTAGCGCGCTTGGCGCCGTACTTGGAGCGACCTTGCTTGCGGTTGGCGACACCCGAGGTGTCGAGCGTTCCGCGAATGATGTGGTACCGGATGCCCGGGAGATCCTTGACGCGGCCGCCGCGGATCAGCACGACGCTGTGCTCCTGCAGGTTGTGGCCGATGCCGGGGATGTACGCCGTGACTTCCTCGCCGTTCGTGAGCCGGACGCGGGCGACTTTGCGCAGCGCGGAGTTCGGCTTCTTCGGGGTGATCGTCTTGACTTGGGTGCAGACGCCGCGGCGGAACGGGTTGCCCCGCACTTCGAACGTGCGCAGCGGCAAGTCCGGGTGGCCGGGCTTGGGCCCCGTCTGGGCGACCCGCAGCGCAGGCGCCTTGACCTTTTTCTCTATCTTTTCGCGGCCCTTACGGACCAGCTGGCTAATGGTCGGCAACCCAACTCCTCACGACACACAAAGATGGCCTCACCTGCGGTGGGCCGGAACCCCCGGATTATAGCAGGGTCCTCCCCCGCGAGTCAACGTCGCAGCGCTTGCATCCGTTGCGTTCCGCCGCCGCAAGCCGCCGGATTCAGGGCAACTTCGTGAAGCCCGGCGGGACCGAGAACACCGGGTCGGCGTCGGAGATCGAGCGCAGATTTGCGCGTTCCTCGATCATGGCGAACGACCCCTGCGCTCCGCCGCCGCTCCCGCCGCTCTTGGGGGCGCTCGCCAAGTACGGGGTGAACCGGCCGAACGGGATGGCCGGGCCGCTCGAATGCACCGTGAACCGCGGGTCGGCGTGCGAGGTCAGGGCGGCGGCCATGCCGGCCATCGCCGCCGCCATCGGCGGCCCCGTTGAAGGGCCGGCCGAGCCGCACGCGCCGTTGTCGGCGCCGGGCTGCCCCGCGACGTAGAGGGTCAGGTCGAACTCGCCGGTGTGCGTCTGACCGTTCTCGGTGCTCGTCGTGACCATGTGCGAGGCGTAGCCCTCGGTCTGCATCCCGAACACCGTTTTGGGCCCGAGCGCCGAGTTGGTGACCGTCAGGTCGAAGCGCGCATCGGGCGGTATCGTGTACGCCGGACGCGGGCCGGCCGGCTGCGCCGGCGCAGCCGCGGGCTGCGGGTTGTCCATCGACACGACGCGGTAGGTCTTCTTGTTGAGGTCGAGCATCGTCAGCGTGCGGGCCTTGCAGTCGGTGATCGTGGCCGTTCCGGCAGCGACTTCGTCGACGCGCCGGAGCTGGCCGGCGACGTAGTGGCGCTCCGCAATGCCGTTTGCGAACATCGCCATCCCGCTCTGCGCCATGCCGGCCATCGCGCCGCCGAGCGCCCCGAGCATGCCGCCGGGCCGCGGAGGCGGAGTAGGCGCCGCCGCCGCGGCTGCAAAATCGGTGGCGAAGTCGCCGGGTTCGACGGGGCCGCCTCCCATCGAGAACTTGGTGACGGAATCGAAGGCCGAGCCGTCGGCGGCGAACGCCGCCGAGGGCGCGAGGGCGGCACACAACGCCGCCGCGGATAGCAGGAAGCGCAGGTTCTTCATACCTACCACGTTCCGAGAGCTCGTTCTTCTCCCTTGGGCGGCCGGCGAAGTGTAAGCTGGATCAAGGCGCCCGGAGCGGGTGCGGAGTCAGGCCTATCGCCCCCCGGCGAAGAAAGAGGAAGCGTGAGCCTTTGGCGGCGGATCGGATCGGTCTTCAAGCAGAAAACGAACGCGGCGCTCGACAAGCTCGAGGACCCGATCGAGGCGCTCGAGTACGCCTACGCCCAGCAGCAAGAGGTGCTGGCGCGCGTGCGCGAGAGCGTGACCGAGGTCGTCACCGCCGAGAAACGGCTGGAGATGGAAGCGCAGCGGCTCGCGCTGGCGGCCGAGCGGCACCGCGAGGAAGCCCGCAGCGCGCTGCGGCTTGCCGACGACGGCGCCGCACGGATCGCGCTGACGCGGGCCGAGAACGCGGCCCTCCAGCACGACGGCCTGCGGCTCCAGCTGGCCGACGTGCACGCGCAGCGCGAGCGTCTCGAGACGACCTACGAGACGCTGCGCTTGCGCATCGACGCGTTTCGCGCCGAGAAGCAGGCCCTGCGGGCGCAGTACGTCGCGGCGCAGGCGTCGACCCGGGCCGGCGAGGCGCTCGGATCGCTCACCGGCGACGTCGGTGAGATCCGTGCCATGGTCGAGCGCGCCAAGGACCGGGCCCTCGAACTGCGCGCGCGCAGCGAAGCGATCGCGGAACTCTTCGCGCAGGGCACCTTCGAGGGGACGGCAGCCCTTCCGCCGGCGACCCCCGCGGGGGTCAGCCGGATCGTCTCGCCGGCGGCACCGTCGATCGAGGCGCAACTCGCCGAGATGAAGCGCGCGCTGGCGCCGCCCCCGAACCGCGCCCTGCCCGAACCCCCCGGCGACTGACGACGTCCTAGCGCCCTGCGGCGAAGCTCTCGATCACGCCGGCGATCTCGCGCGGCGCCTCGATCGGCAGGTTGTGCCCGGCTCCTCGCACCTCGACGAAGATCGAGCCGCGGATCGCCCCGGCGACGTCGCGGCGAAGCCGGGCCGGCGGGACGAGCGGGTCGCGCTGACCGGCTACGACGACGACCGGCAAGGCGACGTCGCCGACGCGCGCGGAGAAGTCGGCCTTGCGGCCATTGTCGTACCAGCCGAACCACGCCTCGCGCTGTGCGATCAAGGCATCGTCGACGATGCGTTCGAGCGCCTCCGGGGGGACGGCCGCGGCCATCGCGGCGCGCTGGTAGCGGCCGATGCGTTCGCGCGACCCGAAGGCGGCCTCGGTCAGGTGCCGGTGGCGCGCAGTGGGCGCGCCGAACGCGCGCGCCGTACCCGGCGCGACCAGCACGAGTTTGGCCATCGTCGCGGGCGGGTCGAGGGCGACGAACTGCGCCACCTTACCGCCCATCGAGTGGGCGACGACGGTCGCCGGCCCGTCCAGCCCTTGCAGCACCGCGCGCAGGTCGGCCGCGTAGCCGGGAAGGTCGTGACCGGCCGCGGGCCGGTCGGACAACCCGGCGCCCCGAAAATCGAAAAGCACGCAACGAAAACGCTGCGGGTCCAAAGCATCGACGACGTCGTACCACATGCGCCGCGAACTGATCCAGCCGTGAACGAACAGCAGCAGCGTCGCGCCGGCGCCGCGTTCCTCGACGAAGAGCGAAACGCCCTCGTGGCGGACGATGCGGGTCGTGCGCAGATTCAGTCGGCGAACGTCCCGTCCTGATACTCGACGTATTCGGGCTCGACCGGCTCGGGCTCGAAGCGGTCCTTAAACTCCTTAATGAAGCCGTCGAGGGTGCGCGGCGGATGACCGCCGAGCGAGGCGACGACGTCGGTCACCGCACCCGCCGTCCCCGGATGTTCATCGAACCACGCGTACAATTCGCCGATTCCGCGGGCTTGCCACGCCGGCAGGCCGTTCGCCGCCAGCGCCTCTTCCAAAACCGAACGTGGGATCCGCTTGTAGGCGACCGGTTTTTCGAGCGCCCGCGAAAAGCGCTCGGCGAGCCCGGCGGAATCGACCGCGTCGGGACCGGTGAGGTCGAGCGTCGCGCGCGGGGCCGCCGCGCCCGACAACAGCGCCACGGCGACGGCCGCCACGTCGCGATGATCGACGTAGGCTATGGGCGTTTGCGGGCTCAGCGTCGAGACGAACGTCCCGTCGGCCACGATCGTCGGCCCGAACGCGAGCAAGTTCGCCATGAATGCATGGGGACGTAAAACGGTATAGGCGAGCCCCGAGGCCGCGAGGGTTGCTTCAGTTTGGCCGTGCCAGCGCAAGAAACACACCGGCGAATCGGGTGACGCACCCAGTGCGGACAGCTTGACGATCGTCTTGACGCCGGCCATCTTGCAAGCTTCGATGAAGTTGCCCTGCAGCGTGACCTGATCTTCGTCCGGTGACGACGCGAGGAAGGCGGTGTCGCACCCGTCGGCCGCCGCGGCGACGCTAAAGGGCTTTGCCATGTCGGCCGTCACCGATTCGACTTCCGACCAAAACTCCCACAACTTCACATTCGACTTGTGCACCATCGCGCGCACCGGGACGCCCTTGATCACCAGATCCTGGACGACTTTTGAACCGATGCGGCCGGTGGAACCGCTGACGAGAATCATGGAAACGCTATCCCTTCCGCAGTTAAGCGTCGCACGCAAGGCCGGCACGCGAGTGGCCGGCCACACTTTCTGTGGACATCGGGCCGAACCTGGCCCGGCGAATTGTGAAGATGCCTAGCAAGCTTCGAGGGATTCTGCTACATTGAGTAAACATCCCGGCCTTTGGAGGAGGTGGTATGTATCATCCCCTCTCTCCGCATCGTGGCTTCACGAGGTAAGACTCCCATCGCGAACTTGGACATTTCTTCCATCGAGCGAGACGCCTTCGAAGAGATCATCGGACTCCCGCAGTCGTATTTCGCCGCACATACGAGGAACGTCGACACTTTCGACCCGATGGCCGTCTGCGTCGCGATGGCCCTGCGCGTGGCCGCCCAGCGCATGGAGAACATCATCGCCGTGTGGCTCGCCCCCGCGGGATTGACGGTTTCGAAATTTAACCTGCTCAATTTGTTGCTGGCCGAGGACGAGGCCGTCGCACTCTCCGAATTGCGGCGCACCCTGTTGACGACCCAGGCGAACATCACCGGACTCGTCCACGGCTTGGAGCGGGACGGACTCGTCGAGCGCGTCACCGACCCCGACGATCGCCGTGTGTCGCTCATCACGATCAGCCGCAAGGGCCGGCGCTTGATGAAGTCGTTGATGCCCGAACATTTCCGGCGGGTCGGCGAGGCGGCCGGACAGTTATCCAAAGAAGAGCAACGGCGGCTGATCGACATGCTCGCGCGGACGGCGCGCGGGTTCGAGCGGGTCAAGACGAAGTCGCTGGCGCGACGGCGGTCGAGCCGCGCGAACGGGGCTGCGCGCTGACGCCGAGCGCCGCGATCGCGGCCGCGAGCAATGCGATGCACGCGCAAGCGATCATCGTCGCTCGAAATCCGGTAACGTACGCCGAACGCGCGGCCGCGATCGCGCGGGCCCGCACCGGGGCAGTCAGTTCCGCCCCCAGTTTCCCGGCGATGGCAGCCGTGCGATCGTGCGCGAAGGCCGCGCGCGTGGCGGCGTTGAGTTCCAGCGCCGGCGTCTGGGCCGCGAACGCTCGCGCGTAGGCCGATCCGGCGAGGATCCCCAGCACCGCGATCGCGAGCAGCCCACCGGTGCGCGAGACGGCGTTGTTGACGCCTGAGGCCAAGCCGGCGTGCGCGTCGCCGACCGAGGTCATGACGACCGTCGTCACCGGAGCGACGAACAGCACCCCGCCGAGGCCCAAGAGCATCACCGCCGGGAAGAACGTCGCCCAGTACGACCCGCCGGTACCGGGCAGCGCAAACGCACCGTAGGCGCACGCGCACAAGAGCGCCCCGGCGGTCAGCGGCAGGCGCGCCCCGGTGCGCGCCACCAGACCGCCCGACCAGCGCGACGCGAGGAACATCGTGACGATGAACGGCAGCAGCGCCGCGCCGGCGGCCGCCGGCGCATAGCCGTGGACGTCGATGAGGATGAACGGGACGAAATACAGCCCCCCGCCGAGCGCCGCGTAGAGCAAGAGCGTGTAGAGGTTCGCGGCCGAAAAGTCGCGCGAGGCGAATAGGTCGAGGCGGACCATCGGCGCGCGGGCGTGCCGCTCGACGTACGCAAACCCCGCGAGCGCGGCGCAGCCGCCCAACACCAGCAGGATCGCCGCCGGATGCACGCCTCCTTGCAGATCGATGCATCCGGCCACCAGGGCACCCAATCCGAACGTGACCAGCAACGCGCCCGCTGAGTCGAGTTCGCGCGGCGCAGCGGGGTCGCGGCTCTCCGGCACGCGCAGCAGGGCGAGCAGGACGAGCGCCGCGAGCGGAACGTTGATCGCGAACACCCAGCGCCAGCCCGCCGTCTGCGTCAACCACCCGCCGAGCACCGGCCGGCCGCGGTGGTGATCCCCGAAAACCCCGACCAGGTGCCGATCGCCTTCCCGCGTTCGGGCCCGGCAAAGTTGGCACTGATCAGCGCCAGGCTTCCCGGCGCGGCGAGCGCTCCGCCGATGCCCTGGATGCAGCGAGCGACGATCAGCGCCTCGATCGACGGGGCGAACGCGCAGGCGATCGACGCGGCGGCAAAGAGGCCGATCCCCAAGCCGAAGACGCGCCTACGCCCGAACCGGTCTCCCAGCACGCCGCCGATCAGAATGCCTGCCGACAGGAAGAGCGAGTAGCCCTCGACGACCCACTGCAACGATCCGGCCCCGGCCCCCAGGTCGCGCCCGAGCACCGGGAGCGCGACGTTGACGGCGGTGCCGTCGATGAAACTCATCGCCGACCCGACGATCGCCGCGATCAGGACCCACGCAGACGGCGCCATGGCGCGCTACGTTCAGCGCGCCGCCCATTCTACCGGGCAGCCGCTCGCGAGACGTCGGCCATCCCGCGCGCCCGCGCTGCGACGAGCAGCGCAGCCCGCGACCGCACGCCGAACGTCACGAAGATCGCCTTGGTGTGATTGCGCACCGTAAACGGGCTGCGCCCGAGGCGCTGCGCGATCTCGCGGGTGGAGATGCCCGCGCACAGGAGTTCGAAGACGGCGCGCTGGGCGCGCGTCAGAGCCCCCAAGGGGCCGGCGGCGGCAGCGACCGCGAGTTCGCGCGAGATCCAGCTGTTGCCGGCGCCCGCGAGTTTTTCGGCCGCAGTCCGGCGCCAGCGCGCCTCGCCCGTCATGCGGAACAGCTCCATCGCGCTGCGCCCCGCACACCACGCGAAGCCAAGCTCGTTGAAGGTGAGGAAACTGGCCCGCACGGCCTCGAGCCCCTGAGCATCGTTACCGCAGCGCGCTTCCAGGACGCCGCTCCAGTAACTGATCGCGGCCTGCGCCGCCCGGTCGTCGACGGCTTCCGGCGCGCACGCCCGAAAGCGCGCGATGATGCGGCGCGCTTCCGCCTCGTCGCGGTCGAACAGCAGCTCGGCCAAGAGCAGGAGGTGCATCCGGCTGACCAGCGGCGCGGCTTCCCAGTCGATCGCCGCGGCCGATTCGCGGGCCTCGTAAAGTTCCTGCGCGCAGAATTGCTCCTCGCCGGCATGGCTGGCGAGATAGGCGCGGTCCAAGAGGGCCATCGCCTTCAAGAGCGGCGTCCGGACGGTGGCGGCGGCCTTGAGCAGGCGGAACGCGCCGAAGTCGTCGCCGTGCAGCGCCCGGCACCACGCCAAGCGGCGCTGTGTATGAAAACGTACGGCCGCCAAATCCGGCGGCCATCTGATCTGGTCGAATGCGGCGACGGCCCGCTCCTCGAAGCGGTCGTCGAGCAGGTAGCATGCCAGCGCGGCGAGCCGCTCGACGGACTCGGCCTGCAACGCGACGTCGGTGCGCTTGATGCCGTCGAACTCGCGCAGCGCTTCGACCAGCGCCACGCCTTCTTCGTGGAACCGCCCGCGCGCCCGGGCGACGCTGGCAGCTAGCACGTAGCCCCGCGCACGTACGCGCGGCGAAGTGGAGGCTTGCGCCCGCGACGCCTCGCGCTCGGCGCTCGTCCGGCGGCCGGCTGCGAGCGCGGCGGCGCCGCGCGCTACCGCGATTTCCCCGAGCAGTTCGCCGTCCCCGCTGGCGCGCGCTAAGCGGTGCGCTTCGGCGAAGCGCATCGCCGCAGTCGCGAAATCACGCAGCGACGTGGCCGCCATCGCCTGCAGCAAGTTGGCCTCGGCACGCTGCCCGTCGGCGTCGAAGAGCCGCCGGCGGCCGCGCAGATTGCGCAGCACCCCCTCGGGATCGCGATCGAGCCGAAGCCTTGCGTCGACCAGCACCGCGTCCGCGTCGCTGCGCGCGCGCCCACCGCCGACCAAGTACGCGGCGACGGCGTAGTCGCCGCGTTCGTACGCAGCTCGGGCAGCGTCGAGTTCCGGAACGACTCCTGAGTCTACCAAAAAACGATTCCCCGCTCGTCAATGCGAAGCCGCGGCCACACATAGGGCTGCGCGTCGATGCGAGGAGTTGTGCGCTACGCGCCGGTGTTCCCGCGACTATGCGGAGACTTTACACGGCTCATGCGCGAACCGGCCGCGGCTTCGCGCGTTCGTACTGTACCGGCCATACAACGTCGACGCCGAGACGCTGCGCCGCGTGCAGCGGCCAGTACGGATCGCGCAAGAATGCACGCGCCATCGCGATGCCGTCGGCGTCGCCGTTGCGCAGGATCGCCTCGGCTTGTTCGGGATCTTCGATCAATCCGACCGCGACGCTGGCGATCCCGGCTTCGTTGCGGACGCGCGAGGCGAAGGGAACTTGATACCCCGGCCCCAGCACGATTTGCTGCTGCTCCGACGTACCGCCCGAACTGCAGTCGATCGCATCGACGCCGCGTTCGCGCAAGATGCGCGCCAGCGCGACCGTTTCATCGACCGACCAGCCGCCTTCGATCCAGTCCGTGCACGACAAGCGCACCCAGAGCGGCTTGCGTTCGGGCCATGCGCCGCGTACCGCGTCGACCACCTCGACGACGAACTTGATGCGCCCTTCGAAGCTGCCGCCGTACGCGTCGGTGCGTACGTTCGAGAGCGGGGAGAGAAATTGGTGCAGCAGATATCCGTGCGCGGCGTGCAGCTCGACGATCTCGAATCCCGCTTCGTGCGCGAACCGGGCCGCGCGCGCGAACGCGATGCGCAGTTCGGTGATCTCGTCGATCGTGATCACTTTGGGCGTGGGCGATTGCGCGTCGAAGGGGATCGCCGACGGAGCGATGACGGGCCATCCGCCTGCCGACGGTCCGAGGGCCCGGCGTCCCTCCCACGGCACCGCCGTCGACGCCTTGCGCCCGGCATGCGCGAGCTGTATCCCCGCGACCGCACCCTGCTCGCGCATGAAGGCTACCGCGGGAGCGAGCGCGTCGCGATGGGCTTCGCTCCAGATGCCGAGGTCGTGCGGCGAAATGCGCCCCTGCGGCGTCACGGCCGCGGCCTCGGTGAACACGATGCCGGCGCCCCCGACCGCGCGCGAGCCCAAATGAACGGGGAGCCACGGTGTCGGAAGGCCTTCGTGCGCCGAATACTGACACATTGGGGAAACGACGATCCGGTTGCGCGCGGTAATGCCGGACTGCGTCCATGGACGGAACAACTCGCTCATCGAGCACCATGAACCCGAAAGGCGTAGCGAACGTGGCAATTCCGGAACAAATCGAAACCCCCGACCTCGCCGACTATCTCGACGTCATGTCGCGCGCGATCTTTCAAGCAGGCATGAGCTGGGCGCTGGTGGAGAGCAAGTGGGACGGCTTCCGGCGCGTGTTCCACGGCTTCGATCCGGCCCGCGTCGCTGCTTTCGGTCCGGCGGACGTCGCGTGGCTCGCGCAGGAGCCGGAGATCGTGCGCAGCCGCAAAAAGATCGAAGGCACGATCGAAAATGCGCGCACCTTGCTCGCGCTCGATCGCGAACACAGCGGCTTCCACAACTACTTGCACGCCTTCGACTCGTACGAAGGGCTGTGCCGCGACCTGCGCAAGCGTTTCAAATTCCTCGGCGAACTTTCCGTATACTACTTCTTGTTCCGCGTGCGGGAGCCCGTTCCGCCCTTCGATGCGTGGGTCGCCACGATCCCCGGATACCACCCGCGCATGCGCGAGATGGTCGAAGCCGCGCGCGCGAAGGGAACCTCGACGGAAACTTCGCAAGAAACCTGACGTGCAACTGTTCTTCGCGACGGCATTGGCCGCGTCGATTCTCGTCGCCCAGGCGCCACAACCTTCCGCACCGCCGGCTGCGGTCCCGGAAGCATCGTCGCCGGCGGGCCCGTTCCTGCCCAAGATCGGCCACGTGCGCGCGACCTCCGCATTCTGCGCGGTCATGGCCAACGATCTGCGGCCCGCTTCCGTGCAGCTCTCGGCGAACAACCGGACCCTAGGGGCGATTTCGGAGACGATCGACCGCATCATGGCAAATTTCCGCGCGCTCGACGGCGACTTGCGGATGACGACCGACCGCGTGACCCTCATGAAGCAAGTGGATTCGATCGTGCAATCCATTCCACAACTCGACCGCCAGATCGCGGCCGTGCGTTCGGCGAGCGGCGAAACGACCAACCCGAAGATCGCCGAGAACGTGACCGCGCTCGCCGGGCACATGCAAAACGTAGCCGGGGCGCAGGGGCAGATGGGCTACGATTTGCAGGGCGTCGTGCGTTCGTTGATCCAGATCGGCTTACGGCCGAACTACATCGACTCGTTCAGCCAGACGTTCCAGGACGCGACGATCGGCGCACCGGCGGCCGCGTTGTCGCTCAAGTCGTATCTGAAGTGGAATTCGCGCATCCGGGCGATCAACGAGGCGCAAGCGGCCGCCGCCGCCGAAGCACCCAAAGTCCTCAAGCACTGCTGATCGCGCTCGGCGCAACGTCACGCCGCGCGACGCTCATCCACAGCGGGTATTTCGGCCGCAGCGTGACCATCGGTTCGATCGCACCGTTCGTCGTGAGCAGCGGCTCGAGCGCGAAGCGACGCGCGAGGGTCGCGAGAACGAGCACGCCTTCCATCCACGCGAACGGCTCGCCGATGCACACCCGCGTGCCGCCGCCGAAGGGGAAATACGCGAAGCGCGGCACCTCCGCGCCGTCCCAACGCTCCGGAATGAACTGCGCGGCATCGGGATAGAAGCGCGGGTTGCGGTGCGTGACCCACGGACTGAGCAGCGCGACGCTGCCGCGCGCCATCGACACGCTGCCGATCGTCACCGCTTCGCGCGCGAGCCGCCCGATGATCCAGGCCGGAGGATAGAGTCGGATCGCTTCCTTGAAAACCGCGTGCGCGTATGGCAGACGCGGCAAGTCGGCGACGGCCGGGTCGTGGCCGAGCGCATCGAGTTCGGCCCGCAGCGCACTCGCGACCCGCGGGGTGCGCCCGAGCAAGAG
This sequence comes from Vulcanimicrobiota bacterium, assembly GCA_963749395.1. Classification (GTDB taxonomy): domain Bacteria; phylum Vulcanimicrobiota; class Vulcanimicrobiia; order Vulcanimicrobiales; family Vulcanimicrobiaceae; genus CAVVMT01. Next base: position 73,269 of record CAVVMT010000018.1, read on the forward strand.
CCACGTCCACGCGAGCGCGTTCGCAGTCGTTTCGTGGCCGGCGAGGAAGAGCGTCATCGCTTCGTCGCGCACCTGCGCGTCGTCCATCGCCAACGCACCGTTCTCGTCGCGCGTGAACACGAGCATCGAGAGGAGATCGCCGTTGTCGACGCCGCTGCGGCGCCGGGCCTCGATGATGCCGAAGATCACGGCGTCGAGGCGCCGGCGAGCGGCCGCGAAGCGCCGCGTCGACGGCAGCGGCAAGAACGCGCGCAGCTCGCCGAGCGGTCCGAGCGCCTTTGGGAATTCCACCATCGAGGCGGTAAGCGCCTCGCGGATCGCAGCCGCCTCGGTGCCGAGATCGGCGCCGAACAGGGTCGTGGCCGCGATCTCGAGGGTCAGGCGGTTCATCTCGACCGCGACGTCGACCGTCGCCGCCGCTTCCCAGCGCCGCGCGGTGGCCGCCGCCAGCTCGACCATCGTCGCACCGTAATGCGCGACGCGGTCGCGATGGAATGCCGGCTGCAAGAGCCGGCGCTGGCGGCGGTGCAGCGGGTCTTCGCTCGTCAGAAGCCCGCGGCCGAGCAGCCGGCGCAGACTTTGCGCTCCGCGGCTCTTCACGAACGCCTGCTGCTTGGTGACCAGGACCTCGCGGATCAGCTCGGGATCGTCGAAGAAATAGAACCGCACCCGCGGCATGCGGAACGAGGAGACCGCCCCGTATCGCCGGGCGAGCCCGAGCAGGAACGCCGGGGTCCGCTCGAACGAACCCCGCCCGAGGTAGCGGATCGCGTCCCACATCGGGGGACCCGGCGGCGGGGAAACGCGCGTGACGCTCATCGTTACCACGGTACTGCGCCCAAGGGAGAAAAGTCACCCTCCGGCGCGAAAGCGCCGGGAATGGACGTACTCGAGGCGATTCGCGCGCGGCGCAGCATCGGACGGGTCGGCGGCGACGTCGACGAGACCGCGGTGCGCGCGTTGATCGAAGCCGCGGTATGGGCCCCGAACCATCGGATGACCGAGCCGTGGCGCTTTACGGTCGTGCGCGGCCGGGCGCGCGAGGCGCTCGGGCGGTGCTGGGGCGAGCGGTCGGCCCGCTACGTCGAACTGCAGGACGAAACGCTGAGGCGCTACCAGGAAAAGGAAGCGACCAAACCGCTACGCGCCCCGGTGCTCATCGTCGTCAGCGTGCGCACCGATCCCGAGCCGGTGACCGCCGAGGAAGACTTCGCCGCCACCGCGGCGGCCGTGCAGAACCTGCTGCTGGCCGCGGTCGCGCGCGGCATCGGGGCGATCTGGCGGACCGGCGCGATGGCCCACGACCCGGCCGTCAAGGCCTTCCTCGGCCTCGAGCCGAGCGACCGGATCGTCGGCATCGTCTATCTGGGCACGCCGGCGATGGATCCGCCCCGGGCCCAACCGCGGCAGGTCGACGAGGTCATCCGCTGGATGGACGCTGGCGAAACGCCACGCTGATGCGCGCGTCGACCGGCACGGTCAACTTGGGGACTCCGTGTTCCCAGAGTGCTTGGGTCGTGCCGCTCATCACGAGGAGGCTGCCGAGTTCGAGGTCGATGACGAGGGTCTGCCGGGGCACCGCTTTGGTGCGCAGCTGCATGCGCCGGGTCGCGCCCAGGCTGACCAGCGCCACGTAGGAGGCATGCAGGTCGACTTCATTGTCGTTGTGCGGGGCGACGCTGTCGTTGCCGTCCCGGTACCAGTTCAGACCGGCGGAGTCGAAGCGCACACCGCACGCAGCTTCCACGGCGGCCTTCATCCGCTGCAGCGTCTCCGGCCACTCCTGCGGATCGCCCGTATAGTGGGCCGTCAACCGCGGCACGTCGACCTCGCGCTCGTACATCATGCGCCGCAGACGCTCCCACGGGACGCCGTCGCGCAGGGCCGCGAAGGCGGCCGCCGCCTCATCGGCGGCGAGCACGGCGGCGTGATAGACGATGCGCGCGCCCTCGCGGTCGACGAGCGTTTGGACCGGGGACGGCGCCCAGAGCGACAATTGACGGGCCATGAGTTTCTATTTCGAACGTACGTTCGATAGATTCCTCGCGCCGTCATGCCCGGGCGCCCGCCCCGTGCCCCCGTCTGCTAGGCCGCTTTGGGCTTGACCGCTTGCAGCGAGATCGTGATGTCGAGATCCTCGCCCACGGTCAAGCCGCCGCCCTCGAGGATCGCGTTCCAGGTGAGGCCGTAGTCTTTGCGATTGATGCGCGTCGAGGCGGTGTAGGCGATCCGGTCGTTGCCCCACGGGTCCTTGGCCTCGCCTTCGTACTCGCCTTTGAGCTCGACGGAGTTCGTCGTCCCGTGAATCGTGAGGTCGCCGGCTACGGTGAACGTCGTCTCGCCGGTCGCGTGGATCGTCTTGCTCTTGAACTCGATCGACGGGTGCGCTTCGACGTGCAGAAAATCGGGCGACCGCAGATGATCGTCGCGCTGTTGTTCGCGCGTATCCACCGAGGCAGCGTCGATCTTCACGTCGACGGCGTTGGGAATCTTGCTCTCATGGGCGATCTCGATCGTGCCGCTCTCGACGCGGAAGGCGCCGCGTACTTTGGCGATCATGAGGTGTCTGACGCTGAACTCGACGGACGTATGCGACGGGTCGATCGCCCAGACGACGATGTTTTCGGTTGTAGCCACGGTGCTTTGTATCCTCGCTCGACAGTGGTGCCTTACGAGTATAGCGGCCCGCGCCGCGTTGACAATCCCGCACGTGCGGGATACGTCGTTACCACGAGGTAACGACGGCTCACGGAAGCGCGACGAGTTTGGGACGTTGCGGCTGCGCGGCCAGACGCTCGCGCTCGCGCCACCACTCATCGAGTTGGCGGACGATCGGCACTAAGCCCAAGCCTGCTTCGGTCACCGCGTATTCGACCCGTGGCGGAACTTCAGGATATACCGTGCGGGTGACGAGCCCGTCGGCTTCGAGGCCGCGCAGCGCAGCCGTGAGCACCTTGCGCGACACGTTGCCGAGCAGTCGCTGCAAGCGCGCGAACCGCACCGGCTCGGCGACCGACACCAGGGTCATGACGATGACGATCTTCCACTTGTCGGAGACGGCGGAGATCGCTTCGTTCGCCGGACACGGCCCGGCGTCGGGCGGAAGGCTGCCGGGGCTCGGAAAGGACGCCTCAGTATCCACGTCGCGAACCTTCGGCTTTGACCGCGCGCGCACCCCGGTCGCGGTCAAGCTGCGACGACGACGTCGAGTGCGAGGTCGAGCGCGATCGCGCTGTGCGTGATCGCGCCGCTCGAGATGACGTCGACGCCGGTCGCCGCGACCGCCGCGACGGTCGTCACGTCGATCGAGCCGGACGCTTCGAGCACCGCCCTCCCGGCAGTGCGCCGCACCGCTTCGCGCAGCGTGTCGACCGGCATGTTGTCGAGCAGGATCACGTGCGCACCGGCCGCCAGCGCCTCGTCGAGTTGCGCCAAGGTATCGACTTCCACTTCGATCGACACCAAGTGTCCGGCGCCGCGACGCGCCGCGCGCGACCGCGGGCCCGATCCCGCCGGCGATTGCGACGTGGTTGTCCTTGATCAGGATCGCGTCGTCGAGGCCGAAGCGATGGTTGGCGCCGCCGCCGGCGCGCACCGCGTCTTTCTCCAGCGCGCGCAATCCGGCAACGTCTTGCGCGTGCACACGATGCGCGCGCCGTGCGGAGCGGCGAGGTCGACGAGCTTTCGAGTCGCCGTCGCGACCCCCGAGAGATGGGTCGCGAAATTGAGTGCGGTGCGTTCGGCAGCCAGGATCGCGCGCGCGTTCCCGGCGATGCGCGCGATCGGCGTCCCGGCCGCGAGCGTGTCGCCGTCCTGCGCGAACGCGTCGATGACGACCGCCGGATCGAGTAAGCGAAATGCTTCGAAGGCGACGTCGCGCCCGGCGAGCACCCCCGGCTTGCGCGCGACCAGCTCCGCGGTCGCGGTCGCTTCGCGCGCGACGATCGCGTCGCTCGTCAGATCGCCGGCTCTCCCGAGATCTTCGCGCAGCGCCGCCTCGACGAGCGCGCGATACTGGATCGGATGCAGCACGGCCTCAGGCTCCGATCAATTCGCGCGCCGGCAGCAACGTGCGCCGCGCGCGCTCGCGCGGCAGCGGAAAGTCGCTGCGGTAGTGGGCGCCGCGGCTCTCCTCGCGCGCCAACGCGGCGCGCGCGATCGCGGTGCCGACGATCAGCGCGTCGTCGAGCGCGCGTCCGCAACCGTTCCACTGCGCGCGCCAACGATCGAACCGCGCGAGCAGCGCCCGCAGCCGCGCGCCGTCGCGCACCGGACCGCAATCGCGCGTCATCGCGACGCGCACCCGGGCGAGCCGTGCCGCGTCGCCGGGACGGGCGACGAACGGAATTGCGCCCGGCAGCGCCGCCGGTTGCCGCGGCGGCAACGCGCTCGCGACGTCGAGCGCGACCGCGCGTCCGCCCACCAGCGCCTCGAGCACCGAGTTGCTCGCCGAGCGATTCGCCCCGTGCACGCCGCTCGCAGCCACTTCGCCGCACGCCCAAAGCCCGCGCACGGTGCTGCGCCCGTTGACGTCGACCGCGATCCCGCCCATGTGATAGTGGGCCGCCGGCGTCACCGGGATCAGCGCGGTTTGCGGCTCGATGCCGTGCGCCCGGCAACCGGCCGTCACGGTCGGAAAACGTTCCGCGAACCGTTCGATGCCGCGCGCATCGAGGAACACCGGCGCGCCGTCCATCTGCGCGCCGAAGATCGCCCGCGACACGACGTCGCGCGGGGCGAGATCGCCGTCCGCGCCGTGCATGACGCGGCTGCCGTCGGCGCGCACCAGCACCGCGCCTTCGCCCCGGACGGCCTCGCTGACGAGCGGCAGCGGATCGGCGTCGACCGCGAGTGCCGTCGGATGGAACTGGACGAACTCGACGTCGGCGAGGGTCGCCCCGGCCCGGTGCGCGAGCGCGAGCCCGCTGCCGCGCGCGGCCGGCGGATTCGTCGTGCGCGCGAAGAGCGCCCCGGCACCTCCGGTCGCCAGCACCGTCGCGCGGGCGTCGACCGCGAACGTTTCGCCGGCCTGCGCGACGAGCGCGCCATTCACCGTGCCGTCGCCGGCTTGCGTCAGCGCGAGCGCGGTCGCGCCTTCGAGCACGCGGATGTGCGGGGCCGCGGTCGCGGCCGCGACCAGCGTGCGCAACACCTCGGCGCCGGTCGCGTCGCCGTTCGCGCGCACGATCCGGCGGCGCGAATGCGCACCCTCGAGCCCCAGCGCGAGCGCGCCGTCGGGCGTCCGGTCGAAGTGCGCGCCGCGCCGCTCCAAACGCTCGACGGCGTCGCACGCGGCGTGCACGAGCGCGTCGACCGCGACCGCGTCGGCCAGGCCGGCCGCGGCCTCACGCGTGTCGCGGGCGTGCAGCGCGGGCGCGTCGTCGGCCCCGAAAGCCGCCGCGATGCCGCCTTGCGCCCATCCGGTCGCCGCGCCGTCACCGAGCGGCGACGCCGAGAGCACGACGACGTCGAGCGGCGCGAGTTCGAGCGCGCAGGTGAGGCCGGCCGCGCCCGCGCCGACGACGAGCACGTCGCAGTGAAGCACCGGTGCGGGCGTCATGCGCCGATCTCCACCATGCGCTCGACGCTGCGCCGCGCGCGGGCTGCGAGCGCCGGTTCGATCGTCACTTCGTGCTGCATCGTCTGCAGCGAACGCAGGATTTTCTCGAGGGTGATGCGCTTCATATGCGGGCAGAGGTTGCATGGACGAACGAAGTCGACGTCGGGAAATTCAACCGCGACGTTGTCGCTCATCGAACACTCCGTGATCATCGCGACCCGCGCCGGGCGGTGCGCGGCAACGTATCCGCTCATCGCCGTCGTCGACCCGACGAAGTCGGCCTCGGCGAGCACGTCGGGCGGGCACTCGGGGTGCGCGATGATGGCGATCCCTTCGTACCCTTCGCGCAGTTCGCGCAAGTCTTGCCCGCGAAAACGTTCGTGCACTTCGCAGTGGCCGTCCCACGGGATGATCTCGACGTCGGTTTGCGAAGCGACCCAGCGCGCGAGATAGGCGTCGGGCAGGAAGATGACCCGCGGCGCACCGAGCGACTTCACGACGTCGACCGCATTCGCCGAAGTACAGCAGACGTCGACCTCCGCTTTGACCGCGGCCGTCGTGTTGACGTACGCGACCGCCGGGACGCCGGGATACCGGGCGCGCAGGGCGCGCACGTCCGCGGCCGTGATCGACTCGGCGAGCGAACATCCGGCGCGCAGGTCGGGGATCAAGACCGTCTTGCCGGGGTTGAGCAGCTTCGCGGTCTCCGCCATGAAGTGCACCCCGGCCATCACGATGACGCCGGCCTCCGTGCGGCTCGCCTCGCGCGCGAGCGCCAGCGAGTCGCCGACGATGTCGGCCACGCAGTGATAGATCTCCGGCGTCTGATAGTTGTGCGCGAGGATCACCGCGTTGCGCTCGGCTGCCAGGGCTTTGATCGCCGCGACGTAGGGCGCATGGACCGGCCACTCGGCCGCCGGGATCACGCGCGCGACGCGGTCGTACAGCGCGCGGGTTCCGGCCTCGACGGCCGGGGTGAAGGCTAGGGTCTGCGGCATCGGGCACCTCGGATTTTCCTCATTTCGAGGAATTCATTATGCTACTATCGAGCATAAATCCGATCCTGCTGCGATGGTTGCGAAGCGGGGCGAGGGATGCGCCCGCAGGCTGCGAAGTGAGCTGGCTCATGGCCGATCCCCTCGACGCCGGCGCGTTCGTGGGCCGCGCGGGGTTCGCGCAAGCCTATGCCGAGCTCGAGGCGCGGCTCGCGCAAGCGCCTGACGACCTCGCCCTGCGGCGCGAACGAGCGGCGTGCTTGCAGCTGCTGGGACGCCCGCACGAGGCCTTGTGCGCCTACCTAGCGATCTTGGCGGACGCTCCGGCCGACGCCGGCGCGCTTCGCGGAGCCGGCGATTTGCTCGCGGCGAGCATGCCGGAGCAAGCGCTGCCGCTGCTCGCGAGCGCGGTCGCACTCTATCCCCGCGACCCGGCGCTCCGCACGGCGTGGGCCGCAGCGCTGGCCGCCGCGGGCGACGCGGCGGCCGCTCGCGCGCAGTACGAGGCCGCGCTCGGGGTCGCGGACTTTGCTCCGGCCCACTTCGGCCTCGCCGGCCTGCTGGAGGCCTCCGGCGACCCCGCCGCCGCGCACGCCCAGCGGCACCGCGGTTGGGCAGCGCGGCCCCTCGTTCTGGTCCCGAGCACCGGCCCTTCGGAACCGGTGCGGGTGTTGCTGCTGGGGACTGCCTTCGGTGGCAATCAAGTGACGGCCGACTATCTCGACCCCGAGCGGTTCGCGACGTTCGCGTTGCTGGTCGACTATTTTCCCCCGACGCGGCCGCTTCCGCGCCACGACGTCGTCTTCAACGGCGTGTGCGACGCCGATGCGTCGCCCGAGGCCCTCGCAGCCGCGTCACATCTGCTGCGCCGGACCGATGCTCCGGTCATCAACGATCCGCGCACCGTCGCGGCCACCGGGCGGGCCGACGTGGCGCGAAAGGTTCGCGAACGTGCCGGGCGTGCGCACGCCGCGCATCGTGCGCACGACGCGCGCGGCGCTCGAGCGCGCGGACGCCGCCGCCGTGCTGGCGGAGCACGGCGTGCGCGCGCCGTTGCTGCTGCGCGCACCGGGGTTCCACGCCGGCGAACACTTCGCGCACGTCGCCGGCGCCGCCGATCTCGTGCCCGTCGTGCGCACGCTGCCGGGTGACGAATTCTTCGCCATCGAGTTTCTCGAGTCGCGAGACGACGACGGGCTCTACCGCAAGTACCGGGTCATGGCGATCGACGGGGCGCTGCATCCGGTGCACGTTGCGATTGCGCCGCATTGGAAGGTCCATCTGTTCAGCGCGGGCATGGACGGCGCCGACGCGCTGCGCGCCGAGGATGCCGCGTTCCTCGCCGACATGCGCGGCACGCTCGGCGACGGCCCGATGCGCGCGCTCGAAGCGATCGCTGCCGGCCTCGGCCTCGACTTCGGCGCCATCGACTTCGGGCTTGGCCGCGACCGCACCGTGCTGCTCTTCGAGGCGAACGCCGCTGCGTACGTGCCCGAACCGCTGCCCGGACCGCAATGGGCGTACCGGCGCCCCTACGTCGACGGGCTGCGCGCGAGCGTGCGCGCGATGATCGAGCGCCGCGCGCTGCGCAGCGGGGATTTTTCTTAACGCTTCGAGAGCGGGATCGGCATGCCGGGATCGGGCCGCTCGCGCAACACTTCGCGCCTGAAGCGATAGAGTTCGGCCGGACGGCCGCGCGCGCTGCGGCTGGCCCGTCCGGTCCCTTCGACGAGCCCGTTGTCCTCGACGAGGCGGCGAAAGTTCTGCGTGTGCAGGCGCGTGCCCGCGATCGCTTCGGCCGTGCGCTGCAACTGCGAGAGCGTGAAGGTCGCCGGCATCACTTCGAAGATCACCGGGCGATACCGGATCTTCCCGCGCAAGCGCCCGATCGCGGTCGCCAAGATGCGGCGGTGGTCGAGCGCCATCGCTTCGCCGGTCACCGCGCGCGCGGGCGGTGACGCCTCCTCGACCAAGCCGACTTCGTAGAGCAATTCGTAGCGTTCGAGCACGGCGCGGCCGTTCCACACGACCCGCCGCGAACCGAATGTCGTCTCGACCCGCTCGCGGCGCCGTGCGCGCTCTTCCCCCTCGGCGGAGGCGACCCAGTCGCGCAGCCGCGGCACGATCGCCGCGTCGATCGAGGGCGGCCGGCCTTCTCGCCAATCCTCCCACGGCAAAAAGCGGTACCACGCGCTCCAGGCGGCGCGCGTTTCATCGGCGAGCAGCGAGGGCCGCACGAGCGCGATGTAACCCACCGACAGCAGCCGCGGCCGTCCGCGCCGCTCTCCCGGGTCGCGAAAGCGGTCGCCGAACGTGTAGAGCTGCTCGACGTACCCGAGCTCGACGCCGGCTTGTTCGCGAACGTAACGGCGCACCGCGAGTTCGAGCGTCCGGTCGCGCGCAGGATCGAGCGGGCCGGACGGCAGCGCGCACTGTCCGTCGAGCGTCACCGTCATCGAGCGTGGATCGTCGTCGGTGACCGTCACCACCGCGGCGTCCAGCGTCACGACGATCGAGGATGCCGATTGCGTCATCGCGCTCGCTATTCGCCGCGGACCGAGGGTTGCCGCTCCACCGCGCGAACTTCCCGCGACGACATGCTGGTAGCGATCGGAGCGTGAGATGGGGATGACGGTGGAGATCGACGTCGCCGGAGCCGCGATGCCGGCCTACGTCGCGCGGGCCGGCGGCGACGAAAAGCGGCCGGCGCTGATCGTGCTGCAAGAGATTTTCGGCGTCAACGACAAGGTGCGCGCGATCGCCGACCTCGTCGCCGCGGCCGGTTTTCTCGCGGTCGCGCCGGCGGTGTATCACCGCGCCGACCCGCACTTCGAAGTCGACGTCGACCCCGAGGGCCTGCGACGCGGCCGCGAACACGCCGCGCGGGTGACGCCGGAGGGCTTCGCGCAAGACGTCGCGGGCGTGTTGGCGTGGCTGCGCACGCAACCGGATTGGAACCGGAAGACGGCGACCTGGGGCTTCTGCTTCGGCGGGGCGCTCGCGTACTTGAGCGCCACGTGCCCGGGCATCGACGCGGCGTGCGTCTTCTACGGGCGCCAGATCACGCAAGGCCCGCAGTTCATCCGCTTCACCAGCGAGATCGCGGCCCCGCTGTTCTTGTGTTTCGGCGGGCGCGACCAGGGCATTCCGGCCGGCGACGTCGCGACGATCGAAGCGGCCCTGCGAGAACACGGCAAACGGTTCGAGCTCGTCGTCTATCCCGATGAAGACCACGGGTTCTTCCGCCACAACGTCGGTCCGGGCGCGACCCCGGGGGCGCTCGACGTGTGGCCGAAAGTCCGGGATTTCTTCGACCGCGAGTTGGGTTCCGCGACCCCGGCGTAGCGGCTGCGGGGCCGGATGCTTCGCGCCCCGGGTTAACATCGCTTAACGTCCGGGAGTATGTCGCGCGAACAGCGCGAATCACGCGCCTCCCGGCACGCCGCTTTTGCGTTCGTGCTGCGGGCTATCGCCACGAGGAGAGCCGCGGGTGAGCATGTTCTCGTTGGCCGTGAACCGGCCGCATCCCCGAACGATCCCGCTGCCCGAGGCGCTGCACCGGGTCGCGCCACGCATTCGCGCCGCCGCCCGGCGCGGCATCCCGCGCGCCGCAATCGTCGCTTGTATCTACGAGTACCTCGTCTTTGGCGACCGCGACCCGGCCCACACCCACGCAACGATCAGCCGTTTCGTCGATGCGCTGCTCGACGGGGTTGGGGCCTGACGCGTCGCGCTTGGCGCAGTCGATGACCGCGAACGTCAGTACGAGCGCTGTTGATAGCGGATCGGGGGCGCTTGCACTTCCATCGTCATCGTGCTGCCCGAGGGAATCGTCACGTTCTGGCGGTTGTTCTTGGCGAGCGCGTAGCCGCCGCCCGCGCCGACTGCGCCGCCGAGATTCGTTCCGATCCACTTGCCCAAAATGTTGCCGACGACCATGCCGCCGACCGCGCCCACGACCTCTTTGGTGGCGTTCGACTTCGTCTGCACGTCCATCTTGGTGACCGACCCGTAGAGCGGCGCCGAACTGCCGTTGCGATAGACGATGCGGTCGAACGCGAGCTGGATCTGGCCGTTCCGGCCTTGGCTCGCGCGCTGCACGTCGGCGACGTGGCCCTGAATCGTCGCCCCGTTGATCCACGACGAGCCGCTCGATGCGGACGTCGCGACCATCGAAAACCCGTCGCCCACGTTCGCGCTGCCGCTGTTGAGCGTCGTCTGGAGCGTGCCCGTGATGTAGGTGCCGTACGCGACCGAATTCGCCGCCGCAGCGACCCCGGCCATGGCGAGCGTGAAGGCGGCCAGCGCCGCGCTGATCTTCAAAAACTGCATCGTTTTCTCTCTCGTTATGAAGCGAACCGTCACTTGCCGGGTTATGCCCGCAGCTCCATTCGACGTAACGCACGCGTTGCCGGGTTAATTTCTCATAACCTTGCCTGCGCTTTCTTGCGGTGGAGCCGAAAAGTGGAGAAAGCCTCTCTCTTCATCGGACGGGTGTCGATGATCTGTACGTTCTTACCGCCGCACATCCTCGAAGGCATGGCGCGCAGCAGCCGCCCCGAGCTGGCGCGGCGCGCGCTCGAAACCTTGGCCCTGACCGAGCGGCTGCGCGGCGGCCAGCGTTATCGTGCCGCCGCGACTGCCGGCCGCGCGCGCAGTCCGGAAGCGCGTGAAGCGCGGGCCGTGTTCACCGCCCGCCACCGCACGGCGCTCCCGGGCAGCCTCGAGCGGAGCGAGGGCGAACCGCCCGTGCCCGACCGCGCCGCAAACGAAGCCTACGACGCGACCGGCGCGACCTGGACGTTCTACCGCGAGGCATTCGAGCGGAACTCGATCGACGACGCGGGCACCGCGCTCGTCTCGAGCGTGCACTACGCCCGCGAGTACGACAACGCGTTTTGGGACGGGGCGCAGATGGTCTACGGCGACGGGGACGGCGAGGTCTTCGGCCCTTTCACCCGCTGCCTCGACGTGATCGGGCACGAACTGACGCACGGGGTCGTGCAAGCGGAGGGCGACCTTCGCTACGAGGGGCAGCCGGGCGCGCTCAACGAGTCGCTCGCCGACGCATTCGGTTCGATGGTCAAGCAGTTCGACCGCAAACAGACCGTCGCGCAGGCCGACTGGCTCATCGGTGACGGCATCTTCGCCGAGCCCGCCATCGGGGCCGCGATCCGTTCGATGCGCGCGCCGGGCACCGCCTACGACAGCCCCCTGCTCGGCGGGCGCGATCCGCAGCCCGCCCACATGCGCGACTACTATGCCGGCGACGACGACGACGGCGGCGTGCACATCAACTCGGGCATCCCCAATCGCGCGTTCTATCTCGCCGCGACCGCGCTGGGCGGCTATGCCTGGGAGGGCGCGGGCAGGGTCTGGTACGACGCGCTCGTGGCCGGCCTGCGCCCCACGTGCACCTTTGCGGCCTTCGCGCACCACACGCTGACGCACGCCGGCGAGCGGTTCGGCCCGGCCGGAGCCGCGCACGTGCGCCGCGCTTGGGAAACGGTCGGCGTCCTCTAGCGGCGGCCGGGCCGGGACGGCGTCCTCTAGCAGCGTCTGCCGCCCCTGCGGGGAACACAGCGGCGGTGAGGTCCAGTACGACCTTCGTCGGCGGCATCGTCGCCGAAGCTGCGAAGATCAACCGGTCGGGCATCGAGCTCGCCTTCGGGGCACGCTGCACGATCGGCGTCGCGATTCCGCTCGCGATCGCCCTGTTCGCCGACGCTCCCGTCCAGGGCGTCTCCGCGGCGATCGGCGCGATGGTCGTGGGATTCGCTTCACGCCAGGGCGTCTACCGCACCCGCGCCGCGGCGATGCTCTTCGCCAGTGCCGGGATGGCGGTCGCGACCTTCGTCGCCGGCGTGAGCAGTGGACGGCCGGTCCTCGACGTCTTCATCGCCGCCGTTTGGGGTTACGCCGCCGGGCTGCTCGCCGCGCTCGGACCGGCGGCCAGCGCCGTCGGCGTCAACTCCGTCGTCGCGCTCTCGATCTTCAGCCAGTTCCGGATGGCTCCCGAGGAAGCCGCCGCCCAAGCGCTGTTCGTGTTCAGCGGCGGCTTGCTGCAGACGGTGCTGTGCGTGCTCGTATTTCCGCTGCAGCGCTTCGACGCCGAGCGAACGGTGCTCGCAAACGCGTACCGCGCGCTCGCCGAGTACGCCGGCCACCTGCCGGCGGTCAAGCTGTCGGTGCCCGACCCGGTCCCGTTCGCCGCCTTGTCGGCCACCCTCGACGATCCGCAGCCGTTTGCCCGGCGGGGCGACATCGCCGCCTTCGAAGGGCTCCTGATCGCCGCCGAGCGCCTGCGCGCGTCGCTGGCGACGATCGCGACCGACCGCTACATGCTCGACGCGCTTCACCTGGCCGAAGGGCCCGCATCGGTCGAACGGCTGGCGGGGGCGGCGCGCGAGGTGCTGGCCGAGATTGCGGCCGCGCTGCGCGACGCCCGCGCGCCGGAAGGCGTCGAGGAAGCGTGGCAGACGCTCGACGCCGCGGTCGCGTCGCTCGAACGCGCGCCCGCGACCGCCGGCCACGACGTCGCCTCGAATCTCGCCCGCACGGTGGCCGACGCGCGAGCGCTCGTCGGCCAGCTGCGTTCGGCATGGATCATGAGCGGCGCGCCCGCCGAAGGCGATCCCGTCCCCGAAGCCCCGCGCTCGGGGCGCCGCAAGCGCTTGCAGGCGTTTCGCCCGCCGGCGATCGCCGAGGCGTTCGCGACCCTGCGCGCCAACGTCTCGTTCGAATCCGCGTACACGCAGCACGGGCTGCGGATGGCGGCGGTCCTGGCGCTGGCGCAGATCATCTCGCATCTGCTCCCGATCGACCGCGGCTACTGGATCGCGATCACTGCCGCGATCGTGCTGCGGCCCGACTTCGCGACGACCTTCACCCGCGGGCTCGCGCGCCTTGGGGGCACCCTGATCGGCGCCCTGGTCGCTTCGAGCGTGGCGCTCCTGCATCCGAACGGACCCGCGCTCGCCGGACTGTCCCTGCTGTTCGCGGCCGTGGGCTACACGGTCTTCAACGTCAACTACGCGGTCTTCAGCGCCGCGATCACCGGCTACGTCGTCTTTCTCCTCGCCTTCGGTGGGTTTTCCGAGCATGCCGCGATCCTCGACCGCATCGGGGCCACGCTGCTCGGCGGCGCGCTCGCGCTCGTCGCCTACCTCGCGTGGCCCACGTGGGAACGCGAACTCGTCCCGGCACGCCTGGGCGAACTGCTCGAGCGCCAACGCAAGCTCTCGCGCTTGGTGCTGCGCGCTTACCTCGACCCCGCCCATCGCGACGAGGCTGCGATCCGCGCGGCGCAGCTGGCCTCGTGGCGCGCGCGTTCCAACGCCGACGCCTCGGTCGACCGCATGCTGAGCGAACCGGTTCGGCCGCGCGCCGTCACGGTGCGCGCGGCGCTCGGCATCCTCGCGGCCAGCCGCCGCTACGGGCTCGCGAATTTGAGCCTGAGCGCGCGGCTCGCGCGCGCGCCCGACCTGCCTCCCGACGTCGTGCCGGCGTACGAAGCGCTCGTCGACGGTTTCGACGTCAGCCTCGCGCGGCTGGACGAGGCGGTACGGCAGCGAACCGAACCACCGGAACTGCCGCCGCTACGCACGCTGTACGCGGAGTTCACGCGGCTCGTCGACGCCGACCATCTCGACACCGAAGTGCTGCAAGCCGAGACGGATCTGATGGTCGATGCGGTCAACTCGATCGCCGAAGTGCTGCACCGGCTGCACCGCGACGACTAGCCCCCTACGCCGATGCCGTAGGGTCGCGCCCAACCCAGTCCCGCCAGCGTGCCGGCGCGCGGGTGATACTCGCATGCGACCCATCCGCCGTATCCGATCTCGTCGAAGAGCGCGAACAGGAACGGATAGTTGACCTCGCCGTCATCCGGCTCGTGCCGCCCGGGGTTGCCCGCGATTTGTACGTGACCGTAGCGTCCCTGCAAGGCGCGCACGTGGTGCGCGAGATCGCCCTCGCACACTTGCACGTGATAGAGATCGAGTTGCAGGCTCACGTTGGCGCGCGCGACGCGCTCGATCAAGGCGAGCGCCTCGCCCGTCGTATGGATGAAATACCGCGGCATGTCGCGCGGATTGAGTGGTTCGATCGAAAGCTCGATGCCGTGCGCCGCCGCGGCGCCGGCCGCGCGGCGCACGTTGGCGACGAACGTGTTGCGCATCGCCTCGAGATCCGCTCCCGGCTCGACGTTTCCCGACATCACGTGCAAGCGCGGGCACCCCAGGGCGCGCGCATACGCGATGCCCTGCGCGAACGCGTCGTCGAAATCGCGTTCGCGTCCGGGCAGCGCGGCCAGTCCGCGTTCGCCGCGTTCCCAATCACCGAGCGCGGCGTTGAAGAGCACCGGCGCAACGCGCGCGTCGCGCAGCGCCGCCGCGACCTCTTCGGCAGCAAACGCATACGGCGAAAGAAATTCGACGCCGCCGAACCCGGCCCGCGCGGCCGCCCCGAAGCGCTCGAGAAACGGAACTTCGGTGAACATCATCGTCAGGTTTGCAGCGAGCTTCGGCATGGCGTGCAAGCGGAGTCGGACGGCGATGCACGCAATCCCTCTGCATGGACATCGAAGAGTTGATCGCATCGATCGCCGACCGGCTGCAAAAGTCAGCTTCCGTGCGCACGGTGTTCGGTGATCCGATCGAGGCGCACGGGAAGACGATCATTCCGATCGCGGTCGTCGGCTACGGCTTCGGCGCGGGGGGAGGCGCGCCGCAGCGCGACGAGGGCGACGGCCAAGATGCGCCCCGCAGCGCTTCGGGGGGCGGCGCGGGCGTCGGCATCCGTCCGCGCGGCGTCCTCGAGATCACCAAGGAAGAGACGCGCTATGTCCCGATCCGCCCGTTCGCCCCGGCCGCCATCGCCTGCACTTCCGCGACGCTCGTCGGCTTCGCGCTGGGCTGGCTTTTCGGACGCCGCCGCCGCCCGGAATCGCCTTGACATGGTCGATCTCGGCGACTGCGCGAGGCGAAAGGTTCGGGCGTAGGCCCTGAACCCGTCAAAGCAGCTTGGTCATCGGCTGATGAAGGATGCCGGCCTCCAAGAACGTTTCCCCGTCGTCTTCGAATCCGGCCCGGTGGTAGAACCCGACCGCGTGATCTTGCGCGTTGAGCGCCGCGCGGTAGTAACCGCGCCGGCGCGCTTCGCCCATCAACGCTTCGAGGAGCCGTTTGCCGACGCCGGTGCCGCGCACGGCCGCGCGTACCGCCATGCGCCCGATCTGCGCGGTGCCGGGCGCACTGCGGTAGAACCGGCCCGCGGCCACGACGGTGCCGCCGGCGGCGCGCACGAGCGCGTGAACCGCGTGCGGATCGGTGCGGTCGTGCTCGTCGACCTCCTCGTCCTCCGGCACGCGCTGCTCGGTGACGAACACCTCGAAGCGTACGGCGAAAGCGTCCTGCATTCGGCGCGCGTCGCCGACGTCGAAGACTTCAACGGTCAGAGCGTCGCTCGTCATGCCGGCGTCCTTCGGCGCGCGGCGCGCGTTCCCGCGCTCGCGGAGGTGCCGCTTGCCGCGCATTGACGCCGGCGGGATCGCGCTCTACTACGAATGCGCGGGAAGCGGGCCGCCGCTGTTGTTCGTGCACGAGTTCGCGGGCGACTATCGCAGCTGGGCACCGCAAGTCGCGGCCTTCCGCGACCGCTTCACGTGCGTGACGTACTCGGCCCGCGGCTATCCCGGCTCCGAGGTGCCGGAAGGCCCCGCCGCCTACTCGCAGGCGCAGCACGTCGCCGACTGCAGCGCGTTGATCGCGGCGCTCGAGCTCGGCCCGGTGCACCTCGCCGGCCTCTCGATGGGCGGTTCGGTGGCCGTGCAGATGGGGCTGCACCACCGCGAGCAAGTGCGCTCGCTGACGATCGCGGGTTGCGGCAGCGGCGCGATGCCTGAGCATGCAGCCGGCTTCCTCGCCGACCAGGCCGCACTGGCGACCGAATTCGAGAGCGCCGGGTCGCGGGCGGTAGCGGAACGCTATGCCCGGCGCCCGTCGCGGTGCCGCCTGGCCGAGAAGGACGCGGCCGCGGGCCGGGCCTTCGTCGACCATCTGGCATCGCACGACGCCGCCGCCGCTGCCCTGACGATCCGCGGGGTACAAATGCGGCGCCCGTCGATCCTCGACCACGCCGCCGCCCTCGCCGCGGTCGACCTGCCGGCGCTGATCGTGTGCGGCGACGAGGACGAGCTCTGCGTCGAGCCGTCGCGCTTTCTGGCGCAAACGATGCCGAACGCCGGGCTTTCGGTCTACCCGCGCACGGGGCATACGCTCAATCTCGAGGAGCCGGAGCGGTTCAACGCCGACGTCGCGGCCTTCCTCGAGGCCGTCCAACGGGAGGCGTGGCGCCCGCTTCTGTAGGGAAATGATTCCCATCTACATGGAAACTTCATTTTTTTGCAGGAGACTGGGAATGAAATATTGATTCTACGCGCGACAGGAGGCAACCGCGTGACCGCACGCCTCCCCCGCAATGGAGGTTTCGGTCATGCTCTACCACCTTTACGACGCCGCGTACGCCGCGATGCTGCCGGCGCGCTGGACGGCCGCCACGACGCGGCTGCTGTTCTCGAACCCCTTCTCACCGATGTCCTACACCTTCACGGGGCGGGTCCTCAACGCCGGGGCGACCGTCTTCGACGACATCACCGAGCGCCGCCAGAAGCCCGAATGGAACATCGACGACGTTCACATCGACGTGATGGACCGGCGCCCGTTCTGCAATCTGCTGCGCTTCAGCCGGCGCGAGCGTAACCACTACGTACCGAGCGTCTTGTTGGTCGCTCCGCTCTCGGGCCATCACGCGACGCTGCTGCGCGGAACCGTCGAGGCGGTGGTGGCCGACCACGACGTCTACGTGACCGACTGGCTCGACGCCCGCGACATTCCGCTCTCGGCCGGCCCGTTCGCCCTCGACGACAACATCGAGTACATCATGGACTACATCCGGATGCTGGGGCCGAACGTCCACCTGATCGCGGTGTGCCAACCGGCGCCCGCGGTGCTGACCGCGGTGGCGCTGTTGGCGGCTGCCGGCGACCCGGCGCAGCCGCGCACGATGACCCTGATGGGGGGGCCGATCGACGTCAACGCCGCACCGACCGCCCCGACCAAACTGGCCGCGTCGAAGCCGCTCGATTGGTTCGCCAAGAAAGTGATCACGAAGGTCCCGGGCTGGTACCGCGGCGCGGGGCGCAAAGTCTATCCGGGGTTCCTGCAGATCGCCGCCTTCATGTCGATGAACCCCGAACGGCATTTCGAAGCGCATTTCGACATGTTCGAGCACATGGCGAAGGGCGACGCCGGCTCGGCCGTCAAGCAGCGCGAGTTCTACGACGAGTATTTCGCGACGATGGACGTCGAGGCCGAATACTACCTCGACACGATCGACCGCGTCTTCCAGCGTACGCTCCTGGCGAACGGCGGGATGACCGTTCGCGGCATTCCGGTCGAACCGCGCGCGATCGAAAAGACCGCGCTGTTGACGATCGAAGGCGAACTCGACGACGTCTCCGCTCCCGGCCAGACCTACGCCGCGCACGCGCTGTGCAGCGGGCTCGCACCCGAACGTCACGAGCACCATCTGCAAAAGGGCGTCGGCCACTACGGGATCTTCAACGGCCGCCGCTGGCGCCAGGAAGTGATGGGCGTCATCCACGAGTTCGTCCGCACGCACGACGGCTAATGGGAAGCGCCCCATGGCGGCGCATCCACTTGTGCACGGGGATCCTCGTGCGTGACGGGGCGCTGCTGATGGTCGCGAGCCGTTACCCTAACCACCCGGAACCGTTGTGGAACTTGCCCGGCGGCCGCCAAGAAAGCGACGAGTTGCTCGCGGACACGCTCGCGCGCGAGGTGCGCGAGGAAACGGGACTGCGCGTCACGGCACACCGGCTCGCCTACGTCAGCGAATCCTACGACCGCCACGCCACGACCCACTTCCTCAACGTGACGTTCGAGATCGACGCCGACGGCGCGCTCGCCGAACCGCACGGCGACGCGCATGCGGTCGAGTTTGCTTGGGTGCCGCTCGAGGCGGTCGCGGCACGGCTCTCCGTCGCCGTCGTGCGCGAACCGCTCGTCGCCTATCTCGGCGGCGCGCGGACGGGCTACTACGGCTACCCCTCGGCGGACGTCACCATCGAATTCAACGACTGAACTATTGCGGGGAGGGCGGCGGGGGCCGCATCGCCCCACGCATCTTCGCCGGATTCGCCGCCATCATCAGCAGGAAGCGCCCGGCGTCGGGCTGGCGGACACCTTGGCCGCCGCCCGGACCGGCCTCGGGCGGTCCGCCGTTGGGCGGCCCGCCGTTGGGCGGCCCGCCGTTGGGTGGCCCGCCGTTGGGTGGCCCGCCGTTGGGTGGCCCGCCGTTGGGCCCCGAGCCCGTCGCGCCCCCGGCCTCACGCGCGGTCCGCATGTTCGCGCGCATCTGCACCGCGATCGCGACGACCGCTTTGCTCTCATCCGGGCTCAGCACCGCGTCGATCTGCTGCACCGCCTCGCGGGGCGTCCCGATCGCCCCGCTGTCGAACTGATCGACGATCGCCTGCACTTTGGCCCGATGGGCGGGCGTCAGCGCCGCGAACGATTGCGTCCTGGCGCCGGCGCGCATCGCTTGCATTTGAGCGCGGAAATCGGGGGGCGGAGTGCCGGCCGGCTGATTCTGGGCCCCGGCGCAGCCGGGCCACAGGCTCGCGACCGCCAGCACTGCGAGCGCTATGACATTTCTCATGGATCTATCCTATCGAATCAAGCTTGTGAAGCACTGTGAATGGCCGGGCCCTCACCGGCGCGCTCGAAGCGCGACGGCGCGGTGCCCAGAATCTTGCGAAACATTGCGCTGAATGCACTCGGGCTGTCGTAGCCCACGTCGAGGGCCACCCGCGTGACCGGAACGCCGCCGGCCAGCCGCGCCACCGCCTCGAGCAGGCGCGCCTGCTGGCGCCACCGCCCAAACGACATCCCGGTCGCGCCCTTGAAGCGCCGCTCCAGGGTACGTCCGCTGAGTCCGGCACGGGCCGCCCACGCGTCGAGGCTGCGCTTGGAACCCGGATCGCGCAGGAGCGCGTCGCAGGTCTGCGCCACCTCGCGCTCCTCGGCCGGCGGAAGCGGCACCGAGAGCGGGAGCGCGGGCAGCGCACGGATTTCGTCGAGCACGACCCGCAGGATCCGCCCCTCGGCCGGGCTCGGCGGAGCGTCGGCGTCCATCTGCGCGGTGCGCTCGATCAACGCGGCCAGCAACGGCGAGACGGCGATGACGCACTCTTGCGGCGGCAGCGTACGGGCCGCTGCCGGCGCCACGAACAGCGTGCGCATCGCGATCGCGCCCAGCGGGACGACCTTGTGATCGCGCATCGGGGGCACCCACAGGGCGCGCCCCGGCGGGACGATCCACGTGCGGCCGGGGGTGAACACCCGCATCACGCCCGAGGCGGCGTGCACGAGCTGGGCCCGGGGGTGATGGTGTTCGGCCGTCTCCTCACCCGCGCTGAAGTCGCGGGCCAACCCCACGAGCGCACGGCGCGAGTGTTGAAGGTGCTCGGTGTGCGGGGTGTTGAGCATCGTGTCGCTTTCGCGATAGTTGCTGTCTTTCCCACGAATGCCTGACACCGGCGGCTGGGTTATCCTGGGGATCGTGGCTACCGTTTCGACCGACGCTTCGTCCCTGCACCTCGAAGGCTCCGCGCCGGTTGCGACCGCGGCCCGGCCGATGAACCGCCGTTCGATGGCGATCCTCGCGCTCTCGCACGTCTGCGACGACGCGAACCAGAGCTTCCTCCCGGCGCTGTTACCGTTTCTGATCGTCGCCCACGGGTTGAGCTACACGGCCGCGGCGACCTTGATCCTGGCAATGAACGTCAGTTCGTCGGTGGTCCAGCCGGCGATCGGCATCCTCGCCGACCGGGTCGCGATGCCGGTGCTGATCGCGATCGGGGTGTTCTTGGCCGGCGCCGGCATCGCGATGATCGGCGTCGTGCCCGACTACTGGATGATGTTCGCCTTCGCGCTCTGCAGCGGGCTCGGCGTCGCGATCTTCCACCCCGAAGCGGCCCGCTTCGCCAACTACGTCGCCGGCAGCAAGAAGGTCACCGGGATGCGCTGGTTCTCGGCCGGCGGCAACGCCGGGTTCGCGATCGGACCGATGTTCGCCACCGGCGCGATCGCGCTGTTCGGCCTGCACGGCACGCTGGTGGCGATCGTCCCGGTGACGGTGATCGCCGTGTTCGTCGTGCTCGAACTGCCGCGGCTGCACGTCGCGCGCGCGCTCGTGCGCAAGGCCGCGGCGGCGGCGCTCCCCAAGCACGACAACTGGCCGGCCTTCATGCGCTTGGGAGTGTTCATCACGATCCGCTCGATGGCATACATCGGCCTGGTCGGATTCGTGCCGCTCTATTTCGTCGGCGCGCTGCACACCTCGCCCACGGTCGGCTCGCTCGCGCTGACCGCGATGCTGACGGTCGGCATCGCGGGCACGATCCTCGGCGGGCCGCTCGCCGACCGCTATGGCCGGCGGCGGATCATCCTGTGGTCGACGGCGTGCGCGGCGGTCATGATCCTGGCGACGATCGCGATCCTCGACCACGTGCCTTCGGTGCCGTTCGCGTTCGCTGCGCTGATCGTGGTCGGCTTCGTGATCACCGCGTCGCAGTCGGCCTTCCTGGTCGTGGGACAGGAATATCTGCCCAATCACCTCGGCGTCGCCTCCGGCGTGACGATCGGCCTCGCAGTCAGCTTGGGCGGCATCTTCAGCCCCGTGCTCGGCGCGATCGCCGACCATTACGGAGTGGCGGCGGCGATCCTGGCGATCGGGGTGCTGACCGCGCTGGCCGCGGCCAGTGCCCTCACGTTGCCCGAATCGAATCCCGCACCCTCACGCGCCTGAGCCGGCCCGCGCGGTCAGGACCTCGGGGTTGATCAAACCGTTGGGACGGCCGCCGTCGAGATAGACGATCGCCGCTTCGGCCGCCGCCCAGGCCATGTTCTGTTTCGCTTCGATGCTCATCCCGGCGATGTGCATCGTGAGGATCACGTCGTCGCGATCGAGCAGCGGATGATCGTTGCGGATCGGCTCGGGCGCGAACACGTCGAGCGCCGCGCCGGCGATCGTGCGCGCGTCGAGGGCCGCTTCGAGCGCCGCTTCGTCGACGACGCCGCCGCGCGACGTCGTGATCAGATACGCCGACGGTTTCATGCACGCGAACTGCGGCGCGCCGATCAGGTGCCGCGTCCCCGCGTCGAGCGGCACGTGTAGCGAGATGACGTCGGACGTGCGCAACAGTTCGTCCATCGGGACGAAGCGCGCTTCGGGAAGATCGGGCGGCGCGATCGCGCCCAGGATATCGTAGTATTGCGTCGTGATGCCGAGCGCGAGCGACAACCGCGCGAGCCGCTTGCCGATGTTGCCCATGCCGACGATACCGAGCGTCTTCGTCAGCGGCGAATCGCCCTCGAAGTCTTTGCGCTCCCACACGCCGCGACGCACCGCCCGGTCGATCAGCACCATCTTGCGCGAAAGAGCGAACATCAACGCGAGCGCAAACTCGGCGACCGCGGCGGCGTTGGAGGCCGGCGCGTTGGTGACCGCGACGCCGTGCTGCGTGCACGCCGCGACGTCGATCGAATCGTAGCCGACGCCGGCCCGGCATACGATCTCGAGCTTGTCGCCCGCGGCGAGCGATGCGTGCGTGTACACGTCGTTGCCGACGATCGTGGCCCGCACGCCCGGCAGCGTCTCGCTGACTTGCCGTTCGGTCAGCGCATTGCCGCCGTGGTGCAGCGCGACCGTGTAGCCGGCCGTACGGATGCGTTCGACGATGGCCGCATGATCGGGCAGCGCCGCGAACCAGTCGAGGGTGATGAGGATGTCAGGTGTCACGATGGACGGAGTTGCGACTCGGCGAGATCGATTTCCCACTCGACGCGCCGGTACACCCGGTCGTTGATCTCGCCGCGCCGGCGCAGCGCCAGCAACTCGTGGCGCGCAGCCGCGGCCACTTCGAGGTGCAGCGCCCGGTCGAGCTCGAGCAACGCGACCGGCGGCTGGGGCGCTTCCCCGTCGAGCCGCGCGGAATAGTGCGCGATCCTCACCTCGAGCTGCGAGATGATGTGACTTGCGAGCTCGCGCTGCTCGGAGCGTTCGAAGTCGGGTTGCATCGCTTCCAACCGCGCGCACGCGGCTTGGGCGATGCGCACCTGGGCCAGCGCCATCGCAATCGCGTCGGGATCCGGCTCCGCGACCTTGAGGGTGTGGATGAGCCACGGCAACGAAAGGCCCTGCCCGACGAGCGTCACGACGATGACGCAGAAGGCGATGAACAGGATCAGCGAGCGGCTCGGGAACGGGGCGCCGGCGGCGGTCGTGATCGGAATCGCGAGCGCGGCCGCCAGCGTGACGATGCCGCGCATCCCCGCCCACGAGATGATGAACGCGTTCTGCCACGGTCGCGGCCGGAAGGACGGATCGCCGCGATGCCGGGCGACGATCAGCGCCCGGGTGGCGAAGACCGCGGCGAAACGGACCGCGACGAGCACGGCACTGATCGCCAGACCGTCGAGCAGCGCGGTCGTCAAGGCGACGTTCAGCGACCGTAGGATCGTCGGAAGCTGCAGGCCGATCAGCAGAAACGCGAGGCCGTTGAGGGCGAAGGTCACGATCTGCCAAACGCCGTTCCCAAGCAGTCGCGCATCGGCATCGAAGAGCTTCGCCGAGCGGCGGTTCGCCCAGATGCCCGCCGTGACGACCGCCAGCACGCCGGAGGCGTGCAATTGTTCGGCCGGATAGTAAACGAGGAACGGAGCGACGAGCGAGATGACGATCAAGAGCGTGCCGTCGGCGAGCCCCCGGCGACGCAGTTCGATCTGCACGAGGCAGATCGCCTCGGCCACGGCAAGACCGACGAGCACCCCGACGATCGCGACGTACGGAAACTCGAGCATCGCCGCTCCCGGGACGAAGGTCCCGCTGACGACTGCTTTGATCGCGAACCCGTAGATGACCAACGCCATCGCGTCGTTGATCAAGCTCTCGCCGCCCAAGATCGCCGCGGTGAGTGAGGCAGCGCGACCTCCTCGCCGATCGCCTCGACCGCGATCGCGTCGGGCGGCGAGAGGACGGCTCCCAGCACGAACGCGGCGCCGAGCGAAAGGCCCGCGAAGGCGTGCGCGAAGAGCGCGACCGCGCCCGTGCTGACGACGACGAGGCCCAGCGCCAAGTAGGCGATCGGGCGCGCGTTGTCGCGCAGTTCGCGCCAATCGGTCGTCCACGCGGCGCCGAACAGCAACAGCGGCAGCATCGCGAGGAACACGACGTCGGGTTCGAGCTCGATCGTCGGCACGTTGGGAATCAGCGCGACGAGTCCCCCGCACACGACCATGACGATCGGATAGGGCTTGCGCACCACGCGCGCGACGATGCCGAAAACGGCAAGTGCCAGCAGCGCCCAGAAGACGCGGGTGGGATTTTCCACGCCTAGGGGCGAGCATGAGCGCGCGTGTGCCGCGCGATCATCAAGTTCTCATTCGTCGGGATGACGTCGGTTTCGAACGGGCGCAGGTAGTCGAGGCCCGCGGCGATCGCGTCGCGCACCGGCGCAGCGTGCTCGCCGATGCCGCCGGTGAACACGAGCAGATCGAGGCCGCCGAGCGCTGCGACCATCGCGCCGAGTTGCTTGCGCGCGAGATACGCGAACAGATCGAGCGCTTCGGCCGCGCGCGGATCGCGTTCGCGCGCGGCCAGCAATTCGCGCACGTCGGCCGTCGTCTCCGACACGCCGCGCAGCCCCGACTCGCGTTCGAGGAGCTTCGAGAGCGCCTCGAGATCGTATCCTTCGCGCAGCAGATAGGTGATCGATCCGGGGTCGAGGTCGCCGGGGCGCGTGCCCATCATCAAGCCCGCGAGCGGCGTCAAGGCCATCGTCGTGTCGACCGGCGCACCGTCGCGCACCGCGGCCATGCTCGCGCCGTTTCCGAGATCGCGATGACGACCCGGCCGTGCACGCGCGCGCCGAGCTTCCAGGTGATGTATTCGTACGACAAGCCGTGATAGCCGAAGCGCCTGATCCCTTTCGCCCACAGGGCGCGCGGCACGGGCAGGCGCTGTGCGAGCACCGGCATCCCGGCATGGAAGGCGGTGTCGAAACACGCGACTTGCGGGACGCCCGGATATGCGGTTTGGGCGTCGCGGATCGTGTCGAGGGCGATCGGCAAGTGGATCGGCGAGAGCGGGATCAGCGTCCGGAGCTCGGCCGCGAGCGCGGCCGTGATTTCTTCGGGCGCGTGATGCGGGCCGCCGAAGACGACGCGATGCCCCACGGCCGACGGCACGATCGAACGTGCGGAGAGTTCGCGTTCCATCTCGACGACCGCGGCGCTTGCATCGGCACCGACGTCGACGCCGCCGCCGGCGATCTCGTCGCCCTCTTCGAGCTCGCGCCCGGCGACGGCGCGAAACGCCGCGTACTTGAGCGACGACGACCCGCGGTTCACGCACAGGATCGTCGCCGAGGAATCCGTTTGCCCCGCGGGATGCGCGTCGTCGATCATAGCACCCGGTCATATCGAACCGGGCGGTCGTCCTTCCTCCTCGGCGCAACAGTAGGACCCTCGCGAACTCAGGCGATACAATGCCCCATGGCGCTGCAGAAAACGGTCGTCCCGGGCGTGTCGATGTGGTCGCGCTGGCAGTCCGACCGCGGCCTCTTCTTCAACTCGTTTCTGGTCGAGGCGCAGGGCGGCACGTTTCTGGTGCTACTGATTTGGAAATGTGGACTTTGGGCTGCATTATCTGAGCACCAAGGCGATTTATTAGGGAAAGTCCATCATCTGAAGGAAAAGCCAAAGAAATCAAGAAGCTCTATTGGTATTTCACACAGAGCCAAGCTCTCTAGGACCTATTAAGGCTTTCGGTTATACGTGGAGTGTTCTTTGTTCATAGGGTTCTCAGGCGCTCGTCTCCACTGCTCATGCAGCATTTCCAGGAGTTGAGACCGCTTCAGTGACGGGTTCGCCGCTTTCACCTCGGGATAGCGCTGTTCAATGTAATCTTTCCAGGCCTTCCCCATTCGCTTCTCAGGGTGACGCTCCAAGTTCGAGTCTTCGAGTTCTTCCAAGGCCTCATCTATCGAAGAGGCGGTTACGACAGCAGCTCCGATTTCCGAGTACTTGACCTCCTCCGCTCGCTGGATGTGGTTCGGGTGATGTCTGATTCAGAGGGATTTCTGGGCTTGGCTGGAATTCCGGTGCCTCTGCGGATAAGGCCGGAGTCAAGAGGGTCGGCTTGACGGTTGATATGGCGATTTGGGCTTGGGTGATCTTGGGGACCACTGGCTTCACCTTTTTCGCGATTTTCGCATTAGCGAGTGCTTCCTGGGCTTCGAGTTGCTTGAGTTCTTTTTTCCGCTCGAGTTCTTGCAGTCTGCGCTCCTCTTTGGCTCGCTTGCGTTCTTCCTTTAGCTTCAGGGCCTTGTCCTCGATTCCGACCAGGCCGCCTCCTCTCTCTGTTTGTTTTCAATCTCCTGCTTCGCCTTCTTTTGCTGTTCAACTCTCGCTCGGGCTTCCTCAGCTTTGGAGTTGACTCCGAACTTCTTCGGCATATTCCAGATCTAATTTATCCTAATTCTCTTGAATTAAGTTGTTGGCGGACTGTAAACTCGGGTTTTTGGAGCTCCAAAATGACTTTGGGTCAAATTGAATATGCGGAGTTCAACTTCTGGAGCGACTTTTTAGCCCACTGAGTCCACTGCAAACCACTTGACTTCATATCGATTCCTGAACTGCTCCAGGTCAATGCTCAGCACCCCACCTTGACTTCCTTTGCATCATAAAAGAAATACCTTGGTATCAACAGGCTGAGCGCTATCTCAGTACTGTCTGCAGACCAAATAGTACCAGCGAGGCAAGAACTGGTTCGTAGGCAAGCAGCGTATGCGACTATAAGTTGGGGAAAAGCGTGATCTTCGCTACATGTGGAGTCTCCAATTTGAACCCCTGCCTTTCCTCAGCTCCAGTAATAGTTCTTTCCGCTTTATCAATTCTTTTCCAAAGCTCATTTGGACTGAAAAC
Source organism: Vulcanimicrobiota bacterium (assembly GCA_963749395.1). Lineage (GTDB taxonomy): Bacteria > Vulcanimicrobiota > Vulcanimicrobiia > Vulcanimicrobiales > Vulcanimicrobiaceae > CAVVMT01. The sequence continues at coordinate 99,893 of CAVVMT010000018.1, forward strand.
TCGCTTTTTCCGAGATGGAAGAAAAATGATGTCTCTCTTTGAACTGATGGAAAATCGGGAAGAAGGCATCATTGACAGTGATGCTTTCAGCTGAATGCTCTCTGATTGCTATGAAATTCGGACGCTCTGCGCATGCACCCATTTTTATTTTGGAGTCTTTAGAGAAAAAATCTAAGTCAAGGCTTCCAAGAGATTCTTCGTACTTTAGTGACTTTCCGTTGATTCTCAAAACCAGAAAAATTCGCGTTTATGTCATTTATTTAATTTCGATTTTTAGTTATTATTTTCCTGATTTTCGACTTTGTTACGGAAAATAGAAAGAATTAAATTACATTGAATCTTTTATCGTAACTTTGGACTTTCTCAGTTTTCAGCGTAAATTATGCAATCATTCAATTAATTTTCACAACCGAAAGCGGACT
>CAVVMT010000019.1:0-94201 GCA_963749395.1 Vulcanimicrobiota bacterium
CGATCAAGGCGGCGTGTCGGTCACCGAGGTGCGCAGCCGGCTGCGCCGCGTGCACGCCGCCGAGGGTCTGGGCATCGCGTTCATCGACTACCTGCAGCTGCTCGATCCCGGCGACGGCGGCATGAAAGACACGCGCAACGAGCAGCTCTCGAAGATCTGCCGGATGCTCAAATTGACCGCCAAGGACTTGAAGATTCCGATCGTCGCGCTGGCGCAGCTCAACCGCGGGGTCGAGTCGCGGCCCAACAAACGCCCCATGCTCTCCGATCTGCGCGACTCGGGTTCGATCGAACAAGAGGCCGACATGGTGGCCTTTCTGTACCGTGACGCGTATTACAACCCCGAGACGGCCGAGCCCGACTTGACCGAATTCATCATCGCCAAGCACCGCAACGGGCCCGTCGGGACCGTGCGGCTGCGCTTTCTCAAGGAACATACCCTCTTCGTCCCGTACGGGGACGAGTCGTATTTTCGGCCCCATAAGGACAGATGGTTACGCGAAGCATGCTCCGGCCCGCTCACATCAGTTTGGGAGTCAGCGATCTCGATGCGTCGATACGGTTCTATCGCGACGTGCTCGAATTACCGGTGGAACGCGACGGCGACACCGCGCGCATCGCGCTCGACGACTTTTTGATCGTGCTCGAACTCGCTCCGCCGACGGCGCGCGGCAAGTTTCACTTCGGCTTCCGCGTCAACTCGCGCGAAGACGTCGACCGCTGGGCGGCGCGCATCCGCGAAGCCGGCGGCGTCTCGGGGCCGTCCGACCACGACGGCGCCCGCTCGATGTTCTTCAACGACCCCGATCACTTCAAGATCGAGATCTATTCCGCGCACTGAACCGCCTTCTGCTGCGCGGGTTGCGACGCTCGCCGACGTTCCCGCGCTGCAGCGATGGCTTCCCGGCGTCGACCGCGCCTCGCTCGAACGCCGGCTCACAGATGAGGACGGCGGCACCGTCCTGACGGACGACGCGACCGCATCCTGGGCGCTCGACGGCGGCGCCGTCCACCTCTACGACTTGGCCGGAGACCCGCAGGCGGCCGCAGCGCTGGCCGCCGGCGTCGGCGCGCTCGCGCTCCGGCAACTCGCCGCCGTGTTGGTCGTGGTGCGCTACGAGGGCGATCCCTGGCTCACCGCGCTCGCAGCCTGCGGTTCGAACGCGACTGGAGCGAAGCCGCCGTCCGCGACGGCACCGTGACGACCCTCGTCAGCCTCGTCCGCCTAGTCGAATAAAACGTCGCCCTCGAAGGCGGCTCGAAGCGCCATTGGCGCGAGAACGCGAAGGATTCCGGCCTAGCATTGGAACCGGCGTACAGCCGGTTCCATTGCGAGGACCGGAATCCACTATGGTTGCAGCTTCGCTTCGGCGAGCTCGTGGAGGATCGGGTCGCCGATGCCGTGTTTGAGATAGGCGCGCGAAAGGTGGACGTATTCGGGGCCGGCGTGCGCGACCCAGTCGACCGCCGGGCCTTCGAGTTTCTTCTTGACCTGCGCGGGACTGCCGGCGGCGACGACGCGCGCGGGGATCTGTGCGTTGGCGCCGACGACGCTGCCGGCGGCGATCAGCGACTCGGCGCCGACGACCGCGCCGTTGAGGATCACTGCGTTGCTGCCGATCAGCGCGCCGGCTTCGATCGTGCAGTCCTCGAGCACCGCCGCGTGACCGATCGTCACGCCCTCGCCGATGATCGTCTGACACCCTTCGCTGACGTGCACGACGGAGTTGTCCTGCACGTTCGCGCGCGCGCCGATGCGGATCGGCGCGTTGTCGCCGCGGATGACGGTGCCGAACCAAATGCTTGCTTCTTCGCCGACTTCGACGTCGCCGATCAAGACCGCGGTCGGCGCGACGAACGCCGAGGCGGCGACCTTCGGCGTCTTTCCCTTGAACTCGATGAACATCACGTACCTCCGGCGAAGCGGCAACACGTGTCAATTGCAGATTCGCCGGAAGCCTCCCCCTCGTGAGCACCCACCGCCACAACACGCCGTTGCGTGGGACGAAAGCGGTCCCCCGGCCCAAGCCGGACGACGCGAACTACACCGCGGTCAACTACCAATACGCCGGGCGCGAGGGCCACATTCACGAGGTCGTCGAAATCGGCGGCCGGCAACTGGCCAAGGTCGGCTTCGACGACCGCAAGATCGTGTATTATCTGCTCGAGGATCTCGAACTCGACGATGCCGCGCGCAAGCGCACCTTCCACGACGATTGAGGTAACGTTCGATGCCTTTGGTTCCCGTTGCGACGCCGGCCCCGGTGCCCGTGTTCAGCGGCTTCGACTACGTGACCGTCGATGCGGCCCGCCGCCGCGTGTACGCGGCGCACACCGGCAGCCGGGCGCTCTTGATCGTCGACGCCGACACCGGCACGGTCGTCGGCCAAGTGCGCGTCGGGCCGCTGCACGGGGTCGCGGTCGACCCGGCCACCGGGCACGTGTTCACCGGCGACGGTGAAGCGAATACGGTCTCAGAGGTCGATCCGGTCGCGATGAAGGTGCTGCGTTCGGCCGACGTCGGCGGCGCGGTCGACGCGATCGCGTTCGATCCCGCGCTCGGGCGCGTGTACGCCGACGAAGACGACGGCACGCACATCTTCGTCGTCGACGCGAAGACGATGAAGTCGCTCGGCAACGTGATGCTGCCCGGCCACAAGCCGGAGTATCTCGCGGTCGATCCGCGCACGCACGACATCTACCAGAACATTTCCGACCTCAACGAGTTCGTCGTCGTCGATCCGCAGACGTTGCGCGTCAAGGCGACGATCCCGACGCCGGAATTGCAAGCCAACCATCCGCTGCAGTACGACGCGCCGCGCGGCCTCGTGCTCGTCGGCGGGACGAACGGCGTCCTCTCCGGTTACTCCGGCGCCACCCGGCGGTTCACGATGGACGTGCCCCAGCACATCGACCAGTGCGATCTCGATCCCGGCGCGCAGCGGCTGGCGTGCGCGGGCGGCGGCAGCCTCGCGCTGATCGACGTCAGCGGCCCGGCCCCGCGCGTGCTCGCCAGCGTCGAGCCGCCCAAGGGGACGCACACGGTCGCGATCGATCCCAAGACCGGATCGGTGTGGATCGTGTACTCGAACGAGCAGGGCGACTTCGCGCTGCGCTACCGGTTCGAGCCGTAGGGCTCAAACAGCTTCCGTTTCGAGTTCTTGAAGGACTAGGCGCCGGCCAGGTTGCCGAGAGCGTGAAGATAAACGCCGTACCAAATGTTGTCGGTTCGCTGATAGCAGTACCCGAACAACAGACCGGCCGGGATTGCCGAGAGCACTTCGAACAAGGTCCGCGTTATCGGCACGCCGACGACCAATAAGAGAAAGTGCGTACAGCCGAAGGCAATCGCGGCGACGATCGTTCCCATCTTGAGCTTCCACACCCAGCGGCTTCCCAAGCCGGTTTGATTGAGCGACGTCTGGATCGCACCGCGAAAGACGAGTTCTTCGACGATCGGCGCTTCGAGAATCCCACCGCCGAGGAAACTTGCGCGCCAGAGGAACGAGTGCGCTCCAAATGCTCCTTCGTAGGCAGCGATCGCGATGACGCCGCCGGCAAGTACGACCCATGCCACCGGCGCTCGAAAGAACGCCGTAAGTGGACTGCCGACGGGAAATGTTATCGCACCTGACGCGCGCCATCCCCAAAGCAATCCAAAGACGACCAGGTACGGCACGAGATTCACGGCGAGCGATGCGGCAGCCGTCCTCGGCGAAGCCGCGTGATAGAGGGCCAAGCCCAACCACTGCACCGCGACGAATCCGACCAAGGCGACGGCCCCGTTGAACCACGAGCGATTCGCGTTAATCGGGATTCCCCATGAGGCGCTATTCGATGCCCTTGGAGTTTAAATCTGCCTTAACGCGGGAGGGATGAGCAGAGAAGCGCGAATCCCACACGCGCGATGGCGCGTGTCCACACGGCGCCCGTTGGTCGTTCCTTCGGGGTCATCTTAGCGTTGTTCGCCGCCTTGCTCGCGGCGGTCTTGGCCCATGTCGCGATCGACGTGGCCGGTGACTATCTGCTCTCCGACGACGCCTACGATCATGTCGCTCACCAGTCGCGCGCGATCGTCGCGTTGGCAGGCGGGGCCTGCGGGCTGATCGTGCTGCTGCTGGCGATGTGGAATGCTTTCGAGGACGGTGAAACGGAGATGCCGCGCCGGCCCGGCCTCGCGCCGGAGACTCCGGCGCTGTGGTGGTTCGTGCCGATGGTCGCGGCCCTTTCGTTCGTCTTGCTGATCGGGATGGAAGTCGACGACGCGTGGGCCGCGACCGGCAGGCTGATCGACGTCGATGATGCGCTCGGTGGATCGCTGTGGCTGGGCGGTATCGCCGTGGCGCTTGCGAGCCTTCTCTGCGCGGCCACCGCGTGGGGTTTCGCGCGCTGGATCGGCGGCGTCGGGGCGGCACTGGCGGCCGCCATCACGGGGCTCTTCGTCCGGCGCCGCTGCTCGCCGCAAACCGCGGCCGCACGGTTGCGCCGCCTCGCGACCATCGTGTCGCGTACGATCTCGCCACTTGCCGACCGCTGCTCCAAACGCGGCCCTCCACCGGCGATCGCCTGAGTCCGCCCGCTCCGCGGGCCTTTCTTGCGCATCGTCCGGTGTCACCGACACCGTGGAGGTTTTCGTGCATTCGCACCCCGTGCGAACATGCGCGGCGTGGCTTTCGCTCGCCGTCGCGTTCGCTTGCCCATTGACTGCGCTCGCCCAGGGCGAGCCGTCCCCGGCGCCTGCGGCAAGCGCCGCTCCGGCGCTTTCACCGTCCAAAGCCTCGATCACCGGTCGCGTCGTCGACGCGCAAACGAGTCTGCCGGTCGGAGGAGCGACGGTCCAAATCGTCGACCGGCGCGTTTCTACCGCCACTGCCTCTGACGGCAGCTTCCGCTTCTTCGATCTCGCGCCCGGCGTCTATCAGTTGCGCGTTTCACGCAACGGGTACGTCTCCGCCGATTCCGACACGCTGGCCCTGCTGGCCGGCGCGTCGAGCACCGTCACCCTCGCGATGCAAGCTGCGCCGACGAACGAACGGCTCGACGTCATCGGGCGCACGGCGGTCAAAACGGTCGATGCCCTGCAAAGCTCGTCGACGACCTACCGCAGCCTCTCACCCGAACAATTGCTCGAACAAGGCACATGGCGCGCGGGCGACGCGCTGCGCGAACTCCCCGCGATCAACAACGGGATCACCGGCGATACCGCGGCGCTGGGGGACGACCTCAATCTGAACATCCGCGGCATCGGCACCCTCGAGACCGAGACGACGTTCGACGGCCATCCGGTCGCGCAAGGGGTGCCCGGCGGCTACAATTTTCAACTCTCGCCCGTGTTCGGCTTACGGAACATCCAAGTGACGTACGGATCGGGCAGCAATCTCTACGGCGTCAGCGCGATCGGCGGCATCGTCGACTTTCAAACGATCGACCCGACGCCGGACCGGCGCGTGGTCGTCAACCAAGGTTACGGTACGTTCGACAAGGCCGCGACGTCGGTTGCGATCACCGGCCCGCTGGGCAAGCTCGGCTACGCGCTGGCGGCGGGCGTCGCCTCACTCGACGGACCGCTAAAGAACTTGAACATGTATCAGCCGGCGGCCGCGTTCGACCAATCCGCGCCCGTCGGTTCGCCGGTGTACAATCTCGGCATCTATCAGGACGATTCGACGGTCGTTTCGCGCAGCAGCGTCGGCAAACTCCGCTATGCGTTCAGCCAAGCGACGAACCTGACGTTCACGGGCGTGGTCAGCTCGTACTGGGAGAACAAGACCGGTAACGGCGACGGCGACTATCTCAACTACATTCCCGCGCTCGCATTCGGCAACGCGCAGCTCGCCGGCTACAAGCCGAAGAACTATCCGAAGCTGCCGGCGTGCCCCGCGGGAACGTTCCCCGGCTTCAACGCGAATAGCCAGCCCAACGGTACGGGGCCAAATGGAATGCCCGACGGCGGCACGCTCTGTCAAACGCCGCAGCAATATGCAACCTACAACTCGGGCTGGCAGGGCGCCGGTCCGGCGTGGCAGTCGTTCAACTTCAACGATGAGGACCTGACGTTCCAGACCTCGCCGCGCAATCAGCTCGTGCGCGTCGATGCGTTCACCAACCGCTATCTCGACACGGTCGACCGGCGTTATGCACTGCCGTTCGTGACGGTCCCCGGAACGAGCACGCAAGCAGCGACGAAGAACACGAACGTCAGCGAAGCGGGCGTCACCCTGACCGACACGATCTTCGGGCGCGACAACGAACTGCGCTTCGGTTACAGCTATCTCAACATCGCCTACAATCTCAAATCCGTCGGTGCCAACACCGCCAAGGTCACCGACGGGACGCCGGTGGTTTCGCAGCGCCAGTTCTTGTTCCACGACGCGTACCACGCGCAGAACTCGCCCCTGACCGCGTATCTCGACCTCAACGGAGGCACCTCGACCGCCACCAACACGTCGTACGTCGATCCGCGCCTGTCGGTCGCCGACGCGGTGACCGCGCGCGACGTCGTCCGGATTGCGGCCGGTGCGACGACCACGCAGCCCGCCGCCAACCAGCTGCAAAAGCAGTTCGTGGCGTCGGCCCTGGGAGGGGCCGGGGGCGGCAAGCCGATCACGTGCGGGGCACTCAACTCGATCGGCAGCACGCCTTCCTCGATCCTCAAACCGGAGCAAGGCGTCGATCAAGAGCTGTCGTGGGGGCATCGCTTCAACGGCGATTCGCAAGCGCAGCTGACGCTGTACAACGTCAACGTTTACGACAAGCTGTATTCCGCGCTCGTGCCGATCTCGCAGACCGGCACGGGATTCATCGATCCTGCGACGCTGGCCACCGACGTGGCGCTGGTGGCGAACACGTGTGGTCTGAGCGCGGCGCAAGCGGCGCAATTGCTCGGCGTCACCGGGACGCTCAACATCGGGCAACTGCGCGCGCAGGGCTTCATGTTGGGCGGCCGGCAACGGATCAACGCGCGGGCGTTCATCGACTACGACTGGGCGCTCGACTCGACCGCGCTCATCTCGGTGCCGGCGACCTTTCTCCAGTCGAACCTCACCGACATCGTCGGCTCGCAGCTGCCGCGGTTACCGCTGCACACGATCCAAACGTCGTTCGATCAGACGGTCGGGCGAACCGTTGACTTGCGCTACACGTATCACTGGGTATCCGCCAACAACACGAAGACGAGTCCGCCGTACGACTACAGCGACTTGCGGATGAACGTGGCCGCGGGCCCGGGCATCTTCACCGCGATGGTGACGAACCTCTTCAACGAGGACGCGTTCATTCAAGGCTACCGGTACCAAGGCGTTCCGTTGGCGCTCAACCAATATGCGACCGCCGCGTCCTATACGCCGTACACCGGCGCGGCCGCGACGGAGCTGTTCGGCATTCCGTACCGCATGATCTACTTCAACTACACGTTCCGCACCAAATGAGGACTCTCCCTATGCGCCGTCTCTTCGCTCATGCGTGCCTGCTCGTCGCCGTCGCCGCCGCGATCGTCGTCCCGCCGGCGAGCGCGGCTGGCTCGATCACTTGGAACACCGACCTCGTGCATTCGCGCGCGGAGTTCACCGTCTCGCACATGGTGGTCTCCAAGGTCTGGGGCCACATTCCGATCCTCTCGTTGGTCCTGGTCACGCCGGCGGGCAGCGTGATCCCCACGAAGATCGAGACGACGCTCAACGTCGCCCGCGAAGACACCGACAACCAGGTTCGAGACCAGGATCTCCGTTCGGCGACCTACTTCGACGTCGCCCAGTATCCGACGATCTCGTTCAAGTCGACCAGCGTCAAGCCGATCGACAAGGAGAACTTTCAAGTGACCGGCGACCTGACGATCAAGAACGTCACCAAGCCGGTGACGTTTCCAGTTCACGTCGAGGGGCGTGTGCCGGACCCGTCCGGCGTGCGCGTCGGTTACAGCGGCCAGCTGCACGTCGACCGGCGCGACTTCGGCATCACCGACCAGAAGTTGATGTCGGGGGTGCTGTTCGTCGGCTACGACGTGACGATCGGGCTGACGGCCGAGGCGACGACGTCGGATCCCTCGATCAAGCCGCAGACCCAATAGCGCTCGCTATCGGCCGCGCCGGAACGAGCGCACACCGGCGACGATTCCGGCGACGGCCAGGGCGGCAAGTGCAACGTACGGCAGGAACACGAGCACCGTGAACGCCGCGGCGATCGCCGCCAAGGTGAACTGCCATAGCTGCGCGACCGCGCCGCGCCAGGCGTCGGCGATCGTGATTCCGCCCGGCGCCACGGCGCTCGGGCGGTCGTCGGCGACGATGAGATTGATCACCGAGTAGCTCACCCGGTCGCCGAGCGCAGCGAGCGAAGCCTGCAGCTGCTCGATCTGCTCGCGCACGGTCGAGACTTGGTTCTCCGCCTCGAGCACGTCGGAGATCGAGCCCGAGCGGTGCATGATCCGCAGCAGGTCGCTCTCGGTCTGCCGCAGGTTGCGCAAGCGCGCGTTCGCATCGACGATCTGGTCGCCGACGTCTTCGGCTTTGACCGTGCGCGCGGCGATCGTGCCGATGCTCGCGAGCGCGGTCATGGCGGCGTCGAACTGCCGCGCGTCGACCCGCATCTGCAGCGACGCCGCGTGGTGGAGTTCGGGCCGCTCGGGGCTCGTGTATTCGAGGTTCAAGACGTCGCCGCCGTTCCCGGTCGCGACCGCTTCGAGGCGCGGCAAGGTCGCATCGACGTCGGCGACGGTCAGCGTGACGTCGGCGGTCCGGGCGATCGCGACGCTGCGCGGTGCCCGCGGGGCGATGCCGTGCGCCGCATTGGCAGCCGCCGAACCGGCCGCGAACGCGGGTTGCTTGATGAGCTGCTTCGGAGGATGGTCGACGGTCATTTGCGGCCCCTCCTCAGGTCCGCCGGGGACCCCGTTCGCGGGGCCGGCGGCCGGCGGGCGGTAGGCCCCATTTGCGGAGCGGTTGCCCTGCTCCGGCTCTTTGTCCACATCTACGGTGTGGGTGAACGGCCCCGCTACAATCGGGGGCCGTTTCGGCCCGTTGACGACTAGCGCGAGGACGAGGATCGCGGCCCACGGCGCTGCGACCGCCGCCCACTTCCATGCCGCCCAGCGTTGTGGCGTCGGGGCGCGTTCGATCGTTGCGCTGATCCGGGCTCGAAGCAGCGGCGAGGGCTGCGGCGTGCGCTCGTGCAGCGTGCGGACGGCTTGGGCGACTGCGGCCAGGTCGTCGAGTTCCCGCGCGACCGCGGGGTCGGCGTCGCGCGCGGTTTCGACCCGGGCTGCTTCGGCGGCGTTGCACGTGCGATTGACGTACCAGGGCAGCAGCGTTTCGAGTTCTTCGTCGGTCATCGTTCTTCACTCCGCGCGCCGCGGCGCTCGAGGATCGTTTGCAAGGCGCGCCGCGCGTGAAAGACGCGCGTCTTGACGGTGTTGACGGGACACTGCACGATCTCGGCGATGTCGCGATAGCCGTAGCCCATGCCGAACGCGAGCTCGACCACCGCGCGCTGTTCCGCCGGCAGCTCCTCGAGCGCGAGCGCGACGGCGCGTACGAACGCTTCGGCCGCCACGGCGTCGCCGGTCGCATCGGGCTCGCGCGACCGGGTGGCGATCGAGTCGAGCTCGACGGAGTCGGGCCTGCGCCGGCGCAGCCGGTCGATCGTCTTGTGGTGGGCGATCCCGAAGATCCACGTCGAGACGCGGGAGCGGCCGGCGTAGCGGGCCGCGCCGCGCCACACCTCGAGCATCACGTCGTTGAGGATCTCTTCGGTGGAGTCGCTCGTGCGGGCAAGGGAGCGGATGTAGCGGTACAGCGGGCGCTCGTACCGGGCGTAGAGCGCGTCGAAAGCGGTGCGGCTGCCCCGCGCGACGGCCTTGACGAGCTCCTCGTCGGCAGGTTGGTCCGGCCCGTCCCGTGTTGGTCCCATGCGTTCCCCCCGTTTCCCGTCTGTCGGGCGGAGGGCCGAAAAGGTTCACCGCGGGACCCGATTGACAGCGCCCGCAGTCGATGGTATGGTGCCATCACATGAACGCGCAGACGGTTTTCGGGTTTTGGTGGTATTTTACGCCGCAACACATTTTGCCGGTGAGAATATCGCGCGCCTGAACGACTGACCGTTGCGTCACACATCCAGGAGCCGCCCTCACCGGGCGGCTCTTCTGTTTTTCTAAGGAGCATCCGGTGTCGAAATCGTACCCTCTCGCGGAAGCCAACGGCTCCCGGACGCGCGTCCGGGTGGGCAACGCCGTTTTCGGCGACGGATCCTTCGCGCTGATCGGCGGCCCGTGCGCCGTCGAAGGGGCGGCCCAGATCGGCGAAGCGGCGCAGGGCGTGCGCGATGCCGGCGCGGTGATGCTGCGCGGCGGGGCGTACAAGGTGCGGACGTCGCCCTACGACTTTCAGGGCCTAGGCGACCGCGGCGTCGATTTCATCTGCGAAGCGGGCGCGCGCGCGGGGTTGCCGACGGTGGTCGAAGCCCTGTGCGAAGCGCACGTCGAGGCGCTGGCGCCCCGGGTGTCGATGCTGCAGATCGGGGCGCGCAACATGCAGAACGTGCCGCTGCTGATCGCGGCCGCGCGCACCGGGATGCCGATCCTGCTCAAGCGCGACAACTCCGCGACCCTCGACGAGCTGTTGCTCTCCGCGGAATACATCCTTCACGAAGGGAACCCGCACGTCGTCTTGTGCGAGCGCGGCATTCGCGGCTTCGACAAGCACACGCGCAACGTGCTCGATCTCGGTGGCGCGCTGCGGCTGCGCGAACTGACGCACCTGCCGGTCATCGTCGACCCCAGCCACGCGAGCGGGCGCCGCAGCTTGATCGAACCGCTCGACCCTGGCGGCGGCCGCGGCCGGCCTCGACGGCGCGATCGTCGAGGTGCACCCGCAACCCGACGAAGCGCTGTCGGACGCAGCGCAGCAGATCGACGTGGCGGCGTTCGCCCGCATCGGGCGCCGCGTGCGCGCCCTCAGTGAGGCGTTCGCGCTCGCCTAGCGGACGGCGGGCTCCGCGGGGGCCGGCACCTCGACGACCACTTCGGGGACGCCTTGCGTCGAGCGCCGCAGCGTGCGCGTTTCGCTCGGGTTGAAGGCCGTGCGCGCGTGCTGCAGCACGCGGTTGCTCCAGATGATGAGATCGCCCGGGCGCCACGCGTGCTTGTAGAGCAACTCCTCGCGATAGAGGTGGGCGAACAGGGTCGCGAGCAGCGCCTCGCCTTCCTCACCGGGCAATTCCTCGATGCCGTGCGCGCAGAATTGGCTCACGTACAACACCGGCGGGCCGCCGTCGGGCAAGAACCGCGCGAGCGGCTGGATCGCGGTCTCGGCTCGCGCCGTCGACGTGTGGCGCGCGTGCAGGCCGGCGATCCGCACCTTGAGTGCAGTGGGGAGATCTTCGTACGCCTTGACGGCATTGGCCCACAGCGTCTCGCCGCCGCTCGAAGGCACGTCGATCGCGTAGAGCACGAGCGCGCTCGTGTCGGGGAACTCGAAGAACGAGTGATCGGAGTGGAACGGCAGCGTCCCGTCGCCGACCGCCCCGCCCATCTCGCGGTTCGAGATGAACATCAGCCCGTCTTCGGGGCGGGTCGTGTGCGTCAGCACCGTCGGTCCGAAGTTCTCGGCGAACGCGCGCTGTTGCTCGGGCGTCACCTGTTGGTTGCGGAACAAGAGCAAGTGATGTTTGGAGAACGCTTCGAGCAATGCGGTGCGCTCGCCGGCCGTCAGTCCGCGCGCGAGGTCGACGCCCGTCACTTCGACGCCGATCACCGGCGAAAGCTCTCTCAATTGCATGCTGGCCTCCATGTGCGAGTATACGGCCGGAGCCGGCGGCGCACCTACGCCCGACGCTCGAACGAGCGAGGGCATGGAACGCGTCGAACGCGAAGGGCGCGGCATGGACCGTGAAGAGTTGCGCGAGCGCACGCGCAAGACCGCCGAACGGCTGTTCGGGCCGCCCAAAAAGGGCGAGGGCGTGTATGCGCTGTGGGCCTCGTTCGATCCTGAGCTCGCGCGCGAGTTCTCGATGTTCCTCACCGGCGGGCTCTACGCGCGTGAGGTGTTGTCGCAAAAGGAGCGCGAACTGTGCGCGGTCGCGGCGCTGACCGTGCGCAACTTTCAGGACGAGCTGAAGATCCACTGCGGGGCCGCCCTCAACGTGGGCGCGACCGCGAAGGAAGTGGCCGAGGTCATCTTCCAGATGGCGACCTACGGCGGGGCGCCGTGCATGATCGAGGGGCTCAAGACGTTGCGCAGCGTCTTGCGCGAACGCGGCGAGTGGAAGGACGGCGCCTAGGGCTTCGCGTGCGCCTCGTTGTCGGCGCCTAAGGCGGGCGCCGGCTGCGCGTACGGCCCGGCGTAGACGCCGTCGACGACCACGGGGAACTTTGCGTTGAGGGCGTCGACCTCGCCGTAGACGGGATGTTGCACGCGGTAGAGGAGCGCCTCGCGAAAACGCTCGTCGGCGAGCATGTCGGCGATGCCGTACACCGGGGCGGCGGTCACTTCGCCCGCGGTCAGCCGCTCCATCACCTCCGTGCGCGACATGCTGCGCGTCCACGCGCCGAGGAGGCCGTCGATCGCAGCGCGATCGCCGACGCGATGCGAGAGGACCGCCCAGTCGGTCCGCTGCGCGAATTCCGGAATGCCGGTGGCCGCGACCAGGCGCTGCCATTCGGCCGGACTGACGGCGGCGATCGCGACGTACCGGTCGTCGCCGGTCGGGTAGGTGTTGAACGGCACGATGCGCAGCACGCCGTTGCCCGAGCGCTCGGCCGCGCCGCTGCGATGATACACGTCGTGATGGTCGTCCCACACCATCAGCGACAAAGCTCCGAGCATCGACACTTCGAGCGCCGGCGCAACGCCGCTGCTCCGGCCGCCGTCGCGCTGCAGCAAGCCCGCGAGCACGGCGATCGCGCCGAACGCACCCGCGGCTTGATCGCCGATCGGCGAGACGAACTTCGTCGGCGGCCCGTCGGCAAAACCGGAAAACGCCATCGCGCCGCTCATCGCTTGCGCGATGATGTCGACGACGCCGCGCCGGTCGTCGGCGGTACCATACGGTCCCATACCGTTGATCTCGCAGTAGACGAGGCGCGCGTTGACGGCCTTGAGATGAGCGGCATCGACGCGCAGCTTCTCGGCGACGCCCGGCCGAAAGTTTTGCACGCAAGCATCGGCCCCGCGCGCGAGCTCGAGAAAGACCGCGTAGTCGCGCTCGTCCTTGAGGTCGAGGGTCACGCTCTGCTTGCACGGATTGCGCTTGAGGAACGCGAGCCCGACGTCGTCGGGCTGCGTGCGGTGCGGACGAATGCCGTCCCGGGTGACGAACGGCGGTTGCTCGCGGTTGCCGTCGCCGTGGCCCGGCGGTTCGATCTTGATGACCGTCGCGCCCAACGCCCCCAAAATGAACGTGCAGAACGGGCCCGAGAGGTACTGGGTGAGGTCGAGAACGACGTACCCTTCCAGGCATCGATGGGTGTTCATCTGTATAGCGTCGGCCTCTTACGGCCGATGTAAAGCGGCTCCTTCGGGCGGTCGCACAGGGCGGATCGTGATGCGAGCGTAACCGAAGCGCAGCACGACCGGCAGGAGGACACCGATGGACTTGCGCGCAGCGCACGCGATCTATTGACGACCGAACGTAAGGACGAGACGCCGCATTACGACGGCGCGACGGAGTTCGAGCGGCGGCAGACGCACGCGCTGGGCATGGGCGGCGAACAGCGGCTCGCGGCCCGCGCGCAGCGCGGCCTGCTCGACGCTCGGCGCCGGATCGACGTGCTGCTCGACGCGGGAAGCTTCGAGGAGTCGGGGCTCTTCGCGCAATCGGTGCTTCCCGAAGATCGCGAATCGAGTCCGGCCGACGGCAAGATCGCCGGCTATGGAAAGATCGACGGCCGCGACGTGGCGCTGGTCTCCAACGATTTCACCGTCAAAGGCGCTTCGAGCAGCTTGACCAACATGCGCAAGATCGCGCAGATGCGCCGCACGGCGACCGCGCGCGGCCTGCCGCTGATTTTTCTGGGCGAGTCGTCGGGGGCGCGTCTGCCCGACAATCAAGGCGCGCGCGGCATGGGGACGATGCTCGGCAACGACCCCACCCAATACCAGCGGCTGCGCGAGACGCCGTGGGTGTCGGCGGTGCTCGGCCTGGCGTACGGTTCGGCCTGCTTCTACAACAGCTGCGCCGATTTCAGCGTGATGCGCAAGGGCGCGATCATGGCCGTTTCGAGCCCCGAGCTCGTCGAGCTCGCGACCAGCTCGAAGATCGATGCCGAAGAGCTCGGCGGGTGGCGGCTGCACGCCGAAGTGACCGGGATGGTCGACATGGTCGTCGACACCGACGAAGCGGCGCTCGCGGCGGTGCGCCGCTTTCTCAGCTATATGCCGGCGCACCACAACGAGCCGCCGCCGGTCGCGCCGGTGCCCGCCGGTTCCGGCGACGGGATGGCGACGATCGCCGAACTGCTGCCGGCCCGGCGCGCGCAGACGTACGACATGCGCAAGATCATCGAACGGATCGCCGACGCCGGCAGCGTCTTCGAACTCAAAGCCCGTTTCGGGCGCTCGATCGTGACCGCGCTGACGCGGTTGAACGGCCACGTCGTCGGCTTCATCGGCAACAACCCGTCGGTGCGCGGCGGCGCGCTCGATCCCGACGGCTGCGATAAGATGATCGACTTCCTCGTGCTCTGCGATTCGTTCAACATCCCGCTCGTCTCGCTCGTCGATACGCCCGGCTTCGCGATCGGGCTCGAGGCCGAACGGAAACGGATCACCGGAAAGATTCTCAACCACATGAACGCGCTGCAGCTCGTGACGATGCCGAAGATCTCGATCGTCATCCGCAAGAGCTACGGCCAGGCGTATCTGAACATGGGCGGCGGCCGCAACTCCGACGAAGTCGCCGCGTGGCCCAGCGCGGAAGTCAGCTTCATGACGCCCGCGTTCGCGACCACGATCGTGCACCGGCTGCGTCCAGGCGAAGCCGGCTTCGAGCAGAAGCTCGCCGAGATGGAGCGCGAGAACTCGGTGTGGGACATCGCATCGATGTACGCCGTGCAACACGTCGTGGAGCCTGCGCGCACCCGCGATTATTTGATCCGGATGCTCGAGGTGCACCGCCTGCGGCCGACCCGCGGCATCGGTCAACACCTGCTGCGCATGTGGCCGACAAGCAGTTGAACCAACCCGAGGAGCATCGCTGTGGCACGATTTGAAGTGAGATCCGATATCGCGGGGACGGTGTGGAAGATCGTCGCCCGTCCCGGCGACGAGGTGGGCGAGGGCGCGCCGATCGTCATCCTCGAGTCGATGAAAATGGAGATCGAAATCGCAACGCTCGACGCCGGCACGGTGCTCGAGATCCGCGTCACCGAGGGGGAGGCCGTCAGCGACAATCAGGTGATCGCCGTGCTCGAGGCGCGTTAGCGAGAGGCGTCGTCGCCCCCGGGGCGCGGCGGTGCGCCGGGACGCACAGTCCGCGAGCACCTGCAGGCGCCCCCACAACGGGCTCCGTAGTGCCGAAGTGCACCCGGAGGAGGATCCCGTCATGTGCCGTGCCTGCGTTCCGAACATCTTCGCACCCGTCGAGCATCTCGAACACGCCGGGAGCCTGCCGGATGCCGCGGGAGGCGCGGCCACCGCCACTTCCGGCGCCGACACGATCTTCCAAGGCGGCACGATCGTCCCGATGGCGGGGCCGCAACGCACGGTCGAAGCGCTCGCGATCGGCGGCGGCAAGATCCTGGCTGCCGGGAACGCGAGCGACCTCGCCGGCTTGAAGACGAGCGCGACGAAGACCGTCGATCTCGACGGCCGCACCCTCTTGCCCGGGTTCATCGATCCGCATCAGCACACGCTGACCGGCGCCCTGATGAACGCGGTCATGGTCGACGTCAGCTTCGTGAAATACAAGGCCCGGCAAGACGTGCTCGCGGCACTCAAAGCGGCGGTCGCCAAAAAGGCGCCCGGCGAATGGGTGTACGCGACCGGCTACGACAACCTGCTGCAGGGCGGCGGCCTGACGATGGACCTGCTCGACGGCATCTCGAAGACGACGCCGATCTGGGTGTGGTACATGAACATGCACACGGCCTGCGGGAACAGCGCGGCGTTCACCGCGGCCAAGATTCCCGACGACGTCGGCGTGATCAATCCCGGCGGCGGCCACTTTGCGCGCGACGCGAACGGCAAGCTGACCGGCGTCATGTACGAGGAGCCGGCGTTGCGGCTGTTCCTCGCCGGGGCGCCGAAGCTGACGCCGCAATTCGTCGGCAACGCCTTCATGGAATGGATGAAGGTCAATTCCGGCTTGGGCAACACGAGCATCCACGAAGCCGGTGTCTTGGTGCTCGGCAACGTGATGGACGGCTACGCGAAGCTCGCGGCGATCGCGCCGGTGCGCGCCAGCGTCAGTTTCTTCTACGACAATCTCGACCTGGCGGCGCAGTACGTCAAGTACGGCGTCGGCGCGAAGGCGACCGAGATCCCGGATACGATGTTGACGATCTACGCGATCAAGATCATCGGCGACGGATCGAATCAAGAGAAGACCGCGTTCCAGACGCAACCGTATTTGAACACGACCGACGTCGGACGTCCCAATTTCACCGCCGAAGAGATGAAGAAGATGGTGGCCGACGTGAAGAACGCCGGCTGGCCGGTGTCGATTCACGCCAACGGCGACGCGACGATCGAGATCGCGCTCGACGCGATCGAGGCCGCGTACGGTGCGGCGACGCCGCCGACCGGCATCAATCGCATCGAGCACTGCACGATGGCGCGCCCCGATCAGCTGCAACGCATGAAGCGGTTGGGCGTGCAGCCGAGTTTCCTGATGAACCACGTGTCGTTCTGGGGCGCCGCCTATCGCGACGTACTGTTCGGGCCGCCGCGCTCCGAGCGCATGGATGCGGCCGGCGATTGCGTGCGCGAGGGGCTCCCGTTCACGCTGCACACCGACGCGCCGTGTTCGACGTTGGGCACGCTGCGCCTGATCCAGACCGCGGTGACGCGGCGTTGCCTCACGGATGGGTCGATCGTCGGCGCGGACCAGGCGATCTCGGTCGACGAAGCGCTCAAGGCGATGACCGTCAATGCAGCCGCCCAGATCGGCATGGCGGAGAAACTCGGGACGCTCGAGCCCGGGAAGCTCGCCGACTTGGTCGCGCTCGATCACAATCCGTACGAGGTCGACCCGGAGACGATCATGTCGATCGAGGTGACGGACACGTGGGTCGGGGGGAAACCCGCCTTCACCGGCTGAGCGCCACATGAGGCGTTCGCGCCGGCGAACGCGAATGGGCGCTACGTGAACGACCTCGCCGTCGATCGTGCGGAGCTGATCGGGCGCGAACGCGATCTCGGAGCCGTTCTGATGATGCTCGAGACGGCGCGCGTCGTCACGCTCTGCGGTCCGGGCGGCGTGGGGAAGACGCGCTTGGCGCACGCCATCGTCGAGCGCCTTTCGTCGGCGCGGGCGATGCCGGTGCAGTTCGTCGATCTCTCGAACGTGATCGATGCCGAGGATGCCGGTGACGCAGTTCTGCGCGCCATCGATGCGTGCTGCAATCATCCCGGCCGCAGCGTGATGGTGCTCGACAATTGCGAACACGTGCTCGAAGCCGTGCGCCACACCGTCGAGACGGCGGTGACCGCGCATCCGTTCCTGCGCGTGCTCGCGACCAGCCGCGTTCCCATCGATTCGATCCTCGAAGCGACGTACGTGCTGCACCCTTTGGCCGCGGACGCCGCGCAGGCGCTCTTCGTGCGGCACGTGCGGGCCTTCGACCCGGAATACGACCCCCGCGCGGACGGGGCCGACATCGCCGCGATCTGCGCGCGCTTGGAAGGCTTGCCGCTGGCGATCGAGCTCGCGGCACCGCGGGCGCGGGTGCTGGGCGTACGCCGGCTGGCGCAGCGCCTGACGCTGCCGTCGCAATTGCTGAGCGGGAAACGCGAGGCAGCGCGCGCGCCGCGCCAGCAATCGTTACGCGCCTTGATCGCGTGGAGCTTCGATTTGCTCGACGAACCCGAGCGGCGCGCGATGGGCCAGCTCTCGGTGTTCGCCGGCTGGTTCTCACTCGAAGCGGCCCGCGAAGTGTGCGCCGACGCGTTGCGGGCCGGCATCGTGACGACCGTCCTCCGCCTGCGCGAGAAGTCGCTCTTGACCCACGACGGCGAGCGATACTACCGCATGCTCGAACCGATTCGAGAGTTTGCCGCCGAAGAATTGCGCGTCGCGGGCGGGGCCGGCGAATTCGCGCACCGGCACGCGCGCTTTTGCACCGCATTCGCGCAGCGCGGGTACGACCGTCTGAAGACGACCACGCCGGCCGAGCTGCTTCGCCGGCTGGACGCCTTCCACGACAACGTGCGGGCGGCGCTCGCGTGGGCGCTCGAATACGAGAACGACGTCGAGTTGGGCGTCGACCTCGTGCTCGCGTACACGCAGTTCTGGATCGTACGCGGATTTCTGACCGAAGGTCGGCGGTGGGTCGGGCGCGCGCTGGCCAAGCTGGGGGAAGTGCAGACGCGGCCACACGCGCGGCTTTCGCGGGCCGCGGGGAAACTGGCGCGCCAGCAAGGCGACACGTCCGCCGCGATCGTCGCCAACCGCGCCGCGGTCGCGTTCTATGCGTCGCTTCCGCAGCAATCGGAGGAACTCGCCGACGCGCTCAACGGGCTCGCGCTGGCGCTCCACGAATCCGGCGCGCTCGACGAAGCGGAGGCGACGTACGCGCGTGCCCTCGAAATCGAGCGCGCGGTGGGCGACGAGCGCGGCGTCGCGATGATGTCGAACAACTTGGCCGGCCTGTTGCTGGCGCGCGGAGCGTTCGCGGACGGCGCGCGTGCACTTCGAAACGTGCCTGAACTTTTTTCATGACGCAGGGGACGCGCGGATGCGCGGCCTCGTGCTGGCCAATCTTGCCGAATTGATGATCTGCAGCGACGATCCGGCCACGGGTGCGGCGCTCGCCGAGGAAGCCTATGCGCTGCGGCGCGGACTCGGCGACCGCAGCGGCATGGCGCACGCGGCCTTGCGCGCCGCGGAGGCGGCGATTCTCGGGAAGCGATTCGCCGAAGGGCAGGCGTACCTGCGCGAGAGCCTGAGCTTGGCCGAGGAACTCGGGAACGCGGCGCTGACGTGCGAAGCGCTGCGGATCGCGGTCCTCCTGGCAACCGTCACGGGCGCGCCCGCCGTTGCGCGCCGGCTCGCGCGGGTGGAAGGCGGGCGCCGGTCCGCGTGCGGGGAGCAGATGACCCCGGTGCGCCGGGAGCGCTACGACGCGCTGCTCGCGCAGACCGGAGCGGCGGACAAGGGCGTCCCCGGCGACGCCGATCCGCATCCCGATTTGGTCGCGCTCCTGGGGCCTTGGTAGCCGAGCGGGTCAAGCAGCCCCGCCGCTCGTACCGCGACAGGTGGCGCCGTCGTCCGGTAGAATGGTAGTCGGTCGCCCACGCGCGCCGACGTAGCTCAGTTGGTAGAGCAGCTGTTTCGTAAATAGCAGGTCATCGGTTCGAGTCCGATCGTCGGCTCCAGTCTCAAGCCCCGCCACGGCGGGGTTTTCTGTTTGTTTGCGGGCGAGGACCCCGCGATCGTTCGACGGCTAGGCCGGAACGAGCACTTCGCGTTCGATCTGGTCGCCGTGCGCGTCGCGCTCGACCTCTAGATCGTAGCGGGCCTGCAGCCGCATCCACGTTTCGGGGGCCAAACTGAAGTAGCGGCCCAGCCGCAGCGCGGTATCGGCAGTGATGCCGCGTTTGCCGGCAACGATTCCGGAAATGCGATTGGCCGGGATCCGAAGGCTGAGCGCGAGCTGGTTCGCGGAAAGGCCTGCTGGGGCCATGAAGTCTTCCGCGAGAATTTCGCCGGGGTGGACGGGAGCGAGACGGGTAGGTGGCATGGTGGTCCTCATCAGTGATAGTCGACGATTTCGACTTCGTGCGCCTCGCCGTTCACCCAGCGGAAGCAGACGCGCCATTTATCGTTGATCCGAATCGATTGCTGGCCGGCGCGGTTACCGGTTAGCGCTTCAAGGTTCAGCCCCGGGCTCTTCAGTTCGCGCAGCGAGGTGATCTCGTCGAGCAAGAGCAACCGGCGCAGCGCCACGCGCTCGAACGACCGGTATTTGCGAACGCTACGGCGTTTGAACAGCTCCTGCGTGAGCTTGTCCTCGGACGACCGGACCATACATAAAGCATAGTACGACTTGCGTACAATGTAAAGCGTCTAATGGCCCGCAGCGGCGGGGTTTTTTGCATTTGGGCGTGGCGCGGGCGTCGACGGCTCACCCGCGACACGGGTGACCGGCCCGAGCCGGCTCCGGATGTACTTCGGTGGCGAACGCGATGTCGTCGGCGAACTCCGCGCACTTCCCCTTCGCGTCCGCCGCTGGAAGTGCCGCCGCCGAGCCGCGGATGATACCACCGGCCGAACATCGGCGCGGAGACCGCGATACTCTCGTAAACCGTTCGGATCCAAGCCGCGCCCCGCGGATCGGCGTCGAGAAGCGCTTTCACGCCCGCGTACTTCGTATGGAAGTCGAAGAGACTCGGCACGCCGCGGCGGACGAATTCGTGCAGCGATGCATCGGCCGGCATCAGCCCGAAGCGCGGTGGCGCATACGAAAATGAATATCATAGCGACCTTGCCACCATCTGGGACAGCGATAACGAAAAGTTTCACGCTGTCCACGATCCTCTACTGCAAAACCTGGTATGATCTTTCTGATACGATCGGCGTTGCTACAGAAGGACGGTTTCGCACCATGGCAACTCTCAGCGACCATTTCGATATCGTGATCGAAAACGGCCGGGTCATGGATCCGCAAACAGGATTCGATGGCGTCCGCAACGTGGGTGTGAAGGATGGGAAGATCGTCGCGATCACCGACAAGGCGATCGCAGGCGCCCAAACCTTCGATGCGACCGGACATGTGGTTGCACCAGGTTTTATCGACGGGCACTGCCACGCCGCCAACGATGCCTTTGGCGTGAAGTGTGGGATTCGCGACGGAAAGACGACGCACTTAGATCTGGAATTGGGCGCATGGCCTGTCGCTGGATGGTACGACCGCTTAGAGGGTCGCTCGCAGGCAAACTACGGTACGACGGTCGGACATCTTGCCATCCGCGATGATGTGTTCAGTAACGTTCACTACAATACGGGCAACGCGTTTCTCGAAAACTGGAAATCGAAAGATCAGTGGTCGGTTCATGAAGCTTCGCCGCAAGAGATGGAAGAGATTCTCGAAAAGGTCGAGCAAGGGCTGAAGCAAGGAGCTTTGGGTGTCGGGTCTCCGGTCGGCTACGCGACGACCGGATTGTCGGCGTACGAACTCAACCAGGTTTGGAAGCTCGCCGGCGAGCACGGCCTCTTCGCGACCGTTCACGGGCGCTTTTCGAGTTTCGCACTTCCCACTGAAGGCATTCTCGGTACGTTGGAGGCGATCGCGAGCGCATCGATGCACGGGGCCGGGATCCTGGTTCACCACTGGCACGCCCAAGTCTTGAGTGCGGTCGAGGATGTGGCCAAGATGGCAGATCAGGCGCGCGAAAAGGGCGTCAAGATTCTCTTGGAGGTGTATCCCTACACGTACGGCTCCTCCATTTTAACGGCCGACTATTTGCGTCCCGAAAATTATGGTCGCCAGATGGGTCACTCCTACGGCGACATCACCTTGGTTCAGACCATGGCACCCCTAACGCAACAAACGTACGAGCAAGGGCTGAAAGAAAATCCGAACGCGACGATCTACTTCGAACACTGCACCGAGCAGGACATGGTCAAGGCGTTGGCTTGGCCCACCGCCGCATTGGGCAGCGACGGAATGCCCTACATCGACGAGAAGGCAAGCCGGGACGCGGAAGGGGCCACGACCGTTCCCTACGACTTCCCCGACGACAAGGCACTCGGCCATCCGCGCGGAGCGGGGACTTTTGCGAAAACCTTTCGCTACACCCGCGAACAGAAAATCATGCCGCTGATGACCGCTGTGGCGAAGAGCAGCTACTTGTTGGCCAAGTTCATGGAGGACTGCGGCGTTCCGCAGATGGCTCTCAAGGGCCGAATTCAGGTGGGCGCCGATGCCGACATCACGATCTTCGATCCAGACACGATTGCCGACAACTCCACGCCACTTCACGGTGCCTTGCCGGCGTCGGGAATTCCGTTCGTGATCGTGAACGGCGTCCCCGTGGTGAAGAACTCGGAGATCGTGGAGGGTGTGTACCCGGGTAAGCCCATACGTCTTCCGTCGACGGAGATCTAGCCCGGCGCGGCATCTCGTCGTGAACGTGGGAGAAACGCCGAAATCCATACCCGTGACGATCATCGGCGGGTTCCTCGGCGCCGGTAAAACGACGCTGCTGAACTATATCCTGAGCGAGAATCACGGCCGTCGGGCCGCGGTGCTGGTCAACGACTTCGGTGCGATCAACATCGATGCGAAGTTGGTGGTCGGCGTCGAAGGTGAGACGATCAACCTGGCCAACGGGTGCATCTGTTGTACGATCCGCGACGATTTAGTGGGAGCTTGCCTGCGATTGTTGCAACGGCCCGAGCAGCTCGATTATCTCATCGTCGAAACCAGCGGCGTATCGAACCCCGTCCTGATTGCCAACACGTTTCTCTTGCCTGAACTTCAGAGGATGTTGTCGCTCGACAGCATCCTCTGTGTCGTCGATAGCGAGCAATTCTCGAAGCTCTCGGGCGAGTCGGCCGCCTTAGCAGAGTTACAGGTGGAGGCGGCCGATATTGTCGTTCTCAATAAGACCGATTTGGTCGATGGCGAAAGCCTGGCCGCGATACGATCCTCGATTCGCGCAATATCCGCCCGATCGCAGATGCTCGAAGCGCATCACGGCAGGGTTCCGCTCTCGTTGATCCTGGGGGGGCGTCCCGCAGGCAGTCGCGACCGTCAGCGAACGAGTTCGCCGAGCCGTGCAGTGCACGGGCAGGATGGCGAGTTTTCGCGTTGGCACTGGACGTGCGATCGGCCACTTTCTCTTCCCAAGCTGCGTTCGCTGTTCGAGCGCTTGCCCGAGACGATTTATCGTGCTAAGGGCGTCGTCTATCTGGAGGAACTTCCCCAGTATCGGGTCGTCCTCCAGAAAGTCGGCCGGCGCTCGAATCTCCGAGACGTCGGAAAATGGGGGCAGGAGACGCCGCGAACCGAGATCGTGATGATCGGGATTGCGGATGGCATCACGGGAGAAGCCATGCGCGTCCAGATGGAGGGCTGTTGCCGCGGAGAGAACGAGGAGATGACGCCCATGATGCGCCGGATGCGTGAGATTTCACCATGGTTGGAGTGAGAGATTTTGGATAACCTCAACGAGCCGCTCTCCTCGACGATCTTGTGGATGAATTACTTGGGCGACGTCGTCTTTGCGATCAGCGGTGCCCTGACCGCCGGTCGCAACAAGATGGACATCGTCGGGTACGTGATGATCGGCACGATGACCGGCATCGGAGGCGGCACCCTGCGCGATCTGCTGCTGGGCCGCAAGGTGTGGTGGACCAGTAACCCGCAGGAGTTGCTGCTGTGCGTTCTCGCTTCGCTCGTCGCTTTTTTCTTCATCCGGAACGTCAATCAAGATCATAAGAGCATCGTCTGGCTCGATGCGGTCGGACTGGGTGCTTTCGCAGTGGTGGGCTGCCACATTGCGCTCACGACCGGGGCGTCGTTCGTCGTCGCCGTTTTCATGGGTATGCTGACGGCGACCGGCGGCGGCGTCCTTCGAGATGTCCTGACGAACACGAAACCGATGATCTTGTCTGCCGGGCAGCTCTACGCGACGGCGGCTTTGGGCGGTGCGATGGTGTACGCGCTCACGATCGACCTCGGAGCATCTGCCGTCGTCGCTCAGGTACTCGGCTTTCTCACGGTATTGATGCTGCGAGCCGCGTCGATTCTGTTTGGTGTGCGAACCGGTCCGCCGGGTGAACTGCTGAGTTGGGGGCGACAGGGTCGATGAATCCGTTTGCTAATCTGTTCGACGAAGGAGCCGCCGATGTGCCGAGCCTGCGTGACTTCCCTCATCACCGATCACCTGACCGCGGGCCTCTGGCGAGCCGCGCCGAGCCGGCGCCGCTTCTTAGCCTACGGCGCTGCGGCGAGCGTCGCGGCGGCTGACATTGCGACGGGCCGCGAGGCCCGTGCGGCCGACGGCGCGGAGGCGATCTTTCGGAACGGGACGATCTATCCCATGACTGCCGGCGAGCGTCCGGTCGAGGCGCTCGCGATCGGCGGCGGAAAGGTTCTCGCCGCCGGATCGGCCTCCGACGTGTCGCCTCTCATGCGCCCCCAGACCCAGATCATCGACCTTGCGGGCCGCGTCGCGTTTCCGGGGTTCATCGACCCGCACCATCATACCGTTCTCTCCGCGCTGTTCGCCGATCTGCTGCTCAACGTCGGCTACCCGAAATACGCGGATCGCGCCGCTGCGCTCGCTGCCGTGAAAGCGGCGGTCGCGAAGACGCCGCCGGGCCAATGGATCCGCGCCGGTTATTACGACAATCTCTTGCAAGGCGGCGATCTGTCGATGGCGGCGCTCGACGCGATCTCGACCCAGCATCCGATTTTCGTCTTCTACGTGAACGGACACGTCGGCGCTGCGAACGCCTTGGCGTTCACGCTCGCGAAAATTCCGCAGAATGTCGGCGAACTGCCCGGCGGCGGCCATTTCGGCCGCGCGCCTGACGGCAAATTGAACGGCCTGATCTACGAAGAACCAGCGTTGCTGCGCTTCGTCGCCGTCGCGGCTCCGCCCGTCACGCCTGCGCTGATCGCAAAAGCGCTGGCAACCTATACGAAACAGGCGGCCGCCACCGGCAACACGACGCTGCACGAGCCCGGCACCATCAAGCCCGAGTGGGTCGATCAGCTGGCGAAACTGTCCAACACGCTCGCCGTGCGGATGAGCGCGAGCCTGAGCACGGCATCGGTCGAGGAAAGCAAGGCGTTCGCGTCGCTCGGGCCCGGTGCCAAAGCAAGGCACATCCCGAATAGCCGGTTTTCGTTGTATGGCATGAAATTCTGGGCCGACGGCTCGAACCAAACCGAGAGCGCGGCGCAGACGAAGCCGTACCTGCACACCACCAACAAAGGCAACGCGAACTACTCCGCATCCGGGATGGCTGCGCTGTGCGTGTCGGCCAAGAACGCCGGGTGGCCGATCTTGATCCACTGTCAAGGCGATGCGGCAATCGACGACGCACTCGACGCGATCGAGCAGGCTTATGGCGCGCATCCGGCCACTGGGCTCAACCTGGTGGAACATGCGACGATGGCGCGTCAGGACCAGCTCGACCGCATGAAGCGGCTCGGCGTAGAGCCGAGTTTCCTGCCGGACCTCTTGTACTTGTACGGCGCGGCCTTTCGCGACCAAATCTTTGGGCCGGAGCGAGCCGAATTCATGGAGCCCATGGCCGCGTGCGTGAAGGCCGGCATTCCGTTCTCCGTGCACACCGACTCGCCGGTCTCACCGGCCGGTCCGCTGCGCCTGGCGCAGATTGCCGTTACCCGCCGGTGTTTCGTCGACAAATCGGTCATCGGCGGCGACCAGGCGATCTCGATCTCACAAGCGTTGAAGGCGATCACGATCCACGCCGCACGGCAGATCGGTCTCGAGGATTCGATCGGCACGCTCGAGCCGGGCAAGGAAGCCGATCTGACGATCCTCGAGAGCGATCCCAACAAGGTGAGCCCGGACGCGATCTCCACCGTCAAGGTCAGCGAAACGTGGGTCGCCGGCGAGCGGAAATTCAGCGCTGGATGAACATCGAAGGTTGCGTGGCGCTCGTGACCGGAGCGAACCGGGGCATCGGAAAGGCTTTCGCCGACGCGCTGATCGGCGCGGGCGCGGCCAAGGTGTACGCCGGCGCTCGCGATCCATCGGCGATCGCCGACCAGCGGCTCGTTCCCGTCAAGCTCGACGTTACCGTGCCCGCCGACGTCGAGGCGGCTGCCTCGCGCTGCACCGACGTCGATCTCCTGATCAACAACGCGGGCGTCATCTTTTGGAGTTCGATGCTCGCGCCCGACGCGGAGGCGGCGATGCGGCGCGAGATGGAGGTCAACGTCTTCGGCACGCTCGCGATGGTGCGCGCGTTTGCTCCGATTCTGAAGGCCAACGGGGGCGGCGCCGTCGTCAACATGCTCTCCGTCGTGAGCTGGTTCACCTCGGCCTTCAACGCGACGTACTGCGCGTCGAAGCACGCCGCGCTGGCGGTTTCGGACGCATTGCGCATCGAGCTGAAGGCGCAGGGAACGCAGGTCGTCGGCGTCTATGCGGGATTCGTCGACACCGATATGGCCGCCGCGATCAAGCAGCCCAAGATTACGCCCCAGCAAGTCGCCGAACGCACGTTGGCCGGAGTTCGTGACGGTGTCGACCACGTTTTGGCCGACGCGCGCGCCGAATCGGTGTGGGCTGCGTGCCGCACCGACCCGGCCGAACTCGAGCGCTCGATGCAGTCGATGTGGGATCGGCGTCCGCGCTCGGCATGATCGCTCTCCGGCCTTCCCTTGGAGGCGGCTGACGAGCAGAGATTATCGGGGATCGCGCGAGCCTTGACATCGCAAACGATTAACTTTATAGTTATATAACCTGATGGTTACAAATATCGACTCCCTGTTCGCCGCCCTTGCGGATCCCACGCGCCGCCGAATCGTGGAGCGTCTGGTCCGCGGACCGCTCACCATCGGGGATATCGCCTCGGAGTTTCCGATCTCTGGGCCCGCGATCTCCAAGCACATCCGGGTGCTCGAAGAGGCGGGTTTGCTTCAGCGCACGATCAAGGGACGCGCGCATTACTGCACCGTCTCACCGCAAGCCATGCAAGCAGTTTCGACGTGGGTCGAGCGGCAGCGCCGCTACTGGAACGGCACCCTCGACCGCCTCGAGCGGCTTCTTTCTCAACAATCGACCGAAAAGAGGAAACCGTGAACCAAACCACGCTTCCGGCGGTGCAGATCAGCCGCCGTTTCGACGCCCCGCCGGCCCGCGTCTACGACGCCTTTGCCAACATCACCGCGCTCGCCGAACTCATTCGACCCGACGACGTCGAACTCGTCGAAGTTGAGGCGGACGTTCGTGAAGGCGGGGCGTACAAGATCGTCTTGCGCATGGCTGACGACGACCTGTGGACGCTGCAGGGCGTGTATCGCGAAGCATCGCCCCCTAGCCGGCTGGCGTTGACATGGATTTGGATCGAGGACGATCCCAAAGACGAGCAGCACACCCTCTTGACGCTCGAGTTCGCGCCCGACGGGGACGGCACGCAACTCACGCTACGGCACGAACTCTTTGCGCGCGAAGAGTCTCGGACGTCGCACGAGGGCGGCTGGGCCAAATGCCTGGACAAACTCGCCGTCCAGCTTTCGCGCTAACCGTTGCCGGCCGCCGGTCACTCAGCGTCTTCGACGTCTTCGTGCCGGCGGCTGACCGCTTCCCCGTCCTCGGCTCGCAGGCGCCAGAAGACAGCACTGGATAATGCGGTCCACCCGCCCAGGACCAGAAACGCTTCGTGGACCCC
The DNA here is from genome assembly GCA_963749395.1 of Vulcanimicrobiota bacterium. Lineage (GTDB taxonomy): Bacteria > Vulcanimicrobiota > Vulcanimicrobiia > Vulcanimicrobiales > Vulcanimicrobiaceae > CAVVMT01. Next base: position 27,525 of record CAVVMT010000019.1, read on the forward strand.
GTGCATGAATTGCTCCGGGTTTCCGCGCAGGCTCGGCGGGATGAAGAATGCGGTCGTGAGTCCGGCGACGGCGACGCCGAAACTGATCGACAGCTGCTGCAGCGTGCTGGCGAGCGAGCTGGCACTGCTGGTGCGTTGCGGCGGGACATCCGCATACACGAGCGTGTTCATGCTCGTCATCTGCAACGACTGAAAGGCGCCGTAGCAAGCCGCCTGCACGACGATCAGCCACGCGGGCGTGCCGCGTCCGACGGTCGCAAATAGCATCAGGATCAGTCCGATGACGACGGTGTTGGAGATCAGCACCATGCGGTAGCCGAGCCGGCTCAAGATGCGCGGCAGCACGAACTTGGTGCACAGCGCGGCCATCGCCTGCGGCACGATCAGCAGGCCGGATTGAATCGGCGTGTATCCAAGCCCGATTTGATAGAGCAGCGGCAACAGAAACGGCATCCCGCCGACCCCGAGGCGCGTCAAGAATCCGCCGCTCACCGCCGAGCTGAACGTACGAATGCGGAAGAGCGTCAATGCGAGGAGCGGGTGGGCGGATCGCGCGGCGTAGAGGCAGTAGCCGACGATCAGCAGCACCGATAGCGCCGTGAGCCCCAGAATCTCGACGGCGCTCAACGTGTGGTCGCCGAAAACTTCGAGCACGTACGACAGCAACGCGACGCCGGAACCGAACAGAATCAACCCGACGACGTCGAGCGGCTTGGTGTTCCGATCGCGGTAGTCCGGCAAGTTCAGATAGACGAGGATCAACCCGGCGATCCCGATCGGCAGATTGACGAAGAAGATGAAGCGCCAATTCAAATAGGCGACGATCAGGCCGCCCGCAAGCGGCCCCAGCATCGGGCCGACCAACGCCGGGATCGCGACGAAACTCATCGCGCCGATCAGTTCGGATTTATCGAACGTGCGCACCAGCGTCAGGCGCCCCACCGGCACCATCATCGCGCCGCCGAGGCCCTGGAGCACGCGGCACGCGACCAGCAGGTGGATGTCGCTGCAAAGCCCGCACAGGACGGAGCCGAGCGTGAACGTCCCGATCGCCCACGCGAACACGTTGCGCGTTCCGAAGCGGTCGGCCATCCAACCGCTGATCGGAATGAACACCCCGAGACTCAGCGCGTAGCTGGCGAGCACGGCCCGCATGGCCAGCGGCGCCACGTGGAGCGCGGCGGAAACGACCGGCACCGCAGTGTTGAGGATCGTCTGATCCAGCTGCTGCATGAAGAACGCAACCGCGACCAGCCACGGGAGAAACGCCTTGCTTGCGAGGGCCGGCCTTGAAGGCAACGCGGTCACGGTGATTTCTTCCCACGCCGGATCGTTGGGCCCGCCGGATCGCGTGGCTGCTTCACGAAAGACACTGCCGTTCTAAAGCCGTGCGCTCATATCGGTTCGGTTGGGTCAAAGGACGGTACGCCCCCGGCAAAGGCGATCTTCGAAGCGACGTTTGGATCGGATGCGAGACCGTCAAAATCCATCTATTCGTATTGTGCCGCTAGGGTGAGGAGGCTATCCTTTGTATACTTCTTTCGTATACGGCGATGGTATACACGCCCGCAATCGCGTCCCTTGCACGAGGTCCCTTGAGTGATGATTGTCCGACTTTCCGAGCGTGCCGACGTCGTCGTCGTCGGGGCTGGGAATGCCGCGTTGGCTGCGGCCGCGGCGGCGCGGCAAGCGGGGGCGCGTGTCGTCGTGCTCGAGAAGGCCAGTCGCGCCGAACGCGGCGGGAACACGAAGTTCTCGGGAGGGCTCTTTCGCGTGCCGTTCGACACCATCGATGAGCTCGCGCCGCTGGTGCGCGGCAACGCCGATCCGAACGCGGTCGTGGTCGAGCCGTACCGCAAGAGCGACTACCTCGCCGACTTCGAGCGCATCTGCCAAGGGCGCTTCGATCGCGACCTGGTCGCCGTGCTGATCGACCGTGCTTACGACGCGATGCTCTGGATGGCCGGTCTCGGCGTGCGCTTCAACTTCAACGTCCTCGGATCGCTCGTGCGCGACGACGCGGGGCGGCGCAAGATCCCGTTCGGTGCCGCGATCCGCGCTCTCGACGACGGCCATAGCCTATCGGACGACTGGTTTCGCATCGTCGAAGGCTTGGGCGTCGATGTCCGCTACGAGCACGCGGTCGTCGCCCTGACGCCGGCCTCGGGCGATTCGCCGGCCCGGGTCGACGTGGAGACGCCCGCGGGCCGGCGTTCGCTCGAGGCCGGCGCGATCGTCTTGGGGAGCGGCGGGTTCGGCTCGAACCCGGCGCTGCGCGCGCAGCACATGGGCCCGCAGTGGGAGCACGTCAAGGTGCGCGGCACCCGCCACAACACGGGCGAAATGCTCGAAGCAGCGATCGGGGCCGGCGGCGAGCCGTACGGCGAATGGCCGGGCGCCCACGCGACGCCGATCGATGCCGAAGCGCCGCCGTACGGCGATCTCGTCATGACCGACAAGACGAACCGGCTCTCGTATCCCTTCAGCGTGATGGTCAACGTCGCGGGCGAACGGTTCGTCGACGAGGGCGAGAACGTCAAGCTCTTCACCTACGCGAAGACCGGGCGCGCGGTGCTCGCGCAGCCGCAGGGAATCGCGTTCCAAATCTTCGATGCGAAAGTGACGCACTTGCTCGAGCCACGGTACAAGACCGCCGCCCCGATCGTCGCGCAAACGCTCGAGGAGCTCGCCGACGGCATCGTCGCACGCTGGCCCGAAGCCGGCTTCGACCGAACGCGCTTCCTCGAAACGATGCGCACGTACAACGCCGCGGTCGGCGACGGTACGTTCTACCCCGACGCGAAGGACGGCAAAGCGACGCGCGGCCTCGTGCCGGAGAAGACGAATTGGGCCCAGCGCATCGATACGCCGCCGTACGCGGCGTACTCGGCGTCGTGCGGCCTGACGTTCACCTTCGGCGGCGTGCGCACCGACACCGAGGCACGAGTCGTCGACGCGTCGGGCACTCCGATCGCCGGCGTGTTCGGGACGGGCGAAATCCAAGGCGGATTTTTCTTCTTCAACTATCCGGGCGGCGCCGGACTCGTGCGCGGGGCCGTGTTCGGCCGGATCGCGGGCGTAAACGCCGCCCGGTATGCGAGCGCGAGCGTGGGGGCCGCGGTATGAGCGCCCCCGCGGTTGAGGCGCCGACCAATCCGTACACCAAGCGCATGGCCCGATTCGTCTCCGGCCTGCGCTATGAAAACATTCCCGCGAACGTGCGCCACCGGATCAAGCTGCTGATCCTCGACTCGTTCGGGTGCGGGCTTTACGGCGCGCAGTTACCGTGGAGCAAGATCCTCGCCCAGACGCTGGCGTCGGTCGACGACACGCGCACGTGCTCGGTGTGGGGCACGGGGCTCAAGCTGAGCTCGCCCCACGCGGCGCTCGCGAACGGCTCGCAGGTGCAAGGCTTCGAGCTCGACGACGCTCACCCGTACGGCGTCCTGCACGTCGGGGCGGTGACGCTGTCGCCGATCGTCGCGCTCGTCGATTCGGGCACGAAGCTTACCGGCAAGGACTTCCTCACCGCGGCGGTCGCGGGCTACGAAGTCGGTCCGCGCGTCGGGCTGTGCATGAATCCCGAACACATCGCGCAGGGATGGCACTCGGCCGGCACGGTCGGCGTGTTCGCCGCCGCTGCCGGTGCGGCGCGGGCCCTGGAACTCGATGAAGAGCAAACCGTGCACGCGCTCGGGATCGCCGGGACGCAAGCCGCCGGGTTGATGGCGGCGCAGTTCGGCGCGATGGTCAAGCGGATGCATTCGGGCCGCTCGGCGCAGAGCGGACTCTACGGCGCACTGCTCGCCAAGAACGGCTTCACCGGGATCCAAAACGTCTTCGAGAGCGAGTACGGCGGCTTCTGCACGACGTTCTCGCGTTCGACCGACCGCTTCGACATGGAGCGGTTGATCGCGGGCTTCGACCAGACGTGGGAGACGCTGCGGATCGGGCTCAAGTTCTACTCGTGCGTGATGAGCAATCACACCGCGCTCGACGGCGTGCGCGAGCTGCGCGCGCAGCATCCGTTCGGCCCTGATGACGTCGCCCGGATCGTCGTCGAGGGCTCGTACGTCACGGTCGAACACGCCGGCTGGCGTTACGTCCCCAACGGGATGACGGCCGCCCAGTTGAACCTGCCGTTCTGCATCGCGACCTTGCTCTACGAGAACGACGTCTTCGTCGATCAGTTCACGCCCGAAACGATCGTCGATCCCCAAAAGATCGCGCTCGCGCATCGGGTCGAGGTCGTGGAGGATCCAGAGATCACGGCAGCGGGCCGCGAACGGCGGCACGCGGTCAAGCTCGCGATCGAGCTGAAGGACGGCACGTTGCTGCGCACTGCGGTCGAAACGCAGCGCGGCAGCGACCGCCGTTTCGCGAGCGACGCCGACATCGTCGAGAAGTTCGAGAAGCTCGCGCGTCACGGGGTCGCGGCGGAGCGCGTCGGGACGATTCGCGACCTGGTCCTCAACCTCGAGGAGCTCGGCGACGCCTCCGAGTTGACCCGTCTCTTGGCCTGAAAGGCACAAACACCGGTAGCGCGTGGAGGGATATCGGATGAATGCGAAACGGACCTATGACGTGATCGTGATCGGTGCCGGCAACGCGGCCTTTGCCGCCGCGGTCGCCGCACGCGAGCGCGGGTGCGACGTTCTCGTCTTGGAAAAGGCCGACGAGAAAACGCGCGGCGGCAACACGCGCTTCACGGGCGGCATCTTCCGCTGCGTGTATCGCGGGCTGGACGATCTGATGCCGCTGATCGGCAAGCACGGCGATCCGGCGAAGGTGATCGTCGATCCATATCCGCGCGAAGCCTTTCTCGCCGATCTCGAACGCGTGACCGGCGGCCGCAACGATCCGGAACTGAGCGCGATCTTGGTCGACCGCTCGTACGAAACGGTCCGGTGGATGGCCGGTCTGGGCATCGAGTGGGAGTTCGGCAAAGTCGTCGGCGCGGCGATGATCCCCGGCACCGACAAGATGCAGCTCTCGTTCGGGGCCGCTCTGCGCTCGTATCACGAAGGCGTCGGCTTGTCGGCCGGATGGTTCGCGGTGGCCGGCGAGCGGGGCATCGAAGTCCGCTATCAGGCGCAAGCGATGCGGTTGCTCACCGACAACGGGCGCGTTAACGGCGTCATGGTGCGCACGAACGACGGCATTGAAGAATTGCACGCCAGCGCCGTCGTGCTCGGCAACGGCGGATTCCAAGCCAGCCCCGAGATGCGCACCGCGTACTTGGGCCCGGCGTGGAGCACGGTGAAGGTGCGCGGCACGCGTTACGATACCGGCGAACTGACGCGTGCGGCGTTCGAGTTAGGCGCGGCGTCGGCCGGCCAGTGGTCGGGCTGTCATGCGACCCCGATCGACGCGGACGCGCCGGAGTACGGGGAGTTGCGCCTGACCGACAAGACGAACCGCCTCTCGTATCCCTACTGCGTGATGATCAATCTCGACGGCGAGCGATTTCTCGACGAAGGGGTCGACTTCAACACGTACACGTACGCGAAGTACGGTGGTGAAATTCTGAAGGAACGCGGCGGGATCGCATTCGAGATCTTCGATCAGCAGACGATCGGGAATCTCGAACCACGATATAGCACCGGCGTCCCGGTAGTGGCCGACACGTTCGCCGGCCTGGTCGACGGGATCGAACGGCGCTTCGGCAAGCATGGGTTCAACAAGGCCGCGGCGCTGGCGACGCTCGCGCAATACAACGAGGCGGCCAACGACCCGACGCCGTTCAATCCGACGGTGCTCGACGGAAAACGCACGACCGGTCTAGGGATCGAGAAGACGAACTGGGCGACCCGCCTCGAGAAGCCGCCGTACGTCGCCTATGCGGTGACCGGCGGCATCACGTTTACCTTCGGCGGCCTGCGGATCGACACCGAAGCGCGCGTGATCGATCTGGCAGGGCGGCCGATCCGCGGGCTGTTCGCGAGCGGCGAGAACACCGGCGGGTTCTTCTACGTGAATTATCCGGCCGGCGCAGGGCTCACCCGCGGCGCCGTGTTCGGGCGCATCGCCGGCAACGGGGCGGCGTCGCTCGTAGAGGAGCGAACGGCCGCCCCCGCGCGCTGACCACCCGGAGTTTGGAGCAACGATGGTTTCGACGTTAACCGAGCGTTTTGTCGATTGCGCGCGCGGCGTTCGTTACGACGATCTGCCGCGCGCGGCGATCGACATGGCCAAGGCAGTCGCCCTCGATGGGCTCGGCGTGACCGTCGCGGGCTCCGACGAGCCGCTCGGTTTGGGGCGCATCGTCAAGCAGTACGTTCGTGAGAATGCCGGCAGCGGAGTTGCGACCGTCGTCACCGGCGGCTTCAAGGCGTCGCCGGCCGAAGCCGCCTTCGCCAACGGGACGATGGCGCACGCGCTCGACTTCGACAACACGTGGTACCCGCTCAACCATCCGACCTCGCCGACGCTGCCGGCGATCTTGGCGGTCGCGGAGCATCGCGGGCTGGCGGGGAAGGCGGTCGTCGAGGCGATCGTCGTTGCGTTCGAAGTGCAGGGGCGCCTGCGGCTCGCGGCCCACGGCCTCGAGACGGGGAAGCGGTTCCATAAGCCGGGGACCACGGGGCTCTTCGGCGCGACTGCGGGCGTCGCAAAGCTGCTGAACCTCGACCGCAATCAGTGGCTCATGGCGTTCGGGCTCGCGGGCTCGCGGGCCGGCAGTCTCTCGATCAACACCGGCACGATGACGAAGTCGTCGCATTCGGGCCACGGCGCGCGCATGGGGGTCGAGTGCGCGGTGCTGGCCTCGATGGGCTGGACGGCGGCGTCCGACGTCTTCGGACCCAATGGCTTCTTCGACGCATTCTCCCCTGGGAACGCCGAGCCGGCGCTGATCGTCGAGGGCTTCGGTGCCCCGTTCCGGATGGTCGAACCCGGCGTGGGGTTCAAGAAGCATCCCAGCAACTATTTCACCCACCGGCCGATCGACGCCGCGCTCGCATTGCGTCGCGAGCACAACATCGACCCGGCCGACGTCGAGCGGGTCGAGGTCCGATTTCCACGCTTTCCGTACGTCGACCGGCCGCAGCCGCAGACCGGGCTGGACGGCAAGTTCAGCGTGCAGTACACGACCAGCGTGGCGCTGCTCGACGGCGGGGTCGAAGTCGATTCGTTCACGAACGAGCGCCGCTTCGCGGCCGACGCCGTCGCGATGCTGCCGCGCGTGCACGTGATCTTCGACGACACGATCCCAGCGGACTTCGACCGCATGCACGTCGACCTGAAGGTGGTGCTGCGCGACGGGACGATATTCGAGAAACGCGTGCAGGAGCTGACGGGGTGGGTCGGCTTTCCGCTGACGCGCGAACAGAGGCTCGACAAGTTCTACCGCTGCACCCGCCGCCTCATCGGCGAAGATCGCGCGCGAGCTGCGGTCGGGCTCGTGGAAACGCTCGAAGAGCAGCCGGACGTGCGCGCGCTCATGGACCTGTTGCGCGACGGTTGAGCTGCCCCGGGTCCGCGTGCGCCGCGGAGCTTAGCACATGAGGGCTTGCTGCAACGACGCGACCTCGACGCGATTGCATCCCGCCGCTTTGGCACGATACATCGCCGCGTCGGCGCGCGAGACGGCCGCCGACCAATCCCGGTCGCCGGAGAGCATCGGCGCCACGCCGATGCTGACGCTGAAGTTGAAGGCGCCGAGCGGAGATGCGATCGGCAGGCCGGCGATCGTCGACCGGATCCGCTCCGCCATGAGCTGCGCCCCGGGCACGCGTGTGTGCGTGAGCAGCACGACGAACTCCTCACCGCCGAACCGGGCCGGCAAATCGGTGGCGCGCGCGATCGACTTGAGAACCGACGCCAGCGCCGTCAGCGCACGGTCGCCGGCTTCGTGCCCGTGCGTGTCGTTCACGTGCTTGAAGCGATCGATGTCGATCATCAGTAACGCGCTCGCCGTGCCGTGCCTCTTGATCCGCGCCAGTTCGTTCTGCATGGCCTCCGTGAGGGCACGCCTGTTCGCCAACGCCGTGAGCGGATCGGTGCGCGCCAGCTCTTGGAATCGCTCGTTCAGCGTTTCCAACTCGGTGACCGTCAGCCGGAGCTGATCCTCGAGCGCGTGGCGATAGGTGACGTCGCGCGCGACCCCCAGGATGCCGATCGGGGCACCGGCTGCGTCGCGCAACGGCGTTCTGATCGTCTCCACCCACGCTCGACGGCCGTCGCCCGCGTAGGTCAGGGTTTCTTCCACGACGTCCAAGTTGGAATGCAGTGCCGCCAGATCGCGCTCGCGAAACGCATCCGCGAGCTCGAAGTCGATGAAGTCGCGGTCCGTTTTGCCGACGATCTGCATCCGGGTCGCGCCGAAGAAACGTTCGAAGGCCGGGTTGCACTCCCGATAGACTCCGTTGAGGTCTTTGAGCCAGAGCAAGTCGGGGATCATCGTGATGATCGTCCGGAGTTGCTTCTCGACCTGGCGCATCGAGTCGTTCGACGTTCGCAACTGCTCCAACGTTTCGCGCAGCCGTCTGGTCGCCTCGATGCGCGCCGTGATGTCGGTGAACACGGCAAAAACGTGCTGAACCGTACCGTCGCCGCCGGCCAGTCGAGCCGTGTTGACGCTGATCCAGCGCGGGCGATGCGCCCCATGCCGGATGCCCATGACCACGCCGTGGCAGGGCTCTCCACTGCGAAGCGTGACGGCCGCGGGATGGTCGTGTGCGGGGAACGGCGATCCGTCTTCGTGGACCGTCACGCAATCGACGTCGTACGACGTACGCCCTATGAGGTGCTCCTCCGAAAGCCCGAGCATCGCCGTCGCGGAGGCATTGCACAGGACGATCCGCCCGTCAGCGCCGTGGACGACGATCCCCTCCGCTGCGACGCGCAGCAGGCTTTCGAGAAATGTCCGTTCGACTTTTTGCAAGATGATGTCCGAACCCCAATCGAGCCGCACCCGCACTAGTAGGTTATCGACAAGGTTCTCGCGGTGAAACGAAACTCCAAGGAACTTGGAGCAAAGATTGCGTCATGATTCTCTGTTGGGGGTGGCAATCATTTTTATGATCGTCGAAATGAGGAACGCCCACAAGCGTTCTTAGGACGATCGCATCGAATGCGGAATGTGCGATGCCGTACCAATCTTCGCGTTAGCGTTCACATCGTCGCGACCGGGCGCGCGCCTTGACAAACACGCGCGCTCTGCGTACGTTTTCTATACCGATGAGAGCGACGCACGTTAGGTGCGCGCGCTCGTTTCGCGTCGTCTCGGCACCGGCGTCCAGCGTCAAGCCCAGTCCGTCGCTTGGAGGAACGGCAGTGATAGTCAGCCTGTCCGCGCAGCTTGCGGAATTTTGCACGACGGTTGCGAGCGGCGACATACCTACGGAGGTTCGTGCTCGGGCGCGGGAGCTCGCGCTCGACTTTCTCGCGGTCGTTGCCCGCGCGAGCCTCGCTCCTTCGAGCGCGATGATCCGCAACGCCGCGCGCGCGTTGTCCACCCAAGGCCCGTGCGCCGTCATCGGCGCGGGCTACACGCTCGCACCGCAGGCTGCGGCACTGGCGAACGGCGGCACCGCGCACGCGATCGAGATGGACGACGTCACCGAGCTGTCGTCGCTCCATCCCGGCGTCGTCGTCTTCCCCGCCGCTTTGGCCATGGCGCAGGCCACGGAGGCGAGCGGCGCGGCGTTCTTGACCAGCGCGATCCTGGGATACGAGGTCATCGGCCGCTTGGGCAACGCGATCAACGTCAAATCGCACTATGCCCAAGGCTTTCATCCGACCGCCACCTGCGGCACTTTTGCGGCGGCCGCCATCGCCGCGCGCCTGCTGCGCTTGAGCGCGGAGCGAGCGACGCACGCGCTCGCGATCGCCGGGAGCATGGCCGCCGGCTCGATGCAGTACATGGATAACGGTTCGCTGGTCAAGCGCATGCATCCGGGCATGGCCGCGCACGCCGGGATCGTCGCGGCCCTGATGGCGGCCGAAGGGATCACCGGCCCGCGTGAGATTTTCGAGGGGGCGCACGGGTTCTTGCACGCGTACTCGGACACAACGCATCCCGAGCGGATCCTCGCCGGTCTGGGCGCGGTTTGGGAAGTGAGCGAGACCGCCATCAAGCCGCACTCGTGCTGCCGTCACAATCACGCTGCCATCGACGCGCTACTCGACGTCGTGAACGCGCACGACCTCGTTGCCGACCAGATCGCGGCGATTCGGGTGGAGATTCCCGCGAGCAGCATCCCGATCGTCGCCGAGCCGCACGCGATCAAACACGATCCGCGGAGCGTCGTCGACGCGCAATTCAGCTTGCCGTATGCGCTGGCGGTCGCCGCCCGCTTCCGGCGTGCGTTGCTGCCCGAGTACCGCGAGGAGGCCATCTTCGACCCGGGCGTGCGGCGGCTCTTGGGGGTCGTCGAGTGCCGGCCGGCGGCGGACCTCGATGCCGTGTTCCCGGCAACGTGGCCCGCGCGGGTCGCGGTGGAACTGCACGACGGGCGCTGCTTCGCCGCGGCAGCGGCGAACGCCAAGGGAAGTCCCCGCAATCCACTCGGCGCCGCCGAGTTGCGGGCGAAGGTTCACGGGCTTCTGGACGGTATCGTTTCGTCTGCGGCCGCGGCGTCGCTGATCGATGCGGCGGAGCGGATCGACGATCTGCCCCGCGTCGACGCGCTCGTCGCGCCCCTGCTCGGACGGCCGGCGGTGCCGGCATGACGGCGATGACGATGACGGAGAAAATCTTGGCGAGCCACGCCGATCGCGACGTGGTTCGTCCCGGCGATCTGGTGCAGGTCCGCGTCGATCAGACGTACAGCGACGATCTCGGAGCGCCGATTTCGATCGGGATATTGCGCGAGTACGGTATCACCAAGGTGTTCGATCCCGAGCGCGTGTTCTTGACGCCGATGGTCAACACGCCGAGCAAGAGCGCGACCGTCGCCAACACGGTGAAGCTGATGCGCGATTTCTGCCGGGAGATGGGCATCGAGCGGTTCTTCGCCGACGGCGCGCAAGCGATCCACAACGTCGCGGCGATCGAGCGCGGTCTGGTGCTCCCCGGCGAGCTGCTCGCCGGCGGTAACTCACACGCGTGCACCGGGGGCGGCGTCGGCGCGTTTGCGACCGGCATCGGTTCGACCGACGTCGCCGCGGTACTGGCCACCGGGCGAACGTGGTTCCGCGTTCCGGCGACGATCCGCTTCAATTATCACGGGCAGCTTGCGCCGTGGGTGACGGGCAAGGACCTGATGCTGGCGACGATCGGCAAGATCGGGGTCGCCGGCGCGCTCGGATGCGCGATGGAGTTCGGCGGTGAAGCGATCGGGGCGCTCTCGGTCGAGGAACGGTTCGCGTTGCCGAACATGGCGGTGGAAGCCGGGGCGCTCAACGGGATCATCGAGCCCGACGACGCGATGCTCGCATACGTTTCCGACCGCGCGCAACGGCCGTTCACGCCCGTCTATGCGGATGCAGGTGCCGAGTACGTGGCGGTGCACGACATCGACGCGGGGGCAGTTACGCCGGTCGTGGCGCTGCCGAGCAAGCCGAGCAATGCGAGGCCGGTCGCCGAGATCGGCCGTATCGCGATCGATCAAGTCTACATCGGTTCGTGCACGAACGGCTGGCTGACCGACATGCGCGCGGCTGCGGAGATCCTGCGCGGGCGCAAGGTGGCCGAGACCGTGCGGCTGATCGTCATTCCGAGCACGAGCGACATCTACAAACAATGCCTCCGCGAGGGCATCGCCGAGATCGTGACCGACGCCGGTGGCGTGTTCAGCCCCACGACCTGCGGCCCGTGCATCGGGGCGCACATGGGCGTGCTCGGCGACGGCGAGCGCTGCGTCTCGACCTCGAACCGCAACTTCGTCGGGCGTCAGGGTTCGCCCACGGCGGAGACCTACTTGACGAACCCGTGGGTTGCCGCTGCCTCGGCCGTCCTCGGGTACATCGGTTCACCCGACGAGTTGAGGTAAGCGCGCATGTTCGAGGGGAACGCCTGGGTGTTCGGCGACGACGTCGACACCGACGTCATCATCCCGGCGAAGTATCTGGTCACGTGGGACCCGGCGACGCTGGCCGCACGCTGCTTCGAGGGTGTGGATCCAAGCCTGGCCGCGCGGATCGCCCCAGGCGATATCGTGATCGCCGGCAAGAACTTCGGCTGCGGAAGTTCGCGCGAGCACGCGGCGATCGCGATGAAAGGGCTGGGCATCAGCTGCGCGATCGCCGTGAGTTACGGCCAGATCTTCTACCGCAACAGCTTCAACCTCGGCATCCCGCTGCTCGAAGCCGACATCCCGGCCGGCGCGATCCGGACCGGCGATCGCCTCACGGTCGACCTGTCGAGCGGCGCCGTTTGCAACCTGAGCGGTGACGCTGCCTTCACGGCCGCGCCGATTCCCGGCTTCATGCGCGAATTGATCGCAGCCGGCGGGCTCATGCCCTACGTCGTGCGGTCGCTCGAACGCGAAGCGCCCGGAGGTGTTTCATGACGACCGTCTCGCGCAAAACCGCCATGGCCTCCGCGGCCGTGTTCGCGACGATCAACGTCGTGCGCGCGCCCGCGCAGGCAGCGCAGTTCCAGTACAAGATGGGGTCCAACGTCCCGATCGACGATCCGCGCAACACCGGCGCGGTGACGATGTGGAAGAACGTGTACGCGCAGTCGGGTGGCCGGCTCGACGTCAAGCTCTATCCCAATGCGATCCTCGGCGGCGACACGGCGATGCTCTCGCAGGTGCGCTCGGGCGCGCTCGAGTTCATGTCGATCTCCGCCGGCATCCTCGGGGTCGTGGTGCCCGTCAGCCAGATCGCCGACGTGCCGTTCGCGTGGAAGTCGGAGGCGGTGGCCCTGGGAGCGTTCGACGGCGCGCTCGGCGAGTACGTCCGCGGCGAAATCGCCGCCCGGGGTTTGGTCCCGATGCCGCGCATGCTCGACAGCGGGTTCCGCCAGGTGACGACCTCGACCAAAGCGATTCGCACCGCCGACGACCTGGCGGGGATCAAGATCCGGGTCCCCAATTCGAAGCTGTGGGTCGATCTGTTCCGCTCGCTCGGAGCCGTGCCGGCCGCGTTCGACGTGAACGAACTGTACACTGCGATGCAGACGAAAGCCGTCGACGGCGAAGAGAACACGTACCACGCGATCGAGTCGCTCCACTTCTTCGAGGTGCAAAAGTACCTGAGCATCACGAACCACATCTGGGACGGGGTGTGGGTCGTCGCCAATCCGGAGGCTTGGAAAGCGCTCGACCCCGATCTGCAGAAGATCGTGCAGATCAACATGAACGCCTTTGCGCTCGCGCAGCGGCGCGAGAACCTGCTCTTCAACAACGCGGTGGCCGACAAGCTCCAGCGGCAGGGTCTGCTCGTCAACACCGCCGACGCCGCCACGTTCCGAGCCAAGCTAGGCGGCTTCTATCCGCACTGGAAGTCGGAGTTCGGCTCGCAGGCGTGGGACCTCTTGGAGCGCTACGCCGGGCGTCTCGGTTAGCTCTTCACACGGCGACGCCGGAAAGCTCGGCGCGCACGAGCTTCGTTCCGGCGACGAGTGCCTGCAGCTTGCCGAACGCGACGTCGCGCGAGAGGTACTTCATGCCGCAATCGGTCGAAACGACCAGCCGCTCCGGCGGAACGGTCGTCAGCGCCGCGCGGATACGCTGCGCGACGAGGTCGGGGGTTTCGACCGCCGGATCGCCGAGGTCGATCACGCCGAGCATGACGGTCTTCGATCCCAACGCCGTCAACACCGATGGATCGAGCCGCGGTTGGGCCGCTTCGATCGAGATCTGCGCCGCGGCGCAGCCCTGGAGCTCTTCGAGGAACGGGTAGCCGGGGAGGCGATGGTGCACGATGTGGGCGTAGCCGAAACACGTGTGCAAGACGGTCGGCCCCGCGACGTTCCGCAGCGCGCGATCGATCGCAGCCACGGCGAAGGCGCGTGCCTTTTCGCTGCGCGCTTGGAGGTACGGTTCGTCGATCTGCACGACGTCGCAGCCGGCGGCCTTGCAGTCCAGCAGTTCCTCGTTGATCGCGGCCGCGACGTCCATCGCAAATTCCGCTTCATCGGCGTAGTAGTCGTTCTGCGCCTGCTGCGTGACGGTGAACGGGCCGGGTACGGTGATCTTGATGCGGCGGTCCGTACTCTTGCGCAAGAACTCGACGTCGCGGACCTGCACGGCGTGCATGCGGCGAATCGGGCCGACGATGCGCGGGACCGGATTCGGATGGCCGGTGCGATCGATCGCCGTGCCCGGGTTGTCGAGATCGACCCCGGAGAGCGCGTTGGCGAAACGGTTGGAGTAGCTCTCGCGCCGGATCTCACCGTCGCTGACGATGTCGAGGCCGGCCCGTTCCATGTCGCGCAACGCGATCAGCGTCGCGTCGTCCTGAGCCTGTTCCAGGAACGGCTCGGCGACGCGCCAGATGTCGCGCACGCGGACGCGCGGCGGCAAACGTGATTTGAGGTTGTCGCGGTCGATGAGCCACTCCGGTTGCGGATAGCTTCCGACCAGCGTCGTCAGTAGGATTTCCTCCGGCATGCGCGTCCCTCCGTCGTGCTCGCTTGCTCATCTTTTTAAGCACGTAGCACGCGCTTCCTCGCCGCCGGGGAGACGAGGGAGCAAACTTCCGCGACTCCCCCGACTGTGACGCGAGACACCATAATGCGCAATTTGGACAGTCGTATGACCGGCAGAATACCCAGCGCCGTAGCGCGGGTCCCTTGCGACATCAGGGATTCTTACTTCAATGGCAAAAAGTTCGGGTGCGCCGTAAATTGATGGGGGTGGCAATGGGCGTCGCACCGCTTGTAAGGGTTTACAGTCGTCGCTGCTCGAGGGGACCGAGCGCCCGCGACAACCGGGTTTGCTCGTGCCGGCGTGCGGATCGCAACGCAGCGGATCGGTTACCGTCATGAGACCGAACGATTCTCCGAAGCCGCGTGGCTCGACGTTCTCGCCGGATGCGTTTCCCGACGGATTGCTCGTCGTCGACTCGCGGCTGGATCCCGTGTGCTGCAACGCGGCGTTCGCCGAAATGTGGAACGTCGCGCAGGCCGACGTCACGACTGCGCCGGGGGACGCGCTCATCGACCGCCTCGCGGGCGCGGTCGTCGATTCGGCTGACTTTTCGGCGCGCGCGAAATCGCTCCGGGAGCGGCCCGCGGGCCGCAGTCACGAGTCGCTGATCCTCAACGATGGCCGGGTCTTCGCATGGTTCTCCGAGCCGTTGACGACGAACCCGCACGCGAAGGAAGCGCTTGCGGCATGGATCTTTCGCGACGTCACGACCGGCACCGGAGGGTTGCGCCACGTCATCGATGACGCCGAGGAGTTCCGCGCGATCGTCGATCAGAACGTCGCAGGCGTCTACGTGCTCGAACTCGACGGCACGATTGCGTACATCAACCCGACCTTTGCGCGGATGGCCGGTTACGAGCAAGCGGATCTCATCGGCCGTTCCTTCGGAGAATTCGTTGCCGACGGCGATCGTCGCGAGGCGATGGCAAACTTTTCACGGTTGATCGCCGGCGAAATCCAGGCCGTGCCGCATACCGTCGCCTGCGTGGGCAAGGATGGGCGAACGATCACCGTGCTTTCGCAGGCAACGGTTGCGCGCCACCGCGGAAGGCCCGCCATCATCGGGGTCACCGTCGACGTGACGCAGTTGCAGCGGGCCGAGGAAGCCGTGCGCGCCAGTGAGGAGCGGCTGCGCGTGTTGCTCGAGAGCGCTCCCGACGCGATCCTGCTCTACGACGACCGCAAAGATCGATTCGTTGAAGCCAATCGGGCCGCCGAAGCGTTGTTCGAGTGCGGCCGCGACGAACTGCTCGAGCGCGGCGCGCGCGCCTTCTATTCCGCCATACAGCCGGGCGGAACCGACCTGGTGGCCAGCTTCCGGGAGCATACGGCTCGAGCCCTGGCTGGTGAACCGGTCAAGTTCGAGCGCCGCATCACCACGGCCAAGGGCAACGAACGGCTCATCGAAGTGCAACTGGCGCTGTTGCCGACCGCTGACGGGTTCGTCATCCGCAGTAGTTTCCTCGATGTCACGAAGTCGAGACAAACCGAAGTCGCGCTACGACGCTTCAATCGCGCGCTCGCAACCCTCAGTGCATCGAATGCGGCTCTGGTGCGAGCGACGAGCGAACGCGACCTGCTGCAAGCGATGTGCGAAGTCGCGGTCGGCGTCGGGGGGTATCGCATGGCGTGGATCGGGTTTGCGGAACACGACGCCGCTAAGACGGTGCGGCCGGCGGCGATGGCCGGCCACGGTACCGACTTCCTGAAAAACGCCGACATTCGCTGGGCGGACACGGGGCGCGGGCAAGGGCCGGCCGGGCGCGCGATCCGCACCCGCACGCTGATCGTCAACCGGAATTACGAGGACAATCCAGCCGTCGCTCCGTGGCGGGACGAAGCGACGAAACGCGGCTTCCGATCGAGCGTTGCGGTGCCGCTATTGGACGACGGCGCCGCGTTCGGGGCGTTCGCGCTCTATTCGGGCGAGGCCGATGCGTTCGACGACGACGAGGTGACCTTGCTGGCCGAACTCGGCGCCGACATCTCGTACGGGATCGTCGCACTGCGCGACCGCGCGGCCCGCGACGCCGCGCAGATCCGGTTGCGCGACAGCATGCGCGAGACGGTCGCGTCGCTGGCGGGAATGATCGAGTTGCGCGATCCGTATACGGCCGGCCACCAGCGCAACGTTTCGAGCCTCGCGGTCGCGATCGCTCGGCAAATGGCGCTGCCCGAAACCGAAATCGGCGGCGTCGCCGTCGCCGGGCTCGTGCTCGACATCGGGAAGATCCAGACTCCGGCAGAGTTTCTGAGCAAGCCGGGACGATTGACCCCGACAGAATTCGCCACGATCCAAATGCATCCGCAAGCCGGCTACGACATCCTCAAGCGCATCCGCTTTCCGTGGCCCGTCGCCGAGATGGTGCTGCAGCATCACGAACGGCTCGACGGTTCGGGATATCCCAACGAATTGCATGCGCCCGACATTTTGCTCGGGGCGAAGATCCTGGCGGTCGCCGACGTCGTCGAAGCGATGACGTTCCATCGCCCGTACCGGCCGGCTTACGGCATCGAGAGCGCGCTGGCGGAAATCGCGGCGGGGAAAGGCCGGCTCTACGAGCGCAGCGCGGTCGAGGCGTGCGAGAAGGTGTTCGAAGACGGCTTCGCGTTTCCGCCGCCCGAGGGTGACCGGCCGCGCACCTGAAGACGGTCGCAGCGGTTCGGGCGCCGTTCAGCCGCGACCGACGAACGGCATCTTCGTAGCCATGATCGTGATGAACTGAACGTTTGCCCCGGAGGCAGCGTCGCCATGAAGACGACCGCGCGCGCAGCCTCGTTGACGTCCATCACCGGTTCGACCGCGAGCACGCCGGACGGCTGCGGGACGCCTTGGCGCATCCTCTCGGTCATCGTCGTCGCGGCGTTGCCGATGTCGATCTGGCCGCACGCGATGTCGTACGGCCGGCCGTCGAGCGCGATCGACTTCGTGAGCCCGGTGATCGCATGTTTCGTCGCCGTGTACGGCGCCGAGCCGGGCCGCGGCACGTGGGCCGAGATGGAACCGTTGTTGATGATCCGTCCGCCTTGCGGAGTTTGCCGCCGCATGATGCCGAACGCGGCCCGGGCGCAGTGGAAGGCTCCGGTCAGGTTGACGCTGACCGCCGCGGCCCACTCCTCCGGCGCGATCTCGTCGATCGGGGCGCTCCGCGACGAGATGCCGGCATTGTTGAAAAGGACGTCGACGCGGCCGAACGCCTCCGTTGCGCGCGCGAAGAGTTCGTCCACGGCGAGCGCGTTGCCGACGTCGGCCGGCACCGCGAGGCCCGGGCCCGCCAGCGCGGCGGCAGTCTCTTGAAGCGGTTCGAGGCGTCTGCCGGCCAGCACGAGGGAGAAGCCCGCTTCAGAGAGGGCGACCGCCGATGCGCGGCCGATGCCGCTTCCTGCGCCGGTCACCACCGCGACCCGGCGGGGAGCGTTTTCCTTGCAGTCGTTCGTGTTCAATGGCAAGACCTGCGGGCGTGAGGTATGCGCGAGCGCGTCAGTAGATGAGCTTGGCTTCGGCGACGACCGTTCCATCCCGGGTCAACTCGACCGATTGCGGCCGTCCGGGAGGCCGCACGAAGAGGCTGGCCGTCTCACGGTTGACGACCGCGCTTCCCGCCTCCCACGGTTTGCCGTCGATCGTCGCGCTCACGGCGAGTTCTCCGCTCGCGCCGTCGACCACGACGTAGATCCAGCTCCCGTCGCGAGCGTAGAGCACCTTGGCGGCGAGCGTTCCCCCCGCGGCGGTCGTCGTCATCGGGACGTGGCTGAAGTGGCTGTGCACCAGCATCGCGACCGCCACGTCGTTCGCCTGCAACTTCCCGTGCATGACGCTGCTCTGATACCACCCCGCGCCGAGCGCGAGCACGAGTGCGGCGGCCACGGCGAGCCCGGCAAACCATCGTGGACTGCGCGCGGAGGGCCGGCGCAGCGGCGTGACCGGCGAGTTCGCCGGCGTCGTGGCCGCTCGCAACCGTTCGCCGAGCGCGCGCGACGGCGTCAGCTCGGGTAATGCGGCGGCGAGCAGTGCTGCGGTCTCTTCCGCTTCGCCCAGCGCGCGCAAGCAATCGTCGCAGGCGGCGGCGTGCGCGTCGACCTCAGCGCGCCGCTCGGCATCGAGCAGGCCGAGCGCGTACAGTTCGGCATCCTCGCCGACGTGCGCGCTCATGCGCCCGCTCCCGCGAGCTCGGCGTGGAGCTTGCGCATGCCGAGCGCGACGCGGCTCTTCACCGTCCCGAGCGGCAACCCGAAGCGTTCGGCGATTTGCGCGTGCGACAGATTTTCAAAATAGGCGTGTACGATCGCCTCGCGTTGTTCGTGCGGCAAGCGCGCGAGGGCGGCGCGCACGCGGCGCGCGTCGATCGGATCGGCCGCCTCGATCGTTTCGACCGCCGCCGGTTCGAGCAGGTAGGCGCGCCGCTCGCGCTCGACGCGACGGCCGCTGCTGCGCAGGCGGTTCATCGCTTCGTTACGGACGCAGGAGACCAAGAACGCGCGCAGCGATCCGCGTTCGGGCCGGTATGAATCGGGCGTCTGCCAAACGCGCAGCAGCGCGTCGTGCACGCAGTCCTCGGCGGCGGCTTCGCCCAGGACGTGACCGGCGACGCTCACGAGGATCCGCGCGTTCCGTTCGTACGCGCGGGCCAGTGCGTCGGGCCGGCGGGCGACGAAGTCCGCGGCGAGCGCGTCATCGTCCGCGGGCATCGACGGATCGTTCCATGTTCGCACTCCTCTCGACTCCAGCGCATGGTCCTCCTCTAGTTCTTGGGGATGGCCGGCAGGACGACGACGACCGCCTTCATCCACGGATGTAAGGCGCAGAAGTATGCGTAGGTGCCGGGCTTGGTGAACGTGCGGGTGAACGTGGCGCCGGTGTCCATGCCGCCCGAGTCGTAGCTCTTGTCGGCGGCGGTCACGGTGTGCGCGTCGTCGTCGTCGTTGACGAACAGGACGGTGTCGCCGGTGTGAACGGTGACCTTGTTCTCGTGATAGGCGAAATTCTTGATGTGGACGGTCGCGACCGGTTTGGCGGTCGCGGGCGAAGGGGCCGGCTCGGCGGCCCCGGCCGGGCCGCTCCACGCGAGAGCGGCCCAGAGGGCGAGGGAGAGATGGGTGATCTTCATGCTCTCACTACGCCGCCGCAGAGCCGGCCGGATCACTCCTACGGCGTAGCATCCGGGATGTGGAACTGCGCGCGGTAAGCGGCCTCGCGGGCTTGCTCCTGCTGCCCGACCGTCAGCGGCATGGGAGCGGCGGTTGCACCGGGTTGCGCGAGCGCGACAGGCGGCGCCGCGACGTTGCCGATCAAGCGGAATTCGTGCGCTTTTCCGTCGACCGGGAGCAACGTGGCGAGCGTGCGTCCCGTGGTCTGATCGACGATCAGGAAGTGATTGGCTACGGGAGCGGTGTCGGTTTGCGTCATGGCCGATGCACGCAGCGGCGCCGCGAGGGCTGCGCCGAGACCGAGTGCGAGAACGAGGGTTTTCATGATGTCCTTTCGTGATGCGAGCGATGTGCTCTGCCTTGTCTATGCCGCCGCCCCCGGGGCCGGATGACCGCCCCGACAGGTATACGGGAAAGTCTACCGCGGCGGCGGCACCCGCTGTCGCCGCCGCGACCCCGGAGTTGCGCGAAGGGACCGCGGCCTTTCTCGAAAAGCGTTCCGTGCGCCGACGTGCGCCGGAGTTCGCGCGCCGAGTAGCCATCGAACGACAGGGAATCCATGCGCGCGTTTGCAATGCCGCAACGGTGCAGATTAGCGCCGCGCCGCGGCTCGACGGACAGATAGCACTCATCACCGGCGCGTGCGGCGCGATCGGCGGCGCCACCGCCGCACTGTTCGCTGATGCTGGGGCGACCGTCGTGGCCACCGACATCGTCGGCCCGTCGCGCCCGTTCGCCGATCCGGGCACGATGTACCGGCGTTACGACGTACGCTCGCGGAGCGAGACCGACGCGTTGGTCGGCGAACTGATCGCAGCGCACGGGCGCATCGACGTGCTCGTGCTGTGCGCCGGCGTCGTTTCCGGGACGCCGCTCGAGACGGTGACCGACGAAGAGTGGGACGCGATCGACAGCGCCAACGTGCGCGGCGTGCT
This sequence comes from Vulcanimicrobiota bacterium, assembly GCA_963749395.1. Taxonomy (GTDB): domain Bacteria; phylum Vulcanimicrobiota; class Vulcanimicrobiia; order Vulcanimicrobiales; family Vulcanimicrobiaceae; genus CAVVMT01. The sequence continues at coordinate 48,151 of CAVVMT010000019.1, forward strand.
CAATCCGCTGCGCGCGATCTATCCGCACATGGTCGCGCAAAAGTACGGCAAGATCGTCGCGCTCGGTTCGATCGCGGCCAAGATCGGCGGGTTCACCGCCGGGCCGGCGTACGTGGCCGCAAAGTCGGCGGTGCACGGGATCGTCAAGTGGGTCGCCAAGAACGGCGCCCGGCACGGCGTCTATGCGAACGTCGTCGCACCGGGTCCGGTCGAAACGCCGATGTTCGAATCGGTGGCCGCCGGCAACAAGCCCAGCGCCGCGGCGACGATTCCGCTCGGGCGCTACGGCGTGCCCGCCGACATCGCGCAAGCGATTCTGTTTCTCGCATCGCCGCAATCACATTGGATCACGGGCGCCGTGCTCGATGTGAACGGCGGCATGTTGATGGACTGAGGAGGGCACCCCGATGGCTGGAAAAGTAGGATTCATCGGCTTGGGCGTGATGGGCGGGCCGATGTGCCGCAATCTCGCCACGAAGTCGGGCCGGACGGTCGTCGGCTTCGATCTGCGGCCCGAAGCGATCGCCGCGCTCGCCGATGCGGGCGTCGAGGCGGCGACCTCGATCGCCGACGTCATGCGGCAGTGCGACATCGTCTTTCTCTCGTTGCCCGGCGAACGCGAGGTGCGGGCGGTGTGCACCGGTCCCGACGGCGCGTTCGCCCACGCGCGCCCCGGCACGACGGTCGTCGACACGAGCACGACGCTCGTCTCGACGACCCGTCAAGTCGGCGCCCGGGCGCTCGAACTCGGGATCGATTACCTCGACTCGCCGGTCACCCGCACGCGTGAAGCCGCTGTCGCCGGAACGCTCAGCATCATGGTCGGCGGCTCGCAGGCCGGCTTCGAACGCATCGAGCCGCTGCTGCGCTGCATGGGGACCGACGTGACGCATTGCGGCGCGATCGGCAGCGGCGAAGTGTGTAAGATCCTCAACAACATGCTCAACATCATGAACAATTTGGCCGTGGCCGAGGCGCTGACGATCGGCCGCAGCGCCGGCGTCGACGACAAGCTGCTGCTCGAAACGATTTCGAAAGGCTCGGGCGACAGCTTCGTGCTGCGTCAGCACGGCATGAAGTTCATGCTGCCGCGCCACTTCCCGGAGAAAGCCTTTCCCACGACGTACGCCCTCAAAGACCTCGGTTACGCGCTCGCGCTCGCCGAGGACAACGGCATCGACGTGCAGGCCCTCAAGCTCGCGATCCGCCGCTACGAAGAGAGCAAAGCCGCCGGCAACGCCGACACGTATTTCCCCGCCGTCATCCGCCTCATCGACGGCACGCAGCCGGTCAAGGCCTAAACGCGGGAGAAGCCCTGGCCCTTTTGGCCGAGCAGACCGTACGGCCGCACGAGCAGCACGGCGAGCATCACGACGAACACGAGCACCTGTTCGAAGCTCGAGGAGATATACGCCGCGATCAAATTGTTCGCGATCCCGAAGAAGCAGCCGCCGATCACGGCGCCGCGGAAACTCGCCAGGCCGCCCAACACGACCGCCGCGAACGCCGAGAACATGAACACGACGAGGCTCGTGTTCGTCAGGTAGGTGACCGGCGTCGCGAACAGGGCGGCGATCGCGAACAGGACGCCGCTGATCGTCCAGCTCGCGGTGTAGATGCGGTGCAAGTCGAGGCCGACGAGTTCGGTCGCGAGCGGGTTGTCGTAGGCAGCCTGCATCGCGATGCCGAGCGACGTGCGGTCGAAGAACCACGACAGGATCCCGAAGAGCAAGAGGCTGACGACGATGATCGCGGCGTTGTCGTACCCGATCGCGATCCCGCCGTAGCGGAACGTCGCGTTGCCGAAGAGGCTCGGCAGCGTTCCGATCTCGCTGCCCGCGATGATCTGTTCGAGCCCCTGCGCGAGCATCGCGAACGCGAAGGTCCCGATCACGATGTTGAGCACCGTGTGCTCTTCGTACATCCCGCGGATCCGCAGCCAGCGGCCGGCGCGCCGGCCCAGCGGGTCGATGATGCCGCGGCTGAAGAGGTATCCCAGCGCGGCCCCGGCGATCAGCGTCGCCGGGGCGCTCACGTAATAGGGAAAGTGCAGCACGACGAGCAGCACGTAGGTGAAGTACGCGAGGACCGTCGCGATGTCGCCCCCGGCGAAGTTGAGGATGCGGGTCGTGCGGTACACGACGACGAGCCCCAAGCCCGTCAGCGCGTAGAGCAGCCCGGTCGCCAATCCCGAAACGAGGAGGTTGATCGCGAAGGCCATCGGTGCGTGGCCTTACTTGTCGTCCCGGGTCGCGGCCAGCGCCGCTTCGGGGAACGGCATCAGCTTGGTGACGCGGTAGAAATTGCCGCCGCGCGCCTGCACGAAGGCTTCCTTGGTGATGCCCGAGTCATGGTTCTGCTCGGTGAACGTGATCGCGTTGACGATCGTGAAGCTGACGTTGCGGAACCCGTAGAGCACTTTCATCAGGTTCGCCCGGGTGACGTCCATATGCGCGTCGGTCAGGCGTTTGAACGCTTCCGCGAAGCAGCCCGCACTGAGCCAGCCGTTGGATGAGAGGCCGCCGATCGGAATCTTCGCCGCCTCCATCGCCGACACGTACTCGTGCACGCCGGGCGTGTTGAGGGTCGCCGGGTCGAACCAGCTCGTCGAGTACACGCCTTCGTTGAGCGTCCCCACCAGTTTGGAGACCGACGGATCGGCCAGGAAGAACGGCGTGAACCACTTGGGATGGAAGTTGATGGCGTTGGCGGCTTTGAGGGTCGCGGCGAAGGCGCCGGTCGTGCCCCAATAGAGCACCGTATCGGCGCCCGACTGCGCGATCTTCGAGACGTTGGCGGTCATGTCGACGGTGCTCGCCTCGAACGTCGCGTCGGCGACGAGCTTCATGTTGAGGGCGGCCGCTTCGGCGTTGGCGCCCTTGAGCGCCGGGATGCCGACGTCGTCCTGTTCGTACATCACCGCGATCTTCTGGGCGTGCAGGCTCTGCACGGCGTACTGCACGGCGAGCCCGGCTTCCCACGCGTAGTTCGGCATGACGACGAAGAACGTCGGCAGCTTCGAGAGGCCGGGAACGCCCTCGGGCGGCGCGACGTTGGGCACGTCGGTCCCCTTGAGGTAGTTCGCCGCCGCCGCGTTGGTGGGCGAGCCCTCGTTGACCGAGAGCGCGAACACCTTGTCTTGTTCGACGAGCTGTTTGATGTTGGCCACGGCGCGCGCCGGCTGGTACGCGTCGTCGAGCACGATGTACTTGATCTTCCAGCCGTTGATGCCGCCGCGCGCGTTGACCATGTCGAAGTACGCCTTGGCGGCGTTGTTGATGTTGGCGTAGAACGCGACCGGCCCGGTGTACTGACTCGAGGCGCCGAGCGTGATCGTCTTGGTCGCGGGGTCGACGCCGGGGGTCGGTTCGGCGGCGATGCCGGCGCCGGCATTGACCGCCCACAAGCCGGCGAGCGCCGTCGTGGCGAGCGCGACCCGAGCCGCACGAGCGATGCGAGATGAGAGCATGATGACGACTCCTGTTGCTTTAGGTTCCAAGGAAAAGGGTGGCGGGGTTGCGGTTCTTTCGAAACTCGTCGGGCGTTCCGCGGGCGACGATGGTCCCGAGGTTGAGCGCGAAGACGGCGTCTGCGATGCGCAGCGCCATGTTCGTGTTCTGCTCGGCAAGCACGATCGTGAGCCCGAGTTCGCGGCGCAGCGTCGCGAGCAGGGCGAACAGGGCTTGGGTGGCGATCGGCGAGAGGCCGAGCGACGGTTCGTCGAGCAGGAAGATGCGCGGCCGCGTCATCAACGCGCGCGCCACGGCCAGCATCTGCTGCTCGCCGCCACTCATCGAACCGGCGCGTTGCTCCATCCGCTCGCGCAAGCGCGGAAAGTAGCCGAGCACGTTCTCGAGGTCGCGTCCGGCCGCGGCGGCATCGCCGCGCGCCAGCGCGCCGAGCATCAAGTTCTTGCGCACCGACATGCCCCAGAAGAGTTCGCGCGTCTCCGGGAGCAGCACGATCCCGCGTCGCACGCGATCGTGCACGAGCGCGTGCGTCACGTCGTCGCCGTCGAAGCGGATCGTCCCGCTCGCGGGCCACAGCAGTCCCGCGATCGCGCGCAGCAGCGTCGTTTTGCCGGCGCCGTTGGAGCCGACGACCGCGACGATCGAGCCCGCTTCGACGTCGAGATCGCAACCGCGCAACGCGACGCTGTCGCCGTACCCTGCGGTGACCCCGCGCAGCTCGAGCATCATGCCGGTTCCGAACCTTCCGGTTCGGGCGGTCCCAGGTACGCGTCGATCACGCGCTGATCCTCGAACACCGCCGCCGGCGCGCCCGAGGCGATCAACTCGCCGAAATCCATTACGTAGACGCGATCGCACAAGCCGTGGATGAACGACATGTCGTGGTCGACGACGAGCAGCCCGCAGCCCAGGCTGCCGCGAATCGACTGCAGCAGGGCGATGATGTCGCGCTTCTCCTCGACCGTGATCCCGGCGACCGGCTCGTCGAGCAGCAGCAGTTTGGGACCCGACACGAGCGCGCGCGCGATCTCCACCGCTTTGCGCGCGCCGTACGGAATCTCCCCGACGCGCCGCTGTGCCCACGACTCGAGGCCGCAGAACGCGAGCAGTTCCCGCGTGCGCTCGATGCCGGCCGCCTCGCTGCGCCGCAGCGCCGGCGTGCGCAGGAGCGCGGCGACGAAATCGGAGAGCCCCGGATGGTGCCCCAGCAGCACGTTGGCGAACACGCTGCGGTCGGGGATCAACTGCGGGCTCTGGAACGTGCGCGCGCAGCCGAGCGCGAGCAGACGGTGCGCGGGCAGATGCTGCACGTCGTGCCCGGCGACCGACAACGTCGCGGCGGTCGCCGGCACGAAGCGGCTGATCGCATTGAGCACCGTCGATTTGCCGGCTCCGTTCGGCCCGATCAAGCCCACGATCTCGCCCGGCTCGACGTGCATCGTCAGCCGGTCGACCGCGACCAAACCGCCGAAGCGGACGGTCAAGTCGACGATGTCGAGTCCGCGGCTACGCGCCGGCGCGGCGATCACGGTTTGGCCTCGTCGACCAAAATGGGCGCGGGTCCGCGGCGCTTCATGCGCGACTCGGGGCGGACCAGCGAGACGATGCCGTTGGGGCGCAAAATCAGCATGCCGAGCAGCAGCGCTCCGAGCATGACCCCGCCCCAGGCCGCCGAGCCGGCGAGCAACTGGGGCGCGAGCACGACGACCGCCGCGCCGAGCAGCGCGCCGGCCGGCGACGAGACGCCGCCGATGATCGACCCCGCGAGGAACAGCGCCGACTGCGTGAACGAGAACGTCGCGGGTGAAATCTGGCTGACGAGATAGAGCACGAGCGCGCCGCTCAAGCCCGCCAGCCCGTTGCCGAAGCTGACCGCGAGCACTTTGGCCGCGGTCGTGTCGATGCCGAGCGAGCGCGCCGCGTGGACGCTCGTCTTCTGCAGCATCAGCGCGGCGCCGAAGTGCGAGCGGTCGAGATTGCTCTGCATCCAAATCGCGAGCGCGACCAATAGCAGCGCGAGCCAGTACATCGTCGCCGTCGAGGTGCCGGCGATGCGCAGCGAGTCGACGTAGACGCCGCCGTAGCCGCCGGTCAGCGGCGCGGCCACGGTGAGAAACTGCGGCACGGCCCAGCCGAGCGCGAGGGTCACGACCGCGAAGTACGGCCCGGTCAACCGCACCGACGGGATCGCGACGATCAATCCCACCAACGCCGCGGCCGCTACCGCCGCGACGAGCGCGAGCGGCCACGGCGCGTGCAAGCGCGTCGCGCAGATGGCGGCCGCGTACGCACCGATGCCTTGAATCGCCGCATGGCCGACCGAGACGAGCCCGCTGTTGGCGATGATGTAGCTCAAGCCCAAGAGCGCGAGCGCCGTCACGAGCATCAACGCGAGGGTGAAGAGATACGAGTCGGGCACGTACAGTGGGGCGGTAGCCGCGACGGCCGCGGCCACGAGCCACCAGCGCGCGTTCACCGAAGCCTGCTATTTGACGGCAACATCGACGCCCGGGATGGCGCCTCCGATGCAGTAGCCGCCGTCGGCGCGCAGCACCTCACCGGTGATGAAGCTCGACGCCGGCGAAGCGAGAAACATCACGGCCTGCGCGATGTCGTTCGCGGTGCCGATGCGTCCGAGCGGGGTGCGCTTGCGGCGCCCTTCCCACGCGGATTCATCGAGGATGCGCATCGACATCGGGCTGGGGATCGCGCTCGGCGCAACCGAGTTGACGCGGATCGACTGCGCCCCGAGGTCGACCGCGAGCGCGCGGGTAAACCCGTCGATGCCGGCCTTGATCGCTGCGTACACGGGCGAGTAGGCCATCCCCGTCAGCGCCGAGATCGACGACATGTTGACGATCGAGCCGCCGCCCTTGCGGATCATGCTCGGCACCACCGCCTGGGTCATCCAGAAGACTTGCTTGAGCCCGGCCGCGAGCATCCGGTCGACGGTCTCTTCGTCGATCTGGTCGATCTTCTGATACGTCGCCCAGGTCGCGTTGTTGACCAAGACGTCGACGTCGCCGAATTTCGCCTGCACCTCGGCGACGATCTCGGCGGCGCGCGCGCGCTGCGTGAGATCGGCCTCGATCGGCAGCACGTGTCCGCCGACGTCGGCGAGCTGATCGGCCAGGGCCCGGATGCCGTCGCCGTTGATGTCGACCATCGCGACCGAGGCCCCGGCGCCGGCGAAGACCCGCGACATCACGCTCCCGATCCCGCCCGAAGCGCCAGTCAGGACGATCGTCAGGCCGTCGAGCTGTCTCATGATGCGCTCTCCGCCAGCACCGGTTTGGGGGCCCGCAGGTCGCCGGTCGCCGCCGCGTCGACCGACCACGAAGTGCCGTCCGGCACGACCGCGACCCGGTAGTCGTCGCGCGCGCTCTGGGGAGTGATGAACCCGCGGACGACGTCGCGCAGGACGGCGTGCGGTTCGCGCGCGAGCGGGTCGCCCCAGCCCCCGCCGCCGGGGGTGGCGACGCGGGTCGAATCGCCCGGCACCATTCGCACGCCCTCGTCTTTGGTCAGATGTTCGGGGACGTACGATTTGCCGGCGAGGGTGTACTCGATCTCGCACTTCTCGCCTTCGGCGCCGCCGTGCAAACCGAATGGCCCGAAGCGGCCGCGGTCGCCCAGGCAGCTCGAGACGGCTTCTCCGCGCAGCAGTTGCACGTCGAACTCCATCCCGAATCCGCCCCGGTGTTCGCCCGCGCCGCCCGATCCCTCGCGGATGCTGTAGTGGTTGAAGCGCAACGGGTAGAGTTGCTCGAGGATCTCGATCGGCGACGTCAGCGCCGCCGAGATCGGGGCGTTGCCGTTCGTCAGCCCGTCGCACGTCGGGTGGCCGCCGTACCCGCCGCCGCTGAAGCGGAACATGATGTAACGCCGCGCCCGCTCGGGATCGTAGCCGCTGAGCGTATAGTTCGCGACCGAACCGAAGCACGCGGCGGGGACGCGGTCGGGCACCGCTTGCGCGAGCGCGCCGAACACCGCGTCGACGACCCGGATCGATACCTCGGCCGACGAGCCGGAGACCGCGCGCGGGAACTTCGCGTTGAGGAAGGTCGCCTCGGGGATGATGACGTTGACCGGCTTGAAGATCCCGGCGTTGATCGGCACTTCGGGGAAGACGTGCTTGAGGCCGACGAAGACGGCCGAGAACGCCGCCGAGTACGACGCGTTGAGCGGGCCGGCGACCGGCGGGCTCGAGCCGGTGAAGTCGAACGTCAGCGTGTCGCCGGCGATCGTCACTTCGAGCGCCACCCGGATCGGCTCGAACACGATTCCGTCGGAGTCGAGGAACGTCTCGAAGCGGTAGACGCCGTCGGGCATCGCCTTGATGTAGGCGCGCATCTGCTGCTCGGAGCGCACCGTCAACTCGTTCGTGTAGCGGGTGACGTTGTCGACGCCGTACTTGTCGAGCAGCGCGCGCAGCCGGGCGTCGCCGATGTTGAGCGCGGCGATCTGCGCTTGGAAGTCGCCGCGGCGCTCTTCCGCCACCCGCATGTTGGCGAGCAGCAGGGTCAGCATGTCTTCTTGCAATTCGCCGTTGCGGCAGATCAGGACGGGCGGGATCCGCACGCCTTCCTGAATGATCTCGGTCGCGCGCACCCCGAACCCGCCGGGCACGTTCCCGCCGATGTCGGTCCAGTGTCCGCAGTTGGCCAGGAACGCGAACCGCTTGCCCTGATAGTAGAACGGGCGCACGAGCTTGGTGTCCATCAAGTGCGTGCCGCCGCAGTACGGGTCGTTGAGGATCACGACGTCACCTTCGCCCAGATTGGGATGCGCCGCGATCGCCGCTTGCACCGCGAACTGCATGACGCCGATGAAGATCGGCAAACCGGTATCGCCCTGCGCGACGACGACCCCGGTCTCGCCGTCGTAGATGCCGTTGGCGCGATCGCGCCCTTCGGACATCACCGGATTGAAGGCCGCGCGTTCGAGGCCCAAGTCCATTTCGTCGACGATCTGGCGCAGCGAGTTCTGCATGACCGCCAGGGTCGCCGGATCGATCTTGTCCGTATTCACGACTCCACCTCGATGATCAGATTGCCGTACTCGTCGACGGTCACGGTGCTGTCGGGCTCGACGACCGTCGTCGAGTCCATCTGGTTGAAGATCGCCGGGCCGCGGATGACGCCGCCGAGCGGCAGCGCATCGCGCTCGTACACCGGCGTGTCGACCCATCCGCCGTCGAACCAGACGGGACGCGTCTCGCGCACGGCTTCGGCGACCGATCCGGTCTTGTGGCCGGCGGCGACGATGCGCCGCAAGTCGAGCTGCGGACGGATCCCGATCACCGACGTGCGCAGGTTGATCAGCTTGGCGCGAAACGCGCCGAGGTCGATGTTGAAGCGGTCGAGGTAGGTTTGGCGCAGCGCATCGCTGAGCGCCTTGACGTCGAGATGGCCGGCGTCGAGGGTGACCCGCATCGTGAACGTCTGGCCTTCGTACTGCATGTCGGCTTCGTGGACGACGTCGATCCGTTCGATCGGCACCTTCTCGGCCGCGAGCAGCGCTTCGCCGGCGGCGCGTTGTTCGCGCAGCACGCCGGCGACTTCGCTCTCGGTCAGCGTGTCGGTCGGCCGGGCGATCGTCTGCACGAAGTCGTGACGCACGTCGGCGACGATGCAGCCCAGCGCGCAGGTGATGCCGGGGACGTAGGGCACGATGACGCGCGGCACGCCGAGCTCGCGCGCGAGCGCCGCGCCGTGCAGCGGGCCCGCGCCGCCGAAGGCGAACAGCGCGAACTCGCGCGGGTCGTGGCCGCGCTGCAGGCTGACCAGCCGCATCGCGCCGGCCATCGCGTCGTTGATGATGCGAATGACGGAGACCGCGGCTTCGTCGGGGCCGATGCCCAGCGGGTCGCCGACGCGCTCCTTGAACGCGGCGCGCAGCTTGTCGCGGTCGACCGCGCCGTCGACCGAGAGCAACGCTTGCGACGAGAGCCGCCCGAGCATGACGTTGGCGTCGGTGACGGTCGGTTCCACGCCGCCGCGCCCGTAGGCGATCGGCCCCGGGACCGCGCCGGCGCTGCGCGGGCCGACGCGCAACATGCCCGACGCATCGACCGACGCGATGCTGCCGCCGCCGGCGCCGATCGTGTGGATGTCGATGATCGGGATGCGCAGCGGCACCCTGAAGCTCAGGTCGCGGTCGCTGGTGACGATCGGTTCGCCGTCGACGATCATGCCGACGTCGAAGCTCGTCCCGCCCATGTCGCAGGTGATGACGTTCTCGAAGCCCGCGAGGCGCGAGATGAACGCCGCCGCGATCACGCCGGCCGCCGGGCCCGAGAGCACCGTGCTGACCGAGCGTTCGCAGGCGGTGTCGGCGGCCATGATCCCGCCGTTGGCTTGCATGATGACGAGATCGCGCGGGACGCCGCGCGCGCGCAGCTCGTCGCGCAGGCGCGTGACGTAGCGGTGGATCAGCGGCTGGATGTATGCGTTGACCGCGGCCGTGCCGAAGCGCTCGGTCTCGCGAAATTCGCCGAGGATCTCGGCGCTCTGGGTGATGTACGGGTTGCCCCACACGCGCTCCGCCGCCCGCGCGGCCGCGGCTTCGTGGCTGCGGTTCGCGTACGAGTGCATGAACCCGATGACGAGCGACTCGCAGCCCTGCGCGCGCAGCTGCGCCGCGGCGCGTTCGACCTGGCCCTCGTCGAGCGCGACGACGACGTTGCCCTCGGCATCGGTCCGCTCGTCGACTTCGAGCCGGTTCTCGCGCGAGATCAGCGGCTCGAACTGGCCGTAGAGCCCGTAGAGCTGCGGGCGGTCGCGGCGTCCGAGTTCCACGATGTCGCGGAACCCTTTGGTCGCGATCATCCCGCACTTCGCGCCGTTGCGCTCGAGGGTCGCGTTCGTGCCGACGGTCGTGCCGTGCACGAGCCACGAGATCCCCGCGTACTCGACGCCGGCGGTTGTCAGGCCGTTGAGAAACCCCGTCGCTTGATTGGCCGGCGTCGACGGCACCTTGCTCAGGCTGACCGCGCCGCTCTGTTCGTCGATCGCGATCGTATCGGTGAACGTCCCGCCGATATCGACCCCGACTTGCTGCGTGCTCACGTTTCGCTCCTACGTCGCGACGAGCTCGCGCTCGCGCCAGGCGATGATGCGGCGGATGCCTTCCTCCACCGAGACTTGCGGCTCCCAGCCCAAGAGCTGCTTGGCCTTCTCGCGGCTGTAGTGCAGCTCGGTCGTGGTCGTGAAGCGGACCTTCGAGGGGTCGTCCTTGTACACGGGCTCGAGGTTCGAGTTGCACAGCCGCAAGAGGATGCGGGTGATGTCGTTGAGGGTCGTCTCGACGCCGGTGACGACGCTGAAGCTCTCGCCGGTGACGTCGCTCGCCATCGCCAGGACGTTCGCGCGCGCGACGTCGCCGGCGTAGACATAGTCGTGCACTTCGCTGCCGTCGCCGGGCAGTTCGGGCGGCAAGCCGCGCTTGATGCGGTCGTAGGCCTCGATGATGTAGAGCGCGTTGACCCCGCGGTAGTGCTGCCGTTCGCCATAAACCGACGAGTAGCGCATGCAGTTGAACTGCAAGCCGTAGCGCTGGCCGTAGAGCCGGCACAGATTCTCGCCGATGATCTTGGTCGCGCCGTAGATCGCGCCGGCGGGTTGCAGCGGCGCCCAGTTGAAGGGCACCGTCTCGACGACGTCGCCGCTCGGGCTGCCGTACACGGCGGCCGACGAGGAGAATACGACTTTCTCCACGCCGCGCCAGCGGCACGCCTCGAGGACGGTCTGGTGGCCGCGGACGTTGACGTCGATCCCGGTCCAAGGATTTTGACTGAGCACGAGCGTCAGGAAACCGGCGACGTGGAAGACGCCGCTGACGCCGTCGAGCGCCTCGAGCACTTCGTTGATGCGCAAGATGTCGCCGCGGACCAGCTGCACGCGCGGGTCGCTCAAAAGATGCTCGACGGCTTGCGGGCTCCCGAGCGAGTAGTTGTCGAACAGCACGACGCCGGCGACGTCGCGTGCCAGCAGTTCCTCGGCGATGTGCGAGCCGATGAGGCTCGCTCCGCCGGTGATCAGCAGTTTGCGGCCGGAAAGGTTCATCGCTTTTTCTTGCCTCCTTGGCGCGGGCGCGCTGCGGGCGCACGCGGCGGCTCTTGTGCGGCGGATTTGCGTTCGGTGATGCGCACCGACAGCGCTTGGCGGATGTGCTCGCGCACGAGCGTTTCGCTGCGGTCGGCGTCGCGTGCGGTCAGCGCTTCGAGGATTTCTCGATGCTTGGAATGGACTTCGCGATGCCGGACGGTATAGCGTCCGCTCCGCGGCCGGTAGCGGACGAGGAGCCCGCGAATGTACTTCAAAACGTCGCGCAGATACGGATTGCCGCTGGCTTCGGCGATCGTTTCATGGAACGACGAAGCCAAGCGTTCGAGCTCGTTGTCGGCGGCTTCGTCGCCGACGAGCAGCGCGGAATCGATCGCGTCGATCGTATCGGCGAGCTTTCCCAGTTGCGCGAAAGTGCGATTGGTCGCCGCGAGGCGCGCGGCGTAGCCCTCATTGATTTCGCGGACTTCATATATTTGCGCAAGCTCTTCGAGGCTGATCGCCCCTATGGAGTAACTGCCGGTAGGGTCGCGGTGGATGACGCCCTCCGCTTGCAGCCGGCGCAGCGCTTCGCGCACCGGCGTGCGGCTCGTGTGCAAGCGTTGCGCGAGTTCTTGCTCGCGAAACCGCGTCCCGGGCGAGATGACGCCTTCGGCGATCCACGTGCGAACTTGATCGTACGCGGCGTCGCCGAGCGAGCCTTGAGCCCTCACCAAACCGGTTCGCGCATGACCGAAGCTCCCCGCGGCAGGCCTGGACCGGTTACGGTGTACCGTGTACACCAATGCCGGCTTTGCGATGATAGCGCCGGCTCGGCGAGAAAACAAGTGCTGCGGGAAAATTCGCCGGGAAAAGAGTTCCTGGCCGATATTGCGCCGGCGAAAGTCTCGGTATACAATAGCTCGCAGGCCGGCGGGCTGCCGTCCCTTTCGAGCTGACGCAACTGCGACGTCGCGGCGTTTACACGCCGTGCGTCCTCGCGTGTCCGCGCGAGTTCAGCGAGGCCATCATCGTGCGACTAGCCTGGCATACCGGACTGACGGAAGACACGCGCGGGCGGGTGCCCGACCCGGCGCTCTTGTGGCACGTCTGCAGCACCTATGCCGCCGCGGTCGTCGCACCGGGGACGACCGTCGACGTGCGGTTTTCGCCACGCCCGACGCTCAGCACGCAGCCGGTGATGTCGGCGGTGCACAACTTGAGCGTGACGATCGATGCGCTCGCGTGCGAAGCGCGCGGCTACGACGGCTTCATGGTCGCCGGCTCGATCGATCCCGGGCTCGACGAAGCGCGCAGCGCCGCGCGGTTCCCGGTCGTCGGCGTGCTCGAGGCGGGTCTGGCTTTCAGCTCGTTCGTCGGGCGGCGGGTCGGCATCGTGACCGTTCCCGGCGTGCCCGACCCGCTCGGCATTCCGCGCACGATCGAACTGAATGCGATCCGCTACGGGTACGGCGAGCGGCTGATCCGCAACCGTCCGGTGCGGGCGATCTTTTCGTCGCACGCCGATTTCTATCGCGCGTACGGCGACGCGGTCGGCGGGAACGGCGCCGAGTTCCTGGCCGCGTTCGACGAGGCGTGCGTCGCGCTCGCGGCCGACGGGGCCGAAGCGATCGTGTGCGGTAACCAGTTGTTCGGGCCGGTCCTCTATCAGCACGGGCTGCGCTCCAAGACCGCGAGCGGCATTCCGTACCTCTGCAACACCGCGGCGGGGCTCAAAGCGCTCGAGGCGCTCGCCGCGCTGCGCGGTTCGATCGGGCTGGGCAAGAGCGAACTCGGCATCTTCCGTCCGCTCGGGTCGCCGTCGCTCGCGGACGCGTTCTCATGGCTCACCGAGGCGCTGGCCTCTCACGGAGAACAACGATGACTTCGAAGGTTTACCGCTTGCGTTTCGGCGCGCTGGCCGCGCTCGCGGCGCTCGGATATGCAGGCCTTTCTACGGTTCCCGGGGCGAGCCAGACGCCGGCGCCGATCGTCATCCCGGTCCTCTCGGCGGTCACCGGTCCGGGCTCGTCGTTCGGCGAGGCCAACGTCGTCTCGGTGAAGCTCGCGGTCGCCTCGGTCAACGCCGAAGGCGGCATCCTGGGCCATCAAGTGCAACTCGACATCCAGGACACGCAGACGCAGCCCACGCAGGCAGCGGCGCTCGTTCACCGCGACGCCGCGACGTATCTGGCGGCGATCGGTCCCAACCTCTCGAACGATGCGAAGGCGGCCTTTCCGGTCGCCGTGCAGGAGAAGTTTCCGATGGTCTCCGGCGGCGTCGCCGACGGCAAGGTCGTCGCGGCCAACCGCCCGTGGACGTTCTCGACGCTGATTCCGGCGCAATTGCTCGGCGAAGACGCGACCAAGACGTGGCTGAAGCGGACGAGCGTCAAGACCGTCGTGTTCATCGTCAACAATCAGGACGACGCCTCGACGAGCCAAGCGACGCTGATCCAGGCGACGCTCGAGAAAGCGGGCGTCAAGGTGCTCAAGAACATCACCGTTGCGAGCAATCAACCCGACTTCTCGGCCGAGGTCGCGGTCGTGAAATCCCTCGCTCCCGACGGGGTCGTCGTCGGCAACCTCCCGCTCGGAGCCGCGTCGGTCGTCAAAGCGCTGACCGCGAACGGCGTGAACGCGCCGGTGATGATGACGCTCAGCTCGTTCGCGCCCGACTTCCTGACGGTCGCGGGCAAAGACGCGAAGAACGTCTTCACGTTCACCGAGTTCTGGTCGGGTTTGCCCGACCCGGCCGTCCAGAAGTTCTACGCCGCGTACGAGAAGGAGAGCCAAGGGAAGATCCAGCCGAGCTTGAGCGCGGCGAGCGCGTACGAAGCGGTGCGTCTGCTCGCGCAGGCGATGACGAAGGCGAAGGTGACCGGGCTCGACAGCAACGATTTCCCCGCACAGCGTCAAGCGCTGCTCGCGGTGCTGTCGAACACCAAAGACTTCCACGGCGTGCTCGGCAACTACAGCATCGGCCCGGACGGTTACCGCACCGGCGCGCGGCGTGTACCTGCAGATCACGGACGGCCGCGTCGCGCAGGTCAAGTAGCGGCGTGCCGGAGCCCCTCGCCCGCACGCTCGCGCGGTTCGCGCTGGAAACGCGGTACGACGATCTGCCGGTGCCGGTGCTCGTCGAAGCCCGGCGTTCGTTCGCGAACTGGATGGGCTGCGCGCTCGGCGGGAGCAGCGCGGCGCTGATCGACAAGATCCTCGCCGTCGTCGGGCCGCTGAGCGGCCCGGCGACCACGACCGTCCTCGGACGCGCGCTGCGCCTCGATATCCTCAGTGCCGCGTACGTCAACTGCGTCGCGTCGGCGCTGTACGCATTCGACGACACCCATCTGGTCAGCGTCGCGCATCCGTCGGGCCCGGTCGCATCGGCGCTGGTCGCGCTGGCCGAAGAGCGTGCGCTCGCGGGCCGCGACTTCCTGCTCGCGTTCACCCTCGGGGTCGACATCGAATGCCGCTTGGGCACGATGCTCGTCACCAGCCCCGGCCAGTGCCCGGTGTCGTTCACGATGAACGGACTCGTGGGCGGGATCGGCGCGGCGGCCGCGGTCGCCCGGCTGATGGGCTTGGGCATCGACGAGACGACGTCGGCGCTCGGCATCGCCGCATCGCAAGCCGGCGGCTTTCGCGAAGGCGTGGGGACGATGACGCGCGATCTGCCGATGGGGCAAGCGGCGCGCGCCGGTTTGTTCGCCGCGCGACTCGCGGCCCAGGGCTTCACCGCCGCCGACTCGAGCCTCGACGGGCCCAAGGGATTCGCCGCCGTCTTCGCGCGCACGCCGGATCTGTCGATCGCGACCGCGGAACTCGGCACGCGCTTCGAGATCGTGAACAACGCCTACAAACCGTTCCCGGCCGGGATCGTCGCGCATCCGGTCATCGACGTCTGCATCGAAGCCGCCGAGAGGTACGACATCGACGCTGCCGCGATCGAGCGCATCGCATTGCGGGTGAATCCCGACGCGATCGCGGTCACCGGCATCGCCGAGCCGCACGACGGGCTGGCGGCGCAGGTCAGCATCTATCATTGGGCCGCAGCCGCCTTCGCGCGCCGTCGCGCCGGGCCGGCCGAGATCACCGATGACGCCGCCCGCGATCCCGCGATCGTCGCCTTGCGCGGCAAGATCGCAGTGACGCCCGACGCCGCCTGGGGGCGCGACGGCGCCGCGGTCGCGGTGACGATGCGCGACGGACGGATCCTCGAGCACGCGGTCGCGCACTGTTTGGGCAGCGTCGCGCACCCGATGAGCGACGCCCAACTCGACGCCAAGTTCCGGCTGCAGGCGCAAACCGTCGTCTCATCGGCGCAGGCGGAGGCGCTGCTCGACCTGTGCCGGCACGTCGACGAAGCCGACGATGTCGGTGCGCGGCTGCGCGCGCTGCTTGCGTCGTAAGGGCCGGCGCCCGGCGTGAGCCTGCTCGCCGTCGAGGATCTGCGCATGCGCTACGGCTCCGTCGAGGTGCTGCACGGCATCGCGTTTCACATCGACGAGGGCGAGGTCGTCGCGATGCTCGGCCCCAACGGGGCCGGAAAAACCTCGACCCTGCGGGCTTTGATCGGGATGCGCCCGTTCACCGGCAGCGTGCGCTTCGGCGGCCGGCCGATCGGAGCGACGAATCGCGAGCGGGTGCGCGACGGCCTGAGCCTGGTGCCGGAAGGCCGCGAGATCTTCATCCGGCTGACGGTGCGCGAAAACATCCGCATCGGCGCGTACCTGCGCTCCGACCGGGCCGAGATCGAGCGTGACGAACGGCGCGTGCTCGAGTTGTTCCCGTCGCTCGCGCGCCGCCTCGATCATCGCGCCGTCGTGCTGAGCGGCGGCGAACAGCAGATGCTCGCGATCGCCCGCGCGCTGCTGGCGCGACCGCGCTTGCTGATGCTCGACGAACCGTCGATGGGACTCGCGCCGCTCGTCGTCAACGGCGTCTTCGACGTGCTGCGGGAACTGGCCGCGCAGGGGATGACGATCCTGCTCGTCGAGCAGAACGCGAACCTCGCGCTGCGCTTGGCCGGTCGCGGCTACTTGCTCGAGCGCGGGCACGTCGTGATGGCCGGGCCGGCCGCCGAACTCGAGTCGGCCGATGCCGTGCGTGGTGCGTATCTGGGGATCGGCGAGACCGCGCGATGATGCTCGTCGTCGCGGTCGTGATCGGGACGATCGTCGTCGGATCGATCTACGCGCTGATGGCGCTGGGGCTCAACCTGATCTACGCGGTCGCCGAAGTCGTGCAGTTGGCGCAGGGCAACGTGCTCGTCGTCGGGGCGTACGTCGGCTTTCTGGTCACGCTGTTCGTGCCGAACCTCTTCGTTGCCGAACTGTGCGCGATCGTCGTGTGCGGCGTGCTCGGGATCGTGCTGCAGGTGGTCGTGTTCCGGCCGCTCGAACCGCGCGGACATTTGCCTCCGCTGGTCGCCGGCTTGATGATCGGGACCGCGATCACCGAAGGCTTGCGCGCGCTCTTTCTCGGCGGCAATCCGGTGCGGTATCCGGCCGAAGCGACGATGGCCGGCACGTTGGTCGACTTCGGCGGAGTGCGCGTCTCCCAAGCGCAAGCGGTGATCGTGCTGATCGTCATCGTGCTCGCGGTCGGCTTGAACCTGCTGCTCAACCGCACCAAGCTCGGGCTCTCGATTCGCGCCGTCGCCGAGCGGCCCGCGGCGGCAGCGATGCTCGGCATTCCCGTGCGCCGCGTCATCGCGCTGGGATTCGGTTTCGGAAGCGCGCTCGCGGGTGCCGGCGGGGTGTTGATCGCGGTCGTGTTCAGTTACGTGACGCCGTTCATCGGCGACGATCTTGGATTCGTCGCGCTCGCCATTTGCCTGTTCGGTGGCCTCGGCAGCTTGACCGGCGCGGTCGCCGGCGCGTTCCTCGTCGCGTTCACCGAACAAGTCTCGACGATCTATCTCGCGTCGTCGTACAAAGACGCGCTCGTGTTCGCCCTGATCGTCGTCGTCATGGTGTTCCGGCCGCAGGGGCTCTTCGGCCGGATCGTCGGAGAACGCCCGTGAGCCTCGCATATCTCGGGTCGCTTGCGGCGCTGGGCGCGATCGGGCTCGTCATGACGCTCGCGGTCTACTTTCCGCTCTCGGCCGGACTGCTGAGCGTCGCTCCGATCGGCATCATGGCGTTGGGCAGCTACGCCTACGCGATCCTGCTCGTCGACGCGGGCTTCCCCGCGCCGGCGGCGTTCGCGCTCGCGGTGGCGCTGGGTACGGTCGCGGGCCTCATCGTCGGCTTGGTGACGGTGCGCTTGAGCGGGTTCTCGGTCGCGATCACGACCCTCGGCATCGCCGAAGTCATCTACATCATCGTCAACAACGTTTCGATCACCGGCGGGAGCGGGGGCTTCTCCGCGATCCCGAACACCTCGACGCCGCCGGTGCTCGCCGCCTGCGCGCTGTTCGCGGTGGCGGGGATCGGTCTGCTCGAATCATCGGTGCTCGGACGGCAGATCCGCGCGATGCAGGCCGACGAGATTGCCGCGCGCAGCATCGGCATCTCGTCGCGGTTCATCCGTCTCGTGACGATGACCGTCTCGGGGCTGCTCGCCGCGATGGGCGGCTGCATGTACGCGGGCTACCTCTCGTACCTCGATCCGCATTCGTTTTCGCTCTCGGCGTTCAACACGTACCTGATGGCGACGATCGTGGGCGGGATGGGCTCGTTGTTGGGTCCGCTCGTCGGCACCGTGTTCTTCACGGCGTTGCCGGAGCTGACGCGCTTCCTGGGCAGCTGGCGGCTCTTCACGTTCGCGATCCTCGTCTTGATCGTGCTCGTCGTGCAGCCGCGCGGCCTGATGGATTGGATTCGCTGGCCGCAGCTTCCGCGGCGGGCGACGCGCGCACCGGCCCACGCGCTCGAAGAGACGCCGGCGTTACGGTTCGAGGGCGTGCGCAAATCGTTCGGCCACGTCGACGTGCTGCGCGACGTCACGTTCGCGGTGGCGCCGGGGACGATCCACGCGCTGATCGGCCCCAACGGCGCCGGCAAGACGACCTTGCTGAACATCGCGTCGGGATACGTGAAGAACGACGGCGGTTCGGTGCGCCTGGGGACGTTGCGCCTGGACGGCCGCAGCTCGAGCGCGATCGCGCGCGCCGGCCTCGTGCGCACGTTTCAAAACCCGCGCTTGTTCAAGACGATGACGGTCGCCGAGAATCTCGACGCGGCGGTCCCCAGGCACGGCGACGCGCCGGGAGTCGACCAGTTGTTGCGGCGGCTCGATCTCGAACGCGAGGCGCACGCCGCGTGCGGTTCGCTCGCGTACGGACAGCAGCGGCGCACCGAGATCGCGCGCGCGCTGCGTACCGGCCCCGCGTGCCTGGTGCTCGACGAACCGACGGCGGGCATGGCGCGCAACGAAAGCCGGGCGCTGCTGGAACTGCTCGCCGACCTCAAGCGTCGCGGAATTTCGGTGCTGCTGGTCGATCACGACATGCGGTTCGTCATGGGCGTCGCCGACCGGGTGACCGTGCTCAACGCCGGCGGCGTCATCGCCGACGGCACGCCCGAAGAAGTGCAGCGCGACCGTGCGGTGCTCGAAGCGTATCTCGGAGCGCCGGCCCAGCTCGCCGGCTGAGGTTCGGTAGGGCTGCCCCCAGTGGGTGCAACCGGTGGCACATTCGCATGCAAAAGGGGAAAGCGTGCGCGTTGAACGCCGGGTTGCTTGGGTACACGGCAGCTGACTGGAGGGATGCGATGAATCAGTTTGGAGCCTTTGCGCGCGCGGTCAATCGCTTCGCCGCGAGCCCGGCGGCGACGTTCGCGGCGTTCGTCATCGTGTTGGCTTGGGCGCTCTGCGGGCCGGCATTCCGCTACTCCGACGGCTGGCAGCTCGTGATCAACACCGGCACGACGATCGTGACGTTCCTGATGGTCTTCGTGCTCAACAACGCGCAGTCGCGCGATACGTCGGCGATGAACGCCAAGCTCGACGCCCTCATCATCGCCGTCGAACGGGCCGACAACCGGCTCGTGGGTTTGGAGTATAAGACCGAGAGCGACGCCAAGGCGCTGTGCGACGAGATTGCGGCCGTCGCCTCCGAAGGAGCGACCGCATAACCCCGCCCGTCGACGTCGCCGCCGAGCTGGCTTCGGGACTCGCGGACGCGCGCGGCGTCCCGCGCCTGGGCCGCCGCGAGGAACACGTTCGGCTGCGCGCGGCCGGCGCGCGCGACCTCGCCTGGGGCCGGCTCTACGAGGGGCACGTCAACGCGCTGCAACTGATCGCGCGGCTCGGCGACGGCGCGCAACGCGCGCGCGCCGAAGCGGACGTCGCAGCGGGCCGCCTCTTCGGCGTGTGGAACACGCAGGCCGCCGACGGCGTGCGCATCGCCGTTGCCGATGCCGGCGGGGTGACGCTCGCGGGGCGCAAGACGTTCGGCTCGGGGCGGGCCGCGTCGCACGGGCGGTCGTGACCGCCGCGTGGCCCGACGGTTCGTCGCAGCTCGCCGTCGTGCCGATGGACCGGGTCGCCGTCACGATCGATCGTTCGTTCTGGCGCCCGTTCGGCATGGAAGATTCGGACAGTTTCGCAGTCGACTTCAGCGGAGTGCGGCTGCGGCCCGCGGACCTCTTCGGCGCGCCGGACGACTACGAACGCCAACCGTGGTTCACGGCCGGCGCGTCGCGCTTCGTCGCGGTCCAGACGGGTGCGCTGGAGGCGCTCGTCGCCGACTTCGCGGCGTTCTTGCAGCGGCGCGGGCAGCACGAGGCGCCGCTGCAGCTCGAGCGGCTCGGCGAATGTGCGGTCGACGCGCGCACGGCGGTGTTGTGGACCGACGCGTGCGTCGCGGCCTGGGAGTCGTACGATGCCGCACCCGAGCCGGCCGACGAAGCGCGTCTGCACGCGACCGTCGATGCGGCCCGCCATGCGGTCGAGCGTGCCGCGCTCGCGATCGCCGAACGCGTCGAACGCGGCGTCGGTGCACGCGGCCTGCTCGAACCGGAACCGTTCGCGCGACGCGTGCGCGACCTGCGGATGTACTTGCGTCAGCCGGCGATCGACGCGACGTTGTTGCGGGTCGCGCGCGCCGCCTTGCCGCCGTCGGCGATCACCTGACGTAGCGCCGCGGTTGCCTCCGGAGCCGGGACCCGCGGCCGCTCGTCCCACGCGCGCACGTCGGCGCCGCGCAGGCGCGCGACGGTGAGGGCCGGATCCTCCACCAAGAGCGGCGCGCCGGCATCGTGCACCATGCTCCAGCGGCGAATGCGCGTTCCGAAGCCGCCGGGAGCGCGCGGGCGCAGGCGAGCCGACGTCCAGACGCGCACCCGCAGGCTGTGACGATGCGCGCGCCGTTCCGTTCGAGCGCTTCGTACAGCGCGATATCTTCGAGTGCCCGCACCGGCGGCACGCCGCCTGCGGCCTCGTACGCATCGACGCGAACCGCGAAGCTCGGCCCGGAACGCTGCCAATGGCGCGGCCACGGATCGTAGGGCTTGGGGTCGAGCTGCGCTTCGAGTTGCGCGACCGCGTACAGGTACGCGTTCTCTTCGAGCAGCATGCGCCGCGTGTGCGCGGGCAGGGCGGCCCATTCGACCGGATCGATCAAGATGCGGCCGGTCACCGCGTCGGCGCGTTCCATCTCGCGCAGCGTCCATGCGATCCAGCCCGGCGCGGGCACCGTGTCGGCATCGGTCGCGGCGAGGATCGCGTCCGGCACGTTCGCATTCCGTAGGCGGGCGGCGGCCGCTTCCATCGCGGTGCGCCGCGCCGTGCCGATGTGCGCGACGTTCGCGGGGAGATGCTCTTCGGCCACGTGGATCGCCGGGGCTGCGTGCATCCCGGCCGCGGCCCGCGCCACCTCTGCCGTCGCATCGTCGCAGTTGTTCGCGTAGACGAGCACGTCGAAGACGTCGCGGGGAAGCGGGCCGCCGTCGACGTCGCGCTGGGCGGCGAGCGCGCCCAGGGTGCGCGCGATGCGCTCCGCTTCGTTGCGCGCGGGGATCACGACGGTCGCGCGGCATCCCGGCCGTGGCGGCGGGATGCGCACGAACGGATCGTTCGCGGTCACGTCCGGCGCCGCAGCAGATCCAAGCGATACCGCTCGGTTCGCTCCCAGGCGACGCGTTCGAAGCGCGCGTCGCCGAGAAAGGCCGCGTGCACCGCGTCGCCGTCGCGCACGTACTCTTCGACCCGCGGCAGAAAATGCACGAGCAATAGGTCGCCGCCTGCGAGCAGCGCCGACGCGATGCGTTCGCGCGCGGCCGCCAGGTCGGCGTCGGACCAGTAGTAGCCGACTTCGCAGCACGTCACCAGGTCGAACCCGGTGCCCGCGAAGTCGCCGGGAAACGAAAGCCGCGCGAATCGCACCTGCGGGAACTCCGCGCAGCGCCGCTCGGCGCGCGCGAGCGCGCGTTCGCTGATGTCGATCGCGAGCAGGCTGTCGCAACGCTGCGCCAGCTGCGCGGTGAAGACGCCGATCGAACAACCGATTTCGAGGGCGCGCTCGTATGCCGCGCGCAGCGGCGCGAGCGAACGTGCGTACTTGCCGGCCTCGTAGGCGCTGGTCGCAAACGACCACGGATCGTCGGAACGCTCGTAGAGCTGCTCGAAGTATTCGCGCGAGAGCGACGTCATCGCAGTCACGCGCCCGGACCGACGACGAACCGTTCCACCGGAGCGAGCGCGCGCGCCAACAGCGCGGCCGGCAGCGCGAACGCTTCGCTCGCATCGGTGATCAAGCGGCCGAGCTGCGAGCGGTGTTCGTGCAACGCCGCTCGCTTCGCGCCCAGCCACGGTCGGGCGTCGAATGCGACTTCGGTGCCTTCATCGGGGTGCGGCTCGTCGCCGGCGTCGCCGAGGATGCCGAGCCACACCGCGTACTCGATCGCGACCGCGCGCGGGCGCTCGCGCAGGACCGCGGTCACCAGCGACGCGACCGCGCGATGGTCGGCGTGCGGGTCGCGGCGCCACGGCAAGGCGACGGCGACGGCCTGCCCGGCCGGGATCAGGGCGCGCAACGCGTCGAGCAGCGGGGCGGCGGAGGCCTCGGAATCGAGCGGCACGGTCCCGTCGGGCCAGCGCAGGAAGTGCGGCCGCCCGGCCACGCCCAGCCGTCGCAAGCCGCGGGCCGCCTCGCGTTCGCGTACCGCGCGCAACCGCTGCGGCGGATACGTCGGCGAGCCGGCATGCGACGCCGCGCCGTCGGTCACGTACACGACCCGCACCGGCATGCGTTGCGACGCGCACGCGATCAGCGCGCCGCAGCCGAGAACGTCGTCGTCGGGGTGCGGCGCGATGACGACCAGACACTCCTTCGCGCGTAATACGTCCGCCATGGCGACCATCGCCGGTCCCTATACCCAGCTTCACGCCTTTTGGGTATAGGAGCGCGCATGAATCCGGAAATTTCATCGACGGAGCGTCCGGTCGATGCGCTGACGCGCGAGGCCGTGCTCGCGCGCGCGGCGGCTGTGCTCCAACCGCCCTTGCGCAAGTGGCTGGAGAACCCGCGGCGCCGGGCCCTGCGCGACGTCTTGCATGGGACGTTCCTCGGCCATCCGCTGCACCCGCTGCTCACCGACGTGCCGGTGGGTGCGTGGACCGTCACCGCCGTCTGCGACGTGCTCGAACTGTTGGGCTGGGGAGAACCGCGCGACGCATCCGGCATCGCGCTGACGGTCGGCGTCGCGGGCGCCGTGGGGGCCGCCGTGACCGGCCTGGCCGATTGGTCGGATACGAAAGATGAGCCGCAACGCTTGGGCATCTTGCACGCGGCGTTGAACGGCAGCGCGCTGGCGTGCTACCTGCTCTCGCTCGCCGCGCGGCGCGCCGGCGCGCGCCCGTTCGGCATCGCGCTCGCGTTCGCGGGTTACGCGATCCTCGCCGGCGCGGCGTACTTGGGCGGGGAGCTTTCGCTCGGCATGCAGTTGGGCGTCAAGCACACGGCGGTGCCGGTCGAGCCCGGCCCCGATTTCGTGCGCGTGCTCGATGCCGACGCGGTGGCTGAGGGCGCCACGCGCCCGGCCGATGCGAACGGCATTCCCGTGCTCGTCACCCGCCGCGCCGGGGCGTGCACCGCGGTGAGCGGCGTGTGCACCCATCGGGGAGCCCCGCTCGCCGAGGGAACGTTCGAGGAGGGGTGCGTCACCTGTCCGTGGCACGGCTCGCGCTTTTCGCTCGCCGACGGGAGCATCGTCGACGGGCCGGCGACGTTCCCGCTCGCCGGCTTCGAGACGCACGCCGGCGATGAAGGGATCGGCGTGCGCCCGCGGCGCGCGTCGTAAGGGCCGGGGCTGCGGGCTTACGCCGGTTCGGCGAACAGATCGATCTTGACGACTTGGTCGAAGTTGCCCTGGCCCGCGGCGAACATCTCGTCGAACCGCCGCCGTACTTCGGGCGCCAGCACCGCCTCTTCGGTGTAGCCGTTGAAGCGCATGTTGCGGATCTGGCGCTCGGCGTAGACGTCGAAGCTCGGGTAGCGCCGCCGGTCGGTGTAGCGGAACGTGCGCCGCGAGCCGAAGCGCGGGGCGGCTGCCGCGTCGAGCGCCGCTTGCGCGGCCGCGCGCACGACGGTTTCGTCGTGAAACAACGAGCCTACGTAGTGGCCCGCGCCTTGCGCGAGCGGCTCGGCCACGTACAAGCGTCCCGACGGCTTGAGCACGCGGCGCGCTTCGCCGAGCGCGGCTTCGAGCTTGGGCCCCGGAACGTGGTGCAGCGAGAAGATGAAGAGCACGACGTCGGCGCTCGCATCCGCGAGCGGAAGGGCGTCGGCGGTGGCCCGCAACAGCGCGAAGCTGCCACCGCCTTCGGCGGTTCGGGGCGTCGGTTCGATGAAGGGGTCGAAGCCCGTCACGCGGGCGCCGGCTGCCGCCAACCCGCGCGCGTTCTGGCCTTCACCGCACCCCACGTCGACGGCGTCCACTCCGTCGACCGCGCCCAAAACCGCGAGCGCGGCTTCGACGTGCGTGCGAATGCCGAGGTCACCCGGCGCCGGGGTGGTCGTTCGATCGATCATGCGCGCTGGGTTCCATCCGCTGCCGCCGGTTCCATTGTCGGGCTAATATTCGGGCACCGTAGGATCGACGAACGTCGACCACGCGCTGATGCCCCCGGCGACGTTGACCGCGTTCGGATAGCCGTTGGCGAGCAAGTACTGCGTCACGTATGCGCTGCGGACGCCGGCGTGGCACAGGACGTAGATCGGCACGCCGGCCGGCAGTTCGCTGCTTCGGACGGGCACGTCGGCCATCGGAATCCAGGTGGCCCAGGGGATCGAGGCGAGTGCCAGTTCGTCGGCTTCGCGCACGTCGAGCAGCACCATCGGCTCCCCGGCCGCTCGCCGGCGGGCCACTTCGCGGACGTCGATCTCGGAGATGGTCACGCGCCGAAGGTTCGGGGCGGCCCGCGCGAAGCCTAGGGCCATGAAACCCATGATGGTGGCCGTCATCGGCACGGGAGAGATGGGGAGTGCGGTCGCAGCGGCCCTGATGCGCGGCGGCTGCGCGGTCACGACCGTCGCCGGCGGACGAAGCGCGGCGAGCCGCGCCCGGGTCGAAGCGCTCGGCATCCCCACGGTCGAGAGCATGGCCGAATTGGCGGCCTGCGCCGGGCTCGTGCTCTCGATCGTCCCGCCGGCACAGGCGGCGGCGGCCGCTGACGCGTACGCGGCGCGCGCTCGGGCCGCGCCTCGGGGCGCCGTCTACGTCGACTGCAACGCGGTCGCGCCCGCGACCGTCCGTCAAGTGGAAGCGGTCGTGCGCGCCGCCGGCGCCGGCTTCGTCGACGCCGGCATCATCGGCGGGCCGCCGCGCGCGGGCGAAAGCGGGCCGATCGTGTTCGTGTCGGGGCCGCATATCGAGCCGGCGATCGCTTTGCGCGAAGCGGGACTCGACGTGCGCGCCGCCGGCGCGGCGGTCGGCGACGCGTCGGCGCTCAAGATGTCGTATGCGGGCGTGACCAAAGGCTTGACGGCGATCTGCGCGCTGATGCAGCAGCACGCGCGCGCGCACGGCCTGGGAGCGCAGCTCGACGCCGTGCTCCAAGAGACGCGCCCCGACCTGTGGCACTTCTTGGAGCGCGCAGTGCCGGGCATGGTGCCCAAGGCCTATCGTTGGGTCGCCGAGATGCGGGAGATCGCGGCCTACACCGCGCCCGACGAGGCGGGCACGCGCCTCTACGAAGGCGCCGCGCGCTTCTATGAGCGCGTCGCCGAAGAGGCGGCTGCGAAGCCGTAGCTACGTCGCGCCGTCTTGGGGCCAGAACGCGAAGAGTGCGCGTCCCGGCTCGAGGTCCCAGAAGCGCGTCAGGTTGTCGCCCACGCCGTAGACGATCGCGAACGGGACGTCGCGCGCGCAGATGCAGCGCACGAGGCGCGCGAAGTCCGCGTGCGACATCCACGTCGCGCGGTAGCGCGCGAAGCGTTGCGCTTCGTCGAGGGGCAGCCACGACGAAGATTGCGCGACGCTGGGATGTTTGGGGTCGTCGTGTTGCGTGATCGAACCGATGCGCACGCACGTCACTTGCAGGCCGAACTTGTCGCTGTAATACCGCCCGATCGCCTCGCCGAACGCCTTGCTCACGCCGTAGAGGCTATCGGGTTGAATTTCGGCGTCGACGCCGGCGACGATCCCCGCGCCCGGCTCGTAGATGCGGGGCAGATGCCGTTCCTCGATCATGCCGACGGCGTGGTTCGAGCTTGCGAAGATCACGCGCTTCGCGCCGACGATGCGGGCCGCTTCGAAGGCGTTGCGCGTGCCCAAGATGTTGACGTCGTAGGCCTGTTCCCAGGTCGCGTCGACTTGCGAGTAGCCGCCCAAGTGTACGATCGTCTCGCAGCCCGCGACCGCGGCCGTCAACGCATCCACGTCGCGCACGTCGGCGATGAGGCCGTCGCCCGTGAGGTCGATGCGCACGACATCGTGATCGCGTGCGAGGTCGGCGCACAGCCGCGTTCCGATCAATCCTGCCGCGCCGGTTATCGCAATCTTCATCGCCCCTCCTGGCCGTTCTAACCGGCGGCGCGGGCCATCGCGACGAGCGTGTTGCGTGCGTCGTCGGTGTCCTGCAGCGGATGATCGAACGGAATGCGCAGCGTCACGTCGGCATCGCCGCAGCGGGCCACGACGTCGAGCCCGAGCGCATCGAGGCTCGCGATCGTGGCTGCTTCGGCGTCCGTCCGGCCGGCGAAGTGGCGTACGTACGCGAGCGTCGAATCCGCGTGGTCGTCGTTCATGTGGGCGATGATCGTGGCGATCGATTGGTCGGTCAATTCGGCCATGGGCGTGCTCCTACCGGCATCGCGCAACCTACGCGCGGCGGGCTGCGCGGCCCTTGAGCGGCGCAGCGATCCCCTCCCGCGACCGGCGGGTGCTATACTCGGGAGAGCCCTCACCCTAGGAGCACCTCCGCGTGGCCGTTGACACCGAACTCGAATTTCGCGACCTGACCCCGTCGATCGGGGCCGAAGTGATCGGCGCCGATCCCACCCGGCCCTTTGAGCCGCAGATTCTCGAACGGATCGTGCGCGCTTGGCGCGACCGGCTCGTGCTGGTCTTCCGTGGCCGGCCGCTCACCGATCCCGAGCTCTTGACGTTCAGCCGCCAGTTCGGCGAACTCGACCCGCCCGGTCCCAATCCCTACGGCAAGCCGTTTCTGCCCGATTTCCCCGACATCTTGGTCGTGTCGAACGTCAAGGACGAGAACGGCACGCCGATCGGCAACCTCGGCCCGGGCGAACTCGTGTGGCACCAGGACCTGACCTACGTCGATACGCCGCCGCAAGGGACCGTGCTCCACGGGCTCGAGATCCCGGCCGCCGGCGGCAACACGCACTTCGCCAACATGTATGCGGCCTACGAGGATTTGCCGGCTGCGCTCAAAGCGGCGATCGACGG
Organism: Vulcanimicrobiota bacterium; assembly: GCA_963749395.1. Lineage (GTDB taxonomy): Bacteria > Vulcanimicrobiota > Vulcanimicrobiia > Vulcanimicrobiales > Vulcanimicrobiaceae > CAVVMT01. The sequence continues at coordinate 75,523 of CAVVMT010000019.1, forward strand.
CAAGGAGGCGGTGCACGACGCGAGCCTCAACAGTTCCGGCGGCCTGCGCAAGGGCTACGCGCAGGTGACCGACCCGCGGCAAACGGTCGGCGCCAAGCACCCGCTCGCGCGCAAACATCCGGTGACCGGGCGTCTCTCGCTCTTTCTCGGCCGCCGCCGCAATGCGTACGTCGTCGGAATGGAGCTGGCCGAAAGCGAGGCCCTCCTCGACCAGCTCTGGGCGCATGCCGTTCAGCCGCGCTACACGCTGGCGCACGAATGGAAGCCGGGCGACATCGTGCTGTGGGACAACGAGGCCGCGCTGCACCGCCGCGACGCGTTCGACGAGACCGGCCGGCGCATCATGCACCGCGCGCAGATTCGCGCCCACGGTGCGCCGCGACGGACCGCGGTCACCCACTTCGAAGCCATGAACTAGGGTGGGCTTGCGCGAGTTCGCGCTGGCGCTGCCCGAGGCCGTCGAGGAATTTCCGTGGGGCGAGCGGGTGGTGAAAGTCAACAAGAAGATCTTCGTCTTCTTGGGTGAGACGAAACTGGGCTTGAAGCTGCCGGCTTCGTGCGATGCGGCGCTCTCGGTAAAAGGTGCCGAGCCGATGGGCTACGGGCTGGGCAAAGCGAACTGGGTCGTCATTCCGCTCGACGGCGCGCTGCCGCCGCGGGGCGTGCTCGAGGACTGGATCGTGGAGAGCTACCGCGCGGTGGCTCCCAAGCGCTGTCTGGCACAGTTGACGGCATAAAGAAACTCGCCGGATGCGGATGCATCCGGCGAGTTCGTGCCCCACCCGTTATGCGGCGCGCGAACCGTTACGCGTGCGTGAGGGTCGGCGTCGCGAAGAACTGTTCGTCTTCGGTCGAGCCGTCGAGAGCGGTCGTCGACGAACGTCCGCCGCCGACGATGCGGGCGATCTGGTCGAAGTATCCGGCGCCCACTTCGCGCTGGTGCTTGGTCGCCGTGTAGCCGAACGCTTCGGCGGCGAATTCGGTCTGCTGGAATTCCGCGTAGGCCGCCATGCCGCGGGCGCGGAAGTCGCGCGCGAGTTCGAACATGCTCAGGTTGAGCGAGTGGAACCCGGCGAGCGTGATGAACTGGAACGCGTAGCCCATCGCGTAGAGCTGTTCGCGGAACGTCTCGATGTCGCGGTCGCCGAGCTTGCGCTTCCAGTTGAACGACGGCGAACAGTTGTAGGCGAGCAGTTTGCCGGGGAACTTTGCGTGCACCGCGTCGGCGAAGGCGCGCGCGTCGGCGATGTCGGGCTCCGACGTCTCGCACCAGATCATGTCGCAGTACGGCGCGTACGAGAGGGCGCGGTCGACGGCGAGTTCGAGCCCCGCGTTGACGCGGAAGAAACCTTCCGGAGTCCGTTCGCCGGTCACGAAGGCACGGTCGCGTTCGTCGATGTCGCTGAGCAGGAGGGTCGCGCCGTGCGCGTCGGTCCGCGCGATGATGACGGTCGGCACGCTCAGGACGTCGGAAGCCAACCGCGCCGAGACGAGGTTGCGGATCGCGGTCGCCGTCGGCAGCAGCACTTTGCCGCCCATGTGGCCGCACTTCTTTTCCGAGGACAGCTGGTCTTCGAAGTGCACCGCGGCCGCGCCGGCCTCGATCATGCTCTTCGTCAGTTCGAACACGTTGAGCGCGCCGCCGAAGCCGGCTTCGCAGTCGGCGACGATGGGCGCGAACCAGTCGGTCCCGGTGTGCCCTTCCAGGCGTGAGATCTGGTCGGCGCGGCAGAGCGCGTTGTTCAAGCGGCGCACGAGCGCGGGCGCGCTATTGGCCGGGTACAGGCTCTGGTCGGGATAGGTTTCCCCGCCGAGGTTCGCGTCGGCCGCGACCTGCCAACCGGAAAGATAGAGCGCCTCGAGTCCGGCCCGCACGGCCTGAACGGCCTGGCCCCCGGTCATGACGCCCAGGGCGACGACCGGCTCGGAGCGATGGAGCTGATCCCACAAGCGGCGCGCGCCGCGCGCGGCGAGCGTATGCTCGATGCGAACGCTGGTTTGCAGGTTCGCGACGTCGTCGGCGCTGTAGGGACGGGTCACGCCTTCCCAGCGAGACGGTGTTGGCAGGCTTGGCACGGGAGAGAGTCCTCCGTAGTGTCCATTGGATGTCTTGACGAAGACCAATGGCGGGTGTAAAAACCAGATAGCTGTTACCCTAAACCGGGAACCATATTCGCGTCAAGGGGTTTGCCGAAAAAAATTTGCCCCTAAAGCGGTGTCAGCGGTAACAATGTCCGCCTGCGCGCGTATGCCCGCTCGTGAGCGTTTTTGCACGGCACAGGAGACGGCGTCCCCGCGCGTAGTACGCTGACCACAATGGACGCAACGAAGAGCAGCGCGTTGCTCGCGACGTGCGTGCTTGCGCATGCGACGCCCGGCGGATGCGCCTGGTGCGGCGCCGCCCTGCCGGCGCGGCGCCGCACGTGGTGCAGCGACCGGTGCGGCCGGGCATTCTGGACCAACCATTGGTGGTCGCTCGCGCGCCAGGCCGCAAAGCGGCGCGACCGGTACCGGTGCCGGCGCTGCGGGGCCGAGGCGCCCAAGCGGCCCACGCGCCGGTCGCATCCGGTCGAAGCCGCATACAAGAGCGCCCTGCGCGCGTGGCGCGCGGCCCGCAAGACCGAACGTATGGAAGTCAATCATCGCGTGCCCTGCAACGGCAAGCACGGCACCGTCAGCTGCGATCACCATCTCGACAATCTCGAGACGCTGTGCGTCGGCTGTCACAAACTCTACACCGCGGTCATGCGTGTCGCCGCAGCGAGCGTCAGCGGCGCGCGACGATGATCGCCGTCTTGAACGTCATGACGGTTTCACCGCGGTGATTGACGGTCGCGAGCGACATGGTGACGTACCCCCGGTCGGGGCGCGAACCGGAAGGACGCACGTCGAGCACCTCGGCGCGCACGTGCAAGGTGTCGTCGGGGCGCACCGGTCCGAGCCAGCGCAATTCGTCGATCCCCGGCGAGCCGAGTCCGGAGCCGGCCAACAGGCCGAGCGCCAGGAACAGGCGGAAAGAGACGGCGAGGGTGTGGAAGCCGCTCGCGATCAAGCCGCCGTAGGGCGACTCGGTGGCCGCGATCCGATCGATGTGAAAGGGTTGCGGATCGTAGAGCGCCGCAAAGTCGATGATGGCCGATTCGGTCACGGTCATCGCGGGCGACGTAAAGTGCGCTCCGGCGGTGAAGTCTTCGAAGTTCATGCGGGTCATGACGCGGTGACGACGGTCTCGGTTTCGAGGGCGGCACCGTTCCATCGATAGAGACGGAAGCCGGGCCGCTCGCGGGTCAGCCCCAGCGGCTTGCGCATGAAGAGTTCGGGCACGTACTGCGGCGCGGTGCTGATCGACGTGCTGACGATCGTTCCGTTCCACGGCACGTCGATCTGCCGGTGAATGTGGCCGCCGAGAATACGTAGCACGTGTCTATGGCGGGCGATCACCGCGCCGAAGCGGCGCCGGCCGGAGAAGCCGAAGGCGTCGAGATAGTGCACCCCGCTCCAAAGCGGCGGATGGTGCATGAACACGATCGTCGGCCGCGTATCGGCGGCGAGCGTACGGTCGAGCCACGCGAGCCGCTCGTCGTCGAGCAGGCCGCCGGGCCAATTCCGTTGCGTCGAGTCGATGCCCACCAGACGCACCGCGTGCCGGTCGAGCGTGTGCACGCGCGTGCCGCCCGCGAGCCGTTCGCCGGCCGCCGCCCCGAACGCGGACGCCAGCGCCTCGGGTTCGTCGTGATTGCCTGGTATGACCGCGTAGGGCACGGCCAGCCCGGCCAGCAGGCGCGCGGCGCGCGCGTATTCCGCCGGGTGTCCCGTGTCGCCGACGTCGCCGGTGACGAGCACGACGTCGGGCCGCGGAGTCAACCGGTTTGCGCACGCCACGGCGGCCTCGAGCATCGCAGCCGTGTCGACGGTAAAATGGAAGCGCCTGCCGGGCCGGACGACGTGGGCGTCGGTAAACTGCGCAACGATCACGGCAAGGCCTTAACCATCACTTAATGAACGGGCCCGTATAATGGGCCGGATTCCGACCCATGAGGTGTCTCTACCGTGCTGCGACTCGCCTACCACGAATTGCTCGAATCGACGCGCACCGAGCTCGAACGGCTCTTTGCGACGGTCGGCGACGCCAACCGGATGGCGGTCCGCGCGGTGGCGACCCACGACGCGGCGCTGGCGGGGCGCGTGATCGCCGGCTACGACGCGATCGACGGCATGCGCCGTCACGTCGAATCGACGTGCATCGATCTGCTCTGGCGCCAGACCCCGGTGGCCGGTGAGATGCGGCTGATCGCGAGCATGCTCGAGATCTCGACCGACTTGGAGCGGATCGCGCACCACGCCTCGGAGATCGCCAAGCAAAGCGTCAAGCTCGCCGAGGCCGATCCGCAGCTCGAACCGTCGCATGCGTTGCAGATGGCGGAACTCGTGCAGCACATGTTCGACGACACGTTCACGGCGTTCAAGGAGTCGGACGGAACGAAAGCTCGCGCCGCCATCGCCCTCACCGACGAAGTCGACGGGTTGTACGGGTCGGGCATCGCCGGCCTGCAAAAGAGCATCCTCGAAGACGCCAAGCTCGTGCACGCGGGCACGGCGGTGCTCTTCATCGTCGCGGCGCTTCAGCGCACGGCCGAACGCACCGAGAACATCGCGTATCACGAGCTTTTCATGCTCGGCGAAGCGACCTCGGCTTCCAAAGGCGCTTAAGCGTCCGTAGCGCTCAGCAGCCTGATCGGATTGCCGGCCCGCCACGCGGCGATGTCTTCGACGATGCCGCGGTAGAACAGCGAGTAGCCGTCGTCGACCACGTAGCCCAAGTGCGGCGTCAGCACGGTGTTCGGCGCGCGCAGGATCGGATCGTCCGCCGGTAGCGGCTCGCGTTCGTACACGTCGAGCCCCGCGCCGGCGATGCGACCCTCTTCCAGCGCCGCGATCAGCGCGCCCTTGTCGACGATCGGTCCGCGCGACGTGTTGACGAGCAACGCGGTCCGTTTCATCAGCGCAAATTCCGGTGCGCCCACGATCCCGCGCGTCCGCTCGCCGAGCACGAGATGCACCGACACGACGTCCGCCGTGCGAAACAGCGTCGCTTTGTCGACGAGCGTCGCGCCGGCCGCCTGTGCGCGCTCCCCCGTCAAATTCTGGCTCCAAGCGACGATCGTCATGCCGAATGCGGCGCCGGCCTTCGCAACGAGCGTGCCGAGATTTCCCAAGCCGAGGATGCCGAGCGTCCGGCCTCCGAGCGTCGTTCCGACGGTGGTTTGCCAGCCGCCGGCGCGCAACGATCGCTCTTCGGCCGGGACGTGGCGCGCGAGCGCCAGGATCAGCGCCCACGTCAGCTCGACGGTTCCGAACTTTGCCGAGGGCGTGCCGCTGACGGGGATGCCGCGTTCGCCGCAGGCCCGCAGGTCGACCGAGAGATTGCGCATGCCGGTCGTGACGAGCAACTTGAGGTTGGGCAAGCGCTCGAGCAGCGAACGCCCGACCGGGGTGCGCTCGCGCATGATCGCCACGACGTCATACGGTCGCAAGCGCTCGACGAGGGCATCCTCGCTCGTGAGGTGGTCGTGAAAGAAGTCGACGGAAACGTCGTTGCCCAGGCTGCCCCAGTCGGCGTAGTCCCGCGCTACGGCTTGAAAATCGTCGATGACGGCGACACGTACGGTGGTCACGCCGACGGGTTCCCGCGGCGGGAAAAATCTCCTAGGCAAGTAATCCGTTGGTCGACCCGGCGCTGCCGTCGTGAGGAGGATCGACCACGCTCGTCGTCAACCGCGTTCAAATCTTTCTGTACCGGGTGCCGCTCGAGGTGCCGGTCGAGACGTCGTTCGGTCGCTTAACATCGCGGCCTTCGCTCCTGGTGCGGGTCGAAGAACGCAGCGGTGCCGCCGGCTGGGGTGAAGTGTGGTGCAACCACCCGGAGACCGGTGCCGAGTATCGCGCGCGCATCTTGACGCAGTACGTCGCGCCCTTGATGATCGGGCAGCGTTACGTCAAGCCGAACGACGCATACGAGGCACTCGAAGCCAAAACGCACGTGCTCGCGCTGCAGACCGGCGACGCGGGCCCGTTCGCGCACGCCCTCGCCGGCATCGACATCGCGATGTGGGACCTGTGGGCCCGCCAAGAGGGTGCGCCGTTGTGGCGGCTGCTCGGCGGCACCGCGTCGCGCCCGGTGCCGATGTATGCGAGCGGGATCGAGCCGGCGAAGGCGCTCGCCGCGATCGAAGAAGCGCGCGATGCCGGCTTCCGGGCGTTCAAGGTGAACGTCGGCGCGGATTCCGAGCGCGACCTGCGCGCGCTTGCCGGCGTCCGCGCGAGCTTCGACTACGATCTTCCGCTGATGGCAGACGTCAATCAAGCGTGGGACATCGCCGAAGCGATGCGCTTGATCCGGCGCATCGACGGCTTGCAACTCGACTGGCTCGAAGAGCCGATTGCAGCCGATTGTCCGGTCGAACAGTGGCGGCGAATCTCGACCGCGGGCAGCACCCCGATCGCGGCCGGCGAGAATTTGCGCGGCACCGACGCGTTCGACGTCCTGATCGGCTCGCGCGCGTTCGGCGTCGCGCAGCCCGATCTCACCAAGTGGGGCGGTTTCACCGGCGCGTTCGTCGTCGGCCGGCGCATCAAGGCCGCCAAACTGAAGTTCGCGCCGCACGCGAGCGGCGCGGGGATCGGGCTCATTGCATCGATGCACTTGGCGCTCGGACTCGACACCGACGGACGCATCGAGTTCGACGTCACCGAGAACCCGTTGCGGGCCGCGAGTGCGCGCCCGTTTCCGGCGTTGCGCGACGGCACGATGTCGCTGCCGAACGGTCCCGGACTGGCCGTCGCCCCCGACCTGGCGGCACTCGAACCGTATCTCGTCGCGCGTCACGACGTCGGCGGCTAACTCGGCTCCGGCGACGGTGCGGCGGACGGCGGGATTTCCGGCGGGGTGGCTTCGGGCGTGGGGCCGGCGGCGGGCGGCCGCGTCGGGGCCGCGGTCGGCGCCCGGCACGCGCCGGTCGCGACGTCGTCGCCGACGATCACGTAGAACTTCGTCCCTTTAGGAATGGTCGCGTCCTTGCCGTGATGGATGTAGCCGTATGCGGTCAGCGCGTAACTCGCGAACGGGATCATGCCGAGGAAGCCGGGGGCGTTGGCGGTCGCGCCGCGCGTCGTTTCATCAGTGTACGTGCGGTCGATCGTCGCCGGCACGTGCGTTCCGTCGGACAATTGGATGAAACGCGACTCTAGCAGCAGCACGCCCGGCTTGCCTTGCCGCTGCGCGTGTTGCGACACCGCGACCACGCCGTAGCCCGGCGTGTCGGCCGGAATGGCCGGCAGCGCCTTCGTTGCGGCGACGTCGGCGGTGATGCGAAACGCGAACGCGTCGCCCGGCTTGACGTAGGCTGAGTCCATCTGGGTGACGAGTTCGGCGGCGGCCGTCACGCACGGCTGGGGAGCGACGGCTTTGAAGTTGACGCCGCTCTGCGCCGAGGCGACGCGAATGCAAGCGACGAGGAAGACGACGAGAACGGCGGCGCGGCGCATGGCGCGGCAATTTCGCCCTCTGCGCAGTACGTTCCGTGCGTCCGTCGAATCGGACGCCCGGTGAGGAACCCGCCTTTCGCGCAGTCGTATGGAGCGAACGTCCTACTCGTCGTGATCGCGCTGTTCCCCGGGCTGATCAACACGAGCGCCATCCCGGTGATCGCCAACGCCGTGGCCGGCGACTTGCATGGAGCGCCGATCTTGGCGTACGCAACGCCCTTGATGAGCGATGCGGCGCTCGCGTTCGGATGCATTTTGGCTGCCGAGCTCTCGCGGCGCGTCGACGGGCGGCTGTTGTTCCACATTTACATCGCGGTCTCGTTGCTCGCGTCGCTCACCTGTGCGACCACGCACGTGTTCGAGGTCTTCGTCGCGGCCCACGTCGTGCACGGCCTCGTCTCCGGCATGCTGTTCGTCTCGGCCCTGCCGCCGCTCTTGGTCAATTTCGATCACACGCGGTTGCCGCAGGCCGCGATCGTGCTGGTGCCCAGCCTCTTCGGCGCGGCGACGCTCGGACCGGTCGTCGGTTCGTTCGCCGACGGTCCCGGCGCGTGGCGCGACCTGTTCATCGCCGAAACGATCACCGCGCTCGCGACCAACCTGTATGCCTTCCTCGTGTTGCGGAAGCGGCCGGCGCCGATGCCGCACCCACCGGTCGATTGGTACGCCAATACGCTCTCGCCGCTCGCCACGATCCTGATCTTCATCGGCGTGCTCAACTTGGCGCGCTACTCGTGGGTCGCGCCGCAGGCGTGGGTGCCGGTCGTCCTCGCCGGCGTCACCTACGCCGCGCTGCTCGGCGGTTCGGCGCTGATGCGCGATCCGCTGATCCCCGTGCGGCAACTCGCCGGCTCGCTGGCGCTCGCCGGCGCCGTCGCCGCGGTGGTGGGCAGCGCCTGTTTCGCCGCCACCCAAACGTGCCTGGAACTCTCGCTGGTGCGCATCTCCGGCGAGAACGTGCGCACGACGGGGCTCGCGCTCTTGCCCGAGTTCGGGGCCGCGATCGTCGCCGGATTCCTCTTCTCGCGGCTCTTGACGACCAAGTGGGTGATTCTGGTGGGGCTGTTCGGGCTGGCGCTGAGCGGCATCGCCGCCGCGCTGACGCTCTCGTTCGCACCGGTCAACCTCGTCACCGGCTCGCTGATCGGGGTCGTCGCCGCGTTCGGCGCCGGCTTGACGGTGACGCCTGGCCTCTTCCTCGTCACGCTCTCGTTTCCGCGCGCGCTGGTCGCCCGCGGGGTGGCGCTGCTCAACCTCTCACGCTTGACGCTCGGGTTCATCAGCGGCCCGGGCGTCGAACATCAAGTGGGCACGAGCGCGCTCAGCCACTACACCGCGGTGCACAAGATCGACTCCTCGGTCGCGAGCGATCTCGTGCGATCGTTCATCGCCGGGCGGCACTACGATACGTCGATTCCGCTCTCGCAGTTGCGGGATGCGCTGTCGTCGGGCATCAGTCAGGCGTTAGGGCTCTCCGTGATCCTCGTGATCCTCGGGATGGTGGCGATGGAAACGGTGTTCCGGGTCGCGGGCGTGCACTTGATCCCGCCGAACCTCGAAGCGTTCGACCGCGGCGAGCCGGCCCTCGAGTCGCCGCCGTTGGAACGCTTCGTGGCGCACGCCGGGCCGGCCGCGTGAAAATCGCCGCCGGCGGTGCTAGGTCGCCGGACGTGATGTATTGAAGGTCTATCCTACCATCCGAGCGGCGAACTCGAGAAAGACCGTGATAGGCATGCAACTGCACGCAATCGTAGACCGCTCGGCGTTGGAAGATGCGACGTGCATCGCGCAATCGGGTGAATTCGCGCTGTACGCCCAGGGCCGCGACAACTACCTCTTCGTGCAGCGGCACGAAGGGACGCCGTGGTCGGCCATTTCCGTCTCGGGAGACGGGGTATTCCGTGTTGGTGCGCTCTTCGTCGATGCGATGCGCCACCTGTATCGCGATATTGCATCGAACGTGTCGATGAGGAGAGTATCTTGAAGCGAGTGATCACCGCCGCCGAAACGCGGAAAAAAGCGAAGCTCGAAGCGACCGCCCAAAAGAACGCCGAGGTCGAGTCGGCGCAGATTCGCGCCCATTTCGACGACGAGCGGGCCCGCATGCTCCGCCGCTACAGCGTCGTCAGCCTTTCGACGACCTAACGCACGAACGAGAAGCCGCGGCGCAGTTCCCTGCGCTCGCGCGCTTCGACCGTGAACGTCACGTCGTCGTGCTGCGCCCCCGCCTGCACGCGCAGGTGGAAGGTGCCCGGCGCCAAGGTGACCACCGCGGTCGTCGGTGACGCCGGCACGAGCGGGCGCCCCTGCAGGGTCCACGCGACCGGCACGCCGCGAGCCGCCTCGATGCGGCACACGATGCGCTGGTTTTCAGCACGTCCGGCGGCCGGCGGATAGTACGCATACTCGGCGCCGTCGCGCGGGTTGACGATGCGCAGCCCGAGATCGGTCCGCTCCGGTTGGGTCGCGAGCCAGGCGTCGAACTCGCGCCCGAGGGGGTGCGCGTTCGCGCTCTCGTACGCGACGAGTTCGCGCGGGAACAGATACTCCTGCACGATCGCGCCGCACCCTGCGATGGGGCGCGTGCCGGTCTGCGCACAGATCGGACGGCGCGGCAAACCAGGCCGATCGAACGGCGCCGGATCGCGTGCTTCGTGAAGGTGCAGCATGATGCGCGCCCAGATCGGGCCCGCGCCCGCCACCCCCGAGATGTCGCGCATTCCGGTGCCGTCGAAATTGCCGGCCCATACGGCGACCGTCTCGTCTCGCGTGAAGCCGACGGTCCACACGTCGCGAAACCCCGACGACGTCCCGGTCTTCACCGCGGCCGGAAAGGGCAAATCGAGGATCGAGTGCGTTCCGAAGGCCCGTGACCGCGCGGACGGATCGGCGAGCATGTCGATCACGAGCGCCCGCGACGGATCGGCGAACGGCGGCGCGCCGGTCGCGAGCGCGCGATACGCGTGGGCGAGCTCCCACAGCGACACCTCGCCGCCCCCCAGCGCCAACCCCAGGCCGTAGTAGGCGGCGGGATGCGTCAAATGCGTGAACCCGAGCGCGCGCAAGCGCTCGAGAAACGGCGCGACGCCGACCAATGAGAGGGTGCGCACCGCCGGGACGTTGAGCGAGTTCGCCAGTGCCAGCCGCACCCGCACCGGGCCGGCGAACCGCCGGCTGTAGTCGGCGGGGGCATAGAGCCGCGCGCCCGGGATCGCATAGACGGTCGGCACATCGGCCAAGATCGTCGCCGCGCCGAGCGCGTGGCGCTCGAACGCCAGCTCGTAGAGGAACGGCTTGAGCGCCGAGCCCGGCTGACGCAGCGCGGCGACCCCATCGTTGCGCCCCAGGATCGTCGCATCGAAGTAATCGGGCGAGCCGGCGTACGCGAGCACGTCGCCGCTGCGGTTGTCGAGCACCAGCGCTGCCGCGTCGCGCATGCCGCGATCGTGCCAGCCGGCGACGACGTCGCGCACTTGCGTTTCGACGAAGCGCTGCAGCCCGGCATCGAGCGTCGTCGGCACGACCGATGCGCCGGGCGGCACGCTGGGCGCGAGCCGGAAGAGGTAGTGCGCGGCGAGCGCGATTCCACGCGGGTCGCGTGCGAAGTGTAGGCGCTCGGCGCCCGCGAGCAGGGCGGCGCGCGGCGCGATCGCACCGGTCGCGATCATGCGCCCCAGGATGTACGCTTGCCGTTCCTCGGCGGCCGCGAGATGGCGGCGCGGATCGAGTCGCCCGGGATCGTTCGGAAGCGCTGCCAGCAGGGTCGCCTGCGCGAGCGTCAGCTCCGACGCCGGGACGCCGAAATACGCGCGCGCCGCGGCTTCGACGCCGTAGAGGTTACCGCCCATCGGCAGGCGGTTGACGTACGCTTCGAGGATCGTGCGTTTATCGCTGCCCGCTTCGATCCGCATCGCGTCGACGATTTCGCGCGCCTTGTCGAGGGGCGTCGAGCCCTCATGGCGCAGCATGCGCGCGAGCTGCATCGAGATCGTCGATGCGCCGCCGGGCATCGAATGCGTGCGCGCCGCGCGCGCCGCGGCGCGCATCGCCGCCGGCCAGTCGACGGCGCCGTGCACGAAGAAACGCGCGTCCTCGGCGGCGAGCGTGGCCGCGACGAACGCCGGCGCGACCGCCGAAAGCGGGACGGAGCTCGTGCGCTCTTGGTCGATCGACAGGAGCGTGCCGAGCGCGACGCCGTTGCGGTCGAGGAACGTCAGCGCGGGGCGGCCGGGCGGGCGCGCGACGTGGATCGGGAACGCGCGCGGCAGCGCCGCGGCGAGCAAGATCGCCGCGCACAGCGTGGCCAAGAGTGCTCCACGCCACGTCGACACGCTGCCTCTGATTGCCACCAGGCGCGCCCGGTCCTTCCGCGGAAGGCGCGCTACGGCATGTTCGTTCGATGGATACGGCGTCTGGCCGTCGCGGCAGCGTTTTTTGCCGCGGCCGGCTGCGGGCATGTCGCTACGGCACCGAACGAAGAGCCGTTGGCGGCGGTCAGTCCGCTGCCCGCGCCTTCGCTGCCGCCGTGGATCGAGCGCATCGCGCCGGCCGGCACCGCGAAGCCGCTCGCGCAGATCATCGTGATCTTCAAGGAGCCTCTCGTGCCGTTGGCGGCGCTCGAGGATCCCTCCAAGCAGGCGGCGCTGGCGAAGTTTTCGATCGAGCCGAAGCTGCCGGGCGCGTTCCGTTTCCTCACCCCGCGCATGGTCGGCTTTCAAGCCGACCGCGCGATCCCGCTCGCGACCCGCGTGCGGGTGACGATCGCCGCCGGTCTGGCGGATCTTTCCGGCCACACGCTGGCCTCCGACGTCGCGTGGACGTTCACGACCGACCCGGTGCAGCTCGCGCAGATCCCGGGCGTCAACGGGCCCGGCGACCCGAACGGCGCGACTCCCGCGCCGAGCGCGCTGCGTCCGGTTTTGCCGCTCCGCTCGAACGTCGCGCTCGACCTTGCGTCGCTCGCCGGCCATACGACGCTCGTTCCGGAAAAGGGCGGCCCGCCGGTCGCGGTCGACGCATCCGTCATCTCTGCCGACGCGTCGCCGTTCCCGCAGGAGCAGTTCGACCCGTCGCTCTTCCCGAGCGGCTACAAACTCGTTCCCAAGCAAGATCTCGCCAAAGGCACGCACTACGCGTTGAAGATCGCGCCGGGCATCGCGCCGGCGCGCGGCAATCTTCCGAGCGCGACGGCGTATACGGGGCGCGTGTGGACGTTCGCCGCCCTCGCGCTCACCGGCACGGAACCGGTGGGCGTGCCGGGCCCCGACGGCGCGACCGGCCGGTTCGCCAACGGCACGCTGCAACTCGACTTCAACAATCCGCTGGTCGCATCGTCGGCCAACGCGGTGCAGGTCGATCCCCCGCCGAGCGACCCGTCGCGGCTCGTTTCGATCTCCGACGGCGACACGACGATCGGGCTCAATCCGAACATCCTGCGGCCGAACACGCACTACACGGTGACCGTCGGAACCGGGCTGACCGACGCGTTCGGACAAACGCTGGCGAGCCCGGCGCATGCCGAGTTCACGACCGGCGACGTCGCCGGCGACTTCTGGGCGCCGAGCGGCAAGAACATCTTCCCCGCCGGCAAGGATCTGCAACTCGACCTCACCGGCACGAACGTCCCGGCCGGCTACACTGCGGCATACCGCGTGCTGCAGCCCGAGGACCTCGTCTTTGCCGCCGACGCGGCCTATCGCTCCGACGGCCCGAGCCTCTTGCCCGATCCGGCGACGTGGACCCACTTCGCACTGCCCGGCGCGCGCAACGTGCCGGTGACGGTACACGTGCCGCTGCGCGCGCGGCTCGGCGGCCCGACCGGAACGCTCGCGTACGGCGCGAGCGCACAGACGTTCACGTACCTCGACGACCACAACAAGCCGGTCCCGTACGTGCAGAGCTACAACGGCATCGTCGAGATCACGAACCTCGCGGTGTTCGCGCAGTGGTTCCCGGCCTCGGGCTTCGTGCGCGTGCAGCACCTCTCCGACGGATCGCCGGCCAAGGCGAGCGTGGCGCTCTACACGTTGCACACCGACGCCAAGGAACGCTTCGCGGTCAAACCTTGCGCGACGGGGCAGACCGACGCCGGCGGAACGTGGACGCTCGACCGCGCGGCGATGGTCGCGTGCATCGTCGAGAGCCCCGACCGCGCGGAGCCGCCGGCGATCATGGCGGTCGCGCGCGAAAACGCGGACTGGACGTTCGTGCGCGTGACCGGCGACGCCAACACGTACGGCTTCGGCATCTATCCGGAGTGGCCGGGCAACGCGCCGAATTCACGCGGCACGATCTACTCCGATCGCTCGCTCTATCAACCGGGCGAAACCGTGTGGCTCACGGGCGCGGCGTACTACCTCGCGGGCGGGACGGTCGTGCGCGACCGCGGAGGCGTGTATACGATCACGCTCAACGGGCCCAACGACGAGAAGATCGCGCTCGGCACGGCCACCGCGGACGAGTTCGGCACCTTCGCGATCCGCTACGCAATCCCCAAGAACGCGTCGCTGGGTTACTGGAACGTCGATGCGAAAGCCCTGAACGGAAACGATTTCGGCGGGAGCTTTCGGGTCGCCGAGTTCCGGCCGCCCAACTTCAAGACCGACGTAAAGCTCTCGGCGACGGTCGCGGCGGCCGGCGCATCCGTCGATGCCAGCGCGCAGAGCACGTATCTCTTCGGCGCCCCGGTGGCCGGCGCGAGCGCGCAATGGACGGCGACGCGCGCGCAGACGTCGTTCACTCCCAAAGGATGGGACGCGTACAGCTTCGGGCGGCAGTGGTTCTGGCCCGAAGAAGCACCGTCTGTCGCCTCCGACGTGCTGCAGGCGACCGCGCGGACCGATGCGAGCGGCCGCACCGTCCATCCGATCGCGGTCGCGACCGACCTGCCGTATCCGATGACCTATTCGGTGTCGCTGGAGACGACCGACAGTGCCAACATCGCGGTCGCCGACACCGAGTCGTTCACCGCGCTGCCCAGCGCGACGCTGATCGGCCTGCAGAGCGACTTCGTCGCGACCGCCGGCCAGCCGATGAGCGCGAGCGTGATCGTGACCGATCCGCAAGGCGCGCCGGTAACGGGCCAAAAGGTAACCGTCGCGCTGCAGCTCGCGACGTATCCGCGAGCCACGCAGATCGTCGAGGGCGGCGAATCGCCGGCCGTCGCGGTGCAGTACACGACCGTCGCGCACGTCGACCTCACCTCGACCGCGGCGGCCCAGAGCGTGTCGCTGACGCCGGCCAAGCCCGGTGCCTACCGCCTGCGTGCGAACTTCACCGGCGCCGCCGGCGACGGCACCGCGACCGACACGGAAGTGTTCGTGTCGGGGGCCGGCGGCGTCGATTGGGGCGGTTCGGATCCCAGCGTCATGCAGCTCAAGCTCGACAAGTCCGCGTACAAGCCGGGCGACACCGCGAACTTGCTGGTCGAGTCGCCGTTCGCCGACGCGGATCTCTATCTCGTCGTGATTCGCAGCGGCGTGCTGGCCCAGTCGGTCGTGCACGTGCACGGCGCGGCCCCGCTCGTGCACTTCAAGGTGACGCCGGAGATGCAGCCCAATGCGGCGGTGGAAGCGTTGCTCGTGCGGCGCGGAGCGCCCTTGTCTTCGATCGATACCGCGTCGTTGCCGGCGCTCGCGCAAATCGGCGCGGTGCCGTTCGAGGTCGACACGTCCGACCGTACGCTGCACGTGCGCGTGACGCCGGCCGAGGCGAAGCTCGCGCCGGGCGGCGCGCAATCGGTCGCGCTAGCGGTCAAGGACGCCGCCGGCAAGCCGGTGCGGGCCGAGCTGACGGCGATGATCGTCAACGACGCGATCCTCCAGCTCTCGGGATACCGTCCGCCGAAACTGACCGACATCGTGTTCGCCGATCAGCCGCTCGAAACGCGGTTCGGCGACAGCCGGCAGAGCGTCGTGCTGCAACCGTTGGCCGAACCGCTGGAGAAGGGCTACGGCTTCGGCGGCGGCTTCCTGGCCGGTGCGGCCGGAACGCGCGTGCGCACGAATTTCCAACCGCTCGCGTACTACGGCACGGTGCGCACGAGCGACAACGGCATCGCGACGCTGCGCGTGACGCTGCCCGACGACCTGACGACGTGGCGCGTGATGGTCGTCGCCAGTGCGACCGACCTGCGCTTCGGCAACGGCGAGGCGACCTTCGTCACCACGAAGCCGCTGCTCGCAAATCCGGTGCTCCCGCAGTTTGCGCGGCCGGGCGACGCGTTCGCCGGCGGCGTCTCGATCACCGACATGGCGGGCGGCCCGGCGGTCGCGATCCAAGGGTCGCTCGAGGGCGCGCTGACGTTCGCGGGCAGCACGCCGCGTGCGGTCGCGACGGCGGTGCCGGGAACCCAGGGCACGTTCGTCGTGCGGTTCCCGATGGTCGCGGGCGCGCTGGGGCCGGCGCGTGCGAGCTTCAGCGTCCGCGCGGGGACGGCGTCGGATGCGTTCGCGGTGCCGTTCGAACTGCGCACGTTGCCGGTCGACGAAGGCGCGGTCACCGCGGGCACGACGACGACCCGCGTCTCGATCCCGCTCGTCGTCGACCCGAGCGCCGTTCCCGATGCGGGCGGGCTCGACCTCACCCTCGCGAGCAGCGTGCTCGGCGACGTCCTCGCGCCGGCGCAACACTTGCTCGACGTGACCGACTCGATGACGTTCCTGCCCGACGCCGCCGCGCGGCTCGACGTTGCGGCCAGCGTGACGGTGCTCGCCAAACGCTACGGCATGACGCTGGGGGCATTGCAGCCCGCCGCGGCCGCGCAGACCGCGCTCGCGCAGCTGGCGAGCTTGCAGCGGCCCGACGGCGGATTCGGCGGCTGGCGGAATGCGAGCTCGTCGTGGGCGGCGTTCACCGCGTTCGCCGCCGAAGCGCTCGGGAACGCGACCCAAGCCGGCATTGCCGTCGATCCGGCCCTGCGCGCCGGCGCGCAGCGCTATCTGGCCAAAGCGCTGTCCGATCCGAAGTCGGTCGCGAGCTGGTGCACCGGCGCGGTGTGCAAAGCGTCGCTGCGCCTCGACGCGCTCTACGGCTTGGCTGCGCTAGGCGACGTGCGCGATGCGTATCTTTCGGACATCGTCGCGCAGGCGAATGCGCTCGGCACTGCCGACCGGATCCGGCTCGCCCGGTATCTGCTGCGTTTCCCGCAATGGTCCGCCCAAGGTGCGGCGCTGGCCGACAAGCTCGCGGAGACCGTCTACCGCACGGGGCGCGCGGCGACGGTGCAGTCGCGTTGGGGATGGCCGGGCTCCGCCGCCGCCGCCCAAGCGGAGATGCTGCAACTCGCGATCGCCCGCAAGGCGCCGCCCGACGAGCTCGATGCGCTGGTCCGCTCGCTCCTCGACCTGCGGCGTGACGGCGCTTGGGGATGCCCCTGCTTCACGGCCGGCGCGCTCGACGGGCTCGTGGCCTATGCGGCTTTGCAGACGGTCCCGCCAAACTTCACCGCCGGCGCGACGCTCGATGCGACCACGCTGTTGACGCACCGCTTCGACGGCTATCGCGATCCGAGCGTCACCGCGACGACGCCGATGGCGAAATTGCCGCGCGGGCGGCACGATCTGACGTTGTCGAAGGACGGCACCGGAACGCTGCACTATGTCGCGGCCTACCGCTACCGCTTGGCCGGGCCGCAGCCGGGCGCGCTCAGCGGGCTGCGCGTTTCGCGCGACGTGCGGTTGCCCGGCAGCGGAACGATCCTGGCGTCGTTCGGTTTGGCGGCGCCGGCGAAGTCGATGTCGTTGCAAGCGGGCACCGCCTATGACATCGGGATCACCGTCATCGTCGATCATCCCGTCGACCACGTCGTCGTCACCGATCCCCTGCCTGCGGGTCTCGAAGCGGTCGATGCATCGCTGCGCACGTCGGCCCCCGGCCCGCAGAGCGTTGCGAGCGATTGGCAGCTCGACGATCAACAAGTCTATCGCGACCGCGTCGTCGCGTACGCCGATCACCTCAACGCCGGCGTCTACACGTTCCACTACATGGCGCGCGGCGTGACCCCGGGAACGTTCGCGTGGCCGGGCACCGAAGCGCATCTCGCCTTCGCGCCGGAAGAATTCGGCCGGAGTTCATCGAGCACTCTCGAACTCACCGGCCCATGAGCCGAGCGACCACCGGAACGCAACGGCGCGGAATCGACGATTCGCGGCCGTTGTGGCAGTCGCTGCTCGTTTTCCTGATCCCGCTGATGCTGAGCAACATCTTGCAATCGAGCGCATCGACGCTCAACAGCATCTATTTGGGACGCATGATCGGCGTGCACGCGCTGGCCGCGATATCGGCGATTTTCCGATGTGTTCTTCCTGATCTCGTTCTTCATCGGGATCTCGAGCGCGAGCACCGTGCTGATCGGGCAAGCGTACGGTGCGCACGACCAGGTCCGGCGTCAGCCGATCGCCGGGCACGACGCTGACGCTCGCGGTCGTGTTCGGCGTCGTGTCGGATCGTCGGCGGGACTGATCTTCGAGCGCGATCCTCGACTGATCGGGACGCCGCCGGACGTCTTGAAGCGCGCCGACGGCTACGCGCGCATAAGTTTTGCGGCTGCCGGTGATGTTCTCGTACCTCGCGTACTACGACGTTTCTGCGCGGCGTCGGCGACTCGCGCACGCCGCTGATCCGTGATCGTCGCGTACGCTGCTCGGGCATCGGGTTCACGCCGCTTCATCCAAGGCGGGCTGGGCGTGCCGGCGCTCGGCATCATCGGCGCTGCCGTCGGACAGCATCGCCACGAACGTCGCGTGTTCGGTGCATGCTCGTCTACCTGATCGCGGCGCAACAATCCGCTGGCGTTCGACTGCGAGATGCTCCATCTGCGGCATCGACGTGCCGCTCTCCTCAAGCTGGTGCGCATCGGCATCCCGACCGGCATGCAGTTCGTGATGATCTCGCTCTCGGAGATCGCGGTCATCTCGTTCGTCAACCGCTTCGGCTCGCGGCGACCGCGGCGTACGGCGCGGTGAACCAGATCGTCAGCTACGTGCAGTTCCCGGCGATCAGCATCGGCATCACGTCGTCGATCTTCGGCGCACAGTCGATCGGCGCGCCGCGCACGACCGGCTCCCGCGATCGTGCGCACGGCGTGACCCTCAACTACGCGATCGGCGGCATCCTGATCGCGCTCGCCTATCTG
>CAVVMT010000020.1:0-166124 GCA_963749395.1 Vulcanimicrobiota bacterium
GCTCCGCGGGTCGCGCGCGGTCGTCAACGACGGGCTGACCCTTGCCGAACGGGCTAGCCATGCGCTCGACGCGGTTGCCGGCGGCATCGCGCAGACGACCGGCGCCGCGCACGCGGTGGCCGCCAAGGCGCTCGTCATCCGGTCCGCGAGCGAACGGCTGACCCGGAACATGGGCAGCGTCGCCGAGATCGTCGAGCGCAACGCGCGCGCGGCCGCGTCGCTGCGGGCGATGGGCGCGCAGATCGGCGCGGCGATCGAGCCGATCCACCGGTTGGCACGATCGCAGTCGACGGTCGCCATGGAAGTGTCGACTGCCACCGAAGAACTCGCCGCCCGCGCGGTGCGGATCGATGCGAACGCGCAGGCCGTGCGCGAGCGCGCCGGACGGCTCGACGCGCTGGTCGCGTCGTTTGCGACCGGTGCGGAGCGCGCGCTTACTTTTCCGCCGGGCGCGCGAGTGCCCGCGCGCTGATCGTCCGGTACACGACCAGTCCCACGAGCGCGACCGCCACGATGACGGTGATCGCGATCGTCGACTCCGGCGCTGGGGACGCATCGTGCACCGTGATCCCGCCGGTGCCGCGCGGATATGCGGGGATCAAGTACGGATAGAGCGTCAGCCCCGCCGCGGCGAGCATCAACACGAGAAAGACCGATGTTCCGGCAAACGCAGCCCGCGGTCGCGTCAAGCGCAGCCGCACGTATGCGAGCGTCGCGAGGGCGGCCGCGGTCAGCACCCCGCTGAGGATCTGGCGCGAATCGACTTTGTGATAGATCGAGAATGCGCCGGCGGTCACCGCCAGCCACACGACGAGCACCGCCCACCACAGCCGGCCTGCGGGGCACCGCAGCGCTGCGCCAGCGCGCCCTCGGTGCGGCCGGCCGCGTACAGCGCACCGTGCAGGCAGAGGGCCGCGAGCGCCAGGACGCCCGCGCCGATCGCGAACGGGTTCAGCAGTGCGGAGAAGGTGCCGAAGAAGTAGCCGTGCGCGTCGAGCGGGACGCCGCGCAGCAGATTCCCCATCGCGACGCCGAAAAACACTGCGAGCAGTGCGCTCGAGATTGCGAAGAGCGTGTCCCACAGCGCGTACCAGAGTTCGTGCTGCAGCACGTGGCGCAGTTCGAGCGCGATGCCGCGAAACATCAAGAGCCACAGCACGACCATGAACGGCAGGTAGAAGCCGCTGAACGACACCGCGTAGGCGCGCGGGAACAGTGCGAACAGCGCGCCGCCCGCGGCGATCAGCCACACCTCGTTGCCGTTCCAGAACGGGCCGATGGCCGCCATGAGCGTCGCCGCGCTCTTCGTCGGAGCGGGTGACGAAGGGCGAGATCGCGCCGATCCCCAGATCGTAACCGTCGAGCACGACGAACGCGCTCACCATCACCGCCAGCAGCACGAAGCCGGCGGCTTCGGCGCTCATGCCGGCGTCCGCCAACGCCGCGCCGGGATGCAGCGCCGGTGCGGCGGATGCGCCCGGGCCGATCGAGATCTGCCGCCCCACGAGCACGAGGAACAGCACGCCGAGCAAAAAGTACATGCCCAGGAAGCCGATCATCGTGAACACGACTTCGCCCGACACGACGTTCGGCGAAGCGGCGTCGGCGGTCTTCATCAAGCCGTAAACGATCCACGGCTGGCGGCCGACTTCGGCGGTCACCCAGCCCGCTTCGCTCGCGATGTACGGGAACGGCACCATCAGCATCAGCGCCCACAACACGAGCGGCGTGTCGAAGAGCCGCTTCAACCACAAGAGCAGCGCCGCCAGGGCCGCGACCGCGAAGAAGATCGTCCCGAGGCCGATCATGATGTGGTAGGCGTAATACGTCAGTTCGACCGGCGGCCACAGCTCCTGCGCGTACGCGCGCAACCCGTTCACCGGCGCGCGAAAGTTCCGTAAGCCAAGAAACTCACAAGTCGGGGACGAGGATCGGGTCGATCAGTTTCTTGTCTTGCGGGTCGGGCATGCCGATGATCGCCATCGGCGCGCCTTTCTCCGATTCGAAGAGCCCTTCCATGGCGGCGAGTTTGACCGGCTGATATTTCGTCACCGCGTCGGCGTTGCGGCCGCCGGTGGGGAAGATGACCGCGAGCGACGCGACGAGGGCCACGATCGTTCCGGTGCGCACGAACTCGCGGCCCATCGCTTCATCGCGCCGCGCGAGCACGTAGAACGCGCCGATCCCGGCGACGATGAAGCCGCCCGCGAGCAGCGCGCTCGTCATCACGTGCGCGTACTGCCAGATCGCGTAGTCGGAGAGCAGCACGTCGCGCAGGCTGCGCAGCACGATGCGCCCGTTCTGCTCGACGTAACCGACCGGGTGTTGCATCCACGCGTCGGTGACGACGATGAAGTAGCCCGAGAGCCACGAGCCGAGCCCACACGCAGATCGCCGCGATCGCGTACAGCACCGGCGGCACGATCTTGCGCCCGTAGAGCAGCACGCCGAGGAAGACCGACTCGATGAAGAACGCGTAGCGCCCTCCATCGCGAGCGGCTGGCCGATCACCGAACCGCTCTTCTCCGAGAACGTCGCCCAGTTCGTGCCGAACTGGAATTCCATCGGAATGCCGGTCACGACCCCGATCGCGAAGTTGATGGCGAAAATCTTCGTCCAGAAGATCGACGCCTGAGCGTCGCGTTCGCTCCCGGTGCGGTACGCACGCCACGTGTACCAGGCGATGAACGGCGCCAGCCCCATCGTCCCGATCGGGAACAAATAATGGAACATGACGGTGAAGGCGAACTGCAGCCGGTCGATTTGCGCGACGTCCATGCGTCCCTCTCAAGTCTCCACCGTTTAGGCCGCCAGACCGTTACCTCCGCTTTCGGCGATCTCCTCTCTAGGAGCGACGCGCGCGCAATTCCGCGCCGAAGCGCAAGGAGAAGACGACGAGCGCACACAGGCAGGCGTATCCGGCCGCGATCAACAGGATCGCCGCGTCGTCGTGCCACCACTGCACGCCGAGGCCTTCGCCCAGCCAGAACGTGCCGAACGACACGAGCATGATGCCGACGACGAACTTCATCGCGTTCTCGGGGACGCGCTCGAAAGGCTTGCGCAGCAGGTAGCCCGCGAACGCGACGACGACGAGGGCGATCGCCGCGCCTGCGACGGCCGGCCCGAGGGCGCCGGTCGCCGACGCGCCGACCGTGATCACGATCAGCGCCACTTCCATCCCTTCGAGAAAGACGCCGTTGAAGGCGGTCAGGTAGGCGACCCGGCGGCCTTCAGGGGTGCGTGGCTCGCCGCGCAGCGACGCAACCTCGCGCTCGTAGGCGAGCGCCTCGTTCCGCATCGACTTCTGGCCCGCATAACGCAGGATCGCCTTGCGCGACCACTGGAGCCCGAAGACGACGAGGAACGCCCCGATCACGATGCGCACGAGCGCGATCGGCAGCACCGCGCCGACGAGCGCGCCGACCAGGATCGTGGCCGCGAGCGCCACCGTCGCGGTCGCCGCGCCGCGAGAGCGACGTTCGCCATCCGTGGGTGACGCCGACCGCCAACACGATCGTCAGGGCCTCCACCGCTTCGACCGCGCTTGCGAGAAACGTCGTGAGGACGATCAGCCAGGCATTCATTGCGCTCGTTCTTAGGCGGTACGCGAATTCAGCGCGGACGCGGGCCGCGGGTGCCGGCGCAGGTCCCACAACATGTACGCGACCCGGGCGCCCAGGGTCACGACGATCAGTGCGGTAATGGCTGCGAACGTCTCGTGGACGTGATGCCATGTGGCCGTGGGGGATCACGCGGCAGCCGACGTTCGTCCCGAACATCCCCATCCCGAAGAGGCCGTAGGCGAATTGCAGGCGGTACGTCGGGTCGATGCGCGTCCCGAAGAACGAGCGGCGGTGCTCGGGGAGCCACCACCACAGGATCGGGACGGCGACCGCCAGGCACAGGGCGCCGGTGACGGCTGCCCAGGCGAGATCGAACATGTAGTCGCCGTCGATCATGATTCCCACGCCTTCTCGTTACCCTTTTGGACCCACCTTTCGACCTCCGGCGATGTTCGCGCTCGCGGCGTGCGAGGTCACGCGCCGAGCGCACCGGCGGCCGCGGCGGCAATGACGACCGCCCAGGCCGGCCAGCGCGCGAATTGGAGCAGCGCGAACGCGGCTAGCGCCAGCGCGACGTCGAGCGCGAACGGAACGATCCCGGCTTGCGGGGGCCGGATTGCGCTGGTGATCACCGGATGCACGAGGGCCGCGAGCAGCAGCCCGACGACCGCCGCGTTGATGCCGCGCAGGGCGGCGCTCCAGCGCGGGCGCCGGCGCATCGCGCGCCACGACGGGCCGAGCGCGATCACGAATAGGAACGACGGGAGGAAGATCGCGACGGTCGCCAGCAAAGCGCCCGCCACCCCGGCACGCGGCGCCCCCGGGGGCACCTGCATCACCGTGCCGAGGTACGAGGCGAAGGTGAACAACGGTCCCGGCACCGCCTGGGCGGCCCCGTAGCCGGCGATGAAGCGGTCGGGAGACACCCAACCCGGCGTGACGACCTGCGCCTGGAGCAGCGGCAGCACGACGTGGCCGCCACCGAAGACGAGCGACCCGCCGGTGAAGAACGCATCGAAAGCCCGCAGCGCGGGGGCGAGCGGCGCAACCAGCGGCAAGCCGACGAATAGCAGGGCGAAGGCGACGGCGGCGGCGATCCCGGCCCAGTGCGGGATGCCGAGATCGAGGTCGTGCGCGCCCGTCTCGCCGGTGCTCCGGAACGCGAAGACGCCGACGATCCCGCCCAGCACGATCGGCGCGAGCTGGCCGACGCTGCCGGCGACGAACAGCGCGAGCGCCGCGCTCGCGAGCGCCAGGATGCGCCGGGGCCAGTCGGGGCACAGGGTGCGGCTCATCGCCCACACCGCCTGCGCGACGACCGCCACCGCGGCGACGATCAGCCCGTGGATGAAGCCGATGCCGGCGCCGGCCGCCGGGACGCCGAGGGCGAACAGCACGAGCGCGATCGCCGACGGTGCGGTGAACGCCGTCCAGGCCGCGAGCGCGCCGGGCAGGCCGGCCCGGTAGAAGCCGATGCTGATCCCGACCTTGCTCGAGGTCGCGCCCGGCGTCACGCTGCACATCGCGACGATCTCGCTGAACGTCGCGTCGTCGAGCCAGCCGAGCGCGCCGACAAAGGTCTTGCGGAAATAGCCGAGATGCGCGATCGGGCCGCCGAACGAGGTGCACCCCAGGCGCAAGAACGTCAGAAACACCGTCAGGGCCTGGCGCGGATCGCGAGCGGTCACGGCCGTCCCGTTCGCCGGTCACGGAGGAACTCTTCGCCGCCCGCGAGGAACGGGACGGTTCGCCCGGTTGCGGAGAAACGCCATCATGGATCTCAACGAGTACTACTGTTATTTCGACGGCCGCGTGCAGCGCTACGGCGATGCGAAGGTCGGCCTGCTGACGCACGGCCTCAACTACGGAACCGGATGTTTCGAAGGCGTCCGCGGCTTCTGGGTGCCGGCCGACAAAGAGCTGTACTTACTGCAGATCCGCGAGCACTACCAGCGCCTCGCGGCGTCGGCGAAGATCATGATGATCGAGCTTCCCCACGACACCGACGAGCTGTTCGACATCACCGTCGATCTGGTCACGCGCAACAACTTCCAGAGCGACGTCTACATCCGGCCGTTCACCTTCAAGGGCGCCGAGATCATCGGCGTGCGGTTGCACGACGTCAGCGACGCGTTCGCGATCGTGATGCTGCCCTTCGACAAGTACATCGACGTCAGCGGCGGCCTGCGCTGCGGGACGAGTTCGTGGCGGCGCATGGACGACAACATCGCGCCGGCGCGCGGCAAGATCACCGGCGTCTACGTGAACTCGGCGTTGGCGAAAAGCGAAGCGATGCTCAACGGCTTCGACGAAGCGATCATGCTCTCGCACGACGGTCACGTCTCCGAAGGTTCGGCCGAGAACATCTTCGTCATCAAGAAGAACACGCTCTACACCCCCGACTGCTCGCAGAACATCCTCGAGGGGATCACGCGCGACAACGTGATGCGCATCGCGACCGAAACGTTCGGCTACGACGTCGTCGAGCGCGCGATCGATCGCAGCGAGCTGTTCACCGCCGACGAGGTGTTCCTCACCGGTAGCGCAGCCGGCATCGCGTGGGTGAAGGAAGTCGACCATCGCGCGATCGGCAACGGCGAGATGGGCCCGATCACCCGGCAGCTGACCGAGTTCTACGACCGCGCGATCCGCGGCAAGGAACCGGCCTACCGCGACTGGGTGACCCCGGCGTACGCCTCCCGAGTCGCACGCGTCTAAATTCCGGTCGCAGGCTTACTGATCGGGGCCGGCGGCGGGCGGGTTCGACTTCGCCGACGACTCCCACATTTTCTCGTCGGGCATCTGCGTCCGTTCGTCCGAGGTCGGGGCGGCGGGGTTGACGGCGGGGGCGTCGGTCGACGCGCTGTCGAGCAAGGTCGCGGGGTTCGCCGGATTGAACGCCGGGATGCCGTTGGCGACGCGCCAGGTGGCGAAGCGCGAGAACTCGTTGTAGGCGAGCTTCGAGACGCCGCGGATGAAGCTGCGGCCGATGTCGAGGTCGGGCAGGTGCGTCGTCATCACCGCGATCACGTACGGTTCGGGATCGTAGTAGACGATGCCGACGTCGTTGAGGGTGTCGTGCAGCGTGCCGGTCTTGTGCGCGATCTCGATGCCGCGCGGCAGCGGCGCGGGGAGCAGGCTGTTGTGGTGCTGGCCGGCCAGTATTCCGATCATCGCGCGCGACGACCAGTCGTCGATCAGCTTGTCTTGCGCCATGTCGGTCAGCAGTTCGGCCATCTCGAACGGGCTCGAGCGCAGCGAACGGATGTCGCCTTCGGAGCGGATGTAGTCGCCCAGGCGCGTATGGTGCATCCCCAGCGCCCGCATCGTCGCGTTGATGTTCTGGCGGCCGACGAGCCGGATCAGCATGTTGGTCGCGGTGTTGTCGCTCTCGGTGATCATCAGGCGCAGCAAATTGCTCACCGAGTAGCTCGTGCCCACCGGCGCGTCGTAGAGGTCGCCCCATCCGTCGTCGCGATCGGACTGCTCCAGCGTCACCTGCTGCGGGAGCGAGAGCCGGCCGAACGACATCTGGCCGGAACACTTCGATCATCACCGGGATCTTGATCGTCGACGCCGCCGGCATCTCGACGTTCGCGTTGACCCCGCTGGTGGTGCCGGTCGCCAAGTCGCGCACCGCGATGCCGACCAAGCCGGGGACGTTGTTGGAGATCGCGCGCATTTGGAGTTGAAGGTCGGCGAGCGGCCCGGGCGCTTCGAGCGCGGCGGCCGGTGACGATCCGGCCCCAAGGACGAGAGCAGCGAACACGACGACGGCGGCAATGCGACGCATCATACGCGATTGATCCCTCAACTCAAGCGACGAGGACGTTGCGCCGGTACGTTGCTCCCAGGCAGTTGATTCCCTTCCGACAAAGCGTACGGCGCGGAGAGGTCGCCGGGGAACCGGGCGAGCGTGGTAAGGAGATGAAGGGATGAGGGGCGCACCGCGAAGCGCGAAGGGGCCAGCATGAAACAGCCGGCGGCTCTGCGCCCCCCGCCGCGTCCGCGGCGCGTCTCCAAGGCCGAACGGCAGGTGACGTTCGCGATCAAGGTCATGACGTTGATCGTCCTGATCGTCGCGCTGACGTGGGGCCTGCTCGTCGTCATCGGCGCGATCCGGACGGTCGCGATCATCCTCGTCGGCGCGATCTTTCTCACCTATCTGGTGCACCCGGTCGTCATGCGGCTGCGCCGCTACATGCCGCTCGGGGCGGCGATCGCGATCACCTACGCGGCGATCATCGTGCTGTTCCTGGTGGGGGCGGCGGTCGTCATCCCGCCGCTGCTCGGCGATCTGCGCCAGCTCGCCGCCAGCTACCCCGACCTCGTCGCGCGCACGACCGTGATGGTGACCGACCCGCACAACTGGGTCTACGAGCGGCTGCCGCAAGCCGGCCGCGACTACGTCGCGACGATCCCGGCCCAGCTCGGCACGATCGTGCAGCGGTACGGGATGGGCGCCGCCACGCAGGCGGTCGGGATCCTGCTCTCGACCGTCTCGCTGCTGGCGACGATCGTCGTCATGCCGATCATCTCGATCTACATCTTGCTCGAAGGCGACGCGGTGCGCCGCGGCGTCGTGCTGCTGGTTCCCGCGGGGGGCCGCCCGGCGGCGAGCGCGCTGCTCGACGACATCGACAAGGTCTTCGGCGGCTTCATTCGCGGGCAGATCATCGTCGGCGCGATCATCGGGGCGTTGATCACGGTCATGCTGCTGCTGATGCACGTGCGCTACGCGGTGCTGATCGGCGTCCTGGCCGGCATCTTCGATCTGATCCCGTACGTCGGCTCGCTGGTCGGCTTCATCCCGGCGGTGACGCTCGCGTGGGTCGACAACGGGTTCATCCACGCGCTGATCGTGGCCGGCCTGTTCGCGGCGATCTTCCAGGCCGAGGGCAACTTCATCTCGCCCAAGATCGTCAGCGATACGGTCGGGCTCTCACCGCTGTGGGTGATCATCGCGATCATGGTCGGCGGCGAACTGCTGGGCATCGCGGGGATGTTCATCGCAGTCCCGATCGCCGGCATGATCCACGTCGTGCTGCAGCACTTCGTGCCGCGCTTCGCCGCTGCGCCGCCGCCGCCCGACGTGAAGACGTGAGCGTTCCGCGCCGGGTCGACCTCATCGGCGTGCCGATGGATCTGGGTGCCGATCGGCGCGGCGTGGACATGGGGCCGTCGGCAGTGCGCTACGCGCAGCTCGCGGAGAGCTTGACGAAACTCGGCGTCGGCGAGGTGGTCGATCACGGCAATCTCGTCGTCAGCGACCGTTCGACCGCCGCCGAGAGCGTCGAGAACGCGAAGTATCTGCCGATCATCCGCACCGTGTGCGCGGAGCTGGCGGAACTCGTCGAACGGATCGCGCGCGACGGCAGCTTTCCGCTCGTGCTCGGCGGCGACCACTCGATCGCGATGGGGACCCTCGACGGGCTCTACCGCGCGCGCGGCCGTCAGGCGGGCCTGATCTGGGTCGACGCCCACGCCGACATCAACTCGCCGCAAACTTCACCCTCGGGCAACGTCCACGGCATGCCGCTCTCGTTCGCGTTCGAGCGCTATCACGTCTCGCCGGCGCGCACGGTTTTCATCGGCCTGCGCGACGTCGACGCGGGCGAACGCGAAACGATCGCGCGGATGCGCGTGCGCTCGTACACGATGTCCGACGTCGACCGTCTGGGCATCCATCGGGTGATGGAAGAGGCGATCGCGCACGTCGGCGGCTCGGGGCGCCCGATCCACTGCTCGTTCGACATGGACGGCATCGACCCGTCGTTCGCTCCGGGCGTCGGCACGCCGGTGCGCGGCGGCCTGACGTACCGCGAGGCGCATACGATCATGGAGATGCTCGCCCGCAGCGGGCAGCTGCAGTCGCTCGAGATCACCGAGATCAATCCGATCCTCGACCGCGAAAATCAAACCGCGATCCTCGCCGTCGAACTGATCCTCTCGGCCCTGGGGAAAACGATTCTGTAGTGATTGCGGTACGCCCTCGATGCGGCGGGTTACGAACGGAAGTCGACCTCGCCGGGGCAGTCGAGGCCGTCGCACTGCGCGGGGATGTAGCGCGCGGCCATCAGGCGGGCGACGACCTCGTCGCGCAGCCCCGGATCGGCAAGTGGGCGCGCGAACTCGATCGAGCGCGCGCGGCCCGTTTCATCGACGTCGATGACGATGGCAAACGTGCCCAGCCGCGCGCGCAGATCGTCGAAGGCGTGGAAGTCCCAGAAGATCGCCGGGTGGTTCTGGGCGAAACCGCCGGCCGGCGCCGGAGCCGGCGTGGGCGGCGCGGTCGCGCTCAAGGCCGGATGCTGCACCGCGACAGCGGCCGGTGCCGCGCTGGCCGCGGTGTCGGGCGCCTTCGCGGCCATCGCGGCCGGCCGCGCGGCCACATGCGCGGTGCGGCTGCCCGCCGCCGGGCGGCGCGCCTCGGGCGCCGTCCAGACCCGCGCGAGCGCCTCCGGCGCGTGCGCGCGCGGCACAGGTCGCGCCCTGGCGGGCGGCTGTGCCGTCGGAACCGGCCGCGCGAGCGCTGCGATGAGCCGGCGTTCGAGGGCGACGCGTTGCGCGAGCGCGATGACGGGCGGGGCGCCTTGCGGCGTGACCCCGAGCAGCAGATCGCGGCGCGCGACGGCGAGGACGAGCGCCAGCGCGAGCGCGTGCAGGGTCAGCGAGGCGAGCAGCGCCCGGCGATCGGCGGACGCGAACGTTCGACCGGCGACCATCGTCATGCACGCTCCGCCGTCGAGGGTCGCGCAACCTTTCCGCGCGGCGCGGCTTTCTAGCCCGTTATGGGCCGTCCAACCGAAATCGTTCTCTATCAAGCCGAATGGTGTCCGTATTGCGCGCGCGTGCGCAAGAAGCTGACCGAGCTGTTGCTCGACTACAGGAACGTCAACGTCCCACGCTCGCACGGCGAACGCGGTGAGGTGCACGCGGCGTCGGGGCAAACGAGCATCCCGGTCCTCGTCGACGGCGACGTCGTCCTCGACGACGACGACGACATCATCCCGTATCTCGACGAGAAGTACGGCTCCAAAGCGGGACGCGTGGCGCCGGCTTAGGAGCAGGGCCGCAGTCCCTGTGGAGCCAACCGGTCGGCCCAGCCGGGCGACGACCGTTTGCCCGCGGGATGGATGAAGTGGTGAGCGAGCGCGTCGCGGGGGGCCGCCTTGCCTAGGCGCATCGAAACGTTGCGCAGCCAACGGTGGCTCGCGGGCGACACCCTGCGATCGTTCGGGCACCGTTCGCGCGTGTTGCAGATGGGCTACGACCGGCCCGACTTCGCCGGCAAGCCCGTCGTCGGCATCGTCAACACGTGGTCGGACGCCAATCCGTGCCACCAGCATCTGCGCGTCCGCGCCGCTGAAGTGAAGCGCGGGGTGTGGCAGGCGGGAGGGTTCCCCCTCGAGCTGCCGGCCATCAGTCTCTCCGAGACCTTCATGAAGCCGACGACGATGCTCTATCGCAACCTGCTCGCGATGGAGACCGAGGAGCTGATCCGCAGCCAGCCGATCGACGGCGTCGTGTTGTTGGGCGGCTGCGACAAGACGACCCCGGGACTGCTGATGGGTGCGATCTCCGCGGGCGTGCCGGCGATCTTCGTCCCGGCCGGGCCGATGCTGCGTGGGCATTGGCGCGGCACGACCCTCGGCTCGGGCTCCGACATGTGGAAGTTCTGGGACGAACGGCGCGCCGGCACGATCACCGAGGCGGCGTGGGAAGAGATGGAGGGCGGCATCGCGCGCTCGTTCGGAACGTGCATGACGATGGGCACGGCCGCGACGATGATGGCACTCGCCGAAGCGCTGGGCTTCACCCTATCGGGCGCGTCGTCGATTCCGGCAGCCGATTCCGCGCACGCGCGGATGGCGAGTGCATCGGGGCGGCGCATCGTCGAGATGATCTTCGAGGATCTCGTGCCCGGACGGATCTTGAGCCCGGGTTCGATCGACAACGCGATCGTCGTGTTCCAGGCGCTCGGCGGATCGACGAACGCGATCATCCACCTGACGGCCATCGCGCGCCGCGCGGGCCTGACGCTCGATCTCGACCGGTTCGACGACTTCGCCGGGTTCGTGCCGCTCGTCGCCGACTTGCGCCCCGCCGGCCGATTTCTGATGGAAGACTTCTATTACGCCGGAGGGTTGCCCGCGTTGATGCAGCGGTTGCAGCCGTTGCTCGACTCCTCGTGCACCACCGTGTCGGGGCGTACCCTCGGCGAAGACGTCGCCGGCGCGCACGTGTGGAACGACGAGGTGATCCGCCCGCTCGACGATCCGGTGCAAGAATCGGGCGGCACGGTGATCCTGCGCGGCAACCTCGCGCCCGACGGCGCGGTGATGAAGTCGGCGGCCGCCGAGCCGCGGCTGCGCCGCCATCGCGGGCCGGCGCTCGCGTTCGAGAGCTACGACGAGATGGCGGCCGCGGTCGAACGCGAGGATCTCGACGTCACTGCCGACCACGTGCTGGTGCTCAAGAACGCCGGGCCGCAGGGCGGCCCGGGGATGCCCGAATGGGGCATGCTGCCGATCCCGCTCAAGCTCGTGCGCGCCGGCGTGCGCGACATGCTGCGCGTCTCCGACGCGCGCATGAGCGGCACGTCGTACGGCGCGTGCGTGCTGCACGTCGCGCCGGAGGCGTACGTCGGCGGCCCGCTCGCGTTCGTGCACACCGGCGATATCATCGAGGTCGACGTCGCGCGCCGCCGCCTGCATCTCGACGTCGCCGACGACGAACTCGCCCGCCGCCGCGCCGCCTGGACCGCTCCGCCGCCGAAGTTCGAGCGCGGCTTCGGCGCAATCTTCGCGCGCCACGTGACGCAAGCGAACGAAGGCTGCGACTTCGACGTACTCGGCCCCGGCCCGCAACTACTGGAGCCGGAGATTCATTGATTTAGTGACGCGGCCGCTCGTCGAGCGCGTGAAGATGCTCCCAAAGTATGTGCTGGATGAGATTCCCGCGCGTGCGATGCTGCGCGGCGGCCAGCCGGTCGAGCCGTTCCAAGAGCGGCGCGCTCAACCGGATCGAGGTCGGCGGATTGTGCTTCGGCTTCATGCGAACCCCGCTAGCGCCGGGGATCGACGCGGTGCGATCCTTTGCGAGCATCGACTCAGCCTGATCCGTGTTCTTGGCGTCAGCTTTGCGCCGCATCCGCGACTCTGTGTTCATCGCCTCCTCAATTCTTGCGATACCTTCGCCGCTCGGTCACCTTCATGTCACGCGCCGCAAACGGACGAAAACGCCCGGCGCCTAGCCATTCTCCGACAATGACAAGGAGCCGTCCACTGCCGGTCTCGCCGTAAATAACGTAATATTGACCGTCGCGCTCGACTCGATAATCGGGTGATTCATCGCCGATGGTGCGAGTGCCACAAGTGACCGACGTTCTCGTCCGTCCAGACCATGCAGGCTATGCGCAGCACGGCGTACCACATTGTACTACAAATGCAGACAAGCCGGCAAGAGTAGCCGCTTGATCCTTCCAGCGTGAATCCGTTCTCATTGCACGACGGACTATCACGTCGCCCGGTCCATCGAGAAAGATCGAATCGCACCAGGCGACTTCTTCTGTGCCGAGGCGACTCGTTAGCGCAAATCAGCGCAATTCAAATTGAGAATCTGGTGCGCCGGCGCTCACCGCACGGTGATGGGGATCGCGAGCGTGTGGCCTTCCTCGTCGATGATGTGGGCGGCGCAGGTTCCGGCAGCGAGCGGACGGACCGAGTAGACTGCGGTCGATTCGCCGGTAGCGGCCACGGCGACCGTGGCGACGTTCGTGCAGTTGTTGATTTCTTTGAAGGCGGCCGGCCCAGGCGCCGAGATCGTGAAGAGGTCGGCTTCGCCGCCCGCGCGGAGCGTGAGGCTCGTTGGATTTGCTTTGAGGACGCTGCCGGACTCCGGCGCTTCCTGCGCCTGGCGGCGTTGGCCGTGCTCCCAGGTGCTGCCGTCGGTGAAGCGGACCGAGGCGACGTGGCACGTCAGTTTCGGCGAGATGAACGCCGGCAGGATGAACGACTGGCCGGCGCCGTTGCTATACCGATGCTTGATCGAGACGCCGGGCGAGAATTTCCCGATGTCGCGAATGACGAAGTGCTGGCCGTTGGAGTCGACCGCGAAGTTGACGAGGTCGGCCGTCTTGGTCGATTCGTTGACGAATTGAATCGCGATGCCGGCGCTCGATTGTGCGAGCTGGATGCCGCCGATCGACGGGCCGGTGCCCTGCCCGGGAATGACCGTGCAACTGTTGATCGTCACCGGCGACGCGTTACCGAGCGGCGTCACGACGGGGGGCATCGTTTGCGCGCCGGCATCGTGGCGAACTCCCATGGCGATCGCGAGGCCGAGTGCGATCGTAGCGGCGGAATACTTCATCGTTGCTTTCTCTTACTTCGCGGTGTTCAATATCTGTTTGCCGGGGATCGTCGGTGCGACCAGGTTGCGCTTGGAGATCATGCGATCGGCGAGGAAATGCCAAAATGCGGTCACGTCGGGGATGTTGGCCTTGGGAATTCCGATCGCGGGCGCGCCCGGGCGGCGCGGCGTCAGCACGATCGCCTCGCCGATATCGGTGGCGCTCGCGATTGCCCGCCACGGGATCGAAGCGGCCGCGCCGTCGAGCGTGCCCGCGAGCCCGTCGTCGCGCACGTCGAGCGAACCCTCGATCGCGAACCGCCGAATACGCGAGGATGCGATCCGGCCCGAGAACAGATACAGCACGATCATGAAGGCCGCGATGCCGAGAAACGGGACGTTCCACGAGGAGCGGGGCGCAAAGACGACGGTCGCGACGATGACGCCGGCCCAAACGGCGGCCGCGAGCCAATTGATCAGCGGCATGATGGCCGACCGTTGATAGAGCGCCCGGCGCATGCGTTTGCGGTCGTCGCCGGTCAGCGCGAAGTTCAGAGTCTCGCCCGGCACGTCCCCTCCTACCGTCCCAGTGCAGCCGTCAAGCCGTACGCGACCAGCGCGCCGGTCACGGTGCACGCGAAGTTCACCCCGTCGTTGGTGAACCAGGCGGCGCCGCGGACGATCTCCGTATTGGCGCCGCAGGCGTGCGGCTCCGTTTCGCACGTGCGCCGGCATTGCGGGCACCAGCGCAGCGTCTGCAGCGAGCCGCCGAGCAACGAGTCGACCAGCGCCCCCGCGATGCCGGCGACGGCGACCGGCCACCACGGCGCCACCGCGAGGCCGGCCGCCGCGAGCCCGAGCACGAGCGCGCCCGCACATTCCGCGGCGGTGCCGGGAAGGGTCACGCCGCCCGAGAGGCCGGTGGCGATCGGGCGCAGGGTGAGGATCGAGACCGGCGTGCGGCGCGCGAGCGTGCCGATCTCCGTGCCCCACGTGTCGGCGGTCGCGGCCGCGTAGGCCCCGGCGAACGCCGCCGCCCACGCCGGCGAGTGGAAGTACCACGCGCACAACGCGCACACGGTCGCGACGCCGCCGTTGGCGAGCACTTGGCTCGCGTCGCGCGCGCCCGTCTTGCCGATGTCGACCAGCCGCTTCTTGCGCGCCCGCCCGACCCGCGACAGCCCGACCGACGTGACGAAGAACGTCAGCAGCACGGCGCCGTACGGCCACCCTCCGCTGCCGTAGGTGCACGTGCCGACGAGGAACGCGGCCACTGCGCCGCCCACCGTCAACGCGTGCGCGCGCCACGCCGCGACGCTGACGATCAGCGCGAAGAACGCGCCCAGATCGAAATTCGACAACGGCGCCAGGCTCAGGCGGACGGGAGCTGCGCTCCGTGCGCCGCGAGCGCTTCGATCAGGCCGTCGGCCGTGTAGTCGTGGGCGACGACGTCGACGTGCAGGCCGGCACTCTCCGCGGCGCGCGCGGTGATCGGCCCGATGCAGGCGATCGTCTTGCCGCGCACCGCGCCGAGCGTCGCGTCGCCGAGCGCGCGCACGAAACCGCGCACGCTGCTGGCGCTCGCGAACGTGATGATGCTCGCCCGCGCGACGTCGTCTTCGAGCCGGGGCGGCACGGCATACGACGTCTTGTACGCGGCCACGACGTCGACCGGCCGCCCGTACTCTGCAAGCGTCGCAGGCAGCACGTCGCGTGCTTCCTGCGCGCGGAACAGCAGCACGCGCTCGCCTTCGAGGGTACGCTCGAGGAGGCCGGCGGCGATGTCTTCGCCGACGTAGGCCGAGGGCATGAAATCGACCCGCACGCCGTGCGTGGCGAGCGCTTCCGCGGTCTTGGGGCCGATCGCCGCGACCTGCGTGTCGCCGAGCGCGCGCAAGTCGCGCCGCGCGCGCGCGATCCGCTGGAAGAACGCCTCGACGCCGTTGCGGCTCGTGAACACGACCCACGCGTACTCGCGGACGCGAGCGACCGCGTCGTCGGCGGCGGCCGGATCGTCGGGCGGCCCGATCGCGATCGTCGGCGCGAGGATCGGCTCCGCGCCGTGCTCCCACAGTTGGGCGGCGAATGCGTCCGCTTGCGCGGCGGGGCGCGTGATCAGCACGGTCTTGCCGAACAGCGGCCCGCGGTCGAACCAGCGGATCTCGTCGCGCAGCGTGACGATGTCGCCGACGATCACGACCGCGGGCGCCGACAACTGCGCGCGCGCGACTTCGGCGACGAGCGTGTCGAGGGTCGCGACCAGCGTCTGTTGGGCCGGCTTCGTCCCTTCGCGCACGACCGCGACCGGCGTGTCGCCGCGGCGGCCGAACTTGCGCAACTCCGCGACGATGTTCGCGAGATTGCCCATCGCCATCAACAGGATCAGCGTCTGGTGCGGATCGGCGAGCCGCTGCCAATCGAGCGTCGTGGTGCCCTTGGTCGGATCTTCGTGCCCGGTCGAGGATCGTGAACGCGCTGTTGTGGTCGCGGTGGGTCACCGGGATGCCCGCGTACGCCGGCACCGCGATCGCCGACGTGATGCCGGGGACGAGTTCGAACCGCACGCCGGCCGCGGCCAGATCTTGCGCTTCTTCGCCGCCGCGCCCGAACACGAACGGGTCGCCGCCCTTGAGGCGCACCACGCGCTTCCCTTCGCGGGCGAGCCGCACGAGCAACGCGGCGATCTCCGGTTGCGGAATCGTGTGCGAACCGGCTTTCTTGCCGACGTAGATCTTCTCTGCCGCGGGCGGCGCGAGCGCCATGATCGCTTCTGAAGCGAGATAGTCGTAGACGATCACGTCGGCTTGCGCTAGCGCCCGCGCGGCTTTGAGCGTCAAGAGTCCTGGATCGCCCGGCCCCGCGCCGATGAGCCAGACTTTCCCGCTCACGCTACATGCCGTTCCCCGAAGCCGGCACCGTGAGATCCGCGCTGATCGCACCGAGCTCGAAGAGCTCTGCGAGGATGCGCGCGTGCAGCTGCGCTTCGCCGCCGTCTTCGATCGCTTTGTCGCGAATGCGCGTGATCGCGGTGTGCAGCAGCTTCGAGATGATCGTCAGCGACATGCCGGTGATCAACATCCGTTCGCGCCCGCTCAACTCGGGGCAGCGCGCGAAGAGCCGTTCGAGTTCCGCTTCGCGGATCGTCTCTGCCTTGTCGGTCAGCGAGGCGATCACCGGGACCGCGGTGCGCGCGCGATACCACTGGTTGAAGCGCTCGACGTGTTCGCCGATGATCTCCTCGACGAGCGGCACGGCCTCACGGCGGTGTTCGAGGCTCACTTCGACGACGCCCTTGAGCGCGTCGATGTCGACCACGCTGACGTTGGGAATGCGCGCGACTTCCGGATCGGTGTCGCGCGGCACCGCGATGTCGACGATGAACAGCGGCCGGTCGGGCCGCGCGCGCATCGCTTCGGAGACGTTGCTCACCCCGAGGACGAAATGCGAGGCGCCGGTCGAGGTCACCACGATGTCGGCGTGTTTGAGGCCGCCGACCAGCTCGCCCATTTCGAGCGCGTGGCCGGTGCCGAGGTGCTCGATCACCCCGGCGCGCTTTCTCATAGGAGCGGTTGAGCACCGCGATGTCGCGCGCGCCCTCGAGCTTGAGCCGCTTGGCGGCGAGCGCTCCCATCTTGCCGGCGCCGACGACGAGGACGCTGCGGCCCGCGAGTTCGCCGAGGTTGACCTTCGCGGCTTCGATCGCGGCGGTCGCGACCGAGACCGACTGGCGTCCGATCGCGGTCTGCGAGCGCGCCGCCTTGCCGGCGTTGAGCGCGTCGCGGAAGAGCCGGTGCAGCGTCTTGCCGAGCGAGCGGGCCTTTTGCGCTTGGACGAAGGCGTCTTTGACCTGGCCGAGGATCTCCGCCTCGCCGATCATCATCGAATCCAGACCCGTCGCCACCCTGAAGGCGTGATCGACCGCCTGCGTCCCGAGCATCGTGTAGAGGTACGAGTCCATGTCGGCGACGTCGCCGTGGCGGAAGTTCGTCAGGAAGCGCTTGAGCTGCGCCGTTCCCGCCTCGTACTCTTCCAGCTCGGCGTAGATCTCGAGCCGGTTGCACGTCGCGAGCATCAGCGCTTCGTGCACCGCTTCGTAGTCGTGCAAGGCGACCAGGAACTCGCACATCCGGTGCGCCGGGAACGTGTGCCGTTCGCGCACCTCCACGGACGCCGTGTGGTGGGAAAGGCCCAGACAGACTAGGGGCATGACACCTCGGTAGACGCGCTCCTCGTGCCGTTGGTTGCCGCCGTGAGGTCGTGGAGCGCGTCGCCGGCGGCCGCCAAAGTCCGGTCGACGTCGGCGGCGGTGTGCGCCGCCGAGAGAAAACCGGCCTCGAACTGCGAGGGCGCCAAGTACACGCCGCGATCGAGCATCGCGTGGAAGAAGCGTGCGAACAACTGGGTGTCCGAGCGCTTGGCGCTCTCGAGGTCGACCACCGGGCCGTCCGTCAGGAAGAAACCGACCATCGACCCGGCATGCGCGACGACGTGCGGAACTCCGTGCTCGGAAAGCAGGTGGTCCATACCTGATATGTAGCGCCCTGAAAGGTCCTCGAGTCGCCGATAAAGGTCGGCATCGAGGCGCCGCAAGGTCGCAATGCCGGCCGCCATCGCAAGCGGATTCCCCGACAGGGTACCCGCCTGGTAGACCGGACCCTCCGGCGAGAGGTGCGCCATCACGTCGCGCCGGCCGCCGAAGGCGCCGACCGGCATGCCGCCGCCGAGGATCTTCCCGAGCGTCGTCAGATCGGGCCGGATGCCTTCGCGCTCCTGAACGCCGCCGCGGGCGACCCTGAAGCCGGTCATCACCTCGTCGAAGATCAGCAGCGCCCCGTCGCGCTCGGTGATCTCGCGCAGCCCTTGCAAGTAGCCCGGCAGTGGAAGCACCAGGCCCATATTCCCGACATACGGCTCGACGATCACGGCCGCGATCTTCCCGGCGTGGGCCGCGAACGCGGCGCGCACCGCGTCGAGGTCGTTGTACGGCACGACGATCGTGTCGCGCGCGACGCCCGCGGTGACGCCCGGCGAATCGGGGACGCCGTTGGTCAGCGCGCCGCTCCCGGCCGAGATCAGGAACGCGTCGCCGTGGCCGTGGTAGCAGCCGGCGAACTTGACGACCATGTCGCGCCCGGTGAACCCGCGGGCCAGCCGCAGCGCGCTGATCGTCGCTTCGGTGCCCGACGAGACG
The DNA here is from genome assembly GCA_963749395.1 of Vulcanimicrobiota bacterium. Taxonomy (GTDB): domain Bacteria; phylum Vulcanimicrobiota; class Vulcanimicrobiia; order Vulcanimicrobiales; family Vulcanimicrobiaceae; genus CAVVMT01. The sequence continues at coordinate 19,111 of CAVVMT010000020.1, forward strand.
AAGCGCACCCGTTCGATCGAGGGCACCATCGCGCAGACGAGCTCGGCGAGCTCGCTCTCGGCCTCGGTCGGCGCGCCGTACGAGGTGCCGCGGCGCGCCGCCGTTTCGATCGCCTGCACGACGTCGGGATGCGCGTGGCCCAGGATCAGCGGCCCCCACGACATCACGTAGTCGATGTAGGTGTTGCCGTCGAGGTCGGTCAGGGTGCAGCCTGATGCCCGCTCGATGAACACCGGCGTCCCGCCCACCGAACGGAACGCGCGCACCGGCGAGTTGACCCCGCCGGGAATCAGCGTTTTGGCGCGCTTGAAGGCATGCTCGGAATGCGTGGTGTTGCGCATGTTAGGAAGTGTACCCGGCGGAGTACTCCTGCCGGTAGCGCTGATAGTCGGACGGGGTGTTGACGTTCATGAAGATCCTCGTGTCGGTGACGTCGACGTAGCGCGTGTTGATGCGGTCGAGCACGAGGCGCAGGGCACCCTCGCCGGCCCGCAACACCTCGAAGCCGGCTGCGATGAAGGCGGCGCGGTCGTAGAGCGCGGCCAGCGGTTCGATCGTGCGCCGGCCGCCTTCGGTGCGCGCCGGGACGACCGCCTCGTCGCCGTCGAGATGCTGCGCGACGAGCGCGTCGATGAAGGCGGTGTCGATCAGCGGCGCGTCGCCGGCGACCGCGAACACGAAGCGTGTCGGCATGACGCTCATCGTCGTCACCATCCCGGCGAGCGGTCCGCGGCGGGCCCACTCGTCGACGACCATCGGGCACGGCAGCAACGTGTCGATCGCGCTCGGGAAGGTCGTCTTGCACGAAACGTACGTCGGGCGGCCGGGCGAGACGTTGCGGTACACGCGCACGATCATCGGCACGTCGCCGGCGTCGAGCACGAGCTTGTCGGGCAAGCGGGTCGCTTCGCCGCCCGCCATGATCAGCACGCCGGCGTCGATCACCGGCGGCGGCTCGCGTAGTCCTTCGCGAAATACGTGATGATGATGTCCGCCCCCGCGCGCGCGAAGCCGACGAGGGTTTCATCGACGATGCGCTCCTCGTCGATCCAGCCGCGCTCGGCCGCAGCTTTCACCATCGCATACTCGCCGCTGACGTTGTAGCACGCGACCGGGACGTCGACGATCTCGCGCACCGCGCGGATCAGGTCCATGTACGCGAGCGCCGGCTTGACCATCACGATGTCGGCGCCCTCGGCGATGTCGAGGCGCACTTCGCGCAACGCCTCGCGCGCGTTGGCGGGGTCCATCTGGTACGTGCGCCGGTCGCCGAACTGCGGCGTCGAGTCGGCCGCTTCGCGGAACGGCCCGTAGTATGCCGACGCGTACTTCGCGGAGTACGACATGATCGCGATGTTCGTGAAGCCGTCTGCGTCGAGCGCGCTGCGGATCGTGCCGACGCGCCCGTCCATCATGTCCGAAGGCGCGATCACGTCGACGCCGCACTGCGCGTACGACATCGCGGTCAAGTTCAACAGCTCGAGGGTGCGGTCGTTGTCGACGTCGCCGCGCGCGTCGAGGATGCCGCAGTGTCCGTGATCGGTGTACTCGCAGTTGCACAAGTCGGCGATCACCAGCAGGTGCGGGAGCGCCGCCTTGATCTCGCGGATCGCGTTCTGCACGACGCCGTCGGGGTCGTAGTTCGAGGTCGCGTCCGCGTCCTTCGTGTCGGGGATGCCGAACAGCAGGACCGCGCGGATGCCGAGCGCGTCGAGCGCGCGGCACTCCTCGACGGCGCGGTCGACCGAGAGCCGCGCGATGCCCGGCATGGACGAGATCGGCTCGGTGCGCCCTTCGCCCGAGACGATGAAGAGCGGCTGCACGAGGCCACCGAGGTTGACGCGCGTCTCGCGCACCATCTCGCGCATCGCCGCGCCGGCGCGCAGGCGGCGCGGGCGCTGGACGAGATCGTTCGTCCGGGCACGGGTGCGCAGCAATTCCTCGACGTTCATCAGCTTCGCTCCAGGACGAACCGCGTGACCGCCTGCACGAACGACGCCACTTCGGCGTTCGGCGCAACCACGTCGGGGGGGAATCCGCTCGCGCCCGCGCGTTCCGACGACGACGGACCCATGGCGGCGACGACCGGACGATGACCGTTCTCGCGCAAACCCGCCAGGTACTCCGTGATCGCCTCGACCGAGCCCGACGACGGGAACAAGATCGCGTCGGGGATGCGTTGCCCCAGCTCCGCCCGGGCGGCGGCGCTGTCGGCCGCCTCGATCACGTCGGCGCCGGCGCTGCGCAAGGCCGGGGCGATGCGGCTCGACCGCTCCTGGGTGCGGGGCAGTAAAAAGAGCCGCCCGTGCAGCGGTCCGCGGGCACCGTTCTCTTGCGGCAGGGCGGCCGCGCCGCCGGCCGCGAGCAGTTCGTGCGCGAGCTCTGCTCCGGCCGCCTCGGCCGCGTCGAGCGCGGCCGGGACGCGCCGCTCGCCGCGGTAGACGGTGCTGCCGTCGGCTTCGGCAATCGCCGCCACCAGGTGCAGCGTGCCGTCGACGACGACGCCGTGCGCCCCGACCGGGGCCTGGCAGCCGCCGCGCAGGGTGCGCAGGAAGGCCCGCTCGGCGGTCACCGCGATGGTGGTCGCCGGGTCGCCGACGACGTGGTCGAGGTCGGCCGCGACGGTGGCGTCGATGCGCGTCTCGATCCCGAGCGCGCCTTGACCGACCGCCGGCACCATCTCGTCGACCGCGAACGGAACCGTGTAGGTCGCACGCTTCCCGAGGCGGTGCATGCCCGCGAGCGCGAGCACGGTCGCGTCGTACTCACCGTCGACCAGCTTGCGCAAGCGGGTGTCGACGTTGCCGCGGATGTCGTCGTACACGAGGTCGGGGCGTAGCGCACGCAGCTGGGCACGCCGCCGCGGGCTCGACGTGCCGACGCGAGCGCCGCTCGGGAGCGCGGCGAACGTCGGCCACTTCTCCGAGCAGTAGGCGTCGCGCGGCATCCTCGCGGGTGGTGATCGCGGCCAGCCGCATATCCTCGGGCAACGTGCTCGGCAAGTCCTTGCACGAGTGCACTGCATAGTCGGCCCGGCCCTCGCGCAGCGCGGTCTCGAGCTCCTTCACGAAGATGCTGTCGGTGCCGATGGCAGCCAGAGAACGGTCGGTGACGGTGTCGCCTTTGGTCGAGATCGTCAGGATCGTCGAGGCGAAGCCGCTCTCCGCGAGCCGGGCGACGATCATCCGCGTCTGGGTCAGCGCGAGCAGGCTTCCGCGCGAGGCGCACACGAGCGGCGTGATCTCCGCGTCGGATCGTGCTCCGGAGGCACGCTCCATGTCGTCGACGGTGTGTTCGACCGCGTTCTCCGCATCGACCGGGGTCATCGCGGCCAGTTCGCTCACGTTCGCTGCCGCCAGGCGACGCATGACGGCTGCGCGCCGTTCGCGCGGCAGCGCGGTCTGGACGTATTCGCGCATACGGCCCAAGGTCGCCGCGGCGTGGCCGAACGAGGGGTCGAGCATCCGCGCGATCTCGTCGCGGACCCGTCCGGCGAGCGACGGGGAGAGACCCGACGTGTCGACGCCGACGACGAGCGGGCCGCTGCGGTGCACGGCCGGGGTCGAGAAGTCGCTGCGTTCGGGCGCGGTCACGTCGTCGACCAAGATCGCGGCCGCCCGCGCTTCGTCGACGACCGCGGCGTTGGCCTCCGCATCGTCGGTGGCGGCGAACGCGAGGGTTGCGCCGCGCAGGTCGCCCCGTTCGTACGCCCGGCGTTCGATCGCAATGGTGGCCGTGCCGGCGAGTTCGGCGAGCGCCGGGGTGACGGCCGGGCTGATGACGGCAACGGCCGCGCCGGCCTCGAGGAGGCCGCGAACCTTGCGCTCGGCGACCGGGCCGCCGCCGACGACGACCACGCGTTTGCCGCGCACGTCGAGATTGATGGGATACACGTCGCTCCCATCGTTCGCGTCCGCGGCAGCGGAACACTTGTGGCGGCGAAGGGGCGCCGCTACTGCGAGCCGATGGCGAGCGCTACCGGCAGGTCAAGTCCGGTCGCCGGACCCGCGATAGTACGCACGGGCGCGACGTTTCCGGTGGCGGCGGGACCAAAAACGAAGATGCTGTCCTGCGTGGTGCCGGTATTTGCGACGTAGAGATTTCCGCTCGTGTCCACGGCCAGCGCAAGCACGCTCGTGAGGCCCGTGTTCGACCCGCTGATCGTCCGGATTGGGGCGGGCGCTCCGGACGCGCCGGGTGCGTAGACGTCGACCGCCCCATCGCTTCCGACGTAGACGTTGCCCGTTGAATCGACCGCGAGGCCCGCCAAGACGTCCGAATCGATCGCGACCGCGAACGTCCGAACGGGCGCGGAGGCGGTCGTCGCCGGCGATGCGTAGACGTTGACGTCTCCGGCCTCATCGAGCGTGTACAGGTTCCCGCTGGAATCGAAGGCGACTTCGATCGGATCGGGCGGCTCGATGGGGAGCGATCCAATCGTGCTCCCGGTGTTGTTCGGAGCGTAGATGTCGATCGTCGTATCACCGATCGTGTAGAAGTTTCCGGCCGGGCTCTGTGCGAGTCCGCTGATGTCGCTCTCGGTACTGGTGATCGTGGTGATCGGGGCCGCGTTCCCCGAGGCGCCTGCAGCGAATTGGAGCACGTATGCCGGGCTCAGATACGGCCCGGCCGTCATCGCGAGCCAAAGCCGCCCGCTCGAATCGACGAAGGCGCCCACGGGGTAGGCGCTGGCGGTCATATTCGTCGCACTGCCCACGATCGTGCGAGAGGGCGTGACGTTGCCGTTTGCCCCCAGCGGGTAGACGGTTACCGACGGGGTGGCGAAGGCGGCAATCTCTCCGAGCGACGGACCGTTCGCGACATAGAGCGCGGGGCCCGTGGGCGCCGAAGTCGGCGTGACGGGCGCCACCTGCGAGCTTCCTGCGCCTCCGCAACCTTCCAAGGCGGCGAGCATCACGAACGCAAGCATCGCAGCGGCGCCGCGCAGCGCAAAGTTCATGCTCATTGCTCCTCGCTGACGGCGCTGATGCCTTGGCGAATCGCTTGTTGCTCGAGCTTCGCCGCCGCCTGCGGATTGAATCCGAAATCGTTGATCGAGCGGAATGCTTGCGGCGGACTCGTCCAGTTGAAGCACGCGTTGAGGTCGCCGAGGTACGGCGAGTTGTCGACGCCGTAGAGCGAGCCGAGCCCGAAAGCATCCTCGGTGAATCTCAAGATCGTCCCGAATTCGTTGTTCGCATGAATCACGCAGCCCGGCTTCGTGTACGGCGAAATCACGAGCAGCGGAACGCGGAAACCGACGCCCGAGGCGTCGCGCACGACGTAGGGCGGCACGTGATCGTACACGCCTCCCCAGTCGTCCCAAGTGACGAAGATGACGGTCGTGCTCCAGTCGGGGCTGCGCCCGATCTGATTGACGAGGTTGGCGACGTATCCGGCACCGGCTCCAAAGACGAGGGGCCCGGCGTGATCGGATTCGTCGGGCGAGGGAAGGAACCAGGTGACGGCGGCGAGGCGATTGTAAGGAGATTTACTGTTCAGGTCACGGCCGAATTGGGCGACCGGATGGCGGAAGTAAGCGTTGCCGTTGAGCGTCGTCTTGACGGCGGGAAAATAGTTCGAGTAACGGATCGATTTGATCGAGTCGAGCGAGTCGATGTTGTACTTCAGCCACGGCTCGTAGACGCGCCAGTTCAGGTTCTTCGCGTTGAGCAAGTCGGGCAGCGAGCGATAAGTGAAACATGGAAACACGCTGTTGGTAACGATGCGCGAGAGCGGGAGCGAGGGGGAGGCAAACTGTCCGACCCGCGTATTGTCGGGGGAATCGCAACCCCACGGGGCGAGGCCGGGGATGTTGTAGAGGGGCATCCTGAGGGCGACGGCAACGTCGACCGAGTCGACCGTGCCGCCTGATTGAGCGTTGAAGAGAAACTGATGCGCCGTGTACGACTCACTATTGTGCGAGGCGAAGAACCTGTCTGCCACGGCATATTTGGTCGCCATGTCGAAGTACGACTTCGTCAACGAGTAGTCCATGTAACTGTAGGCCAGAAACGGGGACTGCTTGGCGTTGGAGCTGCCGATGTCGAAGCCGTTCATGCGGCACGGCGCCGGCTGGCCGATGGTCCATTGCGCGTTCTGGGGAGCGTTGCAAGCCGCGATCCACGTCGCGTAGCTGTTTGACGGATCGGTAGCGCCGCGTACGCCGGTCGACGTTAGCGTGACCAGCCGCCCGTTGCTCATGTATCCCGCATTTGCCGCGTCGACGTTCGGCAAGGCGTTCGGTCCGCCGAAGACGTTGTCGAACGTACGGTTCTCTTGCAGAATGTAGACGACGTGCAAGATCTTTCCGGCCTGGGGTGCGGCAAGCGGTGCCACCGACAACGGCAAGAGGCCGTTCGCAGTCGGAACATCGGCCAACGTTTGGGTCTGCGGCTGAGTCTGCGGCTGAGCCTGCGACTGCGTCTGCGGCTGCGGCAGGACCGCTTGGCTCACCGAGCCGGAGCATGCCGAAAAGGCCGCGAGCATAACGATGCACCAGCTGCGGAATAGAGCGGCGCCGAGCGCCTTACGAGTAAACATCCTCGCTCCCGAGCAATAGGCGATACGCCCGCCTATGATTAAGCAGACACGCGGTATGACTCCTTGGGACGGTGTTTGAGTTCCTCGAAGACCGCATCGGCGGCGATCCCCGGCGCGCTCTTTGCCGCGCTGGTCACCTTGCCGGGGCTGTGGTCGGGGACGCTATGGGACAATAGCGAGACGGCCTACGGCGAGGTCGCGCGGGAAGTTCTCCTCACCGGCAACTGGATCGTCATGCATCAGAACCTTCTGCCGTGGTTCGTGCAGCCGCCGCTGTACTTTTGGATCGCGGCCCTCTTCGCGCATTGGTTCGGCGCCGGTTCGTTCGCGATGCGCTTGCCCTCGGCGCTGGCGACGATTGCCGCCGGAGCGTTGCTGGCCGGTTCGGTCGCACGGCTCGCGGGCGTGCGCGCCGGCATCATCGCTTCGTTCGTGCTCTCGAGTTGCTTGATCCAGGCGGTGCTCGGAAGGCTCGCCACGATGGATGCAATGCTCGATGCGTTCGTGCTGTGGGCGATTCTCGCCGCAGCTCGTGCGTTCGGCCTCCGCGAGCGCGACGATGGCCGCGCTCATGCTGCGGCCCTGTTCGCCGCCGCCGTGGCCGTCGCGCTCGGCGTGCTGACGAAGGGCCCCGTCGCGCTCGCCGTTCCGGCCCTCGTCGCCGGCATATGGTTCCTGTGGGAGCGGCGCATTCGCACGCCGCGCGCGTTGCCGTCGCCGCTCGCGTGGGCCGGCGCCGCGGTGCTGGCACTCGCGATCGTCGTCCCGTGGTTCGCGCTGCTTGCGGCGCGCGCCGGCACGGGCGGCGTCGCCGAACTGATCGTGCACTATACGTTCGGACGCTACGTCGGCACGATCGAGAACCAAACCGGGCCGGTGTGGTACTACCTGCCGGTCGTCGTGCTCGGGCTTTTCCCCTGGACCGCATTTCTCGTGCCGGCGCTTTTCGTCAAGGGGCTCGACGGGCGTGACGCGCGCGCCGCGCTCGCGCGGCTGGCCGTCGTGTGGGCCATCGTCCCGCTCGCGTTCTTCAGCTTCGCGCAAACCAAGCTGCCGAACTACATCGCGCTCGCCTTTCCGGCCTACGCGATCTTGATCGCGCTGTGGTTCGACCGGCTCGCGCAATTCGGCGCGGACCGGTCACCGGCCGCGCGCGCGGCACGGCGCAGCGCGATCGTCGCCGCGGCCTTCGTCCCGCTCACCGCCGGACTCGTCGGTGTGGCCCTCGCGATCTTCTCGCGCACGATGAAGCTCGCGGGCGCGGACTTCTTACGCACCGACCTTACCGTGCTCGGCGCCATTCTGCTCGCCGGTTCGCTCGCGACCCTGGCGGCCGTGCTCGTGCGCGGCTGGACCGTGCGCGCGCCCTTCGTGCTCGCCACCACGATGCTGGCGTGGTTTCTCACGCTCGCCTTCGCCGGTCTGCCGCACGCCGAAGCCCTCAAACCCGTGCCGCGCTTGGCGGCGTTGGTCAACGCGCAGCGGCGTGCCGGAGACGCGGTGGCGATCATGGGCGTCCCCGGCGGAAACGCGCTCGTGTTCTATACCGCTCCGCCGGTCGACACGCTGGCGCTACCCGGCACGGTGCCGACCAACGGCGCCAAGGACGCGCGCGCCGTCATCTGCGGCGCGCCGCGCGCGCTCGTCGTGACCGCACGCGTCCCGCCCGCCCAGACGTGGGGGCGCCGGCGGACGATTCTCGCGACCGACGGCAAGGACGCACTGACGCTCTACGACGGGCCGCCCTGCGCGTCGGCGCGTTAGTACCAGATGCCGACGGCCGTGCGCGAAAATTGGTGCCGCTCCGCCTCCGCGACGAGGAAGGCCCCGACGTCACCCGGATGGATGATGTGAAACCCGCCGGGAAAGCGGTTCGGGGAGAGCCGGTAACGTCCAAGGGCCGGGCCGTCCTTGATGTAAGGACAGGCCGCCAAGGTCCAATCGAGCTCGCTCTGCGCGACGACGTCGTAGGCCCCTTGGTGATCGCGTACCGCGTACTTGATCGGCGAGATGCCAGCGCGAATTGCGCGACCTTTCCCGGCAGGGTCGCGGGAAGCTGCGCGATTCCCGTGATGCCGAGATAGCGCGCGACCCCGGCCTTGCGAGCCGCGGCGACGACCGCGCGGGCGCTATCGGTCACGAGGGTCGACGGCTTGAAGACGTTTGCGCCCACGGTGACGATCACCGCGTCGAATCCCGGTGCGAAGGCGGCATCGAGCGTTGCCGGGGCGTAGACGTCGCCTTGCGCGACGGTCACGCGCTCGGGTGCGGCATAGCCCGCCGGGTTGCGCACGAGGGCGGTCACGTCATGGCCCGCGGCCAACGCCGCGTCGATCGCGCCCGCTCCGGTTCTGCCCGTTGCGCCGATGACCAGAAGCCGCACGTGTACCTCCGAAGGGATCAGAAGCGCCGAACCATTTGACGACGCGCCGCCCGTCCACGGCGCCCGCGAGGTCAAAGAGAAAGCACCGTGCCCCGCATGACAGCCGGGCACGGTGCTTTCCTAGTTGCGCGGGCTAGGCTCTACTGCTTGACCGCGGCGACCTGCGCTTCGGTGATCGCCGGGGCACTGTTGCCCCACGACGAGCGGATGTAGGTCGCTACGGCGGCGATGTCGGCGTTGGTCAACTGACCCTTCCATGCCGGCATCTGCCCGTTGTAGGTCTTGCCTTCGATGTCGACCGAGCCTTTGAGGCCGTAGAGCAGGATGTGCGCGACCTTGGTCGGATCGCCGGTGACGACCGGGTTGCCCGCGAGCGGCGGGAACACCCCCGGCTGGCCCGCGCCGGCCGCTCCGTGACAGCCCGAGCAGTTGCTCGAGTAGACGGTCGCGCCTTGCGCCGAGGCTGCGCCTCCGGCCGCTGCCGCTCCGCCGGCTTCGGCGACCGGGGCCGCGTTGGCCGCCGCGACCTTCGCCGCGTCGGCACCGCCCGGCACCGTCGGCGCGACTTGACCCGCAGCGGCGGCCTTGTTGTTGATGTTGTACTGGCCGAAGATCGACATGCCGACGCCGGCGATGACGAACAGCGCGGTTAGCGTCAGCACGATCGGGCGCCGCTTGAGCTCGCGGCTCGGATTGCGGTCGATCCACGGGAGCAAGAGCAAGACCGCGACCAGGATGCCGGGCCCGATGATCGTCGCGACCAGCGTCAGGTTGTCGGGCACCACTTCCAGCAGCGCGTACAGGGCGAGGAAATACCACGCCGGCGACGCGACGAAGACGTTGTTGTTCGGATCGGCTTTGGCATCGAGCGGCGCGGGCGAGAAGATCGCGAGCGCGACCATGATCGCGAACATGACGAACGACGCGACCGTGTCCATGAAGAGCTGGTCCGGCCAGAAGCGGCCGGGCTTGAGCTTCGGCGGCCCGTCTTGCGGCGGTCCGGCTGCGCCGTTATGGCGGAAGATGAACAAGTGCATCCCGACCAGGGCGACGAGGATCGCCGGCGTCAGCCACACGTGCAGGCCGAAGAACCGGTTGATCGTCAGCGTGCCCATGCCGGTGCCGTCTTGGGCGAAGTACTGGATGAACTGGCCGAGCACCGGCGCGTTGCCGGCGATGTTGATCGCGACCTGCGAGGCGAAGAACGCGTTGAGGTCCCACGGCAGCAGGTAGCCGGTCAGGCCAAGCACGAGCGTGCAGAGGAACAGCAGCACGCCGACGACCCATTGCAGCTCGCGCGGCTTCTTGTACGCGCCCCACACGAGCACTTGCAACAAGTGCATGAACATCAGCGCGATCATCGCCGTGGCGCCCCAGTAGTGGAGGCTGATGACGAACGAGCCGAGGTAGACTTTCTGGTAGATGAAGAGCGTCGACTCCCACGCGGTCGTGATCGACGGCGCGTAGTAGAACGTCAGGAAAATACCGGTGACGATCTGCAGTACGAGAGCGATCGTCGTCGCGCTTCCGAACACGTACCACCAGCTCGCGCCGCCGGGGACGTCTTCGGTAAGCATGAAGTTCAGCGCCGAGATGATTCCCGTGCGCTGCTCAAGCCATGTCAGCATCGTTACTCCACGTCCACCATTAGCTGTATGAGATGATGACCCGGTCGGCGATGGCCGCCTTGTACCGAATCCAGATCACTTCGGCCTTGCCGCTCTCGTCACGCAGCGGCAGCGGGTCGAGTCCGCGCGCCGCGGGTCCGGCGATGTGGTCGCCGTCTTCCTTGAACTCCGAGCCGTGGCACGGGCACAGAAAGACTTTCTTGTCCTGCACCCAGTTGAACTTGCAACCGAGGTGCGGGCAGATCGAACTGAACACGACGAAACCGAGCGGCACGACGTAGATCTCGTCGGGGTAGCCGACTTCGCCGCCCTTGTCTTGGAAGAGGTCGGCGCGCTGGGCTTTCATCTGGTCGTATTGCGCCGGCGTCATGGGCACGCCCCAGACGTAATCTTCAACCATGCTGGCGGGAAGGTAACCGTCCTGCACTTTGTGCTTGAAGAAGATCTTGACCGGATCGGTATTGCCTTTGATCTTTGCGACCTCGGTCGGATCGAGCGGCGACCAATCCTTGCCGCTCGACGAGAGGAGTTCTTGGCTCGGGATGGTCGATGCGATGACCGGGATGCCGACGACGAGCCCGACCATGCCTCCCAGCACGACGGTCGCGGTAGCCATGAACCGCCGGCGGCTCTGTTCGAGCGGCGTACCGGGGTCAGCGTATGCCTCTGCGTGGGACAATGCTCTCTCCGTAAGAAGGCGCAGGAAAACCGGCGGCGCCCATAAGCTTAGACGACGCGCTTGAGCGAAACTCGGCTAGATTAGGTGGTCGTTCTGCTCAATCCCTGGTTCCACTTCAAGAATCGGGCCGCGATCGCACGTCACGACGAGCAACTGACGGAAATCGCGCGTGCGCGCTCGGGCGGCGCGACGCCGTACCGGTCGCGCTCGGGCTGCTCGTCGTACGGGGTGCGAAGCGCTTCGTACAACGCCTGCACCTCCCGGAAGTCGCTCGCTTGGGCCGCTTCGATCGCGTCTTGCGCAAGATAGTTCCGTAAAACGTAGGCGGGGTTGACGGCGTGCATGCGCGCCCGGCGATCGTCGTCGAGCGAACGTTCCTCGGCAAGGCGCGCCCGGTAACGTGCGAACCAGGCGGCCGCCGCTTCGTCGGCGAGCACGAGCGCCGCGGGATCGAGGGCCGCGAGCGATCCGGGACGGGCGGCCGCGAGGCGCGCGGGCTGCGCGGCCGGATCGAGCGTCAGGTTTGCGAGCGTACGAAAGAAACGGGTGTAGTCGGCTTGCGAGCGCTCGAGCAGTGTCATGAGGTCGCCGAGCAACGCGCCGTCGCCGTCGCGCGCTTCGCGCAGCCCGGCTTTGGCCCGCATCGCGTCGAGATACGCGCGATGGAAGACGCTCTCGAACCGCTCGAGGGACTCCCGCGCGGCGTCGAGCGGCACGAGCGACGCCAGTGCGCGCGCGAGCGCGGCGCAATTCCAGCGCGCGACCGAGGGCTGCGCGTCGAACGCATACCGGCCGCCCGCGTCGCTGTGATTGCAGATGAAGCCCGGCTCGTACGCATCGAGAAAGCCGTAGGGCCCGTAGTCGAGGGTCAGCCCGAGGATCGACATGTTGTCGGTGTTCATCACGCCGTGCGCGAAGCCGATCGCGGTCCACCCGGCCATCAGGAGCGCGGTGCGGGTGACGACCTCGTCGTAGAAACGCGCGTAACGCGCGGGTGCCTCGATGTCGAGCAGGCCGGGAAAGTCGTGGCCTATCGCATAGTCGGCGAGTTCGCGCACGCGCTCGGGTTCGTTCCGCGACGCGAAGTGCTCGAACGTGCCGAAGCGCAGGAACGACGGAGCCAAACGCACGACGACTGCGGCGGTCTCGACGGACTCGCGCAGGACGGGCAGCGTGCTGCCGGTGACGGCGAGCGCGCGGGTGGTGGGGATTCCCAGCGCCGCCATCGCTTCGCTGGCGAGATATTCGCGGATCGAGGAGCGCAACACCGCCCGCCCGTCACCGAAGCGCGAGTACGCCGTTGCGCCGGCGCCCTTGAGCTGCACTTCGTAGTGCGCGCCGCCGGCCTCGACTTCACCCATGAGGATCGCGCGCCCGTCGCCGAGCTGACCGGCCCACACCCCGAACTGGTGGCCGGAATACACCGTCGCGATCGGCTCGCACGGGGCCGGCACGTGGTTGCCGCTTGCAAATGCCAGGAACGACGCGCTCCGGGTCGCGCTCGCGTCGAGCCCGAGCAGCGCGGCGGCCTCGCCGCTAGCCGCCACGAGCACGGGATCGGTCAGGCCGTCGGGCCGCCGCCGCTCCCAGAACGCTTCGGGCAGCCGGGCGTAACTGTTCGACCAGCGTAGGGCCGCGAGCGAGTCGGTTCGGGTATGAATCATGGCCCGCGATGTTCGCGACGCGGTGCCGGGGTGCCCGTCGTCAGCCGTTCGGTAGGTTCGTTTCGGCCCGGGACGGAACGAGCGCCCGATGCAGCAGTTGAGCCGCGCGTTCCAATACTTTCTTTGGAACAGCCGCTACATCGTGATCTTGGCCGTCGTCGCGTCGCTCGTCGTGAGCCTCGTGCTCTTCACGGTCGTCACGATCGACACCGGCCGGCTCGTCGCCGACATCTACCACTACAGCGACCCGTCGCTCAATTCGATGGTGCGGGCCGCGATGCGCGTCAAGATCATCACCCACGTCGCAGCGGTCGTCGACGGTTACCTCTTCGGCACGATCATGATCATCTTCGCGCTCGGCCTCTACGAGCTGTTCATCGGGAAGATCGAAGTGATCGAGAACTCCGAGCTCGCCTCGCGGTTGCTCTTGATCCGCTCGCTCGACGACCTCAAGAACCGGCTCGCCAAAGTCGTCTTCCTGATTTTGGTCGTCTTGTATTTCGAGCGCGCGCTCGAAGCGACCGTCGACTCGCCGCTCGACCTGCTCTATCTCGCCGTCGGCGTGTTCCTGATCGCCGCGGCGCTCTACCTCACGACGCGCTCCGAACATTAGTGGATTCCGGTCCTCGTATTGGAACCGGCTCTACGCCGGTTCCAATGCTAGGCCGGAATCCTTCGCGTTCTTGCGCCTAAGGCGCTTCGATCCGCCCTCGATGGCAAGCGCGGCGATCTCTGCGGGGTTCCGGCCTTGCGCCGGAACCCGAGATGCGCGCGCTTCGCGCGGCGATCTCTGTGCGCTTGCCGAGATGGCGCCCTCGATGGCAAGGGCGGCGATCTTTGCGCGCTTGCCGAGAGCGTTATTTTGAGAGGGCGGCTATGAGGGCGTTTCCGTAGGAGATGCGTTCGCTCAGGGTTGTGACGATGAGGGCGTCGACGGCGGCGGCGAGGGCCGGTTCGTCGCGGACGATCGTTTCGAACGCGTCGTTCGTGAGCACGTGCACCACGCTGGCGTCCTCGGCGATCGCGGATGCGCTGCGGATCGTGTGCTGGTAGAGGCCCATCTCGCCCAAGAAGGTGAAGGCGCCGAGGCTCCGCAGGCGGATGCGGCCGCCGTCGGCGTCTTCCAAATAAATGCCGACGCGACCGTGCTCGATGACGAACATCGAGTCGGCCGGTTCTCCTTGCCGGCAAAGCACCTCGCCCTCGCCGACTTCGCGCCGGCGCAGGTAGCCGACGAACGAGCGCGCGAGTGCCGGGTTGCGCATCCGCTCGCCGAGCCACGCTTCGATCTCGGGGGCCGGAGGCCGCTCTCCCCCGGCCTCTAACAACTGCGACTCGGTCCATTCCAGCGCCGCGTCGAGATCGTCGAAGAGATGCACCTCGCGGCCTTCCGGGCCGGCGGCGGCCCGCCACGAGCGCATCACCGGCGGCTTCATGCGCGTGAACACAAGGGTCGCGCCGTGATCTTTCGTGGCCCGCAGCAGCTTGAGAAAGCTCGTCGCGCCCGAAGAATCGATCCCCGGCACGCCGCCGAAGTCGACGACGACGAAATCGGCGGGGCCGTTGGGATCTTCGAGCGTTTGGCTGCGCACGCGCCGGTACAGGCGGTGCGCCATCCCGAAGAAGATGAACCCCTGAAGAAACAGGATGCGGGTGCGGTCGCCCTGCTGGTGCAGGACGTGCGTTTCGTCGGCCGAGCGCTGGAGATTGCTCGAGAAGTTGCGCCCGTTGAACTCTTGCTTGATCACGTCGACCTGCGCGTAACTGAGCGCGAAGAAGATCGTGCCGACGATCAAGCCGCAAACGAGCCCGGCGATGAACCCCCACCCGACGATGATGCCCAAGATGATCAGCACGACGCTGTACTCGGCCGGCGTGAACGTACGGAACGACTTGACGACCCACTCGTACATCAGCGTCCCGCCGGTCACGAACAGCAGCCCGCACAGCACGAACTTCGGGATGAATCCGACCAGGCCGATGCCGCCGAATGCGAACGCCAGCGCGACCGCGGCCACGATCGGGCCGGCCAGCCGGTCGCGCACGCCGAGCTCGTAGTTCATCATCGTGCGGCTAAGCGAGAGATAGCTCGCGAACCCGCCGCAGGCTGCCGTGATCAAGCTCGTGAGCCCTTGGACGCGCAGCTCGCGGTCGAGATCGATCTCCATGCGAGTGCGCAATTCCAGGCCGGTCGACGTCAGCAGCAGGGTCACGGCCGCGACGATGACGAGCGTGATGATCCCCGGCACGTCGGCGACGAGCGTGTCCCACTCGATCAGCTGCAGGTCGTGGGGGTTCCACGGAAACCACATCGCCGTGCCGGCCGGGGTGCTGAAGAGCCAGCCTTCGAGGCGCGCGTTGGCGAGCGAGACGTGCGAGATGCCGAGCGCGATCAGGGTCGCGACCGTCCCGATTCCCAGCATTGCCGGGAGGACGAGCGGGCCTTTGAAGCGCGTCCTGACCGCCACCAGCACGATCGCGAACAGGATCGCAGCCACGAGCTTCATGCCGTCCTGCGTGTGGAGCAGATCGTCGAGATGATCGAAGTCGATCGGCGCACCGGCGGCGACCCGCGCGGTGCCGCGCAGGATCAAGAGACCGGCGGCAGCGAGGAAGCCGCCGATCACCGGCAGCGGAACGTAGCGAATCCAGCGCCCGGCGTTGACGCGGCCGAGCACGAACAGCACGACCCCGAGGATCGCGCTCGAGAACATCAACACCGCCAGGATGTTGACCACTTGCACGCGCGTGTCGTCGAGCACGACGAACGGCGCGACGTTGGCGACGATCGCCGCCAGGATCGCTGCGGCGTTGCTGTCCGGCGCCCCGACCGCAAACGGGAAGGCGCTCAGAGCCGACACGACGACCGCGGCGACCGCGGTCGAGATCAACGCCGCGCCGATGCCGTACGCTAGCTCCGGTTCGCCCAGGCCCGAGCCCGAAAAGATCAGCGCGGCATACGCCAGCGCATACGCGATCGAAGCGATTCCAATGACGAACCCGATCGGAACGCTCGTCCGCCACCCCGTTGACATTCGCCCTTCATTCGACGCGGCGGCCCGAAACCTGCACTCCTAAACGATAGCTGCCAAGCTACATCTTGTAACTATGAAGGCCGCTGATCCAGATGTTGACGCCGAGATAGCAGAACATGATCGAAGCGAATCCGATGACGCTGACCCAGGCCGTGCGGTAGCCGCGCCATGCGTTGCGGGTGTGCAAGTGCATGTATCCGGCGTAAATGATCCATGAAAACAGCGCGGCCGTCTCTTTGGGGTCCCACTGCCAGTACGCGCCCCAGGCTTCTTTGGCCCACCAGGCGCCGGTGATGATGCCGACCGTCAACAGCGGCAGGCCCACCGCGACGATCCGGTACGTCATCACGTCGAGCTTGGCAAGCGACGGCAGCTGCGCGAGCCAGAGGCCGAGTGCGTCGCCGCGTTCCGCCGCGGCCGTGATGTTCGGCGTGTCGCTGCGCCGCACCAGAACGTTCTCTTGCTCGAGCGCGGCGTAGCTCGACGAACTCGCGGGGATCGCGACTCGCAAGCCGCCGCCCGCCGTCGCGGCGACGCCGACGTTGCGGCCGCCGAGGTACTCTTCGAACGCGTATTTGATCAGGTAGAGCACCGACGAGACGAAAGCGACCATGAAGGCTGCGTACGCCGCGATGACGAGCGGCACGTGCACCTTGATCCAATACGACTGCAGCGCGGGGACCGGCGGCATGTAGCCTTCGTTCCACGTCGTCGCGTATCCGAGCGCGATCGCCGCGATCAGCAGCACGAAGCCGCCCATGAACCAGAGCGCGTAACGGGCGGCGAAGATCAAGAAGATCAACACCCCCATCGCGCTGAAGAGCGACAGCGACCCGTAGAGATTGGTCAGCGGCCAGATGTGCGAGACTTGCCAGCGCGTGAGCAGCTCCGCGAACTGCGCGACGCAGCCGATCACCGCGAGCGGGATCCCGAGCGTTCGCATCAGCGGCGCGCGCGTGAGGAAGTAGGCCGCGAACACGAGAGTGCCCGTGACGTAGCAGGCGATCGCCACGACCAGAAGCAGCTTGTCGAGATCCATAATGCCGTTGGTGTACGCCATGACGGGGCAGAGCTCCCCGGTTCCTTACGCCGGTGGGCCGGACTGCAGTTGCGCCAAAGCGTGCGTCTGCGCCAGCGTCGTTTCGTAGAGGCTGCGATAAATGTCGTACAGGCGATCGTAGGTTGCGGCGGGCGCGGCATCGGGAGCGATGCGTTCGGCGACCCGCGTCCAGTCGGCGCGCTCGTCGACGACGCCGGCGGCGAGGCCCGCGAGGAAGGCGTCGCCGAAGCTCGCGCCGCTCGTCTCGGCCGGCACGTCTTGCGCCCGGCCGGTCACGTCGGAAACGATCTGGGGCCAAAGCTTTCCTTGCGTGCCGCCGCCGATGCAAACGAGCCGCACGGGGCGCTCTGCCTCGAGCAGTGCCTCGAGGTTGTGGCGCACGCCGTAGGCGGTCGCTTCGATCAGCGCGCGGTAGACGTGCCCGCGGGTGTGGCGCAAGGTCAGCCCGCAGATGACGCCGCGCGCTTGCGGATCGAAGATGGGGGTTCGTTCGCCCGCGAAGTAAGGGAGCGCGACGAGCCCGTCGGCGCCGGCCGGGACCGCGGCGGCCTCGCGCAGCAGCGTCGCGTACGGCACGTCGCCGGCGAGCGTCCGGAACCAGCTCGTCAGCGCGCCGGAGGTCGCCATGCCGCCGGCCAAGCTGTAGGTGCCCGGGAAGATGCCACGGGTCGCCCACCCGTGCGGGGTCGTGCGGATCGCATCGAGGGCCAGTACGATGAACATCGTCGTGCCGTACATCAGCATCAGATCGCCGTCGCGGCGCGCGCCGGCGGCCAGCGCCTCGGCCCAGGCGTCGATCGTGCCCGCCGCGACCGGCGTCCCGGCCGGGATACCCGTCGCCAGCGCCGCCTCCGGAGTCACGGTCCCGGCGCGTTCCCCCGGCCACAGCAGCGCCGGCAGTGGGACGTGGCCGCAGATTTCGTGCGCCCACTCGGCGATCCAGGCTCCCGCGCGCAGGTCGTAAAGCGGCGTCGCTTGGCTGGCGGAGTGGTGGTCGAGGACGTACGCGCCGGTCAGGCGGTGCACGGCGTAGGAGCTGGCCATGAAGAGCTTTTGCGTCGCGCGCCACACCTCGGGTTCGTGCCGCTGCAGCCAGCGCAGCTTCGGGCCGGCGGATTGCGACGTCAAGCGGCTCCCGCACCGCGCGAAGATCGCTTCGGCGCCGAACTGCGCGTCGAGTTCGACGATCTCCGCGCTCGCGCGGGTGTCGATCCCGTACAAGATCGCCGGTCGCAGCGGCCGGCCCGCGGCGTCGGCCGGGAGCACGCACGGGCCGATCCCGCTGATGCACGCGCCCGCGAGCCCGCCCGCGAAGTGGGGCTGCAACTCGCGCGCGAGCGCGACGACGTCGGCCCACCACACCGCCTCCGCATCGTGTTCGAAGCGTCCCGGCCCGGGCATCGCGAGGTCGTGCGCACGCTGTGCCCGGGCCAGCACGCGGCCGCCGGCGGTGGTGACGACGGCTTTGCTCGCCGAGGTCCCGATGTCGATGCCCAGCAGCGGGAGGCCGGGGTCGGAGGGAGTCACGCCCGGCGGGCGTTAGGTCGAGAACCGGGGTGCGGTGGTGACGGCCGTCGGCCGCCCCGGACGCTCCGAAGCGCGCAGTGCCTCGACGAGTTCGTGGAACCGCTCTTCGAAGATGTCGTAGCCCTTGACGGTCGTCGCCGCGAGCCCGACGTGCCAGAACCGGCCCTCGCCGGTGACGTGGACGTAGAGCCGGGCCGGCAAGAAGTAGAACGAGATGCACAGCCCCGCGAGCAGCACGAACGCGCCGATGCCGACCAGCGGAATGCCGGGGTCGTAACGGTATTGCAGCCCGGTGTACAACACGTAGCGCTTGGGGATCACCTGGTAGCCGTCGCCCAAATCGAGCGGCTGCCCGAGCGGCACGAGCACTTTCCCGGCAAGTTGGTCGCCCTCGTAGGCGGCGATCACGACGCCCGGATCGTTCGCGCGCGGATCCTTGCCCGCACCCCCCGTCGCCCGGTCGATCGTGCCGACGAACTGCGCGTACTGGAGCGTGCGGTTCGAGCTGCCGACCGGGAAGGCGCCCCCTTCGCGCACCGCATCGGCGGGCGCGTTCGGCACGGGAACCCCGTCCTTGGTCAGCGTGAAGTCGATGCCGTAACCGTACGAGGCTTGATAGTACAACGTCCCGTCGACGTCGATCGGATGGTTGACGCGGATCGTCGCCGGATAGGTGTGGCCTTCGCGATCGGTGACCGTCACGTGGGAGACGTAGTCGATCGGCTGGTACACGAGCCCGCTCTTCGTCTGCACCGGATCGATGCGGTAGCCGAAGCGGTCGAGCTTGATCGTCGCGCCGCTGCGGGCGATCGTGGCCGACTGACCGGCGAAGATCGCCGTCTCGCCGCTGAAGCCGCGCGCCCAGTAGATCGTCGTGCCGGCCGCGATGATCACGAAGCCGATGTGCGCGACGAGCACGCCGCGGCGCGCCCAATTGTGTTTGTCGGCGAAGGTCCACTCCTCGCCCTTGATCTCGCGCTTGCGCACTTCCCAGCCGCGCGCCTTGAAGAACTGGGCGATGCGCGCGCGCACGGCCTCCTCGTCACCGCGCACGTCGATCGAGGCATGCAGCGGAATCTTGTCGATCTTCACCGCGCGCAGCACCGGCAGCCGGGCCGGGATCACGCGCTTGAACGTGCAGACCGCGAGCGAGACGAGGATCGCGCCGATGATGCCGACGTACGCCGGGCTGTGATAGATGTTGTCGAGATGCAGGCGCAGGATCAGCCGGCCCAGGGGCGCGCCGTACTCGGCGGCGTACGCGGCCGGCTCTTTGTTTTGATCGACGATGACGCCGATCAGCGTCAGCACGCCCCACACGCCGAACAGCGAGACCGCGAACAGCACGTTGGAGAACAGGCTGACGAACTCGTCGTAGGCGGCGCGGGCCTGTTCGAGCAGCGGGTTCGCGCGGATCGTCTCGGTCGACATGGGCTAGCGTTCGCTCACGCGGCTTCGCGCTTCCACGAGCGTTCCATCAAAACGATGATCCACAGCGAGACTTCGTAGAGCACGTACATCGGCACGGCGAGCATCAGCATCGTCAACGGCGAGGCGTCGGGCGCGGCCAAACCGCCCAGCAGCAAGATCCCCATGATCGCGTAACGGCGATACTTGCGCAGCATCCCGGCGTTGATCAGGCCGATCCGCGCGAGCGCGATCATGATCATCGGCGTCTGGAAGATCAGCGCGAACGCGAGGTAGAGGATCAAGATGAGATTGAGGGTGGGCTGGATGCCGAACGTCGGCTCCGCGAGCTCCCCGGTGATCGCGATCAGCGCGCCGGCGACGCGCGGGATCACCGCATAGTGCGCGAACGCGATGCCGACCGCCGCGAGGACGATCGACGGGAAGATGTAGGCGTACACCTGGCGGCGGGTCTTGGGATGGAACGCCGGCACGACGAACATCCACACTTCGTATAGGATCACCGGTAAGCCGAGCACGATCGCGCCGTACAGCGAGAAGCGGAACTCGGTGAAGATCACGTCGGTCGGGCCGAACGCGTGGAGCGTGATGCCCTTGAAGTACAGATTGGTCAAGTACTTGATGACGAACTGCGACGGCCAGAACAGCACCAGCGCCAACACGCCGACGACCGATAACGAAACCATCAGACGCCCACGGAGCTCCCGCAGGTGCTCCGTGAACGTCATCTCCTTTTGATCCCACTCGACCTCGTCGTCCGGCGCCTTGGCCGGACGCTCTGCCAGCATGTCTCTAAGCAGCCCTTAGGTCGGCGAGCCCGAAGGCGGCACGGTCGTCGGGGTCGAGGCCGGCGGCACGCTGGGGGCCGGGGCCGCGGGCGCTTCGCTCGCCACGACGGGGTCGGCCGTCTTGGCGGCCGCCGCGTTGGCTTCGGCGCGCAGCCGCGCTTCCTCGCGCACCTTGTCGGCGGCGACGTCAGCCTCAGCTTGCCCCACCATGAACTCTTTCTTCGCTTGGCCCGCGCTGCGCGCGAGCTTGGGGAGCTTGTCCGCGCCGAAGAGCAGCACCGCTGCGCCCACGATCAGCGCGATCTCCATTGGGTTTCCGAACATCGCTATCGATTCTCCAGTCGTTATCCCGCGCCGAGCGCGTCCGCCAGTCCGATGAGTTGGGAGCGCGCCGGCCGGGCGCCTAGGGGAGCCAGTGATTGCTTGGCCCGTTCGACGTAGCCGGCAATCGCCGCTCGCGTCCGGTCGAATCCACCGTGCCGCCCGACGGCACCTACGAGTTCTGCGATTCGCGCGCGATCCGGTTCCCCTTCACCATAGAAACGTTCAACGTCGGCGCGAAAATCTCTATCTGCCCCTTCGAGGGCCAAAATTAATGGGATCGTGATCTTCCGCTCGCGCAGGTCGTTGCCGACCGGCTTGCCGAGGCTCGCTTCGTCGGCCGTCATGTCGAGCAGGTCGTCCATCATCTGGAACGCGATGCCGTAGTAGAGCCCGTAGTCGCGCAGCGCTTTGATGCGCAGCGCGTCGCCGCCGCCCATGATCGCGCCGCACTCGGCCGAGGCGGCGAAGAGCGAGGCCGTCTTCTTGAGCACGATGTCGACGTATCCCGCGAGCGGCAGCGTGCAGTCGCCCATGGCCCGCAGCTGCAACACCTCACCGTCGCAGATGTCGGCCAGCGTCGTGCTCAGGATGTTCGGCACCGGATGCGGGTAGTTCGCGGTGACGTTCTTGAAGATCCACGCGAACAGGTAGTCGCCGGCGAGCACGCTGATGCGGTTGCCGTAGTCGATCGCGGTCGCGTTGACCCCCCGCCGGGTCGCGGCGCTGTCTACGACGTCGTCGTGGATCAGGGTCGCGACGTGAATCAGCTCCATGTAGGCGGCGAGCGGCAAATGCTCGCGCGCGTTGCCGCCCACCGTCTCGGCGGCGAGCAACGTCATGCGCGGCCGCAGGCGTTTGCCGCCCGCCGCGAGCATTCGCCGCACGGCTTCGGTGATCAGCGGGTTGTCGGTCGAGAACGACGACCGGAAGAACTCCTCGACGAGCGCGTAGAGGTCGGTGTCACCCACCGCGGCGCGAATCATCCCGGCACGCTCCCGGAGTGCACCGCGATCGCGCCGCCCATCAGGCGCACGTAACGCACGTCCGCGAAGCCCGCGGTGCGGAAGCGCGCCGCAAGCCCGTCGGCATCGGGGTAGTTGGTCAGCGAGTTCGGCAGGTAGGTATAGGCCGCTTTCGATCCGCCGAAGAGGCCGCCGATCAGCGGGACCATCCGGTAGAAGTACGCTTCGAAGGCGCGCCGGAAGAACGGGTTGGGCGGTTTGCTGACGTCGAGGTTCACGAAGCGCGCGCCCGGCCGCAGAACGCGGCGCACCTCGCGCAGCGTCCCGACGATGTCGATGACGTTACGCATAGAGAAGCCCATCGTCGCGCCGTCGAAGCTGCGGTCGGCGAACGGCAGCGCCATGACGTCGGCTTCCACGAAGCGGGCGCGTTGCTGCGGGTCTTCACGGCGGGCGCGCTCGCGCGCCCCGTCGAGCATCGGGGCGCAGAAGTCGGCCCCTGTGACGGTGACGCCCGCAACCGTGCGGACGAGATGGAACGCGAGGTCGCCCGTCCCGCAGCACAGGTCGAGGATCGCGTCGCCGGCTTTGGGAGCGAGTTCCTTGACCGCCCGGCGGCGCCACGCTTCGTCGACGCCCGCGGTGAGGATGCGGTTCGTCGTATCGTAGCGCGGCGCAATCGTGGCGAACATCGCCCGGACGTCTACTGCCTTATCCATCGAATCGGCTTCCCATTCCAAGTCCTTTGGGCCGTATCCCCTCGCTCGCGCTCTTGCCTCCGGCCCGGGGGGCGTGATCGGACGGTAGCGAGCGAGGAGGCAACGATGCTCCAATCAGTTCAGATTCCCGTCGCGACGGTTTCATCCCCGACCGCGACGGTCACGGTTTCGGCGGCCGACGGAACGACGGTCGCCCTTTCGAGCTCCGACGAGGTCGTGCGGGCAGTCCAACAGGGGCGCGACGTCGGGTTCACGGCCTACACCCTGCGGCCGGGGCGGTTCGCGGCCGGACTCGAGGCGGCCGCCGGGCGGGGAGCGCACGTGCGCGTCGTCCTCGAAGCGCATCCCTACGACGGCGGGACGGGCGAACTGGCGCGCGCCAACGCCGAAATGGTGAGCGAGTTGCGTTCGCACGGGGTCGCCGCCGAGCTGCACGACGCGGGCAAAGCCTCGCTTCATATGAAGGCCGCCGTCGTCGACGGGGTTGCCTTCCTCGACGACCGCAATTGGCCCGACGACGGCCGCGACACGATCGTGCGCACCGCCGACCGCGACGACGTCGCGGCAGTCCGCAGCGCGATCGCCGGCAAACCAGGTTCCGACGCCCACCTCTGGACGCAAAAGGACGAAGCGACCCGGGCCGAGGCGGCCACGATTCGCGGAGCGCCCGGGCACGACGTCGCCTTCGAGAGCGAGAGCTTCGGCTACGGGCCGGTGTACGGCGCCCTCCGGGCGCGGGCCAAGGCCGGCGACCGCGTGCGGGTCCTCGTCCAGTCGCTCGACCTCGCCGGCTCCCCGCGCGCGGCGGCCGCGCTGCGCAAACTCGCCGAGGCGGGCGCCCAGGTGCGCGTCGGCAACTCCGACGAGAAGATCGCGGTCGCCGGCGACCGCGCGTGGGTCGGGTCGGCGAACGCCACCGCCGGGCGCCCGAAAACGATCGACTGGGGGATGCGCACGAAGATCCCCGCCCTCGTCACCGCGCTGCGCTCTCGCTACGAAGCGAACTGGAGCCAAGGGCGGCCCTTTGCGTGACGCCCGTGATGCCGCGGCAAAATGGTATACTGCACGGCACATGGAGCAGCGCGAGCGTCTGCCGGCGGAGTCTCCGGCGCAAGCGGCGACGTTGTACGAACGCGATTTCGCGGAGTGGATCGCTGACCAGGTCGCGGCGTTGCGCGAAGCGCGGTTCGACGCGCTCGATCTGCCGAATCTGATCGACGAGCTCGAAGGGTTGGCCGGACGTGATCGGCGCGAGCTGATCGGCAGTCTCCGCGTGATCCTCATCCATTTGCTGAAGCTGCGGTACCAGCCCGAACGCGCTTCGAACTCTTGGAGAGGCACGATCCTCACGCAGCAGGGCGACATCGAGGATTTGCTCGCGCAAAGCCCCTCGCTGC
The DNA here is from genome assembly GCA_963749395.1 of Vulcanimicrobiota bacterium. Classification (GTDB taxonomy): domain Bacteria; phylum Vulcanimicrobiota; class Vulcanimicrobiia; order Vulcanimicrobiales; family Vulcanimicrobiaceae; genus CAVVMT01. Next base: position 43,248 of record CAVVMT010000020.1, read on the forward strand.
GAAGGCTCGTCCCAGAGTACGTGGACATCGCGTACAAGCGGGCGCGCGAAAAGACCGCGCTCGAAACGCACTTGCCGGTCGCCACTTTTCCCCTCGAGAGTCCCTTCACCGTCGAAGAGATTCTCGTGGGCGTCCTCTAGCGCGCGTCCCGCTCAGAGAGCGAACAGCGCGCGCGCGTTGCGATCGGTCTGCGCGACGACCGTCGCTTCGTCGCACGCGAGCACTTCGGCGACGCGCTGCGCGGTGCGCGTCACGTACGCGGGCTCGTTGCGTTGCCCGCGCATCGGCACCGGCGCCAAGTACGGACAGTCGGTTTCGAGCACGAGCCGCTCGAGCCCGACGGCGCGCACGGCGTCGCGCAGCGGCTCGGCCGTTTTGAACGTGACGACCCCGCCGATGCCCAGATAGAACCCGAACTCGTCGACCAGCAGGCGCGCTTGACCGGCGTCGCCGGTGAAGCAGTGTACGACCGCGCGCGGCGGCGGCCCGTGCTCGCGCAGGACGGCGACGAAATCGTCGAACGCATCGCGTTGATGGAAGATGACCGGCAAGCCGCGCGTCCGCGCGTACGCGAGTTGTTGGGCGAATACGGCGCGCTGCACGCCGCGCGGGCTGTGGTCGTAGAAATAGTCGAGCCCGGTTTCGCCGACCGCGACGGGCGCGTAGGCTTCACGGGCGATCAGCTCGTCGAACGCCGCCGCGAGGTCGGAAGGCGCGTCCTTGGCCTCGTGCGGATGGACGCCGATGCTCGCGCGCAGCCCGTAGTCGCGCGCGACCTTCGCGGCTCGTGCGCTATCGGACAGATCGCAGCCGACCGTGACGATCTCGCCGACTCCGGCCTGGCGTGCGCGCGCGACGACGGCGTCGCGGTCGTCGTCGTAGGCCTTGTCGTGAACGTGCGCGTGGGAGTCGATCATGTCGAGCCCGGCGTTCGACGCGGGATTCTCCGCCGCCCACAGGGCCTTCTCAGCAAGACGTTGCACCGTCGATGGGGACCCGCCGCCCGCGGCGGTGCGGGCCAGGCGAGTGCCCGCGACGAAACGACTGTGCGTTACCGATGATCACTACCGAAGCACCGAGACGACGGCCGATCCTTGCGATTGCCATCGCGTTCTCGGTGCTGTTGCACCTGGTTCTGGCTTTCTTCTACCTCAGCGCGAATCAGGCGTTCGGGAAACAGCTTGCTGCCCTTTTCCCCCATCCCAAGCCGACGCCGAGCGTCGATCAGATCGAGCTCTCCGACGCGATCAAGCTCGAGAAACGGACAGTCCATCAGCCGACCCCGCTGCAAAAACCCGTGCAGCCGAAGCCGCCCCCTCGGGTCGCCGTCCAGCCCGAGCCCAAGCCCGTGCTCCCGCAGCCGGTCGTGAAACCCGAGCCGCCCAAGCCGAAGTCGGAACCTCCGCCTCCTAAGCCGCGCACGATCCGTCAGGAGATCGCCAAAGCGGTGCCGACGGCCGAGCCGCAAACCGCCAAAGTCGAGGCGACGGGGGCACCGAAGAAGACGCCCGCGCAGGTCGCCTACACGAATCCCGACGCGGAGTCGAAGACGCAGCGCGAGCCCGGGTCGCCGCAGCAGCAGCCGGTGCGCCCGTCCAAACCGCGGCTCACCGAAGAGCAGATCGCGGCGCTCGAGTCGCAGTTCTCGAGGACGATCGCCCAGCAGCGGGCGATGAGCCAAGCGATGGCCGCCCCGACCGAACAGCCGCAGACGATGAAGCGCTACGCCTTCCAGTTCCAGGGCCGCCAAGGTGCGTTGCGCCGCGGTGAAGGCTGGCTCAGCACGCTCAGCGAGTTCCGGTGCGGCCCCAACGGCGCCTTCAACTGCCACTACCTGCACTACGAATACGTGTGGCCCGACGGGACGTACGAGAGCGGCGACGTCCCCTGGCCGGTCGGGTACCCGCGCAATGCCGATCCCTGGGATCCGCCACCGTCGCGCCCGATCCAGTTGCCGTTGCCGCCGCCGATGCCCGGCTGGCAGCTCACCCGCGACATTCCGCCACAGAACCGCATCCTGCGCTCCTACTTCCCCGACCGCTATCCGGACGCGAAGCCGCCCGGGAGCACCGACGGGTGACGCTCAGGCGCTGACGGCGGCTTCGAGGCGGGGGAAGAGCGGGGCGCCGGGCTGTGTCTGCGTGCCGGCGGCGAGGCCGCCCCACACGAGCGCTTCGCTCCAATCGAGGCTGGGGTCGGCCGGGAGGCCGAGCTGGTGCCACATCTCGGTCGCCTTGACCGGGATGAACGGGTAGAGCAGCACGGCGAGCCAGCGCAGCCCCTCGCACAGGTCGTAGAGCAGCGCGTCGAGCTCGGCCATGCGGCCCTGCTTGTTCAGTTCCCAGGGCTTCTTCTCGTCGATCTCGCGATTGAGCGCGGTGACGAGTTCCCAGATCGTCTCGAGCGCGGCGCGGAAGTTCAACTCGAAGATCAGCGTCTTCACCCGCGTCCCCAGATCGGCGAACCGTTCGCCGAGCGCCGATTCCTCGGCCGCCGGCACGAGTGAGTTGCGATACTTCTCGAGCATCGCGAGCGAACGCCGCAACAGATTGCCCAAGTCGTTGCCGAGTTCGTTGTTGTGGCGCTGGAGCAGCTTCTCTTCGGAAAGCGAGAAGTCGGCACCGAACGGCGCTTCGCGCAGCAAGAAATAGCGCACGCTGTCGGCGCCGAATTCCTCGGCGAACGCGAACGGGTCGATCGCGTTGCCCTTGCTCTTGCTGATCTTCTCGCCTTCGATCGTCATCCAGCCGTTGGCGAACACGCGGCGCGGCTCGGGCAGGCCGAGCGCCCACAGCATCGCGGGCCAGATGATCGTGTGGAAGCGCGCGATCTCCTTGCCGATCAGGTGGATGTCGACCGGCCAGAGCGTGTGGAACTGCTCGGAGTCGTGCTCCCAGCCGATCGCAGTGATGTAGTTGAGCAGCGCGTCGAACCACACGTACATCACGCCGCCGCCCGGCAGCGGGACGCCCCAGTCGAAGCTTTGGCGCGAAACCGAGAGATCGTCGAGGCCGCCCTCGAGGATCTGCATCATCTCGTTGTAGACCGCTTGCGGCCGCACCCAATTGGGATGCGCGCGGAAGTGCTCGAGCAGCCGGTCGCGGTACGCCGAGAGGCGGAAGAACCAGTTCTGCTCGGAGAGCCATTCGACCGGACGGCGGCACTCGGGATTGGGGCAGCGGCCCTCGATCAGCTTCGCTTCGGGCCAAAACGTCTCGTCGTTCTTGCAGTACCACCCCTGGTAGGTGCCCTCGTAGACCTCACCCGACGCTTGCAGCCGCTTGAACACTTCGACGCACGCGCTGATGTGGCGCGGGTCGGTCGTGCGAATGAAATCGTCGTAGGCGACGTGATAGGCGCGTGGCAATTCTTGCCACTTCGGGGCGAGTGAATCGACCCACGCGTGCGGCGTCATCCCGTGTTCGGCGGCCGCTTCGGCGACTTTTTGGCCGTGCTCGTCGGTCCCCGTCAGCATGAACGCCGGCCCGCTGGTGCGCGCGGTGCGCGCGAGCACGTCGGCCGCGATCGTCGTGTACGCATGGCCGATGTGGGGGTTTCCGTTGATGTAGTAGATCGGGGTCGTGACGTAAAATCCGCGTTTCATCGTTCTTCTTCGGGCTTTCGCTAGGGGTCTACGAACCGGCCTGCGCGTCGTCGAGCAGCCGCTTGCGCTCGCTCGCGAGAGCGTAGAGATGCCGCCGTTCGCCGGCGCCTTCGGCGGCCAGCGCTTTGGCGACCGCCGAGACCGTTTGCCCCGCGCGCAGCAATCCATCGACCCGCTCGTCGACCCCGGCGGTTGCATCGGCGCCCTCGCCGGCCGGCGTGCGCGCGTTGCCACGGCCCTCGATGCAGAACGCGATCTCGCCGCGCACCGGCTCTTCGAGCGCCGCGTCGAGCGCGGCCGCGGTGCCGAGGATCTGCTGCTCGTGCAGCTTGCTCAGTTCGCGCACGAGGAAGATGCGGCGCTCCGGCGCGAGCTCGCCGAGGTCGGCGAGCGTCGCCCGCACGCGGTGCGGCGTCTCGTACCACACGCTCGGATCGGGCGCGGCCAAGGCGCGCGAGAGGGCCGTGCGCCGCTCGCCGGTCGCGCGCGGCACGAACCCCTCGAAGGTCCAGCGGCGCGCGGCAAACCCCGCCAAGGCGACGACGCAGACGGCCGCGCTCGGGCCGGGCAGCACCTCGACCGGCACGCCGGCGGTCCGGGCGGCGGCCACGAGGTCGGTGCCGGGATCGGAGATGGCGGGCATTCCGGCGTCGGTGACCACCGCGACCCGCTCGCGCGCGGCCCGGGCCAAGATCTCGGGCGTCGCGGTGCGCGCGTTGTGCTCGTGATAGGTCCACACGTCCTTGCCGGTGATGCCGTGGGCGCTCAAGAGCCGCCGGGTGACGCGCGAGTCTTCGGCCACGATCAGGTCGGCGTCGCGCAATACCTCGAGCGCGCGCAGCGTGATGTCGCGCAGGTTGCCGAGCGGCGTAGGTACGAAGGTGAGGCCCATGCTCTCCGATTCGCCGTCGCCGCGCGTGAAGGTTGCCCGCGAGGTGGAACTTCGCGGCCACATCATCGACAGCGGCATCTTCAGCCGCGTCCTCGGCTTCCTGACCGACCACGAAGAGTCGACCTACACGATCGACGAGGTGACGATCGGGCAGCACAAGGACGAGGAGAGCGTCGCGCGCCTGACCGTCGAGGCGCAGGACGACGCGGTGCTCGAAGAGCTGCTCGACAAGCTGCGCGAGTTCGGCGCGGTCGTCGCCTCCGACGCCGACGCGCTGCTCGAACCGGCGCCCGCCGACGGCGTTCTGCCCGACGATTTCTACGCCACGACCAACTTGCAGACCGAAGTGCGGGTCGCCGGCGAGTGGCGGGCCGCGCTGCTGCCGGAGATGGACTGCGCGATCGTCGTCGACGGGCCGGCTCCGCGCACGGTCGCGCCGTCGGACGTCAAGCGTGGCGACCCGGTCGTCGTCGGGCACGGCGGGGTGCGCGTGCACGTGCCGGCGCGCTCGCGCAAACGCGCGGTGTTCGAGTTCATGTCGAGCGCGGTGTCGAGCGAGAAGCCCAAGGAGTCGCTGATCCTCGAGGTCGCGCGCGAGCTGATCGGCGTGCGCCGGGCCGGAAAGCGGGTGCTGCTCGTCGGCGGCCCCGCGATCGTGCACACCGGCGCGGGGCACTATCTCGCCGAGATGATCCGCGACGGCATCATCGACGCGCTCTACGCGGGCAATGCGCTCGCGGTGCACGACATCGAGTCGCAGTTCTATGGAACGTCGCTCGGCGTCGATCTCGACGGCGCGTTCCCGGTCGAAGAAGGCCACGTGCACCATCTGCGCACGGTCAACCGCATCCGCGCGCTCGGCGGGATCCGGGCCGCGATCGACCGTGGCGTTTTGCGCGGCGGCATCATGTACGAAGCGTACCGCAAGAACATCCCGGTCGTGCTGGCGGGTTCGATCCGCGACGACGGCCCGCTGCCCGACGTCATCACCGACGTCGTCGAAGCGCAGCGCGCGATGCGCCGTCACGTCCCCGAGATCGGCATGGCGCTGATGGTCTGCACCCTGCTGCACTCGATCGCGGTCGGCAATCTGTTGCCGGCGACGTGCAAGACGATCAGCGTCGACATCAATCCCGCGAGCGTCACCAAGCTGACCGACCGCGGCTCGACCCAAACGATCGGGCTCGTGATGGACGCGGCCTCGTTCCTGCGCGGGCTCGCCGAAGCGGTCGCGGTCGCCGCGGCCGAAGCAGCCCGCGCGCCGCTAGGTGCTACTGGGTCGTGAAGGAGCCCATCGGCGTCGGGCCAGTGTTGGCGCATGGGCCGGACGTCGCGAAGACGTACGTCCCGGTGACGGAGTAGGTCGTCCCCGGCGATAGCGCCGGAAGGGCCACGCCTTGGTAGGTTCCGGCGACGGGTTCAACGACCAGCCCTGAGGGCAGCGGGCTCGGCGCGGGTAGCGACGGCGGTGTCGCCAACGGGCTCGGCAACGGCGAGGGCGCGGGCCCGGGTGCGACCGAGGTGACGACGGCCTTGCCCGACGCCGCCGTGACGCTCACTTGCAGCCCCGGGTAATCCGCTCCGCTACCCCCCTGGAGGCCCTCAAAAACGACGAGCGACGCGATCGACGTGGAAACGCCGACGCTGCCGCTTTGCGGGTACGCGAGGTAGAACCCGGGGATGAAGGGTAGCTCGCAGGCAGGAATGCCGCGATCGAAGGCGTCGGCGTACTCGCCGGCGCGACGCTCGGCGCCGACCCGCCTCCGCAGCTCGCGAACAGCGACGCTGCAGCCGCGAGGACGATACAACTCGCCGATCTGCGTTGCCGCGCGTTTCGAACGTCGTCGGACCATAAGACACCCCTCTATGGCTATCCGCGGTTTCTTGGCTAGGCCGGCGGTTCGCTCCCGTGTCCGGCGTGGTACGCGCGGTAGAAGTCCTCGTCGGAGATCATCGCGTCGATGCATGCCGCAATCGGCTCGGAACGATAGATGCCGCTCATCAGCACGTGGTCGCCGATGTCACTTTCGATAAGGAACGTCGGGCGCACGGTGGCGCCGAGGTCGTCGAATGCGTCCGAAGCGTCGTCGAGCGCGGCCGCGACCCGCGGGTCGTCGAGCGCCGCATCGAGCGCGGCCACGTCCAGGCCGCCCGCGGCGGCGACGATCGCTACCGCCGTCTTGCGGTCGGTCACCGGTTCCCCACGCTCGCAGCCCGCACGGTTGATCGCGACCCGCGCGCGCCCGTCGACTACGCCGAGGAGACGCGCCGCCTCGACCGCGGCGTTGGGAATCCACGTCGACGTTTGCGGCCCTTGCAGCCAGTGGGGATTGAAGCGCCGCCCGGTCGCGGCGAAACATCGCTCGTAATACCACGTCTCTGCGGCGACAGACATTCCGAGTGGCTCACCGCGGCCGATCGGCGGGAGCCGCCAGACGATCTCGACGCGGTCTCCGTACTCTTCGGCAAGCCGCGCTAGGGCCTCGTCGCCGAGCACACACCACATCGAACACACGTCGGAAAAGTACGTCAGCCGCATGTCGCTTCGGTGCGCGACCGGGCCTCAGCGAGCCTGCCGGCTCGGAACGGTCACTGGGCCAGGGCCGCGGCGAGTTGCTCCTGCGTCCACAGGGGGTGCTGCAGCATGACGCCGTGGCCCGCGCCGTCGCTCCCCGGATAGGTCACGAGCGACGCCTTTGCGGGGCCGTACATCTGCTGGTACGCGACGACGAGCTCCTGACCGTAGAGCCACTGAATGAGCAAGTCCTCGGGGCCGTTGATGACCGTGATCGTGCCGGTGTTGTGAATGTCGACGCAATTCGTCGAGACGGGGGCGTTCGGTTGCGGCGAGACGGTTTGGCACACGCCGCCGTTGGAACTCGACATCTCGGGGGCCGATCCCGAACACGTACATCGTTGCGACGTGAAGCCGGAGGTCTTGGGGCAGTAGCACAGGCTGTAGTCGTCGGCGAGCTCGCGCTGCTGGACGAACAGGTTGTAATCGATGCCGCCCGTGATCGACCACGGAGACGTCATCCGATTCGCGCCCTGGTCGATGAATTGCTTCGCGCACTCGCTGCCGAGCGGGCAATTGAGGGTCACGTTGAGGCTGACGGTCTTGGCGGGCACGTTGACGGTTGCGGTGCAGCCGCTCGAAGGGCCGTTGTTGGGGCCCTGTCCGGCGTACGGGAACGTCAGCTCGAAGAGGTCGGTCTGGATTTGGAACTTCAGCAGCGGATCGAGGTTCGGATTGTCTTTGATCGTGTCGAACAGCGTCGCCACGCACGCGGCCTGGTTCCCGTCGTAGAAGCCGTCGGTATTGCCGCCCGGTTTGCTCGCGATCAGCGCGAGATTGTGGATCGTGCGCCCCGGATTGGCCGCCGTCGAGAGGAACGCGTACTTCAGCGCCGCGATCGTTCCGAGCGACCACCCGAGCGGATCGACTCGGTCGGTGCGAATCTTGAACTTGGCGGTCGCGTCGGAGAGCATCGCGTCGACGTCGTTCGCGATGGCGTCGAGGGTGACGTTGCCGTTGAGCGGGCTCTTCCCGACGCCCGGATAGTCGAACATCACGAGATGGTAGTTGTGGCAGAGCGAGACGGTCCCGTCTTCGCTCGGGACGTACGCGTTCGAGTTGACGATCTGCGGGCTATACGTGCTGTTGGTGATCAACTGGACCGGCCAGTCGGGGACGATTTCGCCGGTCCCGTTGAACATCACGACCGCGTCGCTGCTCGTCGCACCGTCGCCCACGACGAGATAGGGGACCGTGTCGCCGGTGCGCGGGTTGGTAAAGTACTGCAGCTGACTGCTCAAGTCGCGTAGCTCGTGCAGTTGCGAACACGGCACCGGCGAGAGCGGCGCGCCGTTGCCGGCCACCACGACGCCGTTCCCGCTCCCGCCGCACGCCGTCAGGGCGAAGCGCGAGCAGAGTGCACGCGAGGGCGGTGGCCAAGGCAAGAGGCCGGTGAGCGGCCGTGTAAAGCACGCTATCCTCCGAGCTGGGAAACGCTAACTGCGAGGTCGACGTTTGGTTCAGTCTCCAATCAACCGGTCCTGCGCATGTTTGCTGACCGCACTGTTCTGTGCGTTGATCGCGCCGGCGGACGCTGCCGCCGCCCCGGCGGTCTCGCCCGGTGGACTGCCGCTCGACGTCGTCCCGCTCGCATATCGCGTCCACGTGACGCCCGACCTCAAACATGCGACGACGCGCGGGGACGAAACGATCGTGCTCGACGTCCGCAGCGCGACCCGGTCCGTCGAGTTCAACACCCGCAAAGTCGACGTGCGCAGCGCCACGCTCGACGGCGCGGCTGCGGCGGAGGTCACGTTCGATCCGCAGCGCGAGGTCGTGCGCGCGACTTGGAGCCGGCCGATCGCACCGGGGCGCCATGCGCTCGTGCTGCGCTTCTCCGCCCGCATCCAGGACAACACGGGCATCGGCTTCTTCACGACGACGTTTCCGCTCGGGCACGGCACGTCGACGATGGTCAGCACGCAGTTCGAGTCGGCCGACGCGCGCCGCTTCTTCCCGTGTTGGGACGAGCCGTTCTTCCGGTCCACGTTCACGCTCTCCGTCGACGTCCCGCGAGCGTGGAGCGCGTACTCGAACATGCCGCGCACCGCGCGCACGCCGGCGGCGAACGGGCTCGACCGCGTCAGCTTCGCGCCGACGCCGAAGATGCCGACCTATCTGCTGGCCTTCGTCGCGGGCGATCTGCAGCGCGTGCATGCGAGCGCCGACGGCATCGACGTCGGGGTGATCGCGCCGCGTGGACGGTTGGGCGAGACGGCGTTCGCGCTGCGTTCGGCGGTGGAGCTGCTCCACTACTACGACGACTATTTCGCCTACCGCTTTCCGCTGCCGAAGCTCGATCTGATCGCGATTCCCGGCGGCTTCGACGGCGCGATGGAAAATTGGGGCGCGATCACGTTCCAGGAAGAGATCTTGCTCTACGATCCGGCGCGCGACGCGGCCGGCGCGCAGCGCGACATCTTCATCACGATCGCGCACGAGATGGCGCACCAGTGGTTCGGCGATCTGGTGACGATGCGCTGGTGGGACGTGCTGTGGCTCAACGAAGGGTTCGCCACCTGGATGGAGACGAAGGCCACCGACCACTTTCATCCCGAGTGGCTCGCCGGTGAGGATGCGGTCGCGGACGCGCGGGGGACGATGGTCCGCGACGCGCGGGCGGCGACGCACCCGATCGTCGTCCCGGTGCCCGACGCCGCCTCGGCGGACACGATCTTCGACGCGATCACCTACGTGAAGGCCGGCGCGGTGCTGCGGATGTTCGAGGGCTATCTCGGCGACGACGCCTTCCGCGACGGGCTGCGCCGCTACATCCGCGCCGACGCCTACGGCAACGCGACCTCCGCCGACCTGTGGCGCGCACTCGGTGCGGCGTCGGGGCGCGACGTGGCCACACTCGCGAACCCCTGGGTGCGCCAGCCCGGCGTGCCCGAGGTCTCGCTGCACGATTCGTGCGCCGGCGGCTCGCGCGCGGTCGCGCTCGTGCAGGAGCGGCTGACGATCGACGCGCCGTCCGCGCGCGCCGAGCAGTGGCCGATTCCGCTCGCACTGGCTACGCTCGGCAGCCCTCCGCAGTACACGCTGTTCTCAGCCCCGGCCACCGCGACGCTCGCCGGATGCGCGGGGACGCTGCTCGCCAACGGCGCGGGCCGCGCGTACGCGGCGGTCGGCTACGACGACGCGAACCTGGCGGCGCTGCGCGCGAATTTCGGCGCCGTCGCGCCGCTCGACCAGATCGTGATCCTGGGTGACCGGTGGCTGCTGGCGCAGGCCGGGCGCGCGCCGCTCGCGACGTACTTTGCCTTCGTGGCTGCGATCCCGGCGGTGGCCGACGCGCCGGTGTGGAGCCAGGCGTTCGGGTCGATCGCCCGCGTACGCGATCTGCTGCGGGGCCGGCCGTCGGCGGCCGACTTCAACGCCTACGTGCGGCGGACGCTCGCGCCGCTGTTCGCCACCCTTGGCTGGAACGCGGTGCCCGGTGAGTCGGACCGCGCCGCCGGCTTGCGTTCGGATACGATCGGCGCCTTGGCGGCGGCGGACGATCCGGATGCGATCGCCGAGGCGCGCCGGCGCTTCGCGGCTTTCGTCGACCACGGCACGCCGCTCGATCCGGCCCTGCGGGCAACGATCCTGCGCATCGCCGGCCGCAACGCCGACGCCGCGACGTACGATGAGCTGCGCAAGCTCGCCGAATCCGCGCCCAACTACGAGGCCCGGGCCGAGTACGTGCGCTCCTTCGCCGCGGCACGCGACCCGAAACTGGCGGCGCGCACCTTGCCGCTCGCGCTGTCGGGCCCGCTTCCGGTGGGCGACGACGCCTATCTGCTCGTGCGGGTCGCCAACGCGCTGGACGATCCGCAACCCGCATGGGACTACCTGCGCGCGCACCAGCGCGCACTGTTCGCCCGGCTCGACCCGGCGACGCGGGCGTTCCTGGTCGGGGCGCTCGTCGCCCGCAATCCGGCGTGGCTCGATCAGGTGCTCGCGATGGAGCGGACGTGGACGCCGGCGATGCGAACGGCGATCGCCGATTCGCTCGCGACGGCCCGCTTCGAGCGGGCCTTCACCGCCACCCAGATCCCGCCGTTCGAGGCCTGGCTCGCCGCGCCGGCCACGTCGCCCTCGCCCTAACGAGTCGAGGGAGCCCCGAGAGGTCGGCCGAACTGCCGCGCGGTACGGCTCGTCGCCGGGCTGTGTCGCACGCTTATCGTCATGAGGAGCGCTGAAATGCGTTTGGTTACCCGCGCCGATCTCGACGGCCTGACCTGTGCCATTCTTCTGCGCGAAGTGGAGCCGATCGACGAGATCGAGTTCGCGCATCCCAAGGACGTCCAGGACGGCAAGGTCGCGATCACCAGCAACGACATCCTGGCCAACCTCCCGTGGGACGATCGGGTCGGGCTGTGGTTCGATCACCACTTGAGCGAGTCCGACCATTCGTGGAGCCCCGAGATGCGCGGGGCCTACGAGGTTGCGCCGAGCGCCGCTCGCGTCGTGGCCGACTACTACAAATCGCCGAAGTTCGAGCGCTTCCACGAGCTGCTCGAGGCGACCGACGCGCTCGACGCCGCGCAGCTGACGATGGACGACGTCACCGACCCCAAGGGCTGGATCCTGATCGGCTACACGCTCGACGCGCGGACGGGGCACGGCGCCTTCAAAGACTACTTCAAGCACGTGATGGAGCTCGCTCGCGATCACACCCCCGACGAGATCCTGGCCGACCCGCAGGTGAGCGAACGGGTCGAGCGCATGCGCCGTGACGACGAACAGTTCAAGGCCCATCTCCTCGCGCACAGCCGGCTCGAGGACAACGTCGTGGTCACCGACGTGCGCGGCGCCAAGGATCAGCCGATCGGGAACCGTTTCCTGATCTATACGCTGTTCCCGGCGGCCAACGTCTCGATGCGGATCGCCGACGGGAAAGCGGGGGAATTCATCAGCGTGCAAGTAGGACATAGCATCTTCAATCGCACGTGCCGCACGAACGTGGGCGATCTGCTCGCCGAGTTCGGGGGCGGAGGGCACTTCGGCGCCGGCACGGCGCAACCGAAGATCGGCGAGGCCGATCGCGTGATCGGCGAAATCCTCGCCATCTTGCGAGATAACGGGTAACCTCACATGTCGTTTATCGATCTTCGCGGGCGGGTCAGCGTCATCACCGGCGGCAGCCGCGGCATCGGTGCCTCGACCGCCGAGGAGCTGGCGCGCGCGGGCTCCGACGTCGCGCTCTTCGACCTGCACCGCGACGAAGCGCGCGAGGTCGCACAGCGCATCGCGACCCAGTTCGGCGTGCGCGCCGAAGGCTACGCCGTCGACGTGCGCGACGCGCCGCTCGTCGACGAGATGTTCGCGCAAGTCGTCTCCGACTTCGGCGCGCTCGATCATCTGATCAACAACGCGGGCATTCAGTTCGTCTCGGCGATCGAACACTTTCCCACCGAGAAGTGGGACGCGGTCACCGGGATCAACCTCGACGGCGTGTTCTTCTGCACGCGGGCCGCTTGGCCGCACATGCGCGCGCGTGGCCGTGGCCGCATCGTCAACATCGCCAGCATTCACGGGTTGGTCGCTTCGGAATTCAAGCCGGCGTACGTCGCGGCCAAGCACGGCGTCGTGGGATTGACGCGCGCCTCGGCGCTCGAAGGGGCGCCCATCGGCATCACGATCAACGCGGTCGCGCCCGGCGCGGTGCTGACCGATTTGGTGAAGAATCAGGCCCCCGAACTCGCCCGTTCGTACGGGGTCGCCGAGGAAGAGGCGCTCGAGCGCGCGTTTCTCGCCGCGATGCCGTCGAAGCGTTTCATCGAACCGCACGAAGTCGCGCAGTTGTGCGTGTATCTCTGCAGCGACGCGGCCCGTTCGATCAACGGCGCGACGATCTCGATCGACGGCGGCTGGTCGGCGCACTGACCCGAGCGTGTTGACACCGGCGCCGGGCGCGTGTTAATCTCGGAACACGCTATTCATACATTTGCGAAGAAAGGAGGACATCGCATGTTCGTACTCACTCAGAATCCCGTCGGCAATCGAATCGGTTCGTCGCGCGTCGCGATGTCCGAACTCGCGGATGTTCTTCTCGTGGTGCACGCGCTCTCGTAAAGCGCGCTCGTCGCTCGACTGAAGAAGGGCCTCCGCATCGCGGGGGCTCTCGTTTTTTTTAGCACATTCATCTGTGGAGGCAACCATGCAACCATGGTACGCGTTGCGCGTGGTCGCGCAGCGGCATGCCGACATTGCGCGCTTCGTCGCCGCCGAGCGACACGCGCGCGGCTTGCGAAAACGCAAGCCGGCGCGGCACCGTGTCGGCCTCATCCTGATCGGCTTGGGCGCGCGCCTGAGCCAAGCCGGGCGCGTGCTCGCGCCGGAAACCCCGGTCCGATGACCGGAACGAAGCCGCGCGCGGCGAACTGGGAGCCGCAATGGAGGCCCAAGCCGCGCCGGCTTCGCTGCACCCGGAAACCGTCGGCGTCTTTCGCCTAGCCGGGATCGTCATCTCGGCCCTGCTGGTGCTCGCGTTTGCGTTGCCGACGGCGTTCTTGGGCTGGCGCGAGCGCGGGGAGGTGGGCGCCACCGTCAGCCGCACCGGCGAGATTACCCACGTGGTCGCCAACTCGCCGGCGACGGCCGCAGGGCTGCGCGTCGGCGATCAAGTCGTACGCTCGTCGCTCACGGCGCGAGAACGCTTGGTCTTGACCGACCAGCGCGAGTTCATTCCGGTCGGCTTCGTGTTTCACGGCGACGTCTTGCGCGACGGGCAGCGAGTCCCGATCACGTTGGCGACGCGGCCCGTCCCGAGCCACGTCAAGCCGGGCGGCCGGGCCCTGATGGTGGGAGAGTTCATCGTCTTCGCCGTGTACATCGTCATCGGGGCGACGCTCTTCGCGTTGCGGCCGGGGTGGATGACGTTCGCGTTCTACGTGTTTTGCATCGCGACGATGCCCGACCTCGACGTGTTGCGCGCCTACAACTGGATGCCGTCGCCGTGGTACGGCCGGCTCTACGTCGGGGTGGAGACGTTGGTCGACGGGCTGACGCCCGTGCCGCTCTTGCCGTTCGTGCTGCGCTTTCCGCACGACCGCCTGGGGGGCTGGCGCTCGAAGGTGTCGCCGTTCGTTCTGGCGCTGGTGTTCGTGGCGTTCGTGTACTGGTTTTCGTACGAGTGGCGCTTGGTGTACGACCCGAACTTCAATCCGTCGCTGCTGCTCGAATACGATCTGCCGGTGTTCGGGGTGTTCGCGCTCGCGGGCGTCATCTTGCTCTTCGGGTACGTGACGGCGTCGGAAGAGGATCGCCAGCGGATCAAATATGCGGTGCTCGGGATGTCGTTCGCGTTCGGTTCGCTCACGCTCTCGTACGTCGACGCGTCGGCGGGCGACGTCTCCTACGCGATCGTACGCGCGCTCTACATGCTTTCGGTGCTGATGCCGGTCGCGGTCGCTTACGCGATCCTCTGGCAGCGGCTGGTCGACGTCAACTTCGCGTTGAACCGGGCGCTGGTCTTCGGGATCATGAGCTCGGCGCTCGTCGTCGCGATCGGCTTCCTCGACTGGGCGCTGGGGAACACGATCTCGTCGGTCCATCTGGCGACCGCGATCGAAGCGACCGCGTCGGTGGCGCTCGGCCTGATGCTCGATAGGGTCTACGACTTCGTCAAGGACTTCGTGGAGCGCACGATCTTCCGCGCGCGGCACCAAGCCGAGCAATATCTCGAACGCGTTGCGCGTAGTCTGCCGTTCGCGATGGACGCGGGTGTGATCGACAATGCGCTGACGCACGAGGCCGCGAGCGCGCTTTCGCTGGCGTCGGTCGCGCTCTTCCGCCGCGACGAGCCAAGCGCGTGCTATATGCGCCTGCACTCGATCGGTTGGGGCGACGGCACCCTCGACCGCCTCGATCTCGACGACGATCTCGTACGGTTCCTAGAATCCGATTCGCGACCGCTCGACATCGCCGAGGTGCGGTGGCACCGCGAGCGGATCCCGGCCGGCAACCTCGCGCCGGTGATGGCGGTGCCGATCGTCGTGCGCCACATGCTGATCGCCTTCGCGCTCTACGGCGGCCATCGCAACGGGACCGACCTCGACCCGGCCGAGGTCGCGCTGATCGATCGCCTCTCGACCTTTGCGGCCAACGCCTACGACCACGTCGACACCCTCGTGTTGGAGCGCACCGTCACGTCGCTGCGCGAGCGCAACGCGGCGCTCGAAACGCTGGCTGAGGGTCACGTCTCCGGCGAGGCGATCCCCGACGTCCGTCTGCCGAGCGTCAACAGCGCAGCCGCGGCGCACGCCGGCGACGCGGTTTAGCCGGAGCGCTCCGGCGCAGGCCGCGACCGCCACGCGAAGCCGCGGGGGCTTCCAGCGCAAGAGCGGGCGCTCGAACGCGAACGTGACGAGGGTCGCGAACGCGATCGTGATCGGGATGATGACGAGCGTGTAGTAGAGCTGCCAGTGCGGGTCGTCCTGGGGTTGCGGCGTCAGCGGCCGCGGCCAGCCGAGGTCGCGCCAATACCGCGCGACGACCTGGTGCCACAGGTAGAGATTGTACGAGATGAGGCCCAAGAAGACGAGCACCGGATTGGCGAGCGCCGCGTGCCACCACGGCATGGCGAACAGCGATCCGAGCGCGACGATCGTGAAATCGAGCGCGAGCAGCAACCCGTCGTGCGTGATCCAGTGGTGAAATCCATCGGGCGCGTAGCGGATGTCGAAGCCGTGCCCGATCAGGGCGTAGAACCACACGAACCCGGCGAGTGCGGCGAGCGTCCAAGGGATGCGCCGGGCGGCGACGTCGGGGCGCTCCTTGCGCAGCCAGACGAAGAGCCACGCGCTCAGCATCCCCGCCGCAAAGAGGTCGAGCACCGCCGGCAGCTGCGAGAGGAGCCAATCGTAGTAGTAGGTGCAGCAGCGTTCCACCACCAGGCGCCACGCCACGGCGACGATCGCCATCGCGAACGCGACGGCATAGGGCGCGCGCACGAACGCCCACACGAGCAGCGGGAAGATCAGGTAGAACTGCACTTCGATCGCGAGCGACCACAGGACGCCGTTGATCGAGCCCGACGAGTCCGACCACCAGTTGTGGATGAAGAACAGGTGGACGGCGATTTGGCGCACGGCGTCGCCCAGCGAGTCGAAGCGCGCGTAGCCGATCGCGACCAGCACCGCGATGCACAGCACGTACGACGGCACGATCTTGATGAAGCGCCGGTACGCGAAGTGCCCGAGCGACGGGGCCGGCCGGCCCTCGAGCCGCGCGCGCACGTATGGATAGACGATCACGAACCCGCTCAGGAAAAAGAACAGGTCGACGCCGACGAAGCCCAGTTCCGGGATGCGCTGCCAGCTCAGGTCGTAGCCGAACACCGTGACGCTAGCCGGCAGCCAAGAGATCTGCCAAACGTGGAAGTACAGGACGAGCGCGATGGCCAGACCGCGCAGGCCGTCGAGGACGTCCAGGCGGGGCGCGTGGGCAGGCGCCGCGGCGGTGGGCTCCGGCATACTGGCCGCTTCTTGGTAGGACGGGTGCCGTGATGCCTGCAAATGCCGCAGGCATGACCGCGCTGCGGATCACGCTGGTCGTCCTCTTCACCACGTTCATGCTCGCGCTGCAGCTGCCGATGGTCGCGGAGCCGTGGCTTCCCTACGGTTACACGGGGCTCCAATTGGACGATGGGCAAATCGTCGCCGTGGATCCCGGGTCGCCCGCGGCGCGCGCCGGCGTGCAGGCCGGCGACCGCATCGTCTTCGGCTCGGCCAGCTGGAAGACGTTGATCTTGCTCGGTGATTTCGGACTGCTCCCGCCGAATTACCCGGTCGCCATGAGCGTAGAGCGCGCGGGCGCGGCCGTCCCCGTGCACTTCATCACCGAGCCGCGCCTCGACCGGCAGTCGCCGCTCGAAACCCTCGCCGCGGTGGCATCGAACGCGGTCTACCCGGTGTTCGCCCTGACCGGTGCGCTGCTGGTGCTCTTGCGCCCCAGTCTCATGACCCGCGCGCTGTTCGTTTTCTGCCTCGCGTACGGCACGACGATCGCGACCGTCCATTGGGCCTTTCTGCCCTCGGCGATCTTCGTTCCGGTCTCGCTGTTCAACGGGGTGTTCTCCGGCTCGTTCGGCGACTTTCCGATCTTGCTCTTCGTGCTGCTGTTTCCCGACTACACGCTGACCGGCTGGCGCCTGCGCGTCGCGACGGTCGTGTTCGCGGCGACGGCGCTCGACCTGTGCCTCGGGATCGCGACCCAGTTGCTGGCGCTCACCCGCCCGATCCCGCACCTGCTCGACGTGCTCGTGCTGCCCGGCGAGGTCGTGTGGATCTCGGCGATCGCGATTCTGGCCTACACGTATGCGAGCGCGACTGTCGCCGAGCGGCAACGCCTGAAGTGGGCGGTGCTGGGGATGTCGTTCGCGTTCGCGGCGGAGGTCGTCAACACGTGGGGCTCGGTGCTCGGCGCGCCGCGGGTGCTCACGAACACTGCCAACGCGCTGACGATCGTCATGCCGGCGTCGCTCGCCTACGCGATCCTCCGGCACCGGCTGATCGACGTGCGCTTCGCGCTCAACCGCGCTCTTCTCTACACCGCCACGACCACCGTGCTGTTCGCGATGATGGGCTTCCTCGATTGGCTGACGGGGAAGCTCGTCGGCGACGTGCATTTGAGCGATGCGATCGAAGCCGCGGTCGCGATCGGGCTGGGTTTCGTCCTCAACCGCGTGCACCAAGTGCTCGAAGGGTTCGTCGACCGCGTGCTCTTCCGCTCGCGATACCGGGCCGAGACCTATCTCGAACGGGTCGCCACCTCGCTGCCGTTCGCGACCGCGGAACGCACCGTTGACGAAACGCTCGTGCGCGAGCCGTTCGACACGCTGCGCCTCGCGTCGGCGGCCACGTTCCGGTTGCGCGACGACGGCGACTACGTCCGTGTCGGGTCCGCCGGTTGGGACAGTGGCGTGCTGCGCCTGGACCGCGACGATCCGCTGGTCAGGTTCATGGTGGCCGAACGCAGCGACGTGTGGCTCGAGGACGTTCGCCGGAAGGTCTTGGGGGCGCCCAGCGGTGAGTGCGCGCCGGTCCTGGCCGTGCCGGTCATCTCGCGCAACGAAGTGTTGGCCTTCACCCTGTACGGCTTGCACGCCGACGGAACGCAGCTCGATCCCGACGAGGTGCGCCTCTTGGACCGGCTCGCCCGTGCCGCCGCGAGCGCCTACGATCACGTCGAAGTCGCCGCGCTGCGCCAGCGGTTAGCGCTCCAATCCGCGTAGCTTCGGCGGCGAGGCGGACGCTCAGGGCACTTTGCACCTATCTTGCCATGCCGAACCCGGACGGCTAACATTGGAGGTCGGCATCGCCGGTGTACCGCTCTCATGAGGTTGAACCCGTGAACGCTGTAAGTGCTCCGCCACGTTTGAAGTTCATCGATTCCGACGTCCATCCGACGTTGACCGATGTCGCGTGCCTGTACCCGTACATGAACGAGGGTTGGCGCAAGCGCTTCCAGGCGCAGGGCTTTACCATCAGCGACGCGCTGCTGCCGAGCCGCTACGCGCACCCCACCGGAAGCGTCAGCCGGATCGACGCCGTGCCGCCCAAGCGCGGCGCATTCGCGGCTTCCGACCCCGACTTCATGCGCGAGCATTACCTCGACGTCTTGCGCCCCGAGCGCGTCGTGCTGATTCCGTTGCAGATGGCGACGCTGCACGCGTGGGTCGACGCCGACGCGGTCGCCCAAGTCTATCACGCGGCCAACGAGTACTTCCGCGAGCATTGGCTCCCCAAAGACGAGCGGCTGCTCTACGCGATGCTCGCCGTCCCGCACGACCCGGTGCAGGCGGCCGCCGAGATCCGGCGCATCGGCCACGACAAGCGCGTCGCGGCGGTCTACGTGCCGCTGATCGACAAGCTGCTCGGCGAGCGGCACTACTACCCGATCTACGACGCCGCCGTCGAGGTGGGGCTGCCGATCCTCACCCATCCGACCGGTCAAGAGGGCTCGTTCATCGGCGTGCCGCGTCTCGCGGGCGGCACCGCGACGACCTACATCGAGCGCTATTGCGGGTTGCCGCAGATCGCACAGGCGAACGTCGCGAGCCTGATCTTCGAGGGCGTCTACAACCGCTTCCCCGGCCTGCGGCTCATCTTCGTCGAGTACGGCTTCAGCTGGCTGATGAGCCTGCAGTGGCGGATGGACAAGGCGTGGCGCGCCTTGAGGCGCGAGACGCCGTGGGTCGAGCGGCTCCCGAGCGAGATCATCGCCGACCAGATGCGGTTTACGACCCAACCGATCGACGAGCCGGCCGACAAGGACGATTTCGCCGCGATGCTGCACGCGATCAACGCGCCGCGGACGCTGCTCTTCAGCACCGACTATCCGCACTGGGACAACGACGTGCCCACGCGCGTCTTCCAGCAGCAGAGCGAAGAGGCGCGCAGCAAGATCTTCTTCGAGAACAGCGCCGAGATCTACAAGCGATCGCTCGCGTGAGGCAACGGATCGGTTCGGTCGAGGAATTCCCGCAAGACGGGGCGCGCGTCGTCCACGTCGACGGGCGCGAGATCGCGGTGTGGCACCGCGGCGAACGCTTTTACGCGCTGCGCAACGCCTGCCCGCACATGGGCGCGCCGCTCGATTGCGCCACCCTCGCCGGCACGATGCTGCCCACCAAGACGCCCAAGGACTACAACTACGGGCTCGACGGCCTCGTGCTACGGTGCCCGTGGCACGGCTACGAATTCTCGATCGAAACCGGCGAGCCGCTCTTCGGAGAAAGCTCGCAGCGCATCGTCGCGTATCCGGTGACGGTCGACGGCCAAGACGTGTATCTCGATACCAAAGCGCTATCATCCGCATTCATCGAAGAGGGAGCCCGTTCATGAAATCATTGCCGCTTCGGCTCGCCGCAATCCTCACGATCGCGTCGCTGGCCGGCTTGGGCGCGGTCGCGCTCTCGCCCGGCGCCCGCGCCGCCGATCAGCCGCCGATCGTCATCGGTGCCTCGATCTCGCAAACCGGATCGTATGCCGAGGACGCGAAATTCGCGCTCGCCGGCTACCAGCTCTGGATCGCGCAACAGAACGCCAAGGGCGGTTTGCTCGGCCGTCAGCTGCAGCTGAAGACCTACGACGACGCGAGCGATCCCGCGACCGCCGTCGGCGATTACGAAAAACTGATCAACCAAGACAAAGTCGATCTGATCGTCGGCCCGTATTCGAGCGCGATCACCGCCGCGGTCGCCAACGTGGCCGAAAAATACAAGATGCCGATGATCTCGCCTGAAGTCGCGTCGACCGCGCCCTTCAACCGCGGGCTCACCTACATCTTCAAGGGATCCAGCAGTCGACGCGCTACGTCGAAGGCCCGCTGGCGCTGGCGAAGGCCAACGGGTACACGAAGATCGCCCTGACCGGTGAAGACACGGCATTTCCCAAGTCGGTCGCCGCCGCCGTCCCCGACCTGGCGAAGGCGGCCGGCCTCGAGGTCGTCTTCAACGAGCTCTACCCCCACAACGCGTCCGACTACTCCTCGATCGTGCAGAAGATGAAGCAGTCGGGGGCCGACGTCGTGCTCGCGATGGCCTACTTCCCCGACGCGGTCGGCGTGTTGCGCGCGCTCAAGCAGGCCAACTACTCGCCCAAGCTCTACTACGCGGCCGTCGGCCCGACCGAACTGAACTTCGGTCAGGAAGCCGGCAAAGATGCCAACGGCACGATGGCGACGGCCAACTGGAGCGCGATCCTCAAGACGCCGGGGAACGAAGAGTTCACCAAGGCGTTCACCGACGCGAACAAGACGCCGCCCGACTACCACGCGGCTTCGAACTACGCGTCGCTGCAAGTGCTCGCGGCCGCGGTCAACAAGATCAAGTCGCTCGATCAGCAGAAGCTTCGTGACGCACTCGCGACGATGAAGATGCAAACGATCATGGGCAACTTCGAACTCGACCCCAAGACCGGCGTGCAAGTCGGCTACAATTCGCTGGTGTTGCAGTGGATCGACGGGAAGCAGACGATCATCTACCCGGCGAGCTTCGCGAACCACAAGCCGCTCTTGCCGTTCCCGCCCTGGAGCTCGCGCGGCAATTAGGGCGTCTGCGGCGTTCGCTGCTTGAACCTCACCACCGCGGTTCAGTTGCTGGTCGACGGGCTGTTGCTGGGCGGCGTGTTCGCCCTCTCGGCCCTCGGCCTCAACGTGATCTTCGGCGTCATGCGCGTCGTCAATCTCGCGCACGGCGAGTTCGTCGTGCTCGCGGCGCTGATCGCCTCGGTGCTGTTCGCGTCGTTCAACATCAACCCGCTCGAACTGCTGCCGTTCGCGTTCATCGTCTCGTTTCTGATCGGGGCGGTCATCGAGCGGGCGATCCTGCGGCGCTTGCCTTCGAACGCACAAGCGGCCGAGTCGACCTCGCTCTTGATCATGTTCGGGGTGTCGTATTTCATGATCGGCCTGGGGCTCGCGGTGTTCACGGGCAACTTCCGGTCGACCCCGTTCCTCACCGGAGCGTGGGAACTCGGCCCGATCGAGTTGCCCGAAGCACGCTTCATCGCGTTCGTCACCGCCGCGATCCTGGCGGCCGCGCTCACGCTGCTGCTGCGCTTCACGCCGATCGGCCGGGCGCTGCGCGCCACGAGCCAAGATCTCGACGGCGCGCTGGCCTGCGGGGTCGACGTCGAGCGGATGCGCACCTTGAGCTTTGCGCTCGGGACCGGGCTCGCGGGCGCGTCGGGGTGCCTCCTGAGCATGATCTACACGGTCAACCCCGGCCTCGGCTCGGTGTTCACGTTGACGGCGTTCAGCGTGATCGCGCTAGGAGGGCTGGGCAGTTACGTCGGCACGATGATCGGGGCGCTCGTGCTGGGGGTCGCGGTCACGTTCACCGGATACATCGCTACGGAACAAGTCGCGCAAGCCGCGCCGTACGTCATCTTCATCTTCGTGCTGCTCTTCCGGCCGGCCGGCCTCTTCGGGAAGCCCGTATGAGTTCGCGCCCGTGGCGAACGCTGGCCGGCGCGGCGGTCGTCGTCGTGCTGCTCGCGCTCTTTCCGCTCGTGACGAACGGCTACGTCCGTTCGCTCGCGTACACGACGCTGCTCTACGTCGCGCTCGCGTACGGGTGGAACCTGATCTCGGGTTATGCGGGATATCTTTCGTTCGGGCAGGTGACGTTCTTCGGAATCGGGGCGTACGTCGTCGCGCTGGGCACGACGAACGGGCACTGGAATTGGCTCGTCTGCGCGTTGCTCGGGGGCGCGTTCGCGGCGGTGATCGCGGTCCCGCTCGGCTATCTGATGCTGCGCTTGCGCGGGCCGTTCTTTGCGCTGGGCATGCTCGGGCTCTCGCAAACGGCGTTGATCTTCGCTAACTCCGCCGGCTTCACGGGCGGCGGTTCAGGCATTTACTTGCCGCCGGGCTCCAACACGTTGCCGGTGTACTACTTCACGCTCGTGGTTGCCGCCGCGACCTTCGCGGTGACGCTGTTCATCGACGGCAACGCGTTCGGCTTGCGCCTGCGCGCGATTCGCGAGGACGAGCGGGCGGCCGCGACCCTGGGCGTCAACGTCACCGCGACCAAGGTGCAGGCGTTCGTCTTGAGCGCGATCGTGCCGGGGCTCTTGGGCGGCGGCTACGCGTGGTATCTCACCTACGTCGAGCCGTCGGCCGTCTTCTCGACGCAGATCGAGCTGCAGACCGTCGTCATGACGATCCTCGGCGGCGCCGGCACGTTGTGGGGCCCGCTGGTCGGCGGCGTGCTGATGTCGCAGCTCTCCGAGGTGCTCGCGTCGCGCTTTCCGCAGGGTCACTTGATGCTCTTCGGCGGGTTGATCGTCGTCTTGATCCTGCTCTTGCCGCGCGGCATCGTGCCGGCGCTCGAAGACCTGCAGATGCGCCGGCGCGACGCTGTCCCGGCGCGGACGGTGCCTTGATGGCACTCTTGGAGATCGAGAACGTCAGCCGTGCGTTCGGCGGCGTGCGCGCGCTCGACGGCGTGTCGTTCAGCGTGAACGAAGGGGAGATCGTCAGCATCATCGGCCCCAACGGCGCCGGAAAGACGACCCTCTTCAACGTGATCAGCGGCGTCGTGCGGCCGAACAGCGGCGACGTGCGCATGCACGGGAAGTCGCTGGTCGGGATGCGGCCCGACATGATCGCCGCGGCCGGGATCGGGCGCACGTACCAAGTCGTGCGTCCCTTCCAGCGCCTGACGGTGCTCGACAACGTCGCGGTCGGCGCGCTCGTGCACGAACGCGGCATCGAGGCCGCGCGCCGCAGCGCGGGTGAGGTGCTCGACCTCGTGGGCCTCAGCCGCTTCGCGCAGCGCCCGGCCGGGTCGCTGACCCTCACCCAGCGCAAGCGGCTCGAAGTCGCGCGCGCGCTCGCGATCCGCCCCAAGCTCATCCTGCTCGACGAAGTGATGGCCGGCCTGACCCCGACCGAGATCGACGCGATGGGCGAGTTCGTCGTCGGCCTCACCAAGCACGGCATCGCTGCGGTCGGCGCGGTCGAGCACGTGATGCGGGTCGTGATGGCGATTTCGCAGCGGATCGTCGTGCTCGATTTCGGACGCGTCATCGCCGAAGGCACGCCGGGCGAGATCCGCCACAACGAAGCGGTGATCGCGGCCTACTTCGGCGCGGCGGTGACCGCGGGGTGAGCCTGCTCGAAGTGACCGACCTGCACGTCGCCTACGGTGAGTTCGCGGCATTGCACGGCATCTCGCTCGCCGTGGAGGAGGGCGAGATCGTCGCGATCATCGGGGCCAATGGCGCCGGCAAGAGCACGCTGCTCAAGTCGGTCGCCGGTTTGCTGCCCTCGCAGAGCGGCACGATCGCGTTCGCGGGCGAACGCGTCGAACGCGCACCGGCCCGGCGCCGCGTCGACCTCGGGCTCGCGCTGACGCTCGAAGGGCGCCGCCTGTTCCCGGAGATGACGGTCGAAGAGAATCTCTTGGTCGGCTCGGAGATCGGCCGCGCGCGCGCCCGGGCGCGCAGCAACGTCGAGCGGATGTACGAGCGCTTTCCGGTGCTCGCCGACCGCCGCACCCAACTCGCCGGCACGCTCTCGGGCGGCGAACAGCAGATGTGCGCGATCGCGCGCTCGTTGATGTCGGAGCCGCGGCTGCTGATGCTCGACGAACCGTCGCTCGGGCTCGCGCCGCGCATCACGGCGCAGATCTTCGATCTGGTCGTCGCCATCAACGGCACCGGCACGACCGTCGTGCTGGTCGAGCAGAACGTCGAACAGACGCTAGCGATCGCGAACCGCGCCTACGTCCTCAACGAAGGCACGATCGCGATGAGCGGCTCGGCCGGCGAAGTCTCGACCCGCGAGGACGTACGCGCGGCGTATCTGGGCGAAGCCACCGAACGCCGCATCGATATGTGACGTTCGGCTCATGGTAGGGCGTTCAAATGCTGGCAGTTTAGTCGCGCAGGGAGCAGTCCGTTGCACGTATTCGCACTAGCTGCCATTTGGGACAACCTACCTGCTACACGAGCTGTATTGGTCTTTGGAACGCTGGTTTGCTCTGCTGCCGTATATCAACTCTACACTAAGGAACGAGCAAATGGCCCCAGTTTTTGGGTCCGGTTTGTGATCGCTGGAATAATGCTTGTTTTCTTCGCGGTTAACTTGATCCGATCGTTCGATGACCGGACTGCTGACATTCGCGTACGCACGCACTCTCGCATCAATGGGTAGGCGGGGCTTCTTCTGATGTTTTTTTTGATCGGATCGTCCTTACTCGGTGGACTGTTCATGATGATGTACATTCCATACATGATAAAAAAGTTCGCCTTGAAAGGACCCGCACTGTGGACGTTCTTCCTGGGGTCCATAGCACTTTAGGCTTTTCCATCTCTAGCGCCTTTTTCCACGTCGGTGAACGCGCTCGGTTTTGCTTCGTCTGTGCCGGCAGTGCGGGAGTTGTGTCGATGATCCCGATATGGTACCGCCGGCTAAGCAAGAAGGGTTGACGTTGTGACGTTGCCCCCTTCATGACCTCGCCCGCCTTCCCGACGTCATGGACGGCGGCCTAGCGGCTTGAGTAAATGAGAGACCCCAGCGGAAGCCGGGGCCTTTTCTGGTTGCGGAAACGTAGACGGCTGAGTTGTCTATTTAGGCGGCAGACCTTTCACCGATGGTTCGCGCAAGCGCTACTGCGACAAATTGATTGAGGCTGACGCCGCTTAGTTCAGCGCGACGTGCAAGCTCGCGGTGAAGCCCTACGTCACCAACGCGTTAAACCACTAGCGCCCGGCGGCGCCCGCGCTACCCGCTTGCGCGCCCTTTGAACGTCAGTTCCGCGATGCCCGACTTGTCGAGTTCGCCCAGGCCCATCGTCACCATGCGCCGGTACTGGCGCAGCGTCGCTTCGGCGAGCGGCGCGTCAATGCCGGCGGCATGCGCGAGTTCGACCGCGATGCCGCTGTCTTTGGCGGCGTGTTCGGCGGAGAAGTACACGTCGTGTTCGCGCGCCTGCATGTCGGCGCCGTCGGTCTGGAGCACGCGCGACGCCGCGCCGGTCTTCGAGAACACCTCGCGCACCATGTCGAGATCGAGCCCGAGCGCGTCGGCGAGTCCGAGCCCTTCGGCCAAGCCGGCCGTGTTGATGTTCATGACCATGTTGACCAGTGCTTTGAGCTGCGCGGCCTGGCCCGCCCGGCCGACGTAGCGGATCTCGGCGGCGAGTTCCTCGAGGACCGGCTGCGCGCGGTCGAACGCCGCGCGCTCGCCGCCGCACATCAGGAAGAGCGATCCGTCGCGGGCTTGCGGGATCGAACTCGCCATGCACGCTTCGAGCGCCTGGGCGCCGGCGGCGGCGGCGCGCCGCTCGACCTCGACGTGCACCGCCGGCGTCACCGTCGCGCAGTTGACGAAGAGCCGCCCCTGCGCCCCGTCGAGCAGCGAGTCGCCGGACTGGGCGAAGATGCGTTCCATCGCCGCGTCGTCGCTCACGACCGTGATGACGACGTTCGCGTCGGCGACCACCTCGGCGAGCGTCGCCGGAGCGGCACAGCCCAGCTCGGCGGCGAGCGCTTCGGCGGCCGGCCGATGCGCATCGTACACCGCGACGACCGGCCGCCCCACCTCGCGCAGTCGGCGCGCCATGTTGGCACCCATCCGGCCGACGCCGACGAAGCTCACGGGTTCTAACTCCATGCCACCCTCCTCATTACTGCGTCGTCGGCACGTCGGAGGCGAACGGCATCGTCCCGACGACGACGCGGTTGCGCGTCGTCGCCTTCGCTTCGTAGAGGGCCCGGTCGGCCGCCTCGAAGAGCCGTTGCGCGCCGTGCGGATCGGACGGCGTTTGGCTCGCGATGCCGATGCTGATCGTCACCCGTCCGAACGGCGAACCCGCGTGCAGCATCGACGCGTTGTAGACGTTGGCGCGCATGCGTTCGCCGATCGCGAGCGCCTCGGCTTCGTCGACGTCGTAGACGACCGCCGCGAACTCTTCGCCCCCGTATCGCGCGAGGAGCGCGTTGGGCGGCGTTCCGTCGCGCAGCGCCCGCGCCACGAACTGCAAGCACGCGTCGCCGGCGGCATGCCCGTAGCTGTCGTTGTAGCGCTTGAAGTAGTCGATGTCGAGCACGAGCAACGCGACGGGGCGGGGCGGAGTGACCGTCAGCGCGCGCTGCCACGTCAGGTAGAGCGCTTCGTCGAAGCCGCGCCGGTTCGGGACGCCCGTCAGCGCGTCGGTGACCGCGCTCGTCTCGAACGTCGTCAGATCTTGCGTCAACCGCTTCGTGAT
Source organism: Vulcanimicrobiota bacterium (assembly GCA_963749395.1). Classification (GTDB taxonomy): domain Bacteria; phylum Vulcanimicrobiota; class Vulcanimicrobiia; order Vulcanimicrobiales; family Vulcanimicrobiaceae; genus CAVVMT01. Next base: position 70,030 of record CAVVMT010000020.1, read on the forward strand.
CAACTGGATCAGGTAGAGCCCGAATTCCGGCTTCTCGAAGTACAAGCGCAGCAAGTCGCGTTCTGAGATGTAGAGCAGCGTCGCGTCGGTCGCACACTGCGCCGTCAGCGTCCGCCGCTTGTCGGGCGAGAAGAGCGCGATCTCGCCGAAGAGCTGGCCGTGGCCAACCTGCACGTCGATCTCGGGCAGCCGGACGATCCCGCTCTCGATGTAGAACATCCCGTCGGCCGCGTCGTTCTTGAAGAACAGCATCTCGCCGGCGCGGCATTTCCGCTCGACCATGAAGGGGCGCAGCCAGTCGATCGAGAGATCGAGTTCGTTCGTGCGCCGCACGCGCCGGGTGATGCGCTCGAGCTGCTGCCAGCGGAAGACATTGACGCTAGCGATCAAGAGTCCGGTCCCGGTCAGTCCCGGATCGCCTTGCACCGCTCCGGAGAGCGCGCACAGCGCGCCGGCGAAAGCCCCGGCGATGCGCAATCGCGTCGGCGCCGTTTGCCAAAACGAAGCGACGAGCGCGAGTCCTGCGACTGCGTCCGCAATAGTACCGTAGAACTGCGCCGCCTCGTTCATGTCCGCGCAGCCTGCTTCGGCGCCAGCGCCCCTCCGCCTTGGGCCACGAGGGAAGCTCGCGCGCCGCGCAACGGTCCGTGAACAGCGCGCGTCTGGGAACGCATGAGCGACACGCGATTCGCCGGCTACTCGCCGGCGGCACTGCGGTTCCTGGCGCAACTGGCGCGGCACAACGACCGGGAGTGGTTCGCGCCGCGCAAGGCGGTCTACGAGGCGGAACTGCTCGCCCCGACGCGGGCGCTGCTCGCGGCGCTCAACGCGCGCTTCGCGCGGCGGCGCATCCCGCTCTACGGCGACGCTCAGCGCTCCGTCTTCCGTATCTACCGCGACGTGCGCTTCGGCGCCGACAAGCGGCCGTATCAGACGTACCAGAGCGTCTATTGCTCCCGCGACGGCGGCCGGCACACCCCCGGCGGCCTGTACGTGCGCATCGAGCCCGGCGCTTGCATGATGGCGATCGCGTTCTACGCGCTCGAACCGCGCCTGCTGGCCGCCTTTCGGGCGGCGATCTCCGCCGAACCGAAGCGGTTCGCACGCCTGCAGGCGGCCCTCGCGCGGCGCGGGCTCGCGATCGCGGGGCCCGGCGAGCGCCCCGGCGATGCCTTGGCGCGGATGCCGCGCGGCTACGAGCGCTTCGCCGACTCGCCCTGCGGGCCGTATTTGCGCTTGCGTTCGTTCGTGGTCCGCCGCCCGCTGCCCGACGCGGCCGTGCTCGAACCGGGGCTCGTCGAGGCGGCCGTCGATTTCACCGTGGCCTGTAAGCCCTTGCTTCTGTTCGGCTGGACACTCGAGCGCGAGGTGCCGGCTGCGCCGCGCTAGCTGGGCGACTGCAGACCGGTGACGAAGAGGCGCGCGCCGACGATCAACAGTGCGATGCCGAGCAGGCGCAGCAACGCGCGGCCGGGGACGCGGCGCGAGAGCGACGCCCCGATCGGGGCGCCGATGAGGCCGCCCACGCAGGTGATCGTCGTGACGAGCCAGGTGTGGCGGTAATCGCCCTGCACGATGTGCACGAGCATGCCGGCCGTCGAAGTCACCGCGAGCACGCCCTGCGAGGTGGCGGTCGCGATGTGCTCCGGATAGCTGAGCATCGCGACCATGTACGGCACGTGCACGACCCCGCCGCCGATGCCGAGCATGCTCGAAAGGAAGCCGACGCACGACGCGCCCAGGAGTCCGAGCGGCATGTGGAAGCGCCATTCGAAGCTCGTACCGTGGACGTCGGTGAGGTTGCGGTAAGCGTTGCCGGTCCCTTCGCCCGCTTTGCGCGCGGGCGCGAAAGCGAGCCACGCGGCGAGCAGCATCAGCACGATGCCGAACGAGACGTCGAAGACGCGGCGCGGCGTGAAGCTCGACACGTATGCCCCGACGATCGAGCCTGGGAGCGCGAACGCCGCGTAGAGGGGGAAGCTCTTGAGGTCGATCCGTCGTTGCCGGGCATAGGAAATCGCGCCCGCGATCCCGTTGGTAGCGACGACCGCCAGCGAGTAGGCGGTGATCTGCGCGGTCGACCACTTCGGCTCGAGGAACGTCGCGATCGGGACGAGCATGAATCCGCCGCCGACGCCGACGAGCGTTCCGATCGTCCCGACGACCACGCCGATGACGAAGGCCGACGCCTCGATCACGGCGCGACGGCTTCGGGCGCCAATTCGTGCAGGAGCGCGGCGCTCGCGGTCGCCCGTCCGGCCCAGAACGCGGCGACCGGCGGAGCCGCATGCCACGCCGCGGTCCGCGCCGCGGCGCTATCGGCGTGCGCCGCGAGGTGCTCGAGCGTCGCGCCCGCGTCGTGCGCGAGCAGCGCGCGCAACACGAAGCGCCGCTCTCCGGCCCGCGCGCCGGTGCCGATTGCCCGGGCGATGGCCACGAGGTCGTCGCGCACGAGCACGAATCCGGCGCGGACCGGCGCGAGCAACCCGTCGAGGAAGGCGTCGGCCCCGGCCGCGCGCGGATCCTCGAGCGGCGGCGCGTCGCGCAGATGCGCCGGCAGAGGTTCGTCTTCGAGCGCGCGCTCCCGCGCGCACGCGGCGAGGGTTGCGGCGAGCAGCTCGCGGAGCACCGTGGCCCAAGCCCGGTACGCCGGCGCGACCCGCTCGTCGAAGGTGTCCAGATAAGGCGGCAGCCAACACGCGAGATGCTCGAGGACGAGCGTTCGTTGCGCCCGCGCGAGCAGCGCCCGCGCCCCTGGATCTTCCTCGGTCCCCTCGCGTTCGGCGAGCCCCGCCCATAGCGCGAGGAGCGCGGCGAGATGGTCGGCTTCCTTGGGAACCTCGATCTCCAGCGCGCGGTAGAAGCCGGCGATCCGGTCCAGCGCCGTTCCGCCGAGCATGCCGCTCGGATCGAGGTAGACCGACGCGTATGGATAGCGCGCGAACGTGAAGCACGCCGCATAGTCCGCCGCCGAGGGAATCGGGCCGAGGTCGAGGGCGGCGGCCAGCGCCGCGGTGTGCGCTGCGGGCGGCTCCGCCAGCACGGCTAGCGCACGGAGCAGTTCCAAGCCGGCGTTATGGCTTCACGGGGTCGACGCTCGGCAATTGGAACGCGTCGTGCCCGGGCTTTAGCGGCCGCAGCAGCCAGTACGGGCGACGCGTCTTGTCGGGCGAGTAGCGCGCCGCCGGGCGCGTCAGCGCGAGCCACTCGCGGTAGACCTCGGCCGCCTTGGCCGTGTCGGCGAAGATGTCGCCGTAGGCGTCGCCGGGCTGCGCGCGCGTCACGCGCACCGCTTGATGCCAGCAATGCATTCCCGAGATCGGATCGGGATGCACGGGGAACGTCAGGTTCTGGTGCACCCCGACGTCGGTCCACCAGATGCGCTTCGTGTCGGGATCGCTCGACTCGTACGGCCCGACGCCCGATTTGCGTTTCAGCTTCCAGCCGATGTCGGACCGGTCGAGCGAAACGGTCGCCATCATCTGCCTTTGCGCGTTGTCGCCGATCTTCCAGCGGCCCATGTGATGGCTGCAAGCGACGACGCCGGGCCGGATGCCTTCGGTCACCCATGCTTTGACGACGAAGTATCCCGTCTCGGTGGTGACCCGCAGCAGTTCGCCGGTGCGCACCTTGCCGAGCCGGTGCGCGTCGATCGGATGGATCCACAGCGGGTTCGTATGCGCGAGCTCGTCGAGCCACTTCGCGTTCGCGCTGCGGGTGTGGATTTGCGTCGGCAGGCGGAACGTCGGGATCAGCGGCATCTGATCGGGCGCGAGCTTCTCGGGATGGATGTGGCTCTTGATGTAGGCCGGCACGGCGTATTCGGGCCAGCCCCAATCGACCAGCGTTTGGGAGAAGAACTCGAGCTTGCCGCTCGGGGTGGGAAAGCCGCGCAGGATCGCACCGTCGACCTGCACGCCGGCCGGGCGGCGGCCGTCGGCGTCGTTGTCGGGGCTCGTGACCGGAACGATGTTCGGCGAAGCGGGCTTGGCGGTGCGCGTGTACACGCGTCCGTGCGGCCCGAACGCGACGTCTTCGAGTTCTTCCGGCGGGACGGGCTGCGCGTAGACCGGTCCGATCTTCTTGGCGACTTCGAACGCGCCGTACTGGCGCATGAACTCCAGCGGCGTCATCCCCTCCGCGGCCGCGCGCTCGGGCAAGCCGGGCAGCGAGTGCTCGAACATGTAGCCGTAATACTCGTCGATCGAGAGCTTCGCGCCGGGTTCACTCTGCGACTCGAAGTATTTGCGGATGCCGAGTTTGCCGTCGGGGTCGATGCGCCACGACAGGTCGATCCAGAACTCGTTCTCTTCCCACACTTCGCCGGGATTGACTTGGCGCGTGTCGGTGATCTTCGTGCCCAGGCGTTCGCGCGCCGCGCGCTTGACGACTTGACGGAACCCGACCCACTGGGCGTCGTGGGTCTCGTACGAATGGGTGTCGTGCCGCTCCGACGAGTGCCCCATCGGCAGCACGTAGTCGGCGAAGAACGCGCTCTCGTTCCACGTCGGCGTCAGCGCGACGTGCAGGCCGATCTTCGCCGGATCGCTCAGCATCTCGATCCATCCGAACCCGTTGGGATTCGTCCACACCGGGTTGTAGACGCGCGAGAAGTAGACGTCGATCTTGCCGCGGCCCTCGGCGATCAGGTGCGGCAGCAAGAACGAGAGCTCGTTCTGCGCGAGCGGGTACTCCTGCGGCCAGGTCAGCGTGTTCCAGCGCTTGGGATGCGGCGGCGTGTAGATCGGTTTGGGGACGAACTTGTTCCAGGCGTTGGGGTAGACGCCGCCTTCGACGGCGACCGAACCGGTCAGCGCGTTGAGCAGGAAGAGCGTGCGCGTCACCTGCCAGCCGCCGAGGTTGCCGGCCGACGCGGAGCGCCAGTTGTGCGTCGAGAGCCGGCCGCGGCAGCCGGCGATCAGCTCGGCGACCTCGCGCAGGGTCTCGACGGGGATGCCGGTCTCGGCCGACGCGTATTCGAACGTGTACGGTGCATAGAGATCGAGGAAGGCGCGCTCGAACGTCTCCATGGTGACCGGTTCGCCGGGGTGCGATTCCTCGAGGAACTGCTCCCAGTTCCACCACTTGCGGACGAACTCGCGGTCGTAGCGGCCGGTGGCGACCAGATGGCGCGCGAACGCGAGCAGCATCGCCGCTTCGCTGCCCGGATACGTCGCCAGCCAATGATCGGCGTGGGTCGCGGTGTTCGAGAGCCGCACGTCGACGACGATCAGTTTGGCACCGTTGGACTTGCCGTCCATGATGCGCTGCGCGTGCGGGTTGAAATAGTGCCCGGCTTCGAGATGCGAGGAGATCAGCAGGATGACGCTCGCGTTGGTGTGGTCGGGGCTCGGGCGGTCGAGGCCCATCCACCACGCGTAGCCCGAGCGGCCACCCGACGAGCAGATGTTCGTGTGCGAGTTGTGTCCGTCGATGCCCCAGGCCGCGAGCACGCGTTCGGTGTAGCCGTCTTCGCCGGGACGGCCGACGTGGTACATCACTTCGTTCTCGCGTTCCTCGACGATCGCGCGGCGGATGCGTTGCGCGATGTCGTCGAGTGCGGAATCCCACGTGACGGGTTCCCAGCGGTTCTCGCCGCGTTCGCCTGCGCGCCGCAGCGGTTGCAGGACGCGGTCGGGATCGGTGATCTGATTGAGCGTCGCCGGGCCTTTCGCGCAGTTGCGGCCGCGCGACCCCGGATGCTCCGGATTCCCTTCGAACTTGCGGATTTCGAGCGACTCTTTGTCGACGTACGCGAGCAGCCCGCAGGCCGACTCACAATTGAAGCACGTCGTCGGCACGAGCATGTAGCGCTTCTCGACGCGTTTGGGCCACGCTTTGGATTCGAGCTCGACCCAGTCGTTCCAACGCTCCTTGGGCGGGAACGCCGCGAGATGCACGCGGCTCGGACCCGGATAGAACGTTTCGCCACGCGCTTCGACGTCGCGCCGCGCGGCCGTCACCCGCTCGTTGAGGCGCGCTATCTTGTCGTTACCGCTCATGCGAGGGGCACCGATTGGCCGGCTTGCACGTAGGCGTGCTCGTGCAACGCGACGCCTGCGAGCGCGCAGAGGGCGGCGGCGACGCCGAGGTAATCTCCGAACGTCGCGATGCCGCAGAGGACGACGCCGGTCCAGAACGTGCGCGAGTACGGTCCGTGCAGCATCATCTCGGTTGCCAATCTCGCGTGCGCGGTCGGATGTCCGAGCGTCGATTCGCCCCAGACGAAGAGCAGGTGCAGGAGCGCGGTCAACGCGACGACCGGGAGCAGCACGGTCAGTGCGCCGGGGTCGAGCGAACTCGCGAGCGGGACGAGGATCGCCGCGCCCAGGAGCAGCGCCTGCACGACCAAATGCGGCGGCAGCAGCGGGTTCTGCCAGAGATCGCGCGCCTTCGCTTGCGCGAACAGATAGCCGGTGTAGACCGCGGTCAGCACCGCGAGCGGCACGCCGAGCAAGATCAGGATTTGGGTGACGCCGACGGCGTTCGCGAGCGCGGCCACGAAGTGCACGAGCAACACGAGGGCGTAGGCGCCGATGATGAAGCCGCCCCGCACGAGCCAGCTGCGCCACTGCGGACGGGTGAAGATCAGGTAGAACCGCTCGGGATGCTCGAGGTCCCAGATCAGCAGACCACCCGTTGCCGCCAGGAAGATGCCGGCGATCACCGGGGTCGCGAAGAGCCAGAGCGGGCTCGACCACGCGATCGCGCCGGTCGCGACGAGCAGCAGCGCGGCGAGGTACACGCCGGCCGCGATGCCCTTCGTCCACGTGTACGCGCTGACGCGCCAGTCCCATGGAGCCTTGTGCGAGACATCGTACGAAAGGAGCGCGGCCGCGGACGAATTACCGCGGCCGGGATGCCCGGAACCGATCTCCCCGGGACCCTGCGGTTGCGTGGCCCAGGCGTAGAGGCCGCCTTCGGGGCGCCGCGCGGCGATCGGGTCGAGGGTCGCTTGGTGCGCGCCTTTGTAGAAGAGCTTCGGTCGCGTATCTTTTTCCGGACGCCGCACGGTCACCGGTTCGCGGGCCGCCATCTGGGCGACTTTCGACGTCGGATCGTTCATGTCGCCGACGAGGATCGCTTGCGTCGGGCACACGACCACGCACGCCGGTTCGAGACCGCCGTCGATCCGGTGCGCGCAGAAGTTACACTTTTCGGCCGAATGGTCGGCCGGGTTGATGAAGATCGCGTCGTACGGGCACGCGGCCATGCACGCTTTGCACCCGATGCAGATCGACTTGTCGAAGTCGACGATCCCGTCTTTGCGCACGTACATCGCGCTCGTGGGGCAAGCGGTGGCGCACGGCGCGTCGGTACACTGGTTGCAGCGCGTCACCTGGAACGCGCGCCGCACCTGGGGGAAGATCCCGACGTCGACCGATTTGACGTAGGTGCGCGTGACCGAGAGGGGCACGTCGTTCTCGGATTTGCACGCGGTGGTGCAGGCGTGGCATCCGACGCAGCGCGTCTGGTCGATGACCTTCGCCCACTTCTGGGGGACGGAGATGGGAGTTTCCAAAAAGAGCGGCGCTCCCTAGCTTCATGCGACGTTTGAACGAGGCGCTACACCACCGTTTTTCCGCCCTCCTACGTGCCGGTCGCACAATGGGCAGACCGCGCAAGGCCGGGCCTATGAAGCCATAAGGGCGCCCTATGGGGCCTGTGAGACGCAGCGACATCCGAAGCAAGGAGTGGGCAACGCGCGTTCGACGAAAGGGGCGAGGGTGCTTGCGATTCCGCTCAATGAGTTGACCGCCGCCCAGATCGTGTCCGCGGTACGCGCCGGCGAGGTGACGTGCGAAGCGGTCGCGCGAGCGTGCCTCGACCGAATCCAGGCCCGCGAACCGGTCGTGCAAGCGTGGGAACACCTCGGTCCCGAGGCGGTTTTGCGTCGCGCCCGCGAATTGGATCGGGCCGGCGCACGCGGGCCGCTGGCCGGCGTGCCGTTCGGCGTCAAGGACATCATCGATTCGAGCGACATGCCGAGCCAATACGGTTCGCCCGTCTATGCCGGACACCAACCCAAGGGCGACGCGGCCTGCATCGCGATGAGCCGCAAAGCGGACGCCGTCCTGATGGGCAAGACGGTGACGACCGAGTTCGCGTACTATCAGCCCGGCAAGACGCGCAACCCACTCGACCCGGCGCGCACGCCCGGCGGTTCGTCGAGCGGGTCGGCGGCCGCGGTTGCCGACGCGATGGTGCCGCTCGCGATCGGGACGCAGACGACCGGCTCGACGATCAAGCCGGCGTCCTTCTGCGGTGTGTTCGGCTACCGTCCGACGTTCGGCGACCTGAGCTGCGTTGGCGTCAAGCAGTCGGCCGGCTCGCTCGACACGCTCGGGCTCTACGCGCGCTCGATCGAGGACATCGCGCTCTACCGCGACGCGCTGCTCGGCGTGCCGCACGCGCCGCCGGCGAACGACGGCGCCGCGCCACGCATCGGTTTCTGCCGCACGCATCTCTGGGGCAGCCTCGAACCGTCGACGCAACGGCTCTTCGAGGACGTCGCGCAGGCGCTGCGCGCGGCCGGTGCGAGCGTCACCGACGTGGCGGTGCCGGAGGTCTTCGAGCAGATGCCCGGCGCGCATCGCACGATCGCGGGCTTCGAGTTCTCGCGCAACTACACGTGGGAAATCGAAAACCACTGGGACGAGCTGAGCGACACGGTGCGCAACTGGCGCATCAAAGACGGGCTCGAGTGCAGCTTCGAGGAGTACGTCGATGCGCGCAGCCGAGCGGAGCGTGCGCGCTTCATGCTCGACGACATCTTCGACGATTACGACGTGCTGTTGACCTCGCCGGTGCTGGGCGAAGCGCCCGTCGGCCTGGAGACGACCGGCGACTCCAGGATGTGCGCGATCTGGACCGTCACCCACGTGCCCGCGGTGACGATGCCGGTCTTGCGCGGTCCGGCCGGGATGCCGATCGGCGTGCAGTTCGTCGCCCGCCGCAACCGCGACCGGCAGCTATTCGATGCCGTCCGCTGGGCCTACCCACGGTTGATCGACGCTCGCGTCAGTGCGAGCGGGACGCCCAGCTACGGATAGGATATGCTGTAGGTTCCGGTGGCGCTGAAGGTGACGGTGGCCGAATTTCCCGAGCCGAAATACACGCTCGCATAGGGCGACTCGATGGCCGCGATCGTGCCTTGAGTATACGTCCCCACCGCAACGATATAGGGTGTGTTCGCGCTGTTTCCGCAAAAGGTCGTGGCTGTGGCCGGCGCAACGACGCTCGTGACGGCGACCGGACTCCCCCCGATCGTGAAGCCGATCCCGTAATTGATGCCCATCCCGTACGGATTCTGTGCCGGATTGACGGTACCGGGTATGACGGCTAGGCATCCTTCGGGCAGCGCCGGAGTCGATTGGCTTGCTGCCGTTGCGGTCCCGTTGTCGATGTTCCACGTCGTGGTCGTTTGAGCGGAAGCCGCGACGCCGACGCTGCTCGAAACGTGGGCGCCAACCAGCGGGTTGAGAAATTCGGTATAAAAAACGCCGATCGCATTGTTCCAGGAGAGCGTTGCGGTCGCTCCGGGCCCTACCTGGCGCGAAAGGAGAACGACGGGCAAGTACTGGCTCGTCGGCGGTACCGTGACCATCACCGGTTGCGTGTACCCCGACTGATTGACGAACTTGAGTGAAAGATTCAACGGCGCAGCGCCGCCCAGAGCGCCACCGGCTCCGCTGCCCGCGAGTGGAGTCGCTGCCGGCGCTACAGTGATTCCCGAACTCGAACTGCAGCTACAGATTCCAACGCAGATCGCAAGTGCGACGAACGGTCGAAACAATCGGCGGACGAACGTTCGCATGCGGCTATTTTCCTTAGGCAGTAGGTCCGCGACGTTCCGTCAGGATCGCGCACTCGCCTGGTCTCTTGCGGACGCGTGAAGGAAAGTTAACACGGAGACGCCACGAGCACCGCGCGCTGACGACGCTCGATCGCACGGTCACGTCCTCAGACTTCGCTCGCGTCGGGGTAGACCACCAAGACGTCGCTGACGCCGGTGACGTGGCCCTGGTCGCGCAGCGTGCTCGCGAGCATTTGCACGAAGAGATCTTTGGGGATCAGGCATTCGACGCAGGCGTCGGCACGCGCGGTCACGGCGATCGTCAGTCGCTCGCCCTCGGGTGCCGAGACGGCAAGATCGAATCCGTCGACGTTCAGCGTTTCGCGCAGGTCGGCGAGTGCGTCGTCGACCGCTTTGAGCCGTTCTGCTTGCATTACGATTCGCTCCGTTCGTTGATCGGCCGCGTCACCGGCCAGCGGCGCGTGCACAAGAGCACCGAGTGGTGGCCGCCCGGCCCTCCGCTCACCCACACGCGGATGTCCTCAGCCTTGGCAGCCAAGGTGACGACGCCGTCGTGCACGAGGCCCCACTTGGCGGCATCCGCGGCCAAGAGCGGCGGCAGCCGGTCGACTGAGACGCCGTTGACCTGCTGGTGGAAGTACTGCTGGATGCGGGTGTGATCCCACCCGCCGCGCGCGAGCCGCTCCGCGTGGTTGGGTCCGAGCACGAACGCGAGCCCGCGCGGGCCGCCGCCGATCACCTCGAAGAGCAGCGCCGGCGCGGCCAGCCCATACAGGCCCAAGAGCGTCTCCGGGTTCTCGTCCGGCACGCCGCGTTGCATCAAGCTCAGGCGCGAGGTGACGCCCGCGACGGTCACGCAACTGCGGTCCGCACTCAGGCCGAGTTGCGTGCGATACGTAGCCCATGGCGTCGCCGGCTCGTTCTCGCCGAAGCAGAACGTGTAGCGGCCGGGCTGTCCGTGCGTCGACATGCTGGCGACGCCCGGCACGCGGCCGGCGATGTTGTGCTGCACGAGCGCGACCGCGCGGCCGATCGTCGCGTTCGCGCGCCATCCCGGGCCCATCGAGCCGTATCCGTAGTTGATGCCGAGCCGGTCGCAGATCGGCCCGCTGACCATCACCGTCAACGCGTGCGGACCGGTCGAGGTCGAGATGCCTTCGAGGTCGAGTTCGGGATCGGCCATCGCCTCGACCGCCGCGAGCACGACCGGGAAGTATTCGGGCCGGCATCCCGCCATCACGGCGTTCGCCGCGATCGTTCGCACGACGGCCGGTCCCCACCGTGGCGGGAGAACGCCCAGCACCGCGTCGGCCGGGTACGGCCCCGCCGCGATCATTTCTTCGACGCGTTCGGGCGTCGGCGCGACGATCGGCAGTCCGTCGCCGGCGCCGTGCTCGAGCGACCATTCGAGCAACGATTCTGCGGCGTCGTCGACCGTCAGCAGGTCGCTCACGCCGGCGCGGCGCCGGCCTCGGCTGCCAACACCGCAAGCCCCGCGGTGATCTCGCCCCAAAACTGCTGCGCCAGCAGCGGGCCCGTCTCGGAAGCGGACGTTTCGAACACGTGCGGCAGGGTCACGATCGGGACGTGCGCGTCGCCGACGGTGGCGCGCGACACGGTCGCGGCCATCTTACGGAACGGTTCGGTAATGAACGTCATGGCGGGGATCCCCAGGTTGCGGACGTCCATGGTCGCGTGGAAACTCCACGCGGTGCAGGCGCCTCAAGCGCCTAGGCCGACGAGCGCGACCGTCGATCCGCGGATCGACTCGAGGTCGTCGCCCGTCAACGGTCCGCGCCGCAAACTGCTCGTCACGCGCGTGACCTTCGCGACGCCGTACTCTTCCCGCAACGACGCCTCGACCGTCGTCAGGAACGTCTCGAAGTTGCGCCAATCCTCGAGATAGACGAACGCGACCGTCGCGCCGCGCAGCGAACTGCCGCGCGCCTGCGCTTCGGGGCCGCCGACGGCCGTGACCGGCGGCTGCGAGCGCTTCTCGACGGGATCGACGATCCGGATGTGCGCCATGACGGTCAGGGCTTCTCGCGCCGAACGGCAGCGACCTCGTCGCGCGCGAGCGCGTTCACGATTGCCGCAGCTCGGCTACGAGGCTGACCGGCGTTCCGTCCTTGCGCGCGATCGGACGGGTCACGCTGAGGTTGTACGCCGACGTCAAGATCGCGTTCATGTGCCGTCCGTGACCTCCGGCGACGAGCAGCAGGATGTCTTCCGGGCGGTTGACGATCGGCGCCATCGCGTCGTCGTCGTCGCCGTCGACCCACACCGGCAGGGGGCCCGTTTTCCAGCCGCCGCGATCGCGCAGGGCGCGCACGGGCTGGCGCGCCTGCTCGAAGAGATACATCGCGACGTCACGTTTCGACCAACCGAAGCTCGTCAGCCAGTGCGCCGCTTCCGACGTGAGGACGAGCATCTGCTCGCCGTGCAAGCCGCCGCGATAGATGCCGTTCGCGCCTAAGTGCGCCATCGTCGATGCCGCCGAGCCGAGAAACCGTTCGGGCGTCTTGCTGACCATGTCGTTGACGTTGTGGGGAGCTTCCGCGCACACGACGGTCACGGCGCTGACGCCGGCCGCCAAACCGCGGTCGACGTGGAACGGCGTCCACGGGCTGCCCTCTTCGTCTTCGGCCATGCAGTAGGAGTAGCGCCCCGGGTGGCCGTGGGTCGCCATGTCGGTGATGCCGGGTTTGTTGCCGCCGACGTTGATCGCGATCAAGCGCAGCGCGCGGCCCATCGTCGCGTTCGCGCGCCAGCCGTGTCCGAGCACGTTGAAGCGGCTGTTCACCTCGAGTTCGGTACGCACCGGGCCGTGCACGATCAAGAGATGGCCGCCCGGATGGGTCGTCGTCTGCCGGCCGTAGAGGTTGTATGCGGGCTGCACCATGCATTCGACGGCCGCGATCAGGACCGGCAGATACTCCGGACGGCATCCCGTCATCACGGCATTGATCGCGATCTTGCGGACGGTCGCGGCACCGTTGCGCGGCGCGATCAAGCCGACGACGTCGTCGGGATCGCGGTCGGTGCAGCGCAGCATCTCCGCGACTGCGCTCACCGTCGGCGGATAGACCGGCAGACCGTCGGTCCAGCCGTTCTCGCATGCGCGCTCGAAGTACCGGAAGACGCCGTCGACCGAGTCTTCGATTTCGCTCGGGTCTTGGGCCGGCGCGCCCGGGTCCATTAGGCCCGCACGAGCGCCGCGCGCAAGTCACCGTACACGGCACGAACCTTCTCGCGCAGTTCTTCGACCGGGCGCGCGGCGATCGGGTGCGGGATGACGATCAGCGGCAGGGTCTCCATGCCCTGCATCCGGCAAAGACCGCGCGCGTACGATTCGAACGAGTGCGTGATGAAGGTCGCGGTCGGAATCCCGCGGCGTTCGAGCTCCATGGCGTCGTGGCAACTCCACGACGAACACGAGCCTCAATCACCGACCGCCGTTATGACGGCATCGCATGCCGCCACCGCTTCCATCACGTCGGGCTTCGCGCCGCTGACCGACTCCTTGCGAAAGGACCGGAACGAGGCCCCAGGATAGTCCCTGAGCAGCAGATCCTTCGCTTCGCCCAGGAGGACGTCGACCAGATCCTTCGTGTTGTCGAGCAACGCAATGACGAGCCCGTCGAGCGACGCCGGCCGGCTCGCGATCGCGCGCTGCGCGCCGTTTTCCGAAGCAGTCGGGTCGTAGACCAGGACGGTACGCGTGTCGAGCGCCATAGGCGCGGTGTTGGCTTCGTCAAAGGCCGATCCTCCCAAAGAGGGAAGTCGCCGCCGCAATCCATATCACTCGCCTACGCAAGCTGCGGGAGGTCAAGAGATGAACCGACCTGTGCGTCCCAGGGGAATCGCCGCATGCGCGCTCGTCGCGATGATCGCGGGCGTGCTCGTCACCGGGTTGCACGCGGCCGGCGCGGCGAACGCGCCGCCGATCGTGATCGGCACGACGATCTCGGTGACCGGTGCCTACGCCGAGGACGCGAAGTACGCGCTGCAAGGCTATCAGCTCTTCATCAAGGAGCAGAACGCCAAGGGCGGATGGCTCGGGCGCCAGCTGCAGTTGAAATTCTACGACGATCAAAGCGAGCCCAGCACCGCGGTGACGCTGTATCAGGAGCTGATCCAGCAAGATCACGTCGACATGATCGTCGGGCCTTATTCGAGCGCGATCACGGCGGCGGTGGCCAACATCGCCGATCAGTACAAGATGCCGATGATCTCGCCTGAAGTCGCTTCGACCGCACCGTTCAAACGCGGCTTGAAGTGGGTGTTCCAAGGGCAAACGCAGTCGACGCGTCAGGTGTCGGGGGCGTTCGACCTCGGCAAACTCTACGGCTACAAACGGCTCGCGGTGACCGGGGAAGACACGTCGTTCCCGCGCGCGGTCGTCGCCTCGTTGCCCGACCTCGCCAAAGGGGCGAACATGGACGTCGTCTACGAACAGCTGTACCAGCACAACGCGACCGAGTACGCGTCGACGGCGCTGGCGATCAAACAAGCCAATCCCGACATCCTCGTCGGGCTGTCATACTCGCCCGACTCGATCGGGCTCTTGCAGGCGCTCAAGCAGGTGAACTTCGCGCCCAAACTGATCTTCTTCGCGATCGGGCCCACCGAGCCGAGCTTCTACACCGACGTCGGAAAAGACGCCAACGGCGTCATGTCGATGGCCACCTGGAGCTCGACGACCAAGACGAGCGGAAACGACGCCTTCATCCAGTCGTTCCAAGCGATGTTCCACACCGCGCCCGACTATCACTCGGCGATGAACTACGCCGCGATGCAGGTGCTCAGCGCCGCGGTCAACGACGCCAAGGCGATCGACAACGACAAGATCCGTCAGTTCCTCGCCACCCAGCCGGTGCAGACGATCGCGGGCACCTATCAGGTCGACGCGACCGGCGTGCAGGTCGGGTACGAGGCCGTCGTGCTGCAGTGGCAAGACGCCAAACAGTACGTCATTTGGCCGGCGAAGTTCGCGCAGCGCAAGCCCCTCCTGCCGTTTCCGAAATGGTAGGTGAAGTCGTCGTCGCGCGCCCGGGGCCGGGGATCTGGTGGGTCACGTTCAACCGGCCCGAGGCGCGCAACGCGATGACGTGGGCGATGTACGACCAGCTCGAGGCGATTGCCGGCGAAGCGGCCGCGGAACCGTCGCTGCGGGCGATCGTCTTCGCGGGCGCCGGCAATGCGTTCGTTTCGGGCACCGACATCTCGCAGTTCCGCGAATTTGCATCGGTCGACGACGCGTTCGCCTACGGCGAGCGCATCGAGCGCGTCGTCGGCAAGCTCGAACGCATCCCCGTGCCGACGATCGCGGCGGTCGCCGGCGCGTGTACGGGCGGCGGCGCCGCGCTGGCGTCGGTGTGCGATTTGCGTTTGGCCACCGCCGACTCGCGCTACGGGTTCCCGATCGCCCGCACCGTCGGCAACTGTCTGGCGCTGGGCAACGTGAGGCGTGCCGTCGCGCTGCTGGGGGTCGCGCGTTTCAAGGATCTCCTCATGACGGCGCGGCTGCTCGACGCGGCCGAAGCGCACGCGATCGGACTCTACCGCGAACTGTGCGTCGACGTGGCGGCGCTGCACGAGCGCGCGCTCGCGCTCGCCACGCAGATCGCGTCGTACGCACCGCTGACGTTGCGCGCCACGAAAGAGCAGTTGCGGCGACTCGCGGCGGCGACCCCGTTGCCCGACGATCGCGACCTGACCGCGCTGTGTTACGGGAGCCGCGACTTTCGCGAGGGCATCGAGGCGTTTTTCGCCAAACGGCCCGCGAACTGGCAAGGCGCGTAGGGTTCGTGCCGGCCATCAGCGCATCGCCGGCGCTCGCGCGGCTGCGCATCCTCGATTTGACGCGGGTGCGTTCGGGGCCGACGTGCGTGAAGCAGTTCGCCGATTTCGGCGCCGACGTCGTCATGATCGAGGCGCCCGCGGGCGAAGAGTTCGGTTCGGGTCGCGACAGTCCCGACTTTCAGAACTTGCACCGCAACAAGCGCTCGATGACGCTCGACTTGAAAGCACCCGCCGGGCGCGAGGTGTTCCTGCGCTTGGTGCGCACCGCCGACGTCGTCGTCGAGAACTACCGCCCCGACGTCAAGGTTCGCCTCGGCATCGAGTACTCGGCGCTGCGCGCGGTCAACACGCGCATCATCTTGGCGAGCATCTCGGGCTTCGGGCAGGACGGCCCTTACGCCGAGCGGCCCGGGCTCGACCAGATCGCGCAAGGGATGAGCGGCCTCATGTCGGTGACGGGCAGGCCGGGCGAGGGGCCGATGCGCGTCGGCGCGGCAGTGACCGACGTCGCGGCCGGAATGCTGGCCGCGCTCGGCATCATGACCGCGCTGCTCGAACGCGAACGCTCCGGCGAAGGCCAGTGGGTGCAGAGCAACTTGCTGCAAGCCGGCATCGCCCTGCTCGACTTTCAAGCCGCGCGCTACACGATGGCGGGCGAAGTGGCCGAGCAAGTCGGCAACGACCACCCGACCTTGATGCCGGCGTCCGCGTACCCGACGGCCGACGGCTACGTCAACGTCGCGGCCACCGGCAAGATCTTCTGGCAGCGCCTGTGCGAAGCGATCGGGCGCCCCGATCTCCTCGAGAATCCCGACTACGCCGACGCGACGAAACGCATGCAGAACCGGGCGGGGCTCAATGCGGCGCTGAGCGCGGCGCTGCGCACGAAGACGACGGACGAGTGGGTCGCGATCCTCACCCGTGCCGGTTTGCCGTGCGGGCCGGTCAACGCGATGGACCAAGTCTTCGCGGATCCCCAAGTCGAGCATCTCGGGGTCGCGGCCGGCGTCGACCATCCGCGGCTCGGCCACGTGCGCCTGCTCGATCAAGCCGCGAAGCTCTCGCGCACGCCGGCAGCGCTCGTCGCGGCTGCGCCCGAGCGCGGTCAGCATACGGTCGACGTCCTGCGCGAGGCGGGTTACGACGACGCGGCGATCGAGCGGTTGCGCGCGTCCAACGTCATCGCCTGAGGCGTTTCCGTGAGCATCGCGATGAACGCCTCGACGATCGGGGCGTGCACGCGGTTGTTGCGGCGCAGGATGCTCAACATGCGGCGCGGCCGCACGCTCGGGACGTCGAGGACGACCAGCGCTCCGGCGGCGAGTTCGTCACGAATCGCGAGCTGCGACACCCAGGCGATGCCGATCCCGCTGCGGACGGCGCTCTTGATCGCCTCGGTGTTGTTGACCGGCATGACGCGCGCGAAGTCGAGGCCGCGCGGCGCGAGCGCGCGTTCGAAGGCCTCGCGCGTGCCCGACCCGGGTTCGCGGAGCAAGAGCGTGTCTTCCCACAACGCGTCGAGCTCGATGCGTGCGACGCGCGCGAGCCGGTGCTCGGGATGCGCGATGCACGCGAGCCGGTCCTCGACGAACGGTTCGACCGTCAGTTCCGGCCGGTCGACGGGACCCTCGACGATCCCGACGTCGACCACCTCGTCGGCGGTCAGTTGCGCGATCTCCGCGGTGTTGTGGATCTCGATTTGGAGATCGATGCTCGGCCGTTCGCGGCGCAGCAGCGCCAGCAGCGACGGCAACAGGTACACGCCGGTCGTCATGCTGGCGCCCACGGTCAGCCGGCCGGCGAGGCCCGAGAGATGCTCGGCGATGCGCTTTTCCGCGACGTGCTGATGGACAAGGATGCGCCGCCCGATCCGCGCCAGTTCCTCGCCGAGTGGCGTGGCCGCGAGCGTGCGCCCGCGGCTGACGATCAGCGAGCCGCCGCAGGCGCGTTCCAGCTCGCGAATTTGCTGCGAAACCGAGGGCTGGCTGATCGCCAGCACCTCGGCCGCCCGCGTGTAGCTGCCGAGTTCGACAACCAGCGCGAGCGTCGCGAGGTGGTTGACGTTGTAGCTAACGAGCCGCTCCGCTATGCGATCGCGGCGACGGCCGCGGTCGCGTCGAGCGCAGCGGTGAGGTCGGCCCGCAAGTCGTCGATGTCCTCGATGCCGACCGAGAGGCGCAGCAGGTCGGGCGGTCACGCCGAGGGCCGCCTTGACCTCGACCGGGATCGAGCCGTGGGTCATGCTCGACGGGCTGCAGATCAGCGACTCGACGCCGCCGAGCGACGCGGCGAGGTTGAAGATGCGGGTGCTGCGCGCGACGTCGAGCGCACGCTCCGCTCCGCCGCGCACGCGGAACGAGACGATGCCGCCGAAGCCGAGCATCTGCCGCTTGGCGAGTTCGTGCTGCGGATGCGAGGCGAGCCCCGGATAGTACACTTCCGCAACGTCGTCGCGCGTCTCGAGCCAGCGCGCGATCGCGTAGGCGTTGCGCTCGTGTTCGCGCATCCGCAGCGCGAGCGTCTTCGCGCCGCGCAGCGTCAGGTACGCGTCTTGCGGACCCGGCACCGCGCCGACCGCGTTCTGGTGATATGCGATCTCGGCAAACAGTTCGGGATCGTTGGCGACGACGGCGCCGCCGACGACGTCGGAGTGGCCGTTGATGTACTTGGTCGTCGAATGGATCACGAGGTCGGCGCCGAGGCCGAGCGGGCGCTGGAAGTACGGCGAGCAGAACGTGTTGTCGACCGCCACGACCGCCCCGTCGGGACGAAGATCGGCGACCGCGGCGATATCGATCAGGGTCAGCAGCGGATTGGTCGGCGTCTCGATGTAAAGCATCTTGGTCGCCGGCCGGATCGCCGCGCGCACCGCGTCGAGATCGGTCATGTCGACGTACGTCGTCTCGATGCCGTAGCGCGCGAGCACGCCGCTGAAGAGGCGGTAGGTGCCGCCGTAGATGTCGCGCGTCGCGACGACGTGGTCGCCCGTGCGCAAGATCGAACACGCGCCGTTGACCGCGGCCATGCCCGAGGCGAACGTCGCGCAGTGCGCCCCGTCTTCGAGATCGGCGAGCTGCCGCTCGAGCGCGGTGCGCGTCGGATTGCCCGAGCGCGAGTAGTCGAAGCCCTTGGTGACGCCGACCGATTCTTGGGTGAAGGTCGCGGTCTGATAGATCGGAACGATCGTCGACCCGGTCGCAGCGCACGGGTCCTGTCCGACGCGAATTGCCCGCGTCGCAAATCCAGTGTACGGTAGGGCCGAGTCGGGGCGCGCACAAAGCGACGCTGCCGACTGCGAGTGGCCCGACGGTTTAGTCGGCATGAGTTTCACTCCAGCAGTCAATGGGACAAAATTTGTAACCCTGCCATTACGCGGCAGGGCACCGCTCACCCTGCCGCGGTCAGGGCGCAGTTGAGGGCTCGGGCGAGGGAGCGGGGGAGGCGCGCAGGCGGTCGACCATCGAGGGCAGGGGCGCGCTGCTGTACAGGAACAGTCCGTCGGCGACCCAGCGTTCCCCGTCGTCGTCGGAGGGGCGGTTGGCGAGACTGGCCTTGGCGTCGCCGGGCATTCGCGCGACCATCGTTGCCGAACCGCCGGAATCGAGCGCGAAGCCGTCGGTCACCCCGAACCGCAGCATGAGCGCGCCGAATTCCGGACGCGTCATGCCGTTGGAGTACAGCGGCCGGCGCGCGTCGACTTCGAAGAACAAGAGCGTCTTGTCGGGCAACATCCCGGGGCCGACGACCGCCCAGTGCACGTCGCGCTCGTCGGGCGCGGGCGCGTGCGGATCTTCATACCACTTGCCGTCGCGCACGAGCAACGGGCCGCCGCCGATCGCCGCCGCCGCGTCGCGAAATGACGGGTTCGTGTCCCACTTGACGGTCAGGAGCGCGCCGGGTTTGGGCACGGCCGCCGCATCGAGCGGCCCGTAGGCGAGCCCGAACGACGGCGGCTGCTTGTCGCTCGCCGGGGCGACGCTCGCGACGCGATACCTGCCGGTCGCGGCATCGACGGGGACGAGGGTCGCGAACGTCACGCCGCCGGCGGGCGGGATCGCGCCGTAATCGGGGGTCATCAGCGAGATGTCGCGCGGCGGCCAGACGTTGAACATCGTGATCGCGTGGAGCGTGCCCGCACCTTGGACCGTTCCCGTGAACGTGTACTCTTCGAACGAGAGCGTATTGTCGCGGTGCACCGTCAACGCCATGCGCTGCGCCGGCATGTGGATCAGCCGGCCGCCGTGCACGAGCAGACCCTGCGGTTCCCACGTGCGGCCGATATCGTAGTAGTCGCCGTTCACGCCGGCGAGCGCGCCGGTGCGTTCGGCCAGCGCGGTCGTGCGCTCGCCGCCGGAGATCACATGGTCTTCGGCGAGTGCCGTGTCGATGCGCAGCGTCGCTTCCGCCGGGTTGGCGGAGATGACGTGGATGACGACAGGGCCGATAGGGTTCTGCACGAGGTAGCGCACGTACGCGACGCCGGGCGCGAGCGCCTTGACGTCGAGCGTCTGCAGGTTCGGTTCGTTCGCCGCGGAGTCTGTCAAGCGCAGGAACGCCGGCAGATCGGTCAGCCCCGAGCGCAGCCATGCGAACGCAGGCCCCGAGTTCTCGATCTCGCCCGCGATCGTGACGGGGACGGCGCCCACGCGGGCGCGCATTCCGGGCGTCGCGATGCCGTGCCCGTCGACGTCGACTTCGCCGCTCAGGCCGCGCAGCACCGTCCCGTGCGCGCCGAAGGCGACGTCGGCCGCGTCGACGATCGCCGACCCTTGGAGCGTTCGTGCGCCTTCGTCGTAGACGGCGGTCAGGCCGTGGAGCGTGCCGGCGCGCACGGCGACCGGCTCGGTGCCCCACAGGAGCGCGGCGATGGTGGCGAGCGGGACGGCGTCGGCGCTCCAGTGGTGCACGATCGCCGGTCCTTCGACCCGCGCAACGGCGCGGACCGGATAGGCGTCGACGCCGTCGTCGAGCACGAAGCGCAGATCGTAGGTCGCCCGCCCATCGGCATCGCGCAGCACGCCGTCGATGTGGGCGAGCGCCAGCAGCGGCGCGTCGCCTTCGTGTTCGACGACGGTCGCCGACCCGCCGTGAATACGAACCGCGAAACCGTGGCGCAGCAACCCGTTGTCGCGCAGCAGGCGCGCGCCGTCGCGCAGCGGCCCCACGCGCGGATCGCTACGGATCAGTTCGAGCGTCGGGTCTTCGAGCGTTGCGTCGATGCCGCGCGCTCCGCTCGCGCCGCGAAAGGCGGCGAAGTCGATGGCAACCGTCGCCCGCGGAGCGCTCAAGCGCAACTGCCGCATATCGTCGCTCACGCGCAGATTGGCGATCGAGAGCCCGTCGCCGTAACCGACCGCGTCGAATTCGACGTTGCAGCCGCACGCCGCGCTCAGCAGCCGCGCGACGATCAGCCGGTCCGGACGCACGATGAACCCGACGAGCAGGACGACGGCGGCGACCGCGGCCAGAAGCAGCGCGAGCGCGCGCCGGGTCGCGACGAGCCGTTCCAACAAGCGAAACTTGCGCGACACTTCGCGCGACCAGGAATCGTCGACCGTCACGGTATCATCCTAGAACGATGATCAAGCTGTCCCGCTGGAAGAGCCTCGCCGGACTGGCCCTTTCCGTGGCGCTCGGAATTTGTCCGCTCCGTCAGGCGAGCGCTCAGACTCCCTTGCCCACGGTCGCGCCGTCCGCGCACGCGCCGTACGTCGCGGTGCTCGTGTGGCACGACGTAGAAGCCGGCAAGGACGTGTGGTTCGACACGACCGTCGACACCTTCAAGCAACAGCTCGAAGCGATCCGGGCCGGGGGCTTCCACGTCGTGACCCTCGACGCGTTGCACGATCATCTCGTGTACGGTGCGCCGCTGCCGGTGAGACCGCTCGTGCTGACCTTCGACGACAACGGCTACGGGATCTACGCGAATGCGTTCCCGCTGCTCAAACGCTACGGCTACCACGCGACCCTGTTCGTGCACACGAACTACGTGGGCGTGACGACGAGCAAGCGGCACTCGACCTGGGACCAACTGCGAGAGATGGAGCGCAGCGGACTGGTGCGCGTGCAGAGCTTGACCGCCAATCATCCGCAAGACCTGCGGGCGCTCTCCGACGCCGACGTCGTGCACGAGCTCAAACTGTCGGCCTTTTCGATCCAGCACCGGCTCGGCCATCCGGTTTACGCGCTCGCCTATCCGTACGACAACTACGACGAGCGGGTCGCGCGGCTGGCGGCTGCCAACGGCTACGTGCTCGGATTCTCCGAAGATTGGGGCAACGCGGGCGACTCCGAGAATCTGTTAATGGTGCACCGGTACTCGATCTTGACGCGCTTCGACCAAGCCCTGCGCGACGTTGCGAACGGTTCCGCGCGTTAGCGCCAGCAGTCCGCGATCGGCTGCGTCGCCGCCGCTCGAGCCGCGGGCGCGAGGCCGTAGAGCGCTTCCATCGTGCGCAGCACGCGATAGTGGTCGATCCGTTCGGCGTAGCGGCCCGGCTTGACCATCGGCCCGACGAACGCGGTCGGGATGTGGTTGTACGGTGTCGTAGCCTTCGTCCCAGGTCAGGATCAGCAGGGTATCGTGGGTGGCGGCCCAGGTGACAAGCGGCCCTAGATGGCGGCGCAGCCAGGCGTCGCCTTGCGCGATCGACCCGTCGTGCATGTCGTCGTTGACGTCGGGGATCACGAACGAGAGCGTCGGCAGCGCGTCGTAGGCCGGAAAGTTCGCGAACGGAATGCTGGCCGCAGCGGGCACGTTGGTGAAGTGCACCCATGGCGCGTGCTTGCGGGCGTACGTGCCCGCCCAGCAGCCGCGGAAGCCCACCGAGGGCATCGCTTCGGCGTAGCCGGCGAACGTCAGGTTCACGGCGCCGAGCTGGGTCGCAATGTTCGTCGCGGCCGGCGAGATGCCGGTGGCGGGGCAATCGTCGCCGTTGTCGTTCGTCAGTCCGGAGAAGAGCGCGAAGTAGTTCGGTAAGCTCGGATGCGTGACGCCGTAGCTCTGCGTGAAGAGCGCGCCTTTCGCGAACAGCTCGTTGATGTACGGCGCGTTGGCGTTCCCGAGGATCTCGGCCAGCGACTTGTTCTCTTCGATGACGACGACGACGTGCGCGGGCCGCGGAAGCGCGGCGGCGGCCGGCGACGGCACGCTCGCGATGCCGAACGCCAATGCGAGCGCGAAGGCGATGAAGCCGGTGAGGCCTGCGAGGCGAGGACGGGGCACGGACGGCCAGATGCGGCGTCCACGCGCGGGCTTCCTGGCGAGGGCACCGTTGGATCGCCGGCTCACATGTGATCTCAATCCGGACGAACGACGGGCGTGATAACGTTTGCTTTGCATGTCGACGTCCATCGTGCGCCGGGCTCTGTTCCTGGTTGCCTTCGGCCTAGCGGCCTGCTCCGGCGGCGGGGGATCGACGTCCACCGTCGCGCCCCCGGTATCGCAATCGGCGTGTTCCGCTTCCCGTCAACCCGCGGCCGGCGTGCGGCGGAGCAGCGCGATCGCGCCGGGCTATTGGCATACGGCGGGAACGCAGATCGTCGACTCGAGCGGCGCGCCGGTCCACATTGCCGGCGTCAACTGGTTCGGCTTCGAGACGACGACGTTCGTCGCGCACGGCTTGTGGGCGCGCAACTATCAGGACATGCTCAACCAGATCGCGAGCCTGGGCTTCAACACGATCCGGCTGCCGTACTCGAACCAGCTCTTCGACGCGGGAAGCACGCCGAATTCGATCGACTTCAATCTCAACCCCGACCTGCAAGGGCTGAGCGGCTTGCAGATCATGGACAAGATCGTCGGCTACGCCGGCTCGGTGGGGCTGCACGTGCTGCTCGACCGGCATCGCCCCGATGCGAACGCGCAGTCGGCGCTCTGGTACACCGCTCAGTACCCCGAGTCGCGCTGGATCTCCGACTGGACGATGCTTGCGACCCACTATGCCGGAAATGCGACCGTCATCGGCGCCGATCTGCACAACGAGCCGCACAGCCCCGCGTGTTGGGGCTGCGGCGACGTCACGCTCGACTGGCGGTTGGCCGCGGAGCGGGCCGGCAACGCGATCTCCGCGGTCAACCCGCGATGGCTGATCGTCGTCGAGGGCGTCGACGACTACGACAACGACTACTACTGGTGGGGCGGCAATCTCGAAGGCGTCCAGTCGTATCCCGTGCAACTCGAGGCGCCGAACGTGCTCGTGTACTCCGCGCACGACTATCCCTCGAGCGTTTCCTCGCAGACGTGGTTCAGTGCGCCAAACTACCCGGCCAATCTGCCCGGCGTGTGGGACGCGCACTGGGGCTACGTCGTCAAGAGCGGGATCGCGCCGGTGCTGCTCGGCGAGTTCGGGTCGCTGTTGGCGACGACGTCGGACCAGCAGTGGTTCGCGTCGATCGTCAACTATCTCGGCGCGACCGGGATTGGGTGGACGTTCTGGTCGTGGAATCCCGACTCCGGAGACACCGGCGGCATCTTGCTCGACGATTGGCAGACCGTCAACCAGACGAAGATGAGCGGTCTTGCGCCGATCATCCCGGGCCCGTCGCCGGCGTCGCCGCTGCCATCCGCTCCGGTTCCGGCATCGCCTGCCCCGACGGTCCCGCCCGCGACCGCGCCCCCCGGCGCGCCAGCCACCGCGGCGCCGGCCCCTAGCGCTCCGGCGACCGCGGCGCCGGCCACCGCGGTGCCGGTCGTCCGGCCGACGGGTGTTGCAACGCCCGTGGCCGGACCGGCCGCGTCGCCCTGTTAGGCCGCTACTGCGCGCCGGCGGCGATGCCGGCTTGGACTTGCGAGATCGCCTGGTTGACGAGGCCGATCGCGTTCGCGCGGTGACCGCCCTTGTCGGGTTCGGCCATGTTCAGCTGATTGCGCGCGTTGTTGAGCGCGGTCAGGGCGCTCTGCATGTGGGTCTGGACGGCGAGCGCGGGCCCGTAGACGGCGATGCCGGCCACGGAGCCGCCGAGGAACACGGCGGTGACGAATGCGGCTTTGCGAAGAAGCGGAGAACGAACCATGGTCGGGTCTCCTTCAAAGACGATGGCGAGATGAAGCCCGCGCCTGCGGCACGGAATCGGTAATCGGCCGCGGGGGCCGGGCTGCCCTGCTGCGCCGCCTGGAGAGGCCTCGATAGGGAGAAGGGAGCGCTGCGCGAACGGCCGCTTATGCTGCGCGCTTCGTTACAGTTCTGTAGTATTGGCGTTCTGCGCATGGCGTTGCTGCTGGCGCTCGGCATGCTCGCCGCATGCGGCGGTACCGGCGTCAGCGTCGCGTCGGCACAGACGAGCGGCATGCTCCCCAGCGGAACCGGCGTGTTCGTCAGCGACATCCACTTCAATCCGTTGGCCGATCCGACGCTCGCAAACCGGTTGGCACAGGCGCCGCCCGCGCAGTGGGACGCGATCTTCGCCACCTCGAGCGTTACCGCATATAGCCCGTACGGCCAAGACACGAACTTCCCGCTGCTGCAGTCGTTGCTGGCCGCGATGACGCAGCGCGTGCCCAATCCCGATATTGTGTTCGTCAGCGGCGATTTTCTCGTCCACGGCTTCCAGACGAAATTCAACGCTGCCGCGAGCGACAATTCGCCCGCGGCCTACGCAGCCTTCGTCAACGCGACCGAGCAGTACATGGCGCTCAAACTCGCGCAGACGTTTCCCCGCGCGCAAATCGTGCCGGCGCTGGGGAACAACGACTCTCCTTGCGGCGACTACGCGTATGCCGGGACGGCGTTTCTCGCTTCGTTCTCGTCGGCGTGGAACGGCGCGGTCAACCGGTTTGGCGGCGCGCCCGACTTTCAGGCCGTCTTCGCAACCGGCGGCTATTACTCGACCGGCTTTCCGGTCGACCCGCGCGGCCGCCTGGTCGTGCTCGACACGCAGCCCTGGTCGGCGCGCTACGAGGACGGCTGCGGGCCCGGCGGCGGCAATCTCGGGAACGTCGAGCTAGGGTGGCTCGCCGGCCAACTCGCGGATGCGCGGGCGCAGGGACAGCGGGTGTGGCTGCTCGGCCATATCCCGCCGGGCATCGATGCGTACTCGACCACCCACAACTCCTCGGCTCCCGCCTG
This sequence comes from Vulcanimicrobiota bacterium, assembly GCA_963749395.1. Lineage (GTDB taxonomy): Bacteria > Vulcanimicrobiota > Vulcanimicrobiia > Vulcanimicrobiales > Vulcanimicrobiaceae > CAVVMT01. The sequence continues at coordinate 95,719 of CAVVMT010000020.1, forward strand.
TCCGGCCTCGATCGTCCCGTTCTATGCCGACGCCTACTCGAGCCAGTTGTATGCCTTGTTCGCGCAGTACCACGATGAATTGGCCTTCGGGATCTTCGCGCACGATCACATGGACGATTACCGGGTCGCGAGCGACGCCTCGGGGAACGTGCTGCTGGGGGTCAAGTTGATCCCGTCGGTCAGCCCTATCTTCGCCAACAACCCCTCGTTCGTACAGTTCACCTACGATCGGGTTGCCGGCACGATCACAGATGCGCAGGACTGGTACCTGACGAACCTCCCGTCAGCGAACGGGACGGTGCAGGGGGTGTGGAGCTTCGAGTATGACTTCGATACGACGTACGGGCAAGGCGCGCTCAACGCGAGCGGCGTGGCGGGGGCCGTGACGAGCATCCTGACCCAGCCGGCCGCGCAGGCGGCCTTCACGCGCTACTACCCGTCGTCGAACCCCGGAGGCGGATTCTCGACGTTCGCTGCGTACGGTTGCGCACTCAACCACCTGACGGTCACGGACTATAGCACGTGCTATTGCGGGCGTTGAGGTCCGAATGCCGCGGCTGAACAAGGGACCCGTGATCCGGAAAGAAGCGCAGGCGATCGTGACCCGCGAAGCGCCGTCGCCCAAATATTATCATCTCGCAACGCGTACGCATGACCGAATGCAACGTGTGCGTGAACTAGAGCGTAAATTGCGCCTCGCGTCGGACCCGCATGAACGCGCCATAATTGCGGACGCACTGGCGCCTGAATATGCGACCCAAGGAGACTCGATTGCAGCCGCTCGAGTTCTTTCCGAGATTGAAACGCCGGAAGACGATCTTCCACTTCGCGCTAGAATCCTTTCGATGCGAGGGCTCATCGCAGCGATGCAGGGTGAATCGTCCAAGCTTCTCGATGAGGCACTGTCGTTACTTGACCACGTTGACGACCATGCTCGCGCCCAAGTCACGCAGCGAGCTGGTGTCCGTTCTTACTATGAAGGGCAAGCCGGTCCGGCGACAGATTACTCCCTTCAATCAATCACGTACTCTGAGGAGGTGGGGTGGTTTTGGATGGCGGCGCGAGCCGCTTCGACACTCTACGCAACCTCTTATGATCTCATCGGCGACTTTCAGCAGGCGATGTTCTGGCTCGAGCGCGCGACGAGTTTCGCCAACCAAGCCAATGATGGTGCCTTTCATGCCATGGCGCTTTGGAGTCAGTACGACCTTGCGGCATTGCTTGGCGATCGAAGCCGCCACGAAAGCCTCCAGCAATTGTTGCGGAAACGCGCCGAAAGGCCGCACTATTCGGAAACCATGCTGGGTGTCGCTGCAGATGCCCTTGGGCACGCATGGCAAGAATCGTTTCAAGCAATGTTGGGAACCGTGGATAGCGCCCTAACGCGCCCCGATTTATTCCCTGCGGACGTGGTCTTAGCGCGCGCACTTAGGGCGCTCGCACTGGCCGGAAGCGGCGACCTTTTGGCCGCGCGAGTCGAGTCGCGACGGGCGATAGGTTTGTCTCGGACGGTGCCCGATAAATGAGGTTCCGGCTCTGAGCTTTCGCCGTCAATTGGGACGCGTGCTCGGCGGAGCGGCGTCCGTCATTACCGGGGACGCCTCTGCCGGTTTACGATCGCTGCGAGCCAGTCGCTTCGTGGGCACGGGGGCCGCGGCATCGCTGGCTAGGGCTCTTTCAGTAGGGACGATTGACGTGTATGCCCCGGAACTCCGAAATGTCCGCGGCTACGTCATGGCTATCGAGGCAGTCAGCCGGGCGGTACTTCGGTTAGAAAACGAGCACCTCCCCGATCTCAGCAGCGGAACGCGACCTGCTAGCCCTGTTGCGGCGGGGTCACACCTACACAGAAGCCGCGATTGCTGTCTGGGCGCTCAATCAATACCGTCAAGACGCTCCTGCGACGGGCGTATAGAAAACTCGGCGCCAGGAATCGCTCCGAGGCCACGCTACGCGCGCATGAACTTGGCCTGATCTAAGAGCGCTTCTGAGGGCTTTTGCGGCGATTGTCACCCGAAAGAGGGACGCAACCCCTTGAGCCTTAGGCTAATATAGGTTGCAGATCACTTGCGTTCCGGAGGATACATCGTTGTTCGATGTCTTAATTGCTCTTTGCCACCTGATCGGCTGTGGCGCGTTCCCCGTTGTCGGCTGATACAATGGTTCCGAATTCGCATATTGGGCGCGAAGCGTTACGAACGCTAGTCGCCAACTACCCGACTGACCCAACACCAGAACTCGTCGTTCAGTTGTCAGGGCTTGCTTCCGACATGCTGCTGGCGGTCATGGCCAGCGGACCGATGCCATTGCGGAGCGCCCGGACGCGGTTTCCGGCATCGAAAGCGCCGGCGCTCGCCGCGACCTAGTCGATGCCTCTGCCCACGCTATCGCAGCCTCGCTGAGTAGTGGCTTATCCTCACACCAGTTGGCTCGTGTCCTCGAGAAATTGGACTCCGTCAAGCAGTCACTCCTCGAATCGCCGCACCACCGCTCCGACGTCGGCGCGCTGCCCGGCAGACAGTCAGCTTTTCAACAATTGCTCGCGAAGCGGGCCGCATAGTAGCGTCTGGCGACGCTTGAAGGAATGTGCACAATGGACGTGCGGGCTAGCGAGATTCAAGAGGAAATCTTCGCGTTCGGGGACCGCATCCGGGCGATAGCTCAGGAGTTATGGGGCCTCTGGCTCGTCCACTGGGATGCCATGGACGATCTCGACCGGAGCATGCTCAAGCCACACATCGACTCCATGTTCGCTTTTTCAGAAACCTCGCGCTTAGGCGCGCTCAGAATCGAGGGTGATATGCTAGGCCCGCTTTCCGACTTGAGGCTCGCTGCGGACGAGCTCCTGGAACAAGTCGCCGGAATCGAAACGTCCTTCGACGGTCTCAAGCGAGCCGTCACCGTGGCCACCGACGCGCTGCACCTTTGTGACGCCGTCAGCAGTGGGCTCTTGAGCTCGCAGGTGAACGTCAACCGCGCGCGGCTGTCGGGGGAGGATCTCCGCTACGTCCCCCCGTCGATACATCGCCGGGCTTCGTAGAGCACCGCTCAGTGCCCGGCGAAGATCCGCCGGCCCCACCAGGCCAGGATCGAGCCGAGCAGGAGCACGCCGAAGACGAACGCTAGCGAGTCGAGGATGACGACCCCGGTCTGCATGCTACCGCCGCACAACGAAGCGACGCCGGCGATGGTGGCGAGTTCGAAGCGCCGCAGCGGATTCGAGCCCAAGCCGGCGGCATCGCTCGCGACCGCGAGGGCGTCGTCGGGGCTCCAGCCGGCGGTGGGGATGACCTGAACGATCCGCCCGTCGGGCCCCGCGACGATCAATCGGTCGTCGTGGACGTAGTTGCCCGGGCGATCCGAGATCGACGAGATGCCGAACTCATCCAGCACGTCCTTCATTTGCGAAGCTTGACCCGTCAGGAGCGACCAGCGGCCCGGATCGGCCGTGAACTGCTCGCCGTATGCGTGTAAGACGGCAGGTGAGTCGTATGGCGGGTCGAGCGTGATCTCGACCAAATGGACGTGTGCCGCGTCCATGTGGTTTTGAATGTACAGATATTTTCCGCTGATGGCCGGGCAGAGCGTCCGGTCCGGGCAACGGGTGAAAACGAAACTCAGCAGCACGCTCTTTCCTGCGAACTGCGACAAGTGGACCATCCGGCCGCGTTGATCGATGAAGGTGACGTCGGGGAGGCGATCGCCCTTGTCGAGCACGTGCGAGATAGACTGGTTCGCGGCGCCTGCCACGAACGGCGACGCCGGATGCACGTCGAAAATCCGCCCCGGGCTCGTCGAGCGATCGAGGAAGCCATCGATCTGCGTGCCGGAAGTCAGCTTTCCCGCGCCGGTCACGACGTAGCGGCGGGTCTCTTCGGGCAAGATGCCCGGCACTTTCTCGGTCTTGACGATGGCGACGTCGTCCGAAACCCGCGCCAAGATCGTCCCATGCACGGGAAACACCGGCGTACTCGCGGCCAGGCTGCCGGCGGGCAAGCCGTACACGGCGGCGGCCAACGCCAATGTCGTCAGAGTCCAGCGCACCCTACGGCTCCCGCATCATGACGTCAAGATTCCCAAGTCGTGGGCGATCGAGGCGGGCGTATCGCTGTAGTCGTGAAAGACCCGCAGCTTGCCGTTCCCGTCGATGAGGTAAATCTCCGAGGTGTGGGCCATCAGGTAGCTGCCGGCATCCTTCGACGGAATCTTCTGGTGCCAGACGTGATAATCGGCGAAGACGCGATCGAGCGCCGTCGTGTCGCCCGTCAAGCCGTAGAATGCGGGGTCGAAGAGCGCCACGTAGCGCTTGAGCACGCGTTGCGTATCGCGCTCCGGATCGACGGTTACGAACGCGACCGTCACGTGGCTCTGTTTCGAAGCGCTCAGCATGTGCTTCGCGCGCTCCAGGTTGGCGAGCGTCGTCGGGCAGACGTCGGGGCAGTGCGCGTATCCGAAGAAGAGCACGACCGCGTTGCCGTGCTGAGCGGAGAGCTGGAACGGTTTGCCGTCCTGATCCTGCAACGTGAAATCGGGCGCGGGCGCTCCGTCGGCCGGTGTGCCGGCGAATGCCGGCGGTCGCGTGTGCGTGAAGATGAGCACCGCCGCCAGAACGGCGGCTATCGCAAAGGCAATCGCCGTTCCGGCCCACACCCATCGGCTGGGGCCGGCGGTTCCGCGAGCGCCTGCCGGCGCGGTTGAGGTCTCCATCAGAGTGTCGTGCTTCGCAGTCCGGCTGCGCCGGGCCCCTCCAGGGCGCTCGCGCTCCGGCCGGTTCGCCGAGCGCTGCGTATAGCTCAACCCGCTAGCGGAAACAAACGTGGCATGGCTACCGCAAGCGATTTTCTTCTCGAGCGCCTCAGCGAATGGGGCGTCCGCCGGATTTTCGGCTATCCCGGCGACGGCATCAACGGAATCATCGGAGCGGTCGATCGGACCGAGGGGCGTGATCGAGTTCGTCCAGGTGCGCCACGAAGAGCAAGCGGCGTTCATGGCCACCGCGCACGCGAAATACACGGGGGAGGTCGGCGTCTGCTTGGCGACCTCGGGCCCCGGGCGCGATCCATCTCCTCAACGGGCTCTACGACGCCAAGATGGACCACACGCCCGTCGTCGCGATCGTCGGCCAATCGGCGACTACCGCGATGGGCGGCAACTATCAGCAAGAAGTCGACTTGAACGCGCTGTTCAAAGACGTCGCGAGCGAGTACCTCGTCACCGTCTCGAACCCGGTGCAGATCCGCACTGCGGTCGATCGGGCGCTGCGCACCGCGCAAGCGCGCCGTTCCGTCACCGCCGTGATCGTCCCCAAGGACGTCCAAGAGATGGACGCCGTCGCCAAGCCTCCCCACGCGCACAACACCGTGCACACCGGCGTGGGCTACACGCGCCCGCGCGTCGTGCCGCAAGACGCCGACCTGCAGCGCGCCGCCGCCGTGCTCAACGCCGGCGAGAAGGTCGCGATCCTGGTCGGCGCTGGAGCGATCGGAGCGGCCGACGAGGTGGTGGCGGTGGCCGACGCGCTCGGCGCCGGCTGCGCGAAGGCGCTGCTCGGCAAAGCGGTACTTCCTGACGACCTCCCTTGGGTCACGGGCACGATCGGGCTGCTGGGTACCGGCGCGAGCAGCGAATTGATGCAGCACTGCGACACGTTGCTGATGGTCGGCTCGACCTTTCCGTACGGCGAATTTCTGCCGAAGGAAGGGCAAGCCCGCGGCGTGCAGATCGACCTCAAGGGCGAGAACCTGGGCTTGCGCTATCCGATGGAAGTCAATCTCGCAGGCGACGCTGCGGAGACGCTGCGCGCGCTGCTGCCGCTTCTCGAGCGTAAGACCGATACCGCCTGGCGCGAAGCGATCGCCAAGAGCCGCGAACACGATGCACGCGTCGAGGCGGCGCGAGCGGCGGTCGCCGCCGATCCGCTCAATCCCGAAGTCGTGTTCCGCGAGTTGTCCCCGCGGCTGCCCGACGGCTGCGTGCTCAGCGGTGACGCCGGTACGGCCACGAACTTCCTCGCGCGGCACCTCAAGATGCGGCGCGGCATGAAGTTCTCGCTCTCGGGCAGCCTCGCGACGATGGGGCCCGCGGTGCCGTACGCGATCGCGGCGAAATTCGCATTCCCCGACCGGGTGGCGATCGCGCTGACCGGCGACGGCGCGATGCAGATGAACGGCATCAACGAATTGATCACGATCCAGAAGTACTGGAAGTCGTGGAGCGATCCACGCTTGATCGTGCTGGTGCTGAACAATCGCGATCTCAACCAAGTGAGTTGGGAGATGCGCATCGAGAGCGGCGATCCAAAGTTCGAAGGCTCGCAATCCTTGCCGGATTTTCCGTACGCTCGTTTTGCGGAACTGCTCGGATTCAAGGGCATCCGCGTCGACCGCCCCGACGACGTCGCGCCGGCCTGGGACGCGGCGCTGCAGGCCGACCGGCCGGTCGTGTTCGAAGCGTTCACCGACCCCAACGTCTCCCTCTTGCCGCCGCACATCAGCTTGGAGCAAGCGAAGAATTTCGCGCACGCGTTGCTCAAGGGCGATCCCGACGAGCGCGGGCTCATCGTCGAGCAAGCACAGACGGTGTTTGCGGGCATGTTTCCCGGTGGTGGCCGCGACGGCCGTTAAAGGTTAGGGCCATTACGAGCGGGAGGACGCACGTTCGGCAGCGCAACCGGGCGGAGTGCAAGCCTTCGCGCAAGCCGCGGCCGATGTCGCCATCGGCGCTGGTGTCGGGGTAGTCGGCGGACTCTTCGGCATCAGCGGCGGCGTCATCGCCATCCCCACGCTGGGACTGCTCGGTCTCTCGCAACAGTTGGCGCAAGGCACGAGCATCGTCATGCAGTTGCCCAACGTGGCGATCGGCGTGTGGCAGTACACGCGGCGCGGTACGATCGACATCCGCGTTGCGGCAGCCCTGGCACTGGGGTCGCTGCCGTTCACCTTCGCCGGCGCGTACATCGCCACGCGGATGCCGAGCGCCCCGCTGCGAGCGGCGTTCGGCGGGTTTCTCTTGATGCTGGCGACGTATTCCCTGTGGAACACCCTGCGCAGGCGAGGATCCGCTAAGCCGATGCTGGAGCTATCGCCTCCGTCCGCCAGCGGGATCGGGGTCATCGGCGGGTTCTTCACCGGACTCTTCGGAATCGGCGGCGCTGCGATTGCCGTGCCGTCGCTGACGCTGTTGTTCGGAGTCGTGCAGACCACCGCGCAAGGGCTCGCGCTCTTTCTCATTCTGCCGGCCAACGTCGTGGGGCTCATCACGTACGCCCACGCCGGCGACGTCGACTGGCGCACCGGCATCGGGCTTGCCGCCGGCGGCGCACTGACCGTCAGCGCGGGCGTCGCCATGGCGCACCGGCTGCCCGACCGCGTGCTGCGCCTGCTTTTCAGCGTGCTGCTCTACGTCGTCGGCACGCTGTTGATCGTTCATCACTGAAGCGCCCGGCGGGCGGCGGCCGGCAGGACTCGCGCGAGCGTCTCCGCCATGATCTTCGTCGACGCTTCGCGGATGTGGGAGGGAACGATGGGATCGAACGGGCGCCGGTCGAGCGACGAGGTGCGCGTACTGACGCCGGCCGGCATGCTCGGCTACGGCTTTTCGTCCGAGGCGTTTTCCGCCGGCGTGGCGCTGGAGCCCGACGTGATCACCGTCGACTCCGGTTCCACGGATAGCGGCCCGCAGAAGCTGGGCCTCGGAGCGATGACGTGCAGCCGCGAGGCCTACGTCAAAGATCTCTCACTGCTGCTCGAAGCGACCGCGGCGAAGAAGATTCCGCTCTACGTCACTGCACAGCTTCTACGAGAAGTCGCATCCGACGCTGCTCCCCGGTCCCGGCGGGACGCTCGACGTCACGGAATCGCGCTACGAACAGCTGACCGACCGCACCGTGCGCGTCACCGGCAGCGTCTTCCGGCCGGCCGACGTATACACCGTCAAGCTCGAGGGCGCGAAAACCGCGGGCTACCGGAGCATCTTCATCGGCGGGATCCGCGATCCGATCCTGATCGGGGCTGATCGACGACACCCTCGCCCGCGTCGAGGCGTCGGTGCGCCGCTATTATGCCGACGTGACCGGCGAGCCGTTCCGGCTGATCTTCCACGTGTACGGCAAGAACGGCGTGATGGGCGAGCTCGAGCCGGTCGTCGATTTCACCCCGCTCGAGCTGTGCGTGATCCTCGAAGTTTCGGCCCCCACGCAGCAGCTCGCAAATGCGATCTGCGGCACCGCGCGCACGACGCTCTTGCACGCCGATTACCCGGGGCGCATCGCGACCGCCGGCAACATGGGCTCGCCGTTCACGCCCCTCGAGATTCCACTCGGGCCGGCGTGCGAGTTCAACGTGTATCACTTGATGGAAGTGAGCGATCCGGTCGCGCTGTTCCCGATCCGTCACATGACGGTCGCATGACCGGCGGGGTGCGGTTGGGCGACCTGGCATCGGTCGTGCGCAGCAAGAACGCCGGGCCCTTCGAACTGACCTTCGACATCTTCTTCGACGACAAAGCGAAGTACGACGCGGTCAAGGCGGCCGAGGTCATCACGCGCGAGTCGATCGGCCGCCTCTACGCGCTCGCGCCCGAGGCGATCCTGACGCTGGTCTTCGTCGATTCGGTCAACGGGATCAAGATCACGATCCCGCGGCCGCGGCCGCAGGGCGGCGTCGGCGAGACCGACATGCACGGAGCGCAGCAGCACGTGCCGCTGATGAACGTCGTGGTCCCCGAACCTCGAGGGTGAAGGGCGAGCCCTACGGCGGGTAGGGCGCGATCAGATAGAGCGTCTGCAGCACTTGGCTGGGCTTGTAGCTGGGCCCGAAGTAGCGCGCGAACAGCGCCGGAATCGCGTCGGACTTGTAGATCGCACTCAGCGACGTGTCGATGGCGAGCCGGAAGTCTTCGTCGCCGTGCGGCAGCGCGATCGCGTACGGTTCGACGGTGAGATACTGATTGGCGAGCGCGAGTTTCCCGGGCGCTTTGCTGGTGGGCGCGATCGTTTCCAAGATCGAGCGGTCGCCGAAGAAGGCCGCGATCTTCGAGGCGTCCAGCAGCGCCAGACCGTCGCTGTAGGTCTTTACCGTCACGACGTCGGCTTGCATCTTCGCTTCAGCGAGGCTGTTGCGCAGTGCTTGTTCGGTCGTCGTTCCGCCGACGACCCCGATCGCTTTGCCGGCCAGCCCTTGGAAATTCTGCGGACCGTCGCCGTGCACGAGCAGGCCCGCGCCGTCGACGTAGGTGGAGATCGAGAAGTCGACGACTTGGCGGCGCTGGAGCGTGACGCTGGTCGGTCCGCACAACATGTCGGCCTGTCCCTGCTGGATCGCGTCGAACCGGTTGACCGCGGTGACCGCGACGTAGGTGACGTTGAGGGTCGGAATGTTCAGTTGTTGACGGATCCCTTCGGCGACCGCCTTGCAGAGGTCGACCATGAACCCGGCGGGCTGGCCGAGGTTGTCCTTGAGGGAAAACGGCGGCGCGTCGGGGCGATACGCGATGCGCAGCGTCTGCGTCTGTTTGATGCGGTCGAGCGTGTGCGGGGCGGCCGGCACGCTCTGCGCTCCGGCGGTGCCGCGCGCCGCAAGCAAAAGCGCGGCGGCCATAAAGACGCCCCGCCCGATCGTGATCTTCATCGTATCCTCCAAAGCGAACCGGGACACGGTCTACGCCGCCGAACGCGCATGTTCCGCCCAACGGCCAAGCTTACGAACGGCCGCAGCAAGGCAAGCGGAAAACGTCGGCAATCTTACAGCGCCCGCGCGACGTTACGCTATACTGGAGGACGTTATGACGCGAAAGATGATGCTGGCCAGCGCAGCGGCACTGCTGGGACTTGCCGCCGCCAGCCGCGGTCGCGCGGCGACGGTTTCGAGCGGAAGTTACGCGGTCGTGTACACCGACGCCGAGTGGCACAAGCGCCTCTCGCCCGCGGCCTACGACGTGTTGCGCAACGCCGGAACGGAATATCCTGGCACCAGCCCGCTGCTCAACGAACACCGGGCCGGAACCTTCGCCTGCGCGGGCTGCGATCTCGCGCTCTTCGACGCGAAGACGAAGTTCGATAGCGGAACCGGCTGGCCGAGCTTCTACGCGCCGCTGCCCAACGCGGTGCTGACGAAGAGCGACTTCGAGCTCGGCTACCAGCGCACCGAAGTGCACTGCCGTCAATGCGGAGGCCATCTCGGCCACGTCTTCGACGATGGGCCCAAGCCGACCGGGCTGCGCTACTGCATGAACGGCGTCGCGTTGCAGTTCCACGCGAAGGCGGGGGCCGCGAACTCGTAGTATCTTTCGCGCGCGGCGAGCTGAACGGCGAGGCCGCATCGCGCTCGAAAGGCACGGACTTTCATGCCGACCGGGAAAGCCGGCGATCCCAAGATCGTCGTGACCGCCAACGGACCCTACATCGTCTACGGAGCGGTGCCGCTCGACCTCCAGACGATCGCCCCGAACGACGAGGGTGGGTCGTGGACGTGGGTGCAGGGCCGCGCCTTCGACACGAAGGACGTCTACGCGCTGTGCCGCTGCGGGGAGTCGGCCACCAAACCGTTCTGCGACGGAACGCATGCGAAGGCCGGATTCGACGGGACGGAGACTGCGGATCGCTCGCCGTTCGACGATCAAGTGACGACGATCGCGGGCGAACGCTACGACCTGCTCGACGCGGAGCCCCTATGCGCGTTCGCGCGTTTCTGCGACAACGGCGGCGGCATTTGGGACCTCGTGGGCAAGTCGAGCGACCCGGCCGTCGACGAACTCGTCGTGCACGAGGAAACCCACTGCCCCTCCGGCCGGCTCGTGCTTCGCGCGACGAGCGACGGCCGCAGCGTCGAACCGGAGTTACCGCCGTCGATCGCGCTCGTGGAAGACCCGCAGAAGGACAGCAGCGGGCCGATTTGGGTGCGCGGCGGGATCCTCGTCGAATCGCAGGACGGGACGCCCTACCAAGTGCGCAACCGGCAGACGCTGTGCCGCTGCGGGCGTTCGGCGAACAAGCCGTTCTGCGACGGCGCGCACGCCGACGTCGGGTTTAAGGACGGTCTGGTTTGAAGTCGAGCGCCAGCGAGTTGATGCAGTAGCGCTGTCCGGTCGGCGCCGGGCCGTCGTCGAACACGTGTCCGAGGTGCGAGTCGCAGACGGCGCAGCGGACTTCGGTGCGAACCATGCCGTGCGAACGGTCTTCGACGACTTTGACGTTGGTGGCGTCGGCGGGCTGATAGAAGCTCGGCCAGCCGCTGCCGCTCTCGTACTTGGCGTCGGATTTGAAGAGCTCCGCGCCGCAGGCGCCGCATTGGTAAGCGCCGTCGGCCTTGTTGTGATAGAGCGCGCCGCTGAACGGGCGCTCGGTCGCGCCTTCGCGCAGCACCGCATAACGATCGGCCGGCAGCTTCGAACGCCAGTCGGTTTCGGGCTTCTGTTCTCTTTGCATACCTTCTAGTACCGCACGGGCCGGCGAAAAGTGTCGCCCGCGAAAGGCGCCGCTGCGCGGGCGAACAAAGGTGCCGGAATGCTCGGATTGGCGGCTGCGGGGTTCAGCGTTTTCGCGCTCGGGCTGCGGCACGGCGCCGACCCCGATCATCTCGCGGCGATCGACAACGTCACCCGCAACGCGTTCGGCGAATCGCCGAAGCTGAGCCGGTTCGTGGGGACGATGTTCGCGGCCGGACACTCGGTGATGGTGTTGGCGATCGCAGGGCTCGCCGGATACTTGGGGACGAAACTGACCGTGCACGGCGCCTTGATCGAGGCGATCGGCACGTGGGTCAGCATCGTCGTGCTGCTGCTGATCGCCGCCCTCAACCTGCGGCAGCTCCAAGCCGGCGGCGGCGGACGCGTCGCCGGCGCCAAGACGCGCCTGTTGCCCAAGCGTCTGCGTGAAGCGACGAATCCGCTGGTGGCGCTGCCGATCGGATTCCTGTTCGGCTTCGGCTTCGAGACCTCGAGCCAGATCGCGACCTACACGGTCGCTTTCTCGCTCGAACGCGGGGTGGTGGGGGCGCTCGCAATCGGGGCGATGTTCTGCTTGGGAATGGTCTGCACCGACACGCTCGATAGTTTGCTCGTGCACCGTCTGGTTTCGTATCGCGCCGCTCAGACGTCGCGCATCATGCGCGTGTGGCTCTGGTCGGTCACGCTGCTGGCGGTGTTCGTCGCCGCTTATGAAGCGGCACAGTTCTTCGGTTGGAGTTCGTCGATCGGCGACCTCGGCGTCAGTGCGATCCTCGTCGCGGCGCTGCTCGCGGTGTTTGTTTACGTATTCGTTGCCAGCCGCGGGCAGGGCGGTGCCGTCGAAGCGGAGGCGCCGGCCGAACGCCGCGGTTAGCCGGCCTTCCGCAGCCGGCTTTCGAGCAACGCGATCCAGGCGTCGAAGCCGGCCCCGGTCCGCGCGGAGAGTTCGAGCACCGCAACGCCGGGATGCACCTGCTCGATGCTCGCGAGGGCGGTTTCGCGGTCGAAGCCGACGGCCTCGGCGATGTCGCTCTTGGTGATCAGCGCGACGTGCGCGGTGTTGAACGCGAGCGGATATTTGAGCGGCTTGTCTTCGCCCTCGGTCACTGAGAACAGCACCGCGCGAAAGGCTTCGCCCAGGTCGTACTCCGCCGGGCAGATCAGGTTCCCGACGTTCTCGATGAACAGCGCGTCGAGCGGCCACACGTCCCAGCCGGTCAACGCTTTGCCGATCATGTCGGCGTCGAGGCGGCATTCCTCGCCGGTCGTGATCTGCCGCACCGGAGCGCCGCTGCGGCTCAGACGCGCGGCATCGTTCGCGGTCGCCTGGTCGCCGACGAGGGCGGCGACCCGATAGCGTTCGCTCAGGCGCCGCAGCGTTGCTTCTAGCAGCGTCGTCTTGCCCGAGCCCGGGCTCGACAACAGGTTGACGACGAAGGTGCCGGACTCGCGAAAGCGGGCGCGCAACGCGGCTGCCAGGGCGTCGTTCTTGTTCAGGATCGATTGCTCGATTGCTACCGTGTTGCTCATGAGTCGGGCACCTCCATGGCGACGATGTGAAATTCCCGTCCGCGGACGATGCGCGGCGTCGGCGAGCCGCAAGCGGGGCAGCGCAGCACGATCCGGTCGAGCGTCTTTTCCTCGGCGCAGCGCTCGCAGTAGACCGCCAGCGCGACGTCCTCGATGTCGAGCCGGGAGCCGGCGGCGACGGTGTTCTCACAGGCCAGTTCCCACGAGAAGCGCAGCGAGTCGCGCACGACCCCGGCCATCGCGCCGACGCGCAAGTGCACGGCGCTCACGCGGGTGACGCCGCGCCGGGCGGCCTGCTCGGAGATGCTGTCGAGGATGCCGAGGGCGAGGGACAGTTCGTGCACCGGGTGGGGCGGGGCCGGCGGTTACGCGTGCGGGCTTGCGCCGAGCTTCCGCCCGAAACGCTTCGCGAACGCGATCCCGAACTGCACGACGCGCTGGACGTCGGGATCCTTGAGCACCCCGAGCAGGCCGAAGACCGAGGTCGTGCGGTGGGTCGAGGCCGTGTCGGCGGTCGCCTCGACCGCCGATTTCGCCGCCTCGTCGACGAGGGTGACCGACTGGTCGAGGAAGACGCTCGAACGGAGCAGCGCGCGCGTCTGCGGCGAGTTGACGACCACGAAGAGATCGTTCAATAACTGAACGAGCTTGCGCGGATCGATGCTGCCCAGTTCCTTGATCGCATCCGACGTGCGGCCGGTATTTTGGTCGCGAAGTTGTTGCACGATGCCGTTGACGTTGTCGGCGAACTGCGGCGCGCGTACCAGCAAACGCTCGATTGCGCTCATCATGGCGGTGATCCGCGACATTTGGTCGATCAAGGCGTCGAGCGACGCGGCCGTGGCGGGATCTTGCAAGCGATCGAGCAACACGCCGAAGCTCGCCGATTCGCTCAGGCGTTCGAGCTGCGCGATCGTGCGGGTCAAGCGCTCGACCCCTCCGCCCTCGCCCCCGGCCTTGGTGCGCACTTCACCGATCGCCCGGTTGACGTTGTCCGCGATGTCGGGGCCACGCTTGAGGAGCGCACCGAACGTGTCGAGCAGATACTCGATCTCAGGACCGCGCTCGAGCAAAAGCTCCAGGCGCGCGCGCGATTGGGCGTCGAGCGTGGCTCCATTCGCGGCTCCCGGCGGCACGGCGTTCATCGTGGACCCCTTTTCCGCTTGTTTGCTTCGAGCGAGGAGGGAACAACTTTCAGGTTCTTAAATTACCATTCGGTAGCTAGCTCTACCTTTCTCCCTACGAGAGGCGACGCTCGCTCGCTGCGCGGCTGACTCGGAGGTTCGCATGGCAACGGTGGTATGGCTCCACGGCGGGGCCTGTAACGGGAACACCCAGTCGTTCCTCAACGCCGAGGAACCGACGGTCGTCGATCTGGTCACCGACTTCGGGATCGACATCATCTACCATCACTCGTGCATCCCGCTCATGGGGGAGCAGGCGAAGACTACGTTGCTTCGCGTTCTCGCCGACGGCGGCCCCGACATCTTCGTCTGGGAAGGCACCGTCATCCAAGGACCCAACGGATCGGGCCGCTACGACATGTTCCTGGGCCGGCCGATGAGCGAGTGGGTTCGCGACTATGCGGCTGCGGCCAAATTCACGGTCGCCATCGGCGACTGCGCCTCGTGGGGCGGCATCCCGGCAACCAAGCCCAACCCGACCGATTCGATCGGGCTGCAATACCTCAAGGGCCAGCACGGCGGCTTCCTCGGCAAGGGCTACCGCAGCAAAGCCGGCTTGCCGGTCATCAACATCCCGGGGTGCCCGGCGCATCCCGACTGGGTGACGCAAGTGCTCGTCGCGGTCGCGAGCGGACGGCTCTCCGACATCGCGCTCGACGATTTGCAACGTCCGCAAACTTTCTTCAAGACGTTCACGCAGACGGGCTGCACGCGCCACCAGTATTTCGAGTTCAAGCAATCGGTCAAAGAGTTCGGCCAAGGCACCCGCAAGGGATGTCTCTTCTACGAGCAAGGCTGCCGCGGATCGTACACGCATTCGCCGTGCAACCGCATTCTCTGGAACCGCCAGTCGAGCAAAACCCGCGCCGGCATGCCGTGCATCGGCTGTACCGAACCGGGGTTCCCGCACAACGATCTCGCGGTCGGGACCGTGTTCAAGACGCCGCTCGCGTTCGACGTCGTGCCGAAGGAACTGCCGACCGGCAGCGATCCGATCAGCTACTCGGCACAAGCCGCGCTCGCACGCGCGGTCGCTCCCAAATGGGCCCAAGAAGACATGTTCGTCGTCTAGGCGAGGAGTACACACATGGGACAAGTCGTCCAACTCGACGTCGGCGCGGTCGGGCGCGTCGAAGGTGATCTCGACGTTCGCGTCACGCTCGACGACGGCGTCGTGGTCGACGCCTGGACCGAAGCGAGCATGTTCCGCGGCTTCGAGATCATCCTCAAGGGCAAGGACCCTCAAGCGGGCTTGATCGTGACGCCGCGCATCTGCGGCATCTGCGGCGGTAGCCACTTGTACAAAGCGTGCTACGCGCTCGACACCGCGTGGGCGACGGAAGTGCCGCCGAACGCGACCCTCATTCGCAACATCGCGCAGGCGTGCGAGACGCTGCAGAGCATCCCGCGCTACTACTACGCGCTCTTCGCGATCGACTTCGTCAACAAGGCCTACGCGAAGACGAGCATGTTCGACGAGCTCGTGCGGCGGCACACGCCGTTCGTCGGCACGAGCTACGAGCCGGCGCTGCAAGTGTCGGCCAAGCCGGTCGAAGTGTACGCGCTCTTCGGCGGCCAGTGGCCGCATTCGAGCTTCATGGTGCCGGGCGGCGTCATGTGCGCCCCCACGCTCAGCGACGTCACCCGCGCGATCAGCCTGCTCGAATACTGGCGCACGAACTGGCTCGAACCGATTTGGCTGGGCTGCAGCGTCGAACGTTGGCTCGAGAACAAGAGCTGGGACGACGTGCTCGCCTGGGTCGACGAGAACGCGAGCCAGCACGACAGCGACTGCGGGCTCTTCATCCGCTTCTGTCGCGAGGCGGGGCTCGACAAGATCGGCGCCGGGCCGGGCAAGTACATCAGCGGCGGCACCTACTACGATCCCGCGCACTACGTGCACCCCACGATCGACGGGCGCAACGAAGCGGTGATCCAGCAGAGCGGCATCTTCGACGGCTCGGCGTTCCACCCGTTCGATCAGTCGCGCATCCGCGAGGACATCACGAACAGCTTCTATCGCGGCGGCGGCCAACTGCATCCCTTCGACGGCGTCACCGATCCGATCGATCCGGCGGACGGCAAACGCGAGAACAAGTACTCGTGGGCGAAGTCACCGCGTTACGACGTGCCGGGGCTCGGCTACGTTCCGCTCGAAACCGGACCGCTCGCGCGCCAAATCAATTCCGCCCAGACCGGCGGCGGAGCATGGAAGGACGTCGACCCGCTCTTCCTCGACGTGTTCAAGACCGCCGGCCCGAGCGTGATGACGCGGTTGCTGGCCCGCATGCACGAAGCTCCGAAGTACTACTTGCGCGTCAAGAGCTGGCTCTCGCAGCTCGACTTGAAAGAGAAGTTCTACATCAAGCCGCAAGAGCTGCCCGACGCGCAGGGCTTCGGCGGCACCGAATCGGCACGCGGCACGTTGTGCGACTGGATTCGCATCGAAGACGGCAAGATCGCCAACTATCAAGTCATCACGCCGACCGCTTGGAACATCGGCCCGCGCGACGGCCAAGGCAATCGCGGCCCGATCGAACAGGCGCTGATCGGCACGCCGGTCAAGGACAACGAGGATCCGCTCGAACTCGGCGTGATCGCGCGCAGCTACGACTCGTGCCTGGTGTGCACCGTGCACGCGTACGACGCGAAGACGCACAAGGAGATCGCGCGCTATCGAACCGGCGCGTTCGTCTGAATCCGGCGATGTCGTCGTCGTCGGCTGCGGCAATCTGGTTCGCGGCGACGACGGCGTCGGGCCGTTGCTCGTGCGCCGGCTGTGGGAAATCGGCCTCCCCCCCGGCGTGCGGCTCGCCGACGGCGGGACGGCCGGCATGGACGTCGCGTTCCAAATGGCCGGAGCGCGCGAAGTGGCGATCGTCGACGCATGCGTGACCGGGGCCGAAGCGGGCACGATCTTCGAGATACCGGGCGAGGAAGTGGAGACGCCGCCGCTCGCCGGGATGAATCTGCACGCGTTTCGCTGGGATCACGCGCTCGCGTTCGGGCGCTGGCTGCTCAAAGACCGTTTCCCGCCGCGGGTGACGGTGTTTCTGATCGAGGCGCAGAGCATCGAACCCGGCGTCGGGTTGAGCCCGCCGGTCGAACGGGCGATGCAGCAGGTCGCCGCCACGCTGCTGTGCCGCTATGGCGCCGGCGTCGCGAGCGCCGAACATGGGCGGATTCGACCGTAACGCGATCCGCGCGTACGCGCGCATCGAACGCGAAGACGGGATGTGGGTCGTCTATCTCGACGTGCTGTTCGTCGACGGCGTCGCGCGCCGGCGCATCGCCGCCTATCCGTCCCGCGAAAAGGCCGAGATGGCAGCGAAGTGGATGGAACGCGTGGCCGACCGCGATCTCGAAGGGCCGCCCAGTGGCCTCTGAGCGATGCTGACGCCGCAGCCGCTGGGCATATGGCCCGGGGTGGCCGGCGAACTGCTGCTGCCGCGCACCGGCGACGACGACGGCACGGCGCTCGCGCGCGTCATGCGCGGCGACCTGAGCGCCGTACCCGCACGCGTGGACGTTCTTCGTGCACGCGGTGCAGGGCGAAGAAGAGGCCGCGCTGGCCGCTGTCGAGGGCGACGATGCGGTCGCCGCATACAACCGTTTCGTGCTGACGTCGGCGCGCGAAGCGTTCGACGAACTGCGGCTCGCGGCGACCGGCGACCTCGCGCTCTTGCTGCGGTTGGCCGCGTTCCGCCGCGGCTTCATCGCGGTTCCGCCGCAGCCGCGCGCGACCGGTCACGTCGTGGTGCATGCGACGCTCCTCGCGGGCCAAGCGTTCGCGCGGCGTGCGATCGACGAAGCCGCGCCGGTCGACGAACTGTGCGCGGCCGCGGAACTCGTGCGCGACGCCTCGCCGCTCTTGGCCGCACGCTACTACAGCGACTGGGTCGCGCTCGCCGGCGACGGCGCCGACGCCGAGGCGCAGCTCGCGGCCCTGCGCCGCGCGCGCGAACTCGTGCGCGACTGCGCGCTCGAGGAAACGAAAGCCGAACTGGCGTTTCAATACGCGATGCTCTGCCAGGCCTCGGCCGGCGAGCGCAAGGCGCTGCTGCTCGAGGCGGTCGCGGCGTATCAGGAATCGCTCGGCGTGTTCCGCCGTGAAGGCGCATTCGCCGAGCGCTATGCGCTCGCGAACATGAACCTCGCGGTCGCGTACCTGGCGATGCCGGGCGAGGGCGACGCCGCGCACCTGCGGCCGGCGATCGCGATCCAATCGCTGCGCGAAGCGCTCAAGGTGTTCACCCGCGAGACGAATCCGTACTGGTGGGCGACGGCGACGATGAACCTCGCGACCGCGTTGCAGGAAGCGCCGACGGCGCGCCCCGCCGAGCACCTGAACGAAGCGGTCGCGCTCTACGACGACGTGCTCGACGTCCGGCGCGTCGAACGCGACGCGATCGCGATCGCGCGCACGCAGGCCAACGCGGGCAACGCGCTGGTCCACTTGGGCGAATTCGCGCGCGCGATCCCGCGCCTGGAAGAAGCGGCCCAGCTCTTCGAGACCGAGGACGACGCCGCCGCCGCGGCCGCGGTGCGCGCCGTGCTCCACGAAGCGATCGTGCGCAGCCACGAGCCCAAGCCCGGCGACGGAGCCCGGATTCGACGAGCTCGCGCAGCGCGCGGACGACGCGCTCGCAGCGGTCCGCGCGCTCGCCGACGAGGAGGCGCGCGGCCAAGGCCTCGCGCTCAAGGATGCCCTCGATGCGCTCGTGCGCGCCGGCCTCGTTTCGCTCGTGCGCGCGATCCGCGAGGACGAACGGGGCCGCGAACTGCTGCGCGCGGCGCTCCAGCACCCCGACGTGTACGCCTTGCTGACGATGCACGGCATCGTCCGCCCGAGCACCGCGCATCGCGTCGCGGCTGCGGTCGAAACGCTCCGCCCCGGCGTCAGCGAACGCGGCTGCACGTCGACTTCGTGCGGATCGACGGCAACGTCGCGGTCGTGCGGCTGCGCGGAGGGGTCGGCCGAGGAACTCGCCGCCGGTGATCGACGCGGCGATCCGCGCGCGCGTGCCGGAGATCGTTCGCGTGCAACGCGAAGGCGACGAACTCCCGGTCGGGCTTCGTCGTGCTCGACGCGAGCCCGGCGTGATCGCGCCCGGGCAAATCCGCTTCTCGCCGCGATGCCGGCTGGGGGCGGCGTCGCCCGGAGCGCTCGCGCTGCCCGACGCCCATCCGACGCCGTCGCAGCTCTACGCGCCGCGCGGCGTATGGTTCGACGACGAGCTGCTCGTCGTCGCCGACACCGGCAATCACCGCGTCTTGATCTGGCACGGCGTACCCGGCGCGGACGGCGCGGACGCGCAGGTCGTGCTCGGGCAACCGGATTTCTATTCCGAAGGTCCTAAACTGCTGCACTTGCCGACCGGGGTCGGCGTGTTCGCGGGCAAGCTATTCGTCGCCGACGCGTGGCACCACCGGATTCTGGTGTGGAACACCGTGCCCGCGCGCAGCGGCACGCTCCCCGACTACGCGATCGGACAGGCGCGATCTCACCGCGGTCGAAGTTAACCGCGGCGGCGCGGTGCACGCCGGGACGCTGTACTGGCCGTTCGGCATCGCCTTCGTGCACGGCCGCTTCTACGTCGCCGATACCGGCAATCGCCGGGTCCTCTACTGGGACGGGCTGCCCGCAGCGGACCGCCCCGCCGACGGCGTCGTGGGGCAACCCGATCCCTCGCAGAATGCCGAGAACCGCGGCGAGGGCGTCGGGCCGCGCAGCTTCCGCTGGGCGCACGCGATCGCAGGCGACGAACGGCGGCTGTTCGTGGCCGATGCGGGCAACCATCGGGTGCTCGGATGGGCGCCGCCGCCCGGGGGCGACGAGCCTGCCGGCCTCGTGCTGGGGCAACGCGACTTCACGAGCGATCGCGAGCTGAACTACGGCGCGCAGAGCGCCGCCAAACTGCGCTTTCCCTACGGGGCTTCCTACGACGACGGGCTGCTCGCGGTCGCCGACACGGCGAACAACCGGATCATGCTCTACGAGCGTCCGCCGGAACGGGGCCTCGTCGAAGCCGACGGGGTGTTGGGTCAGACGGACTTCGCCGCGTTCGGTGAGAACGAGTGGAAGGCCATCACGCCTTCGACGTTGTGCTGGCCGTACGGGCTGCATCTGCATCGGGGACGGCTGGCGATCGCGGATTCGGGCAACAACCGCGTGATGCTCTGGTCGCGCGACCGCTGAACGGCGAGGAGAAACGCGATGTGTCTGGCCATCCCCGCGCAGATCGTTGAATTTCCCGGCGGCGACCGCACGATCGCGGTCGCCGACGTGTCGGGCGTTCGGCGGCGTGTCAACGTCGACTTGCTGCGCGGCGGCGACCTGGCGCTCGGCGACTGGGTGCTGCTGCACGTCGGTTTCGCGATGAGCCGCATCAGCGAAGAGCAGGCCCGCGAGCAGCTCGAGATCTTGCAGATGCTCGGCGAGCTCGATCCCGCGCTCGAGGAAGTGCGCGGCTACAACTTCGCGGAGTCGTGACGTGAAATACGTCGACGAGTACCGCGATCCCAAGCTGATCGCCGCGCTCGCCCACGAGATCGCGCGCGTCGTCGATCCGGCGCGCCGCTACCGCATCATGGAGGTGTGCGGAGGGCACACCCACGCGATCTACCGCTACGGCCTGGCGGGCGTGCTGCCGAGCAACATCGAGTTCATTCACGGTCCGGGCTGTCCGGTGTGCGTGCTTCCCACCGGCCGCATCGACGACGGGCTCACGATCGCCGCGCATCCCGGCGTGATCTTGGCCTGCTTCGGCGACATGATGCGCGTGCCGGGCAGCAAGGGGACGCCGCTCGAGCACAAGGCCCGCGGCGCCGACATCCGCATGGTCTACTCGCCGCTCGACGCGCTGAGGCTCGCCAAGGAGCATCCGCAGCAGCACGTGTGCTTCTTCGCGATCGGCTTCGAAACGACGGCCCCGTCGACCGCGTTGACGATCTTGCGCGCGCGGGCCGACGACGTGCGCAACTTCTCGGTGTTCTGCAATCACGTCGTCGTCGTCCCGCCGATGCGCGCGATCGTCGATGCGCCCGAGATGCGTATCGACGGCTTCATCGGGCCCGGGCACGTCTCGGCGGTGATCGGCTCGAAGCCGTACGAGTTCATCGCCGCAGAGTACGGCAAACCGGTCGTCATCTCGGGCTTCGAGCCGCTCGACATCATGGAGTCGGTGCTGCTCGTGTTGCGCCAGCTCGCGGCCGGCGTCGCGAAGGTGGAGAACCAGTACCGGCGCATCGTGGCGCCCGGCGGCAATCCGGCGGCCTTGGAAGCGATGGGCGAGACGATGGAATTGCGGCCGCACTTCGAGTGGCGCGGCCTCGGCTCGATCCCGTATTCGGCGCTGCGTATCAAGCCCGAGTACGCCGCCTGGGACGCCGAAGTACAGTTCGAGATTCCGGGCGTGCGGGTGACCGATCCGCGCGCCGCCCAATGCGGCGACGTGCTCAAGGGCGCCCTCAAGCCGCCCGAGTGCGCGCTCTTCGGCACGGCGTGCACGCCCGAGACGCCGGTCGGCGCGTTGATGGTGTCGAGCGAAGGCGCTTGCGCCGCGCACTTCCGCTACGCGCACGCCTGATGGATACGCTCGACCGCGCGCGCCCCGCGCGGCGCTTCGCCGACACGCAGATCGAGATGGCGCACGGGGCCGGCGGCAAGGCCTCGCGCCGGCTGGTCGAGGGGCTGATCGGGCCGTACTTCGAGAACCCGGCGCTGTCCGCGTTCTCCGACGCGGCCCGGCTGCCGTACGGCGGCGGCGCGCTCGCGACCACCGCCGACGGCTTCGTCGTCAAACCGTTGCGCTTTCCGGGCGGCTCGATCGGCGAGCTCGCGGTCAACGGGACGCTCAACGACTTGGCCGTCTCGGGCGCGAAGCCGGTCGCGCTGATGGCCGCGTTCATCTTGGAGGCGGGCCTCGAGGTCGCGGTGCTCGAGCGCGAGGTCGCCGCGATGGCGGCCGCGGCGCAGCGCGCCGGCGTGCCGATCGTCGGCGGCGACACGAAGGTCGTCGAGCACGGGATGGCCGACGGCATGTACGTGACGACCTTCGGCATCGGCGCGCTCGACTCGCGCGCGGCGCTCGACCCGGCCGCGGTGCGCCCGGGCGACCGCGTGTTGCTCTCGGGACCGATCGGGGATCACGGCATCACGATCTTGCTCGCGCGCGGCGAGCTCGAGCTCGAAGCCGACCTGCGCTCCGACACGCGTTGCGTGTGGCCGTACGTCGAAGCCCTGCTCGCGCGCTGCGGCGGCGCGATTGCGCTGGATGCGCGATCCGACCCGCGGCGGCGTCGCTACGGCGCTGAACGAGCTGGTGCGCGGGCGGGAGTTCGGGGTCGCGCTCTTCGAGGAGGCGATCCCGGTGCACGGCGCGGTGCGCGGAGCGTGCGAACTGCTCGGCCTCGACGTGCTGCACATCGCGAACGAGGGGCAGTTTCTCGCGGTCGTCGCGCCGGAGGCGGCGGACGAAGCGCTCGCGGCGCTGCACGCGCTCCCCGGCGGCGACGGCGCGGTGTGCATCGGCGAGATCCGCCCCGAGCCGCGCCGGCGCGTCGTCGGGGTCAGCACGTACGGAGGGTCGCGGGTCATCGACATGCTCGTCGGAGACCCGTTGCCGCGCATCTGTTGAGCCTCGAACTCTACACGACGAAGAGCTGCCCGTACTGCGCCGAGCTGCGCGACGACCTGGAAGACGGCGGCCGTGCGTTCGTGGAGTTCGACGTCGATGCCGATCCGGCGGCGCGCGCGCGGTTGCTGGCGCTGACGGGCGCCCCCGTGCTGGTCCCGGTGCTCGTCGAAGACGGGCGGGTCGTGCAGAGCGGGATGCACGGCCGCGGATGCGCCATCGGCTTCGCGTGAACGCGGTTCGCATCCGCGTCACCGGGGTCGTGCAGGGCGTCGGCTTCCGGCCGTTCGTCTACCGCGCGGCCGCGCGCTGCGGCGTGCGGGGGCTGGGTGCAGAACGGGGCCGACGGCGTGACCGTGCACGGCGAGGCGGCGCCCGAGGCGCTCGACGCGTTCGTCGCCGCCCTGGCGCGCGATCCGCCGCCGGCCGCCCACGTCGCGTCGCTCGAGCGTCGAGCCGGTGCCGAGCGAGGCGCACGCGGCGTTCGTAGATTCGCGAAAGCGCGCACGGCGGCGGTGCCGACGACGCGCATCTCGCCCGACCTCGCGCTGTGCGACGCGTGCCTGCGCCGAACTCTTCGATCCCGCCGACCGGCGCGCCGGCTATCCGTACATCAATTGCACGCACTGCGGGCCGCGCTTCAGCATCGTGCTCGCGCTCCCGTACGACCGCGCGCGGACGACGATGCGCGAATGGCCGCTGTGCGCGGCCTGCCGGCGCGAATACGACGATCCGCTCGACCGCCGCTTTCACGCGCAGCCGGTCGCCTGCGCCGACTGCGGCCCGGGGTTCACGCTGCGGCGCGCCGGCGAGGCCGACGTGACCGGCGGCGCGGCGATCGCGCGCGCGGCCGCGCTGCTCGCGGACGGCGCCGTCGTCGCAGTCAAGGGCATCGGCGGCTATCACCTGGCGTGCGACGCGCGCGATGCCGCCGCGGTCGAAGCGCTGCGCGCGCGGAAGTTTCGCAAGGAGCGGCCGTTCGCGGTGATGGCCCGCGACCTGGAGACCGCGCGCACGCTGGTCGAGCTCGATGCCGAGGCGCGAACGGCTGCTCGACGTCGGCGGCGCGGCCGATCGTGCTCGCGCGCGCGAAGGTCGATACTCGACGGGCGTCGCGCCGGAGAACGACGAGCTCGGCGTCATGCTGCCGTACGCGCCGTTGCACCATCTGCTGTTCGCGGCGGGCGCGCCGCCGGTGCTGGTGCTGACGAGCGCGAACCGTTCGAGCGAACCGATCGCCTACACCGACGACGACGCGCCGCGCTGCGCTAGCCGGCATCGCGGACGCGTTCTTGATCGGGCGAACGGCCGATCGCGCGGCGCATCGACGACTCCGTCGTGCGCTCCGGCCCGTACGGAGCCGCGGTATTGCGCCGCGCGCGCGGGTTGGCGCCGCAAGCCGTCGCCGCGATTCCGGCGGCCTGCCGATCCTCGCGGTCGGGGCCGACTTGAAGAACGCGATCGCGCTGGTCGTCGAAGGCCAGGCCTTCGTCAGCCAGCACGTCGGCGACCTCGACCATCTGGCCGCCGCGCGAAGCCTTCGAAGCGACGGTGCACGATCTGTGCGCGATGTACGGCGTCGATGCCGGCGCGCTCGTGGTGGCGCACGATCTGCATCCGGGGTACCACTCCACGCGTTCGCGCAGGGCGCTGCCGGCGCGGCGGCACGTCGCGGTGCAGCACCATCGGCGCGCACGTCGCGAGCGTGCTGGCCGAACGCGGCGCGTGGGAGACGCGCGTCGCGGGCTTCGCGTTCGACGGCACGGGCTACGGCGACGACGGCACGATCTGGGGCGGCGAAGTCGTTCTGCGGCAGCCTGCGCGGCGGGCTCGAGCGCGTCGCGCATCTGCGCCCGGCGCTCTTGCCGGGCGGCGACGCGGCGGCGCGCTTTCCGGTGCAGGCGGCGGCGGGCTTTCTGCACGCGCTGGTCGCCGACGGCGTGTTGGAGCGCGCGCCGTTCGCCTTTCCCGAGCGCTACGCGCGCGCGACGGAGCTCGCGCGCAAGCGCGTTCGCACCTTCGAGACGACTTCGGTCGGGCGGCTGTTCGACACGGTCGCCGCGCTGCTGGGCTTCACCCGCGAGCAAACCTTCGAGGGCCAAGCGGCGATGTGGCTCGAGCAACTCGCGCGCCGGGCAGCGCCGGTCGCAGCGTATCCGTTCCCGTTCGCCGGCGCGAGTTCGACTATCGGCCGTTGCTCGATGCGATCGTGCGCGACCGGATCGCGGGCCGCGACGTCGAGCGAGATCGCGTTCGCGTTCCACGCGGCGGTGGCCGGCGCGATCGTTCGCGCAAGCAGCGCGCTGCGTTCGAAGCGGTCGTCGTCGGTCGGCGGCGTGTTCCAGAACGCGCTGCTGGTCGAGCTGCTGCACGCTGCGCTGGGCGAACGGCTGCTGGTCAATCTGCGCGTGCCGCCGAACGACGGCGGCATCTGCCTCGGTCAGGCCGCGCTTGCCGCGGTCGAGATCGGCCGTGCAGCGGAAGCGGGTTGCGCTCGGTGAAGCCGCGCCGATGCGCCCAACCGCCGGTATTGCCGTGCTCAACCCGTACCCAAACACGCGGTCGCGGTTTCGATCACGCGCTTGGTTTCGTGCGGGTTGAGCACTTGGATGCACAGCGCGCCCGTCTCGCGCGCCGGATAATCGTTGCCGCCCGGGAACAGCGCGTCGCCGACGTAGATCATCTCGTCGATCGCGATGCCGAGGATGTCGCGCAGTTTGCGGATGCCGTAGGCTTTGTCGATGCCGGGCAGCGTGACGTCGATCGACGTCGAGCCGCCCATCCGCACGGAAAAGTCGGGCAGCGAAACGTCGAGCAGCCTTTGATCTTCTTGCGCTTGGCGAAGTCGGGGTCCCACGTGCTCTTCGCTTCGAGCGGGGCTTGCTGGCCCAGCGCGGAGTAGGTGATCTGGCTCTCGCGGTCCTCGATCAGCTCGCCCCAGGCTGCTGCGTTTGAAACCCCGCTTGCGCGACCGCGGCGTCGAGCGCGGCGACGATCTTCTGTTTTTGCGCGGCGGTGAGATCTTCGGCGTAGAGCTTGCGCCAGCCGCCTTCGTAGCGGAAGAACCGCGTCCCGCACGTCGGAAGGAGTGAAAGGCCGTCGAGGCGTTCGTCCTGCGGCAGATGCGCGAGCAGTTGCTTCTGAAATTGCGGCCAATCTCCGCCGGAGATCACCGCGACCTTCACGACCGCGAGCAGCCCTGCGAGCAAGCTCGCCATCTCGGCGTCGATCGCGGATTTACTTTCAGCGAGCGTTCCGTCGAGGTCGAACACGATCAGTTTCTTCATCGTGACAAAACAGCTTGGCGCGACCGCGCGCGGCGGCCTCCCGTGCGCCTTACGAAGGCTCCGGGTGCGCCGTGCGGCCGATCGCTTCGAGGTATGCGACGTCGACGAAGCCGTGCGGGGGCGCGGGGCCGCGGAGCTGCGCGCCGGACGGCCGGGTTCGCCCAAGTCCGAGAGCACCACCGCCGCGCCGCTGAAGTCGTCACCGGCGGTGTAGTCGCTCGCGGTCACCACCGTCGTGAGGCCGGCGGCGAGCGCCGCGCGCAGACCGGTGTTCGAGTCTTCGATCGCCACGCAGTCTCGGGCTTGCATCCCGAGACGTTCGAGCGCGACCAGGTAGACGTCGGGTTCGGGTTTCTTGCGCTCGGCCGCGTCGTCGGCGGCGATGACGCCGATCAGTTCGCGCATCCCGGCGAAGTGGCCGAGCAGCGCCTCGACGCCCGACCGCTGCGCCGTGGTGGCGATCGCGATCGCGATGCCGGCGGCATGCGCTTCGCGCAGCAGCCGCAGGATGCCGGGGCGCAACGGGATGCTCGCCGAGAGCTGCGCGAAGTGGCGCCCCTTCGTCTCGTGGATGCGCGGGATCAAACCGGTCGCGAGCGCTTCCTCCAGCAGTGCCGGCCGGTAGCGCTCGAGGTAATGGCGCAAGCGCTCCTTCCCACCTGCTACCGCCAGCAGCTCGCCGTACAGCGCGTCGTCCCACGTCCAGTCGAGCCCCAACTCCGCGAACGCGCGGTTGTAGGCGACGCGGTGGCCGTGGCGTTCCGTGTCGGCGATCGTCCCGTCGAAATCGAGCAGCAGCCCCTTCACCGCGCGACGGCCTCCGTTGCTGCGGGGGCGAAGAGCGCGCGACGGCGGCGTGCGTCGGCGATGCCGATCAGCACTCCCACCGGATAGATCAAGAAGTACGTGAGCCCGGCAAAGAGCCCGGCCCGCGAGTCGAGCGGGCGACACACGATCGCCACCGCGATCGACAGCAGCGCGACGCAGAGGTGGCCGGCGCCGATGCGGATCGTGTGCCGCGTCTCGAACGCTTCGCGCTCGGTGAGTTCGAGGTGCTCGCGCTGGCGCAGCGCGTTGAGGTCGAGCAGGATGAACAGCACCGTGATCAACCCATAGCCGGCGCCGTAGATCACGAGCAGCGCCCACCACTGCGAAGGCTGGATGGCCGTGCTGCGAGCGCCTCCCAGCAGCAGCGACGCCAAGAACTTCAGCGGATAGGTGTAGAACAGCACGACGAAGAGGAGCGCCGCGTTGAGCACGATCGTGACGCGGTCGTGCAAGCCGTAGCGCCGGAAGAACCGGTACTGCATGTACCAGATGCGCATCAGCAGATAGAAGGTGACCGCGAAGCCGAAGAAGCCGCGCATCGTCGCGGTCAGTTCGTCGAACGTCTTGGGCACTTCGAGCGAGACGATCAGGAGCGTCACCGCGAATCCGAAGACGCCGTCGCTGAGCCCCTCGATCCGCGCCACGTCGGTCCCGCGCCAGCGAAAGCCACGATCGCTCTTGGACGACCGCTCCATGACGAGCTTGCGCACCATGCCGGCGTTGATTCGCGGCCCCGCGACCGGCGACATCCATTGCGTTCGGCGCCGTCGCGAGGGTGCGGCCGAGCGCGGTCAATACTCGCGCAGCTCGGAGATCGCGGCGACGTCGCCGCCGCGCAGACGGCTGCTCAGCCACACGCCCAGGACCGTCGCGACGTAGGGCAGGCTCAGGATCAGTTCCGGCGGCACGGCGGCACCGGCCGCGAGTTGCACTTTGATTCCCAAGTATGCGACCAGCGCGAAGAAGGTCGCGGCGGCGGCTCGAGCCGAGCGGGTGCATCGCCCCGAAGATGACCGCCGCGAAGGCCATGTAGCCGCGTCCCGCCGTCATGCCGACGCTGAAGATCTGGAGACTTCCAAGCGCGAGTTCGGCGCCTCCGAGCGCGCACAGGACGCCGCCGAGCGCCAGCGCGACCAAGCGCATCCGCGCCGGATCGACGCCGACGCTGCGAGCCGCGAAAGGGTGTTCGCCGCACGCGGCGAGCCGCAAGCCGAAGCGCGTCCGGCGCAGCAAGATCCAGATGCCGGCGACGACGAACGGCATCGCGACGACGAGCACCGAGCAGCCCGCGAAGTCGCCCGCCCCCGGCCCCAGCCGCGGGAGCGCAAACGGGGCTTGGATCGTGCCTTCGTTGCCGTAGATCGCTTGAATCGCGAGATCCGTGCCGCCCAAGCCGAGGCCGCTCAGCCCGAGGCCCGCGATCACCGGATTCGCGCGCAGCTTCTCGATGACGAACCACAGCAGCACCGAGAGCAGCACGCAGACGACGATCGCGATCGCGATGCCGGCCCCGACCGACGACGACTGCTTCGAGCCGACGACCGCCGCGCACGCGCCCGCGATCATCAGCCCTTCGAGGCCCAGATTCCAGATGCCGGCGCGCGCCGCTAACACGCCGCCCAGCGTCACGTAGACCAGCGGGGTCGCGGATTGAAGGATCGCGACGAGCGCGGCGATCATGCGCGCACGCGCCGCACGACACGCGGCCACGCTCGCGCCGTGATGAAGAGCGTGATCGCGGCGTTGATGATGTCGATCGCCGCAGCCGGCAAACCGGCGATGACCGGCAAGTAGAGACTCGCCGCCGCCAGCCCGCCGAAGAAGAGCGCGACGAGCGCCGCGGCCGGGACCGCGAGCCCCGCCACGAGCGCGATCAGGATCGCGCTGAAGCCGAGCGTCGGCGCGAAGCTGCTCAAGAGCCGTCCGCTCGGGCCCAGGAGTTCGAGCGCGCCGGCCAGTCCCGCCAGCGCTCCGCTGAAGAGGAAGGCCGCGAGCGCGATCCGCCCCGACCGCGCGCCCTGCCACACGACCATCACCGGATTGCGGCCCGCCAAACTGCCGAGCACGCCGAACGCGGTGCGTTCGACGAGCAACCACGCCAAGACGCCCGCGACCGCGACGATCGCGAACATCGTCCACGAGACACCGCTCGACGTCGAGATGCGAAAGGCCGCGGCGATCGGGCGCCCGGCCGCGACTTCGCCGGTGCCCGACGCGTCTTTGAGCGGCCCCGAGGCCGCGTACGAGAGCGCCAGGGCGGCGATGAAGTTGCCCATCAGCGTCGTGATCACTTCGTCGGTTCCCCAGCGCGCGCGCAGCACGCCCGGCCACAGCGCCCACAGCGCCCCGCCCGCGATGCCGGCGAGCAACGCGAGCGGGATCGCGAGCCACGCCGGAGCCGCGTGCAGCGCATCGGCGGTGAACGCGGCCGCGATGCTTCCGCAATAGAACTGCCCCTGGGCGCCGATGTTGAAGTATCCGCAACGAAAGGCGATCAGCACGCCGAGCGCGGTGACGAAGAGCGGCATCGCCCAGCGCAACGTGTGCACGGCGCCATGCGGCGAAAGCAGTGCGCCGTCGGCAATGGCGGCGAACATCGCCCCGGGCGCGTAGCCGGCGCACGCGAAGATGCCGCTGCACAGCACGAGCGCGAGCACGACGTACGCGAGCGCGCGAACGAAGGCGAACAGCTTGGAATTCATGCGTGCGCCGCGCTCATCGCCGCCCCGACGCGGCGCAGGTCGTACGGCGGTGCGAACTCGGCGACGATGCGGCCCGACACGAACACGACGACGCGATCGCTGACGTCGAAGAGTTCGTCGAGATCCGAGGAGATCACGAGTACCCCGGCCCCACGGGCGCGCGCTTCGCGCAGCGCCGTCCAAACGAATTGCGTGGCCGCGATGTCGAGGCCGCGGGTCGGCTGCGCGGCGACGATCAGCGTCGCGGCGGGATCGATTTCGCGGGCGAGAATCACCTTCTGCGCGTTGCCTCCGGAGAGCGCGCCGGCGGGCTGGTCGACCGAGTCGTAGCGCACGTCCCAGCGGTCGAGCGCGGCACGGCCTTCGGCGCGCAGCCGGCGCGGATCGATCGCGCGCAGCATCTTGCCCGCGGCCAGCACGCGGGCCGACCAGTTCTGCCAGAGCGGACTCGACAAGCTCAGCCCTTCGACGTTGCGCTCGAACGGAATGATGCGCAGCCCGCGCGCGCGCCGCTCGAGCAGCGACGCGTTCGTCATGTCGAAACCGCCGAGGTGCAGCTGTCCGGATTCGAAGCGCGCGAGGCCGGCCAGCGCGTTGACCAGGGTGCGCTGGCCGTTCCCCTCGACCCCGGCGATGCCGACGATCTCGCCCCGGCCGACGCTCAGATCGACCGCGTCGAGGCGCGGGCCGCTCGCATCGGCACGCGTGACCGCCGCCGTCAGGCGCAGCGCCGGCCCGGCGGGTGCGTCTCCTTGCGCGGCCGGCATCGTCGCGGTGCCTTCGGCGACATCGCTCGCGCCGACGATGGCGCGTGCGAGCTCGGCCTGGCTCATGCCGGCTGCCGGCAACAAGCGCGCGACGACCGAGCCGGACCGCAGCACGGTCACCGTCTCCGCGATCGCGAGCACTTCGCGAATCTTGTGCAGCACGACGAGCACCGTGACGCCGCTTTGTTGCAGCCGGCGCAATCGCGCGAAGAGCGCCTCGATCGCGGGCGGCGCCAACACCGCGGTCGGCTCGTCGAGGATCAGCACGCGCGCATCGCTGACCAGCGCGCGGGCGATCTCGACCCCCTGCTGCGTCTCGACCGGAAGGTCGCGAATGCGATCGCTCAAGCGAGCCGGCACGTCGAGGCTGGCGAGATGGTCGTGCCAGCGCCGTTCGAGCGCGCGTCGCGAGTACACCGGTGCGGCGCGCCGCGTGCTGCCGAATTCGAGCGCTTCGGCGACCGTGAACGACGGCGGGAGCGCGAAGCTCTGATGCACGAGTTCGACGCCGCACCGGCGCGAAGCGCCGACGTCGCCGGTCGCCACCGTGCGGCCGCCGATCGCGAGCCGCCCCGCCGACGGGCGCACGATCCCCGCGCAGACGCGCGCGAAGGTCGTCTTCCCCGCGCCGTTTTGTCCGACGACCGCGTGGATGCGTCCGGCGTCGAACGCGACGCTGACCTCGCGCAGCGCCACGACGTCGCCGTACGCGACCGTGACGTCGTCGCACGCGAGTGCGCTCACCCGAGCATCGGCTTGAACGGCACTTTGAGCGAGCCGGCGACGATGCGCACCTTGGTCGCGACGATCGCCGGCCACGCGGCGCGAAAGCGCGCGGCCGTGGCGGCGGGAGCGTGAGCGGCGAACAGGGGCGACGCGACGAAGTCGACGACGCCGTCCTGCAA
Source organism: Vulcanimicrobiota bacterium (assembly GCA_963749395.1). Taxonomy (GTDB): domain Bacteria; phylum Vulcanimicrobiota; class Vulcanimicrobiia; order Vulcanimicrobiales; family Vulcanimicrobiaceae; genus CAVVMT01. The sequence goes on from CAVVMT010000020.1 coordinate 127,000, forward strand.
GCCGCTGCGATAGTGTCCGCCCGTCCACTCCGGGCCCAGCGCTGCGGCGGTCTGCTGGTAGAGCGACCGCCCGAAGTCGCACAGCGTGGCGGCCGCCACCGATGCCGGGCCGAGCGGAAACTGCGGGCGCGAGCCGCCGCTGACCGTGCGCCCGGGATGATCGTTCGCCGCTTGAATGACGCCCAGATCGGAGGCGGCCGAGTCGGCCTGCACGTAGTCGATCTCGCCCGCGAACATCTGATTGGCGATCTCGAGCGCTTTGGCCGGGTCTTGGAACGAACCGACGAACGTCGCGTTCAGCTCGCAGGCGGCGCGCACGCTCTTCGCACCGGCGGCCATCGCGTTGACGTTCGCGTCGAGCGACGGGATGCTCTCGCCGCCGACGTACCCGAGGCGTCCGCCCTTCGACATCTTCGCGCCGCACACGCCCGACAGATAGGCGGCGGTGTGCGTCTCGTACGACACGGTGCGCACGTTGGGTATCGGCGGCACGATCGGATCGCCGTAGAGTTGCACGAAGCGCGTCTTGGGAAATTGCGGGGCGACCGCTTCGAGCGGCTCGGTCATCTCGTTGAACGTGACCAGCACCACCGCGGCGCCCGCTTCCCCGAGCAGTTCGAGGATCGGCTGATAGTTCGCGGCATCGCGCGCGTAGACGGCGCGCACCGTCAGTCCGCGTTCGTGCCCGATCTGATGCAGGCTCGCGATCATGCCGTCGACGACGCCGTCGTCGCCGCCGGCCTGCGTGTGCACGAGCGCGACGAGCGGCCCCGGCGCAGCGTCCGCCGGCGGCTCGAGTGCCGAGCAGGCCAACGCCGCGGCGGTGCCGGCGAGGAGCGCGCGTCGCGAGAAGCCCGTTCGCGCCGTCGAAGCGGCCAAAGTCGATCGCACCCCGGAATCAGTCCATGCGTCGCGGGCGTGTTCCTCCTGCGCCGCGAAGGAGAACGCCATGCCGTACGTCAGCAAAGAGATCCGCGCGTCGATCGAAGAGCGCGTCTTCACCCCGGAGTTCGTGGCCTACATCAAAGCGAGCCAAGCCGGCACGCTCAACTATCTCATCACGCGCATCGCCGACATCTGGTTGGATGCCGACCCGCACTACAGCGAGATCAACACCGCGGTCGGCGTGCTCGAGTGCGCGAAGCTCGAGCTGTACCGGCGCGTCGCGAGTCCCTACGAGGATCTGAAGATGCGGGAGAACGGCGACGCCTACCAGGAGCGCCGTCGCGAATGAAGGCTCCGCGCGCGGCGTCGTCGCGTGGAAAGCGGTTAGGCGAAATGCGACAGAACATCACGTTCAGCCACACCAAATGTCGAATGACGTGTGACCTGGGTAACGATACCATCGACCGATAAACACGCCGCCAACAGGTCGGCGTCAGTTGTCATATCGAGGTGCGATGGATTTGCTGCGATTGGCGCGCCGGCTCGTGGCTGGCTTTGCCTTTTGGGGATTGTTGTTACCCGTAGCGTTGCCCGCTTTCGCGGACGCCACGGCGATCACCGGAACCGTGCGTTCCGCCGCCGGTGCGCCGATCGCCGGCGCAACGGTGACCGCGACCGGGCCGGCCCGCGCGAGCGCGACGACCGACGGCTCGGGCGCCTTCACCTTGGCGGTTCCGCCCGGCCTGTATCGCATCACGGTGAGCAAGCCCGGCTACGATTCCGCCTCGACACCCGACGTGGCGGTGACCGCCGGGCAATCGGTTCCGCTGACGGTCACGATCTCCGAGCAAAATCTTTCGACAATGCGCACGATCGGGACGGTCACGGCCACCGGGCGCGGTGCGGCCGGCACGATCAATACCGGCGCCGCCAATCAAAGCGTCGTCAGCGGGCAGGCGTTCTCGAACTACGCCGCGCCGCAAGTCAACGACGTGCTGCAGCGCATCCCGGACGTCGTCGTGCAGAAGCTCGGCACCCAGCAAGACACCTCGATCGTCGTCGGCGGTTTGCAACCGTACGAAACGCAGGTGCTGATCGACGGACACCCCTTGGCCCTCGGGCAGTACGGCGTGTGGCTCAGCCAGTACTTCCCGTCGTACATGATCGGGAACGTCGAAACGCAGTCGGGCCCCGGCAACACGACGCCCTTCGCGAACATCGCGGTCGGCGGCACCGTCAACCTGCAGACGATCGGGTTCACGAAGAAGCAAACGGCGGAGCTGACGGTCGGCGACGACAACTGGGGATCGCAATACTCCAACGCGATCGTCACCGGTTCGGCCGGCAAATTCGACTACGTGTTCAGCCTGGGGACGGCCAATCAGAACGGCTACTACTTCGGCAAACAAGAATGCGACACGTACGTCACCGACCCCGCGTCGACGATCAACGTCAACACCGCAGCGACGGTCGCGTTCTGCGGCGACTTCAGCGGTTCGCTCTACTCGAAGGCTCAGCTGTACAAGGCGCGCTGGGACTTTTCGCCGACGACGTCACTCGACTTCGGATTCCTGGGTTCGTACGGCGGGTTCACGCCGCAAGGGTCCGCGTGGGGCGCTTCGTACGGGCCGACGACGATCGAGCAGTGCATTCCGAACTCGTACCAGTGCACGAATCCGACGTATTCGAACCTGATCGGCAAGACGATCAACGGGTTCTACTGGTTCCCCGGGACCGACATCTGGAACACGCAGCAGTTGTGGACCGCCAACTTCCGCACGTCGTTCGGTAACACGACGCTGCTGGTACGGCCGTATCTCGGATCGATTCAGCCGGAAACCTACAACGGTGCCGGCGAGGGTGGATACCCCGCGTTCTACGGTCCGCCGCCGGGCTACACCGGCCCCGGGCTCCCCTATCCCGGGCCGCCGTCACTCGGGCCCGGCGTCCAGATTCCCTCGACCGGACTGCCGAATCCCAACGCCTTCGAGAGCACCGCGTGCCCGGTCGGCACGATCTACAGCTTCACGCAGATCAACAGCCCGAACAATACGATCACGACGAACCAAGGTCAGGAGACGTGCTATCAATATCCCTACAGCACGTATGAGATCGACAAGCTCTACGGCTCGACGTTCTCGGTGGTGCAGCCGATCGCGGCCGGCGCCGGGTTCCTCGACCTGACCTACGATTACCACGGCCAAAGCACGTTCGCGTATGCGAACGCGCCGACCAACGTGCAAGTCCCGTTCTCGGCGACGCGCTACTCGACGTTCTCGCTGACCGGCGCCGTCCCGATCATGCCCAAGGTCAACGCGAACTTCGGCTTCTACAACACCCAGTGGACGCTCTCGGGTCAGCAGCCGGTGTTCGACGCCGAACAACAATCCGATCGGTTCGACCGGGCTCGGACGCTCGGTGTCGCGTTTCGATCCGCACATCGCGCTCGTCGCACGGACCGACCCCAACACGTCGCTGCGCGTCGCGTACGGCTCGTCGGAGACGTTCCCGTTCATCGGCGACGTGAGCGGCCCGGCCGCGATCCAGCCGCCGGCGTTCCTCTACACCGCCGGCATCGTCACCGAGAAGAACCCCAACCTGCTGCCGGAGTTCAGCCAAGCCTTCGACATCGGCTTCGACCACCGTTTCAAGTACGGCGGCGTCATGAGCATGGATCTGCAGCAGACCAACGTCCACAACGTGTTCCAGCAACTGACGACGCAGGAAAACGTGACCCTCAACGGCCAGCCGGCGATCTTGGGCGTGTTCACGCCGATCAACGTCGCGACGCTTCAAGCGACCCTGCTCACCGCCAAGTACGCCTACGCGCCGGCGCGCGGCTTCGGTTACAACGTCGCGTTGACGGCCGATAGCTCGATCCTTCAAGGCATCCCGGTGTCGGCATACAACGGTTTTCCGGCCGTGCCGGCCAACAACGTGCAGGTGTGCGGTAACGCGCAGTTCACGCCGGGGCTCGCAACGTGTATTCCGTACCTCAAGGGCTACGGGCAGATGACCTATCAGTGGCAGAAAGGGGCGTTCCTCGCGCTCGGCGTCGACTACGAAGGCAAGAACAACGCCTACTATCAACCACCGTTCGCCATCGCCGACCTCACGTATCGCCAGCCGATCGTCAAACATCTCGACTTCCAGCTCTCGGTGCAGAACCTGTTCAACACCAATTCGTACAACTATCTCCCGGCACCGAACCTCGGCGTGCCGGCGGTCGGCAACTACACGACCGACGGAAACACGATCCAGCAGGGCTCGTACTCGACCTACTTGATCCCGGCGCCGACGCGGACGCTACGCTTCTCGATGCGGGCCCACGTCGGGCGGTAAGGTCATCGGGAAGATCCCCGGCATCGCGGTGAAGCCGGGGATCTTCTTGACCTTGTTCGTCCAGCGGCGCACCGACGGATACTCGAGCAGTGAAACGTCGCCTTCGGGCGCCAGCATCACGAGCGGGAAGCACGCGACGTCGGCAACGGTCGGATGCGCGGCCGGACACAACCAGCCGTCGGTTTCGTCGAGCGAGAACCACAGGTGCTCGTCGAGCAGGCGCAGCTGGCGGTGCGCGGTCGCGCGAGCGCCGTCGACGTCGCCGGGGAGCGCGAACGTCGCGCAGGCGCGGGCCATGCCGGCGCTCGCGCGCAGCTCGTGCGCGAACGCGAGCCACATCGCGGTGCGGCCCGCGAGCGCGGGCTCGCGCGGCAGCCAGCGGCCGCTGGGATCGTACGCGCTCGCGAGATAGGTGAGGATCGCGGTCGCTTCGCGCAACACGTAGCCGTCGTCGTCGAGCAGCGGCACGTCGCCGAAGGGGTTGCGCTCGAGGAACGCGGGCGCGCGATGCTCGCGGCCGGGCTCGACGTCGACCGGCCGGATCGTGACGTCCAGCTGCAGCAGGCTCGCGAAGAGGCGCACCGCATAGCACTCCGCGCTCAGCACGTCGTCGTAGAGGACGATCACGGCGCAGCGTCACGTTCGAGCCGGTCGCGCAGCGCGCGCATGCGCCGGTCGTGCTCGCGCAGCGCCGTGCGGCGTTCGTCGCCGGCGAGCACCCCCGGCAACGCCGCGTGAACGACGGTCGCGTGCGGCGACAGCGGCTGCAGCGCGAAGATGGCGCCGTCCACGGCGCGTAGCGCGCCGGCGACCTGCGTCTCGGCGGCGTGCACGACGACGCTGCGCGCGGGCGTCGCACCCTCGAGCCCCGCCGGCGCGGCGAGCGGCCCGGCGCCGGCGTCGAGGTTGACCCAGACGAAGCCGTGGGCCTCGCGGCACGCGTAGGCGATCGCGCGCAGCGACGCCGAGGGCATGCGCTCGGGGTGCGCGGGAATCGCGGTGCACGCCGCGCTGCCGGCGGCGAAACGCCATCCGTGATAGCGGCAGCGCAGTTCGGTGCCGAGGTTGTCGCCCAGCGTCAGGCGCACGCCGCGGTGCGGACAGCGATTGGCCCAGGCGTTGACGCCGCCGTCCGCGTCGCGCCACAGCGCGAGTTCCTCGCCGAGCAATTGCGTCCACGCGATCTCGCCTGGCGCGAGATCGGCGCCGCGCAACACGGCGAACCAACCGCTGCGGTTCATGCGCCGGCGGGAATGGTCCCGTACCGAACGCCTCGCTCGCGCAGCCACCGCCGGTACGCCAGCGACGAGGCGTCGGCGCGTGCGGGCAGCTCGGCGTGCGGGTCGAGCGGCAGGCGCTTGGGCCGCTGATTTTCGAGAATCGGTTTGTCCTGCGCGAAGATCGTCTGCTGAAAGCTGCGGATCTCCGCATCGGTGCTCACGCGGTCGAGCAGGCACAAGAACACGTGCGCGCGCACGTGCTCCTCGTCGAGCGGCTGCACGAACAACGCGATCGCGTCCATGCGGTCGACGAACTCGGGATTGCGTTTGTAGAGCACCGAACAGTACGGGTGCGGGACGCGGTACACGTACTCGACCTCGAAGCCTTCGGTCGCGAACGCCGCCGACCGCGGTTGATAGAAGCGGCAGCGCGTCGCGAGCACGCCGCCGTCGAGCGAGGCGGTAACGTCGTACGGCTTCACCTCGGTGAAGGGTTCGGCGCCCAACAAACCGGTGTGCACGAACGGGAAGTGCCCCAGGTCGAGGAAGTTCTCGATCGCGCGCGGCGCCGAGACGTGGACGCCGAGCGACGCCGCGTGCAGGTTGCGCCGGTCGGGTTCGGCCGCCTCGGGGATGTCGAACAGCTCGTGCGCGGGCGTGCCGAGCGTCGTCCACACGTAGCCGAAGCGCTCGAAGGCGCGCAGCCGTGCGCCGTCCGCTTCGATTTCGACGCCGATCGCGCCGCGGTCGTCGCGCGCAATCACGAGCGGCGTGCCGAGCAGCGTCGTCCGCACGCGCGCGCCGGCCGCAACCGCGCCCGAGGCCGACACGACGTGCCACTCGTCGCGCACGGCGGGCTCGCAGGGCGCCGCCGCGCTCACCCGACGAGCCAGATGTAGCGCGCCACGAGCGCCGCGGCGACCGCGTAGAGCAGCGGGTCGACCTTGCGCCCGCGGCCGCTGAAGAGCATGATCGCCGCGTAGCTGACGACCCCGAAGCTGACGCCGTTGGCGATCGAGAACGTCAGCGGCATCATCACGACGGTGAGAAAGCTCGAGATGAGGATCGCATAGTCGTCCCAGTCGATCGAGCGCAACCCGTCGAGCATCAGCGCACCGACGACGATCAGCGCGGGAGCGGTCGCGGCCGCCGGGATCGCCGAAGCGAGCGGCCACAGCACGATCGAGGCGAGGAACAGCACGCCGACGGTCACCGCGACCAGTCCGGTGCGTCCGCCCTCCTCGATGCCGCTCGCGCTCTCGATGTACGCGGTCGTCGTACTCGTCCCCAGGAACGCGCCGATCACCGCCGCGGTGCCGTCCATCGCGAACGTGCGCCGCGCGCGCGGCAGATTGCCGTTCGCATCGAGCACCCCGGCCTTGTTCGCGAGCGCGACGAGCGTCCCGGTCGCGTCGAAGAAGTCGACGAAGAAGAACGTGAACACAACCGCGGCGACGCCCAGGCCGGCCGCCGCCCGCAGGTCGAGGGCGCCGATCAGTTCGGTCGGCGCTACCGGCAGTGCGATGAGGCCGCGGGTGAAGCCGCCGAAGGGGATCAGGGTGCCGTTCGGACCGGCGTAGACCGGCGCATGGGTCGCGATCGCCGCCAGCGTCGAGCCGACGATGCCGAGCAAGATCGCGCCCGGCACGCGGCGCACGAAGAGGACCGCGGTGAAGATCAGGCCGCTGATCGCGATCAGCACGCCGGGTGAGGCGAACGAGCCGAGGGTCACGAACGTCGCCGGGCTCGTGACGACGACCCCCGCGTCTTTGAGCCCGATGAAGGCGAGGAACATCCCGATCCCCGCGGTGATCGAAAACTTCAGGTGATAGGGGACCGCGCGCACGATCGCCTGGCGCACGCCGAGCACCGAGAGGGCGATAAAGATGCAGCCCGAGATCGCGACCGCGCCGAGCGCGGTCTGCCAGGGAATCTTCTGGCCCAGCACGACCGTGAAGGCGAAGTACGCGTTGAGCCCCATGCCCGGGGCCTGGGCGAACGGGTACCGGGCGACGAGCCCCATCAGCAGGCTGCCCGCGGCCGCTGCGAGCGCGGTGACGACCAGCAGCTTGGCGAAGCCGTCGGGGATGACGATTGCGTTGCCCAGGACGGCCGGGTTCACCAGCAGCACGTACGACATCGTCAAGAACGTCGTCAGGCCGGCACGCAGCTCGCGCGGCACGTTCGAACCCGCCGCTGCGATGCCGAAGTAGCGATCGATCATCGCCAGCAGATGCCACGGCCGAGGCACGCGTCCCTCGCCGAATCGTTGTGCAAGTGGCCCGTTGACAGGCCTCGCCGTAATTGAGATGATACCGCGAACGTTTTGAGGTTCAGTCTTGGCCAGAGAACGGTCCCCGGTTGCTCCGTCGCTGGAGCAGCGCTTGAGGGCGATGCCGAAATCCGAGATCCACGTGCACCTGGAAGGCGCGACCCGGGCCGAGACGTCGTTTGCGATGGCGCAGCGCAACGGGGTGGCGCTGCCGGTTTCGTCGCTCGAAGAGTGGCGCAACTATTTCCAATTTCGTGATTTCCCGCACTTCATCGACGTGTATCGCGCGACCGTCGACGCGATCCGCAAGGTCAACGATCTCGCGACCCTCATCGAAGAGTTCTACTACGATCAGGCGCGTCAGAACGTGCGCTACACCGAGTGCTTCATCAGCATGTCGTTGCACCTGCGGCGCTTCGGGGTCGAGGAGATCCTCGACGCGCTGGCCCGCGGCAGCGCGCGCGGCTACCGGTTGACCGGCGTGCGCGTCGTCTTCATCGCCGACATCTCACGCGAAGAGCCGCAGACGCAAGGCGCCGTGCTCGACATCGCGCTGCGCGGCGCGCGGCGCGGGCTGATCGTCGGGATCGGGCTGGGCGGCCTGGAAGCAGAGTTCCCGGCGCCTTTGTTTCGCGACACGTACGCACGGGCGCGCGCGGCCGGACTGCGCGTGGTGGCGCACGCCGGCGAAGCGGCGGGCTACGAGAGCATCCGCGAGACCGTCGAGGAGTTGGGCGTGTCGCGCATCGGGCACGGCATTCGCGTCGTCGAGTCGGCGAGCGGGATGGCCGAGATGGCCGCGCGCGGCATCGTGTTCGAAGTGTGCCCGGTCAGCAACTACGCGCTCGGCATCGTGAAACCCGGGGAGCCGCATCCGATCAGGACGATGCTCGACCACGGGCTGCACTGCACGCTCAACTCGGACGATCCCTCGATGATGTCGACCGATCTGACGGCGCAGTACGCGCTGCTCGCCGAGCAGGGCTTCACCTGGGAAGAACTGTTGGCGCTCAACCGCCGGACCTTCGAGGCGCTCTTTCTCGACGACGCGCGCAAGGCACACTACCTCGAAGAGTTGGAGCGGTTCGCCGCGGGAGCGCTCGTCGAATGACCGGCTATCCGCGCGATATGATCGGCTACGGCGCATGCTCCGCCGCATCCGCAGTGGCCCGGCGACGCGCGTTTGGCGCTGCAGATCGTGATGAACTACGAAGAAGGCTCGGAGTACTCGATCCCCGACGGCGACGAGACGTCGGAGATGTACTTGACCGAAGTTCCGGGCGCGACCGTCGGTCCGCACGTGCGCGATCTGATCGTCGAGTCGGTGTACGAGTACGGCAGCCGAGCCGGATTTTGGCGCTTGATGCGGATGTTCGCCGAGCGGAACATCGCGGTGACGGTGTTCGGCGCGGCGCTCGCGCTCGAGCGCAATCCGGACGCTGCGCGCGCGATCGCCGCTGCCGGGCACGAAGTGTGTTCGCACGGCTGGCGCTGGATCGGCTTCCAGCACATGGACGTCGAGGAAGAACGCGCGCAGATGCAGCGCGCGATCGCGTCGATCGAGCGCACGATCGGGCAGCGGCCGCTGGGATGGTACTGCCGCTATGCGCCCAGCGACAACACGCGCCGGCTCGTCGTCGAAGACGGCGGGTTCTTGTACGATTCCGACGCCTACAACGACGATTTGCCCTACTGGGTGCGCGTGGGCGAGAAACCTCACCTCGTCATTCCGTACACGCTCGACGCGAACGACATGAAGTTTTCGGTCGCGCCCGGCTTCAGCGCGCCGAGCGGCTTCTTCGAGTATCTCAAAGACGCGTTCGACGTGTTGTACGCCGAAGGGAAGACCGCGCCGAAGATGATGTCGGTCGGATTGCACACGCGCTTGGCCGGGCGTCCCGGCCGCGCCGCCGCGCTGGCGCGCTTTCTCGATTACGTGCTCGAGCACGACGGCGTGTGGATCGCGCGCCGGGTCGACATCGCGCGGCATTGGATCGCCGTGCATCCGGCGGAGCGGTATCTGTGACGCCGACCGCGTCGATCGACGACGACCTGCGGCGCTTGGCCGCCTTCGGCGCGACCGCGCGCGGCATCGACCGCCGTTTGTTCACGCCGGCCGATTACGCGGCCCGCGCGCAGTTCGCGGCGTGGGCGCGCGCCGACGGGCGCGCGATCAGCCAGGACCGTGTGGGCAACGTGTTCGCCCGGCGCCCGGGGCGGCTCGATGCCGCACCGATCCTGAGTGGTTCGCACCTCGACACCGTGCCGACCGGCGGCCCCTACGACGGCGCGTACGGCGCGGTCGCGGCGCTGTGGGCGCTGCGCCGGCTCGACGACGTCGGGTTGGAGACGGAGTTTCCACTCGAAGCGGTCGCATGGGCGGGCGAGGAGGGGAGCCGTTTCCCCTTGGGATGTTTGGGCAGCAGCGCGTTCGCGGGGTTGCACGACCTTCCGTCGGTCGACCGTTTGCGCGACGACAACGGCGTGTCGTTCGCGACCGCGCGCGACGGCGAACACGGTCTGCTTGCGCGACGTCCCGCTTCGCGACGCTGCGATGCCGCCGGCCTACGTCGAGCTGCACATCGAGCAGGGGCCGGTGCTGGAGCGGTACGGCGTCCGGCTCGGCAACGTCACCGCGATCGCGGGTCAGCGGCGCTTCGAAATCGACGTGACCGGCGAAGCCGGGCATGCGGGGACCGTGCCGATGGGGATGCGCGCCGACGCCTTGACGGCCGCCGCGGAGATCGTCGTCGCGCTCGAGTCGGAGGCGGCCGCGCTCGCGGGCGCGGTGCTGACCGTGGGACGCCTCGTCGTCGAGCCGAATCAGACCAACGTGATTCCCGGGCGGGTGACGTTCCGGGTCGATGCGCGCAGCATCGACGACGCGCTGTTGGCCCAGCTCGCCGAGCAGATCGTCGCGCATGCGGAGCGGATCGGCAAGCGGCGCGGCGTGCACGTCGCCGTCGATGCAGATCGAACGGCGGCCGGCGGTCGCGATGGATGCGGGGCTGCGGGCGGCGCTCGCGGAGGCGTTCGACGCGCTCGGCGAGCCGGCGATCGATTTGCCGAGCGGCGCCGGACACGACGCGATGTGCGTGGCGGCGGTGGCTCCGGCGGCGATGATCTTCGTGCCCAGCGCCGGCGGCCGCAGCCACGTGAAGAACGAGCACACGTCGGCCGCCGACCTCGACCTCGGCGTCGCCGCGCTGACCAACGCACTCGTCGCCATCGATCGCCGCTTGGCGGATCGTTTCGTCGCAAAGGAAGGGTAATGCGTTTCTTCATCTGCGGATCGGCCTTGCGCGGCCAGCCCGATCACGGCAATTTGCTCGCCGCAGTGTTCGTCGGCGAGGCGCAGACGGCGCCGCGCTACCGTCTGCACTCCGTCAACGGCCAGCATCCCGGCATCTATGAGGTCGCCGAAGGCGGGATCGCGATCGCCGGCGAGATCTACGAGCTGACCGAAGAGCAGCACGCGCACCTGATCTCGACCGAGCCGCCGAACCTGTACGAAGCGCCGATCGAACTGGCCGACGGAACCTACGCGAGCGCGATGGTCTATCCGCGTGAGTTGATCGAGGAGCTCGGGTGGCCCGACATCTCCCACTTCGGCGGCTGGGCCGCGTTCAAGGCCGCGCAGCCTTAGCGGGCGCGGCGCAGGACGGAGATTTTCGCCCCGGAATCAGGGCGGCATGAGCAAGCGGGTTTCACGGCGCTCGGTCCTCGCGAGCGGCGTGGTTGCGGTACCGCTGATCGCCGGCCTGCCGCGGCCCGCGAAGGCGGCGACGTTCGCTTACAAATACGCGCACAATTTGCCGCTCAACAGCCCGTTGCACGTCGAGATGCGGCAGATGTGGAAGGCCGTCAAAGACGAGACGGGCGGACGTCTCGACGTCGACGATCTATCCGAACAACGAACTCGGCAGCGACCCGGCGATGCTCACCCAGTTGCGCTCGGGCGCGATTCAGTTTTACACGATGGCCGGGGCGTTGATTTCGACGATCGTACCGGTCACCTCGATCGAGATGATCCCGTTCGCGTTCCCGACGCGCGAGAAGGCGTACGAAGCGCTCGACGGCGCGCTCGGCGCGTACACGTGCAGCGCCGTCGACGCGAAATCGCTGCACGCGTTCCGGCATTGTTTCGCGCTCGGCTTCTACCAGATCACCAACAGCGTGCGGCCGATCAAGACCGTCGAGGATTTGAGCGGTTTGAAGATCCGCACCGGCGGCGCGAAGTTGCTGCTCGACACGATCGCCTCGCTCGGTGCGGCCGCGACCCCGCTCAACTTCGTCGAGCTCTACACCGCGCTGCAGACCCACACGGTCGACGGCCAGTACAATCCCTACTCGATCATCGAAGTCTCGAAGCTCTTCGAAGTGCAGAAGTACCTCACGGTGGTCAATCTCTGCTGGGCGAGCCAATGGATGCTGGCCAACGGCGACGCCTGGCAGAATCTGCCGTCCGACATTCAGGCGATCGTCACCGCGAACGTCAAGAAATACGCGCTTCGCCAGCGCCGCGACTCGCAGCTGCTCGACGATGCCTCGGCCGACATGCTGCAGCGCCAGGGCATGGCCTTCAACGTCGCCGATCCGGCGCCGTTCAAAGCCAAGATCGTCGCCTCCGGCTTCTACGGCCGGTGGAAGGCCGAATTCGGCGACGAAGCCTGGTCGATCTTGGAGCGCTACTCCGGCAAGCTCGGGTAGCCGAGACCGCCGTTCGGCACCGTAAAGCTGTTGCTCCCGCGGATATTTGAGGAACGCCGCTAGCCATGCCGGCTAGGTCAGGAATGGGGACGGTGTCGCCTGCTCGAATTGTCCTCCCGTCTGAGATTGTGCTGACGAGCGGATCTACAAGGACGCGAACTTTGCTCGAATGCCTACGGCGGAGAAGGGTGTCGTGTGTAGCTAAGCCGAAAACGGTTGCGCCGGGCGATCTTCTCGAGTTTCGCCCCCGTGGCGGTGGGTTTGGGTATGAGCAAATCCTGTTTGTGAAAGACTCGCGGTGCGTAGCGGAGTTTGTTCGAGTGTTGCGCGGCGCCTACCGCGCGTCCGAACGATTTTGTGCCATAGTAGAATCTGAGACTCAAGCGCCGGCGAACGGACTACAACGCCCGCCGGTCGCGCACGTCCGTCAATCAACTGACCCCAAAACAAATTTTCGAGCACCCCTCGCATCGCTGATCGCTCCCTCGCATAACCGTAGTGCGAGTTGGGGCACGGAGGACTAGCAGAGTGATGAACAGCGACACCGACGCTGATATGTGCGACTCCGAGATGTCGAAGCTGATGAAGGGGCGCTGGTTCCAGGTCTGGGAATATTACGTCAGCCATGGGTCGCTACTCATTCGCAGTCCCGCTGGTCCGGGAATTGAGGGAAGCATCGACATTGTGTGCTTCGGTGTGGCCTATTTCGAGGCGCCCCGTAATTTGGATGAGATCAGCATTTCACGAGCCACGTTGACCGAGATCGGCGAGTTGGAAAATATCCTTGGTTATAGTTTACCTCCTTTGCAAGGCTGGGTACTGCAAAGATCAGGCTATCGATTTCGCTTGGTCGCATCGCATGTGAATGTTCGAAGGCATCATGGTGACATATTAGATAGCCCGTTCCTATGGAATTGGGGCTCTCGGCATGCCAGCAAGCCTGATGTTGAACCAGAGGGCCTGTAGACCGCCTAAGTAGGGTAGCGGATGCTTCACGGTGGCGGTTGGCAGGCTACAGAACTCTAGCTCAGCCCGAACGCCGCTTGCGCGCGTGCCATTCCGGCGCGGAAGCGTTCGATGCGCTCGGCGTTCGGAACGGTGAAGCCGTTGAAGAACGCGGCCGGATCGTCGCTGCGGTAGGCGGTGGCGAACGCCGCTACCGCGGTGCGTATGTCGCCGACGAGGGCCTCGTTGGCGATGAGCAGCGGACACGGCAGGTCGTCGTGGACGACGCTTGCCTGCGTTTTGTTCGCCGCTTCCGCATCCCGTAAGGCGACCGCATCCCACACCATCGCGCCGTCGGTGCGGCCGTCGACCACGGCGCGCAGCATGTCGTCGAATCCGGCCGCTTCGTGGAAGTCGAGTGGCGCCCGCGACATGCCCGGCGATTCGCGCTCGAGCAGGATCATCGGGGCCCAGTAGCTCGTCGTGCAGTACCTGTTGACGCAGCCGATCTTGCGCGTCGCGATGTCGTCGAGAGTCACCGCGCCGTCGGAGGCGCGCACGCGCAGTGCGCTGCGTAACGCGGTTTCGTGCTCGGGCCCGAACGACGCTTCCGCGATGACGTCGAACGCGCTCGCAACGTACGGCAGCGAACCGGCGGGCGCGAAGGCAATCGCGACCTCGCGCCGGTCGAACGCGCCCAGCATCGCGCCGACGTCGTGAAACGAAACCGCCTCGCATCCCGAAGCGCCGTGGGCCCGCACCGTCGCGTCGAGTGCGTCGACGAAGCCGGACGGTAGGCCGAGGTTGTCATCGAAGGCGATCCGGATCGTGGTCATCGCTGGCAGCTCCTCGTTTGATGTGGCGGCTGGCCTTGGCGACGGCGCGACCGCACTCCCGCAGGGCCGCGCGTGCGCGGAGGCGGAAGGATCGTTCCATGCATCGTTTGCCTCGCCTAGCCGCACTGGCGCTCGCGTCTGCGCTCGTCCTTTCGTCAGGTGTACCGGAGCGCGTCGCGGCGCAAACGGCCGCGCCGGTGAAGATCGTCGTCGTGACCGACATGGCGGGGGTCTTCGCGCCGGTCGCCGGGCCCGGCTCGGTGCTCGCGACGAAGATGGCGGTCGCCGATTTCGGCGGTAAAGTGCTCGGACGGCCGATCGAGGTCGACGTCATCGATCACCGCAACGACGCGCCCCGCGCGGCGGCGGCGCTGCGCGCGGCGTTCGAGAACGGTGCCGATCTCGCGGTCGATTTCACAAACGCGAAGGTCGCCGTGGCCGCGGCCGCGGTCGCCCAACAAGAGAAGAAGCTCATCATGGTGACGGGCAGCGCGACATCCGCCCTCAGCGGCGCGGCGTGCAATCGCTACACGTACCGTTACGGCTACGACCTCTACGCGCTCGCCCATTCGACCGGCGCCACGTCGCCAGCCAGTCGGATGGCAAGACGTGGTACATGCTCGTTGCCAATTACGCCTTCGGCCGGGAGCTAGCCGCCGATTTCACCGATGCGATCGAAGCCAAGGGCGGCACGGTGCTTCCGTCGGACCCGGTCGCGGTGGCCGCGACCGACTACTCGGCGGCGCTCGAGGCCGCCAAAAACTCCAAAGCCCAGGTGCTCGGGTTCATGAACTATGGGCCCGACACGCTCAACTCGGTCAAACAAGCGCGGCAGCTGGGGCTCGACAAGCAGATGCAGTTCGCGGTCGGCTTGCTGTTCCTCTCGGACGTCGCGGCGGCGCCGGGCGTCTACTCCGGCGCGCGCGCGGCCACGTCGTGGTACTGGGACATGGACGACCAAACGCGCGCCTGGGCCGCGAAGTTCGCCCGCGACGCGCACGGCGTCGAGCCAACCGACGTTCAGGCGAGCAATTATTCGGCGACGACGCAGTGGCTCGCTGCCGTCGCGGCGGTCGGCACGACCGAAGCCGGCAAGGTGCAGGCGTATCTCGACGGGCGCCAGATCAGCGACTTCTATGCGCGCGGTGGTGAAATCCGCGCTCGCGACCACCAATTGACCCACGATATGTACGTGGTCGAAGTTCTCGCCCCGGACCGGCTGAAGAAGCCGCAGGCGTGGTTCAGGATCGTCCAAACGATCCCGCCCAGCCGCGCGTTCCGGCCGGCAGCACAGTCGGAGTGCCAACTGGCCCCTTAGGGGGACGCGCCTAAGGCCGCCGCCCTTTGGCGACCGTGCGGCGGCCCGTGCCCCACACGATGCCGCTCGTTCTACGCTTGATTTGCCGCAGCGGCAGGGGCGGAGCTTGCGCCTCCACAGGCGGTGGCGCGACATGGCCCTGTGCGCCCTCCCGCTTCTTGCCGAAGTCTTCTTCGATCAGCATGCGGATCCGGTCCAGCAGCGGTTCCGAGCGACCCGGGGCTTGGCCCTGACCCGAGAGCATGTTGCGGGCGACGTCGTCACTCATCATCGTGGCTCCAGCGGCCGTCGTGCGAACCCTCCGCCCGGCCGCGGCGTGCGGAACCTCAGCATACGCCCCGCATGTGCGATTGTGCGGAAGGCCGGCTTCACAACTCCGCGCGGCGGCCGCTCAGGGGAGGAACGAACGTAGGAGCAGGGCGTTGAGGACGACGATCGCGCAGCCGGCGGCGATCGTGCAGGCGGTGACCGCGCGGGTGTTCGCTAAGGCGCCCATGATCGAACGCCGGCTCGAGAACCAGATCACCGTGATTGCGGGCAGCGGCAGCACGAAGCTCAGGATCACTTGGCTCACCACGAGTGCTTGCGTCAGATCGACCCCCGACTGCACGACCAAGACCGCCGGTGTCATCGTGACGAGCCGGCGGAGCCACAGCGGGATGCGGAAACCGACGAAACCCTGCATCACGACTTGACCGGCCATCGTGCCCACGACCGAGCTCGAGATGCCCGATGCGAGCAGCGCGATCAAGAAGACGACGCCGGCCGCTTTGCCCAAGAGCGGCTCGAGGGTTTTGTATGCCGATCCGATGTCGGCGACGCCGGTGTGGCCGTGCGCGTAAAATGTTGCTGCCGCGGTGAACACCATCGCCAAGTTTACGAGGCAGGCCAATCCGAGCGCGACCCCCACCTCCACGTGCGAGATTCGGACGGTCGAGCGCACGTCGTCCGGCGTTCCGCGCGCACACCGGTCTTTGGTGAGATCGGAGTGCAGGTAGATCGCGTGCGGCATGACCGTCGCACCCACGATGCCGACCGCGAGGAACACGCTCGCTTGCGGCCCGAGCCACGGGGTGACTGAATGGAATGCGACCGCTCCCCAGTCGGGCTTCGCGAACAGCGTCTCGGCGAGATACGCGACGCTCGTAACACCGATGAGGGCGACGATCAACGACTCGAGCGGCCGGTGACCGTAGCGCTGCAGCACGAGGATCGCGTAGGTCGCCACCCCGGTGACGAGGGTGGCGATCAACATCGGGATATGGAACAACAGATTGAGTGCGATCGCCGCGCCGAGAAATTCCGCCAGATCGGTCGCCATCGCCGCGACTTCGCAGGCGATCCACATCGCGAACGCCGCCGGCGGTGCGGCGTGATCGCGGCACAGTTCCGCGAGGTTTTTGCCGGTGACGATGCCGATCTTGGCGGAGAGCGCTTGGAAGAGCATCGCCATCGCGTTGGCGACGACGACGACCCATAGGAGCCGGTATCCGAACGCGCTGCCGGCTTGAATGTTGGTCGCGAAGTTGCCCGGGTCGATGTACGCGACCGACGCCATGAACGCCGGCCCGGCGAACGCGACGAACATCTTCAGCCGGCGCCCCGCACCCGCCGGGAGCGCGCGACCGAGCTGAGTGGCCGTCGCCGTTTGCAGCACGCGATCTATCCGAGCTTGCCGGAGTACTGTTCGAGCAACGACCACGCCGGAGTGCCGAACTCCGCGCGCCAGTGATCGTAGAAGCCGCTCGCCGCGAGCTTGGCCCGGAACGGTTCGAGATCGTCCACGGCGTTGACGGCCATCCCCTGGCGCGCGAGCTTCGACTCCGAGGCTTCGTTCAAGAGGTCCATGTCACGGCGCTGCAAGAGAGCGTACTTGGCCTGGTTGCGGGTCACGATGTCTTGGACGTCGGAGGGCAGCGCTTTCCACGCGTCGCCGTTCATCATCAGAATCTGGTCGGCCCAGCACAAGTTGATCCGGCTGAGGTAGCGCTGGACTTCGTAGAACTTCATGAACTCGATCATGCCGTACGAGTTGTACTCGCCGTCCGCGACGTGATTCTGCAACGCCGTGTACGTTTGCGCGAGATCGAGCGGCATCGTCGCCGCGCCCAAGCCCTGAAACGTGTCCAAGCCGAGCTTGGCGGCCGCGGCGCGGATCTTGACCCCACTCAGGTCGTCGGGGGTGCGGATCGGGCGTACGTTGTTCGTCACCTGAAGGAACCCGAGCTCGTAGAATTTCGGGAACGCGTGGATGCCCTTCGTCTCGAGTTGCGAACGCACGTAGGCGCCCACGGCGCCGTCCATGGCGGCCCAGGCCGTGTCGCGGTTCTTGAACGCGAACGGGACCATCTCGATCGCCGCGACCGGCACGATGATCGAGATGACGAGCCCCGCGGTGCTTTGCAGCTGCAGCGCACCCGAGCGCAGCTGCGACACCATCGCGGTGTCGCCGCCGAGCACGTTGCTCGGAAAGATCTCGACGGCGAGCCGCCCGTTCGACTCTTGCTCGACGGCCTTCCACATCTGCACCATGCGGACGTGCAGCGGGCTGTCGACGGTCAAATTGTGGCCGTACTTGTAGTTGAACTGCGCGGCGCGGGCCGTGCCGCGCAGGAATCCGATCGACGCGAACGTCGCCGCCCCGGCCGCGACGACGGTCTTCCGCGAAACGCGCACGCCGCGCATTACGCCGGCGCCGCCTCGAGCGGTCGCGCGGCTTTGAGCTCGACGAAGACGCCGTCGTCGTCGACGGTCACTTCATACGTCACCAGGCGCTGGGTGGCGACGCCGAAGAGCGGTTCGCCCGTTTCGAGCGAGTATTCGTAGCCGTGCCACGGACAGCGCAACACTTGACCTTCGAGCCCGTAACAGAGTTCTTTCGCTCGCGAAGGTAAGTAGGTGCCGCTGACCACGCCGCTGCTCAGCGGCGCGCCGCGGTGCGGGCAGGCGTTGCGGAACGCGCGGAAGCGCGTGCCGTCGTTCCAGATCGCGATCTCGCGCCCTTCGAGGGTGACGACGGCGAAGGCGTTCGCCGCGAAGTCGCTGCGTTTTCCGACCAAGTGTTTCATGCCATCGCCCTCTTCCACAATTCGGCAGGATTTTCGAAGAAGATTTTCGACCGCATCGATTCCGGCTGCTGGGTGAACACCTGCGTCGGCATGTCGTTGTCCCAGTGCGGGTAGTCGGTGCTGAAGAGCAAGATCTTCTCGGCGTTGATGATGTCGAGCATTGCGGCGAATTGATCCATGCTCTTGGGCTCGTCGAGCGGCTGGGTGGTGAAACGCATGTGATCGGCGATGATTTCGCTGGGCAGCCGTTGCACCCAGGGCGTTTCGCGGCGCAGCGCGCGCCAAACCTTGTCCATGCGCCACTGCAGGCCGGCGAGCCAGCTGAATCCCCACTCGGTGAAGACGACCTTGAGCTCGGGAAACTTGTCGAAGGTGCCCTCGAACACCAAGCTGCAGCAGTTGGCTTCGGCGATCTGCGGCAGATCGCAGTAGCGCTCGATGTACGAGGTCGGGATGCCGCCGGCGGTCGTGGGGCACCCGAGGAAGCTCCCTTCCTGACCGGTCGGATGGGTGAGGATCGGCAATCCCACTTCGCTCGCCGCGTCGTAGATGGGGTAGTACCACTCGTCGCCGAGCAGCCGTTCCACGAGCGGAACGAACACCGAGGCGACCTGCTTGTTGTGCCCGAGGCGCCGGATTTCCGCCGCGGCTTGGACGGGATCTTGCGGCACCGCGAGCAGCGAGTACATGAAGCGGTCGTCGCGCGGCAACCATTCGTTGACGAAGTAGTCGTTGCACGCGCGGAAGATCTGCGCGATCGCGTTGCGGTCGACGAACGAGACAAACTTCGACGCGTTGAGCGGGATCAGCATCAGCTTCTCCGGCCCGAACACGTCCATGTAGTGCGAACGCATGAAGCCGGGATCGGCGCCGGCGAAGGATCCGGGGCGCGGAATCGCATCGGCGCGGCTCGTTTCGCCCATCGGGTGCGCGTAGCGCGGATGCACGAATAACGGCCCGAGTTCGAATCCTGCGTCGCGAAACTTCTTGCGCCACGGGTCAGTCATGTACGGGTAGATGAGGTCGGCGCTGGAAATGATCGGATGCACGTCCGAATCAATGAAGCGCAGGCGGGGCGGGGCGGTCATGAGCGCCATGTTTGCCTCCACGAGACGGGCTTGACGGTGTAACTATCCGGTAATTTAGCACAACCTAATATAAATACGCAACGGTATCGTGTCGAAAAAGGATCGAGGACCCTGTTGATGGCGACCAGCTTGCCCGCATCGCGAACGCAGCCGCGCGCCGCCGGACGACCCCGGCGTGCCGAAACCGACCAGTTGATTCTCGATACGGCATCCGAGCTGTTGGTTGAAAACGGTTATGCCGGCTTATCGATCGAGCAAGTCGCCGCCGTGTCGGGAGTGGCGAAGACGACGATCTATCGCCGCTGGTCGACCAAACTCGAACTCGTCTTCGCGTTGATGGACCGAACGTTTGGGAGTTTGCCGGTCGTCGAGGGCGGTGCCATCGCCGACGACTTGGCGACCCTGTTCAAGATCGTGACGGCCGTCGCCAAGGGGGGCCGCCGTCAGATCGTGCCGGCGTTGCTCGCGGAGTCGATCCACAACGACGAACTGCGCGCCGCGCTGCAAGCGCGGCACCTGCTCCCGCGCCGCGAGGTGACGACCGCGCCGATCGAACACGCGATCGCACGCGGCGAATTGGACAAAGACGTCGACCCGGCCGTGCTGCACGACTTGCTCGCAGGGTTCATCTGGTATCGCCAGTGGATCATCGGTGACAAGCTGACGCCCAAAGAGGCTGACAAGGCGATTGCCATTCTGCTACATGGAAGCATGGCCGGCCGCGGCCGACGGAGGCGTTAGCGAACGCTGCGGTCAACCCGACGGCATGGGTGTCGCCCGTCCGTCCATGGTGCATCTTGCAGCGCTCGTGGTCTGCGCTGTTGCGTTCATCGCGGTGCACGCGCCCGCGCCGGCCGCGCACGAGCCGCAGTACCTCGACATTCACGTGAAGAGCGCGTTGCTCAGCGCCTTCTGGAACCAAGACGTGTCGATCGAAGCGCACGTGCTCTTGCCCGATTCCTACTACAAGGAACCGGGACGTCGCTATCCCGTGTTCTACTGGATCCAGGGCTTCGGCGGAGTCGGCGAGGTCAGTGTGTCCGATGGATTGGACTGGCAGCGGCCGATGCGCGCGCTGCACGAGGAGTTCATCACCGTCTTTCTCAACGGGATGTTCAACGGCGGCCACCAAGAGTTCGCCGATTCGGCGAACAACGGCCCGTGGGGCGCGGCGCTCACGACCGAGTTCATCCCGGTCGCCGAAGCGCACCTGCGGGCGATCGGAACCGCACAAACGCGCTTCGTCGGCGGCCATTCCTCCGGGGGCTGGTCCGCGCTCTGGCTGCAGACGACGTATCCCGATGTGTTCGGAGCCGAATGGTCGCTCTCGCCCGATCCGGTCGATTTCCGCAACTTCTGCGGCCCGGACTTGACGCGTTCGCCGCCGGAGAACTTCTTCACGGATCCCGCCGGTCACCCGTACGTCATCGACGGCCAGGCCATGAGCGAGTTCGTCGACCAGCCCGGATGGGTGCGGGCACAATTCACGTCGTTCGAAGCGGTCTTCAGCCCGCGTGACGCGTCAGGCGCACCCAAGCCGCTGTTCGATCGCCGCAACGGAGCCATCGATGCCGACGTCGCGCAATACTGGGACGCGCACTATGACATCTCGCGCATCCTGCGCGAGAACTGGCCAGCGCTCGGACCGAAGCTCCGCGGCAAGCTGCATGTGATCGTGGGAACGAAAGATCAATTCAACTTGGCGCCGCCCGTCGAACTCCTCGCTGCGGAACTGCGCGAGTTGGGCAGCGACGCCGACATCGAATTCGTCCCCGGCGCCAACCATTTCACGATCTTCGATTGGCACGACGGCGCGATCGCCGAGATCGTCCGCGAAGCGAGCCGGATGGCGGTCGCGGCTCAACTCCCGCGGTAGGTCGAGTAGCCCCAGGGCGCGATCAGCAACGGCACGTGATAGCTGCGCGCCTCATCGTGGATCCGGAACCGGATCGTGATGTCGTCGTAGAACGCCTCGACGCCTTGCGCGCGAAAGTACGGCCCGAGCGCGAAGACGAGCTCGTACCAGCCGGCGGCGAGCCATTCGCCCACCGGAGCGGAGGTGCGTCCGTCGGCGTTGGTCATGGCTCGCGTCAGTTCGGTGCGCGACGTTCCGTCGATCTTGTAGAGCGCGATCGCGATGCCGCTGCCCGGCACGCCGGCCGCCGTGTCGAGGACGTGCGTCGTCAGCTTCACGGGCCCTTCGCTCCGGCGTCGATCCAGGCGCCGAGCTTCGCGCGCTCGGCGTCGGTGATGTGGGTGACGTTGCCGAGCGGCATCGCGTGCGATGCGACCGCTTGCGCGCGGATCAGCGCGGCGTTCGTGACGATGTGCTCCGGCGTGTCGAGCAGCACGCCGCCGGGCGCGGCATTGAAGCCCGCGTACGACGGATGCGCGGCGTGGCACACGGCGCAGCGCTGGGCGACGATCGGCGCGATCTCGGCGTAGCCGACCGCGCCCGCCGCAGCGGCGGCCGTCGGGGCCGCGGTGCGCGGCGCGACCGCGACCGCGAGTGCTGCGACGATCGCGATCGCCGCGACCGGCAACGCGACGACGAATTTCTTCGTGTGCGTCAGCACGAAGAAGCGCCGCACGAGCACGCCTGCGACCGACAGGCCGGCCAGCACGAGCCATCCGTACGGCCCGCTGTACGTCATCGGATAGTGGTTGCTGATCATGATGAACAGCACCGGCAGGGTGAAGTAGGTGTTCTGCACCGAGCGCTGCTTGCCCAAGAGGCCCGGCCGCGGATCAGGCGTTTGGCCGGCGCGAATCTGCGCGACCATCTTGCGCTGGCCTGGAATGATGATGAAGAAGACGTTCCACACCATGATCGTGCCGATGATCGCGCCGACGTGGATGAACGCGGCGCGCGGGCCGAACACGTGGAACAGTCCCCAGTCGACCAGCAGCAGGAACAGGCCGATCGCGGTCCACAGCGCGACCGGGCTTTTCTCGAGGATCCGGCATAACGCGTCGTAGACGAACCAGCAGACGACGATCGACGCGATGCTGATCCCGATCGCTTGCGGAACGCTCAGCGCGAGCACGTCGCTATCGATCAGAAACGTCGACGCGCCCGCCCAGTAGACGATCGCGAGCATCGCGATCCCCGAGAGCCATGTCGAATAGGCTTCCCAATAGAACCAGTGCAGATCTTTGGTCAGCGGCTCGCCGACCGGGCCGGTCAAGTATTTCTGGTTGTGGTAGAAGCCGCCGCCGTGCACCGCCCACAGTTCGCCTTGCATGCCGCGTTGTTTGAGCGCGTCGGGCAACGCGCGGTTGAGGCTGTCGTCGAGCCAAACGAAGTAGAACGACGCGCCGATCCACGCGATGCCGGCGGTAAAGTGAAACCACCGCACGACGAGACCGAGCCAGTCCAAGACGTAGCCGCTCATGATCGTACCGCTTCTTCCAGGCGCAACCGCGCAATCTTCGCGATTTCGCCGAGCGCGGTCGCGATTTCGTCCGCGCGCGCGTTCTGCACGCGGCGCTCCAGGGCCGCGAGGATCGACGCCTTGTCGTGCTCGCGCGCGCAGATGACGAACGGGAAGCCGAACTTCGCCCGATAGGCGCGGTTGTCGGCGTCGAAGCGCGCGATCTCCTCGGGAGTGAGCGCGTCGAGGCCGGCCGCGGCTTGTTCCGCGCGCGAGGCAGCGGTCAGGCGCCCTTCGCGCGCGACGCGGCCGGCGAGGTCGGGATGGGCTGCGATCAGCGCGACCTGCGCCGGCGACGGCGCGGCCGCGACGATGGCCACCATCGCTGCGTGGAGCGCCTCCATGCTCGCGAACGGGCGGCGCACGGCCGCGGCCCGCGCGATCCAGGGCGAGTCTTCGAATGCGAACCCGATCGCGGCCACGAACGCGTCTTCGCTCGCCGCGTTCAGTTCGGAAAGCGTCGTCAGCGCAGCATCGCGACGGCGTGCGCGTCACGCCCGGCTAGCGCCGCGAGCACCCGCTCGGGCGTGAAGGGCAAGTCGGAAAGCCACACGCCGGTCGCGTCGTGGATCGCGGCCGCGACCGCGGCGGCGAACGGAACGAGCGGCATCTCCGACATCCCGCGCGCGCCGAACGGCCCATGCGGGTCGGGCGTCTCCATGATGACGGGATAGATCTCGAGCGGGACGTCGAGCGCGGTCGGCAACAGATAGGTGCTGAAGTTCGGCGTCAGGATGCGGCCGTCGCGGCAGCGGAAGTCCTCGCACAGCACGTAGCCGATCGCCTGCGCGACGCAACCTTCGATCTGCGCTTCGACTTGCTGGCGGTTGATCGCGCGGCCGACGTCGCTGACGTTGACGACCTTGAGGATGCGCACGCTGCCGGTCGCCGTGTCGACCGCCACCTCGATCGCTTGCGCGACGTAGCCGTAGCAGTAGTGCGGCTCGCACTGCCCGTTCTCATCGAGTGGCGTCGTGCGCGGCGGGCGGTACTGGACGGTCGCGAACGGTTCGCCCGTCGTCGCGAGCCGCTGGAGCGCCAGCTCGGCGGCGTCTTTGACGGCCCGCCCGGCCATGAACGTCATGCGCGATGCCGACGCCGATCCGGCGTTGGGCGCTTCGGCGCTGTCGTCGGTCACCAAGGTCACGCCATCGAGCGCGATGCCAAGCGTCTCGGCCACGATCTGCCGCAGGATCAAGTGCACGCCTTGCCCGACGTCGGCGGCTCCGATGCGCACGGTCGCGCCGCGAATCCCGTCGAGCACGGTCAGGTGGACGCTCGCGGTGCACTGCTCGGGGAAGCCGAACGAGTAGCCGACGTTCTTGATGCCGCTCGCGAAACCGATGCCGCGGCGCTCGCCCGGCGCGGCGACCGCACCGCGCGGAATGCGCCGCGCCGCTTCTTCGATGCAGCGCTCGAGCACCGGTACCGCGCTGACGCCGGCCGGCATCGTCGATCCGCACGCGTTGACGCTGCCTTCGCGATAGAGGTTCTTGCGCCGCACGTCGAGCGGGTCGAGGCCGAGCGCTTCGGCCACCCGCGCGAGCATCGATTCGGCCGCGAAGTGCGCCTGCGGCGAACCGAAGCCCCGGAACGCGCCGCTCGGCACGTTGTTCGTGTAGACCGCGATCCCGTCGATCGCGACGTTCGCGACTTCGTACGGTCCGCAAGCAAACGTCATCGCACCCTTGAGCACTTCGACGCTCGTCGACGCGTAGGCGCCGCCGTCGGCCAGCAGGGTCGCTTCGACCGCGACGATCGTGCCGTCGGCCCGCGCGCCCCACGTTGCTTCGATCGTGAACGGATGGCGTTTGTGGTGCCCGATGATCGACTCTTCGCGGCTCCAGCGGATCGCGACCGGCCGGCGCAGCTTCCAGGCCGCGAGCGCCGCGAGGCTCTGCACCGAGAGGTCTTCGCGCCCGCCGAACGCGCCGCCGATCTTCGCGTAGCGCACGACGACCTGGTCTTCGGGCAGCTCGAAGATCTCGGCGAGTTGCCGGCGGTCTTCGTGCAGCCATTGGCCGGCCGTCTCGACGACGAGCCTTCCGGCATCGTCGACGAACGCGACCGCCGCGTCGGGCTGCAGGTACGCGTGTTCCTGCCACGAGGTCGTGAACGTTCCCGACACGACGGTGTCGGCGGCGGCCAGCGCCGCACGCGCGTCGCCGCGGCGCAGCTTCTGATGCAGCAGGACGTTGTCGCGATCCTCATGCACGCGCGGCGCGCCGGGCGCCATCGCGGCGCGCGGGTCGGTCAGCGGCTCGAGGTCCTCGTAGGTCACGTCGACGAGCGCAGCCCCGCGCGCCGCGGCCGCATCGCTCTCGGCGACGACGAGCGCGACGCGATCGCCGAAGTACCGCACGAATTTGTCGCACAGCACCGGCTGGTCGCGCTCGATCAAGCCGTAGCGGTTGCACGGCACGTCGGCCGCGGTCAGCACCGCGACCACGCCCGGGAGCGCGAGCGCGGCGCGCGTGTCGAGCGCGACGATGCGCGCGCGAGCGCGCCGCGCGAACACGGTCTTCAGGCGCAGCATGCCGGGCCGGATCAGATCGGCCGGATACGCGGCCGCGCCGGTCACTTTGTCGAGCGCGTCGTGGCGCGGGTGCGCGGTGCCGAGGTGGGTCACGTCCCGACTTCGACCCGCTCGCGCGCCGCGTCGCCGACGGCCGCCGCCTCGATCGCGGCGACGATCTTGGCGTACCCGGTGCACCGGCAGATGTTGCCGCTGATCGCGGTGCGGATCTCGTCCTTTCCCGGCTCGCGCCGTTCGTCGACCAGCTTCGCGCCGGCCATGATCATCCCGGGGATGCAGAAGCCGCACTGGACTGCACCGTGGTCGATGAACGCCTGCTGCACCGGGTGCAACCGCTCGCCGTGCGCGAGCCCTTCGATCGTGGTCACCGTCGCGCCGTGCGCCTGCGGCGCGGGCACGAGGCACGACATCACCGCGCGCCCGTCGAGCCACACCGTGCACGCTCCGCACTCGCCCTCGGCGCAGCCTTCCTTGGAGCCGGTCAGGCCGGCCTCGCGCAGCGCGTCGAGCAGCGAGAGGTGCGCGACGTCTTCGAGCCGGTGTGGCCGGCCGTTGATCGTCGCCGCCACCGTGCCCGCGAACGGTTCGGGCGGCTGCCGCATGAACGGCGTCTCGAGCAGCACCGGCTCGTCGGCGAGACCGGCGCTTTCGGTGCCGTCGGCGATGCGTTCGAGGGCGCGCTCGACCAGCGCGCCGACCGCCGTTCGCCGGTACGACGCCGAGGCGCGGACGTCGTCGATCGGCACGGCCGCGGCAGCCGCGGCGGCCGCCGCTTCGGCGATCGAGGCCCGGCCGAGCGGGCGGCCGGTGAGCGCCGTCTCGGCGTGACGCGCGCGCAGGATCGCCGGGGCGACGCAGCCCAGCGCGATCCGGGCTTCGCTCACCGTCGCGCCCTCGAAGCCGAGCACGACGGCGACGTTGATCACGGCGATCGCTTGCGCGCGGCGCAACCCGAGCTTCAGAAAGATCCCGCGCCGCGCCGTCCCCAGCGGCCGGATCGAAATCGCGCGAACGAGTTCGCCGGGCCGCAGCGCGGTCGTGCGAAAGCCGGTGCAGAACTCGTCGATGTGCAAGCGGCGGCGGCCGTCGTGCCGCACGAGGTCGAGTTCGGCTTCCAGGGCGACGAGCGCGGTGATCGTGTCGTTCGCCGGCGATGCGGTGACGACGTTGCCGGCGATCGTGCCGCGCGCGCGGATTTGGGGGGCGCCGACTTCGGCGCAGGCTTGCACGAGCGGCAGCGCGTCGCGCCGGAACGCGGACGAGCGCAGCACGTCGTTGTGGGTGGTCAAGGCCCCGAACGTCAGCCGCCCGGGCGCGGACTCGACGAAGCGCAGCTCCGCGTCGAGGGCGGTGATGTCGATCAAGCGCGCGGCCGGCTTGGTCCCCCGCCCGACCTCGACCATCAGGTCCGTCCCACCGGCCACGATGCGCGTCTCCAAGCCCGCTTCGGCGCAGCAGTTCCAGCGCTTCGGCGAGGGTCGTGGGGCGAAGATAGGCCTCGATCATTTTCGCGAGTTCCCGGTAGTGCGGCGGCGTCCATCCCGCCCTTTGGAGTACCAGGCAAGGACCAGTCGGGACGAATGCTGCACGGTAGGCGTATGGAACGCTCCCAAACCTAGCACATGCACTTGACCGATGTCGAGCGCGACAAGCTGCTGCTCAGCTATGCCGCCGAACTCGCCTGGCGCAGGCGCGAGCGCGGGCTGAAGCTCAACTATCCCGAGAGCGTGGCGATCATCGCCTCGTTCGTGTTGGAAGGCGCGCGCGACGGCCGCACGGTCGCCGAGCTGATGCAGACCGGGCGCGAAGTGCTGACCCGCGACGACGTGATGGAAGGCGTGCCGGAGATGATCGAGGCGGTGCAGATCGAGGCGACCTTCCCCGACGGCACCAAGCTCGTCACCGTCCACGAGCCGATTCCATGATCCCGGGTGAACTGTTCGTCGCTGCGGGAGAGATCGAATTGAAGCCGGGACGGCGCCGCGTGCGGCTGCTCGTGAAGAATACCGGCGACCGCCCGATCCAAGTCGGTTCGCACGCGCATTTCTTCCAAGTGAATGCGGCCCTCGAGTTCGAGCGTGAGGCGGCGCGCGCGATGCTGCTCGACATTCCGGCCGGCACGGCGCTGCGCTTCGAGCCGGGCATCGAGCGGCCGGTCGATCTCGTCGAAGCCGCCGGCGAACGGCGCTTCGCGTGAAGATCGAGCGCGAGCGCTACGCGCGCCTCTTCGGGCCCACCGCCGGCGACCGGATGCGGCTCGCCGACACCGACCTGATCGTCGCAGATCGAACGCGATCTCACCGGCTACGGCGACGAATTGAAGTTCGGCGGGGGCAAAGTGATTCGCGACGGCGATGGGTCAGCGTCCGTCGATCACCCGCGCCGAGGGCGCGCTCGACACCGTGATCACCAATGCGATCGTCATCGACCACAGCGGCATCTACAAAGCCGACATCGGCATTGCGCGACGGCCGCATCGCCGGCATCGGCAAGGCCGGCAACCCGTACATCATGGACGGTATCACGCCCGGCATGATCGTCGGCGCGTCGACCGAAGTCGATCGCGCGGCGAGGGCATGATTCTCACCGCGGCGGGATCGACACGCACATCCATTTCATCTGGCCGCAGCAGGTCGACGGTGGCGATCGGCGAGCGGCGTGACGACGATGATCGGCGGCGGCACCGGGCCCGCGACCGGGAACGAACGCGACGACCTGCACGCCGGGCCAATGGCACATCGAGCGGATGCTCCAGGCGAGCGAGGGGTTGCCGATCAACGTCGGCTTTCTCGGCAAGGGGAACGCCAGCGTGCCCGCGCCGCTCTGCGAGCAGATCGACGCCGGCGCGCTGGGCCTGAAGCTGCACGAAGACTGGGGCACGACCCCGGCATGCGATCGACACCGCGCTGCGGGTGGCCGACGCGACTCGACGTGCAGGTGGCGATCCACACCGACACGCTCAACGAGATGGGCTTTATCGAGGATACGATCGCGCGCGATCGACGGGCGCACGATGCACACCTATCACACCGAAGGCGCCGGCGGCGGGCACGCGCCCGGACATCATCAAGCATCGCCGGCGAACCGAACGTCCTGCCGTCGTCGACCAATCCCACCCGGCCTTTCACGGTCAACACGCTGGCCGAGCACCTCGACATGCTGATGGTGTGCCACCATCTGATCCGTCGATCCCCGAGGACATCGCGTTCGCCGAATCGCGCATCCGCGGCGAGACGATCGCCGCCGAGGACATCTTGCACGATCTCGGCGCGATCAGCATGATGTCGTCCGACTCGCAAGCGATGGGCCGCGTCGGCGAAGTCGATGATCGCGGACCTGGCAGACCGCGCACAAGATGAAGCGTGCAACGCGGTCCGCTGCCGGGCGAAGCCGCGGGCACCGACAACCTGCGCGTGAAACGGTACGTCGCGAAGTACACGATCAATCCCGCGATCGCGCACGGGATCGCCGAGCACGTCGGGTCGGTCAGCGTCGGGAAGCTCGCCGATCTCGTGCTCTGGAAGCCGGCGTTCTTCGGCTTCCGGCCCGAACTCGTCATCAAGGGCGGCGCGATCGCGTACGCCGCGATGGGCGATCCGGGCGCGTCGATCCCGACGCCCGAGCCCGTGCGGATGCTGCCGATGTGGGGCGCGTTCGGCACGGCGCCCGCGGCCGGCGCGGTGACGTTCGTCTCCCAGCGCGGCCTCGACGGCGGGGTGGCCGGCCGGGTCGGGACGCGCCGCACGTATCTCGCGGTGCGCAACTGCCGCGCGATCGGCAAGCGCGACATGGTGCACAACGACGCGCTGCCGCACATCGAGGTCGATCCGACGACGTACCAAGTGCGCGCCGACGGCGAACTGCTGACGTGCGAACCGGCCGAGACGCTGCCGCTCGCGCAGCGGTACGCGCTCTTCTGATGCATCGCCGCATCGAACGCGTCCTCGGCAACGTGCACGACTTCCCGCTCGGCGCGCGCGCGCTCGAACGGCTCCCGCTGCCGAGCGACGCGATGAGCAAACGCGTGGTGCGCGTGCCGAGCAGCGTCGGCGATCTCGCGCTCGTCTTCGACGCGTACCGCTTGCGCGACGGCGACGTCGTGTACGCCGACGCGGAGCGCGTGGTCGCGGTGCAGGTGGAGGCCGACGACGTGATCGTGGCCCGGCCGTCGACGATCGCGGCTGCGGTCGAACTGGCGCATGCGCTCGGGAACCGGCACCTGCCGATCCAGCGCGACGGCGACGCGCTCGTCGTCCGCTACAGCGAGCCGGTCGCTGAGCTGTGCACGCGCACCGGCGTCGCGTGGGAACGCGTGCAGCGCGTGCTCGCCGGCCCGTTCGTGCCGCCGCATGCGCCGCACGAGCACGCGTCGTGATCGACGCGCGCCTGCTCCAGCTGAGCGACAGCGCCTTCCCGAGCGGCGCGTTCTCGCACTCGTTCGGGCTCGAGACGGCGGTGCTCGAATGCGGCGTGCGCGACGCGGCCGGCATCGCGGCGTGGATCCTGCGCTACGTGTGCACGAGCGCGGCGACCCTCGACGCCCGCGCGCTCGCGCTGTGCATCGAAGGGCGCGAGACGGTCGCCGATCTCGACGACGCGCTGTCGGCGGCGGTGTTTGCTCCCGACGCGCGGGCCGCGACGCGGCGCCTGGCACGCGCGACGCTCGAGGCATACGGCGCGATGGGTCTGTCGGCTGCGCCGATCGGCGCGTATCGCGAGGCGATCGACGCCGGCCGCGCGCACGGCCACCATGCGCTGGCGTGCGCGCTCGGCTACGCGGCGATCGGAGCCACGGCGCGCGCGGCGTGCTGCGCGTACCTGAGCGCGACCGCGGCAATGCTCGCGGCCGCCGCGGCGCGCGCGGTTCCCCTCGGCCAGCGCGACGTCGGGCGGCTCCTGTGGTCGATGCGCGACGCGATCGACGCGGCTGCTGCTGCTGCGGCCGGCGCGCGGTCGTGCGACGATCTGTGCGCGAGCGCGATCGATTGCGAGATCGACGCGATGCGCCATGGCTGGCTCGACGGCCGGCTCTTCGCCTCGTGAGCGCGATCCGGATCGGCGTCGGCGGTCCCGTCGGGGCCGGCAAGACGGCGCTGCTCGAGCGGCTGGCGCGCGCCTTTCATCCGCGCGTCGACATGGCGGTGATCACCAACGACATCTACACGCGCGAGGACGCGCTGATCCTCACGCGCAGCGGATGCCTGCCGCCCGAACGCATCCTCGGCGTCGAGACCGGCGGCTGTCCGCACACCGCGATTCGCGAGGACGCTTCGATGAATCTCGAAGCGGTGCGCGAACTCGAAGCGCGCTTTCCGAGCCTGCGGCTACTGATCATCGAGAGCGGCGGCGACAATCTGGCCGCGACCTTCAGCCCCGATCTGGCCGACGCGACGATCTACGTGATCGACGTCTCGGGCGGCGACAAGATTCCGGCCAAGGGCGGCCCCGGCGATCTCCAACGCCGACTTGCTGGTGATCAACAAGGTCGACCTCGCGCCGCACGTCGGCGCGGATCTGGGGCGCATGCAGCGCGACGCCGAGCGCGCGCGTTCGGGGCGGCCGTTCGTGTTCACCGATCTGCGTCACGGCGACGGCCTCGCACCGGTCGTCGCGTTCGTCGAACGCGCGGCGTTGCTCGATGACGAAGCGTGAAGCCGGCGGGACCCTCACGCTCGCGTGTGCGTTCGCCGGCGGACGTTCGCGAATGCGGACGGTGCGCTTCGACGGGCTGGCGCGCGCGAGCCGCCCGCTGCCCGACGCGAGCGGCGCCGTGCGCATCGTGACGGCGACGCTCGGCCCCGGACTGATCGCGGGCGACCGCATCGAGCGCGAGGTCGCCGTCGAGCGCGACGCGACCCTCGTCATCACGTCGCAGATGGCGACGCCGGTGTTCGCCGGCGCGTTCGCGTCGTGCAGCGAGGCGCGTTCGCGCGTCGCCGCCGGAGCCGCGCTGTACGCGCCCGGCGACGTCGTCTTGCTGGCGCCGGGAGCGACGCACGAGGCGCACGCGGCGCTCGACGTCGCGGGCGACGGGTTTGCCCTGGCGGCCGAGATCGCGGTGCTCGGGCCGAGCGCGTGCCTGCGCTCGCGCACGCGCGCGACCATCGACGGCCGGCTGGTGCTCCGCGATGCGTGCGACCTCGAAGGCGACGCGTCGCATCGCGCGTTGGCCACTGCGATCGCCGTCACGCGCGACGCTGCGCGCCGCGCCGAACTCGAGGAAGCGTTCGCGCGCGTGCTGGCCGCGCATCCTGCCGTA
This sequence comes from Vulcanimicrobiota bacterium, assembly GCA_963749395.1. Lineage (GTDB taxonomy): Bacteria > Vulcanimicrobiota > Vulcanimicrobiia > Vulcanimicrobiales > Vulcanimicrobiaceae > CAVVMT01. Next base: position 158,913 of record CAVVMT010000020.1, read on the forward strand.
CGCGGGGGCGTCGGCGCGACCGGCGGCGCGACGATCGTGCGCGCTCACGCCGCGGGCGCGTGGGCGCTGCAACGCTTCCTCGACGATCTCGTCGCCGTTGCGCGTGCTGCGCGCGGCGCCCGCCCCGCCGCTGCCTGACGGAGAGACCGATGACCGACGACGAACGCGACCGCTTCCTGCGCGCCCTGCCCAAAGCGGAGCTGCACCTGCACCTCGAGGGGTCGGTCGCCGAGGCGACGGTCGTCGAGCTCGCGCAGAAGCACGGCATCACGTTGCCGTTCACGGACATCGACGAGCTGTATCGGTTCGCCGATTTGGCGGAGTTCCTGGGCATGTACGACGTGGTCTGCGACGCGATGCGCGACGCCGACGACTTCCGGCGCGTCACCTACGAGGCGCTCGCGCGGGTCGCCGACAGCGGCGGCCGCTACGTCGAGATGTTCTTCAGCCCGCAGCCGCATCACGACCGCAACGGCGTCCCGTACGCGCTCATGCTCGACGGCATCATCGCCGGGATGCGCGAAGCGGAGACCGACCGCGGCATCGTGGCCCGCTTGATCCCCGCGCACAACCGCGAATTGGGCCTGGAGCCGGGGCTCGCGTTCCTCGACATGGTGCTCGCCGACCGGCGCGACGAGGTGCTCGGCATCGGGCTCGACTATCTCGAGAACGATCCGGTGCAGTTCGCGCCGATGTACGAGCGGGCGCGCAACGCCGGCCTGCACGTGACCGCGCACGCGGGCGAAATCGGTCCGGCCGCGTTCGTGCGCGAGTCGCTCGACGTCCTGGGCTGCGAACGGATCGATCACGGCTACCACGTCGTCAACGATCGCGACCTCGTCGCACGCTGCCGCGACGCGGGCACCTTCTTCACCGCGTGCCCGACGACGACCGTCTACACGACGCACTGGCGCGACCTGACCGCCCCCGATCACGCGATCCGGCGCATGCTCGACGCCGGGCTCGCGCTGACGATCAACACCGACGATCCCGGCCTGATGCGCACGACCTTGCTCGACGAGTACCGTTTCGTCGCGAACATGCAGCGCACGCCGCAGCAACTCGGGGAGCTGTGCCTGAACGGCTTGCGCGCATCCTGGCTCGATCCGGCGACGAAAGCCGATTGGCTCGCGGCGTGGAGCGCCGAGATCGATCAGCTCGCGGCGTCGGTGGCCGGCACCGCGTAAGCGACCGCGGCGCTCGCCGCCGCGCGGCGGCGTTCGACCAGCACGTAGAGGCCCGCGGCGACGAAGAATCCGACGAAGAACCCGATGTCGGTGCCGCCCAGCGCCTTCGCGATCGGGCCGGTGTAGATTTCGGTCGCGGAAAAGAGCGCGATCGTCACCGGCGTCACGATCGCGAAGATCGCGGCGCCGCTGCGCCAGTGCAGCACGCGCCGCGTCTGCCCGCCGCAGAACCACCAGTCGGCCAGCACGATGCCGGCCCACGGGGCGATCCAGTACAAGAGCAGCAGCAGATAACTCGAGAACAGCTCGGCGAACTTGCCCGCCCCGGCGACCGCGAGCGCGAAGCCGCACAACGAGGTGACGACCGCCGAGACGTGACGCGGCACGCGGATGCCGGTCGAGATCAAGCTGTACGACGCGGTGTTGTCGTTGATCGAGTTGATCGAGATCGCCGAGATCGCGATCGCCACGAGCGCGATCCAGGCGAACGGTCCGGTCAACGCCGCGATGCCCGCGATCACTCCGGCCGGAGAGAGATCGGTCATGCGGCTCGCGGTGAAGAGCCCGAAGGTCTCGAGGACCGCGCTCGAGAGAAACAGCCCGCTCGCGCTCAGCGCGAACACGAGCGTCCGCGACGTACGGCGCGGGAGGTAACGGGTGTAGTCGGATGAGTAGGGGGCGAAGCCGATGTTGAAGCCGGCCACGATCGAGACGCCGAGGACGAAGGTTGCCGGCGTCATCGCGTGGCGCGCGGCGAGCGGCCCGGCCTTGGCGATCGCCACCGCCCCGGTGATCGCGAAGACGACGATCAGCACGTAGCACAGGTACTTCGCCAGCAATTGCACGACGTGATGGCCCAGGACGGTCGCGACGAGCTGGATCGCGACCAGCAGCGTCAGCCCGGCCCAGAACGGGAGGGTCGTCCCGAACATCGCCGCGAGCGCGACGATCGCGAGCACGGAGGGGACGTTGTTGACGGCGTCCCAGCCGATCGCGCACGCCCAGTTGAGCCACGCCGGGATGCGCGTCCCGATCCGCCCGAAGGCAAAGCGCGACGTCTCGATCTGCGTCAGCCCGCTCGCGGGTCCCATCGTCGAGAGAAAGCCGACCGGGGCTGCGCCCAGCACGCCGCCGATCAGGATCGCGAGCAGGCCGGAGCGCACGTCGAACCCGATGCCGGCGAGCAGTGCGCCGAGCACCCAGGTCGCGGGCGCCAGGTTCGTGCAGAAGTGGCTCCAGAAGACCTTTTCGGTCGTCATCGTCTGGTGCGCGGCCGGAACCCCGTACTCGACGATGCTGGCGCGGACGTCCTCGACCGGGAGCTTCACGCCCGTATCGTACGCGGCGACCTCCGGGGTGTCACTCGACATTTGGCAAGTGCCGCCGCAGCGGCGCGTGCCGTCCGCATGGCCGCCGCTCCAGGCGCCGAACGGTGTTTTGCCAAACGACGCCACACGATATGAAGCACGCCTATCAGCGAGTGACCTTGCCCATTGCCGCCGCGGTGCTCGGCCTGTTGCTGTTCTGCGCCGCAGCCGCGCTGCCGGCTCGCGCACAGAGCGGACGGGTTGCGCCGCGCGTGCTGATCCTGGTCGCGTTCCAAGAGAACGCGAACGGACCCCCGACCGAAGAGGCCGCGCCATGGTACGCGACCGAAGGGCTACGCTACAAGGTCGCCACCGCGACCGGCACGATCCTGCGCTGCAACACCGCGCGCACGATGTGCTTGCTGATCGGCGGCATCGGGAAGCTCAACGCGCTGACCTCGCTGCTCGCGCTCGGTTTCGACGACAAGGTCGATCTGCGACGCTCGTACATCATCTTGTCCGGCATCGCCGGCACGTCGCCCGAGGTCGCCACCGTCGGCTCGGCGGCGTGGGCGCGCTGGATCGTCGACTACGACATGGCGCACGAGATCGACGGCCGCGAACTCTCGCCCGGCATGAAGTATTCGCGCTTCCAGCAGGGCTGCTTCACCGGCGGCTTCTGCGGCAAGGCCGGCTGGACCGCCGGGACGGAAGTGTTCGAACTCGACAGCCGCACGGTGCGCTTCGCCTACGGCATCTCGCGCAGCGTGGCGCTCGAGGACCCGCCGATCTTCAAGACCTACCGTTCGGCCTACGCGCAACCCGCCGCGCGGACCGATCCGAAGGTGATGATGTGCGACGTGATCGGCGGCGACACGTACTGGGTCGGCACGCTGCTCGGACAGTTCTCCGCCTGGTGGATGAAGCAGTGGACCGGCGGTGCCGCGACCTACTGCATGACCTCGATGGAAGACGGTGCGTTCGCGATGGCGGTAAAACGGTTGACGCCGCTCGGCCGCGCCGACTATCACCGCTTCCTCGACTTGCGGGCCGCCTCGGATTTCGACCGCCAGCACGCGGGCCAGACCGCGCTGCAAGCCCTCAAGGCCGGCGCGACCGCGGGCACGTTCAACGCCGCCGCGCAGAATGCGTACCTGACGACCCGCGCCGTCGCGCGCTACATCGTCGCGCATTGGGCCACGCTACAGAACGGCGTTCCTTAGCGGACGCCGTCTCAAGATGAATGCGTATCTCCGTATTACATGCCGGGTCCCGGTCGAGCTGGGAGGGATACGCCTCGTCGAGCCATCGGCCGGCGCAAGTGGATCGCATCGACGAGCCTCGCTTATCAGGAGTAGGTGCGAGAAATGGCTCTGATATTGATCGTCGTCATCGCGACAACGAGCAATCTTCTCGAGCATGGAACCAGGATGGTGCCCGATATCAATTCGCCGCTAAACAGACATTCGAATCTACTCATTGCACAAGCAAAGAATGATGCGGAAAATACCCGTTAATTTTAGCGCCGGATTTGCGCGGAGCTTCCGGGATAGTGCTAAAGGGGCCCGTCCGAGCTGAACGGGTTTTTGAAGCAATACGCTGAGAAGCTTCCCCAGCCGGCGCGCGAAATTGCCTTCTCTGTTCGCGCATCCAGAGAGCGTCGGACGAGCGAAATACTACATTGCATTTCCGATTAGTCAATATCCGCGTTATTCGCGAATGGTGATCTACAAACTTACGCCTGCGAATAACAGCGATCCGTATGTCATCCCTATCGTGCCCTCGGGGAACTTTCTCTTCGATGACCACTCGCTCGATTTGATTTCAACCATGCGCACTTAGTAACACGTGAGAGTCGTTGTACCGCTCTGCGTTTTTTTACGAGTCACCACGCCCGTGAACGCTACTGCAGGTTTGGCTCCGCCTCGACTTTCACTGTGGCTCTTGAGGACTAACCTCGTGACGGCGACGCGATGACGCGGATCGGGGTGCCGTGACGCCAGGCGGCGATATCCTCGACGATGTCGGGGAAGAACACTTGCCACGCGTCGCGCGTCGCGTAGCCGAGATGCGGCGTCAGCACCGTGTTCGGCGCCTGCAGGATCGGGTCGCCGGGCGGTAACGGCTCGCGGTCGTACACGTCGAGCGCCGCGCCGGCGATCCGGCCGCCTTCGAGCGCGGCGATCAGGGCTGCGGTGTCGACCAAGCCGGCGCGCGACGTGTTGACGAAGTAGGCCGCGGGCTTCATCAGCGCGAGGTGTTCGGCATCGACGATGCCGCGCGTGCGCGGGCTGAGGATCAGGTGGACGCTGAGGACGTCGGCGCGCTCGAACAGAGCGCGCTTGCCGACGAGTTCCGCGCCGCCGGCGGCCGCCCGTTCGGCGTCGAGATTCGGGCTCCACGCGACGACGTGCATGCCGAAGGCGCGGCCGATCGTCGCGACTGCGGTTCCGAGCCGGCCGAGCCCCAACACCCGAGCGTCTTGTCGCGCAGGGCCGTCCCGAGCTCCACTTGCCATCGTCCTTCGCGCAGCGCCCGGTCCTCGCGCACGATGCCGCGCGCGAGCGCGAAGATCAGGCCCCACGTCAATTCGACGGTCGCCTCGCCGCGCCGCGTGCCGCAGACCGTGATGCCGTGCGCGACGCACGCCTCCATGTCGATCGCGTTGTTGCGCGGCCCGGTCGTGATCAGCAGCCGCAAGCGGGGAACCGTTCGATCAGCGAGCGCGGGAACGGGGTGCGTTCGCGCATCAACGCGATCACCTCGAAGCCGTGCAGAAGGCCGGCTAGCTCGGCTTCGCCGGCGAGGTGATCGTGAAAGAATTCAACCGAAGCTTCGGGGCCCAGCGACGCCCAGTCGGCGCAGCGCTCCGCGACCTTGGCGTAGTCGTCGAGTACCGCGATGCGATATGCACTCATGCCGTGGTCTTCGCCGTCGGGTCGGGCGCACGCTCGAAGGGAGCGGCGTGCGGCGGCGAAAAGGACCGCTCATGCAGCCTGTATCGCGACGGGTCTTCGCGGCTGGAGCCGTCGCCGGCGGCGCGTCGCTCGCGATGGGCGCGCCCGCGCGGGCGGCGCAGTTCGATTACAAGTGCGCGCACGATCTCGCCGAAGGCGATCCGCTCAACGTCCGCAGCGTCCAGATGTGGAACGCCGTCGAGCGCGAAACCGGCGGGCGGTATCGCGATCAAGAACTTCCCCGCCGGCGAACTAGGGAGCGATGCGGCGCTGCTGACGCAGCTGCGCAACGGGGCGATCCAGTTCGCGCTGATCGGGGCGGCGATCGCGCAAGTCGTCCCGGTGATGGGCATCAGCAACCTCGGCTATGCGTTCCCCAACGCCGCGGCCGGGTTCGCGACGATGGACGGCCCGCTCGGCGCCTACGTGCGCAACGACATGGCGGCCGCGGGGATCATCGGGATGCCGCGCATGTGGGCCAACGGCGTGCGCCAAGTGACGACGGGCAGCAAGCCGATCCGCACCGCGGCTGATATCGAAGGGCTGAAGATCCGCATTGCGCCGAGCAAGATCATCGTCGATCTCTTTCGCGCGCTCGGCACGTCGCCGACGCCGATCGGGTTGCCCGAGATGTACTCGGCGATGCAGAACCACGTCGGTCGACGGCGCCGACGTGCCGCTCTCCGCAGTCGAAGAATACCACGTCTTCGAGGTGCAGAGGTACCTCAACATGACGAACCAGATCTGGGACGCGAAGTGGATGATCGCCAACAAAGATGCGTGGAACGCGTTGCCCCGGGATTCAAGGCGCGATCCTGCGCAACTCCGCCACGTACGCGCTGCTCCAACGGCACGACTATGCATTCCGCGATCCCGCGCTGCGCGACAAGTTCTCGCGCATCGGGATGGTCGTCACCACGCCCGACCCGGCGGGCTTTCGCGCCCGGCTCGGCACGTACTACGCAACCTGGAAGGCGACCTTCGGGCCCGCGGCGTGGACCTGCTCGAGCAGAGCGTCGGCAAGCTGGGCTAAGCGCGCCCCGCGTGCGTGCGCACCGCGTCGACTTTGCCCTTGACGGCGGCGCGGAAAATCGAGACGTCGCTGTCGATCATCATCAGGCTGAATCCGAGCGCCGCGAACTCGGCGATCTGCTCCGGGCCATGCGGGTGCACCTTCGCCAGCTTGCCGTGGCGGCGGGTGGCCTCGACGACGCGTTTGAGCGCGTCTTTGTAGCGCGGATGATCGAATTGCCCGTGAATGCCCATCGACTTCGTTAGATCGTTGTGGCCGACGGCAGCGCAGTCGATGCCCTCGACCGCGACGATCTCTTCGACGTTGCTCAGCCCGAGCTCCGACTCGATCTGGATCAACACCATCGTCTCGCGATTGACGAGCGGAAGATATTCGGCCGCCTTCGGCGTGCGGAAGTCGCTGTGCGCGGCCGTTAGCCCCAAGCCACGCTCGCCGAGCGGCTGATACTTCGTTGCCTTGACGATCGAACGCGCCTGCTCGGCCGTCTCGACGTTGGCGACCTGCACCCCGAGCGCGCCCGCGTCGAGCACGCCGGCCAAAAAGTCGTGGGGTTTCTCCCGGCACGCGAACGAACGGCGCGATGTGGGTCGCCTTCGAACCATGCGATCAGGTCGGCGACCCGTTCGAGGCCGAAGGCGCTATGCTCCATGTCGATCTGGACGAAGTCAACGTCGGCGAATTCCAGCAGCTTGGCGATGCCGCGCGTCCCCGAACTCCATCAACGACAT
>CAVVMT010000021.1:0-71378 GCA_963749395.1 Vulcanimicrobiota bacterium
CAAGCGCGGGTGACACGAGGATCGATCGAAGGACGGCACTAGTTTGCCCCAAACGGTGAACCGGAACCGACGGAAACGCCGGCGCACCTCAGCCTCAAGACCCGTCCGTTTGACCCGGGGACCATAGCCGAATTCGTCCACCATCTGAGCCTAGACGTTGAGTTCGTCGCGATCGACACGGCAGGCGACGGAATCTCGGCGGAATCACGAGCGCCTCCAAATGATCGAGCTGCTGAAACTCATTGAGCTACCCGACTGTACGATGTGCAACGAAAATCACGGCAGGCGCCGACCCCAGTAGACAACGCTTTCGGCGACGCAGACCCGTCGCTCGCTGACCTCTATCACCGCTCGCAAGACAGCCAAGACGTGAGCTATCGGGTCCGCCGGCCGTATGTGAGCCAGCTTCCTTCAGGAAAAAAGTGACCGCGCAGTCGCTCCCCGGCCCGATCGTGTGCGATCGCGTCGTACGTTTCCTTTGGCGCAGAACAACAACATCAAGCGTGCGGTGACCAACGTCCGATAAGGACAGGAATCATCGCGATAACGCCCGCTTGATACGACGCTGTACGCCTCACTGAGGGTCAAGAGCCAGGCCACAAGAAGAGCGCGACGTCTGCGGAGTAGCCCTCCGGGTGGCCGCGCGTCCAGCGCGCAAACCGCCGGCGCTGCCACCGGCGGCGCGACGGACGGCCGCCCGGCGGAGCTGCACCACCGGTATCTGACTCTGATCGTGCCAAGGAGAAGAACAATGACTAGATGTTCGTCGTTCACGGCAATCAGCAATAAGGGACCCGACAATCTGTATATCGAGGGACCGCTCGCGGCGACGGCGCTGCTGTGCGGCTATGCAGCGATCGCGCAGTACGGCGATCGCTACGCGATGGACCCGTGCTCGCAGCGAACCTCGATCAAGCAACGCGCCTAGCACAACTCTGGCCACCAAGCCGCGCGCATGCCATCTACCGCTCGGAAGATAAGGCGTTCGGTACCGCCAAGCAGATGAGCGACGACCTCCGCGACGATCTGACGTGGCTCGAGACGCATGATGACGTAATCACGGGCAAACGCCGCCACTCCTTGAGCAAAGCGAGCAAATCTTCGCCTACGGCTTCATGGCCGACGCCGCGAAACGAAGCATCGACGCCATCCGGTTTGTCGACGCGCTGCTGATCGGTCTCATGGCGGCACAAGCGGCGATCCTGGCCATCTATCTCGAACGCCTCGCCTCGGCCGACGCCTTCGCGAAGTCGCTCGTCTGGGTCATGGATTGGGCACTCGTCCTTTGCGCGCTAACGCTCAGTTCGACCATCGCGGCCAAAGAGGGTCCTGACTCCGACGACTTCATCGCGCGGTTTCCTGAGGATCCGGGCCTGAACGCGCTCGGTCCTGATGCGGCAGCTCGAGCCGGTTGTGGAAAGCAACGAGACGCTGCGGGCCTGGAAACTCGTAGCCCTGGCCATCGGCTTGGCGATGACGATCGGGGACATCCTTGCGGCAACGCGGTTCAATCCAGTAAAATGGCTGGGAGGACAATGAAGATGGAAAAGATCGACGTTTCTGAGTCCTACCGCCCGACCAGCGCCCCGCGCTCACGCCGGAAGAAGAAGCACGTCGCAAAAAGATCGCCGAAGCGATCGAGAATACCAAATTCACGCACAACTACGTGTTTGGCGGATTCCGCCACCTCTTCAACAAGCGATCGAAGGCAGCGTCCTAGGCACCCGCTGATTCCCCGCGACGCCCCGACGGCACCAAATCGAGAAACCCAGAGAACGTAGCGAGCTGGCCCAAAACGGGTCGGCTCGCTTTCTTGATCCTGGAGGACAAGCCGACCATGCCCGACTTGACCGGAGCCCAGTTTCCGGAGTTCGCCCACCGCTGGAAGCGCTTCACGGAAGCCGGCTGGAAATTGATGCCGCCGAGTTGAGCAAACGGCTGGCAAAGTATCCGGATCTCGTCGTCCATACGATGCCCGAACCGGACTACTACGACATGACGTGCATGCTCTGCGGCCGGGTCTGGCGCGATCGCAGCGCCTTATCCGGGCAAGACCTGTCGAACCGGCACTTCGAGCGGAGCATCCAGACTGGCCGGTCCCGCATCCAGAACGTCCGCCCGGCAAGTGGGAGCGGCAATCGTGGTAGCGCCAACGGGAATCGAATCAGTAGGCGCTCGTTCCGCCTCATTCCGCCTTGTTCCTCGAAGCCCCGTCCTGTAAGGGTTTTCGGCGCATTCTCGTTCCGGCTCGTTTCCGCCCAATTCCCTCGCGTGGCACCGATTCGGTGCCACAACGGTGCCACGCGGAACTGGGGCCAAAGGATGCGCTCGGCGCGCTCGACCGGCTGGTCGGGCGTCGCTCGGGTGCAACGGCGCCTCCGGCACCTCAACCGCCGTCGCGCAGCCACCCGATCGTCTCGCTCTCCCGGATGCCTCGGTCGCGGGCGCGCGGCGCGTCTTGACGCAAGCCGGGCGATTCAAGAAGCCATGGCCACCCGCACGACGCCCTCCGGCGCCGAGCACGTGGCCGCACCGCCCGTCCTTAGCGGCCACGGAGCGCGGTCCCGCGCCCCGGCCCCCTCGGGGGTGCTCCGGGACCCGTAGTGCGCCCGGCGTAGACTTTTTTTCAAAAAATCGCGCGTACGGACGCGCGTGATCCGTGAGCGCGCGGCCCTCATGGAATTGCGCGGCACGTCGCCATGCGCGCCGAGGGACCTCGGGCCCCGAAGGACCATGCGCGCGGCCGCGCTAATCGTCCCCGACGGGACGAGGGCTATCACGCAAGGCCCCCATCATCGACGGCGCTCGTCGGATGAACACGAACAGAGTCTAATACGTTAAGCGGACGCCCCTCTCGCGTGAGATGCTGGGTGATAGGAGCCGGCCATGATAAGACGCTTTTTGCGAAACGCGCTATTGTAGCCGCCGTTTCTACGTTGGCAACCGCGCCAGCATACGGAACCACGACCGTGACGATGGACGGCAAATGGTGGCAAGACGTCCCCACAGGACTCGAAAGTGTACATGTCGTTGCAGGGAATGATGGCGGCCTACACAATTGGGTGGATCGACGGTGTAGGTAGTCTCGCGACCGCAGGATCCACGCCGCCGAAAACGGTTAAGGCCGTGATGGACTATATGGGAACGCGCGCGCCCAATTTCTCGAAGTCGTTCGGCACATACGTTCACGAAATCGACGACTTCTACATCGATAACCCTGAGTCGCTTCGATTTATCACCGGGAACCATACTAGGCTGCCTGGCAGACAAACCGGTCTCTGTTTGCGAAGCGAAATTAAGGCGCCGGGCTAAGCCGCGGTCCGCAGAGCTCGACATTTGATTTGGGCGCGTCACAACGCTCGATCTCCCGGCCGCTTCGCGTTCTCGCCAAGCGTAAAGTGCTCGAGCCAAGATGCGCCGCAGCGTCGGCAATTCTCGCCCGGCGCACCGATCAGGAAGTCGCACACCTTCGGCTCGGGTAGCGGGTAGCTCCGCTCCCGGACGGCGGCCGACACGGTGACCTTCGCTTGCCGCTTCGCCGCGAGCAGCGCGACGATCTCGGCCTTATTCGCCCGAACCTCTGCGACCAATGCCCCGTCTATCTTGCGCGGCGGTGACGCCTTGAGGCACACGTCGCCGCCGTCGAGCCGAACAGCAACGCCCTCGCGTGCGAGCCGTTCGAGAAGTGCCTGCGCCGTCATACGCGGACCTCGACCGCATCGGCGCCGTCGTGCTCCTCGCCCTGCGGATTTAACGGATTTAGCGGATTAACGGCCGGAGCATGGAGTTTATCCGGTTTATCTGGTTTATCCGCAAGGGGTGGGGGCACGGCGTAGACGATGATCGCAGGCCTTCCGCCCTTCGCGCTCTTGGCTTTCTCGACGCGAAGGAGGCACTTGGCAACGAGGGCTTCGCGCACGCGACTCGTCAGCCGTCCACCCGTCGCGCGATCCTGTTCCGCACCGTCGAGGCCCTCGGGCCAGGCTTCGCGAGCGGCGTCGAGCAGCCGCTGCTCGGTCGGATTGCCGAGGCTCTCGCCGAAGACGTACTGTGCCGAGCCGTGCGCGTAGTCCCAGACGGCTCGCGCGGCCCTCAGATGCTCGACGTCGATACGATCGCGACCGTCGAGCAGCGCATAGACGAGGCTGAGCCGCAGCACCTGCGCCTCGGCACGAGCCGTTACCGCCCCCAAGAGGCCGCCCTCATCGGGAACGGCGTTGTAGAACGCTTCCCATTCGCGGTCGGCCGCTTCCGTTCGATGGATATCGGAAAGCGACCGCGCGGCGTCGAGGCGTTGGCGCAGCGTGCCGGCGACAGGTGCGATCTCCGAATCGCGCAAGTCCCCGCCGTGCGGCAGGCGCTGCCGGCGACGCGCGCACACGATGAGGAATCGGTTCAGGAAGCCGTTGGCGATCTCGGTCGCCGAGAGCTTCTCGCGGAGCTCGGCCGCGGTGATATCGCCGACCACTGCAACGTGGCAGCCGCGCGCTTTCAACGGCTCTTTCCGCGTTAGATTTTGCAGGCTTCCTGTGTCCCAGGCGTCGCGGATTATTGCGCTGAGAATTGACCCGTCACGCGAAGCCGCGGCGAGCACCCGCGCAAACTCTGCCTCGCACACCAAGACGCGCTTCTCAATCGGCTCTCCCTCGTCGCGATCGCGGAGCCGTGCGATGAGGCCCTCACCAGACGCAAGGCCCGAGACGATCGCAGAGCTGAGCCATTCTTCGTCAGCGAGACGAAACAGATGGTGAACGCGATCCTTCGCCGTTCCCTTGCGGCCGCGGGCCGTCTCGCCGACGATGAGCGCGTTGAGCCTTGCGGTATGCCGCGTGGACTCCACGAGAACGTGCGGGCCGGGCCCAACGGCGCATCCGAAGGCGCAGAGGAAGTGTAGCAGGATCGCAGCTAGGTCGGCCTCGGTGTGGGCGCGAGTAGCTGCACGTAGTCGCCGGCAAGCCCGTGCAGCGCCGCCGGTTGGAGCGAGGGCCATGGATGCACGCGGCCCCATGCGATCGCCGCGGCGGTGCCCTCAGCCCCTTCAACGCCAATCGGCTCGGAGGAAGCAACAAGGCCCTTCCAGCGTTCCTCGAAGCGTTCGGGAGCGTCGATGTGCAAGGCGCGGGGTCCTTGAATCCGTACCGCGCCGCGATATCGACGACGCGGAGGGTTCCGTCGAAGCCGATTTGTTGCAGCCGCTCGGTGAGGCCGCGAACGAACGTCTCGCCGCCATGGTCCGGCTCCTTGACGACAAACAGCGTGCGAATACCCGCGACGTGCTCGGCCTCGACGAGCCTCGCCATCGACGCGCCGGGAACGCCCAACGCCGCGATATCGTGCTGCCGCAGCGTGAGCTGGTCGCTCTCACCCTCGACGAGCACCAGCTCCCCGATCTCGCGATCGCCGCAGAACCTGCAAACCATAGAGCATCGGCGGCCCGTCCCCATTAGTGGGGTGAGCCGTCTCGACGTTCTCCCTGATGCGGCAGTTCACCGTAGCGTTTCCCGAGCTCGTCGAGACACGGAAAACGCAGGCCGTCGGGTGCATCGGAACCTTCACTTCCGAAAGCGGCCGAGGTTCGAACCTCTTGGCTCGGCAAAAGCAGCGAGCATCGACGTTTCAGGAGCCGTGTTCGATCGCTGAATCATCGAAAGCGCTCCTCTCGAGCAGACGCGCGACGCTCGCACGGTCGTGCCCGAGCCCGAGCGCGAGGCCGAGGTCGAGAACCCGCCCCCCGCGCCGCAGCGAAGCACCCCCAGGCGCGCTCGCCGCTATTCGGAACGACATGCGCGCTCGCGTTCTTATCGGCGTGCGAAGGGCACAAGAACCATCCGCGAGCGTTCGGAGAAGTCCTGTTCGCCGCGCGCAGTACGTCGCGCACGCGCAGCCGATCAGCGATCGAGGCGCGGCCGATCATTGGCTCTCGGCCGGCCTCGTCGGTCCTACGGCACCGCTGAGCAGGCGCTCTAGCGCCGCCCTCGGCACCAGCAGCCGCCGACCGATGCGAATGGTCGGGATTTCGCCGCGGCGCGCAGCTTCGAACGCCGAGCCGCTCACGCCCAGCCGCCGCGCGGCCTCGGGTACCGTCATTGTCTCGCGGTCGCGCGAAGTCTCCATCTAAGCCACCTCCATATTGGTCACACAGCCAAGTATAGTGCGGTACATAACCGCGCACAACGATGCGCTATAGCTTGCATCTGAGCCCCCCGGGTATGGTACGATACGGAGGTGGCGAATGTAGAGCGAACCCGTGCTGAAGAAATACGAGGCCGCACGAGCGCGTGGTTAGGGCCGCTCGTCCTCAACGGTCGCGCGTCCGAGCTGTCGAAGGCGTTGTACGGCCTTGACGCCGACGAGAAGCCCGCGAATCGTTCTGCGCTAAAGTCCATCGCCCAAGGAAAGCGCACAGCTGACGCCATCGGTGCTTTCCAGAGATTGGCGAGGCGCTGCGCGACCTCGGCGTCGCATGGTCGAGCGGGCCCGTCGCGCTCTATGCCGCGGGCTACGTCGCAGATTTCTTCGCGACCCTACGCGCGCTCACGTGCACGGCGGACGGCGCGGAGACGGCCTTAACACTTGAAGAACACGTTCCGATCGTCGCGAACGGTGAGCGCCTAATCGGCGTGCTCGCAACCTCCCGCGACCCACGCTTCGACGACACGAATCGAGAGAAGTTGCGCGCCGTCGTCGCCGGAGCGTTGGCTATCGCGCAACAGAAGCACGACGGGTCGGGCATTGAAGGCCGTCTGACGATCCGGCGTCGAGCTGAACCAGCAGTCGCCGCCGCCCGAAGGGTTCGTCGAGCAGCGCGCCTGGAGACAGACGCTCGAAGATGCAAGAGCCCTCATCCCTGGGGCACGCGATACGCTCGCCGAACTCACCTTCCCGTTGGTGGAGGAGGCGTTCGCGCGTCGCAACGTGCCCCCGGCGCGCGAGGGAACGCGCTGGCGAGCCGCCGATGCGGCAATCGCCGCCACCATGAGGCAGGCCGTTACCGATCTCCTCGGCACGCACGCCTCCGCGCTACGCTGGCGCCGACACGTGTATGCCGCGCTGCGGCCCGCGACCCCATACGCGGGCGACCCTGAGACGAGCACGGCGTACGGCGAACTTCTCGTGCTTGAAGAAAAGCTCGGCCCCTTCATTAACCCGGCAAACCACAAAGGAGGCTCCAAGTGAAAGGCTATCTCGCGACGCGCGGCCGGATCGCCGGCTCCTGGTACTTGCGCTGCGATCTCGGCCGGGTACCGCGGACCGGCAAGCGCCGTCAGCGGCGCGAGACGGTGAACGGCACGAAGCGAGATGCAGAGCTGCCACTCCGCGCGTTGCTCGCCGAAGTCTGAAACGGGCGGCTACGCGGACGGCGGACGCACGTCATGCGCCGACCTGTTCACGGGATGGCTCGCCGCGACGGAGCACCGCGTCGGCGCAAAGACGGCGCAACGGTACGGCAGCATCGTTCGCCTTTACCTGTCACCCGCGTTCGGCGGCTTGCGCGCCGAGCAGCTACGCCCCACGCACATCGAAGCTGCCGTCGCGAAATGGGCAACCGGCCCGCGTAACGACAAAGAGAAAGGCACGCTATCTCAGCGCAGCGTGAAGCACGCGCTCGACATGCTACGCTCGGCCCTGCGCTGGGCCGTGCGCATGGACAATTCCTGTTCGAAACCCCGCTGACGCCGTTTCCTCGGTCAAGGCGAGGCGCAAAGAGATGCGTGCCTCTCGACCCCGGCCGGAGTCTTACCGCTCTTGTCGAAGCCGCGCGCGGAACCGATCTTGAACAAACGTCGTCATCGTCGCGGTCGGCAGTCGGCCTACGCCGCGGCGAGCTATGCGGTCTGCGCTGGCGGGACGTTGACTCGAGGTCTTCGCGCATCCCTCCGTGCGCCGCTCCGTCGAGATGGTCTGACGGCCAGCGCCGCGAGAAGGAGCCCAAGACGGCGCGCAGCGCACGGACGATCGCGGTCCCCGGCTTCGTTTCGTCGAGGCGCTTCGCGCGCAGCGGAAGGCGCAGAACGAACGCCGGCTTCTCCTGTAGGGGCTGTGGCAAGAGACGAAAACGCCGTCGTGTTCGACACCGTGCATACGGCTGCCCGGCCGTATGATCCAGGCTCGCTCTCGCTTCACTTCGCTAGCGGGTCGTATAAGAGCGCGAAGCTCGAACACATCCGCCTTCACGACCTGCGGCACAGCGGCGGTCGACCCTCATGCTTGCCTAGCGGGCGCCGACCTGAAGCTCGGTCAGCAACTTGGCTCGGCCATTCCGGAGATAGGGACGACGGGCAACTCTCTACCTTCACCACGTCGAGCAAAGTCGAGCGAGCCGCCGCGGCGCGCTTCGACGATCTCTTCGGCGGCTCGCTCTCCGCCCCAACCGCCCCACGGACGGCTCAGAAGTGAACCCGTTTTCGGGGCCCGGTGCCACAGCGGTGCCACGTGAAGCTCTCGACAACGAAAAAAGCCCGTGGTTACAGGCTTTCGGTTGGTAGCGCCAACGGGAATCGAACCCGTCTTTACGCCTTGAAAGGGCGTCGTCCTAACCGATAGACGATGGCGCCATGCACCCGTAGACAGCTGGTGGGCCCGGCTGGATTCGAACCAGCGCGCAACCAGTTATGAGCCGGCCGCTCTACCGCTGAGCTACAGGCCCAGTGTACCCAGCCGAGGGACGTTGACTACCTCCGCCCTCAAGCCCTTCCCGGCCACCGCTCCGCCAGCGAATGACAAATATTGACATCTGTCATTCATCGCGCTACCATCCCGGCATGCAACAGCGCACCTTAGGCAAGACCGGCCCCACCGTCTCCGCGCTCGGACTCGGCGCGATGGGCATGTCCGACTTCTACGGCCCGGCGGATCGCGAGGAGAGCATCGCGACCGTCCACGCAGCCTTAGACGCCGGCATCACCCTCATCGACACCGGCGACTTCTACGGCATGGGGCACAACGAGATGCTCCTGGGCGAAGCGCTGCGCGGCCGCCCGCGCGAGGACTACTCAGCTCAGCGTGAAGTTCGGCGCCCTGCGCGATCCGGCCGGACGCTGGATCGGCTTCGCCGCCTCGCCCGCCGCGCTCAAGACGGCGCTCGCGTATTCGCTGCAGCGCCTCGGCACCGACTACGTCGACATCTACCGCCCCGCGCGCCTCGATCCCGCGGTGCCGATCGAAGAGACCGTCGGCGCGATCAAGGACATGATCCGCGGCGGCTACGTGCGCCACATCGGCCTCTCCGAAGTCAACGCCGACACGATCCGCCGCGCGGCCGCGGTCCATCCGATCGCCGACCTGCAGATCGAGTACGCGCTCGTCACGCGCACGATCGAACGCGCGATCCTGCCCGCGTGCCGCGAACTCGGCATCGGCATCACCGCCTACGGCGTCCTCTCGCGCGGCCTCATCAGCGGCCACTGGACCGCCGCCGGCCCCGCCACGAACAAAGACTTCCGCGGGATGTACCCGCGCTTCAAGGGCGACAACCTCGAGCGCAATCTCGCGATCGTCGAAGCGCTGCGCACGGTCGCGGAACGCAAAGGCATCACCGTCGCGCAGCTCGCGATCGCGTGGGTGCTCGCGCAAGGCGCCGACATCGTCCCGCTGGTCGGCGCGCGCCGCCGCGAACGGCTCACCGAAGCGCTCGGCGCGCTCGACGTCACGCTGACGGCCGAAGACTTCGCGGCGATCGCCGCCGCCGTCCCGGCCGAGGGCGCCGCCGGCGACCGCTATCCCGCCGATGCGATGCGCAGCCTCGACAGCGAGCGTCCCGTCACGGCGTGACCGAAGGCCCGCTTAACCACCGAGCAGATCCTGCAGGCAGCCGAGGACGTGCTGCGTCGCTACGGTCCCGACAAGGCGACCGTCGTCGACGTGGCCCGCGCCCTCGACATCAGCCACGGCAGCGTCTACCGCCACTTCCCGAGCAAGGCCGCGCTGCGCGACGCGGTGATGGCACGCTGGCTCGCGCGCGTCGAAGCCCCGCTCGCCGCGATCGCCGCCGAGCGCGGCGACGCCCCGGCCCGCCTCTACCGCTGGCTCGACACCCTGCGCACGATCAAGCGCGCCAAGGTGCACGACGATCCGGAGATGTTCGCCACCTACCACGCGCTCGCGCAAGACGCCCGCGAGGTCGTCGCCGCGCACATGGACGCGATGGCCGCCGACGTCGCCCGCATCGTGAGCGACGGCGTCGCGCAGGGCGTCTACCACACCGCCGACCCGCTCGCCACCGCCCGCGCGATCCTCGCCGCCACCTCGCGCTTCCACGCCCCCGCCCACGCCGCCGAATGGACCTCGCCCGGCAACGACGCCGCCTTCAACGACGTCTGGGCGTTGATCGAAGCCGGGTTACGGGCGCGCGGCCGCTCGTTAGCCCCACGGCCCTGCCCCCGGCGAAGGACGCCTGAAGCCTCCGCTACGAAAATTCGACGATGGACTTGAAGCGGCACCTCACCCAAAAGGAACGCGACGAACTCGAAAGCCTCATGGAGGCGCGCGATCCGCATTTCACCGGGCCGATGCAAGGCTCGATCACCCGCGTCCATGGATTTCTCACGAGCATCGTCTCCGGTCCAATCGTCCCACCGTCGCAATGGGTCCCCATGGTGTTCGCCGACGACGGGGATCACCCGTGGGAAACGGCGGAACAGGCGCAACGCGCCATGGGTCTGCTCATGCGCCTCAACAACGAGATTGCATCCGATCTGCTCGGCGGTGGACGCCGATACAGCATCCTGATCGATCGCCTCGGCGATCCCCCGGATACGCTCGATCTCGCCGACGACTGGTGCAAGGGGTACACGCTGGCCTTTGCGCTGCGCGAAGATGAGTGGCAGGAAGCGATGGACGCTCCCGAGCTCCGCGAAGCCTTTCAGCCTATTCTGGCCATCGCGCGCCCGAAGACGTCGCCGGAGCTCGACCCCGTCGAGAATCCCGAAGCGTATGCCGCGACGGTCGACCGCCTGCCCGATTGTGCCACCCAGATTTACGATTGGTGGCGCAAGAAGCTTTTCGCCTCGCCGCCACCTGCCCCGGATCGGCGCACCGCTTCGAGCACCATTCGCCGCGCGGGCCCGAAGATTTCGCCCAACGCGTTTTGCCCATGCGGAAGCGGAAAAAAGTACAAGCGCTGCTGTTCGGCACTGCGCATAGTCTAAGCCCCGGCAGAGTGGCAAGCGCCCTTTGGCGAAGCGAAGCCTCCGAGGTTCCCAGAAGCGAGGGTACGATGCAGCAACCGCAACCCGGTCAGATTTCGCTCTCCGACTTCCTCCAGTGGGAGCAGAAGCAAGCCGACCGATACGAGTGGATCGACGGCGTTGTTACGCGCTGCGCCGGCGGCACCGACGAGCATGCGGCGATCATCGCGAATCTCACGGCGTACCTCCATGGCGCCGTAGGCTCGGGGCCGTGCTTCGTCCGTGGAGCCGATCGCAAACTGATACCGCGAAACGAAGACGGGATCGACTTGGGCTCGTTTTACGCCGATCTCTTTGTGTCGTGCGCACCAGAAGATCGCCGGGGGGCGGCCGCACACTTTCCTACCGTCGTGATCGAGGTGCTCTCGTCACACGTCGGCGCCGAATTCACGCGCAAGCGCGATGCATACCTAGGCTCAGCGCGCCTTGCGGACTATCTTATCGTCGACTCCACCCGTCGAGCGGTGGTCAGATATGCCTGGGCGCCCAAGGCGGATGGCCGGCAATTGATCACGGCGGAATATCGCCGGGGGCCCGTGCCGATCCCGTGCCTCGGCCTGACCCTATCGTTCGAGGATATCTACGCAGGTATCGTCGTCCCGGCAATCCTCCACCCCATCCAATCAGATGAGGAAGACACGCCGATCCAGTTGGATTAGCCACCGCCGAACGGCGCGCCGTTGCGGTGGCGAGTGGAGCGCGTCGTAAATGTCCAAGGTCGCCCGAAGATTGAGCCAGGTCTGCATGCTGATACTGAGGACGCGCTCAAGTCGCATCGCCATGCCCCGGCGTGCTCGGCCGCCGATGCGTCGGCACCACGACCTCTCTACTCACCGGCCGTCCTCCCCGCGAAATTCTTCGATGACGATGTGGCATGGAGTTTCGCGGAACGCCAACCTGGTGGGTAATTCGAGCAATCGCTCAGCGTCACGAGGCCGGCCGCAAACTTGACGCCCTGCAGGCCATCTGATATTCTGATTTCCTGAAATTCAGGGTTACAGAATGAAGACAGTACGGAAAATCGATCCCCGCGGCACGGTGACCCTGCCGGTCGAAATGCGCCAAGGCCTCGAGGGCGAACTCGTTGAGGTCGTGCGGCGTGACGACGGGGTTATCGAGTTGCGCCCGCTGGCCCTCATCGACAAGAGCCAAACATGGTTCTGGTCCCAGCGCTGGCAGCAGCGAGAGCGCGAAGCGGATGCGGACATTGAGGCAGGGCGCGTCGAGCGCTTCGACGACGCATCCGACCTGCTCGCTCACCTCGACGCTCTCACCGATAAGTCCGACCCGCCGGCGCTGTAAGCTCGCCCTGAAATACGAGCTGACCGAGCGTGCCGGTGCCGATTACGTTCGTCTCACTTCGGCCGAACGAGCGCTCGTGAAATCGGCGATTCAAGACATCAACGACGCATACGCCGCTCATCGCGCGGCCGGCGGAAGCGGCGTTCCGCTGCGCTGGCCCACGAAGCTGCGGATGAAAGACGTCGAAGGGGCTAAGGGCATTTGGGAGATGACCTGGTCGTTCTCGGGACCGGATGGGCGCGCGACGTTCGAATACGTTGAGATCGACGGAGAACCGGCGATTCGCTGGCGCCGTTTTGGCGCCCAGGAGATTTTTCGCGATCCGTAAGCGGCGGAACCCCTACCCGGCAGGGCGCGTCTTTAGGGTGGCCCCCTCGACCTCGGAGATCCCGCCGTTGCACCACCCTCGCGCGCGCACCCTCGCCTTCATCGCCGTCCTCCTGGCCGCAGCGGTGCATCCGGCCGGCGCCGCTTCACCTCCACCATCGCCCACGCCGTCGCCGGTCGCAACGCTGTCCGCGACGCCCGTTCCGGCGGCCGATATCGGCGCCCCGACCGGGACGACGCTGCACTTCCACCTCACCCAGACCGTCTCGTCGAACGGCAGCAAGACCGGCTCGACGTTCGGCTTCGTGATGGACGAGCCCATCGTGCGCGACGGCAAGACCCTCGTCGCCGCCGGCACCGCGGGGACGGGCACCGTGGTGCTGGCCGGCCCCGCCGGCATGCGCGGCCACGAAGGCGACCTGACCCTGCGCATGGACTCGATCCCGACCGTCAACAAAGACCAAATCCTGCAGATCAACCAAACCGTCGAGATCAACGGCCGCAACATCAAGCTCTACAGCGCCGCCCTCGGCTTCGTGCCGTTCGTCGGCTTGGGCGCGAGCTTCTTGCACGGCCAAAACATCGCGATCCCACCCGACAAGCCGATCACGACGGTCCTCAAGCAAGACGCGGTCCTGGCCCCGGCCGCCTAGGGGGGCACAGAGCCCCCGCGAATCGCTCCTCCCATGATCGCTTCGCCGGCGCCGCTCGTTGACGGCCCTGCCGCACGAGCCGCTGACCCAAGCGGATTTTCCGGCGTGGGAATCGCGGCAAGAGGCCAAGCACGAGTACGTCGACGGCCACGTCTACGGCTTTGCCGGCGGCACCATCGAGCACAACGCCCTCAGCATGGCCCTCAGCGTGCAGATCGCCCCAGCCGCGCGACCGTGCCACACGTACGGGTCCGACATGCTGATCGAGATGGCCACCAGTTCGCGGTACGCCGACGTCGTCGTGACGTGCGACGAGCGCGACCGAACGCCCGGCGCCAGGGTCATCCGCTTTCCGAAGCTGATCGTCGAAGTGCTCTCCGACTCCACGGCACGCATCGACCTCGAGCAAAAGCGGCTGGAGTACCAGGCGATTGCGACGCTCGAGGAATTCGTCGCAGTCGACTCCCGGCGGCCTTGGGTGCAACGCTGGACCCGCAATCCGGACGGCTGGACGCCCGACGAGCCGATCTCGGCGGGCCCCCTGCAGCTGTCTTGCGTGGCCGTCACCATCGACGTCCAAGCGCTCTACGCCGGCGCGCTCTAGGGCGCGCACGAGTTCGGCTCCGGATACGGCTGGGAGATGCGTGCTCAGACAGGGTTCGGCCGGCTAGGCAGCCGGCGCCGGGACTTCGACCATCACGATCGGCGCATTGGCCGTGTCGGAAGGCGGGACTTCGCGCCCTGAGGCTAGCCCAACCCCACGGGTGCCCCGTCAAGGGCGCGCTTCATGGCACCCGGATTCCTAGCGCAGCGCTTTGAACGCTGCCTTGCCGGGATAGCGGGCCATCGAGCCGAGGTCTTCTTCGATCGCCATCAAGCGGTTGTACTTCTCGACGCGGTCGCTGCGCGAGAGCGAGCCGGTCTTGATCTGGCCGGCGCCGGTCGCCACCGCGATGTCGGCGATCGTCGTGTCGCCGGTCTCGCCCGAGCGGTGCGAGATCACCGTGCGGTATCCCGCGCGATGCGAGAGATTGACCGCATCGAGCGTCTCCGACAGCGTCCCGATCTGGTTGACCTTGATCAGCACCGCGTTGCACACGTTCGTGTCGATGCCGCGCTGGATGCGCGACACGTTCGTCACGAACAGATCGTCGCCGACGAGCTGCATGCGCGAGCCGAGCCGCTCGGTCATCAGCTCCCAGCCCTTCCAATCGTCCTCGGCGAGCCCGTCTTCGATCGACACGATCGGATACTTCGTCGACAAACCTTCGTAGATCGCGACCATCTCGGCCGACGACACCTTGTGATCCGGCAGATGCGGAAAATACGACCCGTCCGCGATAGAACTCGGTCGACGCCGGATCGAGCGCGATCGCGATGTCCTCACCGACGCGATACCCGGCCTGTTCGATCGCTTCCGACAAGATCGTCAGCGCTTCGTCGATCGAGTCGAGGCTCGGCGCGTAGCCGCCTTCGTCGCCGACGAGCGTCGCATGTCCGCGAGCGTGCAACACTTTCCCGAGCGTATGGAACGTTTCAGCCCCGTACCGTACCGCTTCGCGCAGCGACGGCGCGCCGAGCGGCACGATCATCACTTCTTGAAACTGCAGCGCTCCCGCGGCGTGCTTGCCGCCGTTGATGACGTTCATCATCGGCACCGGCAAGATCGTCGCATCCGGACCGCCGAGATAGCGGTACAGCGGCAGCCCCACGCTGGCCGCGGCCGCGCGCGCGACCGCGAGCGACACGCCGAGCAGCGCGTTCGCACCGTACGTCGCTTTGTTCGGCGTGCCGTCGAGTTCGAGCAGGGTCGCGTCGACCTCGCGCTGCGCGGTCGCGTCCATCCCTTCGATCGCCGGTCCGAGCACGTCGTTGACGGCCTCGACCGCTTTGCGCACGCCCTTGCCGCCGTAGCGGGTCTTGTCGCCGTCGCGCAGCTCGAGCGCTTCGTGCGCGCCGGTCGACGCCCCCGAGGGCACCATCGCTTCTTCGACCGCGCCGAACGACGTCGCGACCGACACCGCGACGGTCGGGTTGCCGCGCGAGTCCAACACTTCGCGCGCGTGCACCCCTTCGATGAGCGGGCGGCCACCGCCGCGTAACGACTCGAGTCCCATCAGTTGCTGACCAGCCAATCGTGAAGCTCCGACTTGCGCGCGTGCAACTCGGATGGTGCAAACCAGATCGCGATCTCGCGCTCGGCGCTCTCGGGTGAATCGCTGCCGTGGACGAGGTTGCGGCCGATCGTCTGACCGTAGTCGCCGCGGATCGTCCCCGGCGAGGCTTTGATCGGATTCGTCGCTCCGATCGACGCGCGGCAGCCCTCGATCGCCTCTTCGCCCTCGATCACCATCGCAACGATGGGTGCGCTCGTGATATATTCGACGAGGCCTTTGAAGAACGGTTTCCCTTCATGTTCGGCGTAATGCTGCTTGGCACGCGCTTCGTCGACCATCAAGAGCTTCAATCCGACGATCGCGTAGCCGCGGCGTTCGAACCGGGCGATGATCTCCCCGGTGAGCCCGCGAACCACCGCGTCGGCCTTGGCCAAGATCAAAGTTCTCTGCGTCATAGCGGGAGGGTGATACGTGCCGCGACCCCAACAGGCCTTTCGGCCGCTCCGTGTAACCGCTGTCATCGACAAGCTGGCGGGCACGCACTTCGCGTTGCTCCGTTACGTCGAGACGGCGGAGAGCACGAACGCCGACGCGGCCGGCGTGTTGGGCGCCAACGTGTCCCGTGGGCTGACGACGTTCGCCGAGTACCAGACGCACGGCAGCGGGCGCAAAGGGCGCTCGTGGACCGCGCCGATCGGCACCGGGCTGCTGTTCACGACCGTGCTCCCCGAGACCATCCCCGCGAGTGCCATCTGGGCCGTCCCCCTGTGGGCGGCGCTCGCCGTGTCGGAAGGGCTCGAGATCGCGAGCGGGATCCGCGCGCAACTGCAGTGGCCCAACGACTTGCTGGTCGACGGCCACAAGATCGCCGGCATCCTGTGCACCACCAAGGTGCGCGGCGATCGAGCGTGGGTCGCGTGCGGGATCGGCGTCAACGTGTACCGCCCGGCCGACGAAGCGGCGTTTGCCGGCATCGTCCCGCCGCCGGCGTTCGTCGAAGACCACGTCGAACACGTCGAACGCGAAGACGTCTTGGTCGCGATCCTCAACCGCTTCGAGGTGCTCTTGGACGCGCTACGGACGCCCGACGCGATCGCGCGCCGCTGGGAAACGCGCGCGGGCGTCCCCGGCCAGCGCTATCGCATCCGCATCGACGCGAGCGAAGAGATGATCGAAGGCGAAGCGCTGCGCCTAGGCCCGCAGGGCGCACTCGTCATCCGCGGCGCCGACGGGAACGAGATCGCCGTCGACGCCGGGGACGTACGCGTGGTGCGCGAGGCCGTTACTTAAGGATCCCGCCCACCGGGACTTTTGCTTTGCCGATCGCCGCGAGCGCGCGTTGTTCGGCCGACGCGTCGATCGTGACGCAGAGGTTTGCCGCTGAACTGACGTTCGCCGGTCGGGGGATCATCCGCGAAGCGATGCCCCCGTCTTTGAGCGCCTTGGTGGCGATCATCGTGTCGGCGTTGGACGCGAAGTACAGGATGACGCCCGTCTCGGCCACGTGGGCGGTCCCGATCACTGCGTCGACCCGGTCACGAGCTTGCGCAATCCCTTGGCGACGTCGTTGAGTTCGGCGACCCGCCGTTCGGCGTCGCGCATGCGTTCGCTCATCTCGCGCGCCAGCGTGTCGATCACGATGACGTCGCCGTGGATCTCGCCGTTGAGCGACGCGAGGGTCTGGACCTTTTCGCTGACGAGCGTGGCGACGCCGTTGCCGCCGCCGCTCGCGCAGGCCGTTTCGGCGTTGGCGATTTCGCCGATCAGCCCGCCGGCCCGTTCGACCGTCTGCAGCGTGCGCGCGACGTGATCGCCCGACACTTCGCTGCCGACCACGACGAAGGACAGCTCCTTCGCCGATTCGCTGACCTGCTTGCTGCGCCGGATGATGCTCTTCGAGATGCTGTTGAACACCGGGATCGACACCAGGAGTGCGACGAGCAGTGCCACCAAGCCCCACAGCAGGATCGAGACGACAGTGTGCGTTTCGATGCTGGTGTACTTCGATTGCGGCACGCCGTACCAGAGCGCGCCGATCGTCTGGCGCTGATCGTCGACGATCGGCGTGATCGTGGTGACGTAGGCGGTGCCATCTTCCGTGTCGATGCCGCTCCACGGCTTGCCCGTGACGGCGACGGCGTTCGCCGCCGGCAGCGCGACGTCGACGAGCCGCGCCCCGCCGTCGTTGGTAATCGTTCCCGACACGACGGTGTCGCCCAACAGCACCGCGGTCTTTCCGCCGAGCAGAGTCGTGCTGTTGTCGACGAGATCGTAGTTGTGATTGATCAGCACGCCGCCGTAGACGGCACCGAGGGTATGATCTCGCGCATCGGTGAGCGGGGCGGCGGCGAGGATCGCCATGCCTTTGCTCGAATCGCCGCTCCCGTCTTTGACGGCCGCTTGGACCTGCTCGATCAGTTGCAACTGCTCGAGCTCTTCCCGTCCGAGCACGGCGGCGGAGCTGACGCTCGCGCCGTTCAATGCCGACTTGGTGCGCGAAGTGGCGAGCAGCGTGCCCGGCAAGATGTCGTTGGCACCGCCTACGACCCGGCCGTTCGGGTCGACGACCACCAAGAACGACAGCCCCGACTGGCGCGCGAGATCGCTCAGCGAGTCGGCGAGCGCCTTCGACTTCTTCGCCACCACCATGTCGCGCACGGTATCCTGGATGCCGATCTGCCCGACGATCACGCGAACTTGTTCGCGCTTTTGATCCCAGTAGCCGCCGAAGGCGGTCGAGCCGCTCTGCACTTGTTCGGCGCCGAGCGCGTTGAGATCGTTCGACATCGTCACCTTCGCCGCGATCGCGCTGATCGCGAAGAAGATCAGCGTCGCGACCAACAGCGTCCCGATCAGTCGTGTCCGTAAGCCCATGTTCATGCGTTCACGCCCTCCGATAGCGTGCGGATGCGATAATGCTGCAGGCGTCCATCGATCGCGCCCGCGTGCTGGTTCATCTGCTCCACCGAGCCCAAGATCCGTCGTGCCGCCTCGGTCACCTCGGCGTTGACGTAGGTCAACACCTCGACCGACGAGGCGTTCTGCTGTGAGATCGAGGCAATGCTGTCGAAGGCCGACGTCACCGCCCCGGAATATGAAGCCATCTCTTGTGCCGCTTGCAGGTTCAGCGCGACCGAACGCGTGACGTCTTCGATCGAGCGGATCACTTCGTAGGAGTTGCGGCTCATCGAGTGCGCCACTTCCGAGATTTGCGCGATCTGCTGGTTCGAGCTGAACACCGCGTCGACGATCTCGCGCAACGCGCTCGAGGCCGAGTCGGTGCTGCTGGCGCTCTCCATCACCCGCTGGTTCAGGCGCTCCATCGCGTCGACCACTTCGTTGATCACCCGCTGCGTCGTCCCGATGTGGCCCGCGATCTCTTTGGTCGCCTGCACGCTGCCGTCGGCCAGCTTGCGGATCTCCGAGGCCACCACCGCGAACCCGCGCCCGTGCTCGCCGGCCCGCGCCGCTTCGATCGCCGCGTTGAGCGCGAGCAAGTTCGTCTGTTCGGCGATCCGGTCGATCACTTTGACGATGTCGCCGATCTGCGCCGAGTTCGTCCCGAGTTGGCGAATGTCGCTGCCAAGCTCGCCGATCGTGGAGCGGATCGTCTGCATCGAGCCGACGATCGTGTGGATCGCCGTGCCGCCGCGTTCGGCGGTCTTGGAGGTTTCGGCCGAGATGCCCGAGAGCGAGTCGACCTGCGCGCCGACCTCTTCGATCGAGGTCGCCATCGCCGTGACCGCGAGCGCGGTCGAGTCGAGGCTGCGCGTCTGCTGCTCCGCCGAGCTCGCCAGCGATTCGATCGCTTCGGTCAGGTCGCGAACCTTCGCCAGCGCCGACTCGACAATCGTCGACTGTTCGCGGATGCCTTCCTCGAGCTGTTGCTGCGCGACGCCGGAGCCCTCGATGACGGCGAGCGAGTTGCCGGCGGTGCCGTTGAGGTCGGCGCCGGCGGTCTGGAGTTGTGCCGCTTCGTCGTGCAGTTCGGTCAGAAAGTCGCGCAAGGCACCGATCATGCGGTTGAGGGCAGAGCCCAATTCGGCGAGCGGACCGTCGGCGACGGCAATCGTGGTCGTGAAGTCGCCTTCGGCCACCTCGCGCACGCCGGTGGTGAGCACGGCGATGGCCGGCTGGATCCCGAAGCCGTTCGGCGGAATCGCCAAGCGCGCGGCGTTCGCGAGGGTCCGTTCGTCGACGTCGAATTCAGGGTGCCCCGGCATGATGCCGGCCTCGCCGCCGAGGTAGCCCGTCAGCGTCCCGGCCACGAGTAACAACACCGGCGCGGACAACGCGCCGTGGGCGTGCAGCGACACGCGAATCGCCGCGTCGGCAAGCGCCGCCACGACCGCGATCGTCACGCCCGCCGCCGTCCCAGCCGCAAGCGCTCCGAGCACCGCCAAGACGACGGCGACGAGCTCGATGCCCGGGATGCGCACGCCGGCATAGAGCGCTACGATCGCGAGCACTCCGCACACCGCCGCGCCCGCGTAACGAACGGGCGGATCGAAAGCCGCCCGTCCCGCGATCACACGCGCAACTACCAAAGCCTAAACATCCGATTTGGCTCCCCTACTCGCCTCGTACCTCACAATGAGCGGTGAATGCGATGAAAACTTTAGCGACGGGGCGGCCCAATTGCGCCGCCTTTCACACGCGCAAAGCCGCGCACGCAACCTCAGGCCACCGCGTGGCAAGTGCTCCTAGCGACAACGACGGTTAAGATCGTGCAAGCCGCGGATCATGCCCGCCGGCTAACTAAGGAAGAAGCGAGTCGCGCGCGGCGCGCGGCCGTGGCCGCGACTCTTGACAACACGCCAAAATCGGGGTGCAAAACACCAGTCCAATTCGCCCGCTATCCTTTGTAAAGATTGCGGCTACTTGACCACTCCCCCAACCGGCACGTTCGCCTTACCGAGCGCAGCAAGCGCGGTCTGTTCGACCGCCCCGTCGATACTCAAGCACAGATTCGCGGGCGACGTGACGTGCGCGGGCTTGGGAATCATCCGCGCGGCGACGCCGCCGTCCTTGAGGGCTTTGGTGGCGATCATCGTATCGGTGTTCGACGCGAAGAACAGGATGACGTCGGCCATTACTGCAGCGGGGCCCTCATTCGGAGCCCGTCACGAGTTTGCGCAGGCCGCTGGCCACGTCGTTGAGGT
Organism: Vulcanimicrobiota bacterium; assembly: GCA_963749395.1. Classification (GTDB taxonomy): domain Bacteria; phylum Vulcanimicrobiota; class Vulcanimicrobiia; order Vulcanimicrobiales; family Vulcanimicrobiaceae; genus CAVVMT01. The sequence goes on from CAVVMT010000021.1 coordinate 20,748, forward strand.
CGGCGACCCGGGTCTCGGCGTCGCGCATCCGGTCGCTCATCTCACGCGCCAGCGTGTCGATGACGACCACGTCGCTCTGGATCTCGGCGTTGAGCGACGCCAGCCGGTTGATCTTGTCGGTGACGGTCGCGACGCCGCCGCTCTCCTCGGCGGCCAGGTCGCCGATCACGGTCCCGGCCCGCTGGACGGTCTGCAGCGTCTGCGCGGCGTGATCGCCCGATACTTCGCTGCCGACGACGATGACGGCGAGCTCCTTGGCCGATTCGCTGACTTGTTTGCTGCGCCTGATGATGTTCGCCGCGATGCCGTTGACCACCGGAATCGCCACGAGCAGCGCCACGACGAGCCCCAGCAAGCCCCACAGCAGGATCGAAAGCAGCGTGTGGTTCTGGATGTCGGTATACTTCGACAGCGGGACGCCGTACCACAGCGCGCCGATCGTCGTCTGCTGATCGTCGACGATCGGGGTCATCGCGGTCAGGTAATCGACTCCGGCCTCGTTGTCGACGCCGCTCCAAGGCTTGCCGGTCTTGACGACGTCGCCGGCCGCGGGCAGCACCGTGTCGACGAGCCGCGTGCCGTCGCTGTTCGAAATCGTGCCCGACACGACGGTGTCGCCGAGCAGCACCGCCGACTTTCCGCCCAGGGCGCTCGACACTTGATCGACCAGATCGTAGTAGTGATTGATCACGACTCCGCCGTACACCGCGCCGAGCGTGTGTTCTTCGGCGTCGCTGACCGGCGCGGCCGCGACGAGCGCGAGCCCCCTGGTCATCTGGACCGTCGCGCCGCTCGCGCTCTTGATCGTGGCTTGAACCTGCGGCTCGAGTTGCAGTTCGGTCAGCTCGCGCGCTCCGAGGATCGCCGCCGTGCTGACCGTCTCGCCGGTGATCGCGCGCGTGACGTACGGCGTGTCGAGCTTGGCGTGAGCGGCGACGTCGTTGGCGCCGCCGACAACGCGGCCGCTCGTATCGACGACGACCAGGAACGAAAGTCCGGCCTGGCGCGCGGTGTCGCTCAGCGAGCTCGAGAGGTTCGCCGAGTCTTTGGTGGCGACGAACTTCCGGATCGCGTCTTGGATGCCGACTTGCCCGACGAGGATCTTGATCTGATCGCGCTTCTGGTCCCAGTAGCCGCCGAAGGCGGTCGAGCCGCTCTGCACCTGTTCGGCGCCGAGCGCATTGAGATCGTTCGACATCGTCACCTTCGCCGCGATCGCGCTGATCGCGAAGAAGATCAGCGTCGCGATCAAGAGGGTGCCGATCAGGCGGGTTCTCAACCCCATGCTCATGCCTTCGCGCCCTCCGCAAGTTCGCGCGTGCGATAACGCTGCAGGCGCTCGTCGATGGCTCCCGCGTGCTGGTTCATCTGCTCCACCGACCCCAGGATCCGTTGCGCCGCCTGCGTCACCTCGGCGTTGACGTAGGTCAACACCTCGACCGACGAAGCGTTCTGCTGCGAGATCGACGCGATGTTGTCGAATGCCGAACTGACCGCGCCCGAGTGCGACGCCATCAATTGCGCCGCTTGGAGATTGGCGGCGACCGAGCGCGTGATGTCCTCGATCGAGCGGATCACTTCGTACGAGTTGCGGCTCATCGAGTGCGCCACTTCCGAGATCTGCGCGATCTGCTGGTTCGAACTGAACACCGCCTCGACGATCTCGCGCAGCGCGCTCGAAGCCGAGTCGGTGCTGCTGGCACTCTCCATCACCCGCTGATTCAGGCGCTCCATCGCGTCGACCACTTCGTTGATCACCCGCTGCGTCGTCCCGATGTGGCCCGCGATCTCTTTGGTCGCCTGCACGCTGCCGTCGGCCAACTTGCGGATCTCCGAGGCCACCACCGCAAACCCGCGCCCGTGCTCGCCGGCCCGCGCCGCTTCGATCGCCGCGTTGAGCGCGAGCAAGTTCGTCTGTTCGGCGATCCGGTCGATCACCTTGACGATGTCGCCGATCTGTGCCGAGTTCGTCCCGAGCTGGCGGATGTCGCTCCCCAGCTCGCCGATCGTCGAGCGGATCGTCTGCATCGACTCGACGATCGTGTGGATCGCCGTGCCGCCGCGTTCGGCGGTCTTGGACGTTTCGGCCGAGATGCCCGAGAGCGAGTCGACCTGCGCGCCGACCTCTTCGATCGAGGTCGCCATCGCGGTGACCGCGAGCGCGGTCGAGTCGAGGCTGCGGGTCTGCTGCTCCGCCGAACTCGCCAGTGACTCGATCGACTCGGTGAGGTCGCGAACCTTCGCCAGCGCCGACTCGACGATCGTCGACTGCTCCTGGATGCCCTCGTCGAGCTGTTGCTGCGCGACCGCCGAGCCTTCGATGACGGCCAGCGAGTTGCCGGCGGTCGAGTGGAGGTCGGATCCGGCGTGAGAGAGCTCCGCGGCGTCGGAGTGCAGCGCGCGCAAGAACTCGCGGATCGCGTAGATCAAGCGGTTGAGCGCGACGGCCAGCTCCGAGAGCGGCCCCGCGTCGACCGCGAGGTTCTTGGTGAAGTCGCCCTCGGCCACGTCGCGCACGCCCGCGGTCAGCACGGCGATCGCGTTGTTCATGCCGGCTGCGGAGCCGTTCGGCGAGATCGCCAGTCGCGCTGCGCCCGTCAGCGCGACGTCGTCGGGCAGCGGGCCCCCGTGCTCGGTGACCGTCACCAGCGCGCCGGCGACGTATCCGGCGAGAGACCCGGCGACCAGCAGCAACAGAGATGACGAAATCGTGCCATGCGCGTGGGCGGACGCGCGGATCATCGCGTCGGCGGCGGCCGCGATCGCCGCGATCCCCACGCCGGCCGCGGGCCCGGCGGCGAGCGCACCGAGCACCGCTAAGATCAGCGCTGCGAGCTCGATGCCGGGGACGCGCACGCCCGCGTAGAGCACGACGATGGCAAGCCCGGCACAGGCGGCGGCAGCGCCATAAAGCACCGGCGGCTCGAAGGCCGCGCGGCCGGCAGTAATGCGGGCTATCAGCAAGCTTTATACATTCAATGCGTCCCTTGGCTGCTTAATATCCGAAAGGACGGGTTTCGGGGCGAAAAATTTAGACCCTTGGCCCAATAGTGGACTGGCCACCTTTGCGTTTTTTCATCTGCTGGCCCGGCTTCGTTTTTCGCACGTCTCGCAAAAGTGAGCAAGTTTATTGTCGGTGTCGAAAATCGAGTTCGAGAAATACATCGCGCAGCGTGCGTTGAAGCAGTGCTTCAGCCCGGTCGCATGTCCGATTTCATGCACAGACTCTTTGAGCATGCGCTGGAACAGCAAGTTCTCGTCGGCCGCTTCGCGATAGTACTCTGAGCGTAACCGGTGCAACGAGACGACCGCGCAGCGTTGCAGCGCGTCGGCGCCGCCGAAGATGAACTGGTGCGACGTCTTGTAGAGGTCGTATTCGGTGACGCCGAGGACGACGTCGTCCTCGGTGCCGTAGGCGGCCTTCAGGCGCGTGAACATCGCCCCCAAGAACAACTGCTTGCGTACGTTGTTGAGCGTGCTTTTGGGTACGCGGAGCGTCGATCGAACGTTCGCGGGGAAGAGAAAACGCTCTTCCAAACACAGCGCGAGCCGTGAAAGGAACGTCGAGTCGATCGTATTGACGGGGACGATACTGATCTGACTCACGGCTGGACTGGAGCGTTCGATTCGGCGCGGGGGCGGTCCTGGGCTCGCCCGAAGGGAGCGGCATGGTGATCGGCATGGGCCTCGATCTCGCGGAGGTCGCGCGGTATCAGTTCGACGAGCGCGAACGCGCGTGGTTCGCGGGCAAGATCTACACCGAGGAAGAGATGGCGTACGCGATGCGCAAGCGGCTCTGGGCCGAACGGCTGGCCGGATTTTTCGCAGCCAAAGAGGCGACCCGCAAGGCCTTCGGGTTCGCGATCCCATGGCGCAGCGTCGGGGTGACGCACGAGCGCTCGGGCAAGCCGGCGATCCGGCTCTACGGCAAAGCAGAGAAGCTGCTCGAGTTGCGCGGCATCACCGCGATCCACCTGACGATCACCCACACCGCGACGATGGCCGCCGCCGTCGTCATCCTGGAGGCTTAAGAACCTTAAGATGTACGTGCTCGACGCGGCCGGCATGCGCGCGCTCGATGCGCGCGAGAGCGCGGCGCGCGGCGCGGTGACGTTGATGCGCCTCGCGGGCCGCGCGCTGGCGCGCGCGATCCCGCGCTACGCGCGTTCGATGCGGGTGGTCGCGCTTGCGGGCGCCGGCAACAATGGCGGCGACGCCTTCGCCGCCTTCGCCGAACTCGACCGCAGCTGGGACCGCACGATCTACGCGCAGCCGGGCGGCACGCCGTCGCCGGCCCGCGCCGACGCGGAAGCGCGCGCGCAGGCCGCCGGCGTGCGCGTCGTGCCGCTGCCCGACGACGAAGCCGGCCTCGCCGCGGCGGTGCGCGGCGCGGGGCTCGTGCTCGACGGGCTGCTCGGCGTCGGCGCGCGGCTCCCGGTCAAAGGAACGTACGCGCGCGCGCTCGCGGCCCTCGAGGCGACCGGCGCGCGGGTGCTCGCGATCGACGTGCCGACCGGAGTCGACGCGACGACCGGGATCGCCGGCGAGCTCGCCGTGAAGGCGTGCGCCACCGTCACGCTCGGCGCGGTGAAGGTGGGGCTGCTGCTCTATCCTGCGCGCGAGCACGTGGGCGACCTGTGGTACGGGCCGATCGGCACCCTACAAGAGAGCGTCGCCGCCCAGAGCCGCGCGTACGCAACGCTCGACGCCCGCGAGTTCCTGGCGCTCTTTCCGCGGCGCACGGCCGAATCCGACAAGCGCTCCTCCGGTGCGCCGCTGGTCGTCGCCGGTTCGGAGCAGTTTCCCGGCGCGCCGATCATGTGCGCGCACGGAGCGGCCCGGGCCGGCGCGGGGTACGTCACCGTCGCCGCCCCGGCGGCTGCCGCGCCCGCGCTGCGCATGCACCTGGTCGAACAAGTGGTGGTCACCTGGGACGAGCGCGACGTGGCCGGCGCGATCGAGACGATCTCGCACCTCGAGCGCTCGAGCGGCGCGATAGCGATCGGCCCCGGGCTCGGGCTCTCCGACGCGGTCGGCGAGATCGCGCGGACGATCGTCGCCAACACCGCGCTGCCGGTCGTCGCCGACGCGAGCATGCTCTTCCACTTGAGCAAACGGCTCGACATCCTGCGCGGCAAGGCGGCGGTGCTGACGCCGCACGCCAACGAGTTCGCGCGCCTCTCGGGCGGCGGCACCGTCAAGGAAGAAGACCGGCGGGCGCGGCTGCGCAGCTTCGTGGCCGAGCACGGCGTGACGACGCTGCTCAAGGGAGCGGCCACCCTGATCGACGACGGCACGACGATCCACGTCAACCCGACCGGCACCCCCGCGCTCGCGACCGCCGGGACCGGCGACGTGCTGACCGGCATCATCGGCACGCTGCTGAGCAGCGGCCTCGCGCCGGTCGACGCCGCCCGCGTAGGTGCCTACTGGCACGGGCTCGCAGGGAGCGTCGCCGCCTCGCGACGCAGCGTCGGCGTGATGGCGAACGACCTGCCCGGCCTGCTGGCGGCGGCCCACGACGCGGCTGCGGAGCGCGCAAAGCATGACACCTCCGAGCTGATTCGTATAGTTTGAGCCAGGAAATGCCCGGGCTGTCGAATCGCGATAAAGCTCGATTGACGGACGGCCGAAGCGCATGATAGTGTAGCCGCGTCTAGCCCGCGACGCCTCGCCGACCAGCGAGGTCTTTTCGTCGGGCCGCGGTCGATTAGCCCGCATGGGCCGTACCAAAAGGAGCTCGCATCGTGAATTTCTCTCGCAGGGCGGTCATCGCCGGCGTCTCGGCCGCCATGGCGGCTTCGGCGCTGCCCCGGATCGCGCGCGCCGCCGGCGATCTGCACGTGGCCTTCGTCCCCGAAGTCGCCACCACGCCCGACTCGATCAGCGCGAAGCAGCCCTTCGTCGACTACTTGAGCAAGGCGACGGGGATGAACGTCAAGCTGATCATCCCGACGAACTACGCGGCCACGATCGTGGCCCTGGGCAACGGCAGCGTCGATCTCGCGCACTTCGGCGGGCTCTCCTACCTGATCGCGCACCAACGGTACGGCGCCGAACCGCAGGTGCAGCGCGCCGAAGACCGCCAGTTCCACTCGCTTTTCATCACGAACTCGCCGAAAGTTCAGCAACTGACCGATCTCAAGGGCGAGACGTTCGCGTTCGGCGACGTCAACTCGACCTCGGGCCATCTGATCCCGGCCAAGGAGATGATCGCGGTTGGGATCGATCCCACCAAGGACATCAACGCGCGTTTCAGCGGCAACCACACGAACACGGCGCTGGCGGTGAACTCGGGCCAGGTCGTCGCCGGCGCGCTCGACGAATCCGTGTACAAGCAGATGGTGTCGACGAAGGCGATCGATCCGGCCAAGGCGCGCGTGTTCAAAACCAGCGAACCCTTCATCGACTACGTCTGGGCGACGAACAAGACCCTCTCGCCCTCGGAGGCTGCCAACATCAAGCTGGCGTTCCTCACGCTGAAGGATCCCGCGGTGCTGCAAGTGCTGCGGGCGACGATCTACGTCGCTGCCGCCGACTCGGAATACGAATCGCTGCGCCAGACGGCCATCGCACTCAAACTCTTGCAGTGAGCTTGATCTACGAGGGCGTTTCGCAGCGTTTCGGCGCGCGCAGCGTCTTACGAGACATCACGCTGAAGATCGGGGCCGGCGAGCGGGTGGCGCTCGTCGGACCGAGCGGGGCCGGCAAGACGACCCTGTTCCGGCTGGCTTACGGCGCGTTCGCGCCGACGAGCGGGCGCGTGCTCGTCGACGGTGAGGATCCGGGGCGCCTCCAAGGGGCCGCGCTGCGCCGCTTGCGTTCCAGCATCGCGGTCATCTTTCAGTCGCATGGGCTCGTCGAGCAGCTCTCGGTGTGCGCGAACGTCATCGCGGGCACGTTCGGCACGCGCGGCACGTTCGACGCGGTGCGCTCGGTGCTCGCGCCGCGCGCCGAGGAGAAGGACGCGGTGCGCGAGGCGCTCGCGAGCGTCGGGCTGGCGGAACGCATGGCCGACCGCACCTTCGAGCTGTCCGGAGGGCAGCGGCAGCGGGTCGCGGTCGCGCGGGCGGTGATGCAGCGCGCGCAGCTCGTGCTCGCCGACGAGCCGGCCGCGTCGCTCGACGCCGAACTCGGGCGCGAAGTGGTCGAGCTGCTGCTCGGCGATGCGAAGCGCCGCGGTGCGACCCTCGTCTGCACGCTGCATCAGCTCGAACTGACGCGCGGCTTCGACCGCATCGTCACCCTGCGCGACGGCGCGGTCGTGCCCAACCGCATCGAGAACTGCGCCTGATGAGTGCGATCGCCGTCGCGTACATCCGCGACGCGGTCTTGCAGACGCTGGGGATCGCCTGCGCGTCGTTCACCTTCGCGCTCTTGCTCGGGACGCCGCTCGCCTTCGTCATCGCGCAGCAGTCGCGGCTCTCGCGCGCGATCGCGCTGGGCGCATCGGTCGTGCGCGCGATCCCCGATCTCGTGCTCGCGATCGTATTCGTCGTAGCCTTGGGGCTCGGGCCCGCGCCCGCGATCCTCGCGCTCGGCTTGCACTATTCGGCCGTGATCGCCAAGATGTTCGCCGACGTCGCGGGCGCGGTGCGCCGCGAGCCGGCCGAAGCACTACGCGCAACCGGCGCGACCGCGGGCGCGGCCATTGCTCGTCGGGATCATCCCGATCGCGTGGCCCGGCATCGTCGGGTTCAGCGTGTACGCGTTCGAGAGCATCGTGCGCGCGTCGGTCATCGTCGGGGTCGTCGGCGCGGGCGGCGTCGGTTCGCTGCTGATCCAACAGCTCAACCTGGCCGACTATCGCGGGTTCGGCATCTCGGTCGTCGTGCTGACGGTGCTGATCATCGCGATCGAACAAGCCGGCGTCGTGTTCCGGCGCAACGCGTCGCCGCGCGTGGTCGGGCTTTCGCTCGCCGGCGTTGCGCTGGTGGGGATCGCGTCGTTCGCCTTCACCCCCGATCCGCCGTGGCGCCTGCTGGCGAGCGCGCCGCAGCACATGCTCGACTACTTCGTCCACGCGGTGCCGCAGTGGGACGCGACGATCGCCCAGACCGCGTTCTCCGGCGTCGCCGTGTGCGTGCTGGTCGCGTTGGCCGGCACGGCGTTCGGCGCGCTGCTCGCGCTCCCGCTCGCGATGCTCGTCGCGTGGCCGGTGACGCGCGGATGGATGCGCGGCACCGGCTGGCGCCCGTTCTCGCTCCTTCCCGAAGGCGTCAGCCGCGGCATCCTCGCGAGCGTGCGCGCGCTGCCGCCGGTCGCCCTCGGCCTGGTCGGCGTCATCTTCATCGGCATCGGCCCGGTCGCGGGCGCCTTCGCGCTCGCGCTGCACACCGGCGGCGTGCTCGGCAAACTCGTGGCCGAGAGCTTCGACGTCGTCGAGCTCGCGCCGGCCGAAGCGCTCGTCGCCGGCGGCGCCACCGGCACCGCGACGACCCTGATCGCGCTCGTCCCGGCCGCCGTCGGCGCGATGACCGCGCACCTGCTCTACCGCTTCGAGTGGAACGTCCGCGCCTCGACCGCGCTCGGGATGGTCGGCGCGGGCGGCCTCGGCCAAGCGATCTTCAACGCGCAACAGCTGCTCTTCTTCGGCCAGCTCAGCACCTACGTATTGTTCGCGATCGCCCTCGTCCTCATCGTCGACGCCGCCGGCGCCCGCCTGCGCGGCGCACTGCGCCTCTCGCGCATGGCACTGTAGCAGCCGCGATTGCATCGCTCCGCAGCAGCGGATCGTACGCTACTGCGGCGGGAGTAGCTTGAAGGCGTGGGTTTGGGGGAGTTCGAGTTCTTGCGTGAGCACGAACGCGAGCCGGCCTGCCATCGGGCCGCTGTCGATGTGCACTTCGTATTCGGGGTTGCCGGGATTCACGTAGAACCCCAGATAGTGCACCCTGGTGACGACGCCGACCGGCTCGCCCTCGTCGGTGTCTTGTTCGGGGAAGAAGTCTTGAGGCACGCCGTTGACCGTCTTGAGCACGAGCAGCGGCGTGCCGATCGGCGGAATCGGGATCAAGACGTCGTCGAACACCCAGGCGGTGGCGCCGTTGCGCTGCTTGATCTCGACGAGCCGCTTACCGTTGACGGGCGGCTCGACGACGTGCACGACGTTCACCATCGCGCCCGACCAGATCTGGTGCGAGTTGAGGCCGTCGTCGTTCCTGATCGCGGCGTTGCGCGCGAGCTCGACGGTCGGGAACACGTACGCGTGCTCGGGGTCGTAGTCGTGCGAGAACCCGACCCGCGCAAGCGTCCCCGGCTGCAGGACGAGCCACGCCGGCGGGAAGTGCGTCGAAAGCGGCGACGGCACCACCGTCGCCGCCTGCTGAGTAGACGCCGGCGGCGCCGCAGAACACCCGCACACCATAAAAACGATCAACGCCACGACCGCCAGCCGCACAAATCAGCGCTTCTCGCGAAAATCCAGCCCCTCCTAGCGGGCCACTGTCGACTGCGCCAAGCGCGAAGCGCGGGGCGGCGTGTTCAGGCGCGCCAAGCGCGAAGCGCGGGGCGGCGTGTTCAGGCGCGCCAAGCGCGAAGCGCGGGGCGGCGTGTTCAGGCGTAAGGCCTGAACACACCAAGGCCTGAACACACTAGCGCAGCCGCATGGCGCTGGCGACGATGCCGATGCCGGTCATGGCGGCCGCGAGAATGAACGCCGTCGTGACCGCTTCGCGCAGGGCGGGGACGCCGTGCACGTGCAGCGTTGCGCCCGCGGTCGCGAGCACGATCGCGGCCAGGGCGGCGCCGGTCGACTGACCGCTCAGGCGCATGATCGAGATCACCGCCGAGGCGTTCCCGCTGCGCTCGCGCGGGACGCTCGAGAGGATCGCGTGATTGTTCGGCGCTTGATAGAAGCCGAAGCCCGCGCCGCAGATCGCCCCGCGCCACAGGATGTCGAGCGAGGTCGGATCGGGCGGTAAGAAGGCGAGCGAGACGAGGCCGACCGTCAGCAGCGACATGCCGAGCGTCCCGAGGATGCCGACGTCGTACCGCTCGGTCAACCGCCCCGCGAGCGGCGCGGTGAACGCGGTCGCCAGCGGCCAGGTCGTGAGCAACAGCCCCGACTCGAAGGGCGAGCGGCCCATGACGCTCTGGATCAGGAACGGCAAGCCGATGAAGGCCAGACCCTGCGCCGTGAACGACGTGAACGACACCGCCGCCGAGAACGAGAAGCGCGCCGACCGGAAGAGCCGCAGGTCGATCAGCGGCGCCGACTCGCGCAACGAGCGCACGACGAAGACGACCCCGAACGCGAGCGCGACCGCGAACTCGATTGCCGAGACGGCGCGGCTGCCGTCGTGCGCGATGCCGTCGAGCGCGATGAAGAGCAGCGCGAACACCGGCAGCACGAGCGCCGCCCCGACCGCGTCGAACGGCTGCATCGGACGGCTCCGCTTCGGCAGCGAGCGGAACGAAAAGACGAAGTCGAAGATCCCGAGCGGGACGTTGATCAGGAACAGCCACGGCCAAGGCGCGAACGCGAGGATCGAGCCGCCGATCGTCGGCCCGGCGGCGGTGCTCGCGGCGACGACCAGCCCGCTGTAGCCGACCGCGCGGCCGAGCATCGCCGAGGGAAAGATCGACCGGTAGATCGCGGGCCCGACGCTCATGATGCCGGCCGCCCCGATCCCCTGCACCGCGCGCGCCACGATCAGCAGTTCGAGGCTGTGCGAGAGCGCGCACGCGAGCGACCCGAGGGTGAAGATCGCGAGCCCCGCGCGGTACACGCGCGCGTAGCCGACCGAATCGCCGAGCGCCGCGAGCGGGACGATGATCGCGGTGACCGTCACTTGGAACGCGTTGATCACCCACACCGAGGCCGCCGGCGAGGCGTGCAATTCGCGCGCGATCGTCGGCAAAGCGACGTTGGCGATCGTGCCGTCGAGCACGGCCATCGTGGTGCCCAGCGAGATCGCGAGCATCGCCGCCGGCCGCAGGTTCGGGGGCAGCCCGTCGCGCGGCGGGGGCGCCGCCTCCTCGGGGACGGTCGCCGCGGGGGTCGTCACTCAGCCGCGCGCGGCGCTGCGATCAATCGCTGGAGGCCGTCCTCGTCGAGGACGGCGATGCCCAATTCCTCAGCTTTCGCGAGCTTGCTGCCCGCTTCTTCACCCGCAATCACGTAGTCGGTCTTCTTGCTCACCGCCGAAGTCACTTTTCCACCGGCCGCGACGATCATCTCGCTCGCCTGTTCGCGGGTGAGGGTGGGCAAGGTCCCGGTGAGCACCAGCGTCTTGCCTGCCAGCACGCCGACCGGCGCGCGCGGGCGTTTGGGCGCGGTCAGGTCGACGCGCGCCGCGCGCAGGCGCTCGACCATTGCGCGATTCGGCTCCTGCGCGAAGAACAGGACGATGCTGGCGGCGATGCGCGGGCCGACGCCTTCGATCTGCGCGAGCTCGGCCTCGCTCGCGGCCGCGAGCGCGTCGATCGTGCCGAAATAGCCGGCCAGGATATCGGCGTTGACGGCGCCGACGAAGCGGATGCCCAAGCCGAACAGCACCCGCGCGAGCCCGCGGTGTTTCGAGTTCTCGATGGCGGCGAGCAGGTTCGCGATCGTCTTGTCGCCCATGCGCGGCAGGCGCGCGAGCTGCTCCGCGTCGAGCGCGTAGATCGCGGAGACGTCGTGCACGAGCCCGGCGTCGACGAGCGCGAACGCGACGACCTCGCCGATCCCTTCGATGTCCATCGCGCCACGCGAGCAGAAGTGGCGCACGCGTTCGCGCACCTGCGCGGGGCAGGTCGCGTTCGTGCAGCGCGACATCGCCTCGCCCTCGGGATGGTCGACCGCGTAACCGCACACCGGGCAGCGGTCGGGAACGTGATACTCCGGCAGCTCACCTTTGCGCTCGGAGAGGACCGGCCCCACGACTTCGGGGATCACGTCGCCGGCACGGCGCACGATGACGACGTCGCCCACGCGGATGTCTTTGCGATGGATGTCGGCTTCGTTGTGCAGGGTCGCGTTGCGCACGGTCACGCCGCCGATCTGCACCGGTTCGAGCTTCGCATAGGGGTTCAGCGTCCCGGTGCGCCCGACGTTGATGCCGATCTCGAGCAGCTTGGTGTGGGCCTCGCGCGCGCGAAACTTGTACGCGGTCGCCCAACGCGGATCGCGCCCGGCGCTGCCTAGCCGTTCCTGCACCGCGAGCGCGTCGACTTTCACGACGATCCCGTCGATCTCGTAGTCGAGCTCGTCGCGGCGCAGCTCCCACTCGCGGCACAGCGCGATCACCGCCTCGATGTCCTCGCACGGGCGGTTGTTCGCGTTGGTCGCGAAACCCAGATCGCGCAGATAGGCCAGCAGCGCCGATTGCGTCTGCGGCATCCCCTCGCCCGCAAACATCCCGATCGCGTACGCGAAGAACGAGAGCCGGCGCTGCGCGGTCATGCGCGGATCGAGCTGACGGATGCCGCCGGCGGCGGCGTTGCGCGGGTTCGCGAACGGCGGCAGGCCGGCCGCTTCGCGCTCGGCGTTGAGCGCGTTGAAGTCGCGCTTGCGCATGTACACTTCTCCGCGCACTTCGATGTCGGGCGGATAGGCCGCGCCGTGGCGCAACTTGAGCGGGATCGAACGGACCGTGCGCAGGTTGGGCGTCACTTCCTCGCCCACGTTCCCGTCGCCGCGCGTGCCGCCCGCGACGAGTGCCCCGTCGCGATAGTCGAGCGCGATCGCGAGCCCGTCGATCTTCAGTTCGCACTCGTAGGTCACCGGCTCGCCGGCAAGCTTGCGCACGCGTTCGTCGAACGCGCGCAGCTCGACGTCGTCGAAGGCGTTGGCGAGGCTGAGCATCGGGCGCTCGTGACGGTACGGCGGGAACGCCGCGCTCGGCGTGGCGCCGACCCGCTGCGTCGGCGAATCGGGCGTGATCAGATCGGGATGCACCTCTTCGAGCTCGAGCAGCTCGCGCAGCAGCGCGTCGTACTGCGCGTCGCTGATCGCCGGCGCGTCCTGCACGTAATAGCGGTAGTTCGCCTCGTCGATCTCGGCGCGCAAGGCGTCGATGCGCGAGGCCGGCGACGTGCGCGCCGTGCGGCTCACTCGGCTACTTTCCGGAGTGCGGTCCCATGATCTGGACGGGGTACCCGTCCGGATCGCTGATCACGGCCAGCCGGCCGAACGTCTCGTCGAACGGATCCTGCAGCACTTCGACCCCGAGCGTGCGGGCGTCGGTGATGAACTTGTCGACGTTGTCGACCCGAAAGCCGAGCTGGAGCGAGCCCGGGACCGTCGGCAGGTGTGCCGCTTGCGGATGCAGGCCCAGCCGCGAGCCGCCGCCCAGGTCGAAGTCGACCCAATTGGGGGCCGCGTCGGTCAACACCGGAAGCCCCATGACGTCCTTGTAGAACGTGCGCGAGCGGGAAAGATCGCGCGTTACCACCATCGCGATCGCAAACGAGGCCATAGCCCGGCTCCTGTTCGCCGTCGAAGCGCCGGTCACTGCATTCAGGCCTCGATCGCGACCCGCTCGTGGGCGGCCAAGCGGTCCAAGGTCGAGAGATTCTCGGCCTCAAGCTGCGCCAGGTGCTCGCGGTCGACGTGCGGATGGGCCCGCGCATCCGCGAGCACGGTCGCCAAATACGCGCCGGTAAACGAGCCCTTGGCCTTGGCCACCTCCTCGGGCGTGCCGACCGCCACCACGGTGCCGCCGCGGTCGCCGCCCTCGGGACCGAGATCGATCACGTAGTCGGCAGTCTTGATCACGTCGAGGTTGTGCTCGATCACGAGCACCGTATTGCCGGTCTTCACGAGCCGCTGCAGCACGTCGAGCAGTTTGTGGATGTCGGCGAAGTGCAGCCCGGTCGTCGGTTCGTCGAGGATGTAGAAGGTGCGCCCGGTCGAACGGCGCGACAACTCGGTCGCGAGCTTGATGCGCTGCGCTTCGCCGCCCGAGAGGGTCGTCGCCGGCTGGCCCATCTTGATGTAGCCGAGGCCGACCTCGGCGATCGTGCGCAGCTTGTTGGCGATCTTCGGAATCGCGCCGAACAGCTCGGCCGCTTCGTCGACGCGCATCTCGAGCACGTCGGCAATCGACTTGCCCTTGTACTTCACCTCGAGCGTCTGCGCGTTGTAGCGCTTGCCCTTGCAGACTTCGCACGGCACGTAGACGTCGGGCAGGAAGTGCATCTCGATCTTGATGATGCCGTCGCCCTGGCACGACTCGCAGCGGCCGCCCTTGACGTTGAACGAGAACCGCCCCGGCGTGTAGCCGCGGATCTTCGCCTCGGGCACGAGCGAGAACAGTTCGCGCACGGAGTCGAAAGTGCCGGTATAAGTGGCCGGGTTGCTGCGCGGAGTGCGCCCGATCGGCGATTGGTCGATCACGATCATCTTGTCGAGCGCTTCGGCGCCGCGCACGGTGCCGTACGTGCCGGCCGCAGGCTGCCCGTGCAAGTGCTGGTTGAGCGCCTTGACGAGCACCTCATTGACCAACGTCGACTTGCCGCTCCCGCTGACGCCGGTGACGCAGGTGAACGTCCCGATCGGGAAGTCGACGTCGACCCCGTTCAGGTTGTTCGCTTTGGCCTTCTTCACATTGAGCCACGCGCGCGGTTTGCGGCGGTGCTTCGGGATCGCGATGAACTGCCGTCCGGAAAGATAGTCGCCGGTCAGCGAACGCGGGTTCGCCATCACTTCCTCGAGCGTGCCGACCGTCAGCACGTGGCCGCCTTCGGCGCCCGCGCCCGGGCCGATGTCGACGATGACGTCGGCCTCGCGCATCGTGTCCTCATCGTGTTCGATCACGATCAGGGTGTTGCCGATGTCGCGCAGCGTCTTGAGGGTGGCCAGCAGCCGGTCGTTGTCACGCTGGTGCAAGCCGATCGACGGTTCGTCGAGGATGTAGAGCACGCCGACGAGCGAGCTGCCGATCTGGGTCGCGAGGCGAATCCGCTGCGACTCGCCGCCCGAGAGGGTCGTCGCGCTGCGCGCCAAGTTCAAGTAGCCCAGGCCGACGTTGGAGAGGAACGAGAGCCGCGCGCGGATCTCCTTGAGGATCTGATGCGCGATCAACTCTTCGCGTTTGTTCGGTTTGTACTCCGCGAAGAAGCGTTCGAGCCGTTCGACCGAGGTCGTCGTCAGCTGGTGGATGTTCGTGTCGCCGATCGTCACCGCGAGCGCCTCGGGCTTGAGGCGCGCGCCGTTGCACACCTTGCACGTCGACGCCGACATGAACTTCTCGATCTCTTCCTTCACCCAGTCGGACGTCGTCTCGCTGTAGCGGCGCTGCAGGTTGTTGATCACGCCTTCGAACGCGGCTTCGTAGTTCCACACGTGGCCGCTGCGCGACTCGTACTGGAACTTCTGCTTGGCGTCGGTGCCGTAGAGGATCGTGTGCACGACGTCTTCGGGCATCTTCTCGAGCGGCGTCGTCAGCTTGACGCGCCGGCTGCGCAGCACGCGCTCGAGCTGCTGGTTGTAGTACGGGTTCATCGACGGGAAGCGTCCCGAGCCGAGATTCTTGCTCCAGGGTACGATCGCGCCGTCCTCGATCGACTTCGAACGATCGGGGATCACCTTCCACGGATCGATCTCGATCTTGACGCCGAGCCCGGTGCAGGCGGGGCACGCGCCGAACGGCGAGTTGAACGAGAACAGCCGCGGTTCGAGCTCTTGGAACGAGAGCCCGCAGTACGCGCACGCGAACGCTTCGCTGAAGGTCAGCTCCTGCGCCGTGCCCGTGCCCGGCTTCTCGGCATCGGAGGGGATCGCGACCGCGCCGTTGCGGGCCGCGCGCTTGCCGCCGGCGCCCGCGTTGACCGTCTCGTACAGCACCGTCACGATGCCGCTCGAGAGCCGCAGCGTCGTCTCGACGCTGTCGGTGAGCCGCTTGCGCAAGTCGGGCTTCATCACGAGCCGGTCGACGACCACTTCGATCGTGTGCTTGCGCTTCTTGTCGAGGTCGATCTTCTCGCGCAGTTCGCGAATCTCGCCGTCGACCCGCACGCGCGCGAAGCCTTCCTTCGTGATCTCCTCGAACAGCTTGCCGTACTCGCCCTTGCGCCCGCGGATCACCGGCGCCAGCACTTGCAGCCGCGTCCCTTCGGGCAGCTCCATGATCTGCTCGACGATCTGCTCGCTCGACTGCGCCTGCACTTCGCGGCCGCAGTTGTAGCAGTGCGGCTTCCCGACGCGCGCGTAGAGCAAGCGCAGGTAGTCGTAGATCTCGGTGACGGTGCCGACGGTCGAGCGCGGGTTCTTCGAGGTCGACTTCTGATCGATCGAGATCGCCGGCGAGAGCCCCTCGATGTAGTCGACGTCGGGCTTCTCCATCTGCCCGAGGAACTGCCGGGCGTACGCCGAGAGCGACTCGACGTAGCGCCGCTGCCCCTCGGCATAGATCGTGTCGAACGCCAGCGACGACTTGCCCGAGCCCGACAAACCGGTGACGACGATCATCCGGTTGCGCGGCAGCACGAGATCGATATTCTTGAGGTTATGCTCGCGCGCGCCCTTGATGACGATCGAGTCGAGCGCCCGGGACCCTTCCGACACGTTCACTACTTCCGTTAAGACCGGTTGAGGAACCCATCCGTTTCGGCGCTTCCGCGGCTGGGCCTGTGCCCTTGCACCCTCTCCGGTGGAGGGACGGCCCGTTCGTTTAGACGGGCGGAATCGGGGCGGCGGGTTCGACCGTGCCGCGCAGGTTGAGGTACTCGCCGACCAGGACAAGCGTGAAGTACGCGACGACCGTTTCGGTGAGCAACTGAGCCACGATCGGGCCGAGGAAGGGCGCGAACGAGAACAGTCCCGCGATCAGCCCGGCGACCAGGGCCAGCACCGCGATGACGAGCACGACGATGAAGGTCGGCGCGAACCGCTTCGTCGCGATCCGGTACGATTCGCCCAGCGACGAGAAGCCGCCGCGCTCGCCGACGACCGCCGCCGGCATCGTGTAGATGAACAAGAACAGATACGCGAGCAGCGGCAGTCCGAGCAAGAAGAACAGCAACACCGACAGCACCACCGCCACGATGCCCAGGATGAAGAGCCCGATCATCGCCGCGACGATGTTGCCGCCGTCGCGCTGGAAGGCGACCCACCCGTCGGCGAACGTCGTGCGCCCGCGCAGCCACGCCGCGCCGGCCATCCCGGTGGTGTACGCGGTGTTGAGCACGAAGCCGAAGAGCGCGATCAAGCCGACGACGAGCGACGCGATCCCATGGCCGACGGTGCTCGTGACCGTCGTCGGGTCGTTGATCGAATACGTGACCGGCGGCGAGTAGAGATCTTGGATCGCGCCGACGACGATGCCGATCACCAAGCCCGGCACGATGATGATCCAGTTCTTCGTCAGCAGATCCCAAGCGCGTCCGAACACGCTCTCGACGGGTTGGGTTTGCATCAGACTGCTCCGTTCGCCTCGGCGGGGCGGCGTTCTTGCGGTTCGACGAGCGGTAAGACGCCGGCGACTTCGTCGATCGTGTCGACGATCGCGTCCGGCGGGCGCATGCCCGGTTCGATCGTGATGCGGTGGTAGTTGACCAGCACGGTGAACATTCCAACCTCCTGGGCGCCGGTGACGTCGCGGTCGTACCGGTCGCCGACCATCGCGGTTTCCGCGGGCTCGCTGTCGAGCAGCTCGCACGCGCGCAGAAAGATGCGCGGATCGGGCTTGACCATTCCGACCTCGTCGGAGAGCAGGATCGCGTCGAAGTACTGCTCGATGCCGAGCACCGCGATCTTCTCGCGGTGGGTGATCGCAAACCCGTTGGTGATCATCCCGATCTTGATCCCGCGCTCGCGCAGCGCCCGCAACAGCACGACCGCGCCCGGGTAGGGCTGCGTCAGCTCGTTGCGATGGCGATGGAACTCGTCGGCGCACGCGACCGCGAGGTCGTCGTCTTGCACGCCGTGCTGCGCGAGCGCGGCCGCCCACATGATCTTGCGCGGGTTCGCCGGCAACGCCGCCAGCCGTTCGTTGGTCAGGTTTTGCCAGTAGCTTTGGGCCACTTCGACGTAGGTCGCCCCCAGCGGCCGCGGTTCGACGCCGTGGGTCGGCGCAGTTCCCAAGGCCGCCCGATAGGCGGCCTCGCGAAACGTCAACGTGTCGTCGTGCAGCGTGTCGTCGAGATCGAAGATGACCGTGTTGACGCGTTTCAAAACCGTATCCTGAAGGAGCGCAGCGCGTAGGGTTCGAGCGTGAACGCGATCTCGGCGACGTCGACCGTCACGTCGCCCGGAATGGGACGTTCGCAGGCGTCGACCGGTTCCGCGCTGCGAGCCCGGCCCGCGCAGTGGACCTGCACGGAGCGAGCCAGGCCGTCGCATTCACGCACCCGCAGAATCACCCCTTCGCCGTCGTCCGCCGGTTTGACGGCGGTCACGACGACGTTGTCCGCATCGCAGCCGAACAGCGGCACGGCCGGCGGCGCGACGTACTGCAGCCACGTCTTCTCGAGCGCGCCGATCGAGGCGCCCTTATACGGAACCAGCGCGTACTCGATCTGTTGCACGCCCAGATCGGCCTGCGGGTCGGGCCAGGTGGCCCCGCGCAGCAGCGAGTGGCCCAGGCGAATGCCGCCCTTGTGCAGCGCGCGGGCGCTCCAGCCGTACGTGTCGCGGGCGAAGAGCGCGAAACCGACCGCGCCGGGATCGAGGATGGCGGCGAACCGCTGGCCGGGGACCTCGAACGCGGCGCGCTGGGCCGGCGTGTCGGCCCGCACGCTGCGCGCGATCGTGCCGTGGGGCGTGCCGTACCGCACGTCTTCGGCGGCCAGGGCGACCCAGTGCTCGCAGCGCAGCAACGTGTGCCGCTCGCGCCAGTCGACGGCCAGCGCGACCCGCAAGAACGGCTCGCCCTCGTGCAGGCTCACCGCCATCGAGATGCCCGACTTGCCGAGCACGAAGCGCGCCTCGAGCGCGCCGTCGACGACCGCGCTGCCGGCCGGCACGACGCGGCGCCGGCGCTCGCTGTAGTTCGCGTCGATGTTCCACGCGTTCCATTCCTTGGGGCGGTCGCGGTATGCGCGCAAGACGTTGGCGCCGGTCACGATGCTCCACTCGCCGGTGCGCGCGAGCTGCACGACCGTCCCGTCGGAGCGCACGCGGGCCGTCACCAAGCCGTTGTCGAACACGTAGCCGTCGGGGTCTTCCACCGGCGCGACCGCGGCCGGCGGCTGCGCTGCGAACGCGCCGCGCGGCAGCACCGACTCGGCGCTCGCCACCACCCGCGCGGCGATCTTCCCCGCGCGCTCGTAGTCGGCGCGCACGTCGGCGTACACGGCGCCGATGCACGTTCCGGCGAGCACGTCGTGGAATTGATCGCGCAGCACGATCTTCCACGCGGTCTGCAGATCGGTCACGAGCGCTTTGGTGACCGACGCCGGCGCGCGGACCGCGACGCACCACGCCGCCAGCGATTCGGCGTGCGCGAGCTCGACCTCGAGCCGCGCGTTGCCCGCCTTCACGTCGCGGTGCGTCGTGTAGGTGCCGCGATGGTTTTCCAAGTAGAGCTCGCCGTCGAACACGGGAAGCGCGTCGCCGCGTGCGGCGACCTCGGCGAACCAGGCGTCGACGCGCATCCAGTGCCCCAGACGCTGCGCGTCCATCAGCTCGGCGTCGGTGACGCCGCCCCCGCCGTCGCCGTGGCCGATCAAGAGCGGCTCGCGGCGCTCGCGCGCGCGGTTGCGGCGCAGGTTCCCCAAGTCGCCCTCGATGGCGGCGAAGTTCGCGGCGTACACGCGCGAACCGTCCGGCGACTGCCACTGAAACTGGGTGTGCGGGAAGGTCGTCGTGTCGTTCCAGTTCAGCTTCGTCGTCGCGAAGAACCCGATCCCGGCGTGGCGCAGCAGCATCGGCAGGGTGTTGGGGAAGCCGAACGTATCGGGCAGCCAGGCGACCGACGCCACCGCGCCGAGCTGCTCGCGGACGTATCGCTCGGCGTACGCGAGCTGACGCAGCAGCGACTCGCCGGAGGGCAGATTGCAGTCGGGCTCCACCCACATCGCGGCGATCGAGGCGTCGATGCGCCCCGCGGCGGCAAACGCGGTGACGACTGCCCCGAGCTCGGGATCGGCGTTGGCGACGTCCGCATAGAGCTGCGGCTGGCTCTGCGCGAAAACGAAGTCCGCGTGAAGCGTCAGTTCGCGGCACGCGGTTGCAAGGGTGCGCACCGCGCGCCGGGTCGCATCGCGAAACGTCCACAGCCAGGCGACGTCGAGATGCGAATGGCCGATCAGTTCGATGCGATGGCCGCCCGGCATCCGGTCCTGCCCCTTCATCGCGTGCGGGTTCGGCGGCAGTTCGAGCGTGCGGTGGACCTGCGGCGCCTGAGCCGGCATCGGCACGCCGAAGAACGTGCCCGTCCCGGGCGGCTTGCCGAGGGCCGGCGGCGGCCGCAGGTCAACCTCGAGCTCGATCGCGTGCGGACCCGGTTCCGCGTCGGCCGGGAGCGCAGGGAGCACGATGTAGCGGTGCTCGCGGTCGAAGGCCCCGCGGACGTGGCCGTCGATGCGCAAGAGCGCGCCCGTTTGCGTTTCGTAGCCGAGGACTTGCGGCACCACGTCGACGGAAGCGCGCAACCGGACCACGTCGCGGCCGGCTTCGCCGCGGCTCAGCCGAATCGTTTCCGCCATCATCCCGCAACTTCTCTAACCCAAGGCGGTCACCCCGGTGTGCGCTCCGACTCTTTACCTTGACAACCTGCCGGGTACAATGCTACGGTTTCGGTCGATGTTATCCGGAATGTGTTGTCGTCTCGTGCGCTGTCGGTGTTGGTTTGCGGCTGCAGACCGGCGGATCGCGTCTTGACGTAACACGCACTCGGAACGAGTGACGTCAACGCCCCTGCCGATCTGCGGCGGGGGCGTTTTCAATTTCTTGGGCACTTGCGCCTTACCCATCGCAACAGGGGGCGACCTTGATCGACAATTCTCTCCACGCACTCGGCGCCGGCGCCGGGAGCAAGAACGAAGCGCTGAAAGCCGCGAGTGCAAACCTGCGCGGTTCGCTCCCCACGGAGCTTGCAAGCGACGCCGGCAAACTCTCCGAGCCCGCTTCGCAGTTGCTGAAGTTCCACGGCAGCTACCAGCAAGAGGATCGCGACCAGCGCGCGGCCGTGCGCGCCAGCGGGGTCGAAAAGTCCTATACGTTCATGGTGCGCACGCGCATCCCGGGCGGGGAACTCAGTGCCTCGCAGTACCTCGTCCACGACCAAGTGGCGGGCCGGCTCGCCGACGGGACATTGCGGCTCACCACCCGCCAGGGCATCCAGCTCTACGGCGTCGTCAAGGACAATCTGCGCCCGACGATCCGCGAGATCAACGACGCGCTGCTGACGACGCTCGCCGCCTGCGGCGACGTCAACCGCAACGTGATGGCCTGCCCGGCACCGAGCAGCGATCCGGTCCACCTCGCGATCCGGCGCATCTCGCACGAGATCGCCGAACGGCTGACGCCCCGCACGCGCGCCTACCACGAGATCTGGCTCGACGGCGAAAAACTCGACCCCACGACGCTCGAACCGGCGGCCGCCGGCGGGCACGCCGCCGCCCCGCCCGCCCCGGAGACCGAGCCGATCTACGGCCCGACGTATCTGCCGCGCAAATTCAAGATCGCGATCGCCGCGCCCGGCGACAACTGCGTCGACGTGTTCACCCAAGACATCGGCCTGGCCGCGCACGCGAGCGACGGGAAGCTCGAGGGCTTCACCGTCATCGTCGGCGGCGGCATGGGGATGACGCACGGGAAGACCGAGACGTACCCGCGCGCCGGCACGCCGCTGGCCTTCATCGCGCCCGGCGACGTGCTCGACGTCGTCGAGGCGATCGTCACCGTGCAGCGCGACTACGGCGACCGCAAGAACCGCAAGCACGCGCGCATGAAGTATCTCGTCGCCGACCGCGGCATCGCGTGGTTCCGCGCGGAAGTCGAAGCCCGCCTGGGCCGCACGCTCGAGGATCCGCGTGCCGTCACCTTCACCGACGTCGACGACCACCTCGGCTGGCACGAAGCCGGCGACGGCACCTGGACGCTCGGCCTCTTCGTCGAGAACGGCCGCATCAAGGACACGCCGCGGCTGCGCTTGCGCGCCGGGCTGCGCCAGGTGTTCGAACGGTACGAGCTCGAGGCGCGACTGACGGGCCAGCAGAACGTGCTGCTCGTCGGGATCGCCGACGCACAGCGCGCCGACATCGAAGCGATCCTGACCGAGCACGGGATCGTCGTCGATCCGACCAAGCTGGGCACGAAACGCTACGCGATGGCCTGCCCGGCACTGCCGACGTGCAGCCTCGCGCTGACCGACGCTGAGCGCGCGCTGCCCGCGGTCGTGACCGAGATCGAGCACGACCTCGCGCTGCTCGGGCTGCGCGGCGAGCGGCTCTCGATCCGCATGACGGGCTGTCCCAACGGCTGCGCGCGGCCCTTCATGGGCGACATCGGGTTCGTCGGCCGCTCGAAGGGCATCTACGACGTCTTCGTCGGCGGCGACTGGAACAACACCCGGCTCAACTGGGTGTTCGCGACGGCCGTGCGCCGGCGCGACCTGGCGCAAGTGCTGCGCCCGCTGTTCATCGCCTGGCGCGACGGACGGACCGAAGACGAAACGTTCGGCGACTTCTGCGAACGGATCGGGCCCGAACGGCTGCAGTCGTTCTCGGCGGCCGTCGCTTAGACTCCGAAAGAGGAAACCGGTAGCGTTGCGCGTGAGCCACCCGTGAAAGGGTGCTCATGCGCAACGCTTTTCTGGAGACCGTCGCGACGGCGCCGGTCATCCTCACCGACGGCGGGATCGAGACGCGCGTCGTCTACGAATTCGGCTTGACGCTCCCCGAGCCGCTCGAGGCAGTGGCCCTGCTCGACGACGAGCGCGGCCGCGACGCGCTCGCGCGCATCTACACGAGCTACCTCGACGTGGGGCGCGCCGCGCAGCTGCCGATGATCGTCGGCACGCCGACATTTCGCGCCGGCGCGACCCAGGTGGCGCTCGCGGGTTTGCCGGCGAGCGACGTCGAGCGGATCAACGCCGGCGCAGCGCACTTCAGCCGCGGGCTGCGCGCGCAGCAGGGCGACTACGCGCGCCAAGCGTTCGTCGCCGGCGTGCTCGGCCCGGCCCACGATGCGTACACGCCGGCGGCCGCGCTCGACGCGGAGCGCGCCGAACGCGCGCACCGCGCGCAAGCGGAGGCGCTCGCCGAGGCCGGCGTCGACTTCTTGTTCTTCGCCACCTTACCGGCCGTCTCGGAAGCGATCGGCGCAGCCCGCGCACTGGCCGCGACGGGGGTGCCCTACGTGCTCTCGTTCGTCACCGGCGGCAAAGCGCGCGTGCTCGACGGCACCGATCTCTTCGAAGCGTTCGACCGCATCGACGCGAGCGTCGCCGTCCCGCCGCTCTACTACCTCGTCAACTGCGTCGGCCCCGAGCGCTTCGCCGCGTCGCTGCGCGGCCGCGGCAAAGCCGTCAAGCGTTCGCGCTTGCGCGGTTTGAAAGCGAACGCGTCCGAACTGTCGCCGCAGGAGCTGGCGGCTGCGGGCCGGCTCGAATCCGAACCGCCCGAAGCGTTCGCGCGCGAGATGCGCGACCTGCACGAGCGCTACGGCTTCCGCGTCCTGGGCGGATGCTGCGGCACCGGCGACCGCCACATCCGCGCGCTGGCCGCGGCCCTTACACCTTGAGGAACACCTTGTCGTTGGCGGCGTTGCAATCGTCGCGCGCGCGATCGGATTTGACGAGGTCGCGGTAGCGGATCTCGATCGTCGTCGTCCCGGGCCCCGCGTCGACCGCCCGGGTGAACGCGAACGCGAAGTTGTAGACGCCGTGCACCGCGAGCCGGGGCACCGTCTGAACCTGCGTGCGGGTGCCGTCGACGTAGAACTCGACCCGCTGCGAAACGGTGTGCAATTGGCCGTGTTCCCCGCGGTTGACGACCGACGAGCCGATCGCGTATTTATCGAGGTTGCCGACGCGCGAGGTCGAGATCACGTGCGCCGGCGTCAACGCCGGATCGGCGCCCTCGCACTCACCCTGGACCGGCGCGGCCCCCGGGGCATACGGCATGCGCGCCGGGGCCTGAGCGGGGGTCCCGAACGGATTCGGCTTCACGGGGATCACCAGCAACGCATTCGGCGTCACCGCGCTGGCGGGGGCACCCATCTGGGCGACGGTCGGCACGCCGGTCGACGCCACGAGCAAAACCGCCACGAGGAACACCACGAGTCGCATACCGCCAGCGTTCGCAATCGCTCGAGAGCCCTCCCGCGCAAGTCCCACGCTCTCGCGTCGCAACCGGCGTGACGGTCGCAGGCCGTCACACCGGCGTGTCCCGGCCCGTAGAGGGCCGTGACACCTAAGACCCCACCAGCTCGCGGAGCGCGTGGGCGAAGACCTTCGGGGCCTTTCCTTGGAACAGGACGCTCTCGTTGCCGCCGATCTGCTTGCGCAGCTCGAGCAGCTCGTCGCGTAATGCGGCCGCTTTTTCGAATTCGAGATTGGCGGCCGCCTCGCGCATCTTCTTCTCGATCTCCGAGGCCATTGCCATCGCGACGTCGCGCGGGATCTTCTCGGCGCGCAGCGCTTCGACCGCGCCTTCGATCGGCGTCCCGACCAGGTCGAGGATGTCGCGCACCTGCTTGCGCACGGTGTGCGGTTCGATCCCGTGCTCGAGGTTGTAGGCGACTTGCCGTTCGCGCCGGCGCTTGGTTTCGCCGAGCGCGCGCGCCATCGATTCGGTGATGACGTCGGCGTACATGATGACCCGGCCCTCGACGTTGCGCGCCGCGCGGCCGATCGTCTGGATCAGCGACGTCCCGCTGCGCAGATAGCCTTCCTTGTCGGCGTCGAGGATGCCGACGAGCGACACCTCGGGCAGGTCGAGGCCTTCGCGCAGCAGATTGATCCCGACGAGCACGTCGAAGAGCCCCTTGCGCAGGTCGCGCAAGATCGCGATGCGCTCGAGGGTCTCGATCTCGCTGTGCAGGTAGCGGACCTTGATCCCGTTCTCGAGCAAGAAATCGGTCAGGTCCTCGGCCATCTTCTTCGTTAGCGTCGTGACGAGGACGCGTTCGTTCTTGCCGGCGCGGGTGCGGATCTCTTCCATCAGGTCGTCGACTTGGTGCTTCGTCGGGCGCACCTCGACTTCGGGATCGACGAGCCCGGTCGGGCGGATGATCATCTCGACGACTTGCGCCGACTTGCCGATCTCGTACGTCGCCGGCGTCGCCGACACGTAGATCACTTGGTTGATGTGCTGTTCGAACTCCTCGAAAAACAGGGGCCGGTTGTCGAGCGCGCTCGGAAGGCGGAAGCCGTGCTCGACCAGCGATTCCTTGCGCGAACGGTCGCCGTGGTACATGCCGTGCACTTGCGGCATCGTCACGTGCGACTCGTCGACGAACAGCATCCAATCCTTGGGGAAGAAGTCGAGCAGGCACCACGGCGTCGAGCCCGGTTCGCGGCCGGCGAGATGGCGCGAGTAGTTCTCGACCCCGTTGCAGTAGCCGACTTCGCGCAGCATGTCGAGGTCGTACCGGGTGCGCATCTCGAGCCGCTGCGCTTCGAGCAGCTTGCCGTGTTCCTTGAAGTAGCGCAGCCGCTCTTCGAGTTCGGCCTCGATCGACACGATCGCGCGCTTGAGCTTCTCGTCGGGCGTGATGAAGTGCTTGGCGGGAAAGATCAGCAGTTCGTCTTTCGACTCGACGTACTCGCCCGTCAGCTGGTTGACGACGTTGATCGCCTCGATCTCGTCGCCGAAGAACTCGATGCGATGCACGAGCTCCTCGTCGACGGCGACGAACTCGAGCGTGTCGCCGCGCACGCGGAACGTGCCGCGCACGAGGTTGAGATCGTTGCGCCGGTATTGCATGTCGACGAGCCGCCGCAGCAGCACGTCGCGGTCGTACGACGCGCCGACCTCCACCTTCGCCGACATCTCCATGTAGTCGGACGGCGAGCCCAAGCCGTAGATGCACGACACCGAGGCGACGACCAGGGTGTCGGGCCGGGTCAGGATCGACTGCGTGGCCGAGTGGCGCAAGCGCTCGATCTCGTCGTTGATCGAGCTGTCCTTCTCGATGTACGTGTCGGTGTGGGCGATGTACGCTTCGGGCTGGTAGTAGTCGAAGTACGAGACGAAATACTCGACCGCGTTGTTGGGAAAGAACTCGCGGAACTCGGCGCACAGCTGCGCGGCGAGGGTCTTGTTGTGGCAGAGCACGAGCGTCGGCTTCTGGATCAGCTCGACGACCCGGGCCATCGCGAGGGTCTTGCCGCTCCCGGTCACCCCGAGCAGCGTCTGCGCGCGGTCGCCCTGCAACACGCCGGCGGCCAGCGCATCCGTGGCCTTGGGTTGATCGCCGGCCAGCGTGTAGGGGGTGATGAGTTCGAATTTAGCCATGTGAACCGTTCATCGGGGTCGGTTACGGTTCGGCACCAGCCCCCGAATCCGCTTTTGGCGGTTCAGCGCTCGGCGGCGACGCTCGTGACGGCCGGCTCCTTGGCGAGCGCCAGGCCGAGTTCGCGACGCAGCTCGGCGAACCGGTCGGCATGCGGCGGGAACCACGGCCAGCGCGGGAAGAACGCGCGTTCGTGCGGCGCCAAGCGGCGCAGGGCGTCTTCGAGCTGCAGCCGGCCGGCCTCGCCGAGCGTTTCGGCGCCGCGCATCCGGCGCTGCAACTGCTCGATCTCGCGCACGTCGACCGCGACGTGCGCGCTCAACGAATATCCGCGCTTCGTGCTCACGATCGCCTCTCGGTCGCCGAGCTCGGCGCGGGTGCGCGAGACGCACATCTTCAGCGCGTTGAGCGCGGCGTCGCCGTCGAGCGCCGGCCAAATCGTAGCCGCCAATTGCTCCTTCGAGGTGCCCCCGGGCAGGAGCGCGAGCGCGGCGAGCAACTCGAAGTCGCGGCCGGAGACCCGTAGCACTTCTCCGCCGCGAAGGACGCGGCCGCGCAAGATCTCCAGGAACAGCACGTCGCGGCGCAGCTTGAGCGGCGAGCGCGCCGCGCGCGCGGCGATCGGCTTGAACATGCCGTAATCGGCCGGCTCGGGAGAGTCGATCAGCATCTCGAGCGATGCTTGGAGCGGCGGCGATTCGATTTGCGCGGCGATCAGGCGCGCTTCGAGGAGGCGGTGGCGCTGCAACGGGAACACGACCGCCGCCGACACGCGCACCGCGATCCGCGCGAACTCGTTCTCCACCGCGTCGATGCCCTCGACGGCGGCATCGAAGAGGGCCCGCGCCCGGTCGGCGTCGGCGGTTGCCAGCGCCGCGTGCCAGCGCGCATGAGCGAGCGTGCGAGCGGGCACGTCGGCCGTCACGCCGGTCAACGCGGCCGCGACCGCCTCGGTGAAGCGGGCGACTTCCGCATCGCCGCAGTCGTCGAGCAGTTGCCGGGCCGCGCCGACCCGCGCGTCGTCGTTGCAGAACCAGGCGGCGGTCGCAACGGCGTGCGCGGCGTCCACGACCCGCGACGTCACGCCGCTGCGCTGCGCAGCCGCCAGCGCGTCCTCCTCCAACTTCTGCAACCCGTGCCACTCTCCGTACAAGCGGGCTCGCTCGCGCGCGATCTCCGCACGCTCGGCCTCGAAGCGCACGCGGCGTGCGCCATGCACGGCGTTGGCCTCCTCGACGTAGCGCTCAGCCTCGGAGAAGCGCCCCTGCTTGGCGGCGATCAGCGCCGACGTCATCAGCGCGAGGCGCCGTTCTTGCGGGTCTTCGTTCGCGTTGGGCGGGGCGCGCTTCTCGAGCAGGATACGGGCTTCGACGAGCTTGCCGAGTTGCTGTGCGAACATCGCGAGCCGCACCCGCAAGCGCTGTTGCAGCGAAGGCGCCGACGACGATGTGGTGCGCACGAGTTCCGCCGCCTCATCGTAGAGGCGCGCAGGTTCGGTGATGTCGCGCCGGTACGGGAGCAGCGCGCACCACAGGTTGGGCAGCCGGCAGAGGATCGCCATCTCGATCTTCGTCAACGCGTCGGCGAGCCGCGCGGTCGGCTGGGCGAGCGTGCCGAAGGGCAGGCGGTCGAGCGCGCGGGCGGCCGCGACGGGGTCGTCGCGAACGAGATGGAGCTCGGCCGCGCGCAGGTGGTCGCCGAGCCGTTCGTTCTCGCGCGCCGCGCGGAGCAGATAGCCGGCCGGCGTCGCCCGATCGTCGGCCGGCAGCGCTTCGAGGAGCACGGGATGCGCGCGGTATGCCACCCCTTCGGCGGTCAAGAAGCCGGGAAGGCGCACGAGCCGGTCGACGGTCGGCATCGGGTGCGCGACGCGGGTGGCGGCGGCGATGTCTTCCAAGGTCGCGCGGCCGATCGCCGCCACCGCCCGCAGCACCGCCAGCATGTCGTCGGTCAGCGCGGGCAGCACCTCGCGCACCAGGAACGCATGACGCCCGGCGCAAGGCACGGCTTCGAGGCGGCCGAGCAGCGCTTCGAAATTCGCCTCGTAATTCGCGAAGCGCGCGAGCAACTGGACGGTGACCGGAGCGCCGCCGGTCAGGGTCAAGATCCGGTCGACGGCGTCTTCGGAGAGTTCCGTCCCTTCGAAGGCTGCGGCCGCCTCGTCACGGTCGCAGCGCAGATCCTCGCGCGCGAGCACGAGCATCTCGTGCGGCGCGAAATAGTGCGCGTAGCGCACCGGCAAAGGCTCGCGCGAGCTGACGAGCACCACCCGCTCCGCGGGGCGCGCGGCGAGCAGTTCGCCGAAGAGGCCGAGCAGTTCCGGCGAGCCGGCGAGCGCGCCGGCGTTTTCGAAGATCACGAGCGAACGCGGCTGCTGCAGCTTCCACGCTTCGAGCAGGTGACGGCTCCAGCTCGCCGCGTCGGCCTCCGCCGCGAGCAAGCGCAACCGCATCAGCGTGACGGCGTCGCCGTGCGCCTCGTCGCCCAACGCCGACATCGCGCGGCCCGCGAAGTCGGCGATCCCGGCGACCCCCGCGCAGTCGCACACGGCGTATCCCTCGAAGCGCAGCGCGAAGAAACGCGCGAGCTGCGCCTTGCCGTAGCCCGCCGGCGCGTGCAGGCGCACCAAACGCGGGTCGAACGCGACCGTTCGCGTTTGGAGGCGGCGCTGCCGCAGCATCGGGGCCGTGGAGCTACCTCGCCGGCACGAGCGACTTCGCGCGCACGCGCTCCTCGAGCAGCGCCAGCCACGCGTCCATCCCGGCGCCCGTTCGCGCGGACACTTCGAGCACCGCGATCCCTGGGTGCACGCTCTCCATGCTCGCGCGCGCCGTCGCCCGTTCGAAGCCGGCCGCTTCCGCGAGGTCGCTCTTGGTCACCAGCGCCACCTGCGACGTGTGGAACGCGAGCGGGTACTTGAGCGGTTTATCTTCGCCCTCGGTCACCGCCATCAGGACGACCCGCAGGTCTTCGCCCAGATCGTATTCGGCGGGGCAGATCAAGTTGCCGACGTTCTCGATGAAGAGCACGTCGAGCCGTCCCGCATCCCAGCCGGAGAGCGCGGTCGCGATCATATCGGCGTCGAGCCGGCACTCGGCGGCGGTCGTGATCTGCCGCACCGGCGCGCCGCTGCGCGCCAAGCGCAGCGCGTCGTTCTCGGTCGCCTGATCGCCGACCAAAGCGCCGGCGCGATACCGCACTGCCAAGCGACGGAGCGTTTCCTCGAGCAACGTCGTCTTGCCGGAGCCGGGACTCGAGAGCACGTTGACGACCAGCGTCCCTTCGACGGCGAACCGCGCGCGCAGCTTCGCGGCCAGCGCATCGTTCTTGACCATCAAGTTCGCGGCGATCTCGACGACGCGCAGTTTCATTCGGGCACCTCCATCGCAACGAGTTCGAATTCACGGCCGCGCACGACGTGCGGCGCGGGGATGCCGCACCGTGGACAAAGCAAGCCGGCGCCGGGATGCGGCGTCGTTTCCGCTTCGCAGCGCTCGCAAAAGACGACCAGCGGCACCTCTTCGATGCGCAAGTCGCTCCCGGCCGCGACCGTTTCCGCGCTCGCGACGTCCCAGCAAAATTTCAGCGCATCCGGCGCGACGCCGCTCAGCGCCCCGACTCGCAGGACGACGCCGGTGATGCAGGCTGCGCGTTCGCGCGCCGCCGCGGCTTCGAGCGTTTCGAGCAATCCCAAGGCCAACGACAGTTCGTGCACATCGCGCCTTCCGCAAAAACGTCTGCCGACAGCATAGCAGAGTTTGGCCGCGCGGCAACCCTGGCGCGAAGCGCCGGTAACGCACCGGTAACGCGATTGGCACGAGCACGATAGATGTGAACCGCCTCGTCAAACGCGCTCGCTCGAAGCGCACGGCGCGAGTTGTCCGCACCGCCGTTCGTCACGGTAACGCCCGGGTAACGAGCGCGCGCATATTCCGGTCGCATTTGCGCGTTGCGCCCTGTTGCATTTTGCGCCCGGTTTCCATACGTTGGATCAACCTGTGTTTTTCACTCGCCGATGTGAGGACAAGCGCTATGGCCGACACCGTGGTCAACGTACTTTGGATTCCGGCGGGGTTGAGTTGCGACGGAGATTCGGTCGCGCTGACGGCGGCGATGCAGCCCAGCATCGAAGAGATCGCGCTCGGCGCGTTGCCGGGTTTGCCCGGCGTCGTCTTCCACTGGCCGCTGATCGAGTACAGCCTGGGCGGCGCGGAATTTCTCGAAGCGTTCTTCAAAGCGGAGCGCGGCGAGCTCGACCCGTTCGTGCTGGTGATCGAAGGCTCGATCCCCAACGAGAACATCAAGAAAGAAGGCTACTTCTCGGGCTTCGGCAACGCGCCCGGAACGGATCAACCGATCACCTTCAGCGGCTGGATCGACCGGCTCTCGCCCAAAGCGTGGGCGATCCTCGCGGCCGGCACGTGCGCGACGTACGGCGGCATCCATGCGATGGCCGGCAATCCCACCGGCGCGATGGGCATCTTGGATTACCTCGGCTGGGACTGGAAGTCGAGCGCCGGCGTGCCGATCGTGTGCGTGCCCGGCTGTCCGACCCATCCCGACAACCTCTCCGAAACGATCCTCTACCTGCTCTGGCAGGCGGCCGGACGGGCGCCGATGATCCCGCTCGACGAAGCGGGGCGCCCGACGTGGCTCTTCGGTGCGACCGTGCATGAAGGGTGCGACCGCGCCGGCTATTACGAGCAAGGCGAATTCGCGACCGAGTACGACTCGCCCAAATGCCTGGTCAAGATCGGCTGCTGGGGCCCGGTCGTCAAGTGCAACGTTCCCAAGCGCGGCTGGATGGGCGGTATCGGCGGATGTCCCAACGTCGGCGGCATCTGCATCGGCTGCACGATGCCCGGCTTCCCCGACAAGTTCATGCCCTTCATGGACGAACCGCCGGGCGCCAAGCTGTCGTCGCTCCTGAGCGGCGCGTACGGCACGGTCATCAAGACGATGCGCAACTTCACGATGTCGACCGCCGACAAAGAGCCGAGCTGGCGCCACAAGGGCACCAAACTGACCACCGGTTACCACCGGCATTGAGCGACTGCGGTTCACGCTGAGGGAGGGATAGTATGGCCATCAAAGATCTGCCCGGGACCGAGTCGGGCGCGCAGCCGACGCGGCTCGTCGAGATGTCGTGGGATCCGATCACGCGCATCGTCGGGAGCCTCGGCATTTACACGAAGATCGATTTCCAGAAGAAGGTCGTCGCCGAGTGTCATGCGACGTCGTCGATCTTCCGCGGCTACAGCATCTTCATGCGGGGCAAGGATCCGCGCGACGCGCACTTCATCACCTCGCGCATCTGCGGCATCTGCGGCGACAACCACGCGGTCTGCTCCGTGTATGGCCAAAACATGGCGTTCGGCGTGCGTCCACCGGCGATGGGCGAGTGGATCATGAACCTCGGCGAGGCCGCCGAATACATGTTCGACCACAACATCTTCCAAGAGAACCTCGTCGGCGTCGACTACTGCGAGAAGATGGTCCGCGAGACGAATCCGAGCGTCTGGGAGAAGGCCAAGCAGACCGAGGCCCCCCACGCCGGCATCCACGGCTACAAGACGATCGCCGACATCATGTCCGCGCTCAACCCGTTCACCGGCGACTTCTACCGTCAAGCGCTGCAGATCAGCCGCTACACGCGCGAGATGTTCTGCCTGATGGAAGGGCGCCACGTGCACCCGTCGACGCTCTACGCCGGCGGCACGGGAACGGTCGCGACGCAACAACTGTTCACCGATTATTACGCGCGCCTGATGCGCTACGTCGAGTACATGAAGGTGTGCGTGCCGCTGCACGACGACTTGTTCGACTTCTGGTACGACGCGCTGCCCGGGTACGAGCACAACGGCGAGCGCCGCGTTCTGCTCGGCTGCTGGGGCGCGTTCCAAGATCCCGACCACTGCGACTTCCAGTACCGCAACATGACGAACTGGGGCCGCAAGATGTTCGTGACGCCGGGCGTCGTGGTCGACGGCAAGCTCGTGACCAACGACCTCGTCAACATCAACCTCGGGATCCGCATCTTGCTCGGTCACTCGTACTACGACGACTGGGAGAACGAGGAGACGTTCGTCCCCACCGATCCGCTCGGCAACCCGGTCGACCGGCGCCATCCGTGGAACATGCACACGCTGCCGACGCCCAAGAAGCGCGACTTCGCCGGCAAGTACAGCTGGGTGATGTCGCCGCGCTGGTTCGACGGCACCGATCATCTCGCGCTCGACACCGGCGGCGGCCCGCTCGCGCGTTTGTG
Organism: Vulcanimicrobiota bacterium; assembly: GCA_963749395.1. Taxonomy (GTDB): domain Bacteria; phylum Vulcanimicrobiota; class Vulcanimicrobiia; order Vulcanimicrobiales; family Vulcanimicrobiaceae; genus CAVVMT01. The sequence goes on from CAVVMT010000021.1 coordinate 53,345, forward strand.
GTCGACCGCGCTCTCGGGCCTGGTCGACATGGGCGGCTACATCAAGGCGACCGGCACGAGCGTGCAGATCAACTTGCCCAAGAGCGTGCTCAGCGGCCCGGCGTCGTTCGAGTGGAAGATTCCGAAGTGGTCGAACACGCTCGAACGCAACCGCGCGCGCTCGTACTTTCAAGCCTACGCGGCCGCCGCCGCGCTCCACTTCCTCGACAAGGCGTTCGACGAGCTCAACGCCGGGCGGACGCGTTCGTGGGAGCCGTTCACGGTGCCCGACGAGGCGATCGGCTGCGGCTTCACCGAAGCGGTGCGCGGCGTGCTCTCGCACCACGTCGTGATCCGCGACGGCAAGATCGCCAACTACCATCCGTGGCCGCCGACGCCGTGGAACGGCAACCCGCGCGACATCTACGGCACGGCGGGACCGTACGAGGACGCCGTGCAGAACACGCCGATCCACGAAGAGAACGGACCCGATGCCTTCAAGGGGATCGACATCATGCGCGCGGTGCGCAGCTTCGATCCGTGCCTTCCGTGCGGGGTGCACATGTATCTCGGCGACGGCAAAACGCTCGAGACCGTGCACTCGCCGCTGGCACCCTTCGGGTGACGCGACCGCCGATGACGATCGACGTCAACGCGATGGCCGGGCGCGTCGAGGAACTGCTCGCGGGCTTCGATGCGGCCGGCATGCCGCCCGGCGCCCGCGAGCGCGGCGAACAGCTGGTGCGCACCGTCGTCGCGCTCTACGGCGAAGGTCTCGAGCGCGTCCTGACGATCGTGCACGAAACCCTCGGCGAGGCGTCGGAGCCGGTCTTCGAGCGGCTGTGCGCGGACCGCTTGACCGAGAGCCTCATGTGTCTGCACGGTCTGCATCCGGTGGCGGTCGAAGACCGGGTGGAAGCCGCGCTGCAGTCGGTGCTGCCGTACATCCGCTCGCATCACGGCAACATGGAAGTCACCCGCATCGAAGACGGCGTCGTGTACCTGCGGCTCGAGGGGAGCTGCGACGGGTGCGCGGCGTCGTCCCAAACCCTCAAGCTCGCCGTCGAGCGCGCGATCCTCGAGCGCGTGCCGGAGATTCACGAAGTGCGTTCGGAGACGCCCCCCGGCGTGCCCGGCGAACGCGCCGTGCTGAGCATCGTATGAACGACAACGTCGCGATGCTGCAGCAGATGCTGCGCAAACGGCCGCCTCCGCCGGGCGAGCGCTGCGACTTCTGCTCGACGCAGATCGAGCCGGAGCACAGCCATCTGGTCGAGCTGGCGGCGCGGCGCATCCTGTGCGTGTGCCGCCCGTGCCACATCGTGTTCGAGCCCAAGGGCGCCGCGCTCGGCAAGTATCGCCCCGTGCCGTCCCGCTACCGCGCGATCGCGGATTTCGCGCTCGACGACGGGCAATGGGACGCGCTGCAAGTGCCGGCCGGGCTCGCGTTTTTCTTTTACAACTCGCTCGAAGACAAGATGATCTGCTTCTATCCCAGCCCGGCGGGCGCGACCGAATCGTTGCTGCCGCTCGACACCTGGGACGACCTCGCCGCGCGGTATCCCGACTTTGCGACCCTCGAGCCCGACGTCGAAGCGATCGTCGTCGAGCGCACCGGCGGCCGGTCGCGCGCGTTCATCGTCCCGATCGACGCGGCGTACGAGTTGGTCGGCCTGATCCGCACGTCGTGGAAAGGGTTCGACGGGGGCGCGGAAGCGCACCGGCGGATCGCCGCATACTTCGAGAATGCCGGCGCGCGCGCGGCCGGCAAGACGACCGCGCGCATCTCGTGATCGACCTGGCATTCTCCGTCGCCGGCGCGAAGGTCGACCGCTACGCGGCCGCGCCGCAACTCGACCTGCGCCTGCACGTCAGCGAACGCAGCGGGGCGAAAGTCGACGCGATCGCGCTGCGCGCGCAGATCCAGATCGAAGTGCAGCGCCGGCGCTACTCGGCCGCGGAGAGCGGCCTGCTGGCCGAACTCTTCGGCGGCCCCGAGCGGTACGCCGACACGCTCAAGCCGCTGACCTGGACGCACGTCGGCCAGATCGTCGTCGCGTTCCGCAACGAGACCGCCGTCGATCTGCACGTGCCGTGCAGCTACGACTTCGAGGTCGCCGCGCACAAATATCTCGCCTCGCTCGAAGACGGCATCGTCCCGCTCAACCTGCTGTTCAGCGGGATGGCGTTCGTCGAGAGCCCCGGCGGCATCACCGCGGAGTTCGTCCCGTGGAGCTGCGAAGCGCGCTTCGGGCTCCCGGTCGCGCAGTGGCGCGAAGCGATGGACGCGTTCTTCCCCAACGCCGCGTGGATTCGGGTGGACCGCGAGCTCTTCGACGCGTTGCGCCGGTTCAAGATCGCGAGCGGCCTGCCGACGTGGGACGCCGCGCTCGCGCGCCTGAGCGAGCTCGCGCAGGCGATCCCGTGAGCGTCTTCGCGCCGGCTCTCGCGGTGGCCAACGCCGTGCTGTACGAAGGCTATCTGCTCTATCCGTACACCGCCTCAGCGCAGAAGAACCGCATCCGCTGGCAGTTCGGCGTCATCGTGCCCGAAGCGTATGCCGCCAAGGGGACCGGCGAGCCGGCCGAGGCGGTGACCGAGGTGCTGCTCGAAGCCGGCGACGACGCGTGGGTCGACGTGCTGGTACGGTTCTTGCACGTCGAGGCCCGCGCGGTCGAGGCCTGGACCGGCGCGGCCTACGAGCCCGTCGCATCGCTCGCCGCCGGTGCGCGCACGTACGTCACCTTCGACGAAGGCGTCGAACGCGAGGTCGCGGTCCGCGTGCAGGCACGCGCGGGGGCCGCCGCCGGCGCGCCGGTCGCGTTCCGCGCCGAGGAGATCGTCGAGCCGCTCGAAGCGAGCGATGCCGGCCCTCACGGCCGCATCGTGCGGCGCCGCTGGGCGCTGCACGGTGCGATCGCGGTCGAATGCGAGGCAGTTCCCAGCCACCCCGCGCTGCGCCGGCTGCGGGTGCGCATTCGCAATCAGTCCGGGGTCGTGCCCGGCGAGCGCAGCTCGGCGTTGCGCACCGCCTTCGTCTCGACGCACACGCTCCTGCACGCCGAGGGCGCGCGCTTTCTCTCGGTCCTCGATCCTCCGGAGGATGCCGCCGCGGCGACCGCGGCGCTCGTCAATCGCCATACCTTTCCGGTGCTGGTCGGCGACGAAACCGCCGGCGGGCAGCGGTCGGCGCTGATCCTGTCGTCGCCGATCATCCTGTACGATTTCCCCGCGGTCGCCGCACAGACCGGGGGCGACACGTTCGACGCGCTCGAGATCGACGAGCTGATGATGCTGAGCGTGCGCAGCCTCTCCGACCGCGAGCGTGCCGAAGCCCGCGCGACCGATCCGCGCGCCCGCGAGATCGTCGACCGGGCCGAGCGCTTCGACGCGAGCGATTTGAACCGGTTGCACGGCGCCCTCGAGACGCTCGACGTGCCGGCGTTCGACTGCGTCTTCGTCGACGGCGTCAAGATCGCCAAAGATGCGAAAGTCCGGCTGCATCCCAACCGCCGCGCCGACGCGTGGGACGTGTTCCTCGACGGCAAGGTCGCGACCGTGCGCGCGATCCACCAGGACGTCGACGATCAGATGTACGTCGCCGTGACGGTCGACGACGACCCGGCGAGCGACTTGCACGATTGGTACGGCCGCTCGTTCTTCTTCTATCCCGACGAGGTCGAGCCGGTTCGCGCCGCAGTGCCCGAGGGCGCGCCGTGAAGCTGCTCGTGGCCGGCATCGGCAACATCTTCTTCGGCGACGACGGGTTCGGCTGCGAGGTCGCGCGCGCGCTGGCCGCGGAACCCGCGCCCGCGGGCGTCACGGTCGACGACTTCGGCATTCGCGGGATGCACTTGGCCTACGAGCTGCTCGCCGGCTACGACCGCGCGTTCCTGATCGACGCGGTCCCGCGCGGCGGCGCGCCGGGGACGCTGTACGTGATCGAACCGCAGCTCGCCGCTTCGGGCGCCCCCGCCGACGCGCATCGCATGGATCTGGAGAACGTGTTCGCGTTCGTCCGCACGCTGGGCGGGACGCCGCCGCCGATCACGCTCGTCGGGTGCGAGCCGTCGGCGGTCGACGAGGAGATGGGCTTGAGCGAACCGGTGCGCCGCGCGGTGCGCCCGGCAGCCGCGCTCGTGCAGCGTCTGCTGCGCGATACCTTCGCCGCGCACGAAGCCGCCACGAGGAGCACGACATGGACAGAGGTCTGATCGCCGGTGCGCTGGGATTTTTCGCCGCCTTCGCGCTGGAGCGCGCCTTCGCATCGGTGACCAAAGACATCGCGCGGTACGACGCGATCCGCAAGATGTCCGACCAGCAGCCGCTGCTGCGCGAGATCGTCGCGGCCGTGACTGGAGCGGTCAGCAGCAACGCCTCGCGGCCGGCCGGCGTCATCGCCGCCTTGACCAACGACGCCGTCCGATACGCCAAGATGCGTTCGATGTGAGCCCGTCGTTGAACGTCCCTCCGAGCGTCCGCTACACGGTCGCGCCGGCGCAGTCGTCGCTGGCGTTCGAGACGCGCTCGACCCTGCACGCGGTGCACGGCAAAGCCGACGGGCTCAGCGGGTTCGTCGAAGCGGCGCTCGACGCGGACCGTTCGCTCGCGCTCGATCCGCCGCCGAAGATGCACGTCGAGTTCCCGGTCGAGCGCCTGCGCTCGGGCAACGGGCTGCAAGACCGCGAGATGTGGAAGACGATCGACAGCAAGCGCTTTCCGCGCATCGTCGCCGATCTGCGCGACGTCCGCCTCGCAAGCGCGCCGGGCGAGTACGCAGCCACCGGCGACGTCACCCTCGCGGGCCGCTCGCGCCGCTACGACGGGGTGTTCACCTTCTCCGCGACCGGCGACAGCGTGACGATCGACGGCAGCTTGAAAATCGACATCCGCGACTTCGGCCTGCGCGCGCCGAACCTGATCGTCGTCAAAGTCGACCCGACGGTGACCGTGCAGCTGCACTTGGTCGCGACCGCGGAGGCCCGGTGATCGTCGAGGACCGGCCGCCGGCTCGAAGCGAAGGGGCCTCCATGCCGGCCGAGCCTGCGCGCGAACGCTTCGAAGTGCTCCGCAGCGATTCGTCGCTGACGTTCTTCGCGCTCTCGTCGGCGCAGTCGGTTTACGGGCGCACCACCGAGCTGAGCGGGGCGATCGAAGCGTTGTGGAACGCCGACGGAATGCTGGCCTTCGAGCCGCGGCCGCAGATGCACGTCGAGTTTCGCGTCGAGAGCTTGCGCACCGGCAACGAACTGCAAGACCAGGAAATGTGGAAGCTGATCGACAGCAAGCGCTTTCCGAAGATCGCCGCCGATCTGCGCGCGACCAGCGCCGGGACGCTGCAAGGCCGCTACGGCGGCGTCGGCCAGGTGACCCTCGCCGGGCTGGCGCGCACCTACGAAGGCGAATTTCGCCTCGAGCGTGACGGCAAGCGGGTGACGATCGACGGCGATCTGGAGGTCGACGTGCGAAACTTCGGGCTCAAACCGATCCAGCTCTTGGTGTTGAGCGTCGCGCCGCTCGTCAAGGTGCGGCTGCACTTGGTCGCCGCGCGGACCGCCTGACCGTGTGCCTGGCGATTCCCGGACAGGTCGTCGAACTGAGCGCCGAGCAGCCGCTGCTGGCGCGCGTCGACGTCGGCGGCGTGCAGCGTAACGTCAACGTCGGCTTGATCGACGAAGGGGTCGCGGCCGGCGACTGGATCTTGATCCACGTCGGGTTCGCGCTGAGCAAGATCGACGAAGCGCAAGCGCTCGACCAGCTGCGCATGCTGCGCGCGATGGGCGAGGACGAGCTGGCGATCGAGGAAGTCCGCGGCTACGCGTTCGCGGACGACGTGGGTGAACGCGATGAAGTACGTCGATGAGTTTCGCGATCCCGAGCTGATCTCGGCCGTCGCGCGCCGGATCGCGAAGACCGTCGATCCCGCGCGCCACTACCGGATCATGGAAGTATGCGGCGGACACACGCACGCGATCTACCGCCACGGCCTGCGCGACGTGTTGCCGGAGAACGTCGAGCTGATCCACGGCCCGGGATGCCCGGTGTGCGTGCTGCCGACGGGGCGCGTCGACGACGGGCTCGCGCTCGCTGCGCGCGACGGCGTGATCCTCACGTGCTTCGGCGACATGATGCGCGTGCCGGGGACGCAGGGGACGCCGCTCGAACTCAAAGCGCGCGGCGCCGACATCCGCATGGTCTACTCGCCGCTCGACGCGCTGCGCATCGCCGAGCGCGAACCGGGCAAGCACGTCGTCTTCTTCGCGATCGGCTTCGAAACGACGGCCCCCTCGACCGCGCTGACGATCTTGCGCGCGCGAGCGCTGGGCGTGCGGAACTTCTCCGTCTTCTGCAACCACGTGACGATCGTCCCGGCGATGCGCGCGATCCTCGACTCACCCGGCATGCAGATCGACGGCTTCGTCGGCCCCGGCCACGTCTCGACGGTCACCGGCTGCCGCCCGTACGAGTTCGTCGCCGCCGACTACGGCAAGCCGGTGGCGGTCGCGGGCTTCGAGCCGCTCGACATCCTCGAAGCGATCCTGATGGTGCTCGACCAACTGCACGCGGGCGAAGCGCGGGTCGAGAATCAGTACAAACGGATCGTGCCGTGGGACGGCAACCCGCCGGCCCTGCGCGCGCTGGCGGCGGTGTTCGCGCTGCGTCCGTTCTTCGAGTGGCGCGGGATGGGCTTCATCTCGCAGTCGGCGCTGTGCATCAAGCCCGAGCTCGCGGCGTTCGACACCGAAGCGGTGTTCGACGTCCCCGGCGTGCGGGTGACCGATCCGCGCGGCGCGCAGTGCGGCGAAGTGCTCAAGGGCGTCTTGAAGCCGCCGCAGTGCAAGCTCTTCGGCACCGAGTGCAATCCCGAACATCCCGTCGGCGCGCTCATGGTGTCGAGCGAAGGCGCGTGCGCGGCGTATTACCGCTACGCGCTGCACGTCGCCGACGAAGGGCTGCGCGTATGCTGATCCGCGCCGCGCAGCCGGCCACCCTCGAAGCGCGCATCGCCGCTGCGCTGCGGGCTCGCACGCCCGCGGCGCGAGGCTTCTTCGCCGCCTACGCGCCGGCGATCGCGCGCGCGGCGCGCGACGTCGCGGCGCGGCTCGCGAGCGGCGGCAGCGTCTACGCGTTCGGACGCGGCGCGTACGCGACCGACGCGCAGCACAGCGCGGTCGAGTTCGTGCATCCGGTGCTCGTCGGCAAGCCGGCCCTGCCCGCGACCGATCTGAGCGCGTCGTTCGAAGCCGCGCTCCCGGTCGTCGCGCGCGCGGGCGACGTGGCGATCGGCTACGGACCGCCCGGCGGCGACCCGGCGGTCGCGCGCGCCCTCGCCGCGGCCTGCGAGCGCGGCCTGTTCACGATCGCGTTGCCGGGAACGGGCAGCTTCGGGGTCGAGGCCCCCGGCCCGGACGACCACGTGCATCAAGAGCTGATCGAGATCTTGGGCCACATGCTCTACGAGAGCGTCCACGTGTTTCTCGAACGCCGCCAGCTCGACCGCGACGCCGGCGCGGCGTCGTTCTTGTATCCGTTCTTGGGCCACCGCCCGCAAGCCGACGCGCTCGACGACGTGGTCGCGTCGTTGCGCGAAAAGGCGGCCGACGCGGAAGCGCTCCGCGAGCGGGTCGCCGCCGAGGAGGCCGGCGCGATCGCCGCGGCCGTCGCGACGCTCGCGGACGCGTTGCGCCGCGGCGGACGCATCGTCGCGTTCGGCAACGGCGGCTCGGCGACCGATGCGAGCGACCTCGTCTTCGACTGCGTGCAGCCGCCGCCCGGCCTGCGGCCGGTTCCCGCGCTTTCGCTCGCCGCCGATCCGGCGACGATCACTGCGATCGCCAACGACGTCGGCCGCGAAGCGATCTTCCTGCGCCAACTGATCGCCCACGCCCGGCCGCACGACGCACTCGTCGCCCTCTCGACGAGCGGCGGTTCGCGCAACGTGATCGAGGCGCTGGCCGAGGCGCGCAAGCGCGGGTTGCGCACGATCGCGCTCTTGGGCTACGACGGCGGCGCGATCGCGCGCGAAGGGCTCGCCGACTGCGCGATCGTCGTACGGTCCGGCTACGTCCCGCGCGTCCAGGAAGCGCAAGCGGCGATCTACCACACGATGCGCCACGCGCTCGCGTGGGCCGCGGCCGACTGAGCCATACGCTTCCCGCGACGGTCCCCGCCGCCGGGCCGATCTCCGCGCCTGGGCCTGCCGGGGCGCTTCGCGCGGCCCTGGCGGCGCCTCGGTCCTCCGGCGCCCAGGACGAACCGTAACCGCCTGGGAACAAGAAACAGGCCCCCCGCCGGAGACCGCCTGTGATCGCTAAACCGCTGCTCTTCAGCGGGAACTCAAATCGTGACTTGGCCGAGAAGGTCGCCGAGAAGATGCAGACGCGTCTCGGGAACGCTTTGGTCGAACGCTTCAAGAACGAAGAATCACGGATCGAGATTCGCGAGAACGTCCGGGGCGCCGAAGTCTTCGTGCTGCAGTCGTTCGCGCGGATGCCCCCGCCGCTCACCGGCAGCGTCAACGACGCCTTGATCGAGCTGCTGCTGATGATCGACGCGCTCAAGCGCGCGTCGGCCGCGCGCATCACGGCGGTCATTCCGTATTACGGCTACGCCAAACAGGACAAGAAGACCAAAGGCCGCGAGCCGATCTCCGCCAAGGTGATCGCCAACATGGTCGCCGAGGCGGGCGCGGCCCGCGTCGTGACCCTCGACCTGCACGCCGCGCAGATCCAGGGCTTCTTCGACATCCCGGTCGACAACCTCGAAGCGCTGCCGATCCTGTGCAATTACCTCAAGCGGCGCAAGCTGCAGGACGACAGCGTCGTCGTCGTTTCTCCCGACGCCGGCGGCGTGCCGCGCGCGGAGAAATTCGCCAAGCGCCTGCACAGCTCGGTCGCCGTCATCATGAAGCGCCGCCCGGAACCCGACGTCTCCGAAGTGACCCACATCGTCGGCGACGTCAACGGCAAGATCGCGGTCGTCGTCGACGACATGATCTCCACCGGCGGGACGCTGGTCAAGGCCGCCGAGGCGCTGATCAGACGCGGCGCCACCGAAGTGTACACCCTCGCGACGCACGGCATCTTCGCCGGCGACGCGGTCGCGCAGATCGATGCTTCACCGATCAAGCAAGTGGTGGTGACCGACACGATCGCCACCACGATCGACGGCCGCAAGATCGCGACCGCCACCCCGAAGATCCACGTCCTCTCGATCGCCCAGATTCTCTCCGACGCCCTGGTCCGGATCACCGCCAACCGCTCGGTCTCGGAGCTGTTCTCGCGCGAAGATCCCGAGGACGACGGCGTCTTCGAGGGGATTCTCGGCACCGACGGGGCCTACGAACGCGACGCCGGGGATGAAACCGAGCGCGAGCGGATCGCGGTCACCGGATAAGATATGGCAACCAAGAGCAAAACCCCAACCCTCGAGCTACAGCCGCGCGAGCAGGCGGGCACGACCAGCGCCCGCGCGTTGCGCCACGCCGGCCGCGTCCCCGCGATCGTGTACGGCCACGGCGCGCCCCCCGTCGCGGTCGCGGTCGACCGCCGGGCGATCGAAGACATCGTCACCGCCCACCGCCAGAGCGCCCTGCTCGAGGCGCGCGTGGCCGGTGCCGCCGACACGGTCGTCATGAAGGCGATCCAGCGCGATCCGGTGAGCCGCGCCGTCGTGCACGTCGACTTCCAGCGCGTCTCGCGCACCGAGACCGTCACGGCCTCCTTGCCGATCGTCACGGTCGGCATCTCTCCCGGAGTGCGCGACCAAGGCGGGATGATCGACGTCGTGACCCATGCCCTCGAGGTGAGCGGCCCCGCCGACAAGATGCCCGAGGAAGTCCAGATCGACGTCTCCGGCCTCAACGTCCACGAGCACATCTCGGCCAAGGACGTCCAGTTACCGGCCGGCTTCACGGTGCTCAACCCGCCGGACACGATCGTCGTCACGGTCGACACGATCCACCGTGACGAGACCGTCGAGCCGTCGACCGACGTCGCCGCGGTCCCGACCGTCTCGGAGACCGAAGCCCCCGCCACCTAAGGGAAAACCCGTCCCCCCGCAAGCGCTGCGTATGGTCGTGGGCCTGGGAAATCCAGGCCCCGAGTACGCCCGCACGCGCCACAACATCGGGTTCATGGTCGTCGACGAGCTGGGCCGCCGCATGGGGGTCGACCGCTGGCGCACCCGCGACAACGCCCGCCAAGCCCTGATCCGCGAGCGCGGCGCGCTGCTGGTCGAGCCGCTCAGCTTCATGAACGCCAGCGGGCCGCCGGCCCTCGTGATCGCGAAGTGGCACAAGGTGCCGCCCGAGCGGATCCTCGTCGTGGTCGACGACCTCGACTTGCCGTTCGGCAAGATGCGGATGCGGCTGCGGGGCAGCTCCGGGGGGCACAACGGGCTCAAATCGCTCATCGCCCTGCTGGGCGAGGACTTTCCCCGTCTGCGGATCGGGATTGGGCGCGGCCGGGACGGCACGGCGGCGATCGGCCGCGTCCTCGGTCGCTTCAGCGACGATGAAGAGCCGCTCCTCGAAAAGGTCGTCGCGGCCGCTGCCGACGGCACGGAACGGTGGCTCGACGAGCCGGCCGCGCTCGCGATGCAGTGGATCAACGCCTGGTCCGACCCTCAAAGCGCTCAAGCCCGTGCGCCGGCGGCCGATGATGGGAAAAACGAGGACTCACCGGCGCGCCGCGCGCGACGCTCCGGTTCCGACGACTCGGAGCAGTGAAAACGATGCATGAACTCGGAGGACGGACCGTCGTCCTGCGGCTCGACGACGCAGCCCTGGCAAGCGACGGCTCGACGGTAATCAGCGACCTGCACTTTCTGACCGCTCACGCGATGCGGCCGATCGTGGTCGCGCCCAGCGCCGACGCGGCGCGCGCCTTCGTTCGCACGATGAACCGCAGCGGGAGCGCGGCGGTGGGCCTCTCCGGCGCCGACGCCGGGATGCTGCCGGCAGCCGGCCACGACACCCTCGGCGCGGTGCAGACGCGGCTCCTGAGCACCCTGCTCGCGAGCGGCTACGTGCCGGTGATCGAGCCCGTCGCCCTGGGGATGTTCGGCGCCGAGGTCGAGGTGCACGCCGACGAGGTCGCTAGCGCCGTTGCCAGCGCGACCGACGCGTGGCGTATGATCGTGTTCCATGCCGCCGGCGGCGTCATCGACGCCGCGACCGATGCCTTGATCGAAGAGCTGACGCCCGCCGAGGCCTTGGCGCTCGCCGAGGGCGACGCGCTGCCCGAAGACCTGCGGGCTGCGGTGCGCGCGGCCGCGCGCGGCGTCCGCGGCGGGGTCAACGCGGCCGAAATCGTCGACGGCCGCATCGCGCATGCGGCCATCATCGAGTTCCTGACCGCGCGCCATCTCGGCACGCGGGTGATCGGGTCGGTCTTTCTCGGCTGAGGGCCGCTATTTCACCGCCGCGACGTCGGACTCCGTAACCGGCGCGGCGCCGTTGCCCCAAGCCCCGCGGACGTAGGTCACCACGGCCGCGATGTCGCCCGGCGAGAGCTGGCCTTTCCACGAGGGCATCATCGAGCGTCCGTGTTCGATCGTCGCGATCATCGCGCCCGGATCGGCCGCCATGACGACCTTGTTGTGCGCCAAGGCCGGGAACACGCCCGACTGTCCTTGACCGCTCGAGCCGTGACAGCTCGAGCACTTGGCCTGATAGATCGACGACCCGACTGCCGAGGCGACGGCCGGACCGGCCGCGGCCACCTGTTGCTCGGTCACGCCCGGAGCCGCATTGCCCCACGCCGAGCGCACGTAGGTCGCGACCGCCGCGATGTCGGCGTTGGAGAGTTGGCCTTTCCACGTCGGCATCGTGCCGCTGTAGGTCTTGCCGTTGACGACGAGGGCCCCGCTCTTGCCGTTGACGATCGTGGCGATCATGCCGCTCGCGTCGGCGGCCGCGACGTGCGGGTTGCCGGCCAGCGGCGGATACGCGGCCGTCCCTTGGCCGTTGGCTTGATGGCAGGTCGCACACTTCGCCGCAAAGATCGCCGCGCCGCTCGAACCTCCGGGGGCGGCGGCCGCCGCGATCTGATCGGCCGATACCGCCGCGGCCGCGTTGCCCCAGGCGGAGCGCACGTAGGTGAGCACCGCTGCGATCTCGGCGTTGGAGAGCGTGCCTTTCCAGGCCGGCATCGAGCCGCTGTACGTCTTGCCGAGCACGACGATCGGCCCGGTGCGCCCGTTGAGCAGGGTGTTGACGAGGTTCGCGGTATCGGCCGACGTCACGTCGGGGTTGCCGGCCAGGGGCGGATACGGCCCGCCGCCGGCCCCGCTCGCTTGATGGCAAGCCGCGCACTTGGCGGCGAAGATCGCCTTGCCGTCGGGGGCCGCCGCCGGCGCCGCGGAAGTCGCCGTCTGGCGGAAGGCTGCAAGGGCCAATCCGAGGACTGCCGCGATGCAGGCCAATCTGACGTAACGATTCATCTCGTGCTTCTCCGCGTTCGCTTTACTGGCGTACCAAACCGAAGACCGGCGTCGTGTAGAACACTTGGAAGCGCCACGCCGGGATGCTCCCGCTGGCCATGCCGGCCTCTCCGGTTGCGTGGAGATACTTCAAGATCCTCAGGTTCACGTCGACCAGCGTGCCGTTGGAGATGTTGCCCAGGCCGTCGTTCGTCATCTCACGCCGCACGCCGACCAGCGTCTCCCAGTGGCGGAACGGCTGGTAGTAGACTTCCGCGGCGTAGCCGTTGCTATGCGCGGGAATCCCGCCGCCCGAGTTGCCGTCGTTGCCGAATTGGTAGAGCAAGAACGCGCCGGGAAGATGTTTGGTCGGATCCGCTTGGGCGTACGCGCCGCTCGCGCCGAAGCGATCGATGCCGCCCTCGACGAGCGGAAAAGTCCCGCTGTCCCCGTAGACGCCCACCGCGTACGGCCGGTTCGCCGGCGCATAGGCGACGTGATATTGAATCGATTTTTCGTTGGTCGAGCCGTCGGCGTTGTAAGGATTGAACGTCGTCGCTCCGCCGAGATCGCTCGTGTTGTAGAAATAGCCGACCTCGGCGACGCCCTTGGCGGGAGCGTAGGAGAATTTCGCGCCCCACTGGTTGGAAGAGAGAAGATACGGATGCTCGCCGACCGTGATCGAGGGAATCGCAAACCCCGAGATATCGGCCCACTGGCTGAACGCGGAAGGACCGACCGGGAATTGCTTGCCGACGACGACGTGCCCGTCGCGATTGAGGATCTCGTTGTACGACGCCCAAAGGTTGTCGACCCCGCCGGGCTGGTTGGCCTGCCATATCCACTGCTGATAGCGGAACGTTTCGTTCCCCTGCGCGCCGATGTCACCGTCGAAATTGAGCTCCGTATTGCCCGCTTGGATCTGGTGCGGCAGGTTGGGATCCTGCGAATCGTAGTACACGTACTGACCGACCCAGAACGGCACCGCGCGATTGACCTGTTTGGGATCGAGCGCCGAGTACATCGAGCGTTGTACGTAACGTCCGTAGGAGTTGAGCTGGGGCACCTGCGTGTGGCAGAACTTGCAATCGACGCCGAGCGCCTGAGCGAAGTTCGGCATGGCCGAGGCCCGGTTCTCCGGTGCGCGATCGAATGCCAAACTGACGATGATTCCCATTGCGACCACGCCGGCTACGATCGACTGCTTCACGACAGTGTGGCAAGAACGCACGAAGCTCACTCCTTACGCCGAAGGCGGTACGCTCCGTACGTTGCCACACGGGTAAGAGCGTCTCGTGAAGAGCATGCCAGGCGTCCTTCACGGGTTCTTCAACAGTCAGGCAGGGAAGCAACTCGAGGGCGATACACAGCCACTTTAGCATACGCGCGGGGCGCCACGGAATCGTGAAAAACGGGGATGACTTCCCGGCTAGAACGGCTCGCAGGGGTCGGGCCGGCCGAGCACGAGCGCGATTCGCGTGCCCAGCGACGGCTCCGGGGTGAAGACGGTCTGATACCATGGCTCGCAGAGCGCGTTCATCCCATCGTCGGCGATGCGCACCATCACCCGCACGCCGTCGGCGGGGTCGCGCGTCATCGCGAGCGCCGTTTGGTCGGCGCGCGCCTCGAGGCTGCGTGCGTAGCCCGTGTAGAGCGGCGAGAGGACGAGCGCGCTCGTGCCGATGAGCGCCGCGACCAGCGCGAACCGCGCGAGCGGATCGTCGTCGCGGCGGAAGCCGATGCGGTCGCTGATCAGCACCGCGATCGCCGCCGCTATGACCAGCAGCGTGCTCCCGACGAGCGCGTCCTTGAGATCGTCCTCGGTGATGTACTGCGCGATCTCGTGCGCGACGATGAACTCGATCTCGCGGTCGTTCGCGCTCTCGAGCAGCGACTCGCTGATGACGATCCGCCGCGAGGCGCCGATGCCGTCGACGTGCGCGGTCGGCTCGTACACCCGCCAGTTCGAGTCGACCACGTAATAGATCGGCGGATCGCCGATCCCCTCGCGTTCGGTCAGCGCGTGCAAACGCGTCAGCAGCGGCGACGGCTCGAGCTGCGCGTACTGCTCGTACAGCGGCGCGATGAGGAGCGGTTCGACGAACACGAGCGCCACCACGACCGCGAACACGAGCGCGGCGACCGCGAGGTACCACGTCCGCAGGCGGTCGACGAGGAACAGCACGCACCCGACGAGCAGCCCCACCGCGACCGCTTCGACGGCCAACAGGTTGAAATACCCGGCCATCCACGCGCCGATCGGTTCCTGGGAGAGCCCGACGGCGAACAGCTCGCGGTATTGCACGAGCGCGAACGGCAGGTTCGCGACCCCCGCGACCACCGCGAGCACGACGCCGAAGCCGAAGCGTTGCAGAAACGGCGTGCGGGTCGCGCGGCGCAGCGTGTCGCGCGTGCGCGCCGCCCAGCCCGATTGCCAGAAAAAGAAGACCCCGGCGATCTGCGCGAGCGCACCCAACGTGAAGAGCGCGTCGTGCATGCGGGCGATCTCGTGCGCCGCCGTCTGACGGCGGCTGTCGACGAGCGCGACCGGCGGCGTATCGAGGAGTTCGCGCTCGGTGAGCTGCGTAACGCGCTGGTCGAGCGCGGGATGCGGCTGCGCTTGCCCGAGTGTGGTAGCGCCGGCAAACAACCACACGGCAAAAACGAGAGCCGGCCCGAGCCGCGCGACGATGCGCGCGACCCGGGCTCGAGCGTTCTTAGAGCTTGCGAAGCTCGTCGAAGATTTGCTCCTCGTCAGGCTGTTCTCCGATGGCATGGACGTCGATATAGCGGATCTTGCCTTCTTTGTCGATGATGAAGATCGCGCGTTCCGACATTCCTTCGGGGCGAAGCACGCCGTACATTTCGGCGACTTTCCCGTGCGGATAAAAATCGCTTAAGAGCGGATACGTGATGCCGCCCAGCGACTTCGCCCACGCCGAATTCGCGTGGCGGTGATCGATCGAGATGCCCACAACTTGGGCATCGTAGCCTTCGAAACGGTCGAGGTTCTCCTCGTACGAAGGCATTTGGCTCGTTCAGACCGGCGTAAACGCGAACGGGTAGAACGCCAGCACGACGTTCTTCGCACCGCGCATGTCCGACAACTTCCACTTCTCGCCGGCCTGGTTGTCCAGCTCGAAGTCGGGAGCGTCATCGCCGACCTTCAGGGTTGCGGTCGAGTTCGACGTCGACGACCGCCCTTTGGTAATGGCCATGCTCGTGATGTACTCCTGTGGTTCCATGAGTGGTTGGTTGGGTTGGCTCAATTGGTTATACGCGGAACCCGCCCGATCATTGGATGTCTCTGATCGTACCGGGTTCCACCGGGTCGAGGAGCGCTGCGAAAGTTTCTTGCAGCGTCCGGCGCTGTTCCGCGACATCGAGCGCCGGTCCGACCGGGGTTCCGATGCCGTGGGTCACGGGGTGAACGGCCCGCGGAGGGCGCGCTTGCGCCGACTGTGCGGGGTCGGCGGTGATGAGGATCGTCGGGATGCCGGCAGCTTCGATGGCGCGTTGAACGTGCACGACCGTGCGGTGGCAGAGCGGTCAGCCGCCGGTCAACAACACCAATTCGGTCGCGCTGCGTTCCAGTTTGGCGGCGATCTCGGGACCCGTCTTTTCGATGACCTCGCGCATGCGCAGCGTATAGCCCATCATGCCGTAAAAGTCGGCGTTGAGGCCGCCGAGCACGCCGTCGGCGACCATTTCGCGCAACCGGTCGATCGGAAAGACCGCGTTGACGTCGCGGTCGGCTTGCTCGTGATCGTAATGCTCGTGCGTCACCATCAGCTCGGCCGACGGCGTGGCCGACGGGATGACGCGGTACGATGCGTCGCCCGCGACATCGTACGGCTCCTGCGAGCGCAGATGCACGCCGGCCGTACTGACGAGCGCGACGGTCGTGCCGGACAGTTCCCGGTCGAAGGGCGTGTACGGGATTGCGCGGCGTGAGAGTTCCATCTTGCCCCTTTCTAGCCGGCGGTCGCGGCGGTCTGCCGGTCGGCGACGATTTCGGCGTTCGCGCGTTGCGGCCCGTCGTCGGATATGCCCGCCTTGCGCCGCAGCGCCACCGGATTGGCGACCAAGACGTAGCGCGGGCATTCGGGACCGTTGGGCTCGTTGCAGTAGCCGCGCACGCACGTGGCCCCCGCCCGCACGAACAGGTTGGGAGCCGCTCGCTTTGCGAGCCGCAGCATCGCGAACGCGAGTTCCCGGATCTCCCACTGCGCGTTGTTGCACGTGCGCAGGGTGAAGAAGTCGAGCAGCGCGCGCGCGTTGGCGGTGACGACGATCTGGGTTTCGGCCGCGTTGGGTAGCGCGAAGCGCGCATCTTCGGCAGGCGTCCCGGCGGCGAGCGCTTCCTGATAGAACGCCGCGATCTCGCCCATCAGCCGATCGTACTTCGCCTTGACGTCGGGCCGGGCCGTGATCGACGGTGGCGTCACGTAGTCGAACTGCCCCTTGACCTTGATGTAACGCTGGCTCTTCTGCTCGTACGACATGTGGCGATGACGCACGAGTTGATGCGTCAACGCGCGCGAGACGCCCGAGACGCCGAAGGTGAACATCGTATGCTCGAACGTCGAGAGGTGACCGGCGTCGCGAACGCGCGACACCATTTTGGCCACGTCCTCGTCGGTCCAGTTCTCGTCGATCGACTCGATGTCGCGCGGACTATAGCAGTTGCGGGCCGCGGTCGCGACCGCGCGTTCGGGGTGGGGACTGTGGGACAGCAAGATCACGCGTAGCGCCATGACGCCTCTCTTCGCGGCCTACGTCCAGAACGGCTCCCCGAACCAGCCCGCTTTGAACTCTTGGGTGCGCTCGACGGACAGCCGCGTGAGGCAGCCGTCGCCGGCGAGCGCGCAGATCTTGTCGCGGTACGCGATCCACGCCAGCTCGGCGTCGGTCAGCGCCGACTTGAGGGCCGGGCCGTCGAGGCGCGCCATGAAGGCCTTGTAGACGCGATTGAGTTCGGCATCGGCGGCCGGATCGACGGGCGCCGAGACGGCGGGCGCGGGCGGCAGGGTCTGCAGTTGGCGCGTCTGGTGCTGCGCGATCCGCGCCATGCAGTCGGCGCGCGCCATCGGCGCGATCGAGCCGCCGGCGTACAGTTCCTCTTCGAACGAGCAGGTGCGCTCGCGCATCGTGGCCCACAGCAGTTGCGCGTCGACGATCCGCTTGCGGTTGGACGGGGCGATCCGCGCCAGGGTGTCACGGTACGCCGCGTTGAGGGCAGCCTCGGCCGCGACCTGATCGCGCTGCGCGCACAGCGTCAACTCGGTCTGGTTGGCCGTGTTGGGGCAGGGGGTCGGCGCCGGCTGCGCACGCGCCTCCGGCGGTGCGAGCCCAGCGAGCAGCAGCCCGCACGCGATCGTGCACGCCGCCGCGAAGGCGCGCGCCCTGGCCTTGCCGTGCACGGTGCCGCTCAGCCCTGGGTGCTGACGAGTGACCCGATGCCCTGCGACGCCAAGATCGAGGGGGCCGCCTGGCCGGTGAGCAGCGTGAAGATCGTGTTGGTGACCGACAGCCCCGGAAGCTGCAGCGGCGGCTGCGCCGACACGGTGCCCGGATTGGCGGAGGTTCCCAGCGCGGCGGTCAGCGCGGCGTTCGAGGCGGCCTGGGTCTG
>CAVVMT010000022.1:0-12009 GCA_963749395.1 Vulcanimicrobiota bacterium
CGTCATCAAGATGTTCGGCCGGCGCGTGCGCGCCCGCGACGTCGACGACGTGCTCGTCGAGCTCGACGCCATCGCCATCGCGACTTCGTCTTTTTTTACGACCACATCTTCGTCGTCAACAAGCAGCGCACCGGCGTTCTTGCGCGGGATGATCGAGCGCGGCTTCACCATGCGCTGGTCGGCGCAGATGCGCGCCGACGCGGTGTACCGCGACAAACGCACGCGGGCGATCGACCACGAATTCCTGGGCCTGATGCGCGCTTCGGGCGCGCACATGGTGTACTGCGGCTTCGAGTCGGTCAACCCCGCGACGCTCGAGGCCTACAACAAGCATCAAGACGTCGAGACGATCCGCGACGCGGTGCGTGCGTTCCACGAATACGGGATCGCCGTGCACGGGATGTTCGTCGTCGGTTCGGACGCCGACGACGCCGGAAGCTTGCAGCAAACGACCGACTTCGCGTTGAGAAACAAGATCGACACGCTGCAGCTCATGATGCTCACGCCGTGCCCGGCACGGCGTTCTTCGAGCGGTGCGGGCCGAGGGCGGCTGCTCTCCGAGGACTGGTCGCTGTTCGACGGCCATCACTGTTTGATCCAGCCGGCAAAGATGAGCCCGTACGAGTTGCAGACCGGCACGTACAAGGCGATGGCGCGCTTCTACATGGCGCGCTACTCGCTGCGCATGCTGGCCGCGAACGTCGCCCGCAACCTGCCGTTCCTCACCGGGGTGTTTCTGCGCCATCCGAGCCTCATCGTCAAACTGATGCGGCGTCCGCCGCGCCGCGAAGTGCTGGCGGCTTACAAGCAGATATTGAGCAGGACGAGCTGGCACCGCATGGTCGACGTCGTGATGGTGCCGGCGCTGCGCCTTTACGCGCGCAGCCACATTCGCCGCTGGAGCCGCGAAGCCGGCCTGCGCGCGCATCTCGAGTTTCTGCGGTCGATCGAGGCGCCGGTCACGGGCCGGTGACGGCGGATCGTTGCCGTCATAATCTTTACTAACTCTCAACCACCCGGGCGCCGGCGCGGCGGGTGGTCGTAACGCGGGCTGAAGAACAGAAGCTAATGCGGCTGGGCGCTCCCCAGCTCGCCGTGGAGGGTGACTTGATCGTCTCGCGGAGGGCCTTGTGCGCCCGGCTAATGCCGGCGCCCGGGTGAAGCGCGCTACCGCCTCGATCGGCTGGATCGCGATCGTCTGCACGGTGATCGTGCTGGGTGTTTGGGCGCTCTCTGCATTTGCCGTCGCCGAAGAGCGGCGCGATGCGATCAGTCACGGCGTCAACGAGGCCGGGAACCTCGCGGTCGCGTTTCGTGCCGAGGTCGAACATTCGCTCGATTCGGTCGATGCGACGATGGACATCATGGAGACGCAAATTCGGCGCGAGGGTCCGGCGTTCGATTTGCACGCGTGGGCGGCGCAGATTCCGCTGATCGCCACCGGCACGATCCAGGTGTCGTTGATCGACGCCAGGGGCCGGTTGGCCGCCAGCTCGCTCGTGGCCCACGTCAAGCACATCGATTTGAGCGATCGCGAGCATTTTCGCGTCCATGTCCACGGTCCCAGCGGGGCGCTCTTCATCAGCAAGCCCGTCGTCGGCCGGATTTCGAAGAAGACGACGATTCAGTTGAGCCGCCGCATGAATGACGCTCGAGGGCACCTGCTGTACGTCTTCGTTTTCTCGGTTGCGCCACAGTACTTGACGACCCTCAACAAATCGGTCTACTTGGGCGAACGTGGCGTCATCACGCTCCTCGGCACCGACGACGTGGTGCGCGCGCGCTTCACGCGCAACCATGCCGACGGTCTGGACGGGGCCGGCAAACGGCTCCCCGGGGCCGAATTCTCGACCGGACACAGGCCGCGACCGCGGGCAGCTACACCGCGGTCAGTCGCCTCGACGGCGTGACCCGCATCTTCAGCTTCGCGCGCGTCGGTCGCTATCCGCTCTACGTCTACGTGGGGTTGCCTCTCGATGACGTGTCGGCGGGGCCGCAGGCCTACGCTCGATTCTTCTACCTGCTGGCGGTCGTCGCAACACTGCTGATTTTGGGGCTAGCCGTGTTCCTTTCATGGGAGATCTGGCGCGGCGCCGATCGCGAGTGGCCCTGAGCAAAACGCGCGACGAGCGCAAGTCGCGCTCGCGTCGGCCGAGGAGGCGAACCGCGCCAAATCGACGTTCTTCGCGATGATGAGCCACAGATCTGAACGCCGATGAACGGTATTCTCGGGTTGACGAATTCGCTCTCGAAGTCGAAGTCGACACGGCGCAGGCCGACATCGTGCGGCTCGTCCGCGACTCGGGACGACCTTGATGCGCATCCTCAACGACATCCTCGACCTCACGCGGCTAGAAACGGCCGGGGGCGAGCTGTGCGCCGAGAATTTTTCACCGTCGAGCCTGACGCAAAGCGTCGTGCAAGTTTTTGCCGAAAAGGCGCGCGAACGCGATCTCGCCTTGATCGTCGACGACGCCGTCGACCCCGCCGTCGTGCTCTTCGGCGATGCGGGCCGCATCCGCCAAGCGCTGTGGAACCTCGTATCGAACGCAATCAAGTTCACCGAGGCGGGGAGCGTGACGCTGGCCGTGCGCGGCATCGCCGCCAACGAGCGCGAGATGACCGTTCGCTGGACGGTTACCGACACCGGGATCGGGATAGCCGGCGACCGGCTCGGCGCTCTCTTCGGGGACTTCGTGCAGGCCGACCCTTCGATTCAGCGCCGCTACGGCGGGACCGGCTTGGGGCTTGCGATCACGCGGCGTCTCATCGAGAGCCTGGGCGGCACCGTCGCCGCGACGTCAACGCTCGGCGCCGGCTCGACGTTCGTGCTCGAACTGTCG
This sequence comes from Vulcanimicrobiota bacterium, assembly GCA_963749395.1. Classification (GTDB taxonomy): domain Bacteria; phylum Vulcanimicrobiota; class Vulcanimicrobiia; order Vulcanimicrobiales; family Vulcanimicrobiaceae; genus CAVVMT01. The sequence goes on from CAVVMT010000022.1 coordinate 2,844, forward strand.
CTGCCCCTGGGGCGCCCCGACGGCGAAGCGGTCGACGAGGAGGCGGCATTGGCTGATGCGGTGCGCAGGCGTTTGCTGCAGCGCAATGAGCCGGCTCGCGCGTTGGTCGTCGAGGACGATCCCGCGAGCCGTTGCTACTTGACGTCGCTCCTGCGCGGCCTGCAGTTCCGCGTCGATGAGGTCGGCGACGGCCGGGCGGCCCTCGATGCGTTTGCGCGGACGCGCTACGATCTGATCTTCATGGATATGCAGCTGCCGAAGTCGACGGTTCGACCGCGACGCGCGCGTTGCGCGGCGATGGTGGACCGTGCGCCGCTACGCCCGTCGCGGGCGTCACCGCCAACGTGTTCGCGAACGATATCGCGCGCTGCAAAGCCGCCGGGATGAACGACGTATTGGAGAAGCCGATGTCTGAAAAAGCCTTGTATCGTACGATTTTGCACCTGTTGCCCGACGGCGAGATCCCAGTGGGCACTCCCGGCCGCCGGCCGCTTCCCGAGCGGAGGGACGCAAAAGCGCTGACGCCGCGGCAACGGGTGATCCCGATATTCCTCGAGTCGCCCCGTCGGCGTTAGCCGGTATTCGAAGTGCGGCGGAGAGCGGGGACACGATCGCCGTCGCGCAGCTCGCGCACCGGATGAAGTCGAGCAGCTTGGCCGTCGATGCCGGCGAGTTGGCCGACGTGTGCCGGTCGCTCGAATCGTGCGGCATTCGCGGCGATATGGAGGCGGCGCGCACCGCTCGGATTCCTCGAACGCGCCCAGGCCGCAACAGCCGCTGCTTTGCAAGCGGAACTCGCGGGCGTGTCCACGCGAACGAGAACTGCGCGCACATCCTGACCGTCGAAGATGATCCGGTTCAACGGCTGCGAGTCCGCGATCCGCTCGAGGAGGGCGGATACGACATCAGCCAGGCCGAGAGCGGCGAGGCGGCGTTGAGTTCGCTCGCCGCGTCACGGGCCGACGGCATCCTGCTCGATATCGGGCTTCCCGGCATGGGAGGGCTCGAAGTGTTGCGCGAGCTGCGCAAGATGCCGGGCATGCTCGGATCCCGGTCCTCATGGTGACCGGCGTCGAGGGCGGTGCGGCAATGGAAACGGCCTTTGCGCTGGGTGCCTACGATTTCATTCCTAAGCCGATCGTCCAGGCCTGTTGCTGCAGCGGTCGAATCGATGCTGCTGGCTCGCGCGTACCAGCGACAGCTTTCGATCAGCGAACAGCGCCTCTCGATTCTCGTGCAGAATCTGGCCGGCCACGCGATCTACATGCTCGATCCCGAGGGCCGCGTCGCCAGTTGGAACGCGGGCGCGACCGCGCTCACGGGATATGCGAGCGGCGAAGTGTTGGGCATGGTGGCCGAGGCCGACGCGGACGCGCTGCGACGCAGCGTCCACGAGGGATCGTGCACGCGCGAGGGTTGGCGCAAGCGGCGTGACGGCTCGCAGTTCTACGCGGCCGAGAGCCTCAACCCGCTCTACGACGGAACGAGGCTGGTCGGGTTTGCGTGCGTCTTGCACGACCGCACGCGCGAACGCGTGCTCGAAGAACAGTTGCGACAGGCGCAGAAAATGGAGGCCATCGGCCAGTTGACCGGCGGCCTCGCGCATGACTTCAACAATCTGCTCGGCATCGTCGTCGGCAATATCGACCTGTGCCGCGAACTGCTCGGCGCCGACTTCGAGGGGGCCGAACTGCTCAACGACGCGCTCGACGCGGCCTTGCGGGGTGCAAAGCTGACGAGCCGTCTGCTGTTGTTCGCCCGGCGCCAAACACTTTCGACCGAAGTGTTCGACGTGAACGACTTGATCGGCGGAATGCGTTCGCTGCTCAATTTGACGGTAGGCGAGAAGATCGTGTTGTCGTTCGAACCCGGGCCGGGCCTCTGGCCGGTGCGCACCGACCGGTCGCAACTGGAGGCCAGCGTCCTCAACCTGGTGACCAACGCCCGCGATGCGATGCCCGCCGGCGGGACGCTCTCGATCGCGTCCCGCAACCAGACCGTCGGCGACGACCTTGCGCTGGAGTTCGGCGTTCAAGCCGGGGGAATACGTCGTCGTCGACGTGACCGACACCGGCGTCGGGATGGCGCCCGACGTGGCCGCCGCGATCTTCGAACCGTTCTTTACGACGAAGCGTGCCGGTTCCGGGACCGGGCTCGGCCTGAGCATGGTATTCGGCTTCGTGGCGCAGTCCGGCGGCGTGGTCCGGGTGCGGACCGCTCCGGGCGAGGGGGCGACGTTTTCGCTGGACTTTCCGCGCGCCCTCGAGCGCATGGAAACGCCTGCGGTCGCGGTCACGCCGTTGCCCGGCGACGACGCCGCAGGCGAAACCGTGCTGGCAGTCGAGGACGATGAAGGTCTGCTGCGCGTCGTGGAACGCGAGCTACGTGAACTAGGCTACGACGTGTTGACCGCGAGCGACGGCGACGCAGCCCTCGCCGTGCTCGAACGCGAGCTGGTCGACATCGTCTTCAGCGACGTCGCAATGACGGGAGGCGTCGACGGCGTTGCGCTGGCCGAACTCGTCCGAGCGCGCTGGCCCGCGACGCGGGTCGTTCTGACCTCGGGATACTTGGGCGAGCGACCCGGCGACGACCAGCGTTTGAGTGCGATGCGCGCAGAAGTGCCGTTCTTGCGCAAGCCCTACCGGCGGCACGAATCGGCCGGCGCCCTGCGTACGGCAACTGCGGCCCCCGTCAATACGGCGAGCTGACCGGCGCGTTCAGTACGGCGCGCGTCCTCAAGCTCGGCGCGTGAGGCGTACCGAGATACGGGAAGACCTGCAGCGTGTCGGTGTGCGGCGAGAGGCCCGTGGGCGGAATGTCGCCTTTGGAGAGGAACGCGAGGCGGACGTTGATGACGTCGTCGCTGAATAGGCGCCCGTTGGGATACCTTGCCGGCTTCGTCGGATCGTAGCTGAGCATGTCGGGCAGTATGCCCTCCTCGTCGATCGCCGCGATCGCTTCTTCGCGCGTGTAATTGCCGGTATGGCCGATCAAGTGGACGAACATTTCGAGCCAGCGTTTGCAGTCGCTGACCGGCTCGCTGGCATTGTATTCGAGCTTCGTTTCGTCGGTATTGAAGAAGCTGCTGACCGACGGGTGGCCGGCGCGGTCGACGTGTTCGAGGATGCCGTCTTTGTTACGCACGCTGCAGCGTCCCCAGATCCGAACGCCGGGATTGCCGCCGAGTTCGCTCGTGGGCAACTCGACGGCCATCGAGCAGACGTTGGCTCCGGTGTTGGAGTCGGTTCCGGTCCACGGCGATTTGCCGCCCAAATGCGGGGCGGTGAAATTGCGGCCGCCCGAGGTGTCGAAGAGATTCTTGACGCCGTCGAAGTCGAAGAAGAACGCGTCGCTGCGCGCGCCCGCGAAGAACGTGTACGGACCCGCGGTGACGACGTTGGCCGTAGCGCCGAACGACACGTCGGCATCGCTGACGACTTTCGTTCCGCGCGCGTCGATCAGCGTGCGTCGGCGCCCTTGGCGACGATGACGCGTAGGTCTGCTTTCCGTCCTTGGGTTCGGAGAATAGGAAACTGAAGGCGATGTCGTTGATCAGGTCGCCGTCGTTGTCGACGGCGATACGGTAGATCGCATCGGGATGAAGCGCATCCGCCCGCGGATTCGCGTTGAGGATGATCACGCTCCGTGACGGGTCCGCAGGCGATTGAAAGGCGTAGAGGTCGCAGAGGTCGAGTCGCTGGTCTCCCAGTGGCGGTCCCAGGCTAAGGCCAGTGAAATGGTTCGACATGGCGTAGCTCCTTGCTGAAAGCATAAACCCGTGGTTCGATCCGCGCGAAGGTGGTGCGACCGTACCACGGCCCGAGGCCATTCTCCCCAGTTCGTGTGCGAACCCTGGGCAGCGGAATGGATCGCGCCCGGTGGCTTACATTGAACCCACGAAGTGGATGAAGCAACGCGTGCGAGTGCGCGAAATCTTGGCAGGCAACCGCTGCGTCGTTGCGAGTTCCGTGTTCGATCCGTTGTCGGCGCGCATCGGCGACGACCTCGGCTTCGGAGTGGGATTGATGGGCGGCTCGTTCGCGGCGCTGACCGCGCTCGGTGCGCCCTACATCGCCCTCTTGACGTTGTCCGAGTTGGCGGATCGAGTGCGGCGCACGTGTCGCGCGGGCGGTTTGAGCGTCATCGTCGATGCCGATCACGGCTACGGCAACGCGCTCAACGTCATGCGGACCGTCGAAGAGCTCGAAAACGCCGGCGCAGCGGCATTGACGATCGAGGATACGCTGCTGCCGGCGGCCTTCGGTTCGTCGGGCGCGGCGGAATTGATCTCGCTCGATGAAGGGCTGGGCAAAGTGCGGGCCGCGGTCGCGGCCCGCGGCGATGCGGGCATCGGCGTGTTCGCGCGCACGAGCGCGCCGGCGATCGAGGGGCTCGACAAGGCGCTCGTGCGGCTCCACGCCTACGAGCGGACCGGAGCGGACGCGTTGTTCCTACCGGGATTGAAACAGCGCGACGAGCTCGACCGCATCGCCGCCGCGGTCACGCTCCCGCTCGTCGTCGCGAGCCCGCACGAGTCGCTGCTCGACGTCGACTACCCGGCGAGCCGCGGGGCCCACCGCGCGGCCGGACATCAGCCGTTCTTCGCCGCGCCACAAGCCCCGACGACGCGCCCGCGGCGGTGCGCGGTGGTGTGTTCCCAGTCAACTCCAGAACGAGAACCGCGAAACTCGTCCACACGCTGAGCGCGCGAACGAGCAAAAGCGCACCACAGGAGTTCATGCGACCGTCGCGAGCGAGCGATACCGTCCGCCGGCTCGCGGCAACGCCCCCTTGCTGAGGGTCCACCGTCCGAGGGCCCGTTCCAGTGACTCGCGAGATGGCGCCCAGCAGGCGCGCGCCGCGCGACGCCCCAACGCTACAGGAATGTACGCCTAGGGATCGGCTCTCGCCCTCGCCTGGAAACGAACAATTTGAGGGTGCGAGCTAGACCAAGCGGCGTCACGACGCGGCGCGGCCGTCGTCGAGCAGCTTGAGGCATAAAAAGCTGGAGGTCCGTTTGCGATGCCGGCGGCCAGCACGCCGACGGAGACTCACTCGCCAAAGACAGCTCGACGCGCGCTCATCGTCGCCTGCAGCGTACACGTACTGCACGACGGATACAGTGATTTGCTTTACGTTCTGATGCCGGTTTCGCAACACGAGTTTGCTCTGTCATTCGCTGCCGTCGGCTTGCTGCGAACGCTCTATTCCGGCGCAATGGCCGGCTTTCAACTCCCCTCGGTTATGATCGCGGAGCGCCTCGGCCCTGCTGCGCTCTTGGCAACCGGAACCGCCTTCGCAGCGTTGTGTTTCTGGATCGCCGGCAGTGGCTCGTCGTACGGCGCATTAGCCGCGGCGCTCCTCGCTGGCGGACTTGGGGCGAGCGTCCAGCATCCGATAGCCTCGGGTATCTAGCCCGCGCCTTCGACCGCTCGGGATCTCAAAAAAGCGCTAGGGACCTACAACTTCGCCGGCGACATCGGGAAGATGGTGCTCCCGGGCCTGACAGGGCTGCTGCTCGGGTTCTTGGTCTGGCGCAGTGTTTTGTGGATCATCGGAGCTTCCTTAGTTTGTCGCCGTCGACGACGAGAAAGAAGCCCGGCTCCCACGAATTGTAGCGCTTTACGAATCTGCGCGATCTGCTCTGCCGGCGTTCCTCGAGGACGCACGTACAGTCGTCGGCGCCGGGCGCTCCATGCCACGGAATACGAGTTCACCGAAGTCACGATCGTAGGTCAAGAGAACCCAGCCGTCCGATGTTGCCGCCCTGAGGACGCGCGAGTCGCTACACCCAAGCAATTGCGTTCGTGCCCCGATGACGTCGTGGCCATCGTCCACAAGCGCGGCGGCACGCTCTCGTCGCGGAGTAATCGCATGGGAACGGCTAGGAGGCTAGCGAGATGATCTGTTCGGCCCGAGCGACTCGCGGCAAAAGCGAAGACCGCCGCCAGCAGTCGTGGGTCAGCTCAGGATAATTCTCAAGAACGTCCTTTTCAGACCATCCCTGCTCAAAGAGGCCGAGAACAAAATCAACGGACAGGCGCGTCCCGCGTACACGCGCGGCGCCTGCCAGCGTCTCCGGATCACGTTCTAAGTAACGGCTCAGTTCCACGGGCGATACATTCCAGTTCCGTGCCCTCGGCTCCGCCGGGGAGCAAGAGGGGATAACGAAGGCGGATGTCCGGTTCCCGCCGCTGTCATCCGATTCTACGCGCAGCTTCCCGTGCGCAGGCTCTCCTCATCGACTCCACACCGTGCCGGGGCTTCGGCTTTGCGCGCGCTCGTGCTGCGCTGCGATACGGCATCCATCGCGGCGGGGCCGGGCGATCTGCGAGGCCCGAGACTGCGAGAGATGGAGATCGTCGTGTCATCGGAGATGGTCGGCGCAAGGGCGAGGTCGAGGCGATTCTGGGCGCGTTGCCGCCAGGCGTCGTGTCGTTCTTAAGCAAGAATGGAATCCGCCTGCCTGTGCTTCGTGGGGGGCAGGTGTACTGTTTCGCATCGCGAGCGCTGTCGCGGCTTGGGCTCGACGTCGATTGCCGGCCTGCACCACCGGCGGGGCTTTTCGTCGTGGAAGAGCGCAAGGTCTAACTTGCGCACGGTTACGTCGATGGCGGTTACGACAGCAAAAATGCGCATTTTTCAGCGCATTTTGAGCAAAGTCGGATGGTAGCCCCAGCGGGATTCGAACCCGCGTTACCGCCGTGAGAGGGCGGCGTCCTAGGCCTCTAGACGATAGGGCCGTTGGCTCCCGGGCAGAGATTCGAACTCCGATAAGCAAGTTCAGAGCCTGCTGTCCTACCGTTGAACGACCCGGGATTGGGATGTTGAAGTGTCCTTTGAGCGCTTGAGGTTTCTGGTTCCGAACGTCTCCGTTTGGCTGTGACAGTTTGGGCAGAGCATCCGGAGGTTTTCCAATCGGTGATCGTTCCGGATACCGTTGCGGTGGTCGAGTTGGATAGAGATCGGTCGACCCCTCCACTCATCGATGCCGCACTGGTCGCACCGATTCTTGAGTATACCAGCAGCGAGCAACCTCCGCTTGAGCGAAGATCGACACTTCGCCCGCGCGAGAAGCGTCTCGATCGGCCACGCGCGGGCCCGCGGCACGAGCGCCCCGCGCCGTACCGCCAGCGTCCATGATTTCGCCGCGAAGCCAAAGGTTGCCCGACATTCCTGGTAGGTGTGGCCGGCGTCGTAATAGCGCTGTACGGCGGGCCAATCGACCGTCTTCCGGGTGAGCGGAGCGCGAAGCGCCCCTCGACGGATCGCCTTATACCAAGCGCCGATCGTGAATCCGAAGTGCTCGCAGCACGCGTCGCGACCATTCCCGGCGTCGTGAAATGCCTGTACCACTGTCCATCGGAGGCGGCGCCCTTTCAAAGAATTCGCCATGCATCCATTATATACGAACGTACGTTCGACGTTGTTGCCGAAATGTTGCCGGGCGACGGTGCCGGGAACGTGGGGACGCAGGGGAATGTACGCCAACAGACAGTGATGAGAGGTGAATTTTGCAGGCGATCGTCTTAGTCGGTGGCGAGGGGACGCGGCTCCGGCCGCTCACCTACGGCACGCCGAAACCCATGGTGCCGATCATGAACGTCCCGTACCTGGAGCGCACCCTCGTGCGCCTCAGGGAAGCCGGCATCGACGACGTCATCTTGCCTGCGGGCTACCTGCCCGCCACCATCACCGACTACTTCGGCGACGGTTCGCGCCTGGGCATGCGGCTGCGCTACGTGATCGAGGAGACCCCCCTCGGGACCGCCGGCGCGATCAAGAACGTCGCCGGCTTGATCGACGGGCCGTTCTTCATGCTCAACGGCGACGTCTTGACCAGCCTCGACCTGCGCGCCATGATGCGGTTCCACCGCGAGAAAGGCGGGATCGGCGCCCTGCACCTGATCCGCGTCGAGGATCCCTCGGCGTTCGGATGTGTCGTCCACGACGGCGACGGCCTGGTCCGGGCCTTCGTCGAGAAGCCACCCAAGCAGGAGGCTCCTACCGACGAGGTCAATGCAGGGACCTATCTCCTCGAGCGGGAGATCCTCGATTTCATTCCAGCCGGCAGGCCCGTTTCGATCGAGCGTGAGACCTTCCCGGCGGTCATCGCGGCTGCCAAAGGCCTATACGCTTACACGACCGGCGACTACTGGATCGATCTCGGGCGACCGGAGCACTACTGGGGCGCGCACCGCGACATCTTCGATGCGCGGATGCCCCTCGAACTCGGCTTTTCCGACGAGCGCATCGCCGGTCCGGGAGCCGGGCGCAATTTTGAAGGACTGGTCAGGGGTCCTGCATTTATAGGAGCGGATGTCTGGATCGGCCACGGCGCTCGCGTCGGGCCGTACGCCGTTCTGGGCGACGGCTGCACGATCGGTCGTGACGCTGTCGTAGAAGATTCGCTTCTTTGGGATCGCGTAACAGTGGGCGATGGGGCGCGCGTGGAGGGCGCAATCATCGCTACCGGTGCGCAAATCGGGCCCGGCGCGCGCGTCGAGCCTGCAAGCGTGCTGGGGCATGACGCGATCGTTGCGGAGAATGCCGTGGTTTCGGGGGCCGTCGGAGGACAGATCCCAGCGCCACGCTAGCATCCCGCCGTTTGCGCAACGCAGCGCATGGGTACTAATTCATCACGTCCCGGCGCATGGTTATCGACCAAACTTGTTTGGCCGTAGCAGCGCCTTCTCAGCCTCAAGGGAGACGAATTCCGTGAACGGATGGCAAGCGGCGCAACGCAAATCCCCCATGGAGTGGGAGCCGCCACGTGTCTTGTTCATGGGATCGTATCCGCCGCGCGAGTGCGGCATCGCGACGTTCACCAAGGACGTCGTCGACAGTTTCGACGCCGCGTACCGCACGAAGTCTGAGATCATCGCCATCGAGATGAGCCGGGCGGCGAAGCTCGCAAGTACCCCGGGGAAGTGGTCGCCCGCCTGACCCAAGACGATCGCAGCTCTTATCGCGACGTCGCTGCGATCATCGACGCGCATCCGGCCGCCATGCTGAACATCCAACACGAGTACGGACTTTTCGGCGGCGCCGACGGCGAATGGCTGCTCGATCTCGTCACGCTCGTGGCGAAGCCGATCTGCGTGACGTTGCACACCGTGCTGCCGGAGCCGAGTGAAAATCATCTGCAAGTCGCCCGCGCGCT
>CAVVMT010000023.1:0-25187 GCA_963749395.1 Vulcanimicrobiota bacterium
TCGAACCGATGTTCCGCGGCTTCCACGTGAATTTTCGCGGCGAGGCCGATCACGTCGCCGCCGCGACGCGCGCGCGGATTCCCGCGTTCAGCGTCGCCGGCGGCCTGCTCAGCTGCAACGTCAACCCGCGCACGGTGATCACCGCGCCGGCGAAGACCGGCATCCCGTTGACTCCCGAAGAACTGGAAGCGGTCACGTACTTCGCCGAGCTCGCCTTGCGTCCCGACCTGCGCCTCGACATGGTGCTCGAACCGGGCGACATTCAGCTGCTGAACAATTACGTGACGCTGCACGCGCGCTCCGATTACGTCGACGACGAAGCGGCCGGGTTCAAACGCCATCTCTACCGTCTCTGGCTCAACGCGCACCGCCGCCCGCTCGCGCCCGATGTCGCATGGCGGCGCGATCCGTTCCTGCGCGGCGACGCCGTCCCCGTGTGACCGCGACCGCCGCGTCCTTGGCGCGCCGGATGGGGAGCGCGTGCATCGAACCGTCCGGACCGGTTGAAGCCGGCAGCCTCGCGTCGTTCACGTTGACCTATACGGCCGGGTACTTCGGCATCGACGATACCGGGGCACTCAAGATCGTCATGCGTTTCGCCACCGATTTCGCGCGCCTGCAATTCACCGATCCACAGGGACCCAACTTCTGCTCGGTCGAGGCGAGCAACGGGGCCGTGCTCGAAACCCGATTCGAGCAAAAGCTCAACGTGCGGCCGTGGGACAAGACGCTCTTCATCCGGGTCACGCGAGGCTTCATGCGCGAGGGCGACCGGATCGTCGTGCGCATGGGCGATCGCCGCCAGGGCTCCCCCGGGTGGCGAGCGCAGACGTTCTGCGAGCCGACCTTTGAGTTCAAAGTGCTCGTCGATGCGTTCGCGACGTATCGCTTCGTGGAGCTTCCCGAGTCGCCCGCGGTCGCCGTCGTCGCGGGCCCTGCGGCGCGCTGGAAGGCAGTCGTTCCGACGATGCGCCGCGTGGGAGAGCGGTTTTCGCTCGGCCTCAAGGCCGAGGATCGCTGGGGTAATCCGACCGCCTTGGCGGAGGCGACGCTGCACCTGAGCGCGACGGGAGCGATCGCGGGCCTTCCCGCAAGCTGCGAGTATGCGCGTGGTACCCGCGCGAAGCGCATCGAGGGGCTGGTGGCGGAGCATCCGGGCGACTATGCGATCGACGTGCGCGACGGGGACGGCACGTTGCTGGCGCGGAGCAATCCGCTGCGCATCGTCGAACGGGCCGAGCTGCTCCCGTACTGGTGCGATCTGCACGGACAGTCCGAGGAGACGATCGGCACGAACTCGGCGCGCGATTATCACGAGTTCGCGCGCGATTTGAGCTTTCTCGACGCCATCAGCCATCAGGGGAACGACTTTCAGGTCACCACGCCGTTTTGGAACGAGCTGAACGAGCTCTCCGCGGAGTTCAACGCCGACGGCGCGTTCATCGTGTTTCCCGGCTACGAATGGTCGGGGAACACGGGCCTCGGCGGCGATCGCAACGTGCTCTACATGTACGAAGGACGACCGATCCACCGCTCGTCGCACGCGCTCGTCGACGATCTCTCCGACGTCGAAACCGACGCGAACTCGGCGGAGGCGCTGTTCGCCGCGCTCGACGGCGAGGATTGCGTCGTGTTTGCCCACATCGGCGGGCGGTACGCCGACATCACGGTGGCCCACGACGCGCGCCTCGAGCGAGCGATCGAGATCCATTCCGACTGGGGCACCTTCGATTGGCTCTTGGACGACGCGTTCGCACAAGGCTACCGCGTCGGGATCGTCGCCAACAGCGACGGGCATAAGGGGCGTCCGGGCGCGAGTTATCCGGGCGCGTCGATGTTCGGCGCCTACGGCGGTCTGACGTGTCTGTTGGCCCGCGAGCACACGCGCGCGGGCCTCATGGAGGCATTGCGCCGCCGCCGTCACTTCGCCACGACCGGTTCGCGGATCGGTCTGCGCACGCGGGTATCGTTCGAGCGGCCGGCGCTGCGCTACGAGAACGACCCGAACCTCGGCGCGACGGCGAGCGCGCCGGTGCAATCGGCCCTGATGGGCGACATCGTGAGCACCAGCGCGCGAGAAGCGGAGTTCGAGATCGAGGTGTTCGCCACCGCGCCGGTCGAGCGTATCGAGATCCGCAACCAGCGCGAGCTCATCGAGACTTTCCGGCCCTTCAGTGCCGCCGGCCGCCGTCTGCGCGTGCTCTGGGAGGGCGCCGAATACCGCGGGCGCGGGCGCGAGTGCGTCTGGGACGGACGAGCGGAATTGACGGGGAACACCTGGCGCGATCTCGTGCCGATAAACCGCTACAACATCGACAAGACGTTCGCGCCCCAGGGTGACCGCGCCGTTGCATGGACGGCGATCACGACCGGCGGTTTCGGAGGGTTCGAAGCCCGGCTGGCGAGCGCGGAGGGCGGAACGCTCGCGATCGCGACCCCACACGTCAACACGAGCATCGAGCTGGCGCGGATCGGACTCGACGACGTCGTGTTCGACGCCGGCGGCCTGGGACGGCGCATGCGAGTCTTCCGGTTGCCCGACGAGAATTCGCACCGGCGCGTCACGGTCCGCCGCACGGTGGCGCTGAGCGCCGCACGCGACAATGCGCTCTACGCGCGGGTCACGTTCGAAGACGGCCACGTCGCGTGGTCGAGCCCGATCTACGTTTTCGACGATACGCCGCGGTAGGAGCCGCCAGGGCGGGTTCGGCGCCCTCACGAACGGGCTCCATGTCGCTCTAAACCGGGAGGTCGCTATGACGAAGATGCTGGTCGCCGCGTTTTACGCCGGCGTGATGCTGGCGGCATCGGCCGCCCTTGCGCAACAGGCACCGGTCACGAGCGGTCTGCCCGCGGTGCACCATCTCGTCTACCGGTTCGGGTACAACACGCAAGCGACGAATGCCGGGACCGGTACGGGCACGACGACGATCGACATCGTCGGGCTGGCGAACGACGGCGGCATGACGGTGACCGCGACCGATCATTGGTGGAACACGGTGAAACCGCGGCAGACCTACTCGTGCGAAGTCTACCCGAACGGCGGAGTCACGTGCGCGAAGCCGCCGTACGCGCTCTCACCGATCCAGGTGGCGATCGTCCCGCTCCTCGGACAGAAGTATTTCAGCGCGCTCGCAGCGAGTTCCACCGCGCATTGGACGCAATCCTATAACGTGCGCGCAACGTTTTTCCCGGGCGCCGCCATGGGATTCGCCGGGCAAGTGTATACCTGGAATTGCACCTCGTCGCTCGTGGCGAAGGGCCCTGCCTCCAGCGGCTCGCCGGTGGTGTTGATCCAGACCAGCGGTACGATGAAACAGCACGGCGGCCGGTACATCGTCACCGATCAGCAGGGGAGCGTGCTTTTCGACCCGCATTTGCAGATGCCGGTGCTCGTCAACGACGCGCTGACCTTCGTGCCGCCGCAGAGCATCAACCGCTACACCGTTCAGTTGAAGCTGATCCAGTACTCCGCGCAGTAGCCGCTCAGAAGTCGCTGAACTCGTTCATCGTGGCGACGTTGAGCGCGACTTTTCGCTCGATCAGGTTGATGTTCCACGACGCGAGGTCGGCGTAGGTGCGCGGGACGGGTAACCGCCGCAACATCGAACGCACCGAATAGAATTCGCGCTTGAGGCGCGAGACGTGCGCGACGAGCTCGTCGCCCGAGAGGCGCAAGGGGCGGAAATTGCAGAAGACGCCGGCGAAACGGCCGATGCCGTGCTCGTCGACGATGCGGTCTTGCTCTTTGAGCCGCTCGTACACGGGGGTTCCGCGCAACGGCATCATGAGGTTGAAGTAGGCCGCGGGCACCTTATGCTTCGCCAGGAACTCCAAGGTGCCCGCGTAGATGTCGGGCGTGTCGCCGTCGGTGCCGAAGACGAAGTTGAACGAGTAGCTGATGTTTCTGCGATTGAGGCTTTCGATCAGCGCGGTGTAGCTCTCCGATCGGTTTTGCCCCTTGTGCATCCCCTTGAGGGTGTCTTGCGAGATGCTCTCGATCCCCATGTTGACGTGCAGCAGTCCCGATCGTTTGGCCAGGTCGAGAAACTCGTCGTCGAGCCCGAAGCGGGGCGAAAAGAGCGCCGACCAGCGCACCTTGAGCGGGATCAAGGCCTCCAGCAACGCCATCGTCCGCGCCTTGTGGCCGACGAATTGACTTGCGGCGAAGAAGATGTGCCGGCTGCCGTACCGTTTGATTTCCGCGACGACGTCGTCGACCGGACGGTCGCGATAGCCGTAGTCGCCGTTCAGGCGGCGCTCCGCGCAAAAGTCGCAGGTATACGGACAGCCGCGCGATTGCTGGATGACAACCGGCGCGTAGAAGACGTGACGCTTGCGGTCGAGCAGCTCCCAGCGCGGCGTCGCCAACCCGCTCAGATCGGCGGCCCGCTCGCGCCGATAGAATTGCCGGAGCCGCCCCGCGGCAGCGTCGTGCAACATCTGCGGGAAGAGGGCCTCACCTTCGCCGATGCAGACCGCGTCGGCGTGCGCGGCCATTTCTTCGCTCCAGAAGCTCGCGTGCGGTCCCCCCATGATGACCGGCACGTTCCGCGCCCGGAACTTGCCCGCAATCTCGTAGGCGCGCAGCGAGGTGACCGTGCGAACGGTGATCGCGACGACGTCGACCGGGGCATCGTAGTCCGGTTCCTCGAGCGCGTCGTCGGTGAGCGTCACGTTCCAGCCGGCCGGCGCGAGCGCCGCGAGATACGGCAGCACCGCGCCGACCAGCTTGCGTTTGCGGATCCGGTACGGGCGCCGGTCTTGAGGCGAACGATAGGCCGAGGCCTGGACGATGAGAAGGTTGAGCATCTACCGTATGGGAGGTAGGGCGATTGGCCGGTTGTTTTGTCGTCCCGCGAGCGATACCCTTGCTAGCGCCGGACGCGTGCGGCGGCGGCGGCGTTGCGCATCGCGACGACGGCTTCGGTGCCGATCAGGCGCTCCATCCGTTCGTACACCGGCTCGACCGCTTTGACGAAGCGTTGGCGTTGCGCGGGGTCGAGTGTGCGCACTTGGACCTTGCCCGACAGCCTCGCCGTCGCCTCGCGATCGAGCTCGGCGGCGTAGCGACGGTGCCAGGCGATGGCCTCGTCGCGAGCGGCGAACACGTCGTCGCGCAACTCGCCGAGCTGCGCGAAGATCGCCGCGTTGGCGACCATGATCTGCGACGAGAACGAATGGGCGGTCAACGTCAGATACGGTTGAACGTCGGGCAGACGCAGCGCGACGAAGTTGGGCAAGGGATTGTCCTGCGCGTGAATCTTCTTGGTGCGCAGCGCTTCGTACAGGCCGGCCAAACCGACCGGCACCGGCGTCATGCGCAGGCACTCGGCGAAGAAGAGGTAGATCGGCGATTCGACGATGCGAACTCGCAAGTCGGTGAGATCCTCCGGCAACGCTATCGGCCGCACGCTATTGCTCAAGTGCCGGAAACCGTTTTCGATGAAGCCGAGCCCGACGAGGCCGAGGCCGGCGGTCGCATCGAGCAGCCGGCGCCCGAAGGGCCCGTCGAACACCGCGTTCGCGTGCTCGCGCGAATCCAAGAGAAACGGAAGCTCGAGGGCTTGTGCTTCGCTCAGCACGTTGCCGAGCACCGAGCTCGTCAACCCCGTCAACGCGATGTCGCCCACGCGCAGATCGATCAGCGACTGAAGCTGTCCGAGCCCGCGCGCCTTGTACGACGTTTCCATCTCGACGCGCAGGCGGCCCTTGGTGCGGGCCGCGAGGTTCTCCGCGAAGCGCGAAAGCGTGCGGCCCGGCAACGTATCGGCCTCGAGCATCGTCGCGATGCGAAAGGGGCGCTCGGGGGACCACGCGGGCGGGTCGAGCTCGGAGGAGATCGAGCTCGTCCGGTATTGCAATGCGTTGATCGACAGCACGCTGTGCGCGGCCTCATCGTAATGCGACTGCGAGGCGGCCAAGACGTCGGCCGCGGTCTGCGCGAACGCTTCGCCGCGCGCGACCTGTTCGGCGATCGCGCCCTGGACGCGTTCGAAGACGCCCAACATGTCGTCGACCGCGCCGTCGATCACCCGCAGGCCCGCCAGGGCCGATTCCGAAGTCGCGCGGCTACCCGAAACTGCTTCATCGGCGCGGCGCGTGATCTCGCTGCTCGAGACCGCGCGCTGCCGCACGCCGTTCAGCAGCGTCTCCATCTCGCGGGTCGCGGAACGGGTCGACTCGGCGAGCTTGCGGATCTCGCTGGCGACGACGGTGAATCCGCGCCCGTGCGTCCCGGCCCGGGCCGCTTCGATCGAGGCGTTCAACGAGAGCAAATTGGTGCGCTCGGAGACTTCGCGAACGAAATCGACGATCTCGTCGAGCCGCTCCGTCAAGGTGACCAGCGCCGCGACCTGCTCCATCGCTTCCCGCGAGAGGTGGGCGAGCGCGGTGACGCCTTTCGCGAGCTGATCGACTTCGGCGGTCACCGCTTCTGTCTGGCGCTCGGCGCTCTGCGCTTGCTCGCGTGCCTGGGCGACTACGACCATCGTCTCACCGGCCTCGCGCGCTGCGCCCTGCGCGGAAACGACCATCTCGTGCAGCGTGCCGGTTTGGCGTTGCGTGTTGTCGGCGATCTGCCACAGTGCAACTCGAACGCGATCGACGTCGGTCGACATGGCGCCGATCAAGCTGGTGAGGGTGCCGGTCAGCGAAGCTTGCAGTCCGTGGGCAGCCGTGGGAAATTCGGGAAGCGGTTTTTCAGGTGGCACGATGAGCAGAACGAAGACCCTTCATTAACCCTGCGGGCTGCATGGCGCTTCCCGAGATTTTAGGCAAATCACGCTCCAACACCGGGCCGCAGATGGCGAACTGCGTTAAGTTCGTGTGTCCGAAGCGTAAGATCGGCGGCGGCCGGTCACGCGATAGCGAGATGAAGGGCGCATAAGAGCGCGATACCGGCTCCCGCAGCGCGGGAACGATCGCTGCATGAAACGTCAAGCACTCATCCTCGCTCTCGCGCTCTCCCTCGGCGGTATCATGGCGCAAGCCGCCGAGGCGCAGGTCTACGTCAACGTCGGACCGCCTCCCGCGCCGATCGTCGAACGCCGTCCGCCGCCACCGGGACAGGACTACGCTTGGCGCGGCGGTCGCTGGGACTGGAACGGTTATCGCTACGTCTGGCGCGGCGGCTATTGGACGCGCCCGCAGTACGGTCACGCGTGGATTCCCGGGCACTGGGTCCAGGGCCCTCGCGGCTGGTATTACCGCGAGGGGCACTGGGCATAACGCCGGCGCTCGCGCCGGCCCGCCTAGTCTTTCGGCGAGCTGGCGCGAGCGCGAAACTTCGCTACTTTAGCACGGTTGCCGCACGTCTCCATGCTGCACCAACGCCGCGCTTCACCGCGTGCGCGTGAGAGCAGAAACGCGCCGCAGCCGTCGAGTTCGCAGCGGGTCAAGCGCTCGCGCCGGTTGCTGAAGATTGCGATGCCGTCGGCTGCGATGCGCGCAAGCGCGAAGCGCAGCGGCGCAGCGGTTGTCCAGCGTTCGCGCCCGTCACGGTCGAGCAGCGGTGCGCCGCACGCCAAGTCGGCCGCCGCCGCGTTGACCACTGCGATATCGGCGGCCCCGAGCTCGGCTCCGTCGATGAGGGCCTGTGCCGAACGGGCGAGCGCTTCACGCAATGCCCGCGCGCCTTCGAGGTCGCTCCGGTTCGGCGCGATGCGCACGGCGTGCGTTACGAGCCCGGCGGCCCGCAGCCAGCGCGCCAGCGAGCGTGTGTCGGGGAGGCGTTCCACCGGTGCGTTCGAGGCGCGCGCGCCGACGGTCCCGACGAAGTCGAGCGCCAGGGAACCGCGATGAAACGAAAACTCACCGGGGCTCACGCGATACGCGACGCCGCCGAGGGCCGCCCGTTGATGTAGCGCCGCTCTTGGGTCGAGCCGCCGTAGCCGTACGCGTCCGCGCGCACGTCGTGGACGTGCACGTAGCTCTCGTGGTGCGCGCCGTCGAGCAGCGCGTCGAGCGCAGCGAATGCCGCTGCGACGAAGCGCTCCTTCTCGTCCTTCGTGTTCGTTCCGTCGGTGATGCGCACGTCGACGAAGAAGGCCGCGGTGCCCAGCGACGCCACGCTGCGCCCGCCGATGAACCAGTGCTCGCGCTCGACGAACTCGACCGAAACGGCCGTGACGCGGGGGTCCTTGCGGAGAATCGCCGTCGTGAGTCCGGAGATCGTTTCGGCGATCGAAGCCGCCAGGTCGTTCGATCCGGCCGGAGCCGCAATCGACACGGAGATCATGGGCACGGGGATCGTCCTTCCGAGAGAAGTGCACGCGCCTGGAAGATGGCTCTGCAGGCGTTGGTGTAACCACTATATGGGGTTACTGCAATCCCGTCAAGCCGGCGCTACTCCGAAAAGTTATATTGACGTTTGCCGATGCAAGCTGTTAGTATCGACATATGGCGATTCAACGCTGCTGTCCGGAGACGGCGGTCTACGACGGGGATTTGAGCGAGGCCGCCGCGCTGTTCAAAGCGCTGGCCGACCCGGCACGGGCAGCGATCTTGGCAACCCTCGCTCGTAGCGAGCACGAGGTGTGCGTGTGTGACTTCACCGCGGGGCTCGAGCTGAACCAATCGACGATCTCGCACCACCTCAAGCTGCTCAAAGATGCCGGGCTCGTCACCTCGGTCCGGCGCGGCACCTGGGGCTATTATTCACTCACGCCGGATGCCGGCGCCCGTCTCGAAGCGGCGCTTCGCTCCGTGCTTCCCGCGAAGGTTCACGTATGACGATGCAGGACACGATCAAGGAAAAGTACGGCCGGGCAGCAGCCGGCGTCAGTGCCGGTAACGGCACGTGTTGTGGCACGAGCCGCTCCTCGTGCGCGTCCGGCGAAAACCCGATCACGTCGAACCTGTATGACGCGCAGCAGCAGAGCGAGCTCCCCGAAGCAGCGGTGTTGGCGTCGCTCGGCTGCGGGAATCCGACCGCGCTCGCGGAGCTCGAACCCGGTGAAACGGTACTCGACCTCGGGAGCGGCGGCGGGATCGACGTGTTGCTCTCGGCGCGCCGCGTTGCCCCCGGCGGCAAGGCGTACGGTCTCGACATGACCGATGAGATGTTGGCGCTGGCCCGTGAGAATCAACGCCAGGCGGGCATCGAAAACGTCGAATTTCTCAAGGGCGAGATCGAGGCGATTCCGCTGCCGGACAGCTCGGTCGACGTCGTCATCTCGAATTGCGTGATCAACCTGAGCGCCGACAAGGAACGCGTGTTGCGCGAGGCCTTTCGCGTGCTGCGGCCCGGCGGCCGGTTCGCCGTTTCGGACGTCGTCACGAGCGGTGATATCGCGCCGGAGATCAGAACGAACGTGCTCGCGTGGATCGGCTGCATCGCGGGCGCGTTGGAAGAGCATGACTACCGCGCGAAGCTCGCGGCCGCAGGCTTCACGGATATCGCAATCGAGCCGACACGAGTCTACCGCGCAGACGATGCCGAGACGTTTCTCGCAGAGGCCGGGATCGACGCGGACGCCGTCCGCGGCGAGATCGACGGAAAGTTCATGAGCGCGTTCATCCGAGCGTCGAAGCCGGCCGGGCGATGAATCTCGCGCGTCGCGCAACGGCGGAAGCGGTCGGCACGGCGCTTTTGCTGGCAGCGGTCGTCGGTTCCGGCATCATGGCGGCGCGGCTCGCCGGCGGGAATGTTGCGCTCGCGCTCCTCGCCAACGCAATTGCGACCGGCGGCGCGCTGCTCGCCATCATCTCGGCCTTTGAACCGATCTCCGGTGCGCACCTCAATCCGGTGGTGACGGTCGCCGATGCCTGGCGGCACGGGATCGCGTGGCGCGACGTTCCTGCTTACGTCGTCGCTCAGTTGCTCGGTGCCGTCGGCGGCGTCGCGATCGCGAACGTGATGTTCGGTCTGCCGCCGATCGTCGTCTCACATCACGTGCGGACCGGCGGCGCCCAGTGGCTCGGGGAGTTCGTCGCGACCTTCGGATTGCTGGCCGTCATCTGGGGCTGTGCGCGATCGAAGGCCCAGGTTACGCCCGTCGCCGTCGCGGCCTACATCGTGGGCGCATATTGGTTCACGTCTTCAACGTCGTTTGCCAACCCGGCCGTCACGATCGCGCGCGCACTGAGCGACACGTTTGCCGGCATCCGGCCGATCGACGTCGCGCCGTACGTCGTCATGCAATTCGCCGGCGCGGCGGCCGCAACGGCGCTCTTCGATTGGCTGGGTCCGACGGCCCGGGCAGGTCGATCGAACACCGCGAGCCACGCCGCACGCAGCGGCTCCATCGCGTTCGCGGAGAAGGTGGCATCGTGACGAAGCCCTTGATTTTGTTCGTTTGCAAGCACAACACCGGTCGCAGTCAAATGGCTGAAGCATTTTTACGCCGCTTGGCGGGCGACAACGTAGACGTCGCCTCCGCCGGCACGGTTGCGGCAGAGCATCCCGACCCGGGCGTGGTGGAGGCGATGGGTGAGATCGGCATAGACATTTCGTCGGCTCGGCCCAAGCTGCTGGATCCCACCACCGTTGCGCGCGCCGACCGGATCATCACGATGGGCTGCGACGTCGAGGGAGTGCCGCGCATCGACGACGACTGGGGGCTCGAGGATCCGAAGGGCCAGCCGATGGACCGGGTTCGCGAGATCCGCGACCTCGTGCGCGAAAAAGCGGCCGGCCTCGCCGCCGAACTCCGTCAGTAAGTGACGTTCCGCAAGAGTTTCAGAGGCTCTCACGCCGGTTCACCAGAGGTTCGTTCCACGAGCTGTTCGTATTTCGCGGCGCGCAACACCGCGATCGCGGCCGCAAGTTGCCGGGCGAGGGTACGTAACAGTTCGAGTTCCTCGGGTGCGAACGCTTCCTTCGCCGGATCCTCGCGCCACGCGATGTCGCCGTAGTGCTTGTTGCCGAGCATGATGGGCAGGCAGGCGTCTCCGTCCAACTCCGGGGGAAATTCGCACGTGCCGGCTGCAGCGGCTAGGATCTCGCGGCCGGCGGCGGACTCACGGTAGATCGCGCAGCCGGCAAGGCCGAGCGCGGCGTGGAGCGATACGACGACGTTCTCCATGAGGGCGCCTTCGTCGGCGAACGAGTCGGCGCGCTCCCCGAGGTTGCGCAACGACTCTTCCAGCGCGTACCTGCGCCTGAAGAGGATCCGCTCGAGACGATCCTCGAGCCACGCATGCGCCTTGTTGAACAGCATGCCGAGGCCGAGCGAAAATCCGATTTGCACGAGCATGCTCTCGACGTGACCGACCGCCAGGCGTTCGAGCAACGACTCGACCACGATGAAGAAGACGACCAGTGCGGTCGTGAGAATCGTCAGTGAGAGCGCGCGGTTGAGCACGAAGCCGACGTCGATCACGCGGTGTCGCAACACCGCATAGGTGTAGCCGAGCGGCACGGCCAGGAAACTGAGGTTGACGACGCCTTGCAGCGGGACCGGCCGGCCCGATGAGATGAGGGCAAAGCTGACGAGCGGGCCCGAGAAGCCCACGACGGTCGCCCAGAACACCCACCGCAGGCGCCCGCGTTCGGCGCTGCGCTGGGGGGCCGTCATGCCCCGCCACAAGAGGGCGAAGCAAAGCACGATGACGGTCGCGTAGCAGGCGACGACGATCTGGACGTTGAGCAGCGGCGGGCAGCCGGTGAAGACGCGGCCATAGGTGCTGGAGAAGAGCACGACGGCGGCGACCGTCAGCGCGCCGTAGGCACCGGCTTGGGTCGTCCGCCGCGCAGACGGGGGCAGCGTGTCGCCCGCCAGCGCATCGACCATGACGAACAAGCCGAAGTACCCCAGCACGTTGAGGATCGCGGCCAGGAACAAGACGGCGACGATCGCGGCATCCGGCAAACTCGCGTAGGCGTGACTGAGAAAAAACGCCGGGATGAGCGCGAAGAACATCCCGAGTCCGAGCGACGCGGTGTCGTGTCCGCGCCAGAGCACGTAGAGCCCGAGCAGCATCAGCAGCAACAGGGTGCCGAGGCGTACGAAGGCTGCATCGCCGGGCGGAGGCGCCGACGGCACGGCCATGACCATCGCCATGCTGCCGCCGGCACTCGCGCGATGCGCCGGCAGCATCATGGCATCGGTCGACCGGGGCACCATCAGGCGCAGGCGTTCGTGCGCGGTGAGGCGGCTCGCGTCGATCGTGTCGCCGGCCTGCAGGCCCATGGCGCTGCCGGCAGCCGAAACGCCGGTCACGACCAATTCGCAGGCTTGCGACGCGGGGACGGTCGTCAGTCCGAAACTGTGCTCGCTCAGACTACCGGCCGCGGTCAACGCGAAGAAGAGCGTCGCGACGACGGAGAGGATCACGGCGATCAACGTGCGCAAGCGTTAGCACTCCCCGGCGCCATCGTACGCCGTTCTTACAGGCTTCCGGCATCCTCCGGCGGGACCGGCACGAGATCGAACGTCGCGCGAAATATCGTGAGATCCTCGTCCTCCAGCGTTTCGGCGATCGCCGCAGCTTGCGCGTAGTGCCCCTGATGATCTTCAGGGCGGCCGGAGATCGCGGCGGCGTGCGCCAGCACGGCTTCGGCGAAGGCGAGTTCCCACGGCGCGCTCTCTTGCGCCGTGAAGAACTCGTGCGCGCGTTCCGCATAGCGCGTCGCGAGACGGGGATTGTCCAACAGCGCATGCGTCCTGCTCAGGAGGACGTCGGCCAGGGCGTGTTGGCGTTGGTTTGCCGATCGCCTTCCAATGATAGGCGGCGGCGTGCGCGGCCAGTAACAGTTCGTCGTCCTCGTCCGCGGTGCGAACCGCCTGCTCGCTCAACGTCCAGCCACGGTTGTTGCCCGCGACCGCGAACCAGCGGTGCAGCGCCGCGATCTCCTCGTCAGCCGGCTTCGTGCTCATCGACCTGCGACGCTCCCAGGCTTAGTACCGGATTCCGTACCCGAGCCCGACCAGGAGCGGATTGATCCGGATGTTCGTCAGTTGGGTGCCGTACGAAAAGAGGTTGGCATTCATCGACAGCCACTTGACGTCGACGTTGAAGTATTGGTTGCCGCGCGTGTGGATGTCGGCGCCGCCGTTGGCGACGAAGCCGGTGCTGCTCGACGCCAGTTGAAATGCGCCGGCTCCGGCCGTCCCGAGGGCGACCGCACCGAAGAGCGTGTAGTTGAAGCCGACGCCCGCGTAGGGCTGGAACGTCGCTCCGGGGCTGAAGTGATACTGCACGGTGAACGCAGCCGGCCGCATCCGGAACGTCCCGATCGGCGTCCCGCTCAAACTGAGGTTCAACGGCTGCGAAAGCGAGAGCATCAATTCGCCGACGATGTGCGGATCGAAGAAGTAGCTGAAGTCGACTTCCGGAAACACGATCGAGTTCGTGGTGAATGCGTTCTGCGGCACGCCGTAGTAAGCCGGAATCGAATCGGACGAGTTGTTCGAGATGAAATCGTAGACCCTGACCCGCGCCATCCACGACGTGTCCGCCGGCGTCGCGGCCGGGCTCGCGGCGGCGGCGGGATTGGCTGCCGGAGGCGGACTCGCCGACTGCGCGCCGGCCGCTCCGGCAAGCGCCAGCGCAAATCCCAGAACGGCGGTCGCGACGAACGCGGGTTGATTTTTCAATGGAAGCACGGCCCTTTCATAGAGCAGGGTCGATCGCACGTGAGGGTCCCGTTTCGCACCGGTGCGGAGCAACCCTGGCCGACAGGGTTGCCCGGCGTTAGCGCTCCGTGGCGAGCCGCGCGGCCGCGCCGACCATCACGACACCGGTGATGCGCGCGAGCGTGCGGCGGGCCCGGCGGGATGAGAGGAGCGTGCGCGTGCGATGCGCGAGCGCGCCGTACGCGGCGAAGACCACCGCGTCGCTCGCGATGAAGGTCAGTCCCAGTATGGCGAACTGTGGTGCGACCGGTGCGTGCGGGTCGACGAACTGCGGCAGCAGCGCGCCGAAGAAGAGGACGATTTTCGGATTGGCGAGTTGCGTCGTCAGCCCGGTGCGGAACGCGTGCCCGGAGGGGACGGCCCGGGCATCGTCGAGCCCGTGACTGCGGTCGAGAAACGCGCGCACGCCGAGATAGGCCAAGTAGCCGATGCCGGCCCACTTCACCGCCGTGAAGAGCGGGTGCGATGCGATCAGCACCGCGCCGAGGCCGCCCGCTGCCGCGATGACGAAGGCCGCGTCCCCCACCAGCACGCCCGCGTTGGCCGCTAACGATGCCCGAAAGCCGCCCCGCAGGGCCGTCGAGACGATGGAGATGACGGCCGGGCCGGGAGCGACGGAAACCGCCAATGCGACCGCGACGAACGTCAGCCACGTGTGCAAGCTCATGCGGCTCTAGAACCCGTACAGCGCCGCCGGGTTGTCGACGAGGATCCGGTTGCGCACCGCTGCATCGGGGGCCCAGGTCGCGAGGCAGTCGAGCAGCATTCCGGCGTCGGGCATCGTTCCGGGCCAATTGCTGTTCGGCCAATCGGTGCCCCACACAAGGCGCTCGGGCGCGCGTTCGACCAACGCCCGCCCGAGCCAGGCGATGTCGTCGTACGGCGGCTCTTGGCGGCTGACCCGGTTCGGGGCCGCGAGCTTGCAGTACACCCGCCCGCTCGAGAGCAGCCGTTCGAGCACCTTGAATTCCTCGCCGTTCGTGCCGCCGTCCGGGGAGAGCCGGCCGAAGTGATCGACGACGAGGAGGCACGGCAAGGCGTGCAGCCGGGGCGCGAGCGCGACCAGCATCGCCCCGCTCACGTGCAGCTGGAGGTGCCATCCGAGCGGCGCGATGCGTTCGGCGAGCGGCTCGATGAAGTCGAGTTCGGGGCTTTGCGGGTCGCGGGTCGTCACGCGCACGCCGCGCACTCCGGAGCACGCTTGCAGTTCGCGCCAGTGATCCTCCGGCGTGCGAGGGCCGACGATCGCGATCCCCCGGACATCCGCGTTCTCGCGCAGCGTGTCGAGCAGCAGTTGGTTGTCGGCGAAGAGCGCCGTGTGCACGACGACGACCCGCTGCGTGCCCAGGGTGCGCTGCACGGCGCGATAGCGCTCCATCGTCCCTTCGTACCGGTCGGGCGCGTGTCCGGGAGCCGGTGCGTACTGCGGCCGGTAGTCGAAGAGATGGATGTGCGCGTCACACGCCCCGGGCGGCACGTCGACGTGCGGTGCCGTCGGGACGGCGGGGGTCTGTTGTTCGGTCATGACGTGCTCCTCGTCTTCGTGGCGCTCAGCCCAGCTTGCCCGCGTACCGTTCGAGCGTCGTCCAGGCCTTGTCGCCGAATTCGTTGTGCCAGCGCGCGTAATAGCCGCTCTCCACGAGCTTGGCCTTGAACGTCGCTTGGGACGGCTCGTTGAACGCGAGCCCTTGGCGCTGCAGCTTGTCGACCAGCGAAGCGTCGAGCAGCGCGAGATCGCGGCGCTGGAGCTTCGTGGCGGCGTCCATGTTCGTGCTGAGGATCCGTTGAAACGCGGGCGGCAGCGCATTCCATTTGTCGATGTTGATCAAGGTCCAGAAGCCGCCCCACTGGTGGCGGGTCAGGCTGCAATACTTCTGGACTTCATAGAAGCGGGACGACTCGACGGCGATCAGCGGCGCTTCCTGGGCGTCGACGATGTGGGTCTGCATCGCGGTGTACATCTCGTTGGAATTGATCGGGATCGCGGCCGCGCCCATCGAGCGGATCGTGTCGACGCGCAGCTTGCCGGGCGAGACGCGGACGTTGAGCCCCCGCAGATCGTCGACGGTGCGGATCGGCTTGATGCTGCTGGTGAAGTTGCGCCACCCGTTGTCCCAGACGCGCTCGAGCGCCATGATGCCGTTCTGGATGATCTGCGTGCGGATCAGCGCGCCGAGTTCGCCGTCCATGGCGGCCAGCGCGACCGTGACGGTCGGGAAGGCGAACGCGACGTTTTCGATGGACGTCACCGGCACGAGCGTGTCGAGCAGGCCGCCGGCGAAGTTGACCATCTCGAGCGCCCCGGCCCGCAGCTGCGCGAGCATCGACGCGTCGCTGCCGAGCGCGTTGTTCGGAAACGAACGAATGTCGAGTTGGCCGCCGGTTTCGCGGCGGATGCGCTCGAAGGCCTCGGTCGAGCGGACGGCGATCGGGTGATCGGGACTGTGCTCGCTGCCGTACTTCCATTGGAACTGCGCCGCTCCGGCGGGGACGGCTCCCCACGCCGCTCCGCCCGCGAATGCGGCCGCGGCAGCGGCAAAACGGCTCCGCTTCATGCGTCTGCCCTCCTGCGTAGCGGTCTCTGCGGCCGCGGTCAGGAATCCTGGTCGCAACCCCATCGTCAGAGGATTCGAGCGTGCGCATCGAGGTGGAACCGGGCCTTGCCGTCAATTGTGAAGTCGCCGATTATCTGTGGCCCTGGGAGCATCCGCTGCCGGTGCTCGTGCAGCACGGCTTCTCGCGTAACGCCGGGTTTTGGCGCCGCGTCGTGCCGCCGCTCGCCGCGACGCGCCGGGTGTATCGCCCCGACGTGCGCGGGTGCGGGAAGTCCGATCCGCCGCCGCGCTCGTTCCGCTATTCGATCGACGTCCTGGCGCGCGATGCCGTGACGGTGATGGACACCCTCGGTCTCGAGCGCGTCCATTGGGTCGGCGAGGCGTCTGGCGGCGTGCTCGGCGTGTTGCTGGCGGCGAGCCGGCCGGAGCGCATCGCCAGCTTGACGCTCGTCAACACGCCGATCCGGGTGAAGGAGATATCAGCTACTTACGCGTTCGATCAGGAATCGACCCACGCCGCGATTTTGAAGTACGGCGTCGCCGAATGGTGCCGCAAGAGCCTGGCGCATCGCGTCGACGTCGAGCTCGCGAGTCCCGAGCTGCAGCAATTCTACGTCACGGAGATGGGCAAGACGCCCGACTACGTGGCCGCCGGCATTCACGAAGTGATCGAGGTCGTCAACACGTTCCCCCTGCTGCGCGAACTGACCGTGCCGGTGTTGCTGCTCAGCGGCGACAAGAAGAAGGTGACGCTCGACATGCAGCGCGAGATGGAGCGCGAGATACCCGACGTCGAACTGCGCGTGTTCGAGGGGATCGGCACCGCGCTCGGCACGGTAGCACCACACTTGGTCGCGGCCGCGGCGCTCGACTTTTGGAGTCGCGTCGAAGCGCGAGCGACGGTGGCGTAGCCGCCCTGGAGGCGTTGGGCCGGAGGCGCTCAAAATTGTCGGGAATGGAGACGCTGAACCGGGCGGCAGAGCCGTCCCTTCTGCGCGCGCTGATCGAACGGTTCGATTGGCGCGGTACGCCGCTCGGCGACCCGTCGGGGTGGCCGCAAAGTTTGCGTACCGCCTTGAGCATCTGCTTGAGCTCGCGCTTCCCCATGATCATTTTTTGGGGACCGCAACTCGTGCAGCTCTACAACGATGCGTACGCGCCGATTTTGGGAGCCCGTCATCCGGGGGCGCTCGGGCAGCGAGCGCAAGATTGCTGGCCCGAGATTTGGGACGCGATCGAGCCGATGCTGCGCGGCGTGCTGGAACGCGGCGAAGCGACCTGGTCGGAGAACTTGCTGCTCCCGCTGGAACGCTACGGCGTCCCAGAAGAGCTGTACTTCACGTTCTCCTACAGTCCGATCTCGGACGGGGACGGCATCGGGGGCGTGTTTTGCGCGGTGGCCGAAACGACGGCGACGATCTTGCGCGAGCGCGAGGCGCGCGAACGCGCCGAAGCGCTGGCCGAACTCGATCGCGCGAAGACCGAGTTCTTCAACAACGTCAGCCACGAGTTCCGGACGCCGCTGACGCTGATCCTCGGCCCGCTCGACGAATGGTTGCGGGGCGAAACGATCGGCGACGCGCGGTTGGCCGCCGACCTCGCCCTGATGCGCCGCAACGCCCGCCGTCTTCAGCGACTCGTCAACACCTTGCTCGACTTCAACCGGCTCGAAGCGAACCGGTTGGGGCTGCGGCCGGTGGGGCTCGACCCGGGCCGGTTTACCGCCGACGTCGCGAGCACGTTCCGCTCGGCGATGGACGCGGCGGGCCTCGCGTTCGCGGTCGACATCGAGCCGCTCGAACCGGCGATGCTCGACCCGCGCTTGTGGGAGACGATCGTCCTCAACCTGCTCTCGAACGCGCTGAAGTTCACCCTCGAAGGGAGCGTGACGCTCGCGCTGCGGCAAGCCGGGGGAATGCTGCGGCTCACGGTGCGCGACACCGGATCGGGCGTCGCCGAGCCGCACCGCGCGTTCGAACGCTTTTGGCGCGCCGACGGGCAGCCGGCGCGCAGCCACGAGGGCAGCGGGATCGGCCTCGCGCTCGTACGCGAGATCGCCGAACTGCACGGCGGATCGGTCGCGTTCGAGAGCGCGGTGGGCGAAGGGTCGACGGTCACGGTCGAGTTGCCGTTCGTCCCGGCGACGGCGACCGCATTGCAGACGGCAGCACCGGCGTTGGCCGACCTCTTCGTCGACGAGGCCGCCGCCTGGAGCGGATCGTCCGTTCCACTGCCGTCCCCAAACGCGTCGGCGCGCCCGCGCGTCCTCGTCGTCGACGACAACGCCGACCTGCGCGCCTACATCGCGCGGCTCCTGGGCGACCTCTACGACGTGACCCTTGCGGCCGACGGCACGGCGGCGCTCGCGCAGACGGCCGCCGTGCCCCCCGACCTGATCGTGTGCGACGTGATGATGCCCGGCATCGACGGGATCGCTTTCGTGCGCCGCTTGCGGGCCGATCCGCACACTCGCGAACTGCCGGTGCTGCTCCTCTCGGCGCGCGTCGACGAAGATGCCGCGGCGAGCGCGATCGGTGCCGGCGCCGACGGCTACATCACCAAGCCGTTCGCCGGCGCCGAATTGCTCGTGCAGATCGAACGGCGCCTGAAACAGTCGCGCATCCGCCGTGAAGAGGAAGCGCGGTTTCGCGCGATCGCCGATCAGGTGGCGCACGTCATCTACACGCATACGCCCGACGGCACGGTCGATTGGGCGAACGCGCGCTGGTACGAGTACTCGCAGCTGCCCGCGTCGCTGGCGCTGCACCCCGAAGGCTGGGCGCAAGTGATCGAGCCCGGCGATCTCGCACGGTTGTTGTCGGTGCTCGACGAAGCGTTTCGCACGCAAGCAGCGTACGAGATCGAGCTGCGGATCAAGCCCGCGGGCGCGCCCGACGACCGCTACCGGTGGTTTCTCTTACGGGCCGTGCCGATTCGCGACGATGCGGGCAACGTCGTGCGCTGGGCCGGGTCGCAAACCGACGTTCACGATCATCGGTTAGCCGAAGATCGCGCGCGCGAGCGCCTCTTGCACGAATTCGACCGCGAGCACCGCACGTCGCTCGCGTTCCAAAACGCGGCGCTCCCGCGCGAGCTGCCGACGATCAGGGGAATCGCGTTCGACGCGGTCTACGTTGCCTCGCAGGCCGGAGCGCTGGTGGGCGGCGACTGGTACGACGCGTTCCGGCTCGCCGACGGACGGATCGTGCTGTCGGTCGGCGACGTCATGGGGAGCGGGCTCGATGCGGCCGTGACGATGGGCGCCGTGCGCCAAGCGATTCGCGGCGCCGCGCAACTCTATCCCGACGCGGCCTCGATCGTCGATGCAGCCGACCGCGCGTTGCGGACGGAACAGCCGGAGCGAATCGTCACCGCCTTCGTGGGCATCCTCGATCCGGTGATGGAGACGCTGTCGTACACGTCGGCCGGCCATCCGATGCCGCTGCTGCGCGGACCGGACGGGGCGGTCGCGCAGCTGGCCGGCGCCGATCTGCCGCTCGGATTGCGCGATCTCGAAACGGCACCGCGGGCGGCGCGGTGGATCGACGTGCCGCCCGGGACGACGCTCCTGCTCTACACCGACGGGCTGACGGAGGCGTCGCGCGACGTGGTCGACGGCGAGCGCCGTTTGATCGATGCGTTTGCCGAGGGCATCGACGACGCCGCGACGCTCCGCGACCGCGTCGCGCCCCGCCCTACCGACGACATCGCGATCTTGCTGATCTCGGTCGCCGGCGTCGAACGCCGGCGCTGGGCGGCCGACGCCCTGCACAACGTCGCCGCCGCCCAACTGCGGGCGCTCGTCGCGGCCGAGCTCCAACGCCATGGCGCCGACGATCCGACGGTCGGCGACGCGGAGCTCGTGCTGGGAGAACTCTTGGCCAACGTCGCGCGCCACACCGGGAACGGCAGCGTCGAGGTTGCGCTCGACCTCGACGGCGCCGAACCGGTGCTGCACGTGCTCGATCGCGGCCCGGGCTTCACGATGCATGCCCGGCTGCCCAACGACCCGATGAGCGAATCGGGACGCGGGTTGTTCATCATCGGAAATCTCGTACGCGAGATCAGCGTCGTGCGGCGCACGGGTGGCGGAAGCCACGCGCGCGCCGTGTTGAAAGTCAGCGGCGCCGACCGGCGCGCTTAGGTCGCGATCCGTTCGCGCTTGCGCAGCGCGTCGATCTCGGCGCCGATCTGGGTGGCGGAATCGCGCGATTCGAGGACCATCGCACCGGCCCCGGCGACGATGAGCGCCATGCCGAACAACGTCAAGCCGACCGGCAACCAGGTCAGTTGATCGCCGCTCGCGCGATCGAGGGCGATCGCGGCGCCGGCGCCGACGAAGACGACGACGGCGGAAAAGAACAGCGCCACCGCCGCGATCGCGAGGCGCGCGCGCCGCTCGGTCCGATCGAGTTCGGCGAGCCGCTCGGCGCCGCCGGGGCCGAGTTCGGCCAGTTTGCGCACGCGGTCGACCGTGCGCGCCAGCCGCACGAGCGCGGTCGCGATCAACGAACCGGAAGCCAGAATGAGCAGCGCGGGGGTGATCATGGCGGCGATCAACCCTTGCGCGGGAGAGAACGACGACACGATGCTACGGCGCCAACGTTTCGTACATGATGCCGAGCGTCGCTCCGCCGAGGGCGCTCGTGAAGTCGCCTGCGAGCTCGGCGAGGAACGTCGTGGCAGACGTCGTCACGCCCCCCGCTTGCACGATGCGGCGCCAGGCTGCCTCTTCGGTGCGCGGATCGACGCCGCCGCACGCATCGACGGCGACGTGCACCCCGAAGCCGGCAGCGAGCGCGTCGAGCGCCGTGCGCTGGACGACGATCTCCGACGCGACCCCGGAGAGGACGAGGATCGAGCGGCCGCTCGCGCGCAGCTCGGCGACGAGGCCCTCGTCGGCGAAGGCGGTCGTCTGCGTCCGCGGGCGAGGCTGCAACGCCGGTAACGGGGCCAACACGTCGCTCAGGAACGCGCCGCCGGGCGGAACCGACGAGGCGAAGGCGGGCAAGCCGTGGAGGGCCGCGAGCTTGGCCAGAGCTGCGGCGCGCACGCGCAAACGCGCCAGCGGCACGGTGCGGCTGTTTGTCACGATCTCGTCCTGAAGGTCGAGGAAGAGGATCGCGGCGTTCGAAGCGGTGGGGATGGGGAAGCTCATGTCGATGAAGTCCTATCGAGAAGGCGTGAGGTGAGGCGAGGGTTAGACGCGCGGCACGGCGCCGGGTTCCGCGGCCGCGCGGACGGGGCGCTTAACTCAAGCGGCCTACTTGGCTCTCGAGGTCGGCCCATGCGGCCGCACCGAACGCGTTCTTGAAGCGCGCGTAGTGGGGCCCCAGCCGGGCGCGGAACGCGTTCTGATCGATCGTGACGATCGACAGGCCGCGCCGCGCGAGTTTGTCCGCCAGCGCGGCGTTGAGGAGTTCGTTGTCGCGCCGCTCCATCAGCGCGAACGCGGCCGCGTTCCGTGTGATGACGTCGCGTACGCCGGATGGAAGAGTGCGCCAAACGTCGGCGTTGGCGAGCAACCAATAACCGGACCAGCCTGTGTCCGGTCAAACTGATCGAGCGCTGCACTTCGAAGTAACGGAATGTCTCGACGCCGGCCAGCGAGTTGTCGGTACCGTCGACGACGTGCGTCTGCAGCGCGGTATAGACTTCGTTGAGATCGATCGGCGTCGGCACGGCTTCGAGCGTCTTGAAGAGATCGACGAGGACCCTCGCGTTGGCCGTGCGGATTTTGAACCCGCGCAGGTCGTGGGGCGTGCGGACGACGACCGTCCCGGAACTGACGTTGCGCAGACCGGCGTCCCACACGCGGTCGAACGCGTACAATCCCGAGCCGGCGATGTCGGCGCGGATGCGCGCCCCGAGCGGCCCGTCGAGCGTGCGCCACGCGGCCGGCGCGTTCTTGAAGGCGAACGCCGTGTTCTCGATGCCGCAGAGCGGGACGACCTGCGCCAGCACGCCGCCCGGCGTCAGCAAGAATTCGATCGCGCCCGAACGAGCCTGCGAGATGACGGAACTGTCGCCGCCGAGTGCGTTGTTGGGGAAGAAGTCGACGACGACGGCGCCATTCGTTTCGCGCTCGACATTGCGCCACATCTGGGTCGCACGAACGGTGATCGGATGCCCCGGCGGCGTGGAACTCGCGCACTTCGCGTGCAGGGCAACGGCCTGGGCGCGCGCGATCCGTGGCGCGGATGCGGCCGCCGCAACCGCACCCGCCACGAAGGACTTGCGGGAAGTCTTCGTTTTCTCGTCCCCCATGGTCGTCATCGCACCCTCGATCGCGGAACGGACTGCGTCAGCGCCTCCCGAACCGATCTGACTCTAGCGTAAAATAAACGTATGGTCAAGACAATTACTCTGGAGTAAAAGCGGGCCTTCACGTCCCTTCGAACTCCGGCTCGCGCTTTTCGAAGAATGCCGCAAGCGCGGCCTGGTGATCGTCGGTGCGGTGCCCGATCGCCATCAGCGCCGCGGCCAACTCGAGGTGCGTTTCCAGGCGCACGCTCTGCCCTTCACGGATCAGGCGCTTCATCATGCGCACGGCTGCCGGAGCGTTGCGCGCGATGCGTTCGGCCAGCTCCAGGGCGGCCGGCATCAACTCGTCGGGAACGACCTTCAAGACGAGCCCGAACTTCAGCGCGTCGGCGGCATCGACCGGATCGGCCGTGAATGCCATCTCGGCATACTTGGCCATCCCGATGACGCGCGGGATGAACCACGCGCCGCCGTCGCCCGAAATGACGCCGAGGCGGACGAATACCTCGCAGAACACCGCGGTCGTGCTGGCGAGGCGCAGGTCGCACATGAACGGGATGTCGCAGCCCGCGCCGTAGGCCGGGCCGTTGACCGCGGCGATCACCGGGACTTCGATGTCGTACAGCACGCGCGGAACGCGTTGGATGTCGCCCTTGTAGAACTTGCGGATCGCGAGGACGGGCCGCTGGGCCATCCCGCCGGACTCGCGATATTTCTTGAGATGGCCCCCGCCGAGAACGCGGTGCCGGCCCCGGTCAGGATCGCGACGCGAGCGGCCGGATCGTCGCGCAGACGTTCGAGCGCGGCGACGAACTGGTCGATGATCGCGCCCTCGTACAAGGCGTTGCGATTGTCGGGTTGGTTGAGCGTGATGACGACGATGCCGTGTGGCCGCTCCTCGTAGAGGACGAGCTCGCCCGGCATCAGCTCGCGACCGCCGGCGTCACGACGAGACGGTCGAGCCGGTGCATCGCCAGCACTGCTTCGTCGAGGATCTCGTCGAAGATCGCCTCGACCGGCTTGATCTCGTCGGCGAAGGCGGTCGCTTGCCCGTAGTCGATCATGCCTGGCTCGTGTCGCCGGTCGAATACGCGTAGTGCGTGTTCGCGCCGCTGACGATCGGCTCGTAGCGTGCGAAGTCGTCGACCCCTTGACGCTCGAGTTCTTCGACCGCGCGTGCCGCCTCGTTGTCGAGCACACGGTGGTGGTTGCGGAAGATCTTCATCACGACGCGACTCTCGTGCGTCGCCCGCGCACACCTGCTCTTTGTAGCTGCGGTGCGCCCAGATTCGCTGGCGACGATCATCCGCGAGCCCATCAGGATCGCGTCGGCGCCCATCGCCAGACACGCCGCCAGTTGGCTGCCCCGGCCGATGCCACCCCGATCACCAGCGGATGGGTCACTTTGCCGGGCGCGAGCGCAGCCTGGACCATCGTGCCGACCATGTAGACGCCGGGATGGCCGCCGGCCTCCGCGCCGATCAACTCGACTGCGTCGACGTCGAGTTTGTTGGCGCTGACCGCGTAGCGCACCGCCGGCACCTTGTGCACGACTTTGATCCCGGCTTCCTTCAGTTGCGCGAGGATCGGGGTCGGGGGCGAGCCGGCCGTTTCGACGAAGGCCACTCCGAACTCGCATGCGACCTCGCGGTGCCGGGCGAAGCGTTCGAGGTACCCCGGGCGCGGCGAGATGCCGAAATTGACGCCGAACGGCTTGCCGCCGGTCAGTTCGCGGCATTTGCGCAGTTCTTCGCGGAAGGCGTCGGGATCGGGGAACGACGCCGACGTGATGAACCCCATGCCGCCGGCGTTGACGACCGCGGCCACGTAGTTCGCGTCGGCCAGCCACATCAGGCCGCCGCACACGATCGGGTGCGGAATCCCGAAGAGTTCGGTGATCCTGGTCCGGAAGATCTGGGGGCGCATGCGACCTCCGCGCGTCGGTATTTACTTTTGAGTAAGAATAACTTACTGTGTAGAAAATTGCAACGCTGGAGAAGATCGATGCCGCAAAGTTCAGGCCCGCTCGCGGGAGTTCGGGTGATCGACATGACGATGGTGATGGCAGGCCCGTACGCGACCCAACTGCTGGGCGACCTCGGCGCCGACGTCATCAAGGTCGAAGGTCCCGACGGCGATCCGATTCGCAATCTCGGGCCGTCGCGCAATCCCGGCATGGCGGCGACGTTCCTGAACTTGAACCGGAACAAGCGCAGCGTCGTGCTCGGACCTCAAGCTCGACCCCGATGGCGAACGGCTCCTCGCGTTGGCCGCGACGGCCGACGTGCTGCTGCACAACTTGCGGCCGTCCGCGATGAAACGTCTGCGCTTGAGCTACAACGAGCTCGCGGCGGTCAATCCGCGCATCATCTACTGTAGCGTGTACGGATTCGGCCAGGACGGGCCGTACGCCGCGCAGCCCGCGTACGACGACACGATCCAGGCCGTGTGCGGGCTGGCGTACCTGCAGGGCGAGATGGCCGGCGAACCCCAGTACATGGCGACGATCCCGGTCGACAAGACGATCCCGCTCTACATGATGTCCGGTATCCTGGCCGCGCTCTACCATCGCACCCAAACCGGCGTCGGGCAACACGTCGAGGTGCCGATGTTCGAGGCGATGGTCGGCTACGTGATGGCGGAGAACCTGTGGGGGGCGGCGTTCGAGCCGCCGATGGGGAAGCCGCTCTACCCCCGCGTCGTCTCGAAAGTTCGCAAGCCGTACCGCACGCGCGACGGTTACGTGGGCGTGGTGGCGTACAAAGACGAGCAGTGGTTAGCAATAAGT
>CAVVMT010000024.1:0-51903 GCA_963749395.1 Vulcanimicrobiota bacterium
TTGTGCCTTTACCTCTACTGGTACGGTTGGTCTTGCTAGCGTAAGAGCTGAGGAAAAAGCGAGTAATGCAATTACCAAAGCAGGGCTTCCTACCCTTACCTTTTCAGGATTAGTCTTGTTGAGTGCATAAGGATTATCTCCCCCCTTGAAATTGCCTTTGAGCAATTGTTGATTCTAATTTACACGTAAATTCTATTTCCAACTACAACCGGGAGTTTATGGAAATAAAAGGTTCAAAATCACAATCAAAAGCACAAAGCAACCAAGTCCCGCAAATAGTGATCACGCTTTCGAATTAAAAAGTCTACTGTTGAAAACATGCGCATCATCGGCAGAAAAATCAATATTCCAAGCCCCAGCCACAAAAGTACAGTCGAATCAAAAGCAGCGTTGACAGTCCCAATTTCCCGAGTCGGTTCGTCCGGGTTTGATGGGTGGGGTAAGCTTCCCACGCTAGCCAATGCTTGACGCTGAATCTGGGAATCGATTTGAACAAAGATTTTGCTTAGCCGTTGATATGCTTGTTCCCAAGAGTGTGGCACACAAAGTAGGGCGGTATTAATCTTTCCCCCTCTTAATAAACCCTCAACACGAGTCTTCATTTGGATTTGGCTTTGTCTTATCCAGAGAAACAGGTCAACAAGATTCCTATGATAAGAAAGGCAAAACAGAAAAACTCGGCGGCTTTATAGGTAGGCCCTATGGGGGCTTTTTCATTCATGTCCTTCATCGTGTCACCTGAAATACATTTTCCAAACTCTTATTCCCATTTCAACTCCCATCAAGATGAGAACCAGGAGAAGAAGCCTTCGGAATCCAAAGTTCCGATATATGATGAAGCAAGCGGGCTCCCATTCGTGCCCCTACAGCACTCCCAATGCTACAAGGAGCCGCGGAATTGGGAAGAACGTCCCTTTAGAAAAAAGGGTAGCAGCGCAAACCGCGGATGTGATTCCAATCATGAAATTGGAAGTGGCGGATACCTTAATGGAAGCCCCATAGCCGATCCATGACGGGCACTCTGAATGCTCCACAACCGACACCCAGCAATCCTGTGAGCATTCCAGTACCAAGCATTAGGAAAAAGCCTGCGGAATAACATTCAATATGGTACGAAACATTACAGTTGCTGACAGTATCGAAATATTCTCCATTAACCTTATATTTCTTTGCTAAAGAGGTTACTCTTTTTGGCTGTGATTGCCGAGGTATTCTCGGATCGAGTGACAATAACCGACATTACTATCATCAGAAAAAAAATCAAAAAGAGGGTACTTTGTTCTATTATTGAGATCAGCATGACTCCTATCCATCCGCCTAACGAAGCCGCAAGGGACAAAAAAGTGGCAAGTCTGAGATTCGTAAATCGGTTGGCGTGGGTAATTGCCGATCCGCTTGATGTTGCAATGACCGCTACCATGCCAGCGCCCACTGCGTAGTGCATTTTAACGCCAAATAGAAGTGTTATGGCAGGGACGATTATCATTCCTGCCCCCAAGCCCCAGAATGGCCCCCAGGACTCCTGCTGCTAAAGACAGTAGGATCAAAGCTGCTTCGAAATAGGTTGGGATTGGAAAGGCCTGGTTAGCCAGGATTGTCCCTTAATGACAAGCCATTCCAGCTCCCACAGTGGCATTCCTAGCTTCATCGACAAGGATAAAGCCCCCCGTTGTCCTGTTTTCTACATACAAATCAAAGACCACCGGGGTCATCGATTGAAATAGAATTTCCCGATTTCATTCAGTCCTAGCTCAATGCTAGGTAACGGTTCTAGACTGTCCATGTCAATCCGATAATCAATACCTCGTACAATTGCACGTGTCCTTGCCAGATGTCTGAATTCGTATTTTTGCCCACTCGCAACTGCTGCTCGCCCATCCAGCAAACCATTGCTTGAATTGAGTTTTAACAGCGGGATAGATTCAGGATGAACCAGAACATCACCACGACTGATATCAATGTCGTTTTCAACCAACACAGTAACTGACATGGGGGCATATGCAGCTTCAAGATTTCCGTCATATGTATGGATGGCGCTGATCCTCGAGTGTTTCCCGATGGCAGAACGACAACAGAATCCCCGACGCTAAAATGGCCGCTTGAAATCCTACCTGCAAAACCGCGAAAGTCATGATATTCATCGCAGTGAGGCCGAATCACATATTGCACCGCAAAACGAGGCATTAAACCCCCGATCGCTCACAACTAACCTCCTCCAAAAAGCGAAAAAGGGAAGCCGCCATACCAAGGCATGTGATTCGAAGAATCAACCACATTATCTCCCCTCAACGCGCTGATCGGGATAAATGAGATTCTGAAAGTGAAGCTTATCGGCATATCTCAACAAGATCAGTACGAATGGACTCAAAAGTTGCCAGTTGGAAAATTCCACAAGATCCATTTTATTCACACAAACCACAAGATACGGTACTCGCAAGAGAGATGCGATAAATGCGTGACGCCTTGTCTGTTGGATCACACCTTGTCGCGCGTCAACCAGGATGACAGCGACATCGGCGGTCGAAGCCCCTGTAACCATATTGCGCGTGTATTGAAGATGCCCGGGAGTATCTGCCACGATAAATTTTCTGCGAGGGGTGGAAAAGTAGCGATAGGCAACGTCGATAGTGATTCCTTGCTCGCGCTCCGCCCGGAGCCCATCGGTCAGGTTGGCAAGATTAATGCTGCCTTCCCCGGTCAGATCGCTCGAACGCTCAAGCGCCTCCAGCTGGTCCTCAAAAATCAGTTTCGAATCGAACAGCAGCCTTCCAATGAGGGTGCTCTTGCCATCATCGACACTACCGGCCGTACAAAATCTCAAAAGCTCCGTTCGTCCCTGGTTTAGTTGGATTTCCTGAAACATTAGAAATACCCCTCTCTTTTTCGATCTTCCATGGAAGTCTCCGAGCGTTTATCATCCGCGCGACTGCCTCGCTCGGTCACTCTTGCTAGTGAAATCTCATCAATGATCGTCTTCTATCGTGGAGGCATTCGACTCGATACAGCCCGTGCAGCTGATGTCTCCTATCGTACGAACTCGAACCCGCAAGTGGTGCGATTGTTCGTTGGGCTTCGAGTGAGAAGTGTCGCTAACAGGGAGCCACTGGTTTTGACGACGAACCACCTCTCGCATATGAGTGAAATAGATAGAAGGAATCTCCAATTTCTCCCGGCCGATGTACTGCCAAACATCCAGCTCAGTCCAATTGCTGAGAGGGAATACTCTCATGTGTTCGCCAGGGTTAAGTCTGGCATTATAGAGATTCCAAAGCTCAGGTCGCTGGTTCTTGGGATCCCACTGACCGAAGGCATCACGAAAAGAAAAAATACGCTCTTTAGCCCGGGCCTTTTCTTCATCCCGCCTGGCTCCGCCGATCGCGCAATCAAAACGAAATTCCTCCAGGGCAGCGAGCAGTGTGGGAATTTGTAACAATTTCGTCCGTTTCTCCAGGGGTGGGGCGAGCAATGCCTTTTTTAATAGCATCGCCAACACTTCGTACAATGAGTTTTTCTCCCAGTTGATGTGCGCGGTAATCACGGAAAGAGATAAGCTCGGGAAAATTGTGCTCAGTGTCAATGTGCAGTAGAGGAAATGGAAAGTTTCCCGGCCTAAAGGCTTTTTCCGC
This sequence comes from Vulcanimicrobiota bacterium, assembly GCA_963749395.1. GTDB lineage: Bacteria > Vulcanimicrobiota > Vulcanimicrobiia > Vulcanimicrobiales > Vulcanimicrobiaceae > CAVVMT01. The sequence continues at coordinate 3,627 of CAVVMT010000024.1, forward strand.
AAGCCTTAAGACACAAATAGAGTCCTTCCCGCCAGAAAATAAAAGTACCGGCCTTTCGAATTCTCCCGCCACCTCTCTCAAGATTTCGATAGATTCAGCTTCCAGCGCTTCAAGATGGCTCCAGTGTCTTGGCAATATGCGTATTTTCTATCGCCATGTTTCCTGCTTCTTGTATTGCAAGCTGTGCTCCCATGGTTTCCCCTTTAACTTACTTTCTTTTGAAAGGTCGGTATGGGTAGATGCAAGCCGCACTCTTTATAGTACAGGATTAGCGCGGGTGCGCGACGAGGAAGGCGACGTCGTTGTATTGCGGCGTCACGACCGCGATGCCGGTCAGCACCACGTACGCGAAGCCGTCGATGAGAAGCCAGAAGCCCAAGAACTTCGGCACGAAGCCCGACTCGATCACGAGCAACCCGAACGGAAAGAGCCAAAGTCCCCAAAAGAGCCCGTTGACGACGTTTCCCTCGCTGTGCAGGCGCATGAACAGCATCGCGAGCGCCGACTGCTGCGCGGCACTGAAGGCGGCGACGAAGCCTCCGCCTTGCGCGAGCGCGAGCGCGGCCATCCAGAACACCGCGTTGAGAAAGAAAAGCGGGGCCACGGTGACCCCGCCGAGGATGACCATCAGCACTGCTTGGTAGCGGTCGACGTCCTCGAACACGCGGTACAGCGCGAGCACGAGGAAGATGCTCAGGACGCCGCTGAGCAAGTCGGCCAGAATCGCGAAGCGGAACATCGTTTGGTGCGCAACGATGTTGGCTGCGGTGGCGGCCGCATTGCCGCTCACGATCAGCGCATTGGGCACGTAGATCAGGCTGAACGGCCCGAGGACGACCTCGAGGAGATAGATCGCTCCCGCAACCCGTGCAGCCTTGACGGTCGAGTTCATGGTCGTCTCCCCTACGCGCACCAGTACGTCTCCAAGTGGCGTCATGTTTCGTCGCGCCGTGGTAGGCCCTACTCCGCGTCGGAGACGAGCGGTTCGGTTCCGAGCGGCTTGCCGGCCGCGAGCGGGGAGCCGTCGCGGCGCTGCAGCGCGACCCCCACGCCCAGCGCGCCGAGGCTGAAGAGGGCCGAGATCGCGCCGGTCCACGGGGCGCCGTAGAGGCCCAGGACGCTGGTCGAGACCGGCGGCATGACGACGCCCGAGAAGCTCTCGAGCGACGCCCCGACGCCCAGGATCGTGCCGCGCTGATTTTCGGGCGACGCGTCGGTCATCAGCGCGGGCATCGTCGCGTTGTTGGCCGAGAGCCCGAAGGTGAAGAACAGCAGCATGATCAGCAGCGTCCAGTAGTCGTGGATGAAGAACACCGATGCGAACGCCAGGACGAGCGACGCGATGCCGGCGTTGGAGACGGCCCGGTCGCCGAAGGCGTCGGTCAAGCGCCCGACGACGAAGAGCTGCATGATGATGCTGCCGATGCCGAAGAGCGCGAACGTCTCACTCGCTTGCGCGGCGTCGAGATGGAGCAGCGCCTGCAGCGCGAGCGTGAACGCGGCGAACCATCCGTAGAGCGCGAGCGACACGATCAGTTTCTGCCACATGACCGGCGAGAGGCGCGGGTCGCGCAACGAGGTGAGGATCTCGCGCACCGAGGCGGTGCCGGCTTCGTCGTCCTTGCTGCGCGACTCGGGCAGGAAGAAGATCGTCGCGAGCAGCGTGATCAACTGCAAGCCGGCGGCAGCAGGAACGGCGCGGCGAACCCGTAGCGCGCCTCGAGCAAGCCGCCGCGCGACCGGCCCGAGCACGATGCCCGCGCTGAAGGTCGCGCCGACGTAGGCGAACGCGCGCGCGCGTTTCGCCGGCTCGACGAGATCGGCCACGTACGCTTGCGTCACCGAGAGGTTGCCGCCCGACACTCCCTCGACGATGCGCGCGATGAACACCCAGAAGATCGTCGGCGCGAAGGCGAGCATCGTCCAGCCGATCGTCGCGCCGATCTGGCTGATGATCAGCACCGCTTTGCGGCCGATGCGGTCGCTGACGTTGCCCCACACCGGGCCCGCGAGCAGCTGGCAAAACGCGAACGTCGAGAACAGGACGCCGACGACGAAGTCGGGCGCGCCGAAGTGCTTGACGAAATAGGGCAGCAACGGGATGAGGATGCTGAAGCCCAGGATGTCGATAAACGTCACCCCGAGGATCGGCAACAGCCGGTAGATCATCGGGCCCTTACGATTGCGGTTGCGCTTGCTGTGGCGGCGCGGCGGGAGGCGGCGCCGCCGCTTCGTTCGCAAGCATCGCTTTCTCCGCTTTGGCGAGCCGGTCGCGCACGAGCCGTTCGCGCAGCTTCGCCGGTAAGGCCGCGAGCACGGCCATCACCTGCGCGTCGCGGCCGACGATGTACTCCGCGCGCGGCTTGGGGTCCCACAGCGCCCGCACGACCGCGTCGACGACCAGAGCGGGATCGGAGGCGCGTTTGGGCGCGCCCCGCGACGAGGCGCCGAGGGCCTTGAGCATGGTCCCGTAGAGTTCGGTCGCCTGCGGGGGCATCGCGTCCAGCAGAGCCTGCGCGCGCGCCTGGGATTCGGCCCAGATCGGCGTCGCGACCGCGCCGGGCGACACGAGGGATACTTCGATCCCGAACGGATGGAGTTCGTAGCGCAGCGCGTCGTTGAACGCGCGCAGCGCGAACTTCGAGCCGCTGTACGGGGCACCGAAGGGCGACACGAAGCGGCCGGAGATCGAACCGATGTTGACGATGCGTCCGCGCGCGGCGCGCAGGGCGGGGAGAAACGCTTGGATCACCGCCACCGGGCCGAAGACGTTGACTTCGAACTGCTCGCGCAGTTGATCGAGTGGGACGAATTCGAGCGGCGCGAACACGACGATCCCGGCGTTGTTGACTAGCGCGTCGAGGCGTCCGCCGGTCTGCGCCAGCACGCGTTCGCGGGCCTTGGCGATCCCCGCCGCGTCGGTGACGTCGAGCGTCACCGGCTCGATGCGCTCGCCTTTGATCCCGTTCGCATCGGCCTCGTTGCGCACGCCCGCGAACACGTAGTAGCCGCGGGCCGCGAGCCCGCGGGCGGTCGCCGCGCCGATGCCCGTCGAGGCCCCGGTGACGAGCGCAGTCCGTTGATTCATGCGTCGTTCCGATCGAGGATCATGCACGAGGTGACCGCGTGCGCGCACATGCGTTGCGACTCGTCGTACAAGTAGCCCTCGGCGGTTGCGACCCGGCCGCCGCGGTGCAGCACGATCCCCTCGCAGCGCACCGCTCCGGAACGGGCGCTCATCGGACGCACGAAGTTCGTCGTCAAGCTCAGGGTGGTGAAGAATTTGCCGGGCGGCAACGTCGAGAGAATCGCCATCCCGACCGCCGAGTCGAGGACCGTCATCGCGAAGCCCCCGTGAACGGTGCCGACCGGATTGTAGTGCTCCTCACCGGCCACGGCCGAGCACACGAGACGGCCCTCGCCGGCTTCCAAGATGACGAGATTGACGACGTCGGCCATCGGCGGCCCCGGCAGATCGCCGCGCTGCATCGCGCGGATATACTCGATCCCGCTCAGCTTCGAGGCCGCACTGAACCCCTTGCTCGGGTCGTTCCAGCGAAGCACGCGTTCGCGCACGGTTGCGTCCATGCGGCGCATAACCCGGGGTTACGCCGCTTCGCTTCGCATCCCGGCGATCAACGTCGTCGTCATCTGCGCGGCCGCCGTGCGCAGGCCGGCGGGGATCATCATCGCCGGGCAAGTCATCTGCAACGCCGCCAACCCGTGCAGGGCCGCCCAAAACAGATGGGCACCCACGGCCGGATCGACCGGCTTGAAGACGCCGGTGGCGACGAGTTCGGCGACCGTCGTGACGAGCAGTTCGAACGCCGAGCGTCCCGGATCATTCGGGTCGCCGTGCGCCGTGGCCGGCTCGACGATCGCGGCCGACAGCCGCGGGTCTTCGAGGAAAACCATGCGATACGTCTGCGGGTCGGCGACCGCGAAGTCGATGTACCGTCGCCCGAGCGCTTCGAGGCGCAGCAGGGGGTCGGGCTCCGTGCCGGGCGTCTTCGAAGAACGTCATCAGCTGCGCGGCGCCTTCGCGGACGAGCTCTTTGGCGAGCTCGTCGCGGTTGGCAAAATAGAGATAGAGCGTCCCGGGGGAGTACTCGATCGCGTCGGCGATCTTGCGCATCGTCAGCGCCGCGAACCCGTCGCGCGCCACGATCTCCCGCGCCGCCGCCAAAATCTGCTCGCGCAGTTCGGCCTTCTGCCGTTCCTTGCGCTCCGCTACTCCCATCGCCGCACTCTCCTCGATGGTACGGCCTAGCGCCCGGAGTGTCAATGAGTAAATAATCGACGATTGACAAATGAACGCAGTTCATTTACTATCGCAACGTAACGCTGCGCTGGGCGTCATGGGAGACAAGCTGAGATGAGACCCTCGAAGACCGTCGCGATCTTTGGAGCTGCCGGTAGCGTCGGACAGAACCTCGTCCCTCTCTTGCCGGGCGAGGCGGATGTCCGGGTGGTCGGGCGATCGGCTGCCAAGTTGCAGCAGGCGTTCGGTGAGCGCGCTGAGATCCTGGCCGGCGATTTGGAAGATCCGGCGTTCGCCGCCCAGGCGGCGGCCGGCGTCGACACGATCGTGTTCTCGGTCGGGGTCGCATACCACGAGCCGCAGCGGTATCCGCGGCTGATGCGGGCGACGGTAGCCGGGGCGGAGGCGGCCGGAGTGCGCCGCTTGATCGTGGTCTCGACGGTCTACCCCTACGGCCGTCCGCAGTGCCGCCCGGTGACGGAGGAGCATCCGCGGGAACCGCACACCCGTAAGGGGCGCTTTCGCCGGGAACAAGAGGACATCGCATTGGCGGCTGTCGAGCGCGGGCTCGAGGTCGTCGTGCTAAGGCCGCCGGACTATTTCGGGCCGTTCGCCGAGCACAGCTATGCGCGAGACGCCTTCGCCGGAGCGATCGACGGCCGCGCGGCCAACCTGATCGGTCCCATCGACGTCGATCACGAATTCATCTACAGCCCCGACCTCGCGCGCACGGTGGGTGCGATCGTCCTCGCGGACCGTTTCGCTTCGGGCGCTTACAACGTCGCGGGGACCGTCCTCACCCAGCGCGCGCTCGCCGCGAAGGTGTACGCCGCCGCGGGGACGCGCCTGCGCCTCCGTGCGGTCGGCCCGGCCGCCGTGCGGGCGCTCGGGCTCTTCAATCCGCTGATGCGCGAGATCGTGGAGATGCACTATCTCTTCTCCGATCCGGTGGTCCTCGACGGTGCGAAGCTGCATGCCGCGCTCGGCTTCACCGCGCGCACGCCGCTCGACGAAAGCATCGCCTCGACCCTCGCATCGATGCGGCGGGGCGCCCGGGCCGCGTAGACTGCTGCAGCGCTAGACCAGGACGCGGCCGGGACGCACGATGATGCGGTCGCTGCGCGGAAGCTCGCCCCGCATCATGCCGACGATCGTCTCGGCGGTCACGACGTTGGCGGCGATCGCGGCCTCGACGGTGTCGCCCGCCGAGTGCGGCGTCAGGATCACGTTGGGCGCGTCGCGCAGCGGGGTGCCGACCGGCGGCTCTTCCTCGAACACGTCGACGGCCGCAGCCGCGATCCGGCCCTCGCGCAAGGCGGTGGCCAGCGCTGCTTCGTGCACGATCGGCCCGCGCGACGTGTTGATGAACAGCGCGGCCGGCTTCATGCGCGCGAGCGCAGCCGCGTCGATGAGGCGGTGCGTCGACGGGTTGTACGAAGCGTTGACGGATACGATATCGCTGCGTTCGAGCAACGCTTCGAAGGTGACCCGTTCCACGCCGTAATTCGCAGCGAAGGCGTCGTCCCACACGGGGTCGGTCGCGATGACCCGCAGGTCGAAGCCGTGCGCGCGGCGCGCAACCCCTTTGCCGATGCGGCCCAGGCCGACGATGCCCAGGGTCTTCTCTTGCAGCGCGACGCCGGTGTGCGAGATCCATTCGCCGGCGAGCAACGAGCGGTGGGCGTCGAACAAGCGGCGCGCGCTCGCGAGCATCAACGCGAACACGTGGTCGGCAACGGCTTCGTTGTTCGTTCCGGCGGCGATCGCGACGAGGACGTTCCGCTCGCGCGCGGCCTCGAGATCGATGCTGTCGTACCCGACGCCCCGGCGCGAGATCACCTTCAGCCGCGGTGCCCGTTCGATGACGTCGCGGGTCAGCTGGCACGAGCCGGCGGCGATCGCGTCGACGTCTTGCAGTAGCGCGACGAGTTCGTCGCCGCCCAAATCGTGGTCGCCCTTCTCGCTACCGTAGTCGCTCGGGACGACCTCGCAGCCGGCGCGCGCGAAGACGTCGAGCGCCTCAGGCGTCGAGTTGAAACGGCGGGCGGTGACCAGAACGCGCCACGGGGCGGGGCCCGCGGCTGCGCCGGCGCCGTTCGGCGAGGTCAGCATCTAGAAGCGGCCACTGCCGCCCACGCGCTGGAGGATCGATCCGGCGCCGGTCGCCACGCTGTCTCGCGACGGCGAGCAGTTCCCGGTGCCGCCGCCGGCGGGCACGCCGTACGGTCCGCGCTCGTTCCAATGCCCGATCCCGCCGCCGGCCGGCGGCGCGCCCTTGGTGCCGTCGGGCATCGGCGCGTCCATCGTTGGGGCTTCCGCGGCCGCGTCGGCCGAATCCGCCGCCGACCCGGCGGCGGTGCCCGTCGACGTCGCAACCGAGACCGAGGTTGAAACGGAAGTCGCCGTGCCGGTGCGCGCCTTCGACGCCGGCCTGACGTCCCAAATCGGTTTGCTGTCGTACTTTTGGGCCGGCGCCGGCGCCGCAGCCTTGGCGGGGCGCGCAACGGCGGGCGCGAGCGCATGAACGGCGGGAGCTGGTTGGGCCGGCGCCGCTGGGCGTGCCGCCGCCGCAGCCGCAGCCGCCTGGGCTTCGCGCTTGGCGGCGGCCTGGGCGGCGATGCCGGCCCGCAACTCATCGATCTCTCGCTGCTGCTTGGCCAGTTCGGCGCGCAACGTGGCGTCTTCGTGCGGCGCGGTCCCGATCGGCTGCAGCGGTTTCTCGTGCTGGCCGGACGGCTTCGGCGGCGCGCCCGCGACGGCCCGGCGCACCGCCGGCTGCGGCGCCGGCCGCTTCATCAAGAGGGGGAAAAGCACGTAGCCGGCGACCAGCGACGCGGCCGCGATCAGGGCGATCGCGACGGCGCGAAAGCGGCGCCGCGGCACGGGCGTGCCTGCGGCGGTGCCGGCGCCGGTGACCGCGTCAGCGCGGATGCAGAAAAGCTCGGGGTTCTCTGCCAGCAGCCGTTCTGCGAGCGCCGGATCTTCGAGCGCGGAAAGCCGGTCGTCATAGGACGGAACGCTGCGCGGGTTCTCGAGCATCGAACGCACCTCGGGCAAACGGCGGCAAAGCTACGTTTCTTAGTGTTCGGCAATTTCGCGCGCCGCCCCAGGGGTCGACATACGGCTTGCTTCTTCGCGGGGGCGCGAGGCACGGTCCGCGCGACCGCGAAGCGCCCCCGGGATGAAATCGCGCAACGGGCCGCTGTGCGGCATTCGCGTCGTGGAGGTCGGCAACTACATGGCCGGGCCGTTCGCGGCGATGCATCTGGCCGACCTTGGGGCCGACGTGGTGAAGGTTGAGGCCCCGGATGGCGGCGACATGACCCGCGCTACCGGCCCGTTCCTCCAGGGCGAAAGCTCGAACTTCATCCGGCTGCAACCGCAACAAGCGCAGCATCGCGCTCGACCTCAAGCAGCCCGAGGGGAAGGCGATCTTTCACGCGTTGGCGCTGCGCGCGGATGCGATCGTCGAGAATCTGCGCCCGGGCGTCATGCAGCGGCTCGGCTTCGACTACCCGTCGCTGGCGCGCGAAAATCCCGGCTTGGTGTACGTGGCGGCGTCGGGCTGGGGACAAACGGGACCGTACGCGGAGCAGCCCGGTCTCGACATCATGGCGCAGGCGATGAGCGGCCTGATGAGCATCACCGGCGAGGAAGGCGGCAATCCGGTCAAAGTCGGCGTCCCGATCGCCGACCTGACGTGTGCGCTCTACGGCGCGCTGGCCGCGGTGTCGGCCTTGTTCGCCCGCGAGCGCGGCGCGCCGGGGCAATACATCGACGTCTCGCTCTTCGAGTCGGCGGTCTCGTACGCGGTATGGGAAGCGGGGAAATACTTCGCGACCGGAGAGATTCCGCGACGCCTCGGCTCGGCGCATCAAGCTGCGGCGCCGTATCAAGCGGTGCGCTCGAAGGACGGCTACTTCACGGTCGGCGCGCAGACGCCGCGTGCGTGGACGGCGTTCTGCGCGACCTTCGGGCTCGAAGCCCTCGAACACGATCCGCGCTTCGCCGACAACGCGTCGCGCCACGCACATCGCGAAGCGCTGATCGAAGCGATCGAAGCGGTGACCGCGACGAAGACGAGCCGCGAGTGCGTCGATGCGCTGACCGCGGCCGGTATCCCGTGCGCGTTGTTGCAAGACTACGCGCAGGTGTTCAACGATCCGCATCTGGCGGCGCGCGAATTCTTCGTCGACGCGCCGCACGCGACGCTCGGGGCGGTGCGCCAGATCGGTTCGCCGATGAAGCTCTCGCGCACGCCGGCGCAGATCACCGCGGCCGGCCCGCTGCTCGGCGAGCACACGCACGAGGTGCTGCGCGAACTCGGCTACCGCGACGACGCGATCGCGGCGCTCGAAGCGCGCGGCGTCGTCGTGGCGGCGCCCGTCCCCGCGACCGGGCGCGCGACATAGCCGAACAGCCGCCGCCCGACGGGCTTCCGGCCGCCCAGCGTCCGGCAGCGATCCTGGCAGCCGGGATCGGCATCGTGATGGCGGTCCTCGACGGGACGATCGCCAACGTCGCGCTGCCCACGATCGCGCGCGAGTTGCACGCCTCGCCGGCCACGTCGGTGTGGGTGATCAACGCCTTTCAGGTCGCCGTGCTGTCGCTGATCGTCCCGCTGGCGGCGCTCGGGGACGCGTGGGGCTACGCCCGCGTGTACCGCGTCGGGCTCGCCATCTTCACGGCCGGCTCGCTCTTGTGCGCGCTTTCGCAGGATCTGGCGTTGTTGATCGCAGCGCGCGCGCTGCAGGGCATCGGCGCGGCCGGTATCCTCAGCGTCGCGCAGGTGATTTTCCGCTCGATCTTTCCGCGCGCGATGCTCGGCCGCGCGGTGGGCTACGTCGGCTTGACGGTCGCCGCCAGCACCGCCGCGGGCCCCACCGTCGGCGGCTTGATCCTGGCCTTCGCGCCGTGGCCGTGGCTGTTTCTCATCAACGTGCCGCTCGGCGCGTTCGCGCTGCTGTGGTCGTTTCGTTCGCTGCCGAAGCGGCGCCGCGCCACCCAGCCGTTCGACCTGGCCGGCGTCGTGCTCGTGGTGCCGGTGTTCGTGCTCGCGTTTCTGGCCCTCGAGAGCCTCGGCCATCACGGCAACGTGCCGCTCGCGTCGTTCGAACTGGCGGCGGCCGCGGCGCTGGGCATCGCGTTCGTCTTGCGTTCGCTGCGCATCCCGCATCCGCTCCTCGATCCGCGCTTCTTCAAGTCGGCGCGGGTGTCGTTTTCCGCGGGCGTCGCGTTCGCGTCGTTCACCGCGCAGGGGCTCGCGTTCATCGGCTTGCCGTTTCTCATCCAGAGCGTGATGGGACGCTCGGCGTTCGAATCGGGGCTGCTGTTCACGACGTGGCCGCTGGCGACCGCGGTGACCGCCCCGCTCGCCGGGCACTTGACGGAACGCTACGACGTCGGCGTGCTGGGCACGATCGGCATGGCGACGTTGACCGCGGGGCTTGCGTCCTTCGCGCTGCTACCGCCCGAGCCGGGTTCGTTCGACATCCTCTGGCGCGGCGCGATCTGCGGTGCGGGCTTCGGCTTTTATCAAGCGCCGAACAATCACGCGATCCTCTCGAGCATTCCGCGAGCCCGCGCGGGGAGCGGAGCGGCGATCATCTCGGTGATGCGGCTCTGCGGCCAGTCGACCGGCGCCGCGCTCGCGGCGATCGTGCTGGCGGCCTCGGGCGCCACGTTGCACGCCCACGGCGTTGCGGCGCTGCGCGAGGCGGTGACCCGCGCATTCGAGATCGCGGCCGCGCTCACGGCCGCCGGGATCGTCGTCAGCGCATTGCGCCTGCGCGCGCCGCGCCTGGGCGAAGTCTAGTCGCCGACGACCCGTGGCTTCGCTTCGGCGGGGACGACGATCAGGCGCAAGCGTTCGTCGCGGCGCAACACCGTGAGGGTGGCGGTCGAGCCGACGTGCTCGTCGGTGAGCACCTTGTGCAGTTCGTCGACGCTGCCGATCGGGGCGTGTCCGAACTCGACCAGCACGTCGCCTTCCATCACGCCGGCCACGGCCGCGGGGCTGCCCGGCTCGACCGACTGCACGACGACGCCGCGCGGGTGCACGATGCCGTGACGGCGCTGCAGGTGGCGCGGCAACTCGACGTCGGCGCCACCGATGCCCAAGTACGCGCGAGTGATCTTGCCGTCGCGGATCAGCAGTCCGGCGACGTACTTGGCGGTGTTGATCGCGATCGCGAAGCAGATGCCTTGCGCCCACGAGATGATCGCCGTGTTGACCCCGATGACCGCGCCGCGCGCGTCGACCAGCGGGCCGCCGGAGTTCCCGGGGTTGAGCGCGGCGTCGGTCTGGATGATGTTGTCCATCAGCCGCCCCGACTGCGAGCGCAGCGTGCGGCCGAGGGCGCTGACGACGCCCGCGGTGACCGTCGTCTGCAAGCCGTACGGATTCCCCAGCGCAATCGCGAGCTGACCCGGGCGAATCGCGGCCGAGTCGCCGAGGGTCGCGGGTGCGAGCTCTTTCGCGCCGATACGGATCACCGCGAGGTCGGTATCGGGATCGTCGCCGACCAGTTGGGCGGCATGGCGCGCACCGTCGAGGAGCGTCACTTCGAGGTCGTCGGCCCCGTGGACGACGTGGCTGTTCGTGAGGATCAGCCCGTCCGGAGACACGACGAAGCCCGAGCCGCTGCCGCGCTGCGAACGCGTACCGCTGCGCTTGGCCGCCTCGATGTTGACGACCGAAGGGCTCGCGATTTCGACCGCGCGGGTGACCGCGCGCGAATAGGGATCGAAGGTGTCGTCGACTGTTTCGGCGACCAAGGATACTGGAGAAACCATAGGTGTCAGGCTCCATAGATAACCGCGCGACGGCCCCGCAGGGTTGCGCGTGACCGCTGCGTCGGTACGCCAAGGGATCGGTGCGCGGGCGATCGCGGTTGCGATCGTCTACATTTTTCTTTGGGCGTCGGCGTTCGTGCCGAGCAAGATCGCGGCGCTCGAGTCGCCGCCGCTCTGGTTTTTGGTCGCGCGCTTCGCGGCCGCCGGCGCGATCCTGTACGCCGGGGCGGCCTTGCTGCAGTTGGAGGGGCCGCGCAGCCTGCGCGAGTGGCTGACGATCGCAGCCGTGGGCTTGCTGGCCAACGCCGTGTACCTCGGCTGCACGTACCTCGCGCTGCGGCACCTGGCCTCTGGGGTCGGCGCGATCGTCGCCAGCACCAATCCGCTCGTGCTGGCGCTGATCGCGCCGTTCGCACTGCACGAAGCGTTGACGCGCAACAAGGCGATCGGGCTCGCGCTCGGCTTTGCGGGCGTCGTCGCGATCATGTTCGCGCGCGCCGGCACGACGAGCGCGTTGCCCGCCGACGTGGGGCTGGTCTTCATCGGCAACGTCGCGCTCGCGTGTTCGACGATTGTCTTTAAGTGGTTGCGCACCGGCGCGCATCTCGTGACGATCACCGGCATTCAGCTGATGTGCGCCGCGCTCGCGCTCGTGCCGGCTGCGGCGTTGCTCGAAGGCATGCCCACGTTCGTGCCGACGCCCGAACTGCTCGCGTCGTTCGCGTATCTCGTCGTCGTGTTGAGCATCGCGGCCTCGCTGTTGTGGTTCTGGCTCCTGACGCACGGTGAGGCGAGCCGCGTCAGTGCGTTTTACTTCCTCACGCCGGTGTTCGGTTTGGCGCTCGGAGCGCTGCTGTTGCGCGAGCCGGTCTCGTGGCACGACGCCGGCGGCCTGGTGGCGATCGCGGGCGGCATCGCGCTCGTGCAACGCGGATGAACGCCAGCGCCCAGCAGTCGCCGGCGTCGATGCGCTATCTGATGTTGGCGATCATGACGTTCGCGCAAGCGGGGGCGTCGCTGCTGCAACAAGGGATCGGATCGCTCTCGCCGTTCTTGATCGCGGCGTTCGCGATCACCAACGCGCAGATCGGCGTCCTGTTCACGGCGATCATGATCGCGTCGGCGCTCTTCGTCCCGAGCGCGGGATTCGCGGTCGACCGCTACGGCGAGCGGCCCGTCATTCTCACGAGCGGCATCGTCATGGGCGTCGCGATCATCGTGGCTGCGTTCGTGCCGTGGTACGCGGGATTGATTCCGTGCATGTTCGCGCTGGGCGTCGGCTACGCGTTCACGACGCCGGCCGGCGGGCGCGCGATCCTCACCTGGTTCCAGCGCGACCGCGGATTCGCGATGGGCGTGCGGCAGATGGGCGTCACCCTCGGCGGCGCGGTCGCCGGCTTCATGCTGCCGTTTCTCGCCGTGCACGGCGGCTACAAGCTCGCGTTCATCGGCGGCGGCATCACGACGATCGTCATCTCGCTGCTGGCGGTGCTCGTCTACCGCGATCCGCCGGCGCGCGACGACCGCAAGGCGGGCCCCGGCGCGCAGACGCCGCCGATGAGCGCCAAACAGATCCTGCGCCATCCGGCGGTCATCGCGTGCACCCTCGCCGGAATGGCGCTCGTCGCGACGCAGGCGTGCGCGAACGGCTTCATCTCGGTGACCGCGATCCGCGACGTCCGCGCGAGCGTCGCGGTCGCGGCCGCATCGTTCGCGATCATGCAGATCGCGGCGACGATCGCGCGCGCAGGCTGGGGCGTCGTCAGCGACCGCTACTTTGGGGGCGATAGGATGCTGTTGACCGCGCTGCTGTGCATCGCGTCGGCCGCCGGAACGGTGTTGCTGGCGCTGACCCGGCCCGGCGGAGAGTGGCTGCTGCTCGGTTCGGCCGCGCTGGTCGGTGCGAGCGGGATCGCGTGGAACGGGCTCTACACCGCGGTCATGGCGGAGATCGGCGGCACCCAAGCGGCGGGGCGCGTGATGGGCATCGGCCTTTCGTTCGTGTTCTTGAGCAGCGCGGCAGCGCCGCCGCTTTTCGGCGCGCTCGCCGACCGGGTGGGATTGCCCGGCGCTTGGATCGCGCTCTCGCTCGTGACCGGTGCCGGCTTCATTCCCTCGCTCTACGCGCGCCGCATCTTGTATCGCACGTAGCCGGCGGGAGCACGTTGGAGGCCGGCCGTCGAAGGGCGGCAGCGAACGAGGGCGCTGAAGGAGCACGGCATGGAGCATCCGGTTCCGCTCGGAACGAGTGCGTCGATCGCGCGAACGATCGACGCTTCCGCCGTGCACGCCTACGAGCGGATCACCGGCGACCTCGGAGGCGGGGTCGCCGACGACCCCGCGCGGCGCGGGGCGAAGATCGGGCGCCCGATCGGCCACGGCGCGTTGCTCGTGGGCTTCATGGGCGCGGCCGCGGCCCGCGTCGATCTCGGCGCCGAGTTCGTGACCCTCGGGTACGACCGGGTGCGCTTCGTGGCCCCGGTCTTCTTCGGCGACACGATCACGACCGACTACGTCGTGTGCGGCTATGACGACACGAAAGGCCGTGTCTACGCCGACGTCACGTGCCGCAACCAGCACGGCGAGATCGTCGCCGCCGCGGTGAACGTCCGGCAGCATCTCGGCTGAGGCGAGAAGGAGAACGCATGGCAACCGTCACCCAAACCACGATCGTCCCCCAGGTCAGCGCCGAAACCGCCGGCCCGCTCGGCGCGATGCACTTGCCGCGCTTCTGGCTGAAGATGCGGCTCGTCGACGCCGGGATGTTGCCCGGCGACTACTTCGCCGGCGACGACTCGAAGTTCGACGTCGTCACCCTCGACGATCTCGGGCTCGACCGCGAGAAGACGTACGCGTATCTGCGCGAACGCAAGCCGACCTACGTCGAATTCGAGCGCTGGGTGCGCGAACACGGCAAGACCGATGCCGAGACGATCGCGCACCACAACGCGGCGATCATGGGCATCATGAAAGCGCCCGACAAAGAGGCTGCGTTCCGCGCGCGGGTCGGCTTGACCGACGCGGATCCACCGTTCAACTCGGCGATGCTCAATCTGCTCGACGACCTGCACACGGTGCACGAGACGGTGGCCGCCAAGGCGTAGCGGGCCGCTCGCGCTTCAGCCGCCGCTCGCGCGCGCGCGATACTCGCGCAGCCGGTGATGCAGGCCGGCGCGGCGCACCGAGCCGGTGAGGTCGGCGAGATCGTCGGCGCTGGTGTCGCTGCTCGTCATGCGCAGGATCGTCGCCAGCGACCAGTCGTCGAGTTCGCCGGCGCGCGCGACGAGCGCGTCGATGATCGCCGACGCGTCCTCGCCGCTGGTGGCGAGGTGGGTCAACAGCCCGGCTGCGAAGCTCTGCTCGGCGTCGAGCGCGAGGTCTTCGAGCAAGATGCGCCGCGCGCGTTCGGCGCCGATCGTATTGACGAGATGGCGCGTGCCCAGCGCGACGCCGAAGCGGAAGCCGGGAAAACGAAAGCGCGCGGTCGCGAGGCCCACGCGATAAGCGCACGCGCAGGCCAGATCCGCACCCGCGCCGATCGCCGGGCCGTTGACGGCGGCAACGGTGAGGAACGTCGCGTAACGCAAGCGCGCGAGCGCGCCCTCCGCTTTGATCAAGCGATTCCCCAGCGCCTCTTGCGAGAGCTCCTCGAAGCCGCCGAAGTCGAAGCCGCCGCAAAAGTTGGGTCCGTTGCCGGTGACGATCAGCACCCGCGTGCCGTCGCCTTCGACGTCGCCGAGCGCCCGGTCGAGATCGGCGACCAGCTCGTCGGAGAGTGCGTTGGCGCGTTCGGGACGATTCAAGCGCAGGACGCGCACGCGGCGCTCGTCCTGCGGCTCCAAGATCACGTCTGCCATGCGTTCCTATGGCGGCAGGGGCTCGGCCGAATCCTGCGCGAGCCGGAGGTGCATGACGATGATGTCCCAGCGTTGACCGTTCGGGCGCACGGCGAGACCGATTCGACGCTCGACCTCGGCGAAGCCGAACTTGCGGTACAGCGCGAGCGCGGCGTCGTTGTGCGGATACACCTCGAGTTGGACGAGCGGCTCGCCGCGCTCGCGGCACCACGCGAGCCCCGCCTCCAGCAGCGCGCCGCCCACGCCGCGCCCGCGCATGCCGGCGCGCACGAGCATGCCGAAGCGGATCGGCGCGTCGTCGGTCCAGAAACCGAACGTGATCTGCCCCGCGAGCCGGCCGTCGGGCTCCTCGGCGACGAAGCACGCCGTCGAGGTGCTGGTCAGGGTCTGGGCGATGGCCGCGGCCCGCTCGGCGCGGTCGAAATCGGGCCTGGTGTGAATCCAGCGCTCCTCGGCGGCGACCTCGGCGAGCAGGTCGATCAACCCTGGAATGTCGTCCGCTCGCGCGCGCCGGATTGCGAACGTCACGGAAGGAGCGCCTTCCGCAACTGCGAACGCAGGCAGGTCCGCGCCCTGGTGGCGGAATTGGTAGACGCGCTGGTTTCAGGTACCAGTGACCGCAAGGTCATAGGGGTTCGAGTCCCTTCCAGGGCAAGTCTGAGGTACGACACGATGCGCTCCGACATCGCCGCGCAGGCCGTGATGCCCGCCGTCGTCGTCAAGAGCTTCGGCGGCCCCAAAGCCTGCCGGCTCGACCAGGCACCCGTCCCGCAAGTGACCGCCGGCCACGTCCTCGTCGAGCTCGCATACGCGGGCGTGAACTTCATCGACGTGTACATGCGCAACGGCTCCTATGCGAACTCGGCGACGTACCGCCATCTGCTGCCCATGATCTTGGGCATGGAGGGCGCGGGACACGTCGTCGAAGTGGGCGCGGACGTCGAGGGGTTGAGCGTGGGCGACCGGGTCGCCTATGCGCCGGTGCGCGGCAGCTACGCGAAATATGCCGCCGTCCCCGCCTGGCGCGCGGTCAAGGTGCCCGCGAGCGTCGGGCTCGACATCGCCTGCGCGCTGATGCTACAGGGCCTTACCGCCCACTACCTCACGCATTCGGCATTTCCGCTCGCCGCCGGCGATTGGTGCCTCGTGCATGCCGCGGCGGGCGGCGTGGGTCAACTGCTCACGCAACTGGCGAAGCGTTGCGGCGCGACGGTGATCGCGACCGTGGGCAGCCCCGAGAAGGCGGAGATCGCGAAAGCGCACGGCGCCGACCACGTCGTCATGTACCGCGAGGTCAACTTCCGCAAAGCGGTCATGGAACTCACCGGCGGGCGCGGGGTCGACGTCGTCTACGACTCCGTCGGCAAGGACACGATCGCCAAGAGCATCCGCTGCGTGCGCCGCCGCGGACTGTGCGTGCTGTACGGCGCGAGTTCGGGTCAGGTCGAGTGCGTCGATCCGATGCAGCTCGCGGAAGCCGGCTCGGTGTTCTTCACCCGCCCGCACCTCGCCGACTACATCGCGACCCGCGAGGAAGTGGAGGCGCGCGCGCACGATCTCTTCGATGCGGTCGCGGCGGGCGAGTTGAAGGTCACGATCGACCGCGTCTTTCCGCTGGCGCTCGCGGCGCACGCGCACCGCATGCTCGAGGCCGGTTTGACGCGAGGCAAACTGCTGCTGGAAATCTAAGCCCGCCCGGATGCGGCTGGGGCGGGATTTCACCGCGCTGTGGATCGGACAGACGATCAGCTTGTTCGGCAGCGCGGTGACCGCGCTCGCGCTGCCCTCGGTCGCCGTCCTCACGCTGCACGCGACGCCGCTCCAGGTCGGCACCCTCGATGCGCTCGAAATCGCCGCCTTTCCGGTGCTCGGCCTGGCGATCGGCGTCTGGGCCGACCGCGCAGCGCGCCGGCCGATCATGCTCGCAGCAAACTTGGTGCGCGCGGCGGTGCTCGGCTCGATCTTGCTGACCGCCGCGGCGCACCGCATCTCGTTCGCACAACTCGCGGTGGCGGCCGTCGTCATGGGCATCGGCGGCGCGTTCTTCGAGATCTGCTATCAGTCGTATCTGCCGTCGTTGGTCGAACGGGCTGCGCTCCCGGCCGCGAACGCGCGCCTCGAATTCTCGCGTTCCGCGGCGTCGATCGCCGGCAGCGGCATCGCCGGGCCGCTGATAGCGGCAATCGGGGCGCCGTTTGCACTCGGCGTCGACGCCGTGTCGTACCTCGTGTCCTCGCTGTCGCTCGCGGTGATTCGCACGCGCGAGCAGCACGCCCGTGAGCGGCCGCCGGGCGCGTCGTTCGTCGCCGATCTGCGCGAAGGCCTCGAGGTCGTCGTGCGCTCGCCGGTGCTACGCTCGATCTCCGCGTGCACGGCGACGTCGAACTTCGGCGGCTCGATGACCGGCGCGGTGTACCTGATCTTCGCCTATCGCGAGCTCCACCTCTCACCGACGGTCATGGGCATCGTCTTCGCGGTCGCCAACGTCGGCTTCGCGGGGGCGGCGCTCGCGGTTCCGGCGCGCCGGCGCCTCGGCCTGGGCCCCGTCCTCGCGCTCGCGGCCTGCGCCGAAGGCATCATCGCGTTGTGTCTGCCGCTCGCCGCCCTCGGAGCGCCGGTCGCGGTGCTCTTGGGGACCCAACTCGCGACGACGTTCGTCATTCCGATCTACAATATCAATCAGGTCAGTCTGCGGCAGGCGATGGTTCCGCACGCCCTCCAGGGACGGATGAACGCGACGGTCCGCACGTTCGTCTGGGGCACGATTCCGCTCGGCGCCTTGGCCGGCGGTGCGCTCGGCAATGCGTTCGGAACGGTCCCCACCATCGTCGCCGCCGCCGCGGTGCAAGCGTTGGCGGCCCTGTGGATCGTCTTGAGTCCGGTCCTGCGCATGCGCGACGTCGAGCACGCGGCCGAGTAGCCCGCCGGCGCGATCCTAGGCGCCGCCCCACACGACGAACCGCACGCACAAGGGCCCGAAGCAGAACTCGCGCGCGAACCGGCGCTGCTTCCGCACCGGCCGCGCACTTGCGGCCAGCCGCGCCAGCTGCGCGCTACGGGCGTACGCGTGGGCGGCGGCGTGCCGCTCGCCGGCGGCAGCGCGAAGCTGTTCCTGATTCATCGTACGCTCCGATCTCGGGTTGAAAGGTAACCTGCATTAAGTTTACGACGGTGCTAGTAACTTGTCAATCGATTTTGGTGGTGATATGATGTGGCCGCTGTGAGCGACGCCATCGTAGACGCGTGCCGGCCGCTGGCCGTGGTACGCGACTTCATCAATACGCTGAACCTGCCCGACGGGCCCGACGAGATCGGGACGCCGGCATCGCTGCGCGATTGGCTGGTGGAACGGGCGTTGCTCGACCCGGAAGACACCGTCACCCCCCCGGATGTTACGGCCGCGCAGGCGCTGCGCGAGGCGCTCCGCGACGTGACCGGGATGCATGCCGGCGAGGGTCCCCCGCCGGAAGCCTCGGTCGCGGTGCTGGCCGCGGCCGGCGAGCGCGTGGCGTTGCGCTTTCGGATCGACCCCGAGCGTATGGCGCCCGTCCTCGCGCCGGCCGCCCGCGGGATCGAGGGCGCGTTCGGCCGTCTGCTCGGCATCGTGTACGACGCCGCGCGCGACGGCACGTGGGAGCGCCTCAAGGCCTGCCGCAAACATTCGTGCCGCTTCGCCTTCTTCGATTATTCGAAGAACCGGACCGGATGTTGGTGCAGCATGAAAGTTTGTGGGAACCAAGAGAAGGCCGCGCGACGCCGCGCCCGGGCTCGAGGTGACGCCTCGGTTGGGTCCGGGACGAACGAGGCGTAGGCGGCAGGCGGGTCTGACGGACCGGCATCTCGACAAGGCGGCGGAGCTTCGGCCCCGGCGCCTGTCGGATTGCGGCGGTGCGCGTGGAGGTATGCGGGTCGCATCGTTGTACGGTGCCATAAGTCCCGGGAGGGGACGCCATGCAAACCATGCCGCCTGCCGCCGCCATCGGTTCCGACGCGTTCTACGCACTGCTCGAAGAACTCGGGAAGCAGTTGTACGTCGAGTCGCAGATCGACATTCCGCCCGACGTCCGCGCGGGCATCCAAGCGGCGATGGCGCGCGAGTCGAGCCAGGTCGCGCGCGGCGTGGTCAACACGATGCTGCGCGCGATCGACCTTTCCGAGAAGAAGCACACCCTCGTGTGCCAGGACACCGGGATCCCGATCTTCTTCATCACGATCGGCAAAGGGATCGCGCTCGACGGTGCGCGCATGGTCGAGGCGCTGACGGTGGGGATCGAACGCGCGACCGCCGATCACCCGCTGCGGTCGAGCGTCGTCTCGCCGCTCACGCGCGAAAACCGCCAGACGAGCACCGGCGACGGGATCCCGATCGTGCACGTCGAGTTTTCGAGCGCCATCGACTACCTCGACATCCTGATGATCCCCAAGGGTTCGGGCTCCGAGAGCATGTCGTTTCTCAAGATGCTCTATCCCTCGGACGGGATCGCGGGCGTCAAGAAGTTCATCCTCGACACGGCGGTCGGCGCGGGCGGCAAGCCGTGCCCGCCGACGATCGTCGGCGTCGGCATCGGCGGCACGTCCGACCTGTGCACGCTGCTCGCGAAGAAGGCGTCGATTCGCCCCGTCGGGCAGCGCCATCCCGACCCCGCCATCGCCGCGCTCGAACTCGAACTGCTCGACGCGATCAATTCGACCGGCATCGGCCCGATGGGGCTGGGCGGCGACACGACCGCGCTCGACGTGCACGTCGAAACGGCCTGGACGCACATCACCCTCAACCCGGTCGCAGTCAACATGCAGTGCTGGCGCGGGGAGCGGCGGCGCGCGAAGATCTTCGCCGACGGCCGCTACGAGATCGGGTACTGATGGCCGAACACAGCTTCACCACGCCGCTGACCGAACGCGACGTGCGCGCGCTCCACGCCGGCGATCTCGTGTACTTGAACGGCACGCTGTGGGGCATCCGCGACGCGACCCAGATTCGCATCTTCGATCACGGTCAGCCGCCGCCGGCCGATCTCTCCGGCGGCGCTCTGCTGCACGTCGCGCCCAACGTGCGCAAGACGGCGAGCGGTTACGAACCGATGACGGTCGGCACGACGACGAGCATGCGGATGGACCGCTTTACCGAAGGGCTGCTCGCGCAGTACGGCGTGCGCGCGATCGTCGGCAAAGGCGGCCTCACCGACGCTTCGAGCGCCGCCTTCAAAAAGCACGGCGGCGTCTATCTCGCGATCGTCGGCGGCGCGGCGTCGGTCGAGACCGAGCAAGTCGAAGCGATCGAGAACGTCTACTGGGAAGACCTGATGCCCGAGTGCCTGTGGCAATTCAGGGTCCGCGATTTCGGCCCGCTGACCGTCGGCATGGATGCCCACGGCGAGTCGCTCTACCGCGACGTCGCGCGCATCGCCCAAGACCGCATGGCGACGATCTATGCGAATCTCGGGATCAAGGCGTGAACGTTGGATCGCCGCCGGCTAGTTTAAAAGGCGCCCCACCCCAGGCGGCCCCGTAACACATGAGTGACTTCAGCGAGCTTACCTGCGATTTTCTGATTTTGGGCTCCGGCGGTGCGGGCTTGATGGCGGCGCTGCATGCTTACGATGCGAATCCGCGGTTGAAGATCGTCGTGGTTGCGAAGGGGCTCGTCGGGAAGAGCGGGTGCACGCGGCTCGTGCAGGGCGGGTTCAACGCGGCCCTCGACGCCAATGATTCGGTCGAGAAGCATTTCGCCGACACGCTCTCGGGCGGACAGTATCTCAACGATCAGGAGCTTGCGTGGGCCCTGGTCAGCGACGCGCCCGGCATCATCCGCAAGCTCGAGACGAAGGCCGGCGTCTTCTTCGACCGGCGTCCCGACGGCACGATCCATCAGAAGGCGTTCGCCGGTCAGTCGTTCGATCGCACCGTGCACCGTGGCGACCAAACCGGGATCGAGATCGTGAGCCGCCTGCACGATCAGCTCTTCGCGCGCAACATCGCGCTGCTCGACGAAACGCGGGCCGTCGAACTGCTGCACGATCGCGACGGTTCGCGCATCGCGGGGGCGCTGCTCCTGCAGCAGCGCAGCGGCGAGTTCGTCGTCGCGCGCGCGCGGGTGACGCTGCTGGCGACCGGCGGCGGTCCGCGCATGTACAAATTCTCCGCCCCGTCGATCGAGAAAGTCGGCGACGGCTACGCGATGGCCTACCGGGCCGGCTGCGATCTGGTCGACATGGAGATGATGCAGTTCCATCCCACCGGCATCCTCGCGGGCGCCTCGCGCCTCTCGGGGATGGTGCTCGAGGAAGGCTTGCGCGGCGCCGGGGGCTACCTGCTCAACGCCGCGGGCGAACGCTTCATGGCACGCTACGATCCGGTGCGGATGGAGCGTTCCACCCGCGACGTCGTCTCGCGTTCGAGCTATCTCGAGATCATGGCCGGGCGCGGCACGCCGGCCGGCGGCGTGTACATCGACGCGTCGCATCTCGGCGCCGATTTCATCGCCAAGACGTTCCCCGGCATGGTGCGCCGGTGCGCCGAAGTCGGTTACGACCTGACGCGCGGGCCGGTCGAAGTGACGCCGACCGCGCACTTCCACATGGGCGGGGTCGCGATCGACGACCGCTGCCGCACCGCGATGCCGGGGCTGCTGGTGGCGGGCGAGGATGCGGGCGGCGTGCACGGTGCCAACCGTCTCGGCGGCAACGGCGTCGCCGAATCGTGCGTGTTCGGCGCGCGCGCCGGGGTGACGGCGGCCGGACTGTGCAGCGAACTCGACGCGGTCGAGCCCGACGCCGCAGCGGCGCGCGCCGCGCGCGAAGCGGCGCTGCGTCCGCTCGGGCGCGAGCGCGGAGAGAACTCGTTCGCGATTCGCGACGCGGTGCAGGCGACGATGTGGGAAGACGTCGGGCTCGTGCGCACCGGAGCGCAGTTGACGCGCGCGATCGAGAAACTCGACGATCTCGCCGAGCGCGTCGATCACTGCGCCGTGCCGCCCGGCGCGCGCTGGAATCTCGCCTGGCAGCAAGTGCTCGACGTGCGCAACCTCGTCACGGTCGCCGGCCTGACGGCGCGCGCGGCACTGCACCGCACCGAGAGCCGCGGCTCGCACGCACGCAGTGATTTCCCCGATAAGGACGATGCCCGTTGGCTCGTCAACGTGCACGAGCGCCGCAACGGCGACGGCGTGGCGATGTCGACCTCGCCGGTCACGCTCTCGCGCGCGGCCCCGCCCGCGCCGCAGCCGGCCGGAGCAACGCCTTGATGGCGCAGACCGTCTTGCGCATCCGGCGCTACGATCCGGCGCGCGATGCGAAACCGTATTGGGCGGCGTACGAGATCGAGGCCAAGGCGAAGTTCAGCGTGCTCGACGGGCTCTTCGCGGTGCTCGAAACCCAAGAGGGCGCGCTCGGCTTCCGCTACTCGTGCCGCGCCGGGATGTGCGGTTCGTGCGCGATGCGGATCGACGGGCGCGAGGGGCTCGCGTGCCGCGTGCGCCTGGAGAACCTCGGTGCGACCGTCACCGTCGAGCCGTTGCGCTCGCTGCCGGTCATCAAAGATCTGTTGACCGACATGCAGCCGTTCTTCGCGAAGTATCGCGCCGTCGCACCGTTCTTCACCGGCGACCTGCCGTCGTTCGCGCAAGCCGTGCAAGAACCGCTGACGGTCGATCCGGCGACGCCGATGCGCGAAAGCGTCAACCGCGCGATCGACTGTATCTCGTGCGGCGCGTGCTTCTCCGCGTGCCCGACGGTGGCGGCTAACCCGAGCTTCCTCGGGCCGGCCGCGCTCAACCGCGCGTACGCGCTCGAAGCCGACGAACGCGACCGCGATGCGGACCGGGCGGCGCTCGTCGAAGGCGGCGACGGGATCTACGGGTGCCGTTCGGTCGGGAATTGCGCGACCGTGTGTCCGGCCGGGGTCGAGCCGGTCAACGCGATTCGCGCGTTACGGCGGCGTCAAGTGGCAGCCGGCCACGGCACCGCGCCGCTGCGCGCGGAACACCGCGGATGAGGGCGCTCGAGAACGCGCCGTTCGAGGCGCCGCGCTTCGCGTACGTGTACCTACGGGTTTCGGGCCTCGTGCTGCTGGCGCTCGCGTTCGGGCATCTGTTCGTCGTCCACTACGCGAACGCGCCGGCCTCGACCGGGGCGAGCTTCGTCGGCACGCGCTGGATGGCGGCGTTTTGGCGCGGCTTCGATTGGGCGCTGCTGCTGCTCGCGTTGACGCACGGACTGTTCGGCATGCAGGGCGTGCTCTCCGACTACGTGCACGCGCGCACCGGACGCGGCGCGGTCAACGGCGCGCTGCTCGTGCTCGCGGCCGCCTTCCTCGCGATCGGCACGTCGTCGATCGTGCAAGCTGCGGCCGGGGTGACGACGGTGGGCCCGCTTTCGGGCGCGACCTGGATCGGCGAGGTGCTCGACCTGCTGCTCGGCGCGCTCGCGACCCTCACCTATGCCGGGTTTGCGCTGGTCGCGGCCGCGTTCGCGATCCGGGCCACGCGCGGGCTGCCGCTCGAGTGGTGGCAGTTTCACGGCCAGTGGGCATGGTCGCTGCACCGGGCGACCGGCGTCGGCATCTTTCTGTTTCTGCTCGTGCACGTGTTCGATCTCGCGCTCTTCCCGCTGGCGCCCGACGTCTACAACGCGACCGTCGCGAGCTACGCGAACCCTTACCTGATGCCGATGGAGATCGCGCTCGTGGGCGCGGTCATCTATCACGGGCTCAACGGCATCCGCTTGATCGCGCTCGAGTTTCTCGAGCACCGCGCGACCGCGCACGGGGTCGCGATCTTTGCGAGCGTGCTCGTCGCGACCGCCGTGCTCGTGTTGCCGAGCATCGTCGTGCTCGTGCGGGGCGGCTGACCGCCGTGCTCGCGCCCTCGTCGCTCGCTTCGCGGACGCGGATCGAGTCGTTGCGCCTGCGGCGCATCGAAGCTCCGCTCACGCGCCCGTATCATCTCTCGCTCGGCGCGATCCCCGCGTTCCAAACGGTGCTCGTCGAGGCCATGGTCGACGGGCGCTGCGGATACGGCGAAGCGACCTACGTCACCGGGTACACCGACGAGTCGATCGGCACCGCGTGGGACCGCGCGCGCGAACTCGCTGCAACCGCGAGCGCGTTGCGGCCGCTCGCGGCCCGCGATGCGTTGCTCGAACACGTGCACGACGCCGCGTTCACCGTCACCGCGCTCGTCACCGCGCTCGAGATGGCCGCGCGCGATCCCTGGCTCGACGTCGCCGTCGAGACGCGCATCCCGATCCTGGGCCTGCTCAACGCCGGCACCGAGCCCGAGCTGACCGCGGAGGTCGACGCGCTGATCGCGCGCGGCTTCTCCACCCTGAAGATCAAGGTCGGCTTCGATGCCGAGGCCGACCTCGCCAAGATCGGGCGCATCCAGCGCGCCAACGCCGGGCGCTGCCGCTTGCGGATCGATGCGAACCAAGGCTATTCGCGCGAAGACGGCATGCGGTTCGCCTCCAAGCTCGATCCGGACTCCGTCGAACTCTTCGAGCAGCCGTGCGCCAAGGACGATTGGGACGGCGCGGTCGCCGTCGCCGCGGTCTCGACGGTGCCGATGATGCTGGACGAGTCGATCTACGGCCTCGCCGACATCGAGCGCGCGGCGCACTGCAACGCGGCACGCTTCATCAAGCTCAAGCTGATGAAGATGGGCTCGCTCGACGGTCTCGGCGCGGGCTTGCGCGCGATCCGGGCGCTCGGGATGACGCCCGTTCTGGGCAACGGGGTCGCGCACGACATCGGCAATTGGATGGAGGCCTGCGTCGCGCGCGACGCGATCGAGAACGCGGTCGAGTCGAACGGTTTCCTCAAGCCGCGCCGGGCCTATCTGCGCGCGCCGCTGCGCTTCGAGGCCGGCGCGATCGTGCTCGAGCCCGGGTACGTGCCCGAACTCGACGCCGAGGCGGTCGCTGCGGTCACGGTCGCCGAGGCTACGTTCGCCGCATGAAGCGGCGCACGCTCGTCACCGGCGTCATCGGCGCCGACACGCACATCGTCGGCAACCGCATCCTCAGCATGGCGCTCGAAGCGGCCGGCTATCACGTCGTCACGCTCGGCGCGCTGACGCCGGCCGAGGAGTTCGTCGCCGCGGCGATCGAGACGAACGCCGACGGGATCATGGTCAGTTCGCTCTACGGCCAAGGCGAACTCGACTGCCGTGGCTTTCGCGAGCGCTGCATCGAGGCCGGCATCGGCGGCGTGCTGATCTACGTCGGCGGGAACCTCGTCGTCGGCAAACAGCCGTGGCCCGACGTCGAACGGCGTTTCACGGCGATGGGATTCGACCGCGCGTTTCCGCCGGGGACGCGCACCGGCGAAGTGGTCGACGCCTTGGCGGCCGACTTTGCGCGCCGCGATGCGGAGGCCGCGAGTGAGGTCTGAGCGCAATCTGGCGTTGCTGATCGATTTCGGCAGCACGTACACGAAGGTGCGCGCCGTCGACCTCGACCGGGCCCGCGTGCTCGGCAGCGGGCAGGGACCCTCGACCGTGCGCACCGACGTCACGGTGGGCATGAAGTCGGCACTGGCGGCGCTCGAAGCGCGCATCGGCACGTTGCCGCGGTTTCGCTACCGCCTCGCGTCGAGCAGCGCCGCCGGCGGTTTGCGGATGGTGACGATCGGCCTCGTCCGCGAATTGACCGCGGAGGCCGCGCGCCAAGCCGCGCTCGGCGCGGGCGCGAAGCTCGTCGGCACCTTCGCCTACCGCTTGACGCGCGGCGATGTCGAGGCGGTGATCGGGCTCGTGCCCGACATCGTGCTGCTCGCCGGCGGGACCGACGGCGGCAACGCCGAGGTCGTGCTGCACAACGCGGCCGCGCTCGCCCGCAGTTCGCTCGCCGCGCCGATCGTCTTCGCGGGCAATCGCGCGGCCGCCGACGACGCGTGCGATCTGCTCGCCGGCAAGTCCGTCGTGGTCGCGGAGAACGTCATGCCGGAATTCAACGTGCTCGCGATCGACTCGGCGCGCGAGGCGATCCGGCGCGTGTTCATGCAGCGGATCGTGCACGCCAAAGGGATCGACCGCGCGCGCGAGTCGTTCGACAACGTGCTGATGCCGACGCCGGCCGCGGTGATGGAGGGCGCGCGGGTGCTCGCCGACGGCGACGGGGAGCAACCGGGCATCGGTCCGTTGCTCGTCGTCGATCCGGGCGGCGCAACGACCGACGTGCACTCGGTCGCCGGCGGCGAACCGACCGGGAGCGCGGTCGTCGCCAAGGGGCTTCCCGAGCCGCGGGTCAAGCGCACCGTCGAGGGCGACCTCGGCATGCGCCATTCCGCCGCCGCCGTCGTCGAGACCGCGGGGGTGGAAGCGCTCGCGGCCCGCGCCGGCCTCGCGCCGACGGAGGTGGCGGCCATGCTTGGGCGCATCGCGAGCGACGCCGACCGCGTGCCGCGCGACGACGTCGAGCGGCGCTTCGACGCCGCGCTCGTCCAAGCGGCGGTCGCGATCGCGGTGCGGCGCCATGCGGGAACCCTCGAAACGGTATACACGGCGCTCGGGCCGGTGAACGTGCAACACGGCAAGGATCTCTCAGCGCTCGAAACGGTGGTCGCGACCGGCGGCGCGCCGCTCTTCCTGCGCGATCCCGCGGCGCTGCTCGACGCGGTGCGCGCCGACCCGGACGAGCCGCAATCGCTGCGCCCGCGTGCGCCGCGGCTCTTGCTCGATCGCGATTACGTGCTCTACGCGTGCGGATTGCTGGCCACCGTCGATGCGCCGTCCGCGCTCGCGCTCGCGCGCGCTTCGCTCGTTCCCGCCGGCGCGGGCGCCGCGGCCGGTTAGGAGATTCGATGTCGCTCTCGACCCCCGTGCATCCGCTCTCGCACGACCGCATCTCCGACGCCGATTTCGCCGTGCTGCGCGCGGAGAATCTGGCTCGCTGGCCGACCGGCGCTGCGGTCGATCTCGACGATGCGGTCGCATTCGCGAACGCGCTGCCCGCACACAAACGCCTGCCGGACGTGCTGCGCACCGCCGACGCCGAGCGCCGCTGTCTCACCCAGCCACGGGGCGGCTTCGGGACGTTCGCGATGCAGCACCATTTGATGCAGATGCTCGATCGCGAAGGCCTGGCCGACGTCGTGCCGATGACGACCGACAGCTACACGCGCAACGAACAGTGGGCGCGCGCGCAGGACGGCATCGCAGAGTCAGAACGCCTCGGGCGCTCGATGCTCAACGGCTTTCCGATCGTCAACTACGGCGTCGCGCACGGCCGGCGGTTGATCGAGGCGATCGACAAGCCGGCTATCATGTTGACCGGCACGTCGATGCCGAAGCTGACCGGCGAGATCGGGTTTGCCGCGGGTTTCAACGGCTACCTCGGGTCGGGCATCGCGTACACCGTCTCGTACACCAAAGAACTCTCGATCGAACAAGGCATCCGCAACTATCAGTACCTCGACCGGCTCGCCGCCGAGTACGGCGCGCGCGGGGTCGCCTTGCACCGCCGCCAGCCGGGTTTCCTCACCGGGACCAACGTGCCGCCGTCGATCGCGATCGTCATCTGCGTGCTCGACGCGCTGCTGGCGATGGCGCAAGGGGTGCGCGACTACGGCCTCGAGCTCGGACAGACCCTGCACCTGATCCAGGATGCGGCCGCGATCGCGACCTGCCGCGAGCTCGTGGGCGAATACGCGCACAAGGCCGGCTATGCCGGGATCTTCACGCCGGTGTCGTCGCTGCACTGGATGGGCGCGTGGCCGGCCGACGAGGCGCAGGCGACGGCGCTCGTCGTGTACGGCGGGACGATCGCGGCGCTCGGCGGGGCGATCAGCGTGACGACCAAGAGCACCCACGAAGCGATCGGCATCCCGACACCCGAGGCGAATTGCGAGGCCCTGCGGATGACGCGCATGGCGATCTACCTCGCGCGCGGCATCACCCTGCTCGGGCACCCGGAGTACGAATTCGAGTGCGACTTGATCCGGCGTGAAGTGCGCCCGGTCGTCGACGCGGTGCTCGAGATGGGCGAGGGCGACGTCGCGGTCGGCGCCGTACGCGCGTTCGAGGCCGGCGTGCTCGACGTCCCGTGGTCGCCGAACCAGCACGTGCGCAGCCGGGTGATGCCGGCCCGCGACGCCGGCGGCGCGCTGCGCATCCTCGACCCCGGCGGGATCCCGATCCCGCCCGAAGTGTTGGAAATCCACGCCGAGCGCTTGCGCGCGCGCGCCCGGCACGAACGCGTGCCGTTCGGCATCGACTTAGCGGTGCAGAGCGTGTACGAGATCAGCGAGCCGCTTGCCAAGCTGATGCCGCCCGCCGCCGCCGGCCGACTTTTGTAGCAGGACCGGTCTAGACAGGTAGAACAATCCTCTGCGGCCGGGATGTACGTTAGCAAATCTTCGTCGCGAGGGTGTCTGCATGGCCGTTCAACGCCGCTCGGAGTTTCTCAGCCGCTTGGGAGCCGGCGCCGCAGCCGCGGCCGGTGCATCCTTCTTCTCGGCGCCTGCCCTGGGCGAGGACGAGGTGGCGCCGCTGTACGAGGCCGCCAAGAAGGAGGGCAGCGTTTCTTGGTACACGTCGCCCTATCCGCAAGCCGTCGCCGAGACGCTGCGCGACGCGTTCAACAAGAAATATCCCGGCGTCACCTGCAATCTCACGCGACAGACCGCCCAAGTGATCTTCCAGAAGATCAGCAACGACTTGCAAGCCGGCGCGCACGACGCCGACGTCGTCTCGACGAGCGAATTGTCGCATTACACGAAATGGAAGTCGCAGAACGCGCTGGCGGCCTACAGCCCGCCCGATCTCAAGTACGCGCCCAAGGCGCTGCAGACCCTCGATCCGGATCACACGTACAATCTCGGTTGCATCTCGTTCGTGACGCTCGACTACTCGACGAAATTGGCGGGACAACAACCCAAGAAGTGGACCGATCTGCTCGATCCCAAGTGGAAGGGGCAAATCTCGACCGGACATCCGGGCTATAGCGGCTTCGTCGCCTTGTGGGCGATCACGATGATGGACCGCGGAGGGTGGGACGCGTACTTTCCCAAGCTCGCCGCGAACAATCCGAAGATCGGGCGCTCGATCTTCGACGTCGTCACCGACATCGTCGCCGGGGAACGCACGGTCGGCATCGGCGTCGACGCGCTCGCCGAGCAGAACCGGGCCAAGGGCAACCCGGTCGCCAACCAGTGGCCCGACGACGACGCGATCCTCATCGTCAGCCCGATGGCGGTGATGAAGGACGCTCCGCATCCCAACGCCGCCCGGCTGCTGTCGAATTTCTACTACTCGACCGAGTTCGCAGCGGCGTGCACGGCCGCGTACAACTATCCGCCGCGTGCGGGCGGCCCGCAGCCGAACAACGTCCCGTTCACCTCGATCAAGTATCACACCGTGAAGCTCGAAGACCAGCAGGCGAAGACGCCCGAGGTGATCGCGAAGTGGCGCGAGACCTTCGGCGTGTAACGACGGGGTTAACTTTTCGTCAAGCCCGCCAAGCAAAAACCGTCCCGTGCCCCGCGTTTCGCACGGTTGGCCGCGGAATTACTTAACTAATAAAGTGAAACGTCTGGGCCTTCCGGATGCGATGGATGCTGGCGTTTTCTCCCCTACCAAGCAGTTTGGTTGTATCTTTCGCAGCCCGTGCGGGCCATCTTTAGCCCGCCGTTCGGCCCGCGTTCGCCGTCGAGCCGCCGCTTGAGTTTGGGGCCGCGCGCCGCTATCATGGAGTCGCGTGTGCGCCGCGCCCTCTAGCGCGACCGCGTGTTGTCGTCGCTGACCCGGTATCAGCGGTGGCGCTTTCGCTTGTCATCGAGAGGTTCCGCGTGTTGGCTTTCTCACGAACGAATGCAATCGGCAGCGCCGCGACGGCGTCGCGGCGGCGGCGCCATCGCGGCGTCTTTTGGGAGATGGTGAAGGCGTCGGCCGCACCGACGCTGTGCAGCGTCGTGCTTGCTGCCGTCGTCGTCGCGGGGACGCAGATCGCGAAATCGGCCGCCGACGACCGCGATGCCGCGGTCGGGCTGCAACAGTCGATCGACGGAGTGCAACTCGCGATCGCGAACCTGCAGGACGCGTCGCGCGGATACGTGCTGAGCGGCAGGGAGACCGATCGCACCGTCGTCGACAAAGCGCTCGCAACGGCGGAGGACGCGATCACCGGCCTCAAAGTTCCGGCCGGGGCGCCTCAGGCGGCGAAGGACGATTTGGTGGCGATGCGCAGCGCGACCTATACGATCGACGGCGAGATCGGCGCGGTGAGCGACGGGACGCACGCGAGCCGCAAAGACATGGTCGACGCCTTCGCGACGACCGGCGGCACCAAACGTTTCGCGCTGCTCATCTCGAGCTTGACCACGCACCTGCAAGCGATGCAGACGACGGCGCTCTCGTTGAAGCGCTACGCGGACGACGCGGCCGCCGCCGCTGCGAACCGCTACCGCACGATCGTGCTGATCGAACAAGTGGGCGCCATCGCCGCGGCGCTGTTGGCGATCGTCGTCGGACTCTTGGTGTCCACGACGTTGAGCCGGCGACTCGCGGTCAGCTTGAACGGCATCACCAAGGCGCTCGCGGACATCGTCAAGAGCGACGTCCGCAGCATCGAGCACACGCTGCAAGCGATCGCCGAAGGCACGTTCGAGCGAACCTCGCTCGTGCATCGCGAACCGATGCCCGTGAAGGGCTGCGCCGAAGTCGTCGAAGCGATCTCTGCCTACAACGGCCTCTCGAGCGCCCTCTCGCGGGTGGCGAACTATTCGAATGCGCTGGCCGGGCATCTCGAAGAGCTGATCGGCTCGATCAACAACGCGACGACGCACGTTGCGACCGCGACCCTCGAAACGACCCGCTCGACGCTATCGGTCACCGAGCAGATCACGGAGATCGGAAAGAGTGCGGATTTCGTCTCGTTCGGGGTCAACGAACAGCACGCGCATCTGACGACGTCGGTCGCGGCGACCGAAGAGTTGCGGATGACGGCCGACGCGATCGGCGTCGGCGCGGCCCAGCAGGCCGACGCGCTCGGCAAATCGAGCGTGCAGCTGCAGCAGCTGACGGCCGACATCAGCCGGTTCGCGAACTTCGGCACCGACTTGGCGACCCAGGCGGGCGGGGCGAAGGAAGCGATGGCCGACAGCCGCCGTTCGGTCACCTCGCTGCTCGACAGCGTGCTCGCCGTGCAGAGCCACCATCAACTCGCGAGCCAAGCGATCGAACAGCTCGGTCGCCAGACCGATGCGGTTGGTGAGATCGTGTCGGTGATCGACCAGATCGCCGACCAAACGAACTTACTCGCGCTCAATGCCGCGATCGAAGCGGCGCGCGCCGGCGAACACGGGCGCGGGTTCGCGGTCGTTGCCGACGAGATCCGCAAGCTGGCGGAGCAGTCGGCGCAGTCGACCCGCGAGATCGGCCAGAAGCTGCACGCGATCCAAGGCGAATCGCGCCGCGTCGCCGACGCGCTGCAGGGCGTCGACGGCGCGGTTGCCGAGTCGGCCGATGAAACCGGCATCGTGCGCAACGCGCTGCAGACCGTCGACGACGCGATCGTGCGCACCGCGACCATCGCGACCGAGATCGCTGCGCAGCTGACGGCGATGCAGGCCTCCGCCTCGATCGTCTCGACCAGCGTCGTGGACGCCTCGGCGATCGTCGAGCAGCACGCCGCCGGCGCCAAGCAGTTCGGGGCGATGCTATCCGACGTTGCCGAACGGCTGATTTCGATCCAGCAGACCGGGATCGACCAGACGTCGGCCGCGAGCCAGGTCGCCATCGCGACGAACGGCATCGCGTCGACGATCTCGGAGGTCCAGGCGGCGATGAGCGAGATCGCCCAGAGCACCGGTGCGCTGCGCAATCTCGTCGAGGGCTTCGTCGCCAAGCGGAACGTCGTCCCTTCCCTCTCCGCATAAGCGTCGGCGAGTAGCGCCTTCCCGCAGGGATTGTAGTGGTGCCCGCGGGATGGGCTGCCGATGAAGTGAAGGGATCAGCTGCCGCACGGCGGCCGGCACCCTAGGGAGGCACGATAAGGAGTTCCATGGCTCAGGCTCTGCAAGCCGCGCGGACGGCGGAACGGCGCTCGCCGCGACAGGCATTCGAACCGAGCATACTGGTATGGGTCGCAGCGATCGTGCTCCTGGCCTTCATGGTGCTCGTCCCGCTCGGGTGGCTGGCGATCGCGAGCATCCGCAACGGCGACAACACCGCGTGGACGCTGCAGAACTACGTGAAGGCGTTCGGCAGTGCGATCTACTTGCGCCCGATCTTAAACTCGTTGATCTTGGCGACGTCGGTCGCGGTGATCGCGGTCGGCTTCGGGGCGCCGGTCGCGTGGCTCGTCGCGCGCACGAACATGCCGTGCCGCAACCTCGTGCGCGCCCTGATCATGGCGGCCTTCGTCACGCCGGAGTTCCTGGGGGCCGAGGCGTGGATTTTCTTGGCCGCGCCCAACAGCGGCTGGCTGAACAAGATCTGGGTCGCGGTCTTCCATACCGAACACGGCCCGCTCAACATCTATACGTTGTGGGGCGCGATCTTCGTCATCGGCGTCTACACCGTGCCGTATACGTTCACGTTCGTGAGCGGGGCGCTCGAGATGCTGTCGGCGGAGATCGAAGATGCGGCCGCCACGCTGGGCGCCGGACCGTTGCAGACGGCCTGGCGCATCACGCTGCCGATCGCGATGCCCGCGATCCTCGGCGGCTTCATCATGTCGTTCCTCGAGGCGTTCGCGCTGTTCGGCGCGCCCGCGTTCCTCCTGATCCCCGCGCGCACCCAAGTCGTCACCACGCAGCTCTACGAATTCTTCCAGTATCCCATTCAGTCGGAGGTGGCGGCCGCCTACGCGATGCCGCTCCTCTTGATCACGGTCGCGCTCCTCTACGTGCAGCGCCGCATCCTCGGCCGTAAGACCTACCAACTCGTCAGCGGCAAAGGCGGCTCCAAGCGCCGCCACGATATCGGGCGCTGGGGCTGGCTCGCGCTCGCGCTCGCGCTCACCGGACCGGTCTGCTCGCTCGTGCTCCCGTACAGCGCGCTCTTTCTCACCTCGATCTCGCGCGCGTGGGGTTTGGGGCCCGTCCCCGGCAACTTGACGCTGCACTGGTATCACTGGGCGCTATTCGAGAACCAGGCTTCCCGCGACGCGATCGTTCACAGCCTGACCTACGGGGCGGCGGCGGCGACGATCGCGGTGGTCGTCGCCGGCTTGATCGGGTATGCGGTCGTGCGCAAGACGGTCCGCGGCGCGTCGATCTTGGGCTTCATCTGCATGGCGCCGTTCGTCGTCCCCGGCATCGTGATGGCGATCGGTTTCTTCGCTGCGTACTCGCGCCCGCCGATCGTGCTCTACGGAACGGCCGGCATCTTGATCATGGCGTTCGCGACGCGTTTCTTGCCGATCGCATACTCCAACGTGACGAACATCGTGCGCAGCGTCAACCCCGAGCTCGAGAACGCGGCCCGGTCGCTCGGGGCGGGGCGGCTCGAGGCGCTCCGCACGATCACCGTGCCGCTCCTGCGCCGCGGGTTCCTCGCGAGCTGGCTGCTCGTGTTCATCCCGGCGCTGCGCGAGCTGAGCTCCGCGATCTTCCTCTCGTCGCCGCAAACGGCGGTGATGACGACGCTCATCTACGACTTCAGCGATTCGGGCAACTACGAAGCGGTGGCCACGATGGGCATCATGATGATGATCATCACCTTCGTGGTCGTCATCGTCGCATACCGTTTGTTGGGGCGCGACTTCATGCGCCGCGAATCCGAGGCATCCCGCTAGTGTCGACGATCTCCTTACGGAATCTCAGCAAGTCGTACGTCAAGAAAGACGGGCGCCGCGCGGTCAACGGCATCAGCGTCGAGGTCGCCGACGGCGAAGTGCTCGCGCTGGTGGGCCCCTCGGGCTGCGGCAAGACGACGACCCTGCAACTCTTAGCCGGCTTCTTGCGGCCCGACGACGGTGAGATCTGGGTCGGTGACCGCCTCGTCTCCAGCGCGTCGGGCGTCGTCCCCCCCGAGCGGCGCCACATGTCGCTCGTGTTCCAGAGCTACGCCGTGTGGCCGCACAAGACGGTGTTCGAGAACGTCGCCTTCGGGCTGCAGGTGCGCCGCGCGAGCCGCGCCGACATCGAGACGCGCGTCAGTCGCATGCTCGACATCGTCAAGCTCAAGGAGTTCGCGCAGCGGTATCCCTCGGAACTCTCCGGCGGTCAGCAGCAGCGGGTGGCGCTGGCGCGCGCGATCGCAATCGAACCGGAGATCTTATTGCTCGACGAGCCGCTCTCGAACCTCGACGCGAACCTGCGCGAGGAGATGCGGTTCGAGATCCGCCGCCTGCACGATCAGATCGGGATCACGACCGTGTACGTGACGCACGATCAAGATGAAGCCATGGTGACCGCCGACCGCATCGCCGTGCTCAACCTCGGCGAGATC
This sequence comes from Vulcanimicrobiota bacterium, assembly GCA_963749395.1. GTDB lineage: Bacteria > Vulcanimicrobiota > Vulcanimicrobiia > Vulcanimicrobiales > Vulcanimicrobiaceae > CAVVMT01. The sequence continues at coordinate 37,927 of CAVVMT010000024.1, forward strand.
GAACAGCTCGGCACGCCCGAAGATATCTACGAACGCCCGCGCACCGCGATGGTGGCATCGTTCATCGGCAAGACGAACCGGCTTCCCGGCACGCTGCTCGAGCGCGGCGTCGTCGATTTGGGCGGCGTCACGATGCGGGCCGCGGATGAGTCGGGGTTGCCGGCGGGCGCCGGCGTGTTCCTGTGCGTGCGCCCGCACTGCGTGAGCTTTTCGGCTTCGAACGGCGTGGCGGCCAACGGCCCGGAGATCAACGGCGCCGCGTACAACACCTGCGACGGTACGATCGTGCGCCAAACATACTTGGGCGATTCGCGCGATTATTTGGTCGAATTGGCGAACGGAGAACGTTTCCGAGCCGTCGGCGACCCGGCCGAACGGTTCGACGTCGGCGCCCGCATCACGCTGTCGATGCGGGTCGACGCATGTCGCGTCGTCCCCGCGTAAGGGCGTCTCTGCGGCGAGAGGTCCCCTCGCGCTGACCACCAATTGCTACCGGACTTCATGACGCAGACGGCAGACGGTACGGACGGCGTTGAGCAGCCGCGTACATCACGCGTGCCCGCCGGCTTTGCCGTGCAGGCGACCGTCGACGACATCGTCAGCGATGCGCCGCACGGAGAAGCCGCGAAGATCGTGCCCGACGGCAAACGCGCACCGATGGACGCGGCCGCGCGGGTGCTCGTCGAGAACCTCTTCGCCCAACCGACGTATCGCATCCCGGGTGTCGACTATGCGGTCGGCTACAAGCTCGCGGAGGGGCTGACCGGCGGCGACATCGTCGACGTCTATCTTTTCGATAACGGCAACACGTCGTTTTCGATCGCCGACATCTCCGGCAAGGGCGTGCGCGCCGCAGTCCATGCGGCGCTCATCAAGTACGGGCTGCGCGCCTACGCTTCGGAAGGTTTGACGGCGGAGAAGGTGTTGCGCTCGCTCGACCGCTTGTTCTTGGAGAACAACGCGTTCGAGCAGACCGACGCCTTCGCGAGCGTGTTCGTCGGCATCCTCGACGCCTCGCGACGCATGATGACGTACGCTTCCGGCGCGCACGAGCCCGCGATCTTGCTCGTGCCGGGCGAGCCGGCACGCGTCTTGCCGACCACGGCTCCGCTGCTCGGCGTCTTCGAAGATCAGCATCATCTCTTCAAGCAAGCCTATGTCGAGATCCCGGAAGGGGCGCTCTTCGTGGCGGCCACCGACGGGTTCACCGAAGCACGCCGCGACGGCGAGATGCTGGGGATGGAGGGGTTGATCGCGCTTGCGGAGCGCCATCGCGACGACGACGTCGACGCGATCGCACGACTGATTCTCAACGAGGCCGAAGCGTACAGTGGGGCGGTGCGCGACGATGTCGCCGTCCTCGTCGCGCGGGTCCATTGAGATGAGCTCAGCCGCCTTCCTCGAGCTGGCCGAACTCGGCGGCTTCGATCCGGCGGGCACCGTGACGATCGCCGGCTGCGACCCGCTGATCGGCACGCGCTACCGCGTCGGCGACGCCGGCGCGGCCGCGTTCGCCGCTACCGGGCTCGCCGCCGCCCAGTTGCACGCCGGCCGCACGGGCCGCGCCCAGCACGTCCGGGTCGATGCGCGCGCCGCCGTGGCCGCGCTGCGCAGCGTCGACTATCTGCGCGTCGACGGTGCGCCCCCGGCCGAGCATCGCGCGAAGCTGTCCGCGTTCTATCCCGTGCGCGACGGCTGGATCCGTTTGCACATGAACTTCCGGCCGCACCGCGAGGCGGCGCTGCGCGTGCTGGTCGCCGCCGGCGATCGCGCCGCGATCGCGGCCGCGACCGCGCGCTGGGACGGCGTTGCGCTCGAAGACGCGATTGCCGGTGCCGGAGGATGTGCGGGGTTCGTCCGGCCGGCGCAGGCGTGGGCGCAGCATCCGCAGGCCGCCGCGGTCGCGTCGACGCCGGTCGTCGAATTCGAGGCGCTCGGCGCGACCGCACCGCAGCCGTTGGGGCCCGGCGCACGGCCGTTGTCGGGCGTGAGGGTCCTCGATCTCACCCGCGTGCTCGCTGGGCCGATGGCGGCCCGGGCGCTGGCCGAACACGGCGCCGACGTCCTGAAGATCACCGCCGAGCACCTCGACGATTCGCCGGGCAGCGATATCGACACGGGCTTGGGCAAACGTTCCGCGCGGCTCGACCTCCGGCGCCGCGACGACCTCGAACGCCTGCGCGCGCTCGTGCGCGAGGCCGACGTCTTCCTGCAATCGTACCGGCCGGGCGCGCTGGCCGCGTATGGTTTGGGCCCTGACGATCTGGCCGCATTGCGGCCGGGGCTCGTCTACGTGTCGTTGTCGGCGTGGAGCCGCGAGGGCCCGTGGCGCGAGCGGCGCGGGTTCGATACGATCGTGCAGTCGGTCAGCGGGATCGCGCACGAAACCGGCGCCGGCGGCGAACCGAAGCTGCTCGACTTCCAGCCGATCGACTACACGAGCGGCGCGCTGCTCGCGTACGGTGCGATGGCGGCGCTGGCGATGCGAGTGCGCGACGGCGGCGGCCGGCACGTGCGCGTCTCGCTTGCGCGCACCGGCCAGTGGATCGTCGACCGCGGCATGCTGGCGGCCGCGGCGGTGACGAACCTCCCGACGCAGCTGCCCGAGGCGGTGACGGCGCCGTTCCTGATGGAATCCGACTCGCCGTTCGGCCGTCTTCGCCACCTGCGGCCGGTGGTCGAGATGGCGGAGACACCCGCGCACTGGGCCCGTCCGGCGGTTCCGCTCGGTCACGATCCGGCGGTGTGGAGCGACGCGCGCTAAGCGAGCGCGCCCGCGTACTGTTCGAGCTGGGCCCACACTTGCGGCCCGAACTTGTCGCGCCACGTGCCGTAGATCCCCGACTTCTTCATCACCGTGCGGAACGGCTCGAGGCTGGGTTGATTGAAGACGATGCCGTGGGCCTTGAGCGACGCGGTGCTGGCTGCTTCGGTGGCGACGATGTCGTTGCGTTCGTCCTTGGCCGCCTGATCGAACGTCTTCATCACGATGTCGCGCACGTTCGGCGGCAGCTTGGCCCACGCGTCGGCGTTGGCCAGCATCGTGTCGCCGGTGTAGTTGCAGTTGAGGATCGAGATGTATTTTTGCACCTCGTAGTATTTGCCGGTCTCGATCGTCACGATCGGCAGCTCCGCGCCGTCGACGAGGCGCGTTTGCAGCGCGACGTACGTTTCGGCGAAGCTCACCGGGGTCGGCGCCGCACCGAGTGCTTTGAACGCGTCGATCTCGAGCGCGACTTGCGGCACGCGCACTTTGAAGCCGCGCAAGTCGTCGGGCGTCTCGATCGGGTGCGTGCTGCTGCAGATCTGCTTCATTCCCGAACAGAACTCGGTGTCGAACGGGACGAGCCCCGCCTTCGCGATCGCTCCGCGCACGGTCGTGCCGAGCGTGCCGTCGAGCGCGGCGAAGACCTCGTTGTAGTTTCGGAACGTGAACGTCAGGGTGACGATCGCGACGAGCGGGACCACGTTGGAGAGCGGCCCGTCGGGGACTTGCAGCAGCTCGATCGCGCCCGAGCGGACCTGCGCGAGCATCTCGGTGTCGTTCCCGAGCTGATTGTTGGGAAAGATGTCGATGTGTAAGCGCCCGTTCGTCGCTTGTTCGACGCTTTGGGCGGCCTTGACCGACCGTACGACTTGCGGATGGCTGACCGGCTTGTTGATGCCGAGCTTGTAGGTGAATTCGGCAGCCCCGGCCGGGTAGCGGAGCAAGCCGACCGTGGCGAATGCGGCGGCCGCGCCTGCGGTAAACGAAGCACGTGACGGTTTCATGCTCGCGCCTTCGCGACAAGCAAGCCATTTCCGCGTATGCGACGTTTGCGACAGCCGGAGTTTTTGGCCACTCGTACAATTGTGTACGTTCTATGGCCATGTTCGAGGCGACCGCGTGATCGAGACGACGGTCCAAGTCACCCTTCCCGAGCTCGGAGAGTCCGTCACCGAGGGGTCCATCGTCGAGTGGCGCAAGCACGTCGGCGACTGGATCGACGCCGGCGAGACGCTCGTCGACGTCACGACCGACAAGGTCGACGTCGAGATTCCGGCGCCCGCGGACGGGATCGTGACGGCCCTGCTGGCGGAGGAGGGCGCGACGATCAACGTCGGCTCGGCCATCGCCGCGATCGATACGTCGGCCGTCAAGCCCGAAGGCGCGCCGGTCAACGGCGCCCCGGCCAATGGCAAGGGCGCCCCCGCCGAACCCCCGACGCTCGTCTCCCCGGCCGGCTACGGCTCGGCCGGCACTGCGGCCCCGCCCGCGGAGCGCCCCGACGGCAAGCCCGGCGCCGCCGGCGGGCTCGCGACGCCGCAGGCCAAGCGAGTCGCCGAACGCCATGCGGTCGACATCGCGCAAAGTCCGCGGGACCGGTCCCGAAGGCTTGATCCTGCGCGAAGACGTCGAGTTGGCGGCCGAAAAGGGCACTGCGCGGCTGACCGTGCCGGGGCCGCCCGCGCCGGCGCTCCCGCCCGTCCCGGCCTCGGCCAAGACGACCGTCCTGAAGGGGCCGGCCGCGGCGCTCGCGGGCTACATGGAACAGAGCCTAACGATCCCGACTGCGACGAGTTTCCGCACCTTCGGGGTCGGGACGCTCGAAACGCGCCGGGCTTCGCTCAACGCCGCGCTCAAAGCCGCCGGCCGCAAAGAGAAGCTCTCGTTCACCCACCTGATCGCATGGGCGATCGTCCAGAGCGGCGCACGACGTGCCGGCGATGACCGCGCACTTCCGGCGCGAGAACGGCACGCCGCAGCGCATCGACGCCGGCGTGCAACCTCGGGGTCGCGGTCGACGCCGAGCGGCGTGACGGCACGCGCTTCCTCGTCGTTCCGGTCGTCAAGAACGCCGCCGCGCTGACCTTCCCGCAGTTCGTAGCCGCGTACGACGAGCTCGTGCCAAGCGCGCCCGCGAAGGCAAGCTCGGGGCCGACGAACTGACCGGCGCGACCTTCACGCTCACCAATCCCGGCGGGATCGGCACCGTCGCGTCGGTGCCGCGGCTGATGCCCGGCCAGGGCGCGATCATCGCCGCCGGCGCGATCGACTTCCCGCCCGGATTCGCGCACGTCAGCCCGCAAGCGCTCGTGCAGCTCGGCATCGAGAAGACCCTGACCCTGACGAGCACCTACGATCACCGCGTGATTCAAGGCGCGCAGTCCGGCGAGTTTCTGCGCCGGGTCGAAGCGTTGCTCGGCGGCGCGTCGGCCTTCTACGAAGCGATCGCCAACGCGTTGGGCGTCTCGCCCGACGGCGTCACCGCCGCCCTCGGGGCCGAAGCGCCGACTGCGACCGCCTTCGAAGCGGCGCCGGCGCAACAGTCGAGAATTGCTGCGCGCGGTCGCGAGCGCGTCGGAACTCGTCTCCGCGTACCGCACGCACGGACACCTCGCGGCGACCCTCGATCCGCTCGGCTCGGAGCCGGAGGGCGAAACGAAGCTCGACCCGCGTTCGTACGGGCTGACGCCCGCGCTGCAGACGCGCGATCCCGGCCTCGGTGCTCAACGTGCAAGCGTGCCCGGCGACACGCTCGCGGAGATCTTGCCGCGCCTGCGCGCGACCTACGCGTCGACGATCGCCTACGAGATCGAGCACATCTCCAACACCGACCAGCGCCGCTGGCTGCGCGAGTACATCGAGTCGGGCCAGCATCGCAAGCCGATGTCGGCCGAGCGCAAGATCCAGCTCCTCGAGCGCCTGACGAAGGTCGAGGTGATGGAACGCTACATGCGGCGAACTACATGTCGCAGAAGACGTTCTCGATCGAAGGCATCGACGTGATGATCCCGATGCTCGAAGAGACGATGGGCATGCTGGCCGACGAAGGCGTGCAGACCGCCGTGATCGGCATGGCGCACCGCGGCCGGCTGGCGACGATCGCGCACATCGTCAACCGCCCCTACGAAGAAGTGCTGCAAGAGTTCGAAGCCGCGTCGAAGCGCGGCGAAGGTGCCGAAGACCTCGACCTGATGGGCGACGTGAAGTACCATCACGGCGCGCGCGGCACGTACGTGACGCCGACCGAAACGACGATCGAAGTCGAACTCGCGCACAATCCGAGCCACCTCGAAGCGGTCGACGGCGTCGTCGAAGGGATGACGCGCGCGCTGCAGACCGACCATTCGCATCCCGAGCCCGACGTCGACTATCAAAAGGCCGTGCCGATCCTCATCCACGGCGACGCCGCGTTGCCCGGCCAAGGGATCGTCGCCGAAGTGCTCAACCTGCAGTCGCTCGAGGGCTACTCGACCGGCGGCACGGTGCACATCATCGCGAACAACCAGATCGGCTTCACGACCGATCCCTCGGAGTCGCGCTCGACCCGCTACGCGAGCGATCTCGCCAAGGGGTACGACTTGCCGATCGTGCACGTGAACGGCGACGACGTCGACGCGTGCATCTCGGCCGTGCACCTGGCGCTCGAATTCCGCCGCCGCTTCCAGCGCGACGTGATGATCGACCTGATCGGCTACCGCCGCTTCGGCCACAACGAGCAGGACGAGCCCGCGTACACGCAGCCCAACATGTACGACAGATCAAGAACCATCCGACGGTGCGCGAGCTGTTCGCCTCGGAGCTCGTCGCGCAGGGGATCCTGACGCACGCGCAAGTCGACCGAGATGCAAGAGCGCGCGACGGCGCGCATCGCCGAAGCGCAGCAGAACATGAAGCGCGGCAACGCCGGCCAGCTGATCGGGCATCTGCGCGAGATTCCGAGCATGAACGAGCCGGTGATCGCGACCGGCATCACCCGCGAGCGCCTCTTCAAGTGCAGCGACGAACTGATCGCGACCCCGCCGGGCTTCAACCTCAATCCCAAACTCGCGCGCCAGTTCGAACGCCGCGTCGCGGCTTTGATGAGCGAAGGCGAAGTCGACTGGGGCTTGGCCGAAGGGCTGGCGTTCGCGTCGCTGCTCGTCGACGGGACCGCGATTCGCCTGAGCGGGCAGGATGCCCAGCGCGGCACGTTCAGCCATCGCCACGCGGTGCTGACCGACGTCGCCGACGGGACGAAGTACGTGCCGCTGCAGCACCTCGAGGGCGCCGCGCGCGCTTCGAGATCCACAACAGCCCGCTCTCCGAGTACGCGTGCTTGGGCTTCGAGTACGGATACAGCGCCGAGCTGCCGCAGGCGCTCGTGCTGTGGGAAGCGCAGTACGGCGACTTCTCCAACGGCGCGCAGATCATCATCGATCAGTTCATCGCCGCCGGTCTCGCGAAGTGGGGCCAGACCTCGCGGCTCACGCTGCTGTTGCCGCACGGTTACGAAGGCGGCGGCCCCGAGCACTCGAGCGCGCGCCTCGAACGGTTCCTGCAGCTGGCTGCCGAGAGCAACTTCCGGGTCGCCAATCTGCTCGACCGCGGCGCAATATTTCCACTTGCTGCGCATGCAGGCCGATGGCGAACGCTTCCCGCTCGTCGTGATGACGCCCAAGAGCCTGCTGCGCCAGCGCGCGTCGTACGGCAACGGTCGATGAACTGGTCGACGGCAAGTTCCGCATGGTCGTCGACGATCCCGAGTACGCTCGACCGCGACGCGGTGACCCGCATCCTGTTCTGCAGCGGCAAGATCTACTACGATCTGATCGGCGACCCGAGCGTACGCGAAGATGACGAAGACCGCGATCGTGCGGGTCGAGATGCTCGCGCCGCTGACCGACCGACGCGATCACTGTCGCTGATCGCGAGCTACCCGCACACCAAGAAGGTCGTGTGGGTGCAGGAAGAGCCCAAGAACATGGGCGCGCGCGCGCTCGTGCGCCGGCGCCTGGTCGAGCGGGTGCCGAAGACGTTCAGGACCTCGAGTACATCGGCCGCCCATACCGCGCGAGCCCGAGCGAAGGCTACCCGGGCGCCCACGCGGTCGAACAAGAGCGCATCGTCCGGGCTGCCCTGACCGAAGACTAGCTACGCACGCGGAACCGGCTGCGGCGGCGTGAACGCGGTGATCGGCGGCGCCGCCTCTTTGTAGCGTTCGACCTGCACCAGGGCGGTGTTCGCGATGTTGCCTTGCGCGAGCTTCGAGGTGCCCTTGTCGAGCGTCAGCACGTTGATCAGCCCGTGCTTGCAGAGCGCGCCGACCTTACCGGGCTCGTCGGGATCGTACCACGCGCCTTCTTGAATCATCACGACGCCGGCGCGCACGCGCGGCGTCACGAGCGCCCCGGCCAACACCGCGCCCCGGTCGTTGAACACGCGCACGACGTCGCCGTTGGCGATGCCGCGGCCCTTCGCGTCGCCGGGGTTGATCCAGATCGGCTCGCGCGCGCCGATCTCGTACCAGCTGCGGATCGTCGTGTTGTCGAGTTGGGAGTGCAGGCGCGAGTTCGGGTGCGGTGAGACGATGTGCAGCGGGTACGTCTTGGCTTTTGCCGACCCCAGCCACTCCGTCGGCGCGATCCAGCTCACGTGCGGCGGGCAATCGTCGTATTTGAAGCCGGCGATCGTGGGCGAGTAGATCTCGATCTTGCCCGACGGCGTGCCGAGCGCGTTCTTCACCGGGTTCGCACGAAAGTCTGCATGCTTGACGTAGTCTTGCGCGTCGGCCGGAATCGGGAATTCGACGTATCCGGCTTTCCAGAAGGCGTCGAAGCTCGGCATCGTGACATGCAGCGGCTTCGCCGCTTTCTGCGCTTGCACGTAGAACGAACGCAGCCACTCCATCTCGGTCTTGTTCGTCGTGAACTTGTCCTTGAAGCCCAGGCGTGAGGCAAGCCCGGTCATGATGTCGTAGTCGCTGCGCGATTCCCCGGCCGGTTCGACGGCCTTTTTCATCGCGACGAAGAACTTCTGCGAGTACGCGCCGCACAGTTCGATGTCGTTGCGCTCGAACGTCGTCGTGACCGGCAGGACGATGTCGGCAAAGCGCGCGGTCGCGGTCCAGAACGGGTCGGCGACGACGATCGTCTCGGGGCGGCGCCACGCTTCGATCACCTTGTTCGTCTGCCACAGGTGGGTGAGCGGATTACCGCCGGCCCAATAGATCATCTTGATGTTGGGGTAGGTGATCTTCTTGCCGTTGTAGTCGACCTGCGTGCCCGGCTGAAGCAACATGTCCGCCACTCGTTCGAAGGGCAGCACGCTCTTGCTCGGATTGTCGCCGGCCGCGATGCCGACGATCCCGGGTGCGGTCGCGGTCAGCGAGCCGCCGTTGTCGTAGTGGTAGCTCAAACCGAAGCCGCCGCCGGGCAGGCCGATTTGGCCGAGCATCGCCGCCAGCGTCACGAGCCCCCAGTAGGGCTGCTCGCCGTGGTCCGCGCGCTGAATGGCGTAGCCCGCGATCAGCATCGTGCGGCCATGCGCCAATTTCCGTGCCAGCGCGAGGATGTCGGCCGCGGGCATCCCGGTGATCGCCTCCGCCCACTGCGGCGTCTTCGGCCGCCCGTCCGCTGTGCCCAGCAGATACGGGACGAACCGTTCGAACCCAAATGTGTATTTCGCGATGAAGGCCGCGTCGTAGCTCTTCTCCACGTAGAGCGTGTGCATGATCGCGAGCATCAGCGCCGTGTCGGTGTTGGGGCGCGGAGCGATCCACTGCGCGCCGAGATAGTGTGCGGTATCCGTGATGCGCGGATCGATCGAGATGGCTGCGATCTTCCCCGTCTCGACCTTCTCGCGCAGTTGCTTCATCGCTCCGTACGCATAGTGGTCGGCGGGATGCGTCCCGATCTGGTTGTTCTTCAGGATGTCGCAGCCCCAGAGCACCACGGTGTTCGCGTGCTCGAGGATCATCGGCCATGCTGTCTGCTGATCGTACACTTCGAGCCCGCCGACGACGTGCGGCAAGATGACCATCGCGGCCGCGATGCTCGGATCGCCGGTGTCGTCGGTGAAGCCGCCGTGCAATCCCAGCATCCGGCGCGTCAGCGTTCCCGCGTTGTGCAGCAAGCCGACCGATTGCCAATCAGCCGTGCCCGGAAAGAACGCCGCATTGCCGTACTTCGTCTTGACGCGCCGCAGTTCGCTCGCGACCAGGTCGAGCGCTTCGGTCCAAGTGACTTGGACGAATTGGTCCGTGCCGCGTTCCGACGTGTCGCCGGCCGCCCCGTCCTTCAGGAAACCTTTGCGGACCATCGGGTGGGCGATGCGAGTGGGCGACGAGATCAGCTCGGGAAACGCTTCGATCATCCGCGTCGGTGCCGGATCCTTGTTGAAGGCGACGCTCTTGGTGAACGCCCCTCCGCTCGTTACCGCCGAGACCATCCCCCAGTGCGTCGCCGTGAGCACGGTCTGCGCCTCGGCCGCGGCTACGGCTCCCGGCGGGAGCAATGCGGCCCCCAGCGCAGCCGCCGAAGCTGCGACGAACGATCCGCGCGTGAGGTCAGGGGTCGGATCACGCGGTTCGTCAGCGCCCAGCGCAGCCGCCGAAGCTGCGACGAACGATCCGCGCGTGAGGTCAGGGGTCGGATCGCGCGGTTCGTCAGCGCCCAGCGCAGCCGCCGAAGCTGCGACGAACGATCCGCGCGTGAGGTCAGGGGTCGGATCGCGCGGTTCGTCAGCGCCCAGCGCAGCCGCCGAAGCTGCGACGAACGATCCGCGCGTGAGGTCAGAGGTCGGATCACGCGGTTCGTCAACGTTTTTAAGGTCGTCGTTCATGGCCGCCCCTCCCGGTGAGTCATTTGGCATGGGATTGTAAGTACTGGGTGATCAGGGCCGTCTGCGCCGGCTGCAGCGCGGCATTCTTGGACATCGTCTTGATGATCGAAGGCCATTGGTTCGCGGTGAATTCACCCGGTTTGTGGAGCGCATGGCAGACGCTACAGCGCGCGGCGTACAAGGTGCTCGCCGCAGCCCAAACGGTTGCCTGGTCGGCCGTCAGCGCGTTCGTCGCGACGAACCCCGAAAATTGCACTTTGCTCCACGTGTTGCCGTAGCTGTCCTTGCTCGTGGAGACGACCGTGGGACGGGCGGCCGCCGTCAGCGTGGCCAGCACGATACGCTGGCCTTGCGCGACGACGAGGGTCGTGGCATCGCCTTGTTGCGACCAGGCAGCGATCGAGACCGGCGTGCGCCCGTTCGCGGCTGGGCCCGTGACGTCCAACGGCGTTCCCGGCGTGACGCTGCCGGCGATCTGGCTGCTGCTTGCGCCCGCGAAGAGCGGCGTTGCGTGCAGGGCGTACGCGGCGTTCGGGGATGCGGCCTCGATGGGAAACGCAGCGAGCGCCAAAGCCCCGGTGAGGAGCCCGGCGACGGCAAGTCTCGACAATGGGATGGCCTCCCTCGGTGCCCCAAGTGATTTCATGCGGCTTGCTTACTGTACCGCCGGCGGACGCGCGGCGGTATCGTGAAATTCAAGGGGGAGAAGCCTGGGACGCCCGCGGCGCGGGCCGTCGTGAGCGGCTAAATCTTCGCGGCCGTGATGCGGCCCGACTTCACCGCCTGCGCGAACGTGTCGTAGTCGCGCTGGTTCTGGTCGGCGTACGCTTGCGCGAAATCGGCCAGCGCGCGGTCGAGCGCGTCGCCGTTGCCGATGTAGCCGGCGATCGCGGCCGGGTCGCCGCTGCGCGCGTGGGCGCGAGCCAGCGCCCAGCCGCAACACGCGGCGTAGTGCGCCAAAATCGGGGGCGTCATGTCGGTGATGACCGGCGTGACCTTCACGTCGCGCAGCTGGCGCACGTAGTAGTCGACGCCGCCGTCGTCGTGCGTGTAGCCGAGCAGCGTATCGCTCGCGGCCTGCATCAGCCGCTGGCCTTCGACGACGCGTTGGCCGGAGTGCGCGCACTCGCTGGGGCCGGCGAACCGTTCGAGCACCGATGCGACGGCTTGTTTCACTTGCAGCACCAGCACCTGTTCGTCGGCGGTCACGAACAGCGCGATCGCGCACCAGGTTCCGACGCTGCCGACGCCCACGACTTTGACCGCCGTGTCGACGCAGCGGTAACGATCGAGCAGCACGCGGATGTCGGGCCGCAGCGAATTCCGGTAACGGCGCAGCGTGTCGTCGACGTTGACCTCCGAGAGCTGGCCCGGCGGCAGATGGTAGATCAGCGGCGGATCGTCGGCGAAGCGAAGCGTGCCGCCTTTGCGCTCGATCGTGGGATAGACGCGCGCGCTGATGTGCGAGGGCGGCGCCGGCGCGCGCCGCAACCGGCGCGCGTGGGCCTGCGCTTCCATGATCACGTCGCGGGCGTCGATGCCGGCGTACCACACGTCGAGCGGCGCCGCGCCCGCGTACCGGTTCATCTTCTCGCGGTACGACCCAGCCGCCGCGGCGGCCGCCGCGGCCGCCTCTTTGCGCGTGAAGCCGTTGAATCGGGCCGCGACCACGACGCTTGCGCAGAGGCGCTTGAGGTCCCACTCCCACGCCGCGGGCAGCGTTTCGTCGAAGTCGTTGACGTCGAAGACGAGGTTGCGCTCGGGAGTTGCGTAGGCGCCGAAGTTCACGAGGTGGGCGTCGCCGCAGCACTGCGCCCGCAGCCCCGTGGTGGGCGTCTGCGCGAGGTCGGCGGCCATGATCGCGGCCGACCCGCGGTAGAAGGCAAACGGGCTCACCAGCATGCGCCCGTAGCGGATCGGGATCAGCGATTGCACCCGCGTCCGGCTCTGCGCCTCCAGGATGTCGACCGGATCGGCGCGATCGGCGGACGGCTTCCACTCCGCGTGGCCGGCGCGCGGGATCTGCGCGCGCAGGGCGCGCCCGGTTTTCCGGCGCTCGGCGGCGCTTTCGAGCGGGGCGGGGGCGGCGAGCACTTCGTTCATGCTCGCTACGGATTCCGGACCGCCGCGCCGGTTCCCGGCCTTCGTTCCCGAGACGGACGCTATCCGGCCACCCGGAGGCCTGCGGCGATGCCGCTGATCGAGAGCCGGATCGCTTCGCGGATGCGCGGCGAGAGTTCCGCCCCGCGGCGGCGTTCCGCGATCATGCGGATCTGCAGGAACGCCAGCACGTCGACGTACGGGTTGCGCAGGGCCATGCTGCGCGCGAGCACCGGGTCGCGCGCGAGGAGCCGCGGCTGTTGCAAGATCGCGAGCACGGCGTCGCTCGCGCGCGCGTACTCGTCGCCGATGATGCGCAGGAAACGCGCCCGCAGCGCCTCGTCGGCGACGAGCGCATTTGCGTAACGGCTGAAGATGTCGAGGTCGGCGAGCGCGAGCCCGCGTTCGATGTTGCGCACCAGCACTTCGAAGAACGGCAGCGTGTCGAGCGCTGAACGGAGGTCGTCGAGCCGCCCCGCGTCGATCGCTTCGCCGGCCGCCGTGCCGAAGCCGTACCACGCCGGGATCATCGCCCGCGTCTGCGTCCAGGCGAATTGCCACGGAATCGCGCGCAGATCGTCGAGCCCGCGATTGGCCCGGCGCCGGGCGGGCCGCGAACTGATGTCGAGCTCGCCGATTTCGTCGAGCGGCGTGCACGCCGAGAAGAAGCGCACGAAGTCGGGATCGTCGACGAGCCCGCGATACGTTGCGAACGCGCGCTGCGAGAGCTTCTCGAGGAGCGCTACCGACGACTCGCCGTTGCGGCTGGGGACCGCGCGCCGTTCGTTGCGGACGTACTGGTACGTCGCTTCGAACACCGCCGTGAAGAGCAAGTCGAGATTGCGCCGCGTGAGCGACGGCAAGCCGAACTTCGATGAGATCACCTCGCCTTGTTCGGTGAGCTTGAAGCGCCCGTCGTGCGCGTCGCGGGGCTGCAGCCGCATCGCCGCCGCCGCGTCGGCGGCCCCGCGGCCGATCGAGCCGCCGCGCCCGTGAAAGAAGCGCAGCCGCACCCCGAACTCGCGCGCGCATTCGAGGAGCCCGACTTGCGCGCGGTAGACCGACCACGCGCTCGTGACGATCCCGCCGTCCTTGTTGGAGTCGGAATAGCCGAGCATGATCTCGCACACGCCGCCCAGTTGTTCCAAGTGCGCGCGAAACGAGCGCAGGTCCTCGAACAGCCGGCGCTGGATCGCCGGGGCCTCGCGCAGGCTCTCGATGCTTTCGTACAGCGGGACGCACTGGATCGGCCCGCTGTCGAGCACGCCGCATTCGCGCGCGAGCAGCATCAG